>WGNL01000018.1 GCA_016124585.1 Bacteroidota bacterium | reverse complement strand
CTTGCGGCATCAACCAAGATATGTTGGTGGCTTTAGCGAGGGGGATCACCTCTTCCCATTCCGAACAGAGCAGTTAAGCCCCTCTGCGCCGATGGTACTGGCCCTGAAGGCCGGGAGAGTAGGTCGCCGCCAACCCTTTTTTTCAAAACAGCCTGATAGATGTAATGTCTATCAGGCTGTTTTTGTATTATACTTACACAAACAACCCTACCCTTCTGCTTTTTTCAGAAAAAATTTAGCTTCGGGAACTTTTTCCTGAATAACAACTGTTAAACCCCACATGGCTTCGCCTTTTACCAACAGGGAACAAGCCTTGACTCTCCTCAACCAAGGGGAGAGCCAACTGAAAACAAGTATGTTATGGTACTAATGGCCGACAAAACCACTTATTTCGAGGGCATTTTTGAGGATGAATTCATGCCTCATTCCGATGCACTCTACAATTTCGCTTACCACCTGACTGGTAACGAGGATGATGCCAATGACCTGTTCCAAGAGACATTGATGAAAGCATGGCGCTTTGTGGACAAATACGAAGCAGGCACCAACGCCAAGGCTTGGTTATTCACCATTGCCAAAAACGCCTTCATCAACGAGTACCGCCGGAAGGTGAAGACGCCGAACCGGGTGGAACTGCAGGATTATGTGGTCTATCAAGATAAGCAGGATACGCCATTGACCAGTGGCATGGAAATGCGGGAGGAGATGTTTCAGTACTTGATTGGCGATGAAGTAACGTTGGCCATTAACCAACTGCCTGTGGATTTCAGGACTGTCATCCTACTAAGCGATGTCGAAGATTTCAAGTACGATGAAATCGCTTCTATCTTGGACATTCCGATTGGTACGGTACGTTCCAGGTTGCACCGTGCCCGTAACTTGTTGAAAGAAAAACTGAAAACGTATGCCGAGCAACTCGGTTACGAAGATAAAAGAGGATAATCGGTTGAATGGCCAAGCAGGGTTATGCACCTTGGCCGTTCAGCCTTTTTTTATTAAAGCCATTTCCGAACCCGTCTTTTCTGACAAATTTTGAGTTGATAATCAATTAAAAAAGAGAAATGATTCGCACAATTTTGAACGACAACTTGCCCATTTCTACTTGGCCTACCAACGGCTTCGTGGCGGGCTTGAACGTCTGCCAAGGTTGTGCAAGTTGTTGTTTATCAGGTACAACCGTCAGTGGGACTACAAATTTATTTTGCGATGAAAAATTATCAAAACGGCCAGGATTTTGTCACCCGTCTCAACCTTCTCCTCGATAACGAACTCACCCCAGACGCAGAACGTGAAATGCTCGAAGAAATAAAAAACAATCCCGAATACCGTGAAATGTTAGCCAAAGAACAAAGTTTCCGGGAGTTTGTCCGCAGCCGCATCCATCGCAAAACCGTTTCGCCTTCCCTTATTCTTTCCATCAAGGAAAAAATCCATTCCACCTCCAACGGTCGAAGTATTTGACCCAAATCTTGGGTTTTCACCAGCCTTTTCCAGCTATATTATTTCGAAAAGTCTCCACACACTTGCGGTCCTGCAAGGTGACATAAGCTGTTTTGCCATCAGGGCCACCGAAGGCGATATTACTTGTTTTTTTACCTTTAAGCGGTACCTCCCGAAGCAATTTTCCCTGCGGTGATAGAACGGCCACCATGCCCTTGCCATAGCGAGTGACATAGAGATTGCCCTCCTTGTCGCATTTCATACCGTCCATTCCGAAGTCATCGAATTTATGAAATAACCGCTTGTTGCTCAGTTCACCCGTTAGCGACACGTCAAAAGCCCATACGTTCAGTTGCACCGACTCGTTCACGTAGAGCGTCTGTTCATTGGGGCTGAGTTCGATGCCGTTGGTAGTGCCCATGTTACCCGCAGCGAGCGTTGCCTTGCCATCTGGCATGATGCGCCAAACTTGTCCGATCCCATCTTTCCATTTGGGGTCACTAGCGAAAATGACATCCCCTTTTGTGATACACAAATCATTGGGTTGGTTAAAGCGATCGTCATGGCAATAGACAGAAACCGTTTTTGTGGAGGGATTGATTTTCAGCACATTATGACCAGTGAAGTCTGCTAAAAGCATATCCCCTTTACTATCGAATCGGATAGCGTTGGCAGTGCTACCTTCAGGCAATACCACAAAAACCGAAGCTTTTCCGTCAGGTGTAATGATGCCCACCGTACCGTCTTTTTGGTAATTTACTACGTAAAGATTTCCCGCTTTGTCCACATTTGGGCCTTCGCAGTTTTCGGTAAAGGAGTTTTCGGGAGTGAGGTCGGAAGCAGTGAATCGCTTGGTTGCCGTGCAGCTAACAAGGACGATGAAAACAATAACAACAGTATATTTCATAATTCAATTTTGGAACAAATGAAAGCAAAAAGCGATGCATGGTGAAACTCAAATCGAAAACCAAACCCATACACCTTTGTTAAACCGATGTTTGAAAATCTTTGCCGATGTTTGCAACAATGGATCATCTCGAAATCAAGCCTAATCAATCAGACGACCCCACCGCTGCCGCTCGCAAGCGTGACCATATCGAAATGGCCTTCCGCTCGCAAGTGGCGCATGGCGAAGTGGATGCAAGGTTCCACTATGAGCCGCTATTGTCGGCGCATCCAAAACCTGGTAGCCTATCACCATTTTCTTTTTTGGGTAAAACCCTGCGGACGCCGCTCTGGGTCAGCAGCATGACCGGTGGTACAGATTGGGCACATACCATCAACCACAACCTAGCACGAGCATGCGCCGAATTCGGTATGGGAATGGGGCTTGGCTCCTGCCGCTCCCTGCTCTTCTCCGATGATACGCTGGAAGACTTTGCCGTACGTCACCTCATCGGCGACGACCTTCCACTCTACGCCAATCTTGGCATTGCCCAACTGGAACAACTCATTGATAAACAGGAACTTAGGCGGGTGACGACCATGCTCGAAAAACTCCAAGCCGATGGCCTCATCATCCATGTAAACCCACTGCAAGAATGGCTGCAACCGGAAGGTGACCGCTTCCTACGGCCACCGCTCGACACGATTGAGACCATTTTGGAACAAATGCCCATGCTAAAAATCATCGTGAAGGAAGTCGGGCAAGGCATGGGTTATGAAAGCCTAAAGGCATTGTTCCAACTGCCGTTGCAAGCGGTGGATTTTGCGGCCAGCGGTGGCACTAATTTCGCCAAATTGGAATTATTGCGGAGTGACAAGACCAATCAGGAAATTTACCAACAACTGGCGCAAGTCGGCCACACAGCGGCTGAGATGGTGGATTTTACCAATCAAATCAAAGCGGAATTGGGCGATAAAATGCTTTGTCAACAAGTCATCATATCCGGTGGCATCACCAGTTTCTTGGATGGGTATTACTTGACCAACAAACTACATTTGCCGAGTGTCTATGGGCAGGCTTCCGGCTTTTTGAAACACGCACGGGGTGAGTATGAGGAACTGCGGGAATATGTGGCAGCGCAAGTGTGGGGGCTTGAGTTGGCAGCGGCGTTTTTAAAAATAAAATAGGTGTAATGGCAAATACCTTTATGATGATTCCATCAATATCTGTTATTGCAAATGGAATTGATTGGTTAGAAAATACAATAACAAACGCTAATCTTCAAGATTCAAGGAAACCTAGTTTAGTTCAAATCAAAGCTGTTGTTAATGAGATTGGTTGGTTGATTAAAAATGAAAGTATCAACGATTGGAAAGATGGAGAAGGGCAGTTTGAATTAGAAGTATTTGTAGGTGATAGTTTTCTATTTGAAATGTCGGCTTATCCAAAAAGTGACAACCAAGAATTAGAAGTTCTATTTTTAGGAAAACATGGTCACAATCCATTAGCACAGTTGATTTTCGTACATGAAGTGTCAAAGCGATTTGGAAGTCAGGTTTTTTATTGTGATGCAGGAGGTACAATATTAGTTGAGCCTGAGTTTGATATTGAATCCCTCAAAAAATTATTCATCGAAAAATTTGAGGACATGTAGGCATATCATGAACATGTAAGGAAGCAAATGAAGGAAAGCTAAAAAGGTAAGATGAGCAACAAAACGATATCCGGCTTTTCAAAACTCTCAAAACCTGATAAGGTGAAATGGGTGGCGGAGCAATTTTTCCAAAACCCTGATGAAGCCACGCAGGAACTGATGCGTTGGTGGAACGCTGACGATGAACAGCAGCGACTGCTAGACGGCTTTAGCGAGAATACTCTCAGCAATTTCCCCATGCCGTTTGGCATTGCGCCTAATTTTATGATAAACGGCAGGGTCTATGCCGTTCCGATGGTCATCGAGGAAAGCTCGGTGGTGGCCGCTGCCAGCAGTGCTGCCAAATATTGGCTCGACCGGGGCGGTTTTCATGCTAAAGTATTGGGAACCAAGAAGTTGGGGCAAGTCCACTTCTCCTGGAGCGGCGATGTGCGCAAACTGGAACGTGTTTTCGGGGAACTGAAAACTGAACTCCTACAGGACGCAGCGCCCATCACCGCCAACATGGAAAAGCGGGGCGGCGGCGTTACGAGCATCGAACTCTTGGACTTTACGATCCAGGAACCACGCTACTACCAACTGAAAGTTTCCTTCGAAACCTGCGACAGCATGGGCGCCAATTTCATCAATTCGGTATTGGAGTGCTTCGCAAAAACGCTGGATCGCTTCATTGCCACCCATCCCATTTTCGACGACAACAGTGAGCGGGACGTGATTATCATCATGTCCATCCTCAGTAACTACACGCCCGAATGCCTCGTGCGTGCTTGGGTGGAATGTCCAGTGGACAAGTTGGGCCCATTCAATAATGGACTTCCTGCAGCCGAACTGGCCGAGAAATTCCGCAAGGCCGTGCGCATCGCCTACTTTGACCCGCACCGTGCCACCACCCACAACAAGGGCATCTTCAATGGCGTGGATGCCGTGGTGCTGGCCACCGCCAATGACTTTCGGGCTGTGGAGGCGGGCTGCCACACCTACGCCGCCCGTGATGGCCAGTACCGCAGCCTAAGCCATTGCACCATCGAAAACGGCATCTTCCGCTTCTGGCTGGATTTACCATTGGCGCTCGGTACAGTTGGCGGCCTGACGAAGCTCCACCCTATCGCAAAGCTTTCCCTCGAAATGTTGGGCAACCCGACGGCAGAAGAATTAATGATGATAATCGCCAGCACGGGCTTGGCACAAAACTTCGCCGCCGTGCGCTCGCTCGTGACCACGGGCATTCAGGCTGGGCACATGAAAATGCATTTGGCGAACATCCTTAACCACCTCGGGGCGAGTGCAGATGAGGCCATGGAAGCGATGAAATATTTTGAAGGAAAGGCGGTGTCGTTTACGACGGTGCGGGAGTATTTGGAGGCATCAAGATAGAGAGCCAAAGTTTCAAAAATCCGTTTTAATCCGCCGCATCCGCTTAATCCGTGTTCCCATCCTCCTTGCAGTTAGAATCCAATTGTTTTCGCCAGAAAACATAAAATGCTAAGTCATCTCGCCAAGCACTTTGCGAATTTTCGCCCCAATCCCCCTACCTTTACACCCATGAGCCAGAAATCGCCCAACGAGCGCATTATTTTCGGGTTGAAAATCAAGCAGTTACGCCAAGCCCGTGGACTGAATTTCGCTGATTTTGCGAAGCAAACGAGCATGTCCATCTCCTATCTTAATGAAATCGAGAAGGGAAAAAAATTCCCCAAAGAAGACAAGATCGGGCTGCTGGCCGGAACGCTTGGCGTGGAGTCGGCGGAGCTGATGTCCTTGGATTTGGGCAAAAACCTCGGCCCCGTGGCCGACCTCCTCAGCTCCAATTTCCTCAATGAACTCCCGCTCGACCTCTTCGACATAGACCTCGCCAAAGTGGTCGAAATTATTGCCAATGCGCCGCTGAAAGTCGGGGCGTTCATTTCCACGCTCGTCGAACTTTCCCGGAATTACGCCCTCGCCGAGGAGAACTTCTACTTCGGGGCCTTGCGCTCGTACTTGGAACTCAACAACAATTATTTCGAAGAGATAGAACAGGCTGCCGCCGATTTTGCGGAGCGAAACAAACTCCCGACCACGGGATCTGTGCCAGTGGATTCGCTCGCCAAATTGCTTGAAAAACGCTACAGCTACACCATCGTAGAGAATGGCTTGGCAGCTTACCCGGAGTTGGCCGACATCCGCTCCGTCTATTTACCGAAGGCGAAAAAACTGCTGCTGAATGCCAAGTTGAACGATATGCAAAAGGCTTTTCAGTTTGGTAAAGAACTGGGATTCAATTACTTAGGCTTGAAGGAGCGAGCAAATACCGCTACCCTGCTACGGGTGAATTCCTTTGAGGAAGTGCTTAGCCACTTCAAGGCGGGCTATTTCTCGGCAGCGCTGCTGCTCAATCGGGAAACCTTCAACCAGAACATGGAAGCCTTCTTCCAACTGCCCCGCTGGGATGGTGAATTCATTCTCGGCCTGCTGCGCAAATACCAGGCATCGCCGGAGATGCTCTTCCAACGTATCACCAACGTGCTGCCGCAATTTTTCGGCTTGGAAAAACTGTTCCTGCTCCGTTTCATCCACACGCCTGCCACTGGCCAGTTCAGGATGGACAAGGAACTACACCTCAACCGCCGCCATCAGCCGCACGGCAACGCCATCAACGAGCACTACTGCCGCCGCTGGCTGGCCACCTCGCTGCTGGAGGATTTGGCGCAAATGCAACAAGCAGGCAAATACACCGGGGCACTCGTCGGGGCGCAGCGCAGCCGCTACCACGACACCAAGGACGAGTACCTCTGCTTCACCCTCGCCCGACCGGCCTATCCCTCGCCCGACCAGAACGTCAGCATCACTGTCGGAATATTGGTGGATGCGGCACTTCGCAAACGGGTGAAGTTCCTTGACGACCCTGCCATTTCCCGAAGGGAAGTGAACACGACCTGCGAGCGCTGCCCAATAAAGGACTGTGCCGAGCGGGCCGCCCCGCCTACGGTGGTGGAGGCGAAGGAAAAGAAAAAGCAGATACAGAAGGTGCTGCGGGAGATTGGGGAAAAGTAGTTTAAAACCTATCTTCGCCCCTTCAAATTTAGAAAAATGACCATATCACTAAACTGGCTCAAAGAATATATTGACATTGACCTTGCTCCGGAGGAAATCTCGAACCTGCTCACCAGCCTCGGCCTCGAAGTGGAAGGCATGGAGGAAGTTGAGAGCATTAAGGGCGGATTGGAAGGAGTCGTCGTCGGGCATGTGAAGGAATGCTGGCGCCACCCCAATGCCGACAAGCTCAGCCTCACGAAAGTGGACATTGGTGGTGAAAATTTGCTCCAAATCGTTTGCGGAGCACCCAATGTAGCCGCTGGGCAAAAGGTGCTCGTAGCCACCGTCGGCACTTCGCTTTATCCAACGCATGGCGATCCCATCACGTTGAAACTTGGTAAAATCAGAGGCGAAGAATCCCAGGGAATGATTTGTGCCGCCGATGAACTAGGCATGGGCGAAGACCATAGCGGCATTCTCGTGCTGCCAGAAGATACGGCCATTGGAACAACTGGCCGGGATTATTTCAAACTGGAAAAAGACGTCGTTTACGAAATCGGCCTGACGCCGAACCGCTCGGATGCGACCTGCCATTTTGGCGTGGCGAGGGATTTGGCCGCTGCGTTGCAAGTGCAATTTGGGCAAAAAAATGGGGTAAAAGTTCCAACAGTCGCCCCCCTCATCCCTACTTCCTCATCCCTACTTCCCATTAATGTATCGGTGGAAAACACAGCGGCTTGTCCCCGTTACGCGGGTGTCGTCATCAAAGGTTTGACGATTGGCGAATCGCCTGACTGGTTGAAAAAACGTCTCCAGTCGGTCGGAGTAAGGAGCATCAGCAACGTGGTGGACATTACCAATTTTATCCTTCACGAACTTGGGCAGCCGCTGCATGCCTTTGATTTGGATGAAATCGCTGGGCAAAAAATCATTGTGAAAACATTGCCGGAAGGCACCAAATTCCTCAGCCTCGACGAACGGGAGCGCAGCCTAAGCGACCACGACCTGATGATTTGCGATGGTGAATCCAAGCCGATGTGTATCGGTGGTGTGTTCGGCGGTGCGAAATCGGGTGTGAAGGAAACGACGAAGAACATTTTCCTTGAAAGCGCCCATTTCAATGCCAAGTGGATTCGCCGCAGCAGCACCCGGCACGACCTCCGCACCGACGCTGCCAGGGTATTTGAAAAAGGCAGTGACCCGAATATCTGTGTTTACGCACTGCAACGGGCAGCGGCCATGATGGTCGAATTGGCGGGTGGTGAAATCGCCTCAGAAATCGTGGATATTTATCCAAACCCAATTGAAAATCAATTGATTACAGTCACGTTTGACTACGTGAACCGACTCATCGGCATGGAGATTCCAAAGGAAAAAATCAACGAAATTCTATCTGCGCTGGAAATGAAAATTGAAGCAGAGTCGTCAGAGTCGTTCACCGTCAGCGTACCCACCAACAAGGCCGATGTGACCCGTCCTGCCGATGTTGTGGAGGAAATACTTCGAGTTTTCGGCTTGGACAATGTGCCCGCCCCTGCACAGATCCGAAGTAGCATGGTGGCGAGTGAAAAACCGGACCCAAATTCGGTGCGCAATACTATTGCCGATTATTTGGCAGCCAATGGTTTCAATGAGACGATGAGCCTTTCACTCTCAAAATCTGCACTTTACAAGGAAATTTTACCGAAGGAAGACCATGAACTTGTCTTTGTGAACAACACCAGCAACGTGGAACTGGACATCATGCGCCCCACGATGCTGTTCAGTGGTTTGGAGGCAGTGGTGAACAACCAAAACCGTCAACAATCCGATTTGAAGCTGTTTGAATTCGGTAAAACTTACCACCCTTCGATTGCTGATCGCGTATCGCGGATCGCGGATTCAGGCACGTCCAATCCGAAATCCGAAATCCGAAACCCGAAATTTGTTGAGCCTCAACACCTAGCGCTTTTCCTGACTGGCCAACGCTGGTCTGAGAGCTGGCGCAACAAGGAGAAAGTTTCAGCGGATTTTTTCACGCTCAAAGCCTTTGTCGGCAATGTGCTCTCCCGATTGGGTGTGGGCAGTGGCTACCAAGAGACAGCAGTGAAGGATGAAGTTTTTGCCTACGGCATCAAGTATCACCGAGGGCCACAGGATTTGGTGACGTTTGGAAAAGTACAGCCGAAAGTTTGCAAGAAAATGGGCATTCGGGGCGAAGTTTATTACGCTGATATGAACTGGGATGCACTGTTGCAAGCAGCCAAGAAGCAAAGCATCAGTTTTGCGGAACTAAACAAATTCCCGACGGTGCGTAGGGACTTGGCAGTGGTGATTGGAAAATCCGTGAATTTTAACGACCTTGCCGCCGTTGCCAAAAAAGTTGGTAAAAAGCTGTTGAAAGATATAAATTTGTTCGATGTCTTTGAAGATGAGAGCAAGCTGGGCGAGGGCAAAAAGTCCTATGCATTGAGCTTCAGCTTCGAAGATCCGACCCGCACCTTGCAGGACAAAGAGGTGGACGCCGTGGTGAGTGAACTCATCGAGGCGTTTGAACGGAAATTTGGCGCGTCCATTCGACGTTAATTGAACAATGACCCAACAACTCGACAATATCGAACAGAAAGTGCGGCTGCTGGCCGAAGCAATTACTGCATTGCGCCAGCAAAACACCCAACTTTCCAACGAAAATGATAAACTGAAAGCCGATTTGGAAGCGCAGCACGAGCGCATCGGCGAATTGACAGAAAGATTAACTAACTCGCAGCAGGCATTGGCCGGGCAGCGGGGAGATGATTCGGAAAGCAACCAAAAGTTGAGAAAGCAAATTGACCAATACATCAGCGAGATTGATAAATGTATTGAGTGGCTTCAAAACGCTTAGGATATGGAAGATCAGGATAGCAAACAATTGACCGTGACCATTGCAGGGCGGCCATATCCTTTGAAAATAAAGGCAAATGACGAACCTGTCATCCGCCAAATAGTCAAGGAGGTCAACGAAAAAATAAACAAGTTTCAGTTGACTTACACCAACCGTGAAAAGCAGGACTGCCTTGCCATGGCGATCTTGGCTTATGCGGTGGATTATCACAAAGCCACAAGCCAAGCGACTGCTTCCACACCTGAAATTTCCGATAAACTCTCCCGCATTGAATCACTAATAGACGAAGTGATGCCCTAGTTTTTTCCTGTTGTTATATTTTTGGTTAAATGGCTGGACAGCCAAATTGAAGCGTAACGCAAGCTGCGTCATGTGAATTTTGCTAGAAAACCACGTAACCACGTAACCATTTTAACCTTTTGACATCATGGAAATAGGAATCGGGCTGGTCATTGGACTGGTCGTCGGGTTGGCAGTTGGATATTTCATCATCCAAGCCAGCATGAAGAGCAAGAAGCAGGCGCTCCTTGACGAAGTAAACGCAAAAACCGACCAAGAAATCAAGAAGGCGCAAGACACTGCCAAGCGGATTTTGGACGAAGCTGAATCGAAGAACGAGACCATCAAACAGCGCAAAGTGCAGGAAGCCAAAGACCGCTTCAACTCCATGCGGGCTGATTTTGAAAAGGAGAAAGCAGAGAAAATGGTCTCTGTGAAAGAGCGTGAACTGGAAATCAGGAGCCTCGAAAAAGACATCCAGTCGAAGGAAGATAAGTTGAAGGACCGCATCAAGGAATTGGATGCCAAGGATGCCGATTTTGAGCAGAAAAATGCTGAAGTCGCTACCGTTCGAGAAAACCTCGACAAGCAGCTCAAGGTCGTTGCGAAGCGCAAAGAAGAACTTGAAGCCGCCAACGAAGAGCGCATCAAAGCCCTCGAAGGCATATCACGCCTTACGCAAGGCGAGGCTAAGGAGCAACTGCTGGAAGCCATCAAAGGCAAGGCAGAGACCGAGGCTATGGCACTCGTGAAGGAAACCATCACGCAGGCCAAGCTTGACGCCAACAAGGAATCCAAGAAAATTATCATCTCCACCATCCAGCGCATGGCTTCGGAGTACACCATCGAGAACACCGTCTCTGTATTCCCGCTTGACTCCGACGACATGAAGGGCCAAATCATTGGTCGAGAAGGCCGGAACATCCGGGCGCTCGAGGCTGCCACTGGCGCTGAAATCGTGGTGGACGATACACCAGAAGCCATCGTTATCTCCAGCTTTGACCCGATCCGCCGGGAGGTGGCTCGTTTGGCACTGAAAAAACTCGTGACAGATGGTCGCATACATCCTGCCCGCATTGAGGAGGTGGTGGCCAAGACCCGCAAGCAATTGGACGAGCAAATCGTAGAAATTGGCGAGCGGACCGTCATCGAATTGGGCATTCATGGCCTCAATGCCTATCTGATAAAAATGGTAGGTCGCATGCGTTTCCGCTCCAGCTACGGCCAAAACCTACTTAAACACTCCATTGAAACTGCCAACCTTTGCGGCATCATGGCCGCCGAATTAGGTCTGAATCCAAAACAAGCAAAATTGGCCAAGCGGGCAGGTTTGCTCCACGATATTGGAAAAGTAGCAGAAGAGGAAACCGAACTTTCGCACGCCATCGTTGGGATGCAGATTTGCGAAAAACACGGCGAGAATGAAATCGTCTGCAATGCAGTGGGTGCTCACCACGATGAAATCGAGATGAACAACATCATTTCCCCACTGGTGCAGGCTTGCGACGCCATTTCAGGTGCCCGCCCAGGTGCCCGCCGGGAAATCCTCGAAAGCTACCTCAAGCGCATTGGTGATTTGGAGGAAATTGCGATGGCGCACGAGGGCGTTTCCAAAGCATTTGCAATGCAGGCAGGCCGTGAATTGCGGGTATTGGTGGAAGCCGAAAAAGTTAGCGACCAGTATGCCGACGACCTTGCATTCATGATTTCGCAGAAGATTCAAGGGGAAATGCAGTACCCTGGTCAAATCAAAGTTACCGTGATCCGGGAGAAACGTGCAGTACAGTTTGCACGGTAGTTTTTACCGCAGGAAAACAAAAAAGGCGGCGGGCATTTGCCCAGCCGCCTTTTTTGTTTACAGCAATTTCCAATTTCAAAATTTCTGAAGATTACCCTTGCTCCTCCCGCAATTTCCTCCTCAATATTTTCCCCACATTCGTCTTGGGCAACTCCGTGCGGAACTCCACCGCCTTTGGCATTTTATAGCCTGTCAAACCTTGGCGACAATGCTCCAGTAGTTCTTTTTCGGTTAAAGACTTGTCCTTTTTAACCACAAAAATCTTTACCACTTCACCCGATTTTTCGTCTGGAACACCAATAGCGGCGCACTCCAAAACCTTGGGATTCTCCGCTACCACATCTTCAATTTCGTTGGGGTAAACATTGAAACCCGACACGAGAATCATGTCCTTTTTCCGGTCAACAATTTGAAAATAACCGTCTGGGTGCATCAGGCCAATATCACCCGTGCAGAGCCAGCCATCTTTGATCATTTGGGACGTGGCGTCCGGGCGGTTGTAGTAGCCCTTCATCACTTGTGGGCCTTTGATTTGGATTTCGCCTATTTCGCCTTGCGGCAATGGCTTCCCCGCATCGTCCACGATCCGCATGTCAGTGGAAGAAACGGGTAGGCCGATGCAGCCGAGCCTGCCAGAACCATCAAGTGGGTTCACACTGGCCACAGGCGATGATTCCGTCATGCCGTAGCCCTCGATGAGGGGCGAACCAGTTACTTTCCGCCATTTCTCAGCCACTACTTTCTGAACAGCCATGCCACCACCAAGGCCCAATCGCAATGCACTGAAATCTTGAGCTGCAAAATCGGGATGGTTGAGCAAGGCGTTGAAAAGCGTGTTCACGCCTGTCATGATGCTCACTTTAAAATTCTTGTATTCCTTGATGACCGAAGGAATATCACGGGCATTGACAACCAGCACCGTCTGCATTCCCAAGCTGAAAAGCGCCAGACAGTTGACCGAAAAAGCGAAAATATGGTACAGCGGCAACGGCGAAAGACCAATATCTCCCTCGCCAATTCCCGAAGGAGATATCCACGCCTTGATTTGCATCATATTGGCCACGAGGTTGCGGTTGGTGAGCATGGCACCTTTAGCCACGCCCGTCGTGCCACCAGTATATTGTAGGCAGACCACATCGTCGGGGGTGTTTGAAAATGGTTTTATCGTGAAATGTTTTCCCTGCTCAACAGCATAGCCGAAAGTAACCGTATTCGGCAGGTTGTAGTTTGGCACCATCCGCTTGATATAGCGGATGACAAAATTCACAAACCAACCTTTAAAGCCCAGCATTTCACCAATGCTGGTGATGATGACGGTTTTGATTTGAGTGTCCGGCAACACTTCTTGCAGGTGAGATGCGAAGTTTTCGCAAATGACAATCGCTTTTACCCCAGAATCAGTGAACTGATGGCGCATTTCTCGGGGGGTGTAGAGCGGATTGGTGTTCACGATGACCAGTCCAGCCCGTAGGCAGCCGAACAGCGCAATCGGGTACTGCAAAAGGTTGGGCATCATTAACGCGACTTTGTCGCCAGGCTCCAAGCCACGGGATTGCAGGTAAGCGCCAAATTGTGTTGAGTACTTGTCTATCTGGGCATAGGTCAGCGACTTGCCCATGCAACTGAAGGCTTTTTTGTTGGGAAATTTCTTGAAAGTCTCCTCCAGCAATGCCACCAATGAAGGGTAGGCATTTTCATCAATATTGGCAGGCACGCCCTTCGGGTAATTCGCCAGCCAAGGTTTTTGATCAGTCATACTTTTAAGTTTCGAGTTGTGAGTTGCGGGTTTCGAGGTAGGGTCAGTGAGTAAAAATAAGCAGTTTCAATTTTTATCAAAATCAAAGTGGGGAAGCGCTCAGATTTTGCTCAAAATCGCAGCGGCCTTTGCCAGTGTTTCCTCTTGTTTTGCGAAGCAAAGCCGGATAACGCGTTCTTGCTTGTTGTTGCTGTAAAACGCAGAAACAGGAATGGCTGCTACTTTGTGTTCGATGAGCAACCGTTTTACGAACTCGGTATCCGGCTCATCGCTGATGGCCGAGTAATCGTACAATTGAAAGTACGAACCTTCGCTATGCAATGGCTTGAACCTAGAATTCGACATAGCACCGAGTAGGAAGTCCCGCTTTTTTTCAAAAAAATCGTTCAACGCCAAGTAGTCGTCGGGCGTCTCGAAATATTCCGCCACGGCGTGCTGCATCGGGGTGTTCACGGCGAAAACATTGAACTGATGCACCTTACGGAACTCTTTCGTGAGGTCAGGTGGCGCGACGATGCAGCCGAGTTTCCAGCCAGTTGTGTGCAGTGTTTTACCGAAGGAAAAAACCGACATGCCCCGCTCGTAAATCAGCGGATACCGAAGCAGGCTCTCGTGCCGCTCGCCATCGAAGACGAGGTGCTCATAAGCTTCATCGCAAAGCACGATGATGTCACGGTTCACGGCGAGGTGTTGCAGTTCCTTCCAATCAGCTTCTTTTAGAGTTTTTCCCGTTGGGTTGTGCGGGGTATTGATGACAATCATCCGGGTTTTCCAAGTGATGAGGCGTTCCAGTAATCGCCAATCAATTGTGTAGTCGGGGGCGCTCATTTCATAGACGATGGGCCTGCCGCCGTTCACTTCGATGGAGGGGCGATATGAATCGTATGCAGGCTCCACCAAAATCACATCGTCATCGGGCCGTATGAAAGTTGAAACAGCGCAGTAAAGCGCCTGAGTGGCCCCGCTCGTGATGGTGATTTCGGTATCAGGGTCAACCGTCAGGCCGTAGAGCGACTTGATTTTCTCGGCCATGATTTTGCGAAGCGCAGGAACACCCGGCATGGGTGCATACTGGTTGTGGCCAAGGCGCATGTACTTTTCGACTAGCCCTTTGAGACGGTCAGAGCAGTCAAAATCGGGGAACCCCTGTGCGAGATTGATGGCTCCATGCTCAGCGGCCATAGCCGACATAACGGTAAAAATGGAGGTGCCGACGCCCGGCAGTTTGGAGGAAAGAAGCATTTATTCGGCGTTCTGTTTTGAAGGGTTTCAGGTTCTTGGTTTCAGGTTTCGTGCGGGACTCCCCTTGAAACCTGAAACTTGAAACCAAAAACCCTTATCCTGTTTTATTCCCTTCGTAATACACCACTGCGCTCTCCACCACGCCATCGGGGCGCAGGTTGATTTCCCGAAGGCCGATTTTCAGGTGGTCAAGCGCAAATTCTGGCTGCTGCCATTTCATTTGAAAATAGGTGGTTGGGGTGATGTGAACGGTGAGGTTTTTCACGCAAAGCATTTTCTCCACATGGTAATGCCCACAAAAAACATACACCGGATGTGGGTGCCGGAACAGCACTTCCTGCACTTCGGCCATGTTGCGAAGCGGATAATTGATGTCCATGTAGGGCACGCCGCCTTCCACGGGCGGGTGGTGCATGAAGATGGTGGCAGGACCGTTCAAGCCTGCCAACGAGTTGCCTAGCCACTCAAGTTGGGCTTGGGACATAGTACCTCTTGAGGTTTCGAGGAGGAGAAACGTATGACTGGGCAAGTCAAGTTTGTAGTAGAGGTCATCCCCGGTAAGGAGGTGCTCAATTTGGAAAACCTTGGCCAAGAGCTTGGATTCATCATGGTTCCCAGCAATGACGGAGTAGGGAATACCTAGCCCATCAAAATGAGCCTTCATCCAATGATAGACCTGTTCGTTGGCAGTATCGAAGGCAAGATCGCCAGAGACGATGAGGTGTTCGGGAGCGAAAGATTTGACCGCTTGCAGGATATCCAAAAAATTCTGACGCACATCCACGCCATGTGTGAACTCGTCTTCGCTCGCTACGTGCAGGTCAGTGATTTGAATAAGTCTCATGCTACGTTTGGTGTTGGGTATTGGGAATTAGGTATTGGGAGGCTTTCAAATACCTAATTCCCAATTTCTAAATTCCCAATTTCCACTTCTGCAAATATGTGGCATCGCCGTCAAGTTTTGCATGATTTTTTGCGACAAATGCACTTCAGAGCTATTTGAAGTAAAAAACAGCACGAAATTGCGGCCATGAATCTGCAAAAACTCAATGACGCCATCCGGCAATACGCCGATTTTCTTCGTAATAACCCAAAGCACGACCCTTACCTTCCGTGGGAGTCGCAACGAATTTTCCAAGAAAACTGGGATGTGGAAGCGCTGGATTTCCGAACGACGTACGACCGCAGCCTCGAAAACTCCCGCTCCCGCCGCCTCTGGAAACGGGAACATTACGAGCCGAAGGAGATGATGCTCAAGTTAATCGAAATGGACCGGGAGTTCGTGCGGTATCTATTTCAAGACCTTTTCAATGAGACCAAAGACTTGGACGGAAGGGTTGGCCGCTTCGTGTTCCATTGCGACGAATTACTGACTGCTTGGCGGGAAGCACATCCCGCTTCCAAACTCAACAGCCATTACCACCACGACAATTACCAGATGGTGTCGCTTTACCTTGCTTTCCGCTATCCGACGCAGTACTTACTTTTTGATTTTGAAAAATTTCGGAACTTGATGGAACTGCTAGGCAGCCGCGATATACCTACCGTTAACGAGGTGGGCCGCTACTTCAAGGTCGTGCGCACCATTTTTACTTTTTTGAAAAAAGACGAGGAAATACTGGCACTTCACAGCAAACGGCTGACGACAGGGCTGCATTATGAAGGGGAGACACTGCTGGTTGCTTGGGATTTTATGAATATTGTTACGGGGATTTAGGGAGGAAATTAAAAAGCAGCCTCCCTAAATCAATCATCAATGCGCCTCCAACCAATTCCCTCCGACTCCCATTTCCACCAAAATCGGCACTTTCAGGTTCGGAATCGCATTCGTCATCAGGTCGAGGATAATCGGCTTCACCGTTTCCAACTCGTCTTTTGGCACATCGAAAACTAGTTCGTCATGCACCTGCAAAATCATCTTCGTGCCAAGGTTTTTATCCAATAGCGCCTTGTGGATATTGATCATCGCCACCTTGATGAGGTCGGCAGCCGTGCCTTGGATGGGGGTATTGATGGCCACTCGTTCGGCATTGCTGCGGGCGAGGGAGTTGCGGCTGTCAATGTCACGTAGGTAGCGCCGGCGACCGAGCAGGGTCTTCACGTAGCCATGCTCACGGGCGCCCTCCACGATGTCCTCCATGTAGCGTTTCAGGCCGTTGTACTGCTGGAAGTATGTGTCAATCAGTTCCTTCGCCTCGGTACGCTTGATGCCGAGTTGCTGCGACACGTTTGTTGCGCCAGCCCCATAAATAATGGAGAAATTGACCGTCTTGGCGTTGCGGCGTTGGTCGCTCGTCACTTCCTCGTAAGGCACGCCATAAACTTTTGCCGCCGTAGCCCGGTGGATGTCCTGGTTCAGTTGGAACGCCTCGATCATGGCCTCGTCCCCGCTGATTTCGGCAATGAGGCGCAGCTCGACCTGCGAGTAGTCGGCGCTGAGCAGCAGGTGGTTTTCGTCCCGTGGGATGAAGGCCTCCCGCACCTTGCGGCCCTCCGGCGTCTTGATGGGGATGTTCTGAAGGTTGGGGTTGTTGGAGGCGAGGCGGCCCGTGGCGGCCAGCGCCTGGTTGAACGAGGTATGCACCCGGCCCGTGCGGGGGTGTACCTGCAAGGGCAGCGCATCTACATAGGTAGACTTCAACTTAGACAGACCCCGGTGCTTCAAAATCTCAGCGACAAAGGGCTGCTCGGCGGCCATTTCCGTCAACTTGGCCTCGTCGGTGGAGTAGGCGCCTGTCTTGGTTTTCGCCCAGCGGTAGGGCAGTTTCATCCGGTCGAACAGCACCTCGCCAATCTGCTTCGGCGAGGCGATGTTGAACTGCATCCCCGCCATTTTATAAATCTGTTGCTCCAGATCGGCGATGCTTTTTTCAAGTTCCTTGGAGTAGTTGCGAAGCAAATCTCCATCTACCCGAATACCCTCATACTCCATGTCCACGATGACCTTGATGAGGGGTCGCTCCATCGTGTCGTAGAGGTTTTGAAGACCCTCTTCCTCCTTGAGTTTCGGCTTGAAATAATCAGCCAATTGCAGCGTCACATCGGCATCTTCGGCGGCGTATTCGGCTACCCGCTCCACTCGTACGTCCCGCATACTGAGTTGGTTGACGCCTTTTCCTATCAAGGTTTCGATGGAAATCGGGGCGTATTTCAAGTAAGTTTCTGAGAGATAATCCATGCCGTGGCGAAGCTCCGGCTCCAGCAGGTAATGCGCCAGCATCGTGTCGAACCAGTAGCCGCAGACCTCCACGCCGTAGTTTTTGAAGACCACGGCGTCGTATTTTATGTTCTGACCGATTTTCTCAATTGCCTCATTTTCAAGCACTTGCCTGAATTCTTCAACGATGGCCTGCGCCCCTTCCCTATCGGCGGGGACAGGCACGTACCAAGCCTCGTGCGGCGTCACGCTGAACGACATGCCCACGAGTTCGGCCAGCATCTGGTCAATGCTCGTAGTTTCGGTATCGAACGAGATACTTTTGGCTTTCGATAAAACGGCGACGAGTTCTGCCCGCTTCTCAGGTGTATCGGCGAGATGGTAGGCGTGCGGCGTGTTCTCGGCGTTTTTCTCCGCAATGGAGTGGGCGGGAATGGGTGGGGCAGCAGATTGTCGTGGAGCAGCCTCGGCTTCGCCAAAAAGATTGCCCTGCGAACCAGCAGCGGGTGCTTTTGCAGTGGGTTTTGGCGCAGAGTTCGGAGTGCCATCGCCGCCGAGGATTTGCACTGCTAAAGTTCTGAATTCCAACTCTTTGAATATTTCCGTCAACGCTTCCCTATCAAAAGGGTCAAGGTTGAAATTTTCTTCGTGAAACTCAATCGGCGCTTCGATGTCAATGCGGGCGAGCTTTTTGGAGAGCCTTGCTTGCTCCGCAAAATCACGCAGTTTCTCTTGGTTTTTGCCCTTCACCTTGTCCACATTTTCGAGCAGGTTTTCCACCGAACCAAATTCTTTGAGCAGGGTCGCCGCTGTTTTCGGGCCGATGCCGGGCACACCGGGGATATTGTCCACAGCGTCGCCTTGCAATCCCAGAATGTCCACCACCTGATCCACGTTATCAATATTCCAGTTATCGCAGACCTCCTTTTCGCCCCAAATCTCGACTTCGCCGCCTGCTTTGCCGGGTTTGTACATGAAAATATTGGGGCTGACGAGCTGGCCGTAATCTTTGTCTGGAGTTACCATAAAAACCTGATAACCAGCTTTTTCTGCTTTCTTCGCAATGGTGCCAATCACGTCATCCGCTTCATACCGTGGCAGCGTCAGGATGGGGATTTTCCATGCCTCCAGGATTTTCATAATCCATGGCAGTCCAAACGTAATGCCCTCCGGCTGTGCGTCCCGGTTGGCCTTGTACTCAGGAAACCAATCATCCCGGAAAGTGCCGCCCGGCAGGTCGAAGCTCACGGCGAGGTGCGTCGGCTTCTGGTTGTTGATGAGGTCGGTGAGGGTGCGCACGAAGCCCGTGATGGCGCTCGTGTCCCAGCCTTTGGAATTGATGAGCGGGCGGGTGATGAAGGCGTAGTGCGCCCGGTAAACGAGGGCATGGCCGTCAAGGAGGAAAAGGCGTTTGTCGTTGTTTGTCATTGCGGGTGATGGTTAGTTTTAGGGCGGGAAGATAGGGGATTTACGAGAAATGAAAAGCCTTACTCCCCAAACCGAAATCCGTCCAAATACATCTGCTGCACATTGAAAATAGGGTATTCCGTTGCACCGTAAATGAACATGATTCCCAGATAACGTTGGTTCACCCAGCCCTTCACAGCGAACTGCGTTTCTTCTGCATCCTGCCAATAATCAATCACGCCCCGCACGTCGGGATGCCCTTCTTGAAGATGACCTTTTCCGTAGCCCGCTGCATCTGTTATTTCAAATTGCTCCTTCAAATAATCCAAATAGGAAACCAGCAAATCCTCCATTTCCTCCGGCGAAGAATCGGTAAACGGCTCCGTAAATTTGACTGCAATACAGCCGAAGCGGTACTCGCCCAGCTCCATCTCTGAAGTGTAAACATCTGCGCCATCCTCCGATTTTGACAGCTCAAACGCAGGCATTCCGCAGGGAAATAAGCAGAGCAGTCGGACTTACCGATGGACATTTTGGAGAGACGGGGAGCATCGGATTGCGCCAGCAAAAATGTAGGTATCAAGGGGATGGCAAGGCAAGTAACCAAGTATTTCATGTGGCAGATTTTTTTGATGTAAAATGAGGAAAATTCATGCCATATTTCCACACCTACAAATCCCCCAACTGTGGCCTGATGACGATGTCCTCTACCACAGCGGCGGGACTCATTTGCCAAGCAGCCCACACGGCAATGGCAATGTCGTTCGCCTGCATCAGGCGACTTTCGGGCAGGGTGACGCCCGCCCAACTGTCCGACCAAGTGGCACCCGGCAGGATAGCTGTGACCTTGATGCCCTTGGTTTTCAGTTCCTCCCGCAGCACTTTGGAAAAACCCAGCAACGCAAACTTGGAGATGCTGTAGGAACCGCCGTTCGGGTAGGCAATCTGGCTGGCGATACTGCACATGTTGAAGATATGGCCACTGCCCTTGGCGAGCATCACGGGCAACATGGCTCGGGTGAAATGGTAGGCACTGTAAAGGTTGGTTTCAATCTGCGATTCCAATTGGCCGTCCGGCTCGGCAGAGATTTCACCGGGCAGAAAAACGCCCGCATTGTTCACGACACAGTCCACCTCGCTCCAACGTTTTTTGATAAAATCGACGAAAGCCAGCACCTCGTTTTTTTTGGACATATCGGTGGCTTTAGTGAGAACTTCTACGCCATATTTTCCCTCAAAATCCTTTTTGAAACTAGCCAAATCGGCTTCAGAACGGGCACAAACAGCAAGGTCAAAACCTTCCGCTGCGAATTTCTCTGCGATGGCTCGGCCAATGCCTTTGGTGGCGCCAGTTATGATGATTTTCATAATTAAGTTTAGAAAGTTTAGGAGGTTATGTTGGGGCAAAACTAAACTTTCTAAACCTACTAAACCTTCCCAAACGCCCACACCAAAAACTCAGGCAGCACTTCCGCCCAAGTGCTCGGATGGTGGATGCCATCCTTCACTTCCCGGTAGTGCAGGTCTTCCTTGTGGTGGTAGCCGATATTTTTCAGGCGTTCCATCAGGTCGAGGGTATCGTCAATGGAATCAATGACGCCGTTGGCGTTGCGGTCGTCGGTTTCGTCCATGGTGCCGGTCTGGAACCAAAACTTGAGGCCGGGACGGTGCAGGCCCGTATCAACGATTTCGTGCATGATGCGGCCACCATCGGGGTCGTCTTCGATGAAATCGCTGTGCCGCCACCACAGGGAACCGGAAAAAACGCCCGCCTTGCCGAAAAGGCCATGATTGTTCCAGACAATATCCATAGCCGAAAGGCCACCCAAGGAAAAACCAGCGAAAGCCGTATGCTCCGCCCCTTCCCGGATCGGATAGTTTTTCCGCAAATGTGGAAATAACTCCTTGATAATGAATTTGGTATAAAAATGTGCCTTGCTGCCCCGGTTGCGGTAATCGGGCCGATGGGCAGTGCCGTATTCCTGTAACCGCTCGCCAGCATGGATGGCTACGACGATGAGCGACGGGATTTTTTGACTGGCGTAAAGTGCCGTCAGCGTGTCGGCGAGACGCAGGGCTTCCATGTCCTGTCCATCGTTGAAAAACAGAACGGGGAAGCGTCCGGCACCGCTGGCATCGTAGTCCGGTGGCAGGTAAATGTCAACGCTGAAGCGAGTTGCGAGGTATTTTGAATGGAAATTGCGCAGCCGGTGCAAGTGCAACGAGTGGCGTTGTTCCTTCGAAAAATCAAAATGTGGTTGGTGTGTAGTCAGTATGTCGCTCTGGCCCATTGCCTAAAAATACATTGAAAGTGATAGGGTTTTGCGCTTGCTGTCAGGATTTCGACTTAGCTTTGGCCATCCATTCTACCGAATACTTTCTACGTTAAAACAGCGGCAGCAGGAAGACCCTAGGAGGCAAATCTAGCGAAATCATTTTTTGGTAAAATCCAAAATCGCACCGATAATATTTCATAAAATTCAAAAACACCTGAGAATGAAAAAGATAGGCATACTTTTCGGCAAGGAGCGGACTTTCCCTCAAGCCTTTGTGGAGCGTGTGAATTCGAAGCGGGTTGATGGCATCACCGCAGAATTCGTGAAAGTGGAGGAACTGATGCAAAACCGCCCCAGCGGCTATGCGGTCATCATCGACCGCATTTCACAGGACGTCCCGTTTTACCGGGCTTACCTGAAAAATGCAGCGGCCACGGGCACGGCGGTAATCAACAACCCGTTTTGGTGGAGCGCTGACGAGAAATTCTTCAACAACGTACTGGCTGAACAAGTCGGCGTGCCTGTGCCGAAAACGGTGTTGCTTCCCAGCAAGGACCACCCAGACGACACGTCTTCCGAAAGTTTTTCTAACCTGAAATTCCCGATGGAATGGGAAGGAATGCTCGATTACCTCGGCGGATTTCCAGCTTTTATGAAACCTCACGCTGGCGGCGGTTGGAAGAGCGTTTACCCTGTTGAAAACTGGAATGATGTGTTCAAAGCCTATAACGAAACTGGCCAATTGGTCATGATGTTCCAAAAAGCTGTGAAATTCGACAGCTATTTCCGTTGCTATTGCATCGGCAGAAAATACGTGCGCATCATGGACTACGAGCCACGCAATCCGCACCACCTGCGTTACGTCGCCGACCACGGTGCGTCTAAGGAATTGCTGGCCACGATTGAAGATTATGTGCTGCGCCTTTGCAACGGCTTGGGCTACGACTTCAACACCGTGGAATTTGGCGTGGAAAACGGCATACCCGTTGCCATCGACTTCTGCAACCCTGCGCCGGACGCCGATGTTAATTCCGTAGGAAAAGAAAATTTCGAATGGGTCGTGGAGACGATGGCCAACTACGCCATTGAGCGGGCTCAGGCGCACGAAGAGGGAAAAAATAACCTTACATGGGGTACGTTCCTGCAACAAGCCGTACAAGGTGATCACATGACCGTGCCTACTGCTCCAGCGAAAGCTGTGGCCAAGAAGAAGAAATAATGGTTTGATTGTTGAAATTGTTGAATTGTTATATTGCTAAATTGTCATCATGGTGTTGCTTTATAACAATTCAACAATACAGCAACTCAACAATGAAAATAATGGAAAGCAAGCTTAAATTGGCGATTTTGGACATGTACGAGGGCACCAAAAACCTCGGCATGACGAATATTCAGGACATTGTGAAAATGTTCCGAAGCGACTTGGACTACGAAGTTTTTGATGTTCGAAGCGCAGTACGTGTTCCAGACCTAAGCCACGATATCTACATTTTTTCAGGAGGGCCTGGCAATCCACTCGTGGGCAATGAAAGCTG
Source organism: Bacteroidota bacterium (assembly GCA_016124585.1). Classification (GTDB taxonomy): domain Bacteria; phylum Bacteroidota; class Bacteroidia; order Chitinophagales; family Saprospiraceae; genus UBA6168. The sequence goes on along the minus strand of WGNL01000018.1, from coordinate 346,738 downwards.
GCTTCAGCCTTTCCACGAATTGATTGACGAGCTATGGCACTACAATCGCAGCGAAGAAGGTCCAAAGAAATTCGTGTTTTTTATATGTCACTCGTTCCAGATGGCTTGCCACCATTTCGGCTTAGGCGAAATCAATAGGCGTCGCAAAAAATCGTTCGGCACATTCCCTGTCCACAAAACGGATGATGGCGAGCGGGAGTGGCTTTTCAGTCCGCTGGACGAGCCTTTTTGGGTGGCTGATTTCAGGGAATATCAGATTGTGCAACCAAACTATCAGCGCATAGAGGCCATTGGTGCCAAATTGCTTTGTATTGAAAAAGACCGTCCGCACCTTGAGCTGGAGCGGGCGGTGATGGCCGTCCGGTTTTCACCGGAAATGATTGGAACACAATTCCATCCCGAAGCCGATCCTGTTGGGATGCGGGAATATTTTTCAGAGCCAGAACGCATGGCTGCCATTTTGGAAGAATATGGTGAAGAAAAATACCAGAATATGGTAAAGCACCTGCACGACCCCGACAAGATAGCTCGTACACATGCGACCATCTTGCCATTGTTCCTTAATGATGCCATTCGGCAGGTGAGGGCGGGTGCCTTAGAATTGGCTTGACCAATTTTCTATTTCAAAAAACGAAATCCAACCGCTATGATTTCAGACGTCCGTAAGGCGTACAATGCCGCATTTACCGAAGAAAAATACCAGTCGTTTCTACATGAAATCTATCTGGGAACCAATCACAAAGTACCTTTCCACATTGCCGAGACTCCTGTTTTTGTTCCTAAATCGCTGTCTGACCAACTTTTCCAAGCCTGTGAAGAACTAGTGGACACACTTTGCCGTCCGGACTTCAAGGCACTGTCCGAAGAGACGATAATGCCAGGCTGCTTCGTACCGGGTGAAAGTGAACACACTACCTTCCTCGTCATTGATTTTGGAATTTGTCAAGATGACAATGGTCACATTTCACCACAATTGATTGAAATTCAAGGTTTTCCATCACTGTACTTTTACCAGGACCTTTGCGCCCGATCTTATCGCAAACATTTTGAGATACCTGATAATCTACAGCACCTATTTGGTGGGTTGAACAGCGAGACTTATGTAGCGAAGATGCGACAAATAATCGTTGGAGACTCTAAACCAGAGAATGTGGTTTTGCTGGAAGTAGAGCCGCACAAACAGAACACACAAGTAGATTTTTGGGCGACGAAGCGGACACTTGGCATAAAGGTAAAATGCCTGACTGACCTCAAAACTGAAGGCCGTGACGTTTTTTATTTGGATGAAAATGGTCGGAAAGTGACGGTAGAGCGCATCTATAATCGAGTAATTTTTGATGAACTTCAAAAAAGGACAGACCTTAAACGGGAGTTCTTTTTTGAAAATGAGTACAATATCCAATGGGTAGGGCACCCGCATTGGTTTGCCCGGATTAGTAAGCATACACTTCCACTTTTTAGCAGTCAATTTGTTCCTAAATCAACTTACCTAAGTGATTTGACCAGTATTCCTGACGATTTGGACAATTATGTATTAAAACCACTCTATTCCTTTTCAGGACAAGGTGTAATCATCCACCCTACAGAAATGGATATTGAGGCAATTGCTGCCTCTGAACGCAAAAATTTTATCCTTCAGCAAAAAGTAGCCTACGCCCCAGTCATTGAGACACTAGATGAACCTGCCAAAGCGGAAGTTCGAATGATGTTGGTTTGGGAAGATGGTGCTGCAAGGCCACAGGTCATCACTAATCTTGTTCGCCTGAGCAAAGGCGAGATGGTAGGTGTGCGTTATAACATGGGTAAAACTTGGGTAGGCGGTGGCGTTGCTTTCTTTGAGGTATAAACGTAAAAAGCCCCGATGCTGGGCATCGGGGCTTCAAACAAACATACTATGAGAAAACAACTAGAAGAAATACAAATATAAGAATTATTTGTTAAGAACCGCCAGTTATTCCTCTTTGTTCGATACTTGTAAGTATTTTTCTAAGGCCATTGTCATGGAAGGTGTCTCAGGCTCAGGTGCTTTGATGTTTGGATAAAGGCCATGGTCAAGAACGGCCTTCAGCGCACTTTTTCCAAAAACAGCAATGCGGGTTGCTTTTTGCTCGAAGTCAGGAAAGTTTTCGTAAAGTGCTTCAATTTCCAATGGGCTAAAGAATGCGATGATGTCATAATAAATATCTTTGAGGTCACTAAGGTCGCTGCTCACCACGTTATAAATGATGGCCTCTTGATATTTCACCCCATATTCATCCAGCGTAGAGGTTATCTGCTTACTCCCTAGATTGGAACAAGGCAGAAGAAAATTCTCTTTGTCCTTGTGCTTCATCAAGTAAGGTTTGAGGTCTTGCAAGGTACGCTCACCTGAAAAAACCTTCCGTTTGCGATAAATGATGAATTTTTGAAGGTAGTTGGCCACAGCATCGGTCAAGCAGAAATACTTGGTATCCTGCGACATTTTTATCCGCATTTCTTCGCATAAAGCAAAGAAATGATCAATGGCATTTTTGCTTGTAAAAATGATGGAGGAAAACTCGTCCGGCCTTACCCGTTGCTTACGAAACTCTTTTGCAGTTAAAGGTTCCACTTGAATAAAAGGTATCCAATCTATTTGGAGTTCATACTTTTTTTCAAGGTCGTAGTAAGGAGAGCGCTCAGGTTTTGGTTGCGATACAAGGATCGTTTTGACCTGCTTGTAGCTCTCCACATATGTTTTACCATTTACAACGTCCATTCGCAGTATTAGAATTTTGGTTGTTTCAAAATTTGTAAATCAACTCCCGCCATAGGACGTGGCGATTTTAACAATTGCCAGAATGGGGGCGATTTCGACGGCGCAAAGATACAATAAAAAGTGAAATTTATTGCCTGCAATAAACCGGGTAGCGATAAACAAACCCCGTAGATTTAAGAATAGAAAAGTTAGTCCGAGTATGCCCAACGCACTGTAAACCACAACCCCAGTCATGGTTTGCGGCGCATAGCCAATAAGCAACACTACTGGCACCAGAAACAAGCCAACAATGATATTAAATATCATAATAGTAAACTGATAGCTGTCCACTTCCTTCCCAATTGGGAAAATGAAGCCTGCCATCCAAAGCACAAAATGCTTTGCCACAAAAAATCCAGCGATGCTGCCCATACAGAGCAGTAGAGCATATACGTTGGAGCTTGAAATGGAAATGCCAAAATGCCTAGCGGCCAGAAATGCAAAAAGACCGGCATTAATGAAAAACAAGAGGTATAGAATCACGTAGGCCAATGCTAACCCAGAACTTTGCTCTCGATGCAATTGGTTGAGCAAGTTGTCGTTTAGAAATGCTTTCCAAATTTTTTCAATCAAAATCCTGAAAATCGTGACAATGAGGGTCAGGATAATGAACATAATAAGGATGGACACAAATAGGAAGCGGCGATAATTGCTTTCTTTTTCTTTGGCGGTGAGAGGTTTTGCGTTTCTTTCAGTTCTGATTTGAAAGCCTGGGCCTTTTGCGGGCCTGCCAGTTGCAGTAGCAGGAACGATGTCAAAAGGGTTAGTAGAGACGGGAATGGCCGCAGCACTATCCTGCGAAGTAGCAACTTCAAGTCTGGGTTCGAGTTCAAATGGGTTCGAAACGTCTTGGCTGTTTGCCACAAACATTGTTACGCAGCAAAGAAAAACCGTAAATATTAATTGTTTTATGAAGGTAAAATTTGTCATGTAGTGTTTGAATGGCGCAAAATTAATCGTTCCGACGGCGTTTTCTTAAAATCTTTGCACACAGATTTGGCGTTTGGTGGGTGTTAAAGAGGTGTTAACCGCATTTTCATTGGCCAGCCAAGCAGCTAATTTGCAAAGCAAAACTGATGAAAGCTTTTTGAAATAAATTTATTCGGCGCTATTTCAATTTCAGGCATTTGATACAACTAAATTAAATAGCAGTGGATTAAAGTAATTTTTCAATGAAAAACACGGCAATCAACAGGGTAGTGATTCTGGGTGCTTTAGCCATCATAGGCATTATTGCTATTCAGGCATATCTACTCGTCAACACTTGGAATGCCGAGGAAAAGGACTATCAAGAAAAGGTGACCATCGCCCTTCAAGGTGTAGCTAAGCAATTTGAAAAACTGGGCAGTTCTCCTCCAGCCTACAACATTATTAGTCAAGTTACTTCAAACTATTGGGTAGTAAATGTAAATGATAGCATCAATCCACGAAATTTGGAACACTTCCTACGTCACGAACTGGAATCCATTGGACTTCGAGAAGATTTTGAATATGGTATTTACAATTGTGATACCCGTAAAATGAGGTATGGTAAATACATTAGTTATAGCAGTGGCGGCGAGGAAGGGCCTAAGACGGTAGTTGGTCCCAAAGTAGATCAATTGCCAGTTTACGACGAATACCAACACTATTTTGGAATCAGGTTCCCAACACGTAATTCGCAGATTTTCAGCAACATGCGTCTCACACTTATTTTTTCAGGCATCCTATTAGTGACTGTATTCTTTTTCCTTTATGCTATGGCCATTATCTTGCGGCAAAAACGCCTTTCTGAAATGCAAAAGGACTTTATCAACAATATGACACATGAATTCAAAACGCCTATCTCGACCATTCGTATTTCAACAGATGTGTTCTTGAAAAGCCCAGAAATAATTGCAAGCCCAAGGCTTTCTCAATATGCCAATATCATTTACGAACAAAATCAACGCCTCAACAATCAAGTGGAGAAGGTGCTACAATTGGCCAAAATTGAGCGTGGCAATTTTAAACTTAATTTAGAAGAATTTAACCTGCATAGCTTGGTACAAAATGTATTGGAAAGCATAAAAGTCCAAGTGGAAAAACAAGGTGGAAAAGTTGATTGCGAGTTGTCGGCAAAATCACCGACCATCAATGCCGATAAACTACACCTGACCAACATCCTTCATAACCTTGTGGATAATGCCACTAAATATTGCAAGGGGGCACCGATCATACTGCTTCGAACTCAGACAATTGATGAAGACAGGATTCAATTACAAATTATTGATAACGGAATTGGCATCTCAAAGGAAGACCTTGCTAAGGTTTTTGAGAAATTCTATCGGGTGCCCACCGGGGACGTACACGATGTGAAGGGTTTTGGTCTCGGCCTTTTTTATACCAAAAACATCTGCGACGCCCACGGCTGGAAAATCAGCATCGAAAGCGAACAAGGGAAGGGAACTACCGTAACGATTATTATTTGATATGCAAACAAAACCACATCTGCTCTACGTCGAAGACGATGAAAGCCTCGGTTTCGTGACCAAGGACAACCTCGAAATGCAGGGCTACGAAATCACCCACTGCACCGACGGTAAATCAGCATTGGAAACAGCAAAATCCGGCAATTTTGACCTCTGCATCCTTGACGTGATGCTACCTGAGATGGATGGTTTCACACTCGCAGAGGAAATCCGCCGCTTCAACGCTGACATTCCCATCATTTTTCTTTCAGCAAAATCCTTAAAAGAAGACAAAATCAAGGGCCTTCGATTGGGTGGGGATGACTATATCACCAAGCCGTTCAGCATTGAAGAGTTGATTTTGAAAGTGGAGGTGTTCCTAAGAAGGAAAAACATCACCGCTGGCACCGCCAAACTCAGCAGCTACCGCTTTGGGAGTTACGAATTTGACTACAAAAACCTCGGCCTCACCTGCGAAGGCACCACCGAGACCCTCACCCAGCGGGAAGCTGACCTGCTCAAATACTTTCTTGACAATCCGAACCAAGTCGTCAAGCGCTCCGACATCCTCGAAAAGCTCTGGGGTGAAGACGACTATTTCATGGGGCGCAGCCTAGATGTTTTTATTTCCCGCTTGCGCAAATACCTCAAAAACGATGAAAATCTGAAATTAGAGAATATTCATGGCGTGGGATTTCGATTTAATATGTAAAAATTAAATTCTTGGCATGATTCTTGCAAATTTTTCACCGAACATCCGAAGTAAGAAAACCCGGAAGGGATTTTTATTTTTCGTTTTTAGGTGATTAAACCTACTAGAGAAACTGTGAACGAGGGCTGAAAAAAGGCCGACATTTCCGCACACTTCCCAATATTTTCATTCCACAGTTCCGGCAGGCATCACGTATCATTTCCCCACACTTCCGCACACCTGAGACGCAACGAGTGGCCTTTCGCCATTCAAGCAGTATTTCCTAGTCAATACCCATTTATCAAGGCAAAAATTTGTTAAGCCGACTTATACTTCATTCGCTTGGTCATGTCTTTTTCAGGCTGAATGTAATTCACGGCATCGTGTTTTTTTTAAGCTCCAATAACCTAACGATTTTAGTCGGTTTCAAATTCGGTGCAGGCAATCGTTAAAAAATTGCCCTGCACTTTTTCCCTGAGCCGGGCACTGACCCCGCTCTGGGAAAAAGAAGAAAGCTGATAAAATCCCAACAACCGGATGCCCCCTATTCCCGGAAAGTGGTCGGAAGCATGCCCCCCAGTAGGCTTCCGGCTGCTTTTTTTGGTATTAGGCATTTGGGTATTTGACAATCCCTCGAACAATACCCAATACTTAATTCCTAATATCAATTTTCACTTTCTGCAAACAGTTCTGCCGCAATCCCATCCGCCAAGAATCTACCTGCTTGCGTCAATCTGAAAATATCGCCATCCCGCTCCATCGTCCCGTCTTGCAAGAATTGTTTTGCGCCTTCGGAAAATTCGGCTTCAAACCCTAAACCCCTGATTTTCAGCAAACTACAGCCCCATTTTGTGCGCAGCCCTGTCATTACATATTCGTTGTAGCGTTGGACGAGCGTCAGGGTTTCTATTTCAAAAAGCAGCTCACCTGCCTGCAAGGAACGGATGTATTGGGCATTGTTCGCCACATTCCATTGTCGGCTCTTACCATCGAAGGAATGCGCCGAAGGGCCGACGCCGAGGTATTTTTTGCCCTGCCAATAGCTCGTGTTGTGTCGGGAGTAATGGCCAGGCAGCGCCAGGTTGCTGATTTCATAATGCTCGTAGCCTGCCACTGCTGTTTTCTCCATCAGAAATTCGAACTGCCGAGCGCCGTGCTCATCATCAACGGGCTTGGCCTGTCCTTTTTTTATCATGTGGGCAAGGGCGGTCTTCGGCTCCACGGTCAAGCAGTAGCAGGAGAGATGCGGAATTTTCAATTTAAAAACGGTCTCCAAATTCTCCGCCCACTGCTCGTGGGAGGTGGTCGGGGAGCCATAAATAAGGTCAATGGAGAGGTTTTCAAAGCCTGCCGATTGGGCATCTTGGACACAACCAAGTGCTTCCGATGCATTGTGCGCCCGATTCATGAAACGCAAATCTTCCTCTGAGAAAGATTGTACACCGATGCTCAAACGGTTCACGGGCGTTTGTCGTAATTCATTGATTTTCAAACCAGTAAGGTCATCAGGATTGGCCTCCAGCGTCACTTCCAGCGGCTGCGCAGAGATGGGATAGTGTTTGAATATTTCCCCAAAAATCAAATCCAAATCTTGCTGGCTAAGCAATGAAGGTGTACCGCCGCCGAAGTAGATGGTCTCCAGTGTCTCGCCTTCGAGGTAGTTTTTTTGCAGCAACAATTCCCGGCAAATGGCGGCTACCATTTCGTCCTTCATCTTCAAAGAAGTGGAAAAATGGAAATTACAGTAGTGGCAAGCCTGTTTGCAAAATGGAATATGTAGGTAAAGTCCGGCCATGATTGTTTATTGCGGAGCAAACATGGTCATAACTACTCGAAAATTGGTAGTAAACACCCCAAAATGGGTTCAATTAAAAGGTTGTTTACCCTTTCTGAAATAGGCATATCCACTAATTAATCAAAGATATTGTTAACAAGATATACAAAAAAACCGATAGAGAATGCCAACCCTAAGATGCTCAACACTAAGCCCCAAATTGCTTTATTCCTTCCTTTCCATTTATCTGGGTTTTTCTTTATTCTATTTAATGATGCAATAGAAAGAATAATTCCTATAGGTGCAGTAATAAAGGCTAATAGCTGCAATATACCTACGACCGAAGCAATCCCAGCAGCTAAAGCTAAAATAGCCAGCGGGTCATCTTTAGGGCCGTCCTGTATATTTTTTTTATGTTTCTTCTTGATCAAATAGCTGTGATTCACCTCCCATCTATCACTGGCAGTTGCGTTCTGAAAAACGGTTTGATTACTACGACTTGCTGTACTTATTGCGCACTCCGCTTGAATTGGTGAAAACAAAAGCGATGAGATTAGTAGCATTGAACTGATGAAACAACTTGATTTCATAACCGAGAGTATTAGGCCGTTTGAAATATAGATTTGTATTTTAACAGCTTTGTTTTAAAAATCGCTGCATTACCATTTTTACCATTGGGTTTCATGTTGCTTTTTGTATCAAAAAACCTTGCTTGCTCAAATCATTTTAACTTAGCCCTCTGAAACTCAACAATTTGAATTTGAAAAAATCCTTTTCCCTGCTGCTCATCGCCTTGGCTTATTTGGTCGCCGCCGCCGCTTCCTTCACCCGGCAGCCAGCGAAATTATTGCCCAGCATCAAGGACATGCTGGCCGAAAATGCCTGGGTGGACAGCACCTACGCCGCCCTCACCCCCGACGAGCGCCTCGGTCAGCTTTTCTGGCTAAGGGCGCACACCGACAAGGACGCCGCCTACGAGCAGACCGTGGAGGAACTGGTGAAAAAATACCACCCTGGTGGCCTCTGTTTTTTCAATCCAACAGCAAAGGGTACACCCGAAAAACAAGTCGAACTGACCAACCGCTATCAAGCCTTCAGCACTAAACTACCCATGTTCATCACCGTGGACGGCGAGTGGGGCCTGGGGATGCGGATGCGGGGCACGGCCATGAGCTTCCCCCGACAAATGATGCTCGGTGCCATTCAAGACAACACGCTGATTTATAAAATGGGTGCTCAGATTGCGAAGCACTGCAAACGAGTAGGCGTCAACGTCAATTTTGCACCTGTGGCCGACGTAAACAACAACGCCGCCAACCCCGTCATCGGCTTTCGAAGTTTCGGTGAAAACCCCTACAACGTGGCCGCAAAGTCCTACCAATACATGCTCGGCATGCAGGATAACGGTGTTCTGGCTTGCGCCAAACATTTCCCCGGCCACGGCGATACGGGCACCGACAGCCACTACGACCTGCCTGTCATCAACCACAGCTTCGCCCGGCTGGACAGCATCGAACTTTTCCCCTTCAAAGTCCTCATCCAGCAGGGCGTGGGCAGCATCATGGTCGCCCATTTGAACATTCCGTCGCTGGACAATACGCCCAAGCTCCCTTCCTCGCTTTCCCCAAAAATCGTGACGGGCTTGCTTCGCAACCAATTGAATTACAAGGGCTTAATTCTCACGGATGGACTTGAAATGCACGCCGTCACCGACAATTTTGGGAAAGGCGAAGTGGAGGCAAGGGCATTGGCTGCTGGCAACGACGTGCTGCTGCTCCCTAGCGACGTGGAGGCCTCGTTCCGCACGGTGAAGCAGTGGATCGCCGATGGCAAAATCTCGGCTGCCAGCATCGAAGCCAGTGTGAAAAAAATCCTGCTGTGGAAGCACCGAATGGACATCGAGCAGTTCAAACCCGTGCCGCTCGAAGGAGTACGGGCTGATGTGAACGACAACGAAGCGTTGGCCGTGAAGCGGGATTTGATTGCGAATGCGCTCACTTTGGCAAAAAATGAGAACGATTTTATTCCATTAAAATCAGGTGAAATCGCCTCGCTCGCCATTGGTGCATCCAGTGGAAACGCTTTTCAAAAACGGCTTTCTTCCTTCGGAAAAATTGAGACGCTTACCTCCGGCAAGGACGTTTCCAACTCGCTCGTTTCGAAGCTAAAAAACAAGGACGCCGTCATCGTCAGTCTGCACGATATGAGCCAGTTTGCTTCGAAAGGCTATGGATTGACGCAAAGCACAAAGGGTTTTATCGAGGCATTGCGAAAGCAAACCCGGGTGGTCGTGGTCATGTTTGGCAACCCGTATGCAGCCAAGTTTTTTGAAAATGTGCAGAACCTGCTCGTCTGCTACGAAGACGATGACGAGGTGCAGGACTTGGCGGCGCAAGCGCTTTTTGGGGTGTTTCCCCTGCGGGGAAAAATGCCTGTGACGGCCTCTTCTGCTCTTCCCGCTGGAGCTGGCATCACGACGGAAGCCGTGCAGCGAATGGGCTATGGCGTACCGGAGGAGGTCGGGATGAGCAGCAGCAAACTGGAGAAAATGGACGCCCTCATGGCCGAAGCTATTGCCGATGGGGCTACGCCGGGCGGGGTGGTGCTTGTTGCCCGTCGGGGAAAAATCGTTTGGAAAAAATCCTACGGCTACCACACCTACGACAAAAACGCCCGCGCCACCGAGCCGGACGATATTTGGGATTTGGCGAGCATCACGAAGGTGGCGGCCAGCACCATTTCGCTGATGCGCTTGCAGGAGCAGGGCAAATTCGACCCAAAAGACCCTGTTGAGAAATACTTGCAGGAGTTCACCAGCACGAACAAAAAAGGCATCCCGCTTGTGGACATGATGACGCACCGTGGCCGCCTGACGCCGTGGATTAAATTTTACGAAAAAACCATTACCCCGGCAGCCAAGCCTTCACCCAGTTTTTACCAAAACAAAAAAAGTGATGCCTACTCGCTGCCCGTGGCCAAAGACCTTTGGCTGAAAACGGGCTACGAAAAGCAGATTTGGCAGCAGATCATGGACAGCCCGCTGGAGCCGACGAAGGAGTACAAGTACAGCGACCTCGGCTTCTACATCGCTGGTGAAATCGTGAATCGGCTCAGCGGGCAGCCTGTGGAGGAGTTTGCGAAGCAAAATTTTTATGACCCACTCGGCCTGCCGACGATGGGCTATCGGCCTTACGAACGCTTCAAATTGGAGCGGATCCCACCCACAGAAAACGACGACTACTTCCGGGACCGCCGCATCCAAGGATACGTCCACGACATGGGCGCTGCCATGCTCAACCAAGCTACGGGCCATGCCGGGCTTTTCAGCGATGCCGAGGATTTGGCCGTGCTCATGCAAATGCTGTTGAACAAGGGCAGCTACGGCGGCATGCAGTACCTGCACCCGGAAACCATTAACTACTACACGACCCGCTGCGAAGGCTGTACCCGTCGGGGCATTGGCTTCGATATGTTCCAGAAAAATACACATTACGAGAACAATCTTTCGACGCTGGCGAGTGAGGGGACTTTCGGGCACTTGGGCTTTACGGGCACAGCGGTGTGGGTAGATCCGGAGCAGGAATTGATTTACGTTTTCCTTTCCAATCGTACATTTCCCTCGATGAAGAACAACAAATTGGCGAAGCTAAACACGCGGGTGAAGGTGCAGGATGCGGTGTACGAGGCAATTATTGACCGGGCGGATTAATTATGATTTACGCATTCGATACATTTTACGAAGGGCTCAATGCCAAAACCGTCTGCATTGGTTTTGAGGAGTGGACGAGTACCGACTACAATTTCCTCCAACAAGAATCCCTAGAAATCCAATCTGAATACATCAGCGGCGAATTTTATAAGCGGGAACTTCCCTGTATTCTCAGTCTTTTGGGGAAAATGACGCTTAGCCCCAGTGATATGTTGATAATTGACGGCTATGTTTATTTAGATGACTATGGGAAGCTGGGGCTAGGCGGGCATCTTAACCATTCATTGGATGGAAAAATACCTGTGATTGGAGTTGCAAAAACTAATTTTGCCACCATTTTTGAAAGAAAAAAGGAGATATTACGAGGGAAAAGCCAAAAACCAATCTATGTAACCTCAATAGGTATTGATTTATCGCTTGCAGCTGAACTTGTCGGCCAAATGGCGGGAATTTTCAGAATGCCAGACTTGCTTAAAAAGCTCGATTTATTGACGAAATCATGAGAAATAGTCCATCCCTGCTGTAGCTTTTTCCGAAAAAATCCCATCTCGCACACTTTTTGAACAATTAGCATGTTTGTCAAATTATCTGGCAGCCGACCCAAATCCGTTTAAATCAAAAAGCATGAGATTTCTACACTTCAGCATATTTACGCTTCGCAAAATAGCACTCGTTTTCTTCGCAATCGTAGCATTGGCCACTCCGGCTTCACTGTTGGCACAGTCCAAAACCGTGAACAAGGCCAACGACTTATACAAGAACAACCAGTTTGCTGCAGCAGCCGAACTATATCAACAAGCCTTGGTGGACTTGGAGAGCGAAGGAAAAACTAGTGGGCGCAATTCTACTTTGCTAAAAACAAAGCTTGCCTATTGCTACCGAATGAATAACAAAATGGACAAGGCCGAGGAGTTGTACGCCGAAGTAGTAAAGGACGAAAGCGCTAAAGCGGACACATATTATTACTACGGCGAGGCACTGATGAGCAACGGCAAATACGCTGAAGCGAAAAAATGGTTCAGCGATTACCAAAAACTGGAGCCGAATGACGAAAAAGCCACCTTGATGCTCCGTGCCTGTGACTATGCCCCACTTATTGAACCGTATTTCCAAAACCTTGATATTCAAGAGTTTGAGTTCAATACCGACGCAGATGACAATGCTCCAATCTTGGTCAAAAATGGCCTGATTTTCTCCTCTGACCGCCCCCAAAAAGGCATCAAATTGTTAAAAGAAAAATCGGGCTGGACCGGTCGTGACTATCTCAACCTTTATTTTTCACCATTAAAATCTGATGGCAGCTTCGCTGAGCCGGGTCAATTTTCTTCGAAACTTAGTGAAGTCAACAAAAATACTGGCAATGCATCCCTCACAGCCGATGAAACAGAAGTGTTTTTTACCAGAAATGATAATGAGTTAAACAAGCAAAACACCTACAGCTTACAGCTTTTCTCCGCAAAATCGGCCGGTGAAAACCGATGGAAGGACGTTGAAAAACTGCCATTTTGTTCCTCCAACTTCAATTTCATGCACCCAGCTGTTTCGCCAGATGGCAAGTTACTTTTCTTTGCTACCAATCGGGCAGGCGGTTTTGGTGGTACCGATTTGTGGGTATCAGAGCGAAAAGATGGTGAGTGGGGCAAACCAGAAAACCTTGGCCCAGCTGTGAATACCACTGCTAACGAGGGCTTCCCATTTGTCGGTGCTGATGGCAAGCTGTATTTCTGTTCGAAAGGCCATCCCGGTTTTGGCGGCTTCGACATTTTTGTGACTTACAAAGACGAAAATGGCGCATGGCAGCCAGCCACCAACCTCGGCAAGCCCATCAACAGCCCTTTAGACGATATTTCGATTTGCGTAGCACCCGACCTGAAAAGCGGCTTGTTCACTAGTTCCCGCAGCGGCGGCGACGATGATATTTATGTTTTTAAGGTATTGGTCGAAAGTCCACAAACCGTGACTGAGGTGACGGCTCAAACGCCAACTGCTACAGTAGTCCAACCGGAAGTCCAGGCCGAACTGGCACCGATTGAGGTGGTGGAAGAAGTAGTTGAAACACCGCTCCCAATTACACAAGACATTGAGGAACAGGTGGTACCTAAAACGGAAGTTGAGCCAGAAGCAGTTGCAATTATCGAAACGCCCGAATTAGAAGAAGAGGAGCCATCGCAGCCAGTGGAAACCTCCGCTTTGCCGGAGTCAAAAAATATCGAAACAATAGTAGAAACAGTCGCAGAGATGCCAGAAAAGGATGCTGATGCTGCTGACACTGAGCTGGCAATGACTCCGCACGCTGAAGAACCTGTTTTACCGAAGGATGATAATTTGGAAACGGCGGCAACTGCTGAAACGCAAACAACCTCCGTGCCCATTCAGGTTGAAATCCCAATCGTTCAGCATACCATCCCCAATCCGGCACCTGTTGCAGATTTGAACCAACTAGGCTCGTTCCTCGATTTTTCAAGAAAACTAGAGGAAGGGAACCTTGTAATCGGGGAGCATTTCCGATTGGATGGTGCGATTTACGACCCAGGAGTTTGGCAACTCACACCTCGTATCACTGGCGCACTCGACAAGCTGATTTCTCAGCTAAAGATTTATCCATCCCTTCAAATCGAAATAAGCTCGCACACTGAAACCTTAGGAGTGGACGAAGACAACCTTCACATCTCAGAAAACAGAGCAAGCATGGTCCTCGATTATCTACTCAGAGAAGGCATTTCGAAGGAACGCATCGTTGCAAAGGGTTGCGGGGAAACAATGCCAATCAATCATTGCAGGAACGGGGTCACTTGCAGCATGGAAGAGCACCTAGTCAATCAGCGGTTGGAAGTAAAAGTACTGGCCTTGGATGGAAAATGGTGATGAATTTTAGCCAGAATTTGCCATTTTTCAAGTGTAATGCCTTAATCAGAACTGCGTTTTTCGGCGCAAAAAAAGCGCCAGCACAGCCACTACCAGTATCCCCAATACAGCACCTAGCTGCATAAATAGTGAGCGTTTGTCATCAATTCGGCTGGTCACAAAATAAGCATTGGCGCTGCCGGGTGAGCCCTCGCCTGGCGTGAGTTCCCAATTGTTGGGGTCACCATTGTCAAGAGAAGGTAACAGTAGGTTGAGGGTAAAAAACGAATCAACAGGTGGCAGGTCGTACCCTACACTGTCCACAGCAGAGTCGTCGTCAGAGAAAAGCTGCACGGTTTCCTGCCGTTTATTCAGTCCAAAACTCAGCCCTCCGATAACGGCCTGTGCCTTGGGGTATTTACTTAAGAACTTGATGGAATCTTCGCAAATAACCACGTAACCCTTTGGCGGGATGGTGTAGGTGGGAAAATTGAAAACGTTTTTACGGTCACTCAATTTCCAGTCTTTGAGATTGAGGCTTTGCGATGAGGAGTTGTAAAGCTCCACCCAATCGCCCGTCTGCTTGTTGTTGCAGCTAATCTCATTGATGACGATTTTGTTCATGAGCGGGTGATGGTATTTCTCAAAAACCGCCCGCAAATGCCATTCCCTAGCATCGCTCAACGAAAGAAAAAGGATTGGAGAAACTGAGTTGACTTGCCTGCCCTCCCATCCAACAAAACGGTAGCCAAGATCGGGCACAGCTCGCAGTCGGATGGGGATTTTTTCAAAATACTGCCCCGTGAAGGTG
Source organism: Bacteroidota bacterium (assembly GCA_016124585.1). GTDB lineage: Bacteria > Bacteroidota > Bacteroidia > Chitinophagales > Saprospiraceae > UBA6168. The sequence continues at coordinate 331,704 of WGNL01000018.1, read as the reverse complement.
TCACGAAAATCAATCGTCTCGTTGATGTACACCTTACCGCCACTGCCAATGTTCAAAGACAGATTGCGGAGTTCACCGGTATTGAATTTTTCCATCAAAAAGCGGCGCATGTAGGCTGGACGCTCTTTTGCAAAATTGCGAAGCGTTTGCACCTCAGCCTGCCAAGTGCTTTCCTTCAAACGCCAGCGGTCGAGGTGGCGGTGCATTTCAGGCTTTAACTTTCCATAAAATTCTTCAATGTCCGCGAGCACCTCCTCGGTATCGAAGCAGTCGTTTAGCCTATCTGCGAAGCGGTTGATGAACTGCTCTTGAAACGTCTTGTTTTCTAGCAGCTTGCGCAAAATCAAGGTGCTCCAAGGTGGGTTCGGCCAATCAGGGCCATTGGGGTCGGTGTGAAAGGAGAGGCTATTGTTGCGGTAGGCCTTGGGGTCGTTCAGGCCAAAGCCCCAGTCAGTATCGTAGAGAATCCAGCGCCAGCGGCCATTTGGAGTCTGTGGCCGCCAGTATTTGATGTTGCCACCTGCGTCCTGGTTGTCGAAAAAAATCTGAGCAACTTGGTAGTCAAGGAAGTTGTTCACCTCCATTTGCGAAGCGACATAGGCAAAATTCGCATCGTTGGCAAGGCTGTTTTTTTCCAAAAACCGGATGAGGTGCTGGTAGTGCTTCGTGGAGCCGCTGCGCTTCGTCAGCTTATGTTCGATGAGGTCGATGCTGTCGGCCTCCACGTTGAAATGGCTGGCGATAAAGTAGCGGTTGACCTTCTCCCGCATGTTGTAGATGCCCCAATATTTTCCGTTGATATAAACATGGGCAGGGCGGTAGTCCTGCATATCGAGGTCACAGTGCCGCACGAGGTGGGTCATCAGCGCATCCCGAAAATGGGTCTTTCCAAAGTCGCTCCCGCTATTGCGCAGCACGAGGTATTTAAATTTCTTCAAGCCGTTTTTACCAAAAAATGGATAGCGGAAACGGTTGTCGCCGTAGCGGCTTCGGGCCACGAGTGCCAGCGATTTTTGGGGAAAAAGGCGGCTCATTCCTCCGAAAAGCCGCAGCCCGATTTGGTCGTGCAGCTTCAGTTTTCCATCCGCTTCGAAGAACTCAAAATTGGCGGTCACCTCCCGCCTGCTCCAGAAATTGGCACCTGGCAGCATCCACAGCGAATCGGTGGCATTGGAACCTTTTACGAAAAGCCCACGCTCTGGGTCGAACAGCGTTGAGGAGGAAATGGAAAGTGAAATGACGGGCAGCGTGGTTTCTGGTTCGTTGATGAAATAGGTGTTGGAGGCGACCTGGCTTTTTTCACCTTTTAAAATAGCGAAAGCCCGAATCACGGTTGTTTTTTTGATGGAAATGGGGGCGGTGAAGCGCTGGGAATTGGTGGTAGGTCGGGAACCGTCAGTAGTGTAGTAAATGACAGCACCTGGAGCCAACAACTGTACTTCGGCTGAATCGGTGAAAAAACCACCTTCCGGCACGAATTCCAACTTAAGCGGGGGTGGAATGTAGGCAGGTTTGTCCCCCGTTTTTTGACCAAAAGCAACAACGCCCAGTAGGAGAAACAGGGTTAGGTTGAATAAAATCTTTGGCAAGTACAGGGGCTTACACATGGAATTTTTCCCGTTTTAATAGACTGTTTTTTTATCGCAACACTGCTATTTTCAGCACCAAATGTATAGTAGTTTTTTAAAAGCAAGGAATTACGGACTAAAAAATCATAATTTCACAGGGCTTGTTAGGCGGTCAATTTTTTGCATGTTTGCCAAATCGCCCATTTTCCAACTCACCAATTTGCTTCAGATGCCAATTCGAATTTGCAGTTTTCTACTTCGCCTTTTTGGTTGGCGAATTGAAGGTCGGTACGCTACTGAGCTGCCGAAAGTCATCATCATCGTGGTGCCACACACCTCGAACTGGGACTTCCCACTGGGCCTCCTCGTCCGCTGTACCCTGAAGACCGATATTCGCTTCATTGCAAAAAGCAGTTTGTTCAAGCCACCGTTTGGCTGGCTCTTTCGGTGGCTGGGCGGCTATCCGGTGGAGCAGCACCGACGCACCAATTTTGTGCAGATGATGACCGAGATTTACCAAAAAGAACCTCGGTTCCACTCCGTGATAGCACCGGAAGGCACACGCAGCCGGGTGGAAAAACTGAAGACCGGATTTTATCACATCGCCTTGGGCGGTGGAGCTGCCATCGTGATGTGCCGCTTTGATTGGGGCCGCAAGGTGGTCGAGTTCAGGGAGCCTTTTTTCCCGACGGGAAATATGGAAGCTGATTTCAGAGTAATCGATGACTATTTTCGGGGCATTCGGGGGAAAAGACCCTCACAAGGGTATTTGTATGAAAGCTGACGAATAACCCAGATTTAATCTTAGGGAAAATTGGATTGGAAAAACTTTGAGCATCTTCGCAAATAATCATCCTTATTTTATTCACCATTTATCCACATTACTTATGAAGTTTAAAAACATCTACATTGTTGCAGGTTTAATAGGGCTATTCTTCCTACTTCAAAGTAGGGCAGGAGGGCCAGCCACACAGCAAAACCTACGGGTGACAGGCGCCCCTACCGAAGGTACTTGTGCGAACACAGGTTGCCACACGGGTAGTGCCTTCAACCCAACGCTTTCGATGTCATTGTTTGACAACGGCAACCTTACCATTAAGTACGATCCCGGCAAGACCTACACTTTAAAAATCACAAACAGCCCAATCAGTGGCACTCCCTCTGTGTACGGGTTTCAGGCCGTTTCCCTTTCAGCTTCCAACGTGCAAGCAGGGTCATGGGGCACTAGCCCAGCTGGGATGACCCAGAAAACACTCGGTGGCAGAAATTATATTGAGCACAGTGAGCCAGCCACCAACGGAGTGTTCGAATTGCCTTGGGTAGCTCCTGCTGCAGGTACCGGTGCGGTCACATTTTACGCTGCCAGTCTCGCCGGCAATGGAAATGATCAATCTTCTGGCGACGGCATGACAAAGAATACCCTCGTCATTCAGGAAAACGGCACTAGTAGTACTGGTGAGTTAGCTCAAGACGTTGCCTCCCTTGAAGTGATGCCCAATCCTGTGTCCGATGTGATGAACCTGCGGATCACCAGTCGCTTGGCTGGCCCACATAAAATCCACGTTTTCAGCGCCAACGGAGCTATGCTGAAAACGGAGCCAGTAAACGTGCAAGTTGGGCAAACGACGACCAGCGTGCCCGTGGACGAACTAACGCCGGGGCTTTACCTCGTGCAACTTTGCGGCGAAGGTCACATGGCCGCAGTTCAGATGTTGAAAAAATAGATTCGAGGGCAGGTCCGAGTTTCAAGTTGGACTGCCCCTCAATCAAGAATCCCGCTGTCCATGAGATAGCGGGATTTTTTTGTCTTCGGTAAATTGCTTTGCGGCACGTCCATTGCCGTAGCAACAACTTTTGCATAAAATTTGCGTTTTCAGCGGTGGGCAAGCGCCCATTTTACAAGTATCAAATATCAACGACATGCGGTTTCTTGTCCTCTTCGCAACATTCGTGCTCCTCCCATTGCTCACTTCCGCTCAGGATTCCAAACTTGCGCAGCAATACTATCAAGATGGTGAGTTTGAGAAAGCAGCTACGCTTTACGAGAAGCTTTACCTCCAAAACAATAAGAACGACTTTTACTTTGACCGCTACATCGAGTGCCAGTTGGCTTCGAAAAAATTTGACGAGGTAGAAACTACTTTGAAAAAAGAACTGAAGGAAACCCCTGACAATATTCGGTTGTATGTCATTTACGGCAACCTCTACGAGCGGCAATTTCAGGATGACAAGGCGAAGGAGCAATACGAAAAAGCCATCAAGAAATTGCCCGCCGACCAGTACCAAATCACTAGGCTGGCAGGTGCTTTTTCCAATTTGAGCAAATACGACGAGGCCATCAAAACCTACGAAACTGGAAGTCAACTGCTCAAGGACAAAGAGATTTTTTCCTTCAACCTCGCTGAGCTTTACCGCCGCAAGGGCGATGTGCCGAAGATGATGGAAAATTATTTAAACAGCATCATGTCCTACCCTGAGCGGTTGAACACGGTAAAGAGCCAACTCCAACGCTACGTGACTTCTCCAGAAGACTATGCTGAACTCCAAGCGCAGCTCTACGACCGAATCCAGAAAGACCCGAATGCTTACCACTTTACGGAGTTGCTCCAATGGGTTTTTGTGCAAACAAAAGACTACAAAAACGCCCTTCGCCAAGCCAAAGCCCTCGACAAAAGGCTGAACGAAAACGGGGCAAGGATTTACCAACTCGCCGTCACTGCCTACAACGACAAAGACTACGATGCCGCCATTGCCTCTTACGATTACATTGTAAATGACCTCGGTTACACTTCGCCTTTTTACGTGGATTCGAAGCGGGAATCCCTGCGCTCCCGCCGCCTAAAATTGGTGGAAGGCTATAGCTACACGGAAACAGAATTGCGGGAAGTTGAGAAAGCCTACGAGAATTTTTTGAACGAATCGGGGCGGAACAAGACCACTGCCACCATCGTCGCAGAGCTGGCCGATATGGAAGCGTTTTACCTCAACGACCTTGACAAAGCAATTTCACTCTTAAGCGAAATGATTGCCTATCCCGGCATCGATGCTCGTACCCAGGCGCTGGGCAAGCTGAGCCTCGGCGATTTTTATTTGATGAAGGATGAAATCTGGGAGTCCATACTACTGTACTCGCAAGTTGACAAGGATTTTGTAGAAGACCAACTCGGCCACGAGGCTCGCTTCCGCAACGCAAAACTTTCATATTACAACGGCGATTTCCAATGGGCGCAGTCGCAGTTCGATGTGTTGAAATCCTCCACCTCCAAGCTCATCGCCAACGATGCTCTCGACCTTTCGGTTTTCATCATGGACAACCTCGGCTTGGATACCACCGACACGGCGTTGCGGCTTTACGCAGAAGCAGATTTGCTCACTTTCCAGAACCGTTTTGAAGAAGCTTTCGCAAAATTGGACTCGCTGATTACGGCATTTCCAAAGCATTCACTGGATGATGACGTGCTCTACGCAAGGGCAAAAATCTATTCCAAGCAGCGGAAATACACTGACGCAATAGCGCTCTACCAGCAAATTGTGGAAAAATACCCAGATGAAATCCGGGCAGACAATGCCCTTTTTGAAATGGCCGAACTCTACGAAACGCAGCTCAACGACACGGCCAAAGCGATGGAACTCTATGAAAAAATCTTCCTAGACTACTCCGGCAGCACCTTCAGCATCGAGGCTCGCAAGCGGTTCAGGCGACTGCGGGGTGACAATTTGAATTAGGCGGACATTTTGCCCAATTCGTTAGGCAGGTTTACTTCTTTCAGAATGCTGGCAAAAATGGCCTCTGTGCTCACGTCTTCCTCGTCTTCGAGCGGATCGTCTTTTACCCTGAGTTTTGGGTTGCTCGTTTCAAATTCTGCCTCGTCGTATTCAAACATCGTCCAACGTCCGAAGGCGTATTCCAGTGCCGTGAGGTTTTCCACCCAGTCGCCAGAATTCATGTAGCAAACGTCGCCGACGTTCCGCATTTGTGGCATATGAATATGGCCGCAAACTACGTAATCATAGCCTTGTTCGCCGGCCAGTCGGATGGCTGTTTCTTCAAAATCACTCACAAATTTCACCGCTTCCTTTACCCTGTTTTTCACTTTGCCCGCAAACGACATCCGAGGCTTGCCAAGCCTAGCTCGGATAGCATTGATAAAGCGATTCAGGCGGATGAGCCAGTCATAGCCCTGTCCTCCCAACCTAGACACCATAGGGGAATACTGAATGAAAAGATCGAAAACATCGCCGTGGAAAAGCCATAGCTTTTTGCCGTTTAATTGTAGCACTAACTTGTCACGTAGGTGAATATTGCCCATCGAAAAATCTGAAAAACGACGTAGGGCATCATCATGGTTACCCGTGATATAGTAAACCTTGGTGCCGTTCCCAGCCATCTTCATCACCCGCTGAATGACCTGAACATGTTCCTTTGGAAAGTAGCGCTTGTTGAACTGCCAAATGTCAATAAAATCACCGTTGAGCACCAGCACTTTGGGCTTGATGCTTTTTAGGTAGTTGAGCAATTCCTTGGCATGGCAACCATAAGTCCCTAGGTGTACATCTGAAATGACGGCAATGTCCAACTCTCTTTTCATGAAAATGCAATTTGTCCAGAAGGGTTTTAGAACAATTGCCTGCAAAGTTGGTGGGGGCGTGTAAATTACCTGTAAACGAGTGATTATCAAATAATTAAAAAGCTAAAATATATTCTCATGTCAACTATGGCTTGACAAACTGGGCGGTTGTTTCAAATTTTCCATTCCGAATTTTGACAAAATAAACGCCGCTAGGCCACAGTGCAATCTCGTAGGTCAGTTCATATTCGCCCATTTCTATTTTTCTTTTTTCTTGTAAAAAAGTTTTGCCGGTTGAGTCCTCAAAAATCAATTGAACTTCGTCATCCACGGGAACGGAGAAATTGACCGTGAGTTTGTCCAGCGCTGGATTCGGGAAAAGTCTCAACCCAAAGTATTGCTCACCTTTTATCTCCACCACATTGGTTGGTTGTTTGGTCAACACTACTTTGAAAACCTTGCTCGACGCACTGCTCAATGTGCCGTCATCAACGAAAAGGATGTTAGGCTGTGAGCTTTCGATGCCCCCCACCACGTAGCCTATTAAGGTGTTTTCATTGTGCAAAAGCACGTCCAAATCAGCAATATCGCCCTCAACCATCGGAAAATTGGCAGCAGGTAAAAACGTTGCGCCAGCACCAAGCAACGCTGGCATATCGCCCAGTTTCATTTCGGTCATCGAGCCGTCCACCCGGCGGGTCACGAGGCTTATGTTTTTTACGAAAGGCACATCAGGGTCATCTTTGAGCACACCGTTTTGATCCAGAAAGTAGCGGCTGATACCACCAAAGAAAAGGGTGTGCATTTCATATTGCGAAGCGGAATAAAGTCCGATATGCGCCGTGTGATACTGGTTCAGGTATTGGTTGAAACTGTTGTTGACGGTGTAGCTACCGGGGAAAATATCGACGGTGTTAAGCCAAGGCAAGTCCTGGTCGTACCGGAAAACACCGCTGAAGGCCGTGAAGCCAAAGCTACCATCCGGGAAGATTTGGGTAGCCAAATTGTAATCACGGCGGTGCAGATTCACCGTGTCAATGATCTCGGAGAAATTTCCCACTGCAAGTGCCGAGCCGTCGTCCTCAATGGTAAATTGCTTGATAGCATTGGTGTATTTTTGGTAAAAACCTGGGCCGTGGTCTGGCCCATGTGGGTTATACCGGCCCTGAAAAACTTGGCCGCCTACGAGAAAGAATTCGTCATTGAGCAGGCCAAGGTAGCCACCTGTTACCCGCAGCCGCACATCGGTTATTTGCCGAAAAAAGGGCGCCACGGATTGCCCGGCCAGCACCGCAGGCACCAAGCCCTCCAAGTCAACCGCCGTGAGGTAGGGGTAGGTGACCCACTCGTTTACCGAAGGGCTGAAACCATAGCCGCCCACGATGTAGAGTGTGTTGCCTCGCTGGATGTACTCCATGTTTGTAGATTGAAGCTGCTCCAATAGGTCAACGGGAAGCCCTGCAAGTGGTTTTGACCAAACCTGCTTTGAAGCTATGTCCGCTACCCAGATGTTCAGGTTATTAAATTCTGGGTCAAATGCGGCGAAGGGCTGCCGCTGGTGGAGGCCATCCGTCCGGCCACCGATGAATATCCATTTCCCCTCATAATTTCCCTCTACGAACGACTGGAGCGCTGGAAAATTCGGAAACGGCTCTTCCGAAATGGCAACGGAAAAACTGGCATTCTGCGCCAGCATTTTTATCAAAAACAAACTGAGAACCGTTGTGAATGCTGCGTTTTTCATAAAACCCTGATTTAGTTAGGCGCTATTTTTTAGAATTCCTCAAAATAAAAAACACTGTGTGATGCCGTCTGGGGCAAAAGTCACACAGTGTTTTTTTACGAAGAAAAATGATAAAAATCAGGCCACAGCCAAGGCAGGCCGCCTGCCCAAATCCCGCAGCGCCTTAAAGTGCGATACGATGGCTTGGCGGGTGGTGCGATATTCGTTGTACGGTAAGCCATACTCAAGTGCTGTTTCCTTCACGATTTTTGAAATCTTCGGGTAGTGTACGTGGCTGATATTAGGGAAAATATGGTGCTCAATCTGGTAGTTCAGCCCACCAACGAAGAAGGAAACCAACCAGTTTTTACGGGCAAAATTGGCAGTGGTGGTTAGCTGGTGAATGGCCCATGAGTTTTCCATGTTGCCTCCTTCGTCTGGTATCGGGTTGTCAGTGCTTTCGACTACGTGTGCCAACTGAAATACGATGGCCAAGATGAGGCCAGCCGTATAGTGCATTACGAAGAAGCCAATCAGCACCTTCCACCAAGCCACGTCAAGCACCAGAATGGGTAGCACGATCCAGATGGCCATGTACAGTATCTTGGTGATGATGAGGATGGTCCATTCCTTGGTCGGATTTACTTTTTGGTCAAAAGAAATGCCCTTCTTGATGTAGCCCTGCATCTGTTTGTAGTCCTTCGTGATGGCCCAACTGATAGTCATAAGGCCGTAGAGTAGCACACTGTACAAGTGTTGGAACCTGTGGAAATATTTCCAGTCCTGTTCTTTATGTAGGCGAAGGAGGCCGCCAGCGTCAATGTCATCGTCCATGCCGTGGATATTGGTGTAAGTGTGGTGGAGTACGTTGTGCTGTACCTTCCAATTGTACACGTTTCCAGCGAGGATGTAGATGGAACTTCCCATCAGGTTGTTGATCCAGCGGTTGCGGGAATAGGTGCCGTGGTTGCCGTCGTGCATCACGCACATGCCCACGAACGACATGCCCATGCCAAGCACAATGGTGAAAAGCAGCATCGCCCACTGGTTGAAATTATTGGAAATGATGAGGAAATATGGCGTCAAAAAAATACTGAAAACGACCACCGATTTGACATACAGCTTCCAGTTGCCGAATTTGCTGATGTCATTTTGTTGAAAATAAGCGTTCACACGGCTGTTCAGCGTCTTGAAAAAATCTGTGCTGTCCGTCCTTGGAAACTTGATTGCTGAGTAATCCATTGAATATTTTGATTTAAAATAAATTGCTTATTGCTGGGAATCGAATTTGTTTTTGCTACTAGGCCTCGGAGAACAAAAGCCCGGTTTTGAAGTTTTCAACCGGAAGTTTGTCTGGCAAATGGAAGGGTTTTTAGCAGGTTGCCCCTAATCGTTAGGGCCTGCAAAATTAGCAAAAGAAATTAACCAGCAAGCCCTTTGACAAATATCAGTCCCGTTAATCGGCGAAACACTACGTGGCGTATGCTAATATTGCCAAAATATCTATGAAACTTAACGTTTAGTTTATGCACAAACATTTCAATATCACCATCAGCGGTAAGGTACAGGGCGTCTGGTACCGCGCCTCAGCGCAACAGGCAGCACAGCGATTTGGTCTTGTTGGTTTTGTAAAAAACCTGCCCAATGGCAATGTTTATTGCGAAGCAGAAGGCCAAGAATCTGCCTTGCAGGATTTTGTTAAATGGTGTTACTGTGGCCCAGAATTGGCGAAAGTAGCGGAAGTGAAAATAACGGAAGCACCCGTGCAGGGCTTCATTGGCTTCGAAATCAGGAAGTAACACGGTCTGCCAGACCGTGCTTCCCAACTCGACAATTTTCGACACCGCACAGCGTTCACAACCCCACGGTCTGACAGACCATATTACTTTTGCAAAAACAACTCTTGAGAAAATGAAGTATCTCTTGCCTTTTTTATTGTTGCTGGTTATAAGTTTTTCGGCTGATGCCCAGTGTAAGCTCATCGCCCTCGACCAAGTGGACGAGTTCGATTCTACTAGGGTCGTGGCAAGCAAGCCTTTCAATATCGGGGTTTTGGTGCCTTCCGGCAATGTGGCCGAAGGGCTTGACGGACAGGAAACCGTGGAGGAGGGAAAGGCCATTTTCAGCTTCGGCAACGAGCACAATATCCGCTCCTTCTTCCTCACGCTGGCCGTGGTGGAGCGCAAGTTCTACATGATTGAACCCGACTACAATGTTTACCTTAAAATGGTGGATGGCCCTGTTATCAAGCTCTTGAATGTACCTGAAGACGGCGAATTCGACCGAAAGGTATTGATGTGGAAATACGTGCATACCTGTGTGGTGCCACTGGAGTATTTTTTTATGCTGCGGGATGGCTTGGTGGAGAAAATCCGCATCGAGTACAATGATTTCAAAGAGACCATCGTGCTGGACGAAAAACAGCAAAAGACCCTGCAAGCCTCGGTGAAATGCGTGGAGGAGAGGCTGAATAGTGGGCCAGTGGTGAAGCCGTGAGGTTTAGAATGAATAAAAAATGCCGATATCGTTGGTAAGGTTGCCCCAATTCACCTCAAAATCTTTGGCGGGGTAATACCCTTCATCCAAATCCGCCAACAAGTAGGTATAATCTCCGATAAGCATATTAAATTGCATCCCTATTTCAAATGTAATTTTGAGATGCTTTAAGACAGGAATTTTAATACCCACAAATGGGGTCACTCCGATGCCTGAATAGTTGCTATCATGTAAGATTTTCCAAAGCCCTTCTGAACCATACTTTACACCATTTTCAACAAAATCACAATCAAACTTACTGACAAGCGTCTCGCTTTTATAGCGACTGAAACTTGCATCTGCCCCACAAATTACATTGAACCATTTTGTGGAGAACTTAGCCTCATAGCCTAAATTGAAAAAATAAAGGTAACTACATACAAGTTTACACTTAGTTAAAACTTGATTTTTAGGGCATCCAATGATGCGCCTTTTCAAAAATCAAATATACTACTTTTTAGGGTTAAATTCTAATGCTTTCTTTAGGCTTTTATTGAAGTCAGATAACGTGCTTTCGTCTATTGGCTCTATCGTATGGCCTTTTTCATCAAATTTAAAAGGTATTTCTAATTGTCCGCTTTGCCTAATCTTCAATCTTTCAAATTGAGACCACATGTGCTTCATGTTATCGGAAAGCATGAAAAGTGTTATAACTTGATTTATTTGCGCCGCTAAGTGGGGGTCTCCAATATCTTCCGTAAGACTTTGGTGTAGTTTAGCCGTATAGTGTCCGGTGACACTCTTAGGGGTCTTTGTTTCTAATTCTTTAAGTACGCCCGGTGGCAACTGCTTATAAACAAGTTCTTTAGTCCAAGTGCCTATGACGCCCGGCCTTTTTTTAATGCCCTTTACTGTGAAATCCCATCCATTAAGCCTGAATAGCTCTTTGTAGAATATGTCTGGAAACTTCTTTTGCCAAGGCATCAACTCTTGACTGATGTAAGCCTTTAGGATTAGTTGAAGTTCGTTTTTTTCTCTGTCGTACTGGTATCCGGTAGCTTCGTCAACCAATGCGATTATGCCAACTGTCGCAAAGCCCTTTAGTAACATGTAGGCTTTTTCAGCTACTGTTTTTCTGGTTTCTGGGACGGCACCTTTTTGGTCAGCTTTTACCCAAACATCACATATTTCCGGTAAAATTTCTGCTTCTAACCCTATTGCTTCCGAGCCATTAATAGCAATGTAATTAACTGATTTTGAAAGACTTGCGGATATTTTTTCATCTATAAATGGGTCTAAAAATCCAGCGTATAGATACCTTGGTTTGACGGCACCTCCTTCCTTCCTTTTCTTCCAATAACCGCCAGAACCCTCCGCTCCAAGGGCATTAGCAATGCTTCTTTCAGAAACTACCCTTGTTCCATCTTCCAAGACGGCGCAAGTGATTGTAAGGCCATTTATTTCTAATTCGCCCTGATGTGTTGCTTTCAATAATTTACTCTTATTCATTAGTCAGATGGTTAAAAAACGAAAGCCACCTAAAAAGGTAGCTCCGTTTTGATTTGATATTTCTTTGCTGTTAGTTCGTGGTATTTGGTGCGAACTTCGGTCTTTGCTAACAAAAGGTTCATTCTATCCGCTTCGCTTGTAAGTTCTTTTGTATTGTAGCGAAAAACGAACTCGTCAACGTATTTTTGAAGGTGTTTTTCAGATGTGAAATGATAGATGCCAACGATGCCCCTTTTAAGCAAGCTCCAAAAGCCTTCAATCGTGTTTGTGTGAACCCTGCCGTTAACGTACTGGCCTTCGTTGTGCTTTACTACTTCGTGGTTGTAAATCCTGTTAACACCATTGTAGCCTCTCCATTCGTCTGTGTAAACCAGTGATTCAGTTGAAACGTTTTCGGCAACCAATGGAGTGATTGTTTTTGATGTAACGTCATTGGCAACTTTTGCAACCAGATTGCCGCCCCTTTCCACCATTCCGATTACAGGTGTTTTGTCCTTGTGGCTGCGACCTTGTGAACCTTCAACTTTCTTGTTTTCGTGGCGGTTTTTGTTTTTACCCCCTACGTAGGTTTCATCAATTTCAATCTCGCCTTCCAAGTCTGTGTGAGAATCGTTTTCGATGCCAAAACAAGCACGAATACGGTGGTTCATAAACCAAGCTGTCTTTTGTGTTACGTCAATGTCCTTCGCAAGCTGTACGGATGAAATGCCCTTTTTGTGTGAGGTAATCAACCAGATAGCCAAAAACCATTTTTGAAGTTCGATTTTCGTGTTGTCAAACATTGTGGCAGTACGGACATTGAAATATTTACCAGTGTTCTTGCACTTGTATTTGTTATCCTTGCACTTGTAAACCTTTGAAGTAGCGTCAAAAGGTGAAACAACGTTCCCATTCCAACGTAGCAATTCCAAGTGGTCAATGCAAACTTGCTCACTGTTGAAAGTTCTGATAAGTTCTAAAATTGATTTAAAATCGTTGTTTATCATCTCTGTATCTTTTTGATAGAACAAAGATAGTAGTTAGTTACACCAAATCAAAACTTTTAGTGTAGCAATGTAAAATATTTTTTGATTACCATAATGAAATTACAACAATGCAAATTACCGACCTCAACGAGAGACAAATCGAAATCCTACAACTAATCCTAGAATATATCGGGGAGAACCCAAGGGCGCATCTTACTGCCGTAATAGTTTGGAAAAATGTGAGGAATAAAGCGACAGATCTTACCAATCAGGAGACTAGAGATTTTCTAAGTTATCTTCAAATTTTTGGGGTCGGAACATATACTAACGACAATGGATTCAAGGTTGACGCAATGACATTAGAGAGTGTTTTAAGAAAGGGCGGCATTCGCTCAATTATTGAAGGTGAAAGACAAAAAACTATAAAAGAAGCTGAGAAAATCGAAATAGACTTTCAGCTAAAAATCAAACAATTGGAAGATGTTAAATTTAGGCTGGCAACAGCAGAAACCCAACTTAAAAATCAGAATTTTTATTGGATTGTAGCTTCCGTAGGGATTCTCGTAGCCCTCTTAAAGTCCTTTGGGTTTTTAGGCCGTTGAAAAGACCCATCAATGAAACCAATAACATGATTCCAAGCAAAACAATTTCAAATATTTTTGATGTAGTTAGCATTAGTTTTGGTTTTAACTAAGTGTAAACTTGTATGTAGTTACCAAAATAAAAATCATAAGGCTTCCTGATATTTTTAAAGTCTGTGCCGTCCACACAGGCATCGGTAACATGAACAACTTTAAACAGCTTCCTATCATGGATGGGATTATTATAATGACCAAGCTTTATTCTAAACCCACCTCTATCCATTCTTGACTTAAAAAAAACTTCCCAATCTTTTCTAAAGCCTGGGATATCATCTCCTATCTGAGTAAGATAAGGAAGGGCATCAAATCCAATTTCAAAACCTGTTTTTGGATTCTTTACTTGTTGAGCCATCATCTCAGATGGCTGCAACAAGTAAAGAAAAGCAATTGAAAAAATATAAGCAATTGAAAAATTAGAGTTCATCAAATTACCTGATTTAAAAGTCAAAACAGTAAAAGACCCTGCTTGCAAGCCTCGGTGAAATGTGTGGAGGAACGGCTAAACAGTGGGCCGGTGGTGAATCCGTGAGATAAAACCAGCTTGTTGCTGAGTTTATCTGCGCTTGGCCTTTCCAATTTCATAACCAAGCCCGATGGCTAATCCAAAAGTATTGTCTTTAAAAGTTTTGTCATCTACTCTATAAGTAGCTTCACACATGAGGCTCATTTTTTTTGAAATACTGTAGCTAGTACCAATAGATAAATTTGAATACATAAAATAAATACGCCCCGAAGAATAACTCCTTTTTTCTTTAGTTACCTCTCCCGTGTCAATTTGCTGTTTAACTTGATTAGTTTTAATCTTTTTCCAAGGAGAAAAGCCAATCTGGAAATAAGGGGTAAAGCCATTCGTTGATTTCAACTTATAAGATATCAATAATGGCATCTCAACAATAGAATAATCTCGTTTTACGGTATGTGTGCATTTTGATGACCCTGTTATTGGAATAGTCCCATTGATAATATCTATCCCTGGTCGCGGGATGAACAGACAATCTGTTGACATTTTTCGTTTATGAAAACTGAATCCCAAAAGCACTTGCCAGTGACTTTTGATTCCTATTCCGACCCTTCCACCATACTGAATCATTGGTTGTGTCTTGTTGTCACCAAAGTATTCAAAATAAAAATCCTCAGTAGAAGTCAAAATTGAAGGCATAGCGTAGCCTTGAAAAACTAAGCTTGTTTGAGCAGAAGCATTGGATGGCTGCAACAAAAAAAGGAGTATAAATAAAGAAAAAGCAGAATTTGATTTCATTAGTTTAACTTCGTTAAAAATCAAAGTAGTGGATTAAAAAAAACATGTCGAAGGACGGCTAAACAGCAGGCCGGTGGTGAAGCCGTGAGATATTATGTTCCCATATTTTGACTTAATTCATAATCAGTAGCTTTCCACTTCCCAATCCCTTCCCATTGCTCCCCAGCTTCCAAAAGTACATCCCATCCGCCAAACCATCCAGCATAAAAGAATGAACCTGTTGGCCTGCCGACACCTCCCAATGCCGGACGGCCTGCCCAGTGGCATTGAACAGCCACAGTACTGTTGGCCTCGTAAAGGAAATATTGTTTTCCAAATAAAGTTCGTAGCCCGCCGGGTTCGGCCACACCCTCACCTCTGGCACTGGTGGTGTCGGCACCTGCCCGCTCGATACATAGACGATGCTGCTGTCGCAGACCGGATAGCCAGTGCCCAGGCGGTAGTTCGGGAAGTTCGGGATCGAGTAGTTCACGGAGCAGGGCAGCGTAAGGCCCCGCTGCACGAAGTTGCAGGCCGTGCCCAGTTCGTTGGGGTCGTTGATGACATGCATATAGGCCACCGGGCCGTGCGAGGTCATGTATATCCTGCAGTCGGGGCCAAGCTGCATCCGCTGGAAATAGACCGGGAACAGCAGGC
Source organism: Bacteroidota bacterium (assembly GCA_016124585.1). Taxonomy (GTDB): domain Bacteria; phylum Bacteroidota; class Bacteroidia; order Chitinophagales; family Saprospiraceae; genus UBA6168. The sequence continues at coordinate 316,361 of WGNL01000018.1, read as the reverse complement.
TGAAGAACTCATAGACGAAGCCGTCCCACTCGCCCACTAATGTTTTCGAGGCCAATATATCAGGTGCTTCCAAATCCAGTTGCCACAGCTTGGTCTGCGTGGAAAGGTAGAGCCGCTTGGAGTTGGGGGAAAAGGCAAGGCCACAGAAGGCAAGCTCGTTGGTGTCTATGTCCATCTGCTGGTAGTTGCTCAAAAGCCCCGTGCTGCGGTCAAAATCAAAGAGCATCAACTGGTCCATGAAGTCGTACTTGGCGAACTTCGTGCCGTCAGGGGAAAATGCAATTTGGCCACCGCCGTTGGTAGTCATTTCATCTCCTATGAATTGTGAATCAACAACAGAAACACCATTTTCATCAAGTAAAACTTTATAATAAGTATCTCCCCCTTCCGAAAGTGTTAACACCCACCAATCAGTATTATTGGCATGTCGAACAGCATGTATATATTCATAAAAAGTATTGCCATTATCTTCATAGCTTAGGATTTTGTTGTTTTTGGAGATAACATCGCCCAATCCATTGTTTAATGACATATCTACCACAGTATAATACAGTTTGTCAATTCTTATATAAGGAGATGTGTTAAACACCTCCGTCCCTTGATGGAAAATATAGAATTTATTAGAATCTCTAGGAGTCGGAAGAATAATAAGCCCACCATCAGTTATATACCCATTATTAGGGCAAAAATCATCTGCGATAATGCCGGGGTTTAAACCACTTCCATTTGGCATAATATTATGATTTTTGTCTTTTATGTCACAGCCATTTGAATAGAAAAGTAAATCGCCATTCTCGTCAGAAATACTAGCGTTAGCTAAGTACATGGGATATTCTAAAGAAAGCTTCTCAATTGAAAGTTGTCCATTTTTGAAACCCAATAAGTTCATACAGTTAATAGGGTAATCAGGACTAGGGTCTTGCTCAACACCCATTAGCCAAGTATAATCATATTTGTACTGGGCAAGTGCTACGGTAGCAATGAGTGCAAATAAAATGGAAAACATGATTTTCATGACCAACTATATTTAAAATAAAAAGCCCCTGCAAGCGGATATCCGCTTGCAGGGAAAATAGCGGATTGATTAACGGGAGATAACCAAGACACTTGATTTTTTGCCAGCACTTGACTTCAAAGTCAGAAAATAGGTACCAGCGGGAAGCTTGTCAATGAACAGTGGCACTGCCTCCGTGCCTTCTGCCAATGATTCCGCCATCACCTGCGCCCCCAATGCATTGGTGAGCGTCAGACTGGCATCGCCATCCAGTTTTTTGTCCAACTGCACCATGACGTAGCCATTGGCAGGGTTGGGGTAGCTGGTGAAGGAGGTTAGAGCCGTGCCCCCGTGGTCAGCGGGCATTTTGATGGCCTGTCCGCCCTCTCCCATGTCACAGGCTTCGTAATCGTCGTACGCCACCTCGTTCCCAAGCAATGCACGGGCAGCGTACACCCCCTCGCCGCCCTCGTAAGGGCACTGGACAGCAATCGGCGTCAGGTCGGTTACTTGCTGCGCCGTCAGGTCGGTTTGGTCGTTGGCAATGGTTTCCAATAGGATTCGGTTGGCTGTTTTCTGGTTAGCCTCATGGGTAGCGCTCGTTGAAATAGCGGCGTTTGTGGTCAATAGCTGGGTAGCCACTGATATACGGGAAGCCAACATGGACTGCTCTACCGATTGCACTTGGCCAGCCAGTGTAGCGATTTCGGCCTGCTTTGCACTGCGCTGCGCAAGCAGGGTGGTGCTGTTGGGCTGTGTTATCAGGCTATCCTCTATCACTTTCGCCTCGCCAAACTTGGTCGCAAGATTGGACACATAGCTTGCCAACTGCGAACGGGAACTGCTATCCCCTGCTAGCATGGCGTCAATGGAGACTTGAATATCCTCAAATTTGCCCACTGTGCTGTTTGCCTCATTGCTTAGATATGCCTCAAACACAGAACCCTGTGGTGCCAGCGATGGGTTGGCCTTGAGTTGCCTATACAGTTGGCGCTTGGCTGTCCAATTCTCGGCGGCGAAAGTGCCGACAGTGAGGCTGTCAGATGCAATACCCTGCTCTACCCCCCCAAGATATATTTCAGGATTGCCTTCGGTCAGGTAGTCAGGGCAGGTATAGGTGGTACCTGATATTGGGTCGAAGTAGTTATGGTTAGCTACAAATGTTTTTTGAGTTGAAATAAGGTTCGAACCATCGTTTGGGTCAACTTCAAGTAAAGAACCATTAAGTTCAAAAACATCTTCTGTATAATGTATCGCCCCAAACCCCGTAGCCGTAGGCGTTGAGTTCCACATATTCCCTCGGTGGCTTTGCACACCCGTATAACCGCCGAGGTTCGGGCTGCCCGGTGCACCGCCATTGCCCACTTGTATGCCAAACAAGAATCCGTCGAAGTCATTTCCGGCAATATCGGAGCTGGCGTTCGGGCCAGTGAACCAAAGCCCCGTGCGGGTGCCGTCGAAGTGGTTGCAGCCATATTCACCCTGCATGGACTGACCCACGGATATGCCATACTGCTCATTGACGAGGCTGGTAGCATCTAGATAATTGCCCAGCAAATGGTTATTATTGCCACCACCCACTGCTATGCCAAAACCCGCCTGCGAATTGTTGAGGTTGACATGGTTCCCTTGCGCCTGTACGCCCCGGTTGTTCACCATGTCAACGCCATAAGTGGCATTGAACACATTGACAACATTGTCGTTAATGCGCAGATAGGATGCTGTGCCAATATTGCTGCTGATGGAGTTGATGCCCCTGCCATCCACGTTGCCGTTAATGACGATATTATTATCGTCAATAGCGGAATAGTTGAGGGGCCGCATCGAAGTTACCAATATCCCATTTTTCGTAGCGGCAATGCTATTGTCAAATATAAAAGCATCCCTGTTGTTAAGGGAAAGTGCCCTTACCCCAGCGTCAACATTTGTCATGCCATTGGAAGTAAGGAAAACATTCATACCATAGGTTCGAATAGCAGTGGGCATGGTCGAAAACGTAGGGGCAGCAAGGCTGTTCCCTTTACCATATTCGTAGAGTAGGTGGCCGCTGCCTGTCATGGCGATACCAGCAATGTTAAGGTCGGTAAACTCATCATAAGCAGTGAATAGGTTCGTGCTTGCGCCATAAATGCCGTAATCCATGCTTTTGTAGGTATTGGAGGATAAAACGGCCACAGAAACACGGTTTAGGTCTAGCCCAGCAAAGCCATTGCCAACTAAAGGAGCTTTCAATTGGGTTACCTCAAAGTGATTGTTGCCCACAATGAACACCACATTGTTTGTACTTGCAGGTGGTACACGAATACCCTTCCTGTTGTTTAAGAATTGGGTGTTTGTGACATTGACAGTGCTGCCGTCCAGCGCCGTGATGCCCACTTCCGCATCCTCGAATATCGATGGTGGACTGGTGGCTACACCATTAACACCAATCTTAATCGTTGCGCCCGACTCGACCGTTATGCCCTTCCAGGCTTCTTTGCAGCCGTACAAATGCTCATTGGTCAGCTTTAATGTGTTGGGAGCTTGCACGATGATACTGGCATTGGCATTATCCAACATGAAGTCTCTTTCCATGAACTCATAAGTGGTATCAATGACGAGGGTACCCCTTACAATGACACGCTTGGTGGTGGAGCCGGGTGCTAGTGGCTGTAAGGTGATCGGGTTTATCAGTTGGCTGAGATTTACGGTGTCACCTACATCGGCTAGCACTTCCGTACTAATTGGATTGATTACAGGCACTATTTCCTGTATTGGATTACAATTGCCATTTATACACATGGTTTCATGGAACAAAGGTGAATTGGGTACCCCGGAAATAAACTTGAAGCAAAGATTGAATACAATTATGGTATCAGACGGAATGGTCAGGTTAGTGATATTATAAAAATCAGAAACATTGTTGGTCGGTGGGGAACAGGTACTACAATAAAAGGCAGAATCTTGCACATTTAACACAAAACTACCTGGATCTAACACCTCTACAAACGTCGTGTTTACGAACAACCCCAAATCCACGTTTTCTGCAGGAACCTCCCCTGCATTGTAAACGGTATATTCAATGCAGACACTGGTACACCCTATATAAACATCAGAGGTTTGAGACAATACAACAGATGAACTAATATCCGGCTTTTGGGAGAAACTGGGCAAGCTGCCCAATACCATTAAAACCAAAGTAAGCAAGCTGATGCGGAATAGGCTGGCAGCAAAGCCACGGTTTGACATGGTACAAAATGAAAAAGATGAATTTGATTTGGAGCTTGTTCCCCCAATTTTTGTTGGGCATGGTTCAAAGACTTTATACTTCATAAAATGGTTATTAGAGCCTTCTGAGAGGCTAGTTTAATACTGTCCGGTTTTCGGGCGGCCGGGTTTTCCGCCAATATGGGTCTAGGACCAAGTTCCTTTTCAAATCGCACACAAGTCAAATATAAGTATTTCCGTCAGCCGGATCGCTTACTTGTGGTTTAAGACGTGGGTGCTTAGTCCATTTCATATCCATAATTATACTTGGTTATTTGCCCATGAAACCATCAACTTGGGCTGCCATTAACAACCAAAGCTCTATAGCACTCGCACGAATGCAAGTGCGGTTTTATTGGACGCCAAGATTTACTTCAACTTTGGTAGAAACTAGATACAATGCTACCTCACATCTATCATGGGGTAGGAGTTTATTTAAATCATACAGGTGGGCAAACAAAAGTCACCTCGCAAATATGAGGTGCTACTACATGGGGCAAAACTAACAGCCAATATTCAATTTGCCTACCCTTAAAATATGCACTACATTTGCCTTCACCTGCAAAAAATACATAAAATATGGGCAAGAATATCGGGTACAACATCAGGAAAATGAGAGAACTGAGAGGCTACGACCAGAAGTACATGGCAGATGGTCTCGGCATAGACCCCACCAGCTATGGCCATGTGGAATCGGGCAAAACGAAATTGTCTGTGGACAGGCTAAAGAAAATTGCAGAATTGCTCGACACAACTCCACAAGCCATTGAAAACTTCGACGACCGTGCTATCTTCAATATCAGTCACCAACAGGGCGGTCAAGCTGGCTATGTAAGCATTTACAATTCCTCTTTGGAAGAATTGGCTAAAATACTGACCGAACCTTATAAATTGCAATTAGCAGATAAAGACAAGCAACTAGCCAATAAAGACGAGCAAATTCAATTCCTTCAAAGCCTTATCAAAAAAACAGATTAGCCGCACAAAAAAACGCCAACCGCATACACGGTTGGCGTTTTCCACTAAACTTAAAGGCGCTATCCCTTATGTGCCCGGCGTTTTGGGCGCTGCCATCTTGGTGTCGTCCACCTCCACGCCCCATTCGATGAGCATCTTGGGGTTCTTGGCGTACTTTGCTTTGAGGAGGTTCACGGCTGCACGGGTTCCGTCGTTGATGAGCGGCTTGTTCTTGTCACGCTCCCGGTAGGCAGTTTCTGCCTTTCCGGCAAAGTCCTCAGCAGCGTCGTGCTGCACGAGTGCGGCATCGGCCAATGGAGCAATCTCATCAAAGTCGTAATCTTCCAGCATCTTGAGCGGGGAGTTTGCCCCGAGTTCCGTGTGCTTTGCAGCGATTTTTTTGGTGATGTTGAGGAAACCACCGCCCCATTGCGGGAGTTTGACCCTCCCTTTTGCAGTTCTTGTCATTTTGAGAAATGTTTAAGGTTAAAAGATTGGTTTACCAAACAAATATATTACTACTGGAATGAATTTGTCAATAGGTGAGTGTACATTGTTGAGAATGATGCCAATATTGTTATTATTATTGATGATATTAAAACAAACACCAAGGTTATTAAAACAAATATTGGCAATATCATCTTTGATATTGTCAATATTGGAAAGCATAGGAAGCATATTTGTTTTAATATCGGCTTTATAGAAACAAATATTTACACTATTGAAATATTTTTATCCTAAACTTCTTAGTTTTTTGCCTTTACACGCTATGGTTGTCGCTGCTTTTGTCATCGTGAAACAATCCGTCCTAGTAATACAGGTAGTCATGACGTGAAGCTAGGCGTGGACGGATCGCCTTCGGCGGCGACAAAAGCAGCGGCGACCATGACGACATTTATAGTGAAAAAAGGTGCTTCTCACACACCTATTATTCTATGGTGAAGTTGGTCACTTCGAAGCAGTAACTTCCATCGCAGGCTTTGCACTTTCACCTTTCTTTCCCCACTCACTCCTTTTCTTAAAATATTTTGGGTTCACTACCAACAGACCAAACGACTCGCAGTCGTGTTTACCCTGGTTGGCATGGTGCGCCCCGTGCGCCCGCAGGATGGCCCGGCTGTATTTTGAATCCAATTGCCGGAACCACGAAAACCGCTGATGGATATACACATCATGAATGAGGAAATATATAGCCCCGTAAATCGTGATGCCCAATCCCACGAAGAACAGCCAAGTATGCGGCGTGAAAGTGCCCAGCATGATGCAGGTGATGCCCGGCGTTGCGAAGACGAGGAAAAACAGGTCGTTCTTCTCGAACCAGCGCCCCTCCTTGAAGTCAGGCCGATGGTGGTCTTCGTGCCATTTCCAGCCAAAGCCGTGCATGATGAACTTATGGGCGAACCACGCCACGAATTCCATGCCGCCCACGGCGGCGAGTGTGATGAGCAAATTCATTTTTGAAGGATTGGAGGATTGAAGGATTGAAGGATTGAAGGAATCCGGCACAACCTTCAATCCTTCTCTCATTCAATCCTTCAATCCTACATTAAGTTCAAATGCATCCGCACTGCCGAGCTGAACAGCAGGAAAATCTTCTTGCCATCATGTACCCGGATGCGCTGCTCCTTGACTTTGGCAGCGGCAGTCCGGCGGATTTTTTTGAACAAATTTAAATAATAAACATAAGCCAAGTAAACGCCAAAACGGACGCTCTTCGGCAATTGCACAATGCCAAGATAGGCATCGTCAAAGTCTTTTTTGATTTCAAGCTCAATGCGCTGTTTGTCCTGCGGCGTGAAATTCGAAAAATCCACGCCTGGGAAATACACCCGGCCACGGTCATCAAAATCACTTTTGAGGTCACGCAGGAAATTGATTTTCTGGAAAGCTGCCCCGAGGCTGCGGGCAGGTGCTTTCAGATACTCAAACTGCTCCCGGTTGCCATCGGTGAACACCCTCAAGCACATTAGACCCACCACCTCCGCCGAACCGTAGATGTATTTTTCGTACAAATCGCTGCCGTAAAAATTATGGTGCAAATCCATTTCCATACTATCCAAAAAGGCATCAATTAATTCTTGTTCAATGCCGTAGCGATGTACCACTTCCTGAAAAGCGTGCAGCACAGGATTCAGGCTGATGCGCTCCGCAATGGCAGTGTACGTGTCCTGCCGGAACCGTTCCAGCAGTTCAGCCTTCGGGAAGCCGTGGAAGGTATCCACAATCTCGTCGGCGAAACGCACAAATCCATAGATGGCATAAATCGGCATCCTGATTTTTGGGTCGAATGCTCGGATGCCCATTGAAAAAGAGGTGCTGTACCGCCTGGTGATGAGGCGGCTGCACTCTTGGCAGGTTGTGTTAAACAGGTCAAGCATAATTGGTTAGTTATGGGTTATGAGTTATGAGTTATGAGCAATTTTCTCTCATAACTCATAACTCATAACTAATTTTTCTGCTCTTTGATTATAAGTTCTGCCACCACTTGCCCCGATATCAGCGACGGCGGAACGCCGGGGCCGGGGGCAGTCAGTTGGCCAGTATAGTACAGATTATTAACTTTTTTGCTTTTGATTCGGGGTTTTAGGAAAGCCGTTTGAAGCAAGGTGTTTGCCAAGCCATAGGCATTGCCCTTGAAGGCATGGTAGTCCGCCTTGAAATCATTGTGCGCAAATGAGCGCTTGTACACTATGGAATTACGAATGTTTTGCCCAGTAAGGTTTTCGAGCCGCTCCATCACGACATTGAAATATTGCTCCCGCAATGCTTCCGTGTCCTTTAAATTGGGAGCGAGCGGGATGAGCACGAAGAGGTTTTCGCAACCCTCAGGTGCTACTGAGGGGTCGGTCACGCTTGGTGCACAGACGTAGAACAGTGGCTCGGTCGGCCAAGCAGGCTGGTCATAGATTTCCACCGCATGTTTTTTGAAATCCTTGTCGAAGAAAAGGTTGTGGTGGAGCAAGCCCTTTAGCCGCTTGTTTACACCTAAATAAAAAAGCAGACTTGACGGGGCCATAACCCGCTTGTCCCAATATTTTTTGGAATACTGGCGCACCCGTTCGTCCAACAGGTTTTGCTCGACGTGGTGGTAGTCAGCACCACCTACCACCACATCTGCTGCGTATTCACCTTTCGTTGTGATGACTTTCGTAGCATGGCCGTTCGGCACGTAAATCTGTTTCACTTCCTCACCGAGTTGGATTTTCACGCCCAGTTCCTGAGCCAAGGACACCATTCCTTCGATGATTTTCGCCATGCCGCCCATCGGGTACCAAGTGCCTAGGGCCATGTCAGCATAGTTCATCAGGCTGTACATGGCGGGGGTGTTTTCGGGTGTTGCGCCGAGGAACAGCACTGGGAATTCGAGCAGTTCGATGAGTTTTTTATTGGTAAAAAGCGACCGCACATGCGCCGACAGCGAACTGAACATCTGTAGCCGGAACATGCTTGCCAGTATGCGCCGGTCGGCAAACTCCATGATGGAGAGGCTCGGCTTCCGCACGAACTCACCCATGCCCACTTCGTATTTGTACTTTGCTTCTGCCAAAAATTGACGTAGCTTCACACTGCTACCCGGCTCTTCCAGCTCGAACATCTCGCAGAGAGCTTCCACGCCGGCAGGCACATTGAGTTCGTCGTTTTCCCCAAAAAAAATACGATAGGAAGGATCGAGGCGGGTAAGCTGGTAGTAGTCGCTGGTCTTTTTCCCGAACAGGTTGAAATATTCTTCAAACACTTCGGGCATCCAATACCAACTTGGGCCCATGTCGAAAGTGAAGCCCTCGGCTTCGAATTTGCGGGCTCGGCCACCGGGCTCGGTGTTTTTCTCCAAAATGGTCACATCAAAACCCTGCTTCGCCAAGCAACTGGCAGTTGCAAGACCTGAGAAACCTGAACCGATGACGATGACCTTTCTTGCCACTATCCTGTTTTAAGTTTTGGTGAAAACCAAAGCCTAACAGGAATTCATTTTTTTTGTTTAGGTTTTTTAGCTAAATATTTAAACAAAAAATGAAAATAGGGCAGTTGGAGACGCTAGGCCTCCTCCATTGCCTTCATCTTTTCTGCATTTTCAGCAATTTGAAGTCCTTCGATAAATTTGGTAAGTTCACCTTCCAGCACTTGGTCAAGGTTGTAGAGCGTCAGTTCGATGCGATGATCTGTGATGCGGTTCTGTGGAAAGTTGTAGGTGCGGATTTTCTCGGAACGGTCACCTGAACCAACGAGTGATTTTCGTTGCGCAGCAATGGTAGCGTTCATCTTCTCCTTCTGCATTTCATAAATCTTGGAGTAGAGCCGCTGCTCTGCAATTTCCTTATTCGAGTGCTGCGAGCGTCCCTCGGTACATTCCACCACTACGCCCGTTGGGATATGTGTGAGACGAACTCCCGATTCGGTCTTGTTCACGTGCTGGCCACCTGCGCCACTGGAGCGGAAGGTGTCAATTTTCAGATCGGAACGATTGATGTTTACGTCCTCCATTTCCATTTTTGGCATAACGGCCACAGTAGCAGCACTGGTGTGTACCCGGCCCTTGGTTTCGGTGGTAGGCACCCTTTGTACACGGTGTACGCCCGACTCAAACTTCATTTTACCATAAACATCGGTGCCACGCACCTCAACGGAGACTTCTTTGTAACCGCCAACGGTTCCTTCATTTTCGTAGAGGGGTTCAGTTTTCCAACCTTGTGTTTCGAAATATTTAATGTACATCCGATAAAGGTCGCCAGCAAATAGGCTTGCCTCATCGCCACCCGTACCTGCTCTGATTTCGAAGATAATATCACGGGCATCTTCAGGGTCACGGGGAATGAGCAAGGTTCTGATTTGTTCCTCCAGTTCATCACGGCGTGGTTCCAATTCTTGTAATTCAATCTTGGCCATTTCACGCATTTCCTCGTCTTTTTCTTTTAATAGTTCTTTTGCGCCATCAATATTTTCGAGCACTTTTTTGTAATCGAGGTAGGCGTCCACAACTTCCTTCAGCTTGAAGTATTCCTTGCTGACCTTGGTATAACGAGCCTGATCGCCAACGATTTCTGGGTCAGACATCTGCTCTTCCAAATTGATGAAATTGCTGCGAATGGATTCGAGTTTATCTAGCATGCGATTTTTTTTGAATTTTGTGCCGGAAATATTGCCCAGCAAGTGTTGGAATAAGGAAAGGCTGTTACCCCTCGCCAAAGGGAGTCAGAATTTGTGTAGCTACAAAAAGCGGCGAAGCTGGAAGGAGTTCATAATATTCTTACGGATTTGCAGGTGCAAAAATAGGAAAATTAACGACCGAAAATAAAGCTATAATTGACAGTTCCACTCATTTTGAATATCGAAGCAGCTACAGGTATTTGTAGTGTGTGCCTGAGCAGTGGTTTAGAGGTTTTATCTGTTCATGAGTCTTTCGAAGAGAACAAGCATTCAAGCATCATCACATTGCTAATTCAACAGTGCATGGATGAGGCAAAGCTTAGCTTGCAAGATATTGACGCTGTTGCAGTAAGTGAGGGCCCAGGTTCCTATACATCACTTAGGGTAGGTTTTTCTACAGCTAAAGGTATTTGTTACGCATTGGACAAACCACTTATTACTGTTAATACATTGGCTGCTTTGGCTACAGCCGCCCATCATGAAGCACAAAACCCCGATGCACTCTACTGTCCAATGATAGATGCCCGCCGAATGGAGGTTTACACTGCATTATATACAGCAAAAGGCGAACTCGCACTGCCTCCCCAAGCGATGGTCGTTGAAAAAGAGAGCTTTGAAGTCTATTTTTCATCAAAACAACACATTATCTTCTGCGGAAATGGCGCCGAAAAGTGTAAAGCCATTGTTAACAATCAATTTTCAAGCTTTAGTCCAGTAGAAATTTGTAAATCAACGCAATTAATTCCTCTTGTCATGAAAGCATTTATGAATAAGAATTTTTCAAATATTGCGTACGCATCTCCTCTCTACCTTAAAGCTCCTAACATCACTAAATCACGGAAAAAACCTAGTTAATTGGCTGATTATTAGGCATAAATGATTTCATATAAGAAAAAAAATTACTTTTTATTTTCTTTGAATTTTAAAAATACGCTTTTATTTTCGCATTGATTTTGCACACTTTAAGCATTACGATGGACTATTATCACTTCGATTGGTATAGTTCTTGGTTTGCAGGTATGAAGATTTTATTAATTTGAGAAAACTAAAATGTTGATTTCAACAATTTTTTAACCAGTTTAAAAAGAAACATAATATGAGAAAGCAAAAGAGCGAGACAATTGTGCTCAAGAAGGGAAAAGAAGAGATCCAGCTCGACTACGCAGAATTGCGCAAAGCCGTGTTGGTTCTTCGGGCCATCAACCATAAGCTGCGCCAACGTGTCATTGACTTGTTGGAGGAGAATGAAAAGATGACCGTCACCGACATCTACATCAAATTGCGGCTTGAGCAAAGTGTAGCTTCACAACACTTGGCTATCTTACGTAGAGCTGGCGTTGTAGCCACCGAACGTCAGGGCAAATTCATTTTTTACGGATTGGACAAGGATCGTTTAGGCCAAATTTCCAAATTGGTAGAAGATTTAGCTGCCTAAATCAGTAATGATTTTGCAATTAATTTGCGGAATGTTCTCACATTCTTAATTACTAACTCAAATTATAATCCCTTGATGAAAAAAGCTTGACTTAAGCCAAGGCAAAGCTTATTTGCACACAGGATGTGCCAACTTTTAATTTGCTTAAATTTCTATTTTAAGGCTTTTCAAAAATGCTGTAAACCTTTCCGGGCTTACAGCATTTTTTTTATAACTTTTTTGAAAAGATAAATAAATAGCGCATATTTGCCTCTACAACTTCTTTTTCGCCAAAAAATTTTGACTTCTATGAGAAAGGCTAAGGTAATCATCAATGATGACAAGCTACAGGTGTCATCGGAGATACTCAGGGCGTTAGCGCATCCACTGCGCATGAAAATCTTAGAGTTCATTGACGAACACGAGACGATTAACGTCAACAAAATCTACAACACTTTAAAGTTGGAGCAGTCTATCACTTCACAACACCTCCGTATACTTCGGTCCGCAGGATTAGTAGAAACAGTGCGAGACGGCAAATTCATCCATTACAAAGTTGACTATGATAGGCTGGCTAATGCGGTTAAAGCCATAGGCGCATTCTTGAGCATTTCTAAAAGGTAGAAAGTAACAAGGAAATTGGGAAAGTAGATATTGTTTATAAAATTGCAATTACACTTTACCCTACCCTTCGATGAATAAGGCTGAAATCGAGCGATGCTCGTGCGTATTGCGTATTGCCCTAGCGAAAAGTTTCGCAGTGGATAGTACTTTAATTTTATCTGGACGCTTAGTCTGTGATATTGGTATGGTATCACAAACTATCAGTTCCAATAATGCTGACTTTTCAATATTTTCAAACGCCTTTCCTGAAAGGACAGGGTGTGTACAAATGGCCCGAACACTGTTTGCACCTTCTTTCATTATAATATCGGCTGCCCGGCAAAGTGTGCCAGCAGTATCTACGAGATCGTCGACTAGTATTACATCCGCACCTTTTACATCCCCAATTACAGTCATTTCAGCAATTTCATTTGCCTTTTTGCGATACTTGTCACAAATGACTAGGTTTTTACCAAAATGCTTAGCGTATGTTCTCGCCCGCTTTACACCACCAACATCCGGCGAAGCAAAAAGTGCGTTAGTCAAATCCAATTTTTCTAAATGAGGCATATAGATGGCTTCGCTCTTGAGGTGATCGACCGGAATATCAAAAAAGCCCTGAATCTGGTCAGCGTGAAGATCCATGGTCATTACCCTATCGGCACCAGCGGCTTGCAATAGCTCAGCGATAAGTTTTGCTGAAATGGGTACACGCGGCTTGTCCTTACGGTCTTGACGAGCATAGCCAAAGTAGGGGATAACAGCAGTAATATAACCAGCGGAAGCACGTTTGGCAGCGTCTATCACTAAGAGAAGTTCCATTAGGTTTTCGGCAGGAGCAAAGGTGGACTGGACTAGAAAAACATACGCCCCCCTTACCGACTCATTGATGACTGGCTGCATTTCACCATCGCTGAATCGATTGACCGAAATATCACCGAGTGGCTGCCCATAATAATCGGCTATTTTATCGGCCAAGTAATTAGAATTGGTTCCAGAAAAAATCTTTACTTCGACCATAGCATTTGTCATAATGAAATTTGGAAGGGGTTCGGATCATAGTTGTTCAGCAAAATAATTTTGAAAAAAATCAACCCCGAACCACCTAAATTGATGGAATAGTTTTCTTCATGTAGTAATTAAATTGCTGTCCGACCAAAGTCTATTTGTGAGGCAAAAGTAGAAATTCTTTGCGCAAAGCATCACAGCTTTTGGCTGTAGTTTTTTCCAGAAAGTGAATAAGCATACTTTATTCTCGTAGAGAATTCCAATTCATTAAATCTTTTTTAGCTATGGCCGCTTCCATTAACTTTGGAAATTTATCAGGTGTACAGGCAAAACAAGGGACTTTCAAAGATGCAAGTGATGTTGTTAAAGTTTTGTCATAAGATGGAGCACCCTTGTCATCCAAGGCCAGCAATACGATGAAGTTCACACCCGCAGCTTTAACTGCGGCAACCTTTTTGAGCATTTCACTTTGGTTGCCTCCTTCAAACATATCACTAATTAGTACCAAAATTGTATCCGTTGGGATTTTGATGAGCGATTGTGCATAGCCCAACGCTTTGTTGATGTCTGTCCCTCCGCCCAGTTGGATGCCGAACAATAAATCCACTGGGTCTTTCATCACATTAGTAAAATCAGCTACTGTTGTATCGAAGGCAACGAAATGCGTCCGAATCGATTTGAGGGAAGCCATGATAGCACCTATTATACTGGCATATACGACTGATGAAGCCATGGAACCACTTTGGTCTACAAGTAGAATTACATATCGAAGAGAGTGCCCCTTACGACCATGCCCAACAATATTTTCTGGTATAACTATTTGATAATCAGCTTGATAATGTTTTAAATTGAGCCGAATTGTTCGATTCCAGTCCACTTCATTCAACTTTGGTCGCCGATTACGAATCGACCGATTAAGTGCGCCTTCAATCGATTGCCGAAGTGGACTACTGAGTTTTTTCTCCAGTTCCTCAACCACTTTCTTAATGACCACCCGAGCAGTCTCTCGAGTCTTACTGGGCATCACTTTGTTCAGTGAAATCATGGTCGCTACCAAGCTAACGTCAGGTTCTACCATTTCCAGCAATTCTGGTTCCAGCAATAAGCGATGAAGCTCTAGTCGCTCTACGGCGTCTTTTTGCATTACCTGTACCACAGAAGTTGGAAAATAAAGCCTTATGTCTCCGAGCCAACGGTTTAATTTTGGCGAAGAGGCTCCAAGCCCTCCCTTTCGTTCATTATTATAAAGTGCTTCCAATACGTCATCCATGCCAGCGACTTCACCTTCGAGGCCAATCCCTACCTTCGGATCGGACTGCTTGCCTAGTATGAGCCGCCATTTTTTTAAGCGAAAATCCTCCATAAGGTAAAGTTAAACAAACTTCATTGCGCCTGCGAAGTGTAGCTTTGCACTGATAAAAATATTTAATTAAAATTATTTTGAATATAATTTTAATCACTTCACAGCAAGTAGCAATAGCAACTATTTTTCCACAAATTTTGCTTTTGGCGTTTGTTTTGAAAACAGATGAAGTTAATGCAACCTGGAATAAAAGTTTTTGCCCCAGCTTCAGTTGGAAATGCAGCTGTTGGATTTGATGTAATGGGCTTCGCATTGGAACACCCCGGCGACGAAGTCATTGTTAGATTCAGTGATACACCAGGAATACGAATTACGCTCATTTCAGGAGCGAAAGGCAGACTTCCTTATGACCCGTTGAAAAATACAGCTGGATTTGCCGCACATAAACTCCTCGAACACCTTGGCGAAACTGGCCGGGGCATCGAGATGGAATTGCACAAAAAAATGCCCATAGGGAGTGGACTTGGTAGTAGCGCAGCAAGCGCAGTAGCAGGAGTCATGGCCATAAATGAATTATTGAAGCGCCCACTTGAGAAAAAAGACCTGCTACCTTTCGCACTCCAAGGCGAATATCTTGCTTCCGGTGGCTGGCATGCTGATAATGTAGCTCCTTCGCTAATGGGTGGGCTACTACTCATTCGTGACAATGAAATGATGGATTTTCATCGCTTACCTATACCAAGAGGCATTTACGCTACAGTTATTTACCCACATGTTGAAGTTTTAACAAAGGATGCTAGAAGTATTTTAAGCGACGCAGTTCCATTGAAGAAATTCATACAACAAAATGCTAATTTGGGTGCTTTCATTATTGGTCTTTACAATTCCGATATAGCGCTAATTGGGCGTGCTTTGCAAGATGTAATCATTGAGCCACAGCGTGCCAAGTTGATTCCTCATTTTTATGAAGTAAAAGAGGCTGTATTAAAAACAGGTGCATTGGGTTGTAGTATTTCAGGTGCAGGCCCTTCTATCTTTGCCTTGAGCGCTAACAGTTTGATAGCTGAAGAAGTAGGTGAAGCCATGAAGCGGGTTTATACTCAAGTTGGTATCGAACATGATTTATACACTTCACCTATCAACCAAGAAGGAGCGATAAAACTATAATGACCAAATAGTCTTTAACTATTGCCATTTTAATGTTTGGGCTATTGAATATCATTAAAAAGTCAATCTGAAATGCGTCTTTACAGCACAAAAAATACCACTAATTTTACTACTCTACAAGAGGCTGTATTTAAGGGCTTACCCGATGACAACGGGCTTTTTATGCCAGAATTTATACCCCAATTGTCTGAGATATTTATCAAAAATTTAAAAGACTATTCTTTTCAGGAGATTGGGTTCGAGATTTGCAAACAGCTTTTCAAAGGGGCTACTATACCAGAGCCAGATATCCGAACCATCATTGAAAAGGCAATCACCTTCCCAGCCCCAATTGTGAGGCTTGATGATGAGAAGTATATATTAGAACTATTCCATGGGCCATCATTAGCCTTTAAAGATTTTGGGGCAAGATTCATGGCACAACTAATGAGTTATTTTAACCGTGGAAATGATAGCGAATTGGTCATCTTAGTCGCCACTTCAGGCGACACAGGCGGAGCAGTTGCCGCTGGCTTTTATAAAACCCCTGGGATTCAGGTAGTGATACTCTACCCTTCAGGGAAGGTCAGCTTTTTACAGGAAAAGCAGTTGACAACGCTCGGCGAGAATGTGGCAGCTATTGAAGTGGAAGGCACTTTTGATGATTGTCAAGCTCTAGTAAAACAGGCATTCTTAGACAAAGATTTGACCTCAAGCATTCGATTGAGCTCTGCCAATTCTATCAATATAGCACGCCTGATACCACAATCCTTCTACTATTTCGAAGCCTACAAGCAACTTTTTTTAAATGGAGAGTCAGTGGTCTTCAGTGTCCCTAGCGGAAACTTTGGCAATTTAACAGCAGGGTTGTTTGCAAAAAGAATGGGACTACCAATTCAGCAGTTCATCGCAGCGACTAATGCAAATAACGTGGTGCCATCCTATCTTGACTCAGGGGTATATACCCCTCTCTCATCTGTGCCAACATTGTCCAACGCTATGGATGTGGGCAACCCTTCTAATTTTGCGAGAATGATGGACCTGTATTGTTCCACGTGGAACACCATCCAAAAAGACATTAAAGGCTACTCATTTACAGACACCGAGACAGAAACAGTTATGCGCAAAGTATTTGACAGGTATGGGTATTTAATTGACCCACATGGCGCAGTTGGATACCTTGCACTTTCAGAATACCAAAAAACTAACTTTAGAACCAAGGGCATAGTACTCGAAACTGCACATCCGTCAAAATTCCTACCTGACGTAGAGCGCATCTTAAATAAAAAAATTGAAGTGCCTGAAAGACTTGCCACACTTTCTGGGCGGCAAAAGCATACAGTAAAAATGAGTGCTCAATTCGACCAATTCAAGGATTGGCTTTTACGCTTATACTAATTTTTATTTGTTCCACGTGGAACAAGTAAAAAAAGCAGGCCATGATGATTTTATGACCTGCTTTTTTTGATATGATTGAATCAAATTCTTACTTCAATTTTGAAATAACTATCCTCACCAAAGGTCATCTTCTGGAGGCTTTCTATACTATAACCAATATCGGGCTTGTAAGATAAAATTTGATTGAAAGTAGCGATTGAATTGAAAGTGCTGCTTTCAATTAACACATTGGTTACTACCCCTTTTTCAAAATCAAGAATAATCCTGCGAGTCTCAAGTTTGTCATCTAGACATTTATAAGCCATTTGCTTGACACCATGCTGTTCGTTGAATGTAGTATCAATCGCATATTTGTCTGACCAGGCTGGACGATTGATATCAGAATCTAGAAAAAAACTTAACTCTTTAGTAAAATCAACGTCTTCAATAAACTTCTCCTCAACCTTTCCATTGACTGTTACAATTTTAGTGGCATTAGGGCGTACGTTCAGCCGATGAGCCTCATCAGTAAAGTAGCCCTTTAAATCGAAAAACTGTAATACAGCGGTAGTATTTGGGGTATTACCTGATGCTACTTGTTTGCAAGCGAAAACTGATACTACAAATAGCACTACAATAACTAGGAAGCTTAATTTTAGCATTATTTTATTCATCAAGAAAGCAAGTTTTTGCCATTCATTTCACTTGGTAAATCAACACCTAATAAGTTAAGAATTGTTGGAGCAACATCAGCTAACTTCCCATCAGCAATTTTAACGCCTTCCGAACCAACATAAACACATGGTACAGGATTCATGGTATGAGCTGTATTCGGTGTGCCGTCTTCGTTAATCATATAATCTGAATTACCGTGATCAGCAATCACAATGGCATCATAACCATATTGTTTGCCACATTGCAGTAACTTTCCAAGACAACTATCAACCGTTTCTGCAGCTTTCATGGCAGCCTTAAAGTCACCTGTGTGGCCGACCATATCAGTATTTGCAAAATTTAGGCAAATGAAATTGGGCTTGTTTTTTTCAATATCCTTAATTATTGTTTCTGTTATCTCGACGGCGCTCATTTCAGGTTGCAGGTCATAGGTCGCAACTTTGGGAGAAGGTATCATCAAGCGACGTTCGCCATTAAAAGTAGCTTCACGGCCACCTGAGAAAAAGAATGTAACGTGAGGGTATTTTTCCGTCTCAGCAATACGCACTTGAGTCAACCCCGCATCAGCCAATACTTCTCCAAGCGTATTATTCAAGTTGTCTTTTTCAAAAATTACGTGTATGCCTTGAAAACTCTCATCGTAACGGGTCATAGTGACGTAGTACAGACTTCTCTTTTCCATGCCAAATTCTGGCATGTCTTTTTGCGAAAGCACAGTTGTAATTTCCCGGGGGCGGTCGGTTCGGAAGTTAAAGCAAACAACAACATCATCTTGTTGAATTGTAGCCACAGGCCGGCCATCATTATCTATACAAACAATAGGTTTCAAAAACTCGTCGGTCACCCCTGCTTCATAGCTTTTTTCAACCACAGCTAATGGATTTGTTGTTTTTTCACCAATTCCGTTCACCAATAAGTCATAAGCAAGTTTTACCCGCTCCCAGCGCTTATCACGATCCATCGCATAGTAACGGCCAATCACAGAAGCCAACCTAACTTGCTGATTTTCAATCCCTTGCATCAATTTCTCCAAATATCCGTAACCAGATTTTGGGTCTGTGTCTCTCCCATCCATGAAAGCATGTACAAATACCCTATTTAGGCCCTGTTGTTCAGTTGCATCGCAAAGCGCACGTAGGTGGCTGGTATGTGAATGCACGCCACCATCTGAAAGTAGACCAATAAAATGGACCGCTTTACTGTTATCTTTCGCATATTTCAGTGCTTTTAGAAGAACTGGGTGCTGCTGCAATTCCCCATCTCGAATAGACTTGTTTATACGAGCGAGTTCTTGGTAGACGATACGGCCAGCTCCGATGTTAAGATGCCCAACCTCAGAGTTACCCATTTGCCCTTCAGGCAATCCAACCTTTTCGCCGAAAGTTACTAACTCTGAATTAGGGCAGGTTTTGAGAAGTTCATCCATCACTGGAGTGTTAGCTTGAGCGATGGCATCGGCGGATAGCTTTTGCCCTTTGCCCCACCCATCAAGGATGATGAGCATTACATGTTTTGTTTTCACGTTCAATATTTTAATTGTAAATTGACTTTTAAAGCAAAAATAAAAACCACTTAGATGTCACTTTTGAAAAGTCAGTCATTATAACTTTTGATTAAAAAGAAGAATATCAAATCGGAAAGTACGAATGGTAATGTTTTCAGCGTTAAAGTTGGCACTTAATTTACTGAAATAATTTTGAGAATTTTAACTTTCCAAATTGTTACCCTCTCCTCGACATCCACGTCAAAAATCCCGACCATACGAACATATAAAAACATTTGTTCGTTTAAGTATGAAATAAGAAAATTTGCAAGCTCATTAAACAGAATGCATTTCTTTCAATTTTGAAAAATTGCGTTCATAAATTTTTAAACCATGAAAAATTTCTTGTTTGTCCTTCTCCTAGTTCCTTCCATTGCTTTTGTTGATTCGGAGGAGCTGAACCTCGACGCTATCTCGAAGGCCATTAGCAGCGGCAACGCCGACGCTCTCGGTCAGTACTTCGATACAACCGTAGAAATTGCTGTCATGGACAAGGAGGAGACTTATGCCAAGGCTCAGGCCATACAAGTGGTAAAAGATTTTTTCTCCAAGAACAAGCCATCTTCTTTCAAGCAAGTACACCAAGGTGCGTCTAAGGGCCAAGACTCTCAATATTGCATCGGAAATATGGTTGCCACATCTGGCACGTATCGGGTGTATATTTACATGAAAGTAAGCAGTGCCAAACAAGTCATTCAAGAACTGAGATTTGACAAAGAATAAATTCACTTAAAAATTTTTATAAAAAGAAAGGCGGCCAAAATGGCCGCCTTTCTTTTTTAATTTCTAGGGTAACTTTTTTTCAAAACCTAAGGCTCTTCGCATTTTATCATAAATGGCAGTGTTTTCATAAACGCCAGCAAAAAGCTCCTCCCCAGGGCCCCAAGCAAAGACTGGGATAAGAGAAGCCGTATGGTCTTTCGTCGTGAAGGCAGCTACAATGGTATCCATCGTTGACGTTGGATTGATAGCATACCCCCCAGTCTCATGATCGGCTGTGACGATGACAAGTGTTTGACCATCTTGTTTCGCAAAGTCAAGTACAGCACCGATTGCATTGTCAAACTCAATCATTTCACTGGTTATATATTTCGAATCATTGGCATGCCCCCCCCAGTCAATTTGTGAACCTTCTATCATAAGGAAAAAGCCCTTGTCTTGTTGCTCAGACAAATAATCAACTGCTGAGCGACTAGCTGGCACTAGGTAATCACGTCCTTGAGAAAAAGGCAAAGGTTCAGCATCAGCAGTGAAATAGCCAAATTTTTTACCAAGTTCAATGTTTGATAGCGTTTTGAAGTCTTTGTCAAGATAACTCGAAACGAAGTAGCCTTTTTGGGTTAAAAGCTCCAAAAGATTTTGCTGGTCTTC
Organism: Bacteroidota bacterium; assembly: GCA_016124585.1. Lineage (GTDB taxonomy): Bacteria > Bacteroidota > Bacteroidia > Chitinophagales > Saprospiraceae > UBA6168. Next base: position 295,579 of record WGNL01000018.1, on the reverse strand, counting down.
CCGGTGGTCAAAATATTTTTTCCCGCCTCCTACAAAATAATCAACGCCAGCATTCGACAAATCCAATGCGATATCTTCTAGCATTTCCCTGCTTTTCTGATGGGCATAAAAACTAGCTGGCGTAGCGTGAGTTACGGAAGATGTGACAACGAAACCAATGGATAGTCCATTCTGCTTTGCCTCTTCAAAAATATTTGTCAGTGCACGCCCTTTCCTGTCAACACCAATAGCACCGTTATATGTTTTTTTTCCGCATGCAAAAGCAGTGGCCGCAGCACCTGAATCCGTCACAAGGTTGCTTGCTGAATAAGACTTGTGAAGGCCGATATACTCGAACTGTTCTAGGTTCAGCTTGTTGCCGTTGAGGTACATGCCAGCCGTAATTTGTGTGATGCCCATCCCATCGCCTATCATCAAAATGATATTCTTGGGTGGCGTAAACTTGATGGTATCATCCGCTGTAATCGTATCTGGTTTCTGTGTCCCAACCCCTGTTGTTTTAGGATTGCAGGAAATCACCAATAAGAAAAGTGAAAAAAAGATAATTTTTTTCATGCATATTTTATTGAAACAATAGAATTCATAAAAAGACCTCATACTTCAACTTGGTTTCATAGCTTGGATGAACTCAAAGTCTAACAAAGCACATATCGCTTGCCGGGCAGTGACCTGACCAAACCTTTGAACTCTAAGTTCAGCAGCAGTGAAGCCAAATCACCTTGCGCAATTTTGGAAGCATAGCTCAATTGGTCAACACCAGCTTCCTCTTCTTTTTGAATTAAGTCAACCACCATTTTCTCTTGGTCAGTCAGTTCTTCAAAAAGTCGGCCTTGAGTTGCTTGGGGCACAATGCTATCACCTTCTGCCGCCCAACGCAAGGTGGCCGCCAAGTCTTCCGCAGATTCAAGAAGGTTAGCCATGTTCTTTTTAATCAAAAAATTGCACCCTTGCGAAAACTTGTCCTTCACCCTGCCAGGCACAGCAAATACATCTCTGCCATACCCAATTGCTTGTTGCACAGTGATGATGGAGCCACCCCGCTGCGCTGATTCAACAACCACGAGTGCATCGCACAAGCCAGCAACAATACGATTTCGCATCGGGAAATTCTCCCGGTCAGGTCCTACATGGCTAGCAAACTCTGTAAGCAAGCCACCGTTTTCGGCCATGTCCGTAGCAATTTTTCGATGCTGTGCAGGATAAATATTGGCGAGGCCATGTCCCAAAACGGCTACTGTTTCAAGCCCAAAGTCTAGGCTTTTTTTATGTGCAGTAATATCAATTCCATATGCCAGACCACTGATTATCAATGGTTTGAAAGCTTTAAGACCGTCTACCAGTTCTTCGCAAATGCCAAGCCCATTAGGTGTTGGGGTGCGTGTACCAACGATGCCCACTGTTCGGTAATGGTTAAGGTCTGCATTGCCTCGGTAGTAAAGCATGACTGGTGAGTCGTGAAGATTACGGAGCCGTTGCGGGAAATTTTTATGTAGATAAAAAAGTGGTGTGATGCTTTGTGATTCGATGAATGCCAATTCTTTTTCGGCCGCTACCAAGACCATTTTATCGGCAATATTGCTGGCAATGACCTCGCCGATATTTGGGATTTTGAGCAGTTCTGACTTTTTTGCCTCAAACACTTCCCTTGCCCCACCACAATAACTAACCAGCAGCTTGGCCGTCACTGCGCCCACCATTGGGATTTTGGTCAATGCTACTTTGTAAAGCAGGTCATTCATTACTTTTGCGAGGAATTTGTGTTTATCATAGTTTTGGTTACTTTTTTGCAAAGCAAAAAAAGCAAAAAGCAACGCTAACGACGGACTGCAAACTTAATTCAAACCCTCAAATTAAAATGAAAGGACTTTTATCTAAAGTTGAATATATCGTCATTGGTGTACTAGCACTCATTTTCCTAATGTGGACTGCCTCCAAATGCAATGCCCACAAGGAGCAGGCCCAGAGCACCGAAGCCATTGAAGCACAGGAGGACAGCCTTACGCAAGCTGCTGATAAAGCCAAGAATGCGCCCCCTCCTATTGTGCAACAAACCCCGCAGCCAGCAGTGGCTTCTAATCCTGGCACTTACACGCCCATCAATGGCGAACCTGCCACAACTCCCAGTTCGCAAAACACATCTGCACAACCTGCAACTTCTGCAGAAACGACCACTCCGAAAGAATCCAGCAGTAGTGGCTCCAGACTCTACGTCACCATTGACAAACTGAAACTACGTAAAACTCCTGGCCTAAAAGGCGAACTCCTCGGCGAACTCAAACTATTCGATGAGGTGTACTACATGAATGAAGTCACAGACTCGACCTATGAGGTAAATCTTGGAAAGGAAAAAGCAAATGAGCCTTACGTGAAGGTGAAAACGAAGCGTGGTACGGTAGGCTGGGTGTATGGTGCAGGCGTTCACTATGTGAAAAAGAAACGGAGTGGAGTTCTTGAGTGAAGTTTATACACGGCTACAAGCTGCTTGAAACTTCCAGCACGAACCCGCTCCCATGCAGATTCGTGATGCTCACCTTGGGGTCTTCTGCCAAATATTTGCGAAGCCGTGAAATAAAAACGTCCATGCTTTTGCGGGCGAGGAAGTCGTTGCGGCCCCATATTTTTTCCAATACCCATTCCCGCTGCACAAGTTGGCCAGTTTTTTCGCAAAGCATTTTGAGCAGGCGGGCCTCCATTTCCGTCAGGTTTTGCACTTGGCCACCGAGTTGCAGTCGGTATTTTTCACTGTCAAAAATATACTCGCCAAGTTGAAAAACCGTGCGAGTTTCTTGCTCGGATGCACCCTCCTGCCCCGGCGCTGTTCGTTTCAGCACTGCTTGAATCCTCACCACCAGTTCCTCCTCATTCACCGGTTTTTTGATGTAATCATCGGCGCCAACCTTGAAGCCCCGCACCACATCGGCATGTAATGATTTGGCGGTGAGGAAAATGATGGGCAAATCTTGCCTTCGCTGGCGCAAAAGTTCCGCCACCGTGAAGCCGTCGAGGGCGGGCATCATCACATCCAAGAGACAAAGGTCGAAATGCTCGGCATTGAATTGGCGAAGACCCTCCACGCCATCTTTCGCCCAAGTGATTTCAAAATCACGGCTGCGCAGAAATTCACCGAGCAGGAATCCCAGTGTTTCATCGTCTTCGACCAAGAGTATTTTAGGTGTCATTGGCAATGGGTTGAACTGTGGTGCGTACTTTTGCGAACTTAAACCCCAAGTGGGTGTTCATTGAGCGCTTTTGAAAATTTGCCGAAGGCGAAATGCTCAAAGCGCCAACTGGCTTTTTATGCAACGACAAGTACAGGCTTTTTTGCCAACTGATTGGGGAAATTTTAACATTCTCGCCTACGCCAATTCACCGGACGAACTGACGCCGCACCTAGTTTTGGTGCATGAAAAAATGGATACCAGCCAGCCCGTCCTCGTCCGCATCCACTCCGAGTGCATGACCGGCGATGTGTTCCACTCCCGCCGCTGCGACTGTGGCGAGCAGCTCGACCGTGCGCTCGACCTCGCTGCCGAGCAGGGCGGCGTTGTGATTTACCTTCGGCAAGAAGGCCGTGGCATTGGCCTCATTAACAAACTCAAAGCTTACAATCTCCAGGACAAAGGTTTCGATACCGCCTCCGCCAATACCCACCTCGGATTCGAGGTGGATTCCCGTCACTACGACCTTGCCGTGGAAATCCTACAGGATTTAGGCATCCAACAAATTAGACTTCTCACCAATAACCCACTGAAAATCAATGAATTGGAAAGGTTGGGTATCGAAGTAGTTAGCCGGGAACCCATCATCATTGAACCCAAAAAGGAAAACGCCGCCTACCTCCGAACGAAGCGGGAACTGATGGGACACCTGTTGCGATAATTGAAAATTAAAAATTGAAAATGTGTCCCTTGCTAATTATCAATTCTCCATTTTCAACTTTCAATTATTGAAGTTCGATTTTCATGTAAACGGGGCAGTGGTCGCTGTGGACGGCATCTTGCAGGTTGCGGGCCTCCAATATCTTATCCTTCATATTGTTGCTAACAGATTGATAATCAATGCGCCAGCCTTTGTTGGAAGCCCGTGAATTGAAGCGGACGCTCCACCAAGTGTAGTCGTCTTTTTTATTGGGATTGATGTGACGGAAAGCATCCGTGAAGCCACTTTCTAACCACTTCGTCATCCAAGCCCGCTCTTCGGGCAGGAAGCCGGAGGATTTCTGGTTGGTCTTTGGGCTGTGGATGTCAATATCGGTGTGAGCAATATTGTAGTCGCCGACGATGATGAGCTTGGGGCGTTCTTTTTTCAGCTCCGCAATGTAGTTGAAGAAATCATCCAGAAATTCATACTTGAAACCCTGGCGCTCCTCCCCGCTCGTTCCCGAAGGGAAATAACAATTGAGCAAAGTCACGTTGCCAAAATCGGTGCGGAGGATGCGGCCCTCCCTATCATATCTTTCCATGCCACAACCCACCACCACTTTGTCTGGTTCTTTTTTGGAAAACGTGGCTACACTACTATACCCCTTTTTTTCGGCAGAATGCCAAAAATGAAATTTATAACCCAGCGCTTCAAATGGCTCAGCCTCTACCTGGTCAGGCTGCATTTTTGTTTCCTGAAAACAGACGATGTCAGGGTTTTCCTGCTTGAGCCAATCGAAAAGGCCTTTTTTTACGGCAGCTCGAAAGCCATTGACATTGTAGGATATGATAGTGGTCGGCATAGGTTTCATTTTATTGGCAAACATAGGTATTAAGTAAAAAATGGGCTTGCTAAACTAAAACCTCAGTACCAAAACTTTATCTTTCGCCTGAATTAAAACAAAATACTATGACGGAAACAGCAATTGACCTTGCCATCCTTGATGAACCATTCATACTCAACCCTGAGCAAATTGATTTTTACCGGGAACATAATTTCATCAAATTAAAGCAGGTATTCCCACCTAATTTGCTTGAACATTTTGGCCAAGTCATTTCCGAAAGCGTGCAGGAACTCAACACCCAACACCTGCCCATGGCCGAACGTGACACCTACGGAAAGGCTTTCCTCCAAATCATGAACATCTGGACAAAAAGCGAAGCCGTTCGCCAATTCGTTTTTGGAAAACGGCTGGCCCGCATCGCCACCGAGCTAATGGGGGTACGGGGTGTACGTATGTACCACGACCAAGCGCTGTTTAAGGAACCGGGCGGCGGCTTCACCCCTTGGCATGCCGACCAATACTACTGGCCGCTCGCCAATGACAATACCGTGACTGCTTGGGTTCCCATGCAGCCTGTTCCGCTGGAGATGGGGCCATTGGAATTCAGCGCTGGCAGCCAGCACATCCCCCTTGGCCGCAACCTAAAAATCAGCGACGACAGCGAAGCCTATATTTCCAAAGCCTTGAGAATCAATGATTTTCCGCATGTCGTAGAGCCGTTCGAATTGGGTGAGGTGAGCTTCCACAGCGGCTGGATTTTCCATCGGGCAGGCGCCAATCAAACCGACCAGATGCGGCAGGTGATGACCGTCATCTACATGGACAAGGATATGAAATTGAAGGCACCGGAGAACCCAAACCAGCAGAATGATTGGAATACTTGGTGTCCCGGCGCTGTGATTGGTGAGCAGATTGACACGGCTATCAATCCGGTGGTGTTTGAGTGGTAGTAAAATTTTACCACAAATATTCATCCAGTGAAGTATTGGGTTTCAAAAATGGTCAGCATAGAAACTTTTACAAGGCCATAAAGTAAGTTAAATTACGTTTGTTACCCAAACCCGACCATCGGCTGAATGAGCAGAATCTTCTACATTTTCCTGTTGGCAATGCTGCCTACGCTCGCCGTTGCGCAAATCTCGAATTTGCGTAGCAAGGTCTTGCCTGTGCTGGTTGTTCCCCAATTGCTCGATACGCTGACGGTCGTTCCCAACTCGGTCGAAGTAGCCGACGCCGCCACTGGCGAGCGCATTTCTCCCCAGTTTTTTACTCTGAAAAACAACCAAATCAGCTTCGACACTTCAATTATCAATTATCAATTATCAATTGTAAAATACCGAGTGTTGCCCTTCAACCTCACCGCTCCCGTCGTCCGCTTGGATACTTCGGTTTTGAAAAAACCCGGCGACCGCCTCATCGGCTATGCCTACGATCCCTACGCCGATGAGCAACGGCCTTTGCTGCCGCAACGTGGGCTTGATTACAACGGCAATTACACCCGTGGGCTTTCTTTCGGCAACAACCAGAACCTGGTGCTCAATTCCCAGTTCAACCTGCAAATGGCGGGCACGCTCGGCGACCTCGAAATCCTTGCTGCCATAACCGACAATAATATCCCGCTCCAGCCTGAGGGCAATACCCAACAGCTGCGGGAGTTCGATAAGATTTTCATTCAAGTTTCGAAAGACCGAACTAAACTCATCGCTGGCGACTACGAACTGGCCCGACCGAACAGCTATTTCATGAATTATTTTAAAAAATTGCAGGGAGCGACGGTGTCGAAACGGTGGACAATGGACGGCGGACGGAAGGCAGGCGGCTCAAAACTCGAAACTCGAAACTCAACACTTGAAACCAAGGCCAGTGCCGCCATTGCACGGGGAAAATTTGCCAGAAACACCATCGCTGCACAGGAGGGAAACCAAGGTCCCTACCGCCTCGAAGGTGCGGAAGGCGAACGCTTCATCATCGTTTTGAGTGGTACGGAGAAGGTTTTTGTGGATGGAAAACTGCAACAGCGGGGCCTCGACGCCGACTACGTGATTGACTACAACGCTGGGCATGTCACCTTCACCAATCGCCGATTGATTACGAAAGATAGCCGCATCGTCGTCGAATTTGACTACAACACACAGGATTATCAGCGCTCCTTGTACGCTTTCAATTCGGAGTGGCAGGGCAAAAACTACCGCCTTTATCTGAACACCTACTCCGAACAGGACGGTCGGCAACCCATTGATGGAGATTTCTCCCAATCCGAATTGGAGGTGCTGCGCAATGCTGGCGATAGCTCCCTCAATGCCGTCGTCAGTGCGATTGACACGGTAGAGGAGTACAGTGCATTTCGAGTGCTGTACGAACTGCGGGATACTATCGTGTACGGCGAAACCTTCCCTAACGTGTTGATTTTCAGTACAAACCAGCAATTGGCGAAGTACGCTGCGGGCTTCTCGCTCGTCGGGCAAGGCAATGGAAATTACATCCTCGATACCGAAACTGCCGCCAACGGTCGGGTCTATCGCTGGGTGGCGCCCGATTCCATCACTGGGCAACCACAGGGGCAGTACGAACCCATCCGACGGCTGGTGGCACCGAATCGGCAGCAGCTCTATACGGCTGGTGGGGAATTTTCGCCTTCGGCAAAGACGAAGGTGCGGGCGGAAGTAGCGCTGAGCAATTTTGATCAAAACCGCCTGTCTGGTTTTGATGACGGCGACAATGTGGGCTTGGCTGGGACGGTAGGGGTGAAACAGGTTATTGAAGTTGGCAGTCGGCAGTTGGCAGTTGGCAGTCCGCAACCAGGGAGCCAATCCGAAATCCGAAATCCGAAATCCGAAATCGAACTGGAGGTCAACTACGAATTTGCGCAGCAAAAATTCAAGGAACTGAACCCGTACCGACCTGCCGAATTTACCAGGGACTGGAACGTGAACCGCACGGTGAATGACGTGGGGATTGTGGTGAGGCCGAGTGATGAGCACCTGTTCAACGGTGGTGCGACGCTGAAAACACCCAAGTTGGGCAGCTTGCAGTACACTATCGGTGGCTTTCTACGGGACACGATTTACACGGGCTTAAAGCATTTCGGCAGGTATGCCTACCAGAAAAATGGCTGGGATCTTTGGGCGCAGGGCGATTTTTTGACCACCAAAAGCACGACGGAACGGAGTGAATTTTTTAGGCCAAAAGCCAATTTTGCCATGCCGTTTCTGCGGGACAGTACGGGTACCAAATTTTGGAAAGCGGGAATTTATGGTGAGCGGGAACGGAACAGCCGCTTCACCAAAAGCCAAATAGGGGTGGGACAGGACACGCTGAATGCGGCCAGCTTTTACTATGATTTGTTTAAAATATACATGGAAAGCCCTGAAAATGAGAAGATTAGCTTCAACACCAATTACACCCGCCGCTACGATTATGCCCCGGCTAGCAAGGAGTTCGGCGCCTCTACCCTCGCCAACGAACTGAACCTGAACGGTAACTGGCAACAAAGCCGCAACTCCCAACTCGGCTGGAATTTCACTTGGCGGCAACTTCTCATTCAGGACACGACCCTATCAAAACTTGACCCTTCGGATACCTACCTCGGTCGGCTCGACTATTCGCTGAATATTTTAAAAGGCGTTGCCCAAAGCAACACGAGCTACGAAATCGGCTCTGGCCAGGAGCGAAAATTGGAATTTACCTACTTGCAAGTGCCCGCCGGGGAAGGCACCCACCAATGGACTGACCGCAACGGCGACGGAAAAGTTCAGCTTGACGAAGTGGAAATTGCCCCGTTTCAGGATGTGGCCAATGCGGTGCGGGTGACGGTTTTCACGGATGATTTTATCCGAACGAACAATGTGACTTTCAACCAAAGCCTGCGGCTGGAGCCGAAGGGCATTTGGTTCAATGCGAAGGGCGGCAAGAAGTTTTTGAGCAAATTTTCGACGCAAAGCAGTCTGCAAATCACCCGCAAGGTGCGCCAATTGGATGGGGTGAGCGCTTGGAATCCGTTTCAGTTGAATGTGGCAGACACAGCGCTGGTGAGCACCCGTTCCTCAATTTACAACACGCTGTTTTTCAACCGAGCCGACCCGAAGTACGACATCCAGCTCGGCATGTCCGATAACCAGAACAAGCTGGTGCAAACGACGGGATTCGAGAGCCGGAGGCAGCAAACGCAATTTGTGAAAACCCGGTGGAATATATCGAAATCCATCAGTTTTCAGACGGAATTCAACCTTGGGACAGATGCGCAAGGCTCGGAGCAATTTGAGAGCAAGCGCTACCGGATCGAGTCGTGGGAAACGAAGCCGCAACTGACTTGGCAGCCATCGAACAGCTTCAGGATGGGCGCTACTTGGCGGCATAAATTTGCCGAAAACCGCCTCGACACACTGGGCGAAAACGCTAAAACCAACGACCTGAAATGGGAAATGACCTACAACCAAAGCGCCACGACGAGCATCCGGTCGGAGTTTTCCTTTGTAAAAATTGACTTCACGGGGCAGCCAAATTCCCCAGTGGGCTTCGCTTTTTTGCAGGGTCTGCAAAACGGAAAGAACTTCATCTGGAGTCTCACGCTGGATCGGCAAGTAGCGAAAAACATCCGCATCGGCATCACCTACGAAGGCCGGGAAACAGGGGAGGCGAACTTGGTGCATGTGGGGAGGGCGCAGGTGGGGGCGGTGTTTTAGGCTAATCAATTCGCCCGAGGATCCCGCCCATTGCTCGTCGAAACCCGAACCCCGATTTTGCTGAGCAAAACCCAAAGCAGCAAGCCTACAAAGGCGATGATGATGCCAAGTACCAAAAATACGATGCCTACCGCCGGAATCACCAACCCTAACACGATGAACATGGCTCCTATCAATGTGACGATGAACCCGACGAACCCGAGGCTGATTCGTTGAACCAACCGATTAAATTTAGCCGTTTGCTTTCCCCACCATTTTCGCAGTTTGCTTTGGTGCTTTTGTTTTTTAATGTGTTTTGAAACAGTGTTTTTGCTTTCAGCTTGCGTGGCCGAAACAGGGTGGGCGGTAGCATTCGTAACACTGGAAGCAGCCGAAAGGGTAGGCATGGAAACGGCAAAAAGCAGTGCCGTGAATAATGAAATTAGCAAGTTGATTTTCATCGAAACAAAGGAGTTTTTTTAATAGTGGAAGTATTGCCTAAACATGATGCTTGAATTCATTCCACTCCCCTATTTGCCGAAGGAAAAATTAGGTAGTGGTGTAGGTCTTTTTTCGCCAAATAACGCCTGCAACGCCTACCAAAAAGAAAATTGTTGAAATGATTTCAGCTTGTGTTGGTTGAAAACCAGCGATGTGGTACACTTCGTTTACCCTAATTTTTTCAATCCAAAAACGCTCGAACCCATTGAGTATCAGATAAATGAAAAATAACATGCCTGGAATTTTCACCCGTTTGCGAATAGCCCAGAGGAAGGCACCGATGCTAAGGGAAGCAATCAGTTCGTAAAGGGGTGTTGGATAAACAGGGTTTGCTAAATGTGTGCAATGAAGCCATTGGCAACCCTCGATTGCGATGCCCGCCTTGTTGACGTTGTGTGGGTAATCGTAGGCCCAAAACCAATCGGGCAGAAACCACCAGTCGGGTTGGGCGGCGGCATCAATCCCCCAATCACCATCACCAGCAAGTTGGCAGCCGATACGACCCACGCCGTAGGCGATGATAAGCGCTGGCGCAATGGCATCGGCCGTAGGCCAGAACGGGATTTTGTGCTTACGCAGGTACCAAGTAACACCGAGGTAACCACAAATTAGGCCCCCATAAATCGCAAGGCCGCTGCCAGAAAAGAAAATGCCGATAGGGTCGTTGAAAAAGCCAGCCGGAGCTTCCAAGATGGCAAAAATCTTGGCTCCAAGTATGCCGGTCACGGCAGCAATGATGGTCATGTCACCAATGCGGTCATGTGGATACAAGTTGCTAGTAACTTCTTGGGGCTTGGGCAGTGCTTGTTTTTTGCGCTCCCACCAGCGGAGTACACCGAACACAGCAGCTAGTCCAATGCCAGCCAACCAGTTGCCTTTCAGGGAGAGCAGAACGGCAGCGGCATCTTTCTGAAACGTTGGGAAGTTTTGGAAGATGTACACGAACTTGAAGCCAATGAGAAAGCCGAACAATGCATTGGAGGCAATATCCCAGATGGTTGCTGGCTCACCGATAGTGGTTTTTACCACGGTAGGTTGGTATACACCTTCCGCTGCCTTTCGCTTCAATTCAAGGTAAAAAAACAGGGCTGCGGCAAGTATGGAAATTACGAGCATGACCCCGAATGTTTTGAAGACAGAAGTCCAATTATCGGGCTGCGTGCCGAAGATGTCATGAAAAAGATAAGAAAGGTCCGGGTACATAAAGGCTTGTTTTGGTTGCCATACGGCAACGGGTTGGGGCAAAGATAGGCAGTGGGACGGGAGTTTAAAATTTTGAGTTTTTCCCAAAAATTCAATTCAAAATTGCCTGCATCAATTCGTAGAAATTGGCAGCCTCGGCATAAAGCCGGTCGGAGTAGCTTGTAGCTCTGAAGGTTAACAAGTAAGGTTGATCGTTACGGAGCGTCAATTCAATGGTGATATTGCCATAGCGCTGGTCAATTTTTTGGCCTTCGGCCCAAGTTTGGCGGGGCTTGAGGTAGTAGCGTTCCACGGTTTGCGCCCAGTCTTTTTCAGACCAAGTCCGGGTATCAGAATGTTGTAAGCGGTAGTTGAGCGTTTGCACTTTTAGCTTGAGCAAGTCAAGAAGGTGGCGGGCATCTTGGAGGGAATAGTCCGTTTGGGAAAAATGGATGGCAAAACCTTTGGAGGAAGGGGTATCTAGAAAGGTCAAGGCTCTATCAACTTCGGCTGGTGAAGACTGGTAAGTGGCATACCCTTCCGCCAAAAATCCAATGATGCGCCGATTGGCCAAATTACCCTCCCAGTTTTCAAAAGCTTTTTTTTCTTCAGGACTGCGCACCAATTGTTCCCTGAAAATTGGGCGGGAGGCAGAGCTCTGCTCCGCTTCCCGGAAAAAGTTTTTAAAATAATCCCAGATGTTGGTCATGTTTAGGCGACTTCACCTCCAGCTCCCTCGGCAGCGATGGCAGCTTGATTGAGGGCTTCCATTTCTTTGTCGATAAAATAAAGGCTTTGTGGCCCATCGCCAATGAGACGGATGCGGTCGAGCACCGTACGCATGAGTGCCTCTTCCTCCCGCTGCTCATTGACATACCATTGCAGGAAAGTCAGTGTGGCATAGTCATCTTCCTTGTTTGCAAGGGTGATGAGCTTGTTGATGCTCTGCGTCACTTTTTGCTCATGTTCGTACACTTCCTTGAAAAGAGACTGTACCTTTTCGAACTGGCGAGGTGGCTCTTTGATGCCCGGCGTTAGGGCGAAGCCATCCACGTCGGAGAGGTACTCGAAAATCTTGAGCATGTGCATCCGCTCTTCTTCCGATTGGCGTTTGAGAAATTCGGCACAACCGTTAAGACCCTGGCTATCGCACCAAGTGGCCATGCTAAGGTAGAGGAACGAAGCATAACCTTCAAACTCGATTTGTTGGTTTAGGGCCGCTTCCATTTTTTTAGAAATCATCATGTTGCAATTAATTTTTATGGTAAAATCGCTTTGTTCGAATATCAAAACTCAGAACCAGAACAAAGTAAAACGATGTAATTCGGGTTTGGTTTGTAAAAATCGGAAATACAATCTTTCGAAAATGATTTGTCCGGTTTTTGGCCTAAAAATATTTGTCGAGCAGAACAAGTGTTGAAAAATCAGGTTCTCCGCTAGGATTATTTGTCTATTTTTGCCCGACCTCCACTCACAAAACAAAAAAGGAGGAGCTAACTGGTAAACGAGCAATATGGGAAAAATCATCTCGCTATTAAACCATAAAGGTGGCGTTGGAAAGACTACAAGTACCATTAATATTGGCGCTGGGTTGGTCGAATTGGGCAAAAAGGTGTTGCTTATTGACCTTGACCCTCAAGCTAACCTATCCCTATCCTTAGGCATACCCCGGCAACCCAACACTATTTATGAGGCCCTCCGTGGTGAGTCAGAGTTGGAACCATATTCAGTTCGGGAAAATTTTGACGTGGTAATGTCCACCCTTGACCTCTCCGGTGCGGAGATGGAACTCATCAACGAAGCTGGCAGGGAATACATTCTGAAGGAACTTTTTGAGCCTATCAAGGATGAATACGATTTCATCATCATTGACTGCCCGCCCTCACTTGGGCTGCTCACCTTGAACGCACTTGGAGCAAGCGACTATGTGTATATTCCATTGCAAACACAGTTTTTGGCCTTGCAGGGATTAGCGAAAATCAAGCAGGTAATTGACAAGGTGAAGTTTCGATTGAACAAAAACCTCGAAATTGGCGGGGTCATTGCCACTATGTATGACTCCCGTAAGATTTTGAACCGGGATGTGGTGGAAACCATCAAGAAATATTTTGGTGAAAAAGTCTTTGAAACCCTCATCCGCGATAACGTTTCGCTGGCCGAGGCACCTTCACAGCGCACTGATATTTTCAACTACAACCGGAACAGTATTGGCGCACAGGATTATATGAGCCTATGCACTGAGATTTTGGCAAGGATAGACGCAGACGAAAAATAACGGTCATTGGCATTCGTTGCAATTTGTGTTTAAAACAAATTCCCATTCCAACGACCATTAATTTGATGCAGTATTTTGAGCAAAAAGAAATTCACAGACGGACTTGAAAGCCTCTTTTCCATTGACCACAACAAGGAGAGCGGTCAGGGAACTACCTTCCTGGAGGGATCCAACCCCGACGAGATGAAGCCCGGTGTTGGCAAACCCGCTGTGAACAAAAGTCCTTCCCGCAAAAATTTCACTACCGATCTCGATTCTTTGCTGCAAGAAGCCATGCAGGAGTCCTTTGAAGAACAAATTCAAGAAAAAGAGGCAAACGCAGCTGGAAGCAAGGCACAGCCTTTTCACCAACAAACACATCGCCGCAAACCACTCAGCGGTCTCGACATGCTCATCCGCCGTACTGTAGAGCGGGGTGATGTGGAGGAAGACCAAGTGACCGGCACACGCCGCCTAACTGTAAGCTTTGACAAAGCTAAATTGAACAAGCTAAAGGTCATAGCCCGGATGGAGAAGGCTTACCTGAAGGATATTTTAGGCGATATTGTAGAAGAATACATCAAGCGCTACGAAAAGCAGAAAGGGAGTGTTGAATAAGTTTGAGACGGCCAACTGCTAAACTGCTAACGAAAAAGCGCAACCACGGAAATGCCTGTGGTTGCGCTTTTGTTTTGACCGTGTAGCCCCTACACAACACGTGTCTGTAAACTCTAGCCTTTTATCTTCTGGATGAGCAGCTCAGTTTCAGAATAATCCTCTTCACTGGCTTTAGCCAAAGCAATTGCTTCATTGGCAGATTTAAGTGCCTTGCCTTTTTTCCCAAGTTTGTAATACAGTGATGCCACCGTATCAGTATTGGCGTAGTTCTTATCCAATTTAACGGACTGCTTGGCCCACCCAAGCGCACATTTCAGTTCCTTTTTGCTATCTACGGCATCATAGTATAACCAAGCTATATCGTTCAGCACCGTCCAATCTTCGGGTGGGAATTTCTTGAAATGCTTGTCAGCAACTTTTGCAAAATTCTTCCAATCTTCCCGTTGAGCATAAAAGCCCATCTTCAATTGGCCAGACATTTCTTCAGCCCGCTCTGGATAAGTTTTAGCATAAAGTGCCTCTACTTTTGTCAAATCAGCCTCCGATTCGGCATGTGAGATGGTATTTTGCACCAGCTCGTCCACCTTGCCAATCACGGTTTCTTTGCCAAATTTATCCTCAAACAATTGACGATTGTTCAGTAAGTAATCGGCCATTTTAGAATTGAGGTCATCCGTCATCTTCATTATGAAAGAAAGGTTGTCCGGCGTACTCCAATCCGCCTGTGTAGCCAAATATTCATCGGCAACCCTCACATAAGTGCCGTCCATTGCATCATAACGGGCAGTTGCAAGATTGCGAAGCAACTCTGGCGAGCGGTCACCAGCGTCATAACGAGCCGTGATAGAGCCTTCGTTTCTGTTGGGATCTTTAGCAGCACCTGCCAGATCAATAAGCAGATCGGTTGTGTGGTAGCCAACCGCTCGGTGAACCACTTTACCGTCTGAATTGATGAACAGCAAGGTTGGGTAAGCTTGGATGCCAAAATCACTGGAAAGACCAATGCCTTCACCTTTTTCCATGTCCATTTTCACATTGACAAAATGGGCGTTGAAATAATCCCCAACTTCTTTTTGGGAAAAAACGTCACGGGCCATTTTCTTGCAAGGCCCGCACCATTCAGCGTAGGCATCCATAAAAATAAGCTTATCTTCCTTGGCAGCTTTTGCCTTGATTTCTTTCCAAGTACCGTGCGTAAACTCAATGCCCTGTGCGTAACTGTTGCTTCCAATAAACAGCGCAAATGCGAGCAAAATCAGGTATTTTTTCATGGTAAAATGACTGTGATTGCTAGATTGTTGAATTACTAGGTTGTTAAAATATCGTACCAGCATTCAAACATCAGTTCAGCTTTCGATTATTTTAATCAAGCCTTCCACCGAGCGTACATCACCGCTGTCAATGGTCTCTCCTTTTTTGACCATTTCCAAGGCTTTGTTAGCTGCTTCGAGGGCTTGCTTTTTCTTACCGTTGGCATGCAGAATCTCGGCGTAAGAAGTATAAAAATGGAAATCGTTTCCTTTTTCAGCAGCTTCCTTGGCGTATTTTTCGGCGAGCTTCATGCAATCTTTGTCCGAATTGAAACTGTTGGCAATGTCAGTAGCTAGCTTGGCAAGTCCTTTTGGATCTTTGGCCACGTTCTTGGCATATGCAGCGCAAGACTTACCAAATTTTTTTGGGTCTTTCGCTGCTTTATGGTAATCGTAGTCAGCCATGGCAGAAAACTCGTCCGATTTCTCGGCATAATTGGCCTTCATCTTGGCCTTTGCTTCTTCCAATAGTTCTGGCGATTGGAACTCAATGGCCTTTTTCAAGGTGTTCGTACACGCCAATTCAATCCGGTCACGAAGTGGTTGCAACCCTTCCTGCATGCCGATTTCTTTTTGATTTTTCACCAACAAATCGAAAATGCGGGAATCGGCCTCCACGGCAGCCTCTAGAATGAATTTCTTGTTGAATTCTGTGGAAAGGTCCTCCTGTGAGCGTAGGTACTCATTGGAGATACCTAGACTAGACTTGTTGGATTTATTTAGCGCTTTTACGTAGTTGTAAATCAATTCAGGACTGCGGTCGCCTTTTTCATACAATGCGGCGTATTCACGGCTGTAGTCCACCTTGCCAAGCGCCATTTCTCCTTGCCGGAGCAGGCCTTTCACGTCTTGTCCGCCTACTACTTTCTGAATAACTTCCCCATCGCTTCCAATAAAAAACAAGGTTGGAAAGGCACTAACGGCATATTTGCTCCGCAGCGAAATACCCTCGCTTTCCTCCCAATCAACCTTAAGGTTGATAAAATTTTGGTTGAAATATTCTCCCACAGACTGATCCTTAAAGGTGGTGGCAGCCATATGCTTACATGGGCCACACCATTTTGCATAGGCATCCATGAAAATAGGCTTGCCCAATTTGTGGGATTCCTCCAGTGCTTCCTTGAAACTGCCGTGGAAGAACTCAATACCCTGCGCACTTAATTGTAGCGACACAGTAATGGCTATAAACAATGAAAGTACAGATTTCATATGAAAATGGATTTGATTTTGGAAGTGCAAATTAACAGGTTTAACAACTGAGATGCCCAAAAGACAGGCTATCCTGCCGTATTTCAACATTTTTTTAACTTACTCGGTCTCGTATTTTTTTATCAATTCCTCAGGTTTAACGTTGATGACGCTGAGCAATTGCTTGACTTGAGGCACTAGTACTGAATCGTGGGGGAAAGTAGTCAAGAATTTTTTGTAGTATTTAGTCGCCATTGTTGGGTCGTGTAGCTCACTGTCAAAGGTGAAACCCTGCAAGAACAAGGCCATCGATGCACTTCGATGGGTTTTGTAACCTCGCCAAACCTGCTCCCAAAGCTCCATTGCCTTGCTATAATTCTTCACTTCTTTGGCCACATCACCTGCCTGAAACAGCAAAGTTGGGGTAAGCGTGTCCTGCGGATATTGCTTGGCATATTCAGTCGTTTTTTCTATAAGTTGCTGGGCAGTGGCTTTGTCTTTTGTAACATCTTTTACTTTCATCAATTGCGATTCCAGCATTTTTATTTCACTGCGCATTTTGACCTGAGTTGGGTCTTGTCCCGGCTGGCATGCGAAAAAAAGGAGGGAGGCTAGTACACAGATGCCTAATTTTTTCATGGATATTTTTGATGCGAAAATACCATTTCCACAAATCATGAGCATCAGACTTTCATCACAGGCAAAAGTTGGTGGGTAGCTAAAACAGTCTTTGTCCTTTCAAAGTCTGTGGTAATACCCAGCAAAAACCCACCGCCGCCCGCTCCGCAGACTTTTAGCTTAAATAAATCGCCATCCAAGCCTTGCTGCCAGATGGGACGAAATTTTTCCGGAATGAGCAGTTCCAAATTGCGAAGCTGAAATTCGCCAATGCGATGTATTTCTTCAAAAACCGACTGTCCATTACCATCCAGAAACGCCCTAATCGCAGCATCGACGGAGGGTAAAAACGCTTGTTTGCAAAACGCAGCAAAAGCTTCGTCCTGCATTTTCTCCAAAAAATATGAAATGTACGGCGTGGCTTGTCTCGGCATTCCAGTATCCAACAGAAAGATTTGATGGGTGGGAAAATGGCTTGGCAGTTCCACGATTTTTGCGCCAGCAACGCCACCAAGCAGCACTGGTTTTCGCAAAAAACAAACCAGCGGATCCGTGCCGCTGCTCGTGCCATGAAAAAATGCCTCCATCTGGGCCAGCGCCTTTTTCAGTTCTGAAAGCGGCCTGTCTCCCAATTTCCCAATTTCCAATTTCCAATTTCCAAGTATCCCCGCCACGAGCGCCCCCGAACTCCCAGCCCCGTACCCAGTTGGGATATTCGACTCAAAAACCAACCCTTCGTAGAGTGACTGTCGGAATGCTGCCACATCAAGTTCAGCGAGCAGTTCACCCTGCTGCTGTAGGCGGTCGAGGAAATCGGCCAATTGCGGCAATTGCATCTGCTTCGCCGCAAGTTCACTGGGACTTAGGTGCTCCACAAAAGTCCATTTCCCCGAAAACAAAGGCAGCGGCACGGCCAGCGCTTGCGAACCGAGGTTGACGGTATGCTCACCGAAAAGCAGAAGTTTGGCGGGATAGTTTTGCATGGAACAAAAACTGAAAAAAGCAAAGGTAAAAGTCTGGCGGGTTCTACTACTTTTGCTTTTTTGGCAAAATCACTTTAGCTCAAACGCTTTTCAATATTAAAAAAATGCAACGAAAAGCCTACCGTCTCAAGGCCGGCAACATCAACAACTTGAAACTCATCACCGAGGAACTCGCCGAACCCGGCCCTTCCGAAGTGACAGTGGAAGTAAAAGCTATCGGCCTCAACTTCGCTGATGTATCCGTTATTTTAGGCCTGTACAGCGCCACGCCGAAGGGTCAATTCACGCCTGGATTAGAGGTTTCAGGGGTGGTAGTAAGAGTGGGCAAGGACGTGGAAAATGTGAAACTCGGCGAACGGGTGATGGCTGTCAGCCGCTTCGGTGGTTATTCCACCCACCTGAACATGGGCGAGCAGTACGCAATTCCTATGCCTGACGACTGGTCGTTTGAGGAGGGAGCAGCTTATTTGGTGCAGGTGCTCACAGCCTACTACGCCCTACGTCCACTCGGCAACTTGCAGGCTGGTCAAACGGTACTCATCCACAGCGCTGCTGGAGGTACGGGCATTTTTGCAAACAGACTTGCGAAGAAAATGGGCGCCACCACCATCGGTACGGTAGGTAGTACGGCCAAGCTCGATTTGCTCCGCCAGGAAGGCGTGGATTTCCCCATCGTGCGAGATGAGCTTTTTTTCCAAAATCTCGATAAGGTACTGAAAGACAGAGAGTTAAACTTGATTTTGGAAACAAACAATGGCAAAATGCTGATGGAGGATTTCAAGCGACTGTCTCCGATGGGAAGGAGCATTGTGTACAGCGCCGCCGATTTCATCACCCACGGCAACCGCCCGAATCTTTTCAAAATCATTTGGAAATTCCTGCGCCGACCGATGATTGACCCGCTTAAACTTACGGACGGCAACCGGGGCATGTTGGGTTTCAACCTTATTTATTTGTATGAAAAATCGCAACTGCTACATCAATTCGTGCAGGAAATTAAGGAACTGAATATCGGCAAGCCAAAGGTGGGCCATGTGCTGACTTTTGAAAACTTACCCGATGCGGTTCGGCTTTTACAGTCTGGCAAAACAATGGGGAAGGTTGTTGTAAAACTTTAATAATCAATGAAATACAAAACGATTTTCGTGGATTCTGCCACGTCCAAACTCAAGGCTACCTTTGGAATGACCTTGGAAGAAGCGAACGGTGATCAGCTCGCCCGGGACATTCAAGCTACCATTTTAGAAAATGATTTGGACGGATTCGAACTCCTCAGCTCAATGCCCGTAACATCCTCCAAAGTTTATTCGAGCACCTACCCGTACTCACTTACAACTGGCGTAATTTTGATTTTCAAACAGAAAAATCCATGATTTCCTTTCGCTGCAAGCCTTTTTACGAGCTAACTGCCCCACAACTTTACAGCATCATGGCGCTTCGCCAAGAGGTTTTCGTGGTGGAGCAAAACTGCGCCTACCTCGACGCCGATGGGAAAGACCTCAAAGGCTACCACCTCACTGGCTATGATGACGATGGTAAGCTGGTGGCCTACGCAAGGCTTTTACCAAAAGGAGTCTCCTATGAAAATTTTGTGTCCATTGGAAGAATTGCCACCTCACCTGCCATTCGTGGCACAGGTGCTGGTCAGCAGCTAATGAAGGAATGTTTAAGTAGCATGGACTTAATATTCCCGGGCGAAAGCATCAAAATAAGTGGACAGAGCTACCTGCGGAATTTTTACGAAAGCTTCGGTTTTGTCGTCAGTGGAGATGAGTATTTGGAGGACGATATTCCGCACCTGCCGATGGTTCGTTGATTTTCACCTCAAAAACCTTCCACTCCCAATTTTTTCAGCACCACATCCACCTCGTCTGGTGTGTTGACATTCATAAGCACATCCGGGTTTGGAGCTTCCAACACTTCCACCGGGGAATTAATCAAAACCTTACGAGGACAGGAGTAGCCTTGCGCCAAAAATTGCAGCAGCACGGGATAGCTCTTCGGTTCCCAAATAGCCACCAGTGGTTCCGGGAAACCGCTTACTGGGCTTCGAAATGCCGTCGCAATGGCCGATGGATTACGGTTTTCCACCAAAAAACGAATCGCAGCTTCATCCAGCAGTGGCAGGTCGCAGGCCACTACCAGCCAAGCAGTATCCGGCTCCTGCCGGAAGGCGGAAAGGATGGCACCCATGGGGCCGAGACCTAGAAAAGTATCGGGCAGCACATCGTGCGTGTACACCAATTCACCGGCCTGTTCAGGGCGGCAGGAGACTTTCGTTTTTTGGCAAAATTTATCCAAAACTTCAATCATCACATCCCGCTGTGGCTTGTCGTGGTATTGCAGAATGCTCTTGTCCGTACCCATGCGGCGGCTCTTACCTCCTACCAGCACGAGGCCATTCAGTGGCGGCAAGGCGTCGGTTAATTTTTCTTCAAAAAATGACTTAATTTTCTGAAAATCAGCGAGTTGCAACACAGGTATTTTTTTAAAATCTGGCAAATTTTCTTTCAAAAAATCAAACGGTTGCATGGCTGGGTCGGTGAGTAAAATCAAATGAACGTCCGTCAAACGGTCGAGTTTACGCTTTAAGGAATCCTGTTTTTTCGGGTCAATGACGACGACTTGTTTTTTAGCTGTAAAATGGTTGCCATTTACCAGCACCAGGTCCATTTCGTTGAACAAAGGGCGGAACTGCCACTGGGTCGGTTTGCCCATGAAATCGAGGCGGTTGTAGGCGATTTTGTCCGTGAATTCGATTGTAGTTCCTTTCTCCAACTGCAAACTGCCAACTGTCGAACTGCCAACTTCCTGATGGTCAGCATCCACGTAGCCGATTTTGTATTTTGATGAAAAAGCGGCATTCAGTTTTCCGGCCAATTGCTTTATTTCACCACAGTTCGTGCCGAGTATGGCCCATTCGTTCCGGCCAAATTGACCCAGCGAGGGCCTTGCAATATCGTCGTGCTTTTTGTGCTTCATCTTTTCTCAGTTTGTCCGTTTGAAATCCTTTTTCCCGCCCGTTTTTTCCATCAGCATCGTTTCCCGAATGACAATGTTGTGCGACATCGCCTTGCACATATCGTAAATAGTAAGTGCCGCGACGGTGGCTCCAGTGAGGGCTTCCATTTCCACACCCGTCTTCCCCGTCAGGCTGGCCTCGCACTCAATGACGACCTCCCGCTGTTCGTTCAAGGCGATGCGAACCTGGCAGTTTTCCAAGCCAAGTGGGTGGCAAAGCGGAATAAGTTCGCCTGTGCGTTTGGCAGCCATCACCCCTGCGATGATTGCAGTTTGGAACACTGGGCCCTTCTTTGTATGAATATCATCAGAGGTAAAATGCTGCAAAATTGCTTCGTCCAGCACTACGATGCTACGAGCTTTGGCGGTACGTCGGGTGGGTATTTTTTCCCCAACATCCACCATGGAAGGGTTGCCAGCGGCATCGAGATGGGTAAAATTTTTTGACATAAAATCTGGCGAAATTGGGTCGTTGGGCAAAGTTAGCAACAGTTTTGGCGGCAATTATGCCAAAAATCATTATAAACTCAAGTATTTAGCGGCAAAGTTTGCGCTCATTGCGCCTTGTTTTTACCTATTTTTGCGCCTCGAAAAGCCGCTAGACAAGAGGTTTTAGGCATTAGGTTGACCGTTTCTGGAAATTTCTATTGTCTAAAATTTATCATCTACAGTCTCAAAAGCAACTACATGAAATTTGGTGTTGTAGTTTTTCCTGGCTCAAACTGTGATCACGACATGCTCCATGTACTTGGCAACGTGATGCAGCAAGAAGTGGTGACACTCTGGCACAAGGACAGTCAACTGCCTGATAATCTGGACTGCCTGATATTGCCAGGCGGCTTTTCATATGGAGACTACTTGCGGTGCGGTGCCATTGCCCGATTTTCTCCGCTGATGGAAGCGGTGGTTGACTTCGCAAACAACGGTGGCTACGTGTTCGGCGTTTGTAACGGCTTCCAAATACTTTGTGAAGCTGGCCTACTACCAGGTGTTTTACTTCGCAACATGGGTCAAAAATTCATCTGCAAAAATATCTGGCTCCGTCCGACTACCCGCAATTCGGCTATCACGTCGCGCATTGATTTTCAAGCAGTTTTGAAAATCCCGATTGCCCATGCTGAGGGCCGTTATTATGCCGATGAGGCTACTTTGGCGGAACTAGAAGCAAACGACCAGATACTTTTCAAATACTGTACGCCCGCTGGTGCTATCACTCAGGATGCCAACCCTAATGGTGCACTTCTGAACATTGCTGGGATTTGCAACAAGGGGCGGAATGTGTTTGGGATGATGCCCCATCCAGAACGGGCTTCAGAAACAGTACTGGGTAACGACGATGGAAGGGTGCTATTCGACTCGCTGGTGCAAGCCATTGAAGTCGCAGTTTGATATTAGTTTTGAACAAAATTTGTTGGTAAAACCAACTTTACTGTAATTTTGAAAAAATTATAATCTGTTCAGCGCTTTTGGCCTGAACTTGGCTTAACGAACGAATCTACAAATCTACCATTCAAATTGTTGAACACGAACGATTTACACTGACTGATTTTTTACTGACAACAACTTAAACGCAACTGAAACATGAAGTCGAAACTTGTACTTTGGGGCAGCAACGCCCAGGACGAAAAATGCTTGATTGCCGTTTCATTGAGAGCAGCAGACAACAAAGTTGACATCTGGACTTTCCCGGAATCGGTGGCCACTGAAGATTTTTACCAGCAAATGATGAAGGACTGGCGCGACGGTGAAGGCATGGAATTGCCCGACCCTAAAACTCACTTAGAGCGCGACCTATCTGTCACTGACAGTCTCCTTCCCGATGACTTGAAGGTTGAGCGCACCGATGTGGTGCTACGGGCACAAACCGAATGGCAATTCGTGGTGCTTTCCTCCAAGCTGCACCAAGCCTATGAAAATCAATTGGCTGAACTGAAAGAACGAGTAGGCAAGCTCGAAGCCTTTGACCAATCTACTTGGGACAGTCTCAAGGAGTTTTGGGACAAAGTACAGGAGCAGGTACGGGAACGCAACCTATTCCGCGACCATGCCGACCGCCTCCGGGCACATACCAACGAGCTTTTCGGGCAAATGAAAACCCTGCGCTCAAAGTTGGATGAGGAGTTTGAAAAACTTTCCAAAGAAGCACATGACAAGTTCTTCGCAGCTCTTGCAGAAGTTGAACGCAAAATGGAAAGTGGCGCACGTGTGCCCGTTCTCTTCGATGAATTGAAAAAACTGCAAAGTATGTTCCGGGAGTCAAAAACACTTACCCGTGATCACCGCAATAAGATTTGGGAAAAACTGGATGGCACTTTCAAAGCTGTAAAGGAAAAACGCTTTGGCTCAAAGCCAGGTGGAGGTGGCGAAGGTGGCTCAATGCTTCAAGGCACTCAACGTCGTTACGATGGTCTGCTTACGGCCATTGACAAAATGGAGCAATCGATTCGGCGCGACCGCAACGACCTTGATTTCCAAAATCATAAAATAAACACTACTGAAGGTCAATTGGAGGCGCAGCTTCGCCAAGCTAAACTGAAAATGATTGAAGAGCGGATACACTCCAAGGAGGAAAAGCTCACAGAGATGAACGCCACTAAACTGGACCTCGAAAAGCGCCTTGCCTCTTTGAAAGAAAAAGAAGCTCGCCGTGCAGCACAGGATGCAGTGAAGGAGAAAATTGTGGAGGAGATGAAAGCGGCTGCGGAAGCCCGTGAGGATGTAGCCGAAAAACTGGATAAAGCTGCTGAGGAAATCAGTACTGCCAAGACTAAGCCAAAAGCTGAACCCAAGGCGGCTGCCTCGAAGGAATCCATTTTGGGCGCAGTTGGCACTTTAGTAAGTGAGTCGTTGGAAGATGTAGTTGATACCGTGAAGGCTGTAGCTTCCGTCATTGGCGATAAAATTGAAGACGCCATTGATGAAGTGAAAGAAAGCGTTCACGAGGCCACTACCCCCGATTCGGAAGCACCTACCGAAGCTGAAGCTACTACTGAAACAGTTGCAGAAGCTTCAACAACTATAAAATCAGACGAAGAAGAATAAGTCGGCTTCGCCCTTATTTACATAAAAAAGCCCTGTGCCATCACACGGGGCTTTTTATTTTAATGACATTTTCACAGCTATTGCCACTGTATTTCATTTTTTTCGCTCAGTAACATATACCACCAGTTCCCGCATCGCTGAGCGTGCGGGTGAGTCGGGCATTTTGTCGAGAATATCAAAAGCGGCGGCACTGTATCGCTCCATAGCCGCTTTCGCATAGTTCAAGCCGCCGCTCGCTTGTACAAAACTGATGACCTCTTTCACCTTTTCAGGTTTATCACCATGTCGTTTTATCAGATTTATGACACGGCTTTTATCGCTGCGGGAAGCATTTTCAAGGGCATAAATTAAGGGAAGTGTCAGTTTTTTTTCTTGAATGTCAATGCCTAGTGGCTTACCCACATCATCGGTACCAAAGTCAAACAGGTCATCTTTAATTTGGAAGGCAATGCCAAGGTTCTCGCCAAACAACCGCATCTGTTCAATCACCACTTCGTCTTTGGTGGTGGAGGCTGCACCAACACTACACGCCGCCGCAATGAGCGACGCCGTTTTCTGACGAATAACTTCGTAATAAACCGACTCCTTTATGTCCAGCCGACGGGCTTTTTCAAGCTGGAGCAACTCGCCCTCGCTCATTGCCTTAACGGCTTCAGAAATGATTTCCAGCAGCCGGAATTCCTTGTTTTTCAGCGCCAACAAAAGACCTTGTGCGAAAAGATAATCGCCCACCAGTACCGCAACTTTGTTTTTCCAAAGTGCATTGATGGAGAAAAAACCTCGACGCTCCTCGGACTCGTCTACCACGTCGTCATGAACGAGCGTGGCGGTGTGCAACAACTCTACCATTGAAGCAGCGGTGTAGGTCGCATCCGTCACCCCGCCACAAATTTGAGCACTGAGGAAGACGAACATCGGCCGCACCTGTTTGCCCTTACGCCGTACGATATAGTACATGATACGATCCAGCAGCGGCACGTGGCTTCGCATGGCTCCCCGGAAGTGTTGCTCGAACCGGTCGAGTTCCTTCTCAATGGGCCGTTTTATCGTATCTATACTTGACATAGTGAAATTGGGAGCAAAAGTAGTTTTAAACTTTGACAATCCAGATTTGCACCAACGAAACAGCCCCGACGGGTTTTGGATGTCCGCCGAGGCTGTTATTTTCTTGTTTCAAAAAGAATTATTTGATAAATACAGACGCCCCTGCCCGTGCAGAAAAACTCTGGGAGTCCCCTGGATTTATCAATGAAAACAAATTATCCGTCACGCCAAAAATTTGCACTGGGCCAAGGTTCAACACCAAGTTTAAACCAATGTTATTGTAACTGTCCGGTTGCTTAAATGCATAGCTGAGTCCAACATTCAACTGTTCCACTGGGCTAAAATTGACACCAGCAGCGAAGGAGGAATAGGGTTTATCACGATAATTTTCATTGTAATAAAGGCCGCTCACAGTCCATTTTTCATTCAGTTTGTATCGGGCGCTCAGATAAATCTTGCGGGTCAGGGTAGTTGTGTAGCTGCCGCTTGTCTCTTTCACTTTGAAAATTGCTTTCAACGTGTCCAATGCATCACCAAAACTGATGGAATCACCCGTCAACGCACCCGAGAAATCAAGGCCATCATATTGGTAAGATTGGGTGGCTTCGTAATTGGTTACGTTGTCATCCCAATTGATTTTACCAAGGTCGAGTACGCTGGCTGCAAGGTCAAGCTTACCGAGTTCGGCACGAAGGCCGAAGTCAAGCGCCATACCCGTGTTTTTGCTGAAAAACTTTTTGGCAGTGAGTTTTGCATATTTAAAATTCACGTTCACATCTTCAAATTCTTGGTAGTCAATCGTATTGGCAGAGTGCAAAATATAGTCGCCGTTCAAAGTGATTTGGTAAACATCGGGGTCGGTGTAGAGACTGGCATCGTGGTGGTTTTTATCTGTAGCTGCCCCTGCGATACCGCTTAGGAATTTGAAGTTTGCGCCGAGCGTTACCGGGCCAAGCTCGTAGGCGACACCTGTCATAAGTTCATGATAACCAGCCAGTTCCAACTCATTACCCAGTTGTATAGTTTGGTCAATAAACTGCACATTACCCTGCCAAACGAGCTGTGGCAGCGTTTTCGGGTATTTCAAAAAGGAAGTGTACTTGACAGTGTGGCCAATGCTCAAGTGCAGGTTGTTCATCTTGTAACTCAGGCTTAGGGAGGGAATTCCCAGTTCGTTCCGAATAGTGTTTTCGTTGTCCAAATGCCCAATGAGTTTGTCAATGTCTACCACGGTTTTGCCATCCTGCTTTGAAACGGTCTGGTTGTAAGTTGGTCCATCAAAGGCAATGGCGCTGTAGATGCCAGGCAAGCCGATGGTCAGTTTTTTATCTTGAACGAAGGCAGGATTGGTCGTATTCGACTGCCAAACATGGGGCATGAAATGCAAGCCAAGTTCCTGTTGGGCACTTATTTGCGAAACGAAGAATAGTAAAATGATGAATGGTAAATGATGAATGATGAATTTGGAGCGCATAAGGCTTTGAATGTCAATGTTTTGCATTTCGTGTTGCTATTTTTTGATGAAAATAAGGCTTGGCAAATAAAAAAGGGGCTTCGAGTGCTTTTGTTCAAACTGCTCGAAGCCCCTTTGGGAGTATTTGCTGCGCAAAGTTTCACACTTTCCAAAGCTACGAACTGACTCGAAACACATGGCTCGTAGCTCGAAACTTCTCTTAAAACTCCGCCTGCCCAGCTGCCCGTGGGAAGGCAATCACGTCACGGATATTGCCCATGCCTGTGATGAACTGCACCATTCTTTCGAAGCCAAGGCCGAAGCCAGCGTGAGGGCAGCCGCCAAATTTGCGAAGCTCCAAGTACCACCAAAGCTCCTCCTCGTGAATACCTTGAGCATGGATGCGGTCAAGCAGTTTGCCGTGACGTTCCTCCCGCTGTGAGCCGCCGATGACTTCTCCGATGTAAGGGAATAGGCAATCCATCGCAGCAACGGTCTCTTTGCCCGGCTCAGTGCCATCGTTTTCCCGCATATAAAATGCCTTGATGGCCTTCGGATAATCCCGCACGAAGACGGGTTTTTGAAAATGCTTCTCAACGAGGTAGCGCTCGTGCTCGCTCTGGAGGTCTTTGCCCCACTGCACGTTGAACTTGAATTTGCCTTTTTTGTAGGTGTTGGAATTGCGCAGGATGTCAATCGCCTCGGTGTAGGTGATGCGCTCGAAATCGTTGTCCACCACGAAGCGGAGCATGTCGACGAGGCCCATCGGGCGGCGGTCGTCCTGCTTCATGTTTTTCTCCTCGTCCTTGATGCGCTTATCAAGGAAAGTGAGGTCGTCGGCGTAGTTGTCGAGGATGTGGCGGATGAGGAATTTCACAAAGTCCTCGGCCAAGTCCATGTTGTCGAAAATATCGTTGAAGGCAACCTCTGGCTCAATCATCCAGAACTCGGCCAAGTGGCGGGTCGTGAATGACTGCTCTGCCCGGAACGTGGGGCCGAAAGTGTAAATCTTGCCCAAGGCCAAAGCCGCTATCTCGCCCTGCAACTGGCCGGACACGGTCAGGTTCGTGCTTTTCCCGAAGAAATCCTGCTTGAAATCCACCTCACCAGACTCGGTGCGGGGTGGGTTGTCGAAGTCGAGCGTCGTCACCCGGAACATTTCGCCAGCGCCCTCTGCATCGCTGCCCGTCACGATGGGCGTGTGCATGTAGTAGTAGCCACGGTCGTTGAAATATTTGTGGACAGCGTAGGCCACCGCATGGCGGATGCGGAACACGGCGCTGAACGTCTGCGTGCGCATCCGAAAATGCGCTTTTTCCCGAAGGTACTCCATCGTCATGTTCTTCGGCTGGAGGTGGTAATCTTCTGGGATGCACTCGCCGAGCAGTTCGATGTTTTCGGCTATCAACTCCACGGCTTGGCCAGCGCCTTGCGACTCGACCAACTTGCCCGTGGCGGAAATACAGGCATGGAACTGGATTTTTTTTAAAAACTCTTCATCGAATTTTTCAAAATCAACCACGACTTGCAGCGTGTTGAAGGAAGAGCCATCGTAGAGTGCGATGAAGCGGTTGGAGCGGAAGGAGCGTACCCAACCGGAGACTTTCACTTCTTCGCCAATCTGGGGCTGGCGCAATATTTCAGCAATTTCAGTTCTTTTCATGTTCGGTTTGATTCAAAATTTATGGGAAATTGGGGTGCGAAAGTAAGCCAAAAAACTGGCGTGGAATGGAGTTGGGGATAAGAATTGGAAAAAACGCAAGTACTGTAAAATTGGTTTCAACGAAAAAGGCCTCGGTACTGCCGAAGCCTTTTTATCCATCATAATTTTCCAATACCTTTTTCTAAAAATGCTTGGGCAAAGTCAATTCGCCCGGTGGTTGCTATCTAGGTATGCCATCGCTCCGGGATTCTGCATCATCGTGTAGAGCATTTCCTTAGCCCGGAAGAGCTGTGCCTTCACGGTGCCGAGTGGGATTTCCAATTCGGTAGCGATTTCCTCGTAGCTCAGTTCCTCGTAGTAGCGCAGCTCAATCATGAGCCGGTACTTGCTGCTGAGTTGGCCTAGCACCGAGCGCACCATCTGAAGACGCTGCTGGCGAATAAACTCTTCCTCTGGGTTGCGGGCGTAGTTGCGGAGGGTGCCGGTGAAATCCTTGTCGCCATTTACCTCCATAGGCTGGTCGATGGACAGGAAGTTCAACCTTTTTTTCCGGATATGATCAATGCAGTTGTTTACGGCAATTTTGAAAAGCCATGTAGAAAATGCGTAGTGCGGTGCATAGGTCGAAAGCTTGTTGAAGGCCTTGCCAAATGCTTCGAGGGTCAGGTCTTCCGCATCGTCGTGGTTGCGAACCATCTTGAAAAGGTGGTTGTACACGCTGGCACGGTAACGGTCTAATAGTGTGGAGTAGGCTTGCTGATTACCGGTGATGGCTGCCTTGACAAGTTGGTAGTCTTCGGATGCCTTGGGTGAAAGCCTTGTGGAGGTCGCAGTTGTTGCGCTTACTGGGTGCTTCGTTAGTGTTAATTCCATCGCTGGGTGTCGTCGTTGTTCATGAGAACTGACGGTGCGAACACGAGATAGTAAAGTATCAGCAAGGTATCTAAAACTGGGAGCCAAATCCGCAACGAACGGTGCTGCAACTTGCTCAAGATAACGCTGCCTACGGCCATTACTACACCCATTCTCACCGCATATCCCAATAGAGCAAACATTATGCTAATTTTGAATATCAGTAACAAGCCTCCCAAAAAAAAGTGTAGTAAGTGGCTCATAGTGAGCAAACTAAGGATAAATTTATCTTTAAATTTATATTCTGAACCGGTCGAAAAATGCCTTGTCTTTTGGCGATAATAAGCCCGCCAGGTCAATTTGGGTTTAGAGTAAACAAAGGTTCGGGGGTTGAGCCGGATGCCAACTTTCCCACGCCGAGCCGCTGCGTTAACGAACAAGTCGTCATCGCCTGACGCAAGGTGCTCGTGACTGCGAAAGCCGCCCGTACGCTCGTAAAGCTCCCTTCGGTAAGCCAGGTTCCGACCGACCCCCATGTAGGGATGCCCGGCCAGTGCGAGGGACAAATACTGCATCGCAGTGTAGCATGCCTCGTACCTGACAAATTTGTTCAGGGGACCAGGAGCCTCGTCGTAAGGCGCCACGCCGAGCACGATGTGGGTATTTTCATCCATGCCAGCTACCATTCCCTGAACCCAATCTTGGCTTGCTGGCACGCAGTCGGCATCCGTAAGTAAAAGAACTTGGTGTTTAGCCTGCTCAATCCCCTTCGCAAGGGCAAATTTTTTCCCTATCTTTCCATCATCGCAAACGATAATGCGTAAGTGGCTGAATCTGCGTTGCAAAGATGATAATACATTTAAAGAATTGTCACATGAATTGTGTAAGACGACCAGAATTTCGAGGGAACGGTAGGTTTGATTTACGAAACGGTCGAAAAAGCGCGATAAATTTTCTTCTTCGTTGTGCGCACAGATAATGAGGGATACACTTGGGGCGGATGTGGAAGTAGGAAGAACTGGGGATTGGGCTGGGCTTTTTGAAATTTTTTCCACTGGGTGCCTCGCCAGTTTCCCAAAGATGAAAATCCAGAAAAAAAGCTGTACCGCCGTGGCGGCCACGAAACCGAAAAGCAAAATGGATTCAAGCATGGCCTAACTGGCGGTAATTTTTTGCTCGCCTCCGGCAAAGTTAATCAAACGAAAGTGCCCACTAGGTCGTTTTGACCAATCGAAAGAAGCCTTATTTTTGCTCCCTGCTTTCGAAAAATCTTAAAATCAGCGATTTATGACAAAAAACGAGTTCCTCAAAAAAGTGGCCCAACGCCTTGAAAGCGAGGGTTTTACCATTGTAAAAAAAGATGATTCAAGACCTTGGGGCGGTTTTTTTGTCATTGACGAGGCGCAGGCGCACCGCTTTATCCAAACCTATTTTCCAGGAGTTCCGCTTTCCGATTTTGAAGGTTTCGAAAAGTTAAGCCCAAAGTTCCTCGTAGTGGCCCCCGACAAACGCTTGTCGTGGCAATATCATCATCGCCGTTCCGAAATCTGGAGGCTCATTGATGGAGTAGCTGGTGTGGCCACTAGCCTCACTGATGAGCAACAAGGCACAAAATCCTTGGCGCTTGGTGAAATTGTGCATTTAGAATGTGGCGAGCGCCACCGCCTCATTGGCTTGGACGACTGGGGCGTACTTGCCGAAATCTGGCAACATACCGACCCTGCCCACCCTTCCGATGAAGACGATATCGTACGGGTGCAGGATGATTTTGGGAGGTGATTTATATTGTTGAATTGTTTCATTGTTGAATTGTTTTCGTGATGCGGGCAACAGTTCAGCAATGAAACAATTCAACAATGCTATCACTCCTTCGCCTTCGTGTCCATTACAATCGTTACTGGGCCATCATTGAGGAGTGAAACTTTCATATCAGCGCCAAACTCGCCAGTGAGTACCTCTAGCCCAGCGGTTTCCCTAAGGGTAGCGACAAATTTTTCATAAATGGGAATGGCCACTTCTGGCCTGGCCGCACGAATAAAAGAAGGGCGGTTGCCTTTTTTGGTGCTTGCATGTAGCGTAAACTGGCTGACAACAATAATTTGCCCCCCAATGTCCTGTACCGAAAGGTTCATCAACCCTCCAGCGTCACCAAAAATCCTTAGCTGCGCAATTTTTTTAGTGAGCCACTCAATATCTTCCACACCATCGGCGTCTTCTACGCCGAGCAGGATAAGCAGGCCAGCACCGATTTGGGATTTGAGATGACCCTCAATCGTGACGGAAGCTTGGGTAACCCTTTGGATGACTGCTCGCATAGGTCAAAATGTTTTTTAAAAAATTGGTGCAATCATAAGCATTGCGGCGGTGAGTTTCACTGCTTATGCTTAAAAAGGAAGAAACCCATTTACTGAAAACATCCCAACTTCCTTTCGTAGTTTTGCGCCAAAACCGGCGAGGGAGGCCGTTCTAATAAAACGGTCTATAGCCGGAAAACCAAAATTAAAAGATGTCCGACATCACCCCGCAACGACTACGAGAAATGAGGCTTCCGGTATACCACCGCATCATCCGTTGGATGTGGCGACTGCTTGTCTTGGGCATTGTCGGCATCTTCCTGACAATGTTTCTCCTCTCCTTCTCCGACCTGCCCGATACGGAGGAACTCGAAAACCCGAAGAGTGAACTTGCCTCTCAAATAATTGCCGACGACGGAACGGTCATGGGCCGATATTTTATCGAAAATCGGGTACCCGTTGATTTTAGCGAGCTTTCCCCTTACGTGGAGCAGGCACTGGTAGCCACTGAAGACGAACGTTTTTACAAGCATTCCGGCATAGATTTCCGGGCACTAGGGCGTTCAATGGTCAAGACATTCATGCTCGGCGACAAAAGCAGTGGCGGGGCAAGTACCATCACGCAGCAGTTGGCAAAATTGCTTTTTACGGGACAAAGAGCTACCAGCCTCATAGGTCGCATCCCACAAAAACTAAAGGAGTGGATCATTGCCGTGCGCCTCGAAAGCAAGTACACCAAGGAGGAAATCATGGCGATGTACCTCAATAAATTTGACTTCCTTTACGATAGCTATGGTATTAAATCTGCCTCAGAGACCTACTTTGGTAAAGGACAAGACTCCCTAAATATCCAAGAAGCAGCCATGCTGGTGGGCATGTTGAAAAACCCTTCGCTGTTTAACCCGAAAAGAAAACTGGAAAAAGCAACGCAGCGACGCTCGGTGGTGCTGGATCAAATGCGCAAAAACGGTATCATCAAACAGGCAGCGTACGATTCATTGAAAGTGCTACCCGTTGACTTATCCCGGTTCCGCCGCAAGACGCATACGCAGGGCCTGGCCACTTACTTCCGCTCTTCCCTTGCCGAAGAATTGATGAAGGTAATACTTGTGAGCGACGAGGCCCGAAAGAAACCCGATGGCTCGCCTTACAATATCTGGAAAGATGGCTTGAAAATTTATACGACCATCGACCCCATCATCCAGCAGCACGCCGAGGAGGAAATGATAAAACACATGGCCAAAGAGCAAAACAAGTTTTGGAACCTGTGGAACAAAAGCATGAAAAAATCACCTTGGGACTACAAGGACTCCAAAACCACGGAAGCTGAATTGGCTTATCGCAAGCGCAAGCTTTCGCAAATGGTACGCACCTCCGACCGTTATATTACCATGCGAGACCAAGCCATTGGCTCCTTAGAGGCTGACCTCGAAGCCGATGTAGAAGGCTTGCGACTCAACGATGCTGTGATTGAGAAAATGCTGAAGGGAAAAGACTTGAGTGGCCCCCAGCGTAAAGCCATGGAACTGGATAAATGGAACGAACTGAAACGCAAATGGGAGGCTTTCCAGAAAAACGTAGAGGTCGAGTTTAATAAAAAAGTGAAGATGACGGTGTTCGATTATAATCCAAACATGGAAAAGGATACTGTGATGTCACCGCTCGATTCACTGAAATACCACCACATGATGCTGCAAATCGGTTCGCTTTCCATAGAACCAAAAACTGGACATGTGAAAGCATGGATTGGGGGTATCAACCATAAATACTTTGCCTACGACCATACCCGCTCCAACCGTCAGGTCGGCTCTACTTTCAAGCCTTTTATTTATGCTACCGCAATTGCACTGCAAGGTGTTTCACCCTGCATGGAGGTGGACGATGTGCCGCGCACCATCTATGCCAATACCGGTAATTTTAAATTACTGAAGGATTGGACACCACAGAACACAGAGGGAAAGTTCAGTTATCGCAAAATGCGCTTGCGCACGGCGCTTCAAAAATCTGTGAACTCGGTCTCGGTCTTTCTCATGCAACAGTTGGGAAGTACAGAACCCGTTATCGAACTACTGGACAACATGGGCGTTGACACGAAAAAAATCCCAAAACAGCCCTCCATTTGCCTCGGTGCTGCCGACATGAGCGTGATGGACATGACCGGCGCATACACCACTTTTGCCAATAATGGCTATTACAGCAAGCCGATTTACATCACCAGAATCGAAGATAAAAACGGGCGTACCATTTATTCACAGGAGGAACAAGATAAACAGGCACTTCAGGAAGAACCCAACTACGTAATGGTAGAAATGCTCAAGTATGCTGTGAGAGGCACTATGGGTGCTACAAGTAGCGAAATTGGTGGCAAAACGGGTACAACCAATGACTATGTGGACGGATGGTTCATGGGTATCACGCCAAGCCTCGTGGTAGGCACTTGGGTGGGCGGCGAAGATCGTTGGATACGCTTCCTCTCCATAGGCGAAGGACAAGGCAGTAGAATGGCCAAACCTTTTTGCAGGGAGTTCATTTTGAGTTTGGAAAAAGACCCAAAGGCGACTGGTTATAATACAAAAGCCCACTTCCAAAAACCCGGCGGCGATCTCAGCATAGGACTTGATTGTAACGACTATGATAACCGAGGCGGCTCTGACGAGGAAGGTGCAGGCACCGATGATGAATCAACCCCTCCGGCAGGTGGAGATGATTTTTACGAAGACCCATTCGGCACCGGCAAGGTGTTGAAACGGGACACCTCCACAAAGAAAAAACCAATAGATGACGGCTTTAATGGTGGATGATGTTTTTGTGTTGAAAATCAAAAATCATGAAAAAGGCCGCTATCCTATTCAGCTTAGTAACGCTTGCCATCGTTGTTGCATATTTGATTTTGGTAAATAAATTTTGGACCTCTAAACCAGCGTTTTATGCCAAAGTGGTTGCCAAAGAAGCCGAAGGCCTACTTGAAAACGATACAATCAATTGGGCTGATTTTGGAATAAAACTTAAGCCCCAACGAAGCAACTATACACAGACATGCTCAAAGGTAAAAGCCATTAAAAAATCGCTGAATTCAATGGAGTTCAACGAAATAGGAATGCAGTTCGAACAGCTTTTAGTGGACGAAATCATCCCGCATTGGTACGGTACTACTTGGAGCTTCGATGGGCACACCGACCAGCCACAGCAGGGCGAAATCGCTTGTGGCTACTTCGTTTCTACAACCTTGCAGCAAGTGGGTTTAAATGTGAACCGCTTTCAACTTGCACAGCAAAAACCTGAAAATGAAGCTAAATCTTTAGCTGTTGGCACTAAAATTATCGAAATGGAAGGAGCCAATAGTGCCGAGAACATTGCACAGATTAAATCCAAAACCTCTGATGGAATTTATTTTGTAGGCTTAGGTCAAAGCCACGTAGGTTATTTATTGAAAAGAAAAAATGAGCTTTTCTTTATACATTCCAGTTACTTTACGCCTGGAACTGTGACAGTGGAGCTAGCTTCAAAATCACCAGTTTTTTGCGCCTACAGCCATTATTACATCGTGGAGCTTTCCAACAACAAAGTATTTTTGAAGCGTTGGTTGAACAACAAAAAAATTGAAGTAATCAAAGATAAATGAGCAAATATTTACCCTTACTGATAGTTTGTATTGGCCTCTTCACACAATGCGTGCCGCCGTCGGAGGAAAAAGCAATGGGTGTACACCTTGACTTTACCAACCCAACCTACCAGGAAGTTTACGACCTGAAAGATCGTGGCCAAACTGACAGCTTACTCGCCTATTTCAAAAGCAAGGATGCCACATTGCGCTACATGGCAGTCATCGCTTTTGCTTCCATTAAGGATAATGCCGCCATTGACAGCCTAGCCTATATGCTTAGTGACCCAGAGGAGGAAATCCGCATAGCGGCAGCCTATGCCTTGGGCCAAATTGGGGATAAAAGAGCTGAACCACTGCTTATAAAGGGCTTCGACAGGGGTGATACGGTAGGAATTTCAAAGAATATCAATGCTGCTATCATGGAGGCCATCGGAAAATGCGGTACCAAAAAAATGCTGGACAACCTCGTCAGCATTGGCACCTACAAGCTTACCGATACTACGCTGATGGAAGGCCAAGCCTGGGGTATCTACCGTTTCGGACTGCGAGACTCTACTACGGCAGCTGGCACGGCAAAAATGATGGATTTTGCCACCAGCTCTAAATACCCGAACAGTGTCCGTTTTATCGGAGCCAACTATCTTTCAAGGATAAAAATAAAAGATTGGGAAAAAGCCGACAGCTTGCTGGCGCCAGCGTTGGCAAGGGAAGAGGATTATCGCATCCGCATGTGCCTTGCCATTGCCCTCGGCAAAACCAAGACCGAACGTGCTGCTAACGCACTATTGTTACAGTATAACGTGGAGCGTGACTATCGGGTGAAATGTAATATCCTGAGAGCATTTGGCAATTGCGATTATGAAACGGTGAAAGCCACGGTTTACGGTGCTATTTCCGACCAAAGCCTGCCAGTCGCCATCACGGCTGCCGAGTTTTTTGTGGAACACGGCGTACCAACTGAAGCCAGTACTTACTGGGAAATTGCGAAGCAGCCAAACCGGAAATGGGAAATTGCGATGACTATGTACGCAGCGGCCTCCAAGTACCTGCCCTATGGTTTTGAGGAAAGCCGAAAATACCTAAACTGGGAAATCAAGCGCCGATTTGAAAACGCTGACTCACCTTATGAGAAAGCAGCTGCATTGAAAGCACTAGGTCAATACGGCTGGAACTATCGGTACATTCGGGATGCCGCTTATCCATCAGAGTTTGTAGTAGTTCGCACGGCCAGTGTGGAGGCATTGGCCAACATTGCCAGAATGCCCAATTTCAGTTCCTTTTTTGGGGGTGGCATCACGGCCCGAAGGGAACTGGCAGAGTGCTTTCAGGATGCTATCACCACTGGCGATGTGGGTATGATGGCCGTAGCGGCAGATGTGCTTCGGGACTCTACAGCCAAATTCAAGACTGTTTTTGACAGTTTGCCAGTTCTGGAAAATGCACTAAAAAAACTGCGCTTGCCGCAAGAAATCGAAACCTACAACGAGGTAAAGCACACACTTGATTATTTCAAAGGGGAGGCATTTGTGCCCATGAAGCCCAAGTTTACCCATAAAATTGATTGGAAAATCATCACTGACCTCAAGCCGGGTTCCACTGTACTCATAAAAACTGCCAAAGGAAATATCACGCTCGACCTGCTTGCTGACCAAGCGCCAGGTACAGTTTCCAATTTTTTGGAACTCATCAAGGACAAATATTACAACGGTAAAAACTTCCACCGCATCGTGCCCAATTTCGTGGCACAAGGCGGCTGCTCCCGTGGCGATGGTTACGGTGGCCCCAGCTATGCCATCCGCTCCGAACTGCCCTACCTGCATTACGACCAAGAGGGTTACGTAGGTATGGCTTCCGCTGGAAACAACACCGAATCAGCCCAATTTTTCATCACCTACAGTCCGACGCCACACCTCGACGGCAACTACACCATCTTCGCAAAAGTGCGGGAAGGCATGGATGTAGTAGCAAAACTGGAAGTCGGCGACGTGATGGATGAAGTGAACCTCGTGGAACCAAAGTCATAGTTGGCAGTTCGTCAGTTAGCAGTTGGCAGTCAATCTTGAAGTCCATTAGTTTATTAGTCAAACGCCATTTTATTGACTAAGGAACTAAATATCTGGCAAACTGACTGCCTACCGCCAACTGTCAAACTGCCAACTTTATAAACCTAACCATTTAACAATCAAAGCATTATGAAAAATACACCACTAACAGACAAGCACACTGCCCTCGGCGCAAAAATGGCTGAGTTCGCTGGCTACAACATGCCCATCAGCTATGCGGGCATCCGAGAGGAGCATGAGACCGTGCGCAAGGGCGTCGGAGTTTTCGACGTGTCCCACATGGGCGAGTTCATCGTCCGGGGCAAACAGGCGCTTGACCTTGTTCAGAAAGTGACTTCCAACGACGCCTCCAAACTCGAAATCGGCGACGTGCAGTACTCCTGCCTGCCCAACGGCAAAGGCGGCATCGTGGACGACCTGCTCGTGTACCGCTTGCCACAGGATATGTGCGCCGAAGGCGAACAGGCTTTCATGCTCGTCGTCAATGCTAGCAATATTGACAAAGACTGGGACTGGATTTCGAAGCACAACAACTTCGAGGCCCGCATGATCAACATTTCTGACGAAACCGGCCTCCTCGCCGTGCAAGGCCCTAAAGCTGCCGATGCGCTGCAATCCCTCACGGACATTGACCTGCACAGCATGAAATATTACACGTTCGCCAAGGGCAAATTCGCAGGCATTGACAATGTGCTGGTAAGCGCCACCGGCTACACTGGCTCCGGGGGATTTGAGATTTACGTAAAAAATGAAGATTTGGAAAAGCTGTGGGACGCCGTTTTTGCCGCTGGCGAAAGCTACGGCATCAAGCCCATCGGCCTCGGTGCACGGGACACGCTCCGCCTCGAAATGGGCTTTGCGCTCTACGGCAACGACATCGACGACACCACTTCCCCATTGGAAGCTGGCCTTGGTTGGATTACCAAACTGAACAAAGGCGACTTCAACGACGCCGATTTTCTTCGCCAACAAAAAGCCGAAGGCCTCAGCCGCAAGCTCGTCGCTTTCGAAGTACTCGACCGCCGGGTGCCCCGCCACGATTACCTTATCGAGGACATGGACGGCAACACCATCGGCAAAGTGACCTCCGGCACGCAGTCTCCTTCGCTGGACAAGCCCATCGGCATGGGATACGTGACAACACCATTTGCGAAGGAAGGCAATGACATTCAGATAGCAGTGGGCAGTAAAAAACTGGCTGCGAAGGTGGTGAAGCTGCCTTTTTATAAAGCATAGCTTTTCTTAATGAAAAACAACCCTGTTAGGGTTCAGAACCCTAACAGGGTTGTTTTTCATTAAGAAAGTCGGCCACCAACCGATGAAAATGATGCACCCCTTTCTCCATCGTCGGTGAAAAGCGGCCCTGCTGGTAGAACCTCGACTGGATGCCCCGCTGCACCGACTCCACCACAGCCTCGTCCTCGAATTCCGTTTTTTCCAACTGATTATCACTGCGGTTAAATGGCTGGTTTTCAAACCGATAGGTTCGGAAACGCACCTTCGTGCGCTCATGGCTGAGCGGTTCGACGACATTCAGCGAAAGTCCCCAAGGGTAAAAATTGAGCATCAGATTCGGGAAGAGCCAATAGTACCATGCGTAGATTTTCTTTCCAAAATCAGGATGACCCTTTGGCACCTCAAAATGCAGTTGCCCCTCGTCGGCAATGCCGATTTGGAGGTTGCAATAAGGGAAAAGCTCGTAGTCATACTGCCCAAAATCCAAGGCTTGATTCAGCGCAGGATGCACAAACGGGATATGAAACCCCTCCAGAAAATTGTCGCAGTAAAGCGCCCAATTGGCATTCACGAAATAGTCCTTCGTGCCTTCTTCTTCAAAAACCAGCGTATCCATTGGCAAAAAACCGACCCGCTCCCGAATCGGCTGGGTCGCCTCCTCAAAATCAAAAGCAGGGCTCAGCGACACAAACACCATCCCCAGCCATTCCCGCACAGGCACTTGATGCAGGTCATCGGCAGCCGTGGGGAAGCCCTCCGCCTGCCCAAACTCCGGCATAGACTTGAACGAACCATCCAACCGGAAGCAGCGACCGTGATAGCCGCAGCGCAGCATTGTGCCCACCGTGCCCGCCTCCTCCACGATGACCTTGCCCCGGTGCGTACAGACATTGGACAGGCAGCGCAGAACCCCTTCCCGGTCACGAACCAACACTAGCGGCTCATCCAGCACCCCCGGCAGCAGCGTGAACGGATAGACCTCGCCAGCATTTTTCACCACCGAAACATCGGCCACGTAGAGCCACGAGGCAGCAAAGATTTTCTCCTTGACTTCATCAAAAACCGCCCGTTCACGGTAGAAGCTGGCGGGCAGGGTGGAAGCTTCCTTAATGTTCTCGTTGATTTTCATAAAAGCTTGATTTGGGGTAAAATTAGGAGGAAGCAATGTCCAAGTTTTCAAAACACAAGTTTTTATCAAGACATTTATTCAATACCTTTGCTCACCTACTCACCTGAGACCCCGTTTCATTCCATCATCTCCAACCAAATTGATTATCATGAAAAATCTATTTCTGAGCAGTCTGCTTTTGCTGGTGGCCAGCTTTGGGCTACGGGCGCAAAATGTATGTGAATCCGGTTACCCCGCCTTCCGGCAGGGCATCAGTTTTGAGCTGACCAACTACGACAAAAAGGGAAAAGTATCCAGCATCCAGCACCAAAAAATCAACAGTGTGGAGGCTGACGGTGATGGCTTCAAGGCCAATGTGAGCCTAGAAGTCACCAACGAAAAAGGCAAAAACCTATCGGAAGGGAATTATGGGATTGAATGCAAGGACGGTGGGCTGTATATGGATATGTCCGGCATGTTCGACCCTCGTTCGATGGCAGGATTCAAGGACATGGAAATGGAAATGGCAGGTTCGGCGCTGGAGTTTCCCGCCAAACTCATTCCCGGTCAGACATTGCCCGATGGCAATATTACCATGAAAGCCAGCAGCGGCGGCATGACGCTTATGACCATGACCTTGGAAGTGACGAACCGAAAAGTGGAAGCTGCCGAGGTAGTGACCACCCCAGCGGGTACTTTCGAGTGCGTGAAAATCAGTCAGGAAACCGAGATGAAAGCCATCATCAAAAGGAAGTTTAAAACAGTCTCGTGGTTTGCCATCGGCGTCGGCATGGTGAAATCCGAGAACCTGGACGAGAAAGGAAATGTGGAAAGCTCCACGGTTTTGACAAAATTTGAGAAATGAATTTTAAAAAATGGGCAAACGTCGGCGAGGTTTTGAACCTCGCCGACGTTAATTAACCCGCCCATCCTTCCCTATCCAAGCTACGGTATTGTATCGCTTCCGCAATATGCTCAATCTTGATATCAGGACTGGCCACGAGGTCGGCGCTGGTGCGGGCTACTTTCAGGATGCGGTCGTAGGCTCGGGCCGAGAGTTTTTGCACTTCCATCGCTTTTTTCAGCAGCGCCGTGCCTGCGGCATTTAGTTGGCAAACTTCCCGCACAAGGCGGCTAGGCATTTGTGCATTGCAAAAAACACCTTTGTATTCCTTGAAACGCTCCGCCTGAATCTCCCGGGCCTTGATGACGCCTGCGACAATCTCCTTGCTGGTGCGGGCGGGGGCATCGTACTTGGCCAGTTCATCGTAGGAAACTGGCGTCACCTCTACATGTAGGTCAATGCGGTCGAGCAGCGGGCCGCTGATTTTACTCAAATACCGCTTCACCACGCCGGGGCCGCAGACGCATTCCTTGGTTGGGTGATTGTAAAAACCGCAAGGACAGGGATTCATCGAAGCCACCAGCATGAAATTGGCGGGGTAGTCAATGCTCACTTTTGCCCTTGAAATGGTGACCCGCCGCTCCTCCATCGGTTGCCGCATCACTTCCAGCACGGAGCGCTTGAACTCCGGCAATTCATCCAAAAACAACACACCATTGTGCGCCAAGGAAATCTCACCAGGCATCGGATTGGAGCCACCGCCCACCAACGCTACATCGCTAATCGTATGGTGCGGCGCTCGGAAAGGTCGATTGGAAATCAATGAGGACTCTGCTGGCAGCACCCCAGAAACTGAGTGAATCTTGGTGGTTTCGAGCGCTTCCATCAGTGAGAGTGGCGGCAGGATGGTCGGCATTCGGCGGGCGAGCATCGTTTTACCCGCACCTGGTGGCCCAATGAGGATGGCATTGTGCCCGCCTGCGGCGGCAATTTCGAGGGCACGTTTCACATTGTCCTGACCTTTCACATCGGAGAAATCGACGAGAAAAACTTCTTGATTCGCGGCGAATTCCTCACGGGTGTCCACCACCGTCGGTTCTAATTGGATGCGGCCATTCAGAAAATCCACTGCTTCGAGGAGCGTGGTCACACCATACACTTCTAGGTTGTTGACGATGGCAGCCTCCCTTGCATTTTGTTTTGGTAAAATAATGCCCCGGTACTTCTCCGCCCTCGCTTGGATGGCAATGGGCAATGCTCCCTTGATGGGGCGTAGGCTTCCATCGAGCGACAGCTCGCCCATAATAATGTAATTATCCAGTTCGACGTGGCTGATCTGCTCTTGCGCAGCAAGAATACCAATGGCGATGGGCAGGTCGTAGGAAGACCCCTCTTTTCGGATGTCGGCAGGGGCGAGGTTGATGACCATTTTCATGCGCATCATCTGGTATTTGATGCTCTTGATGGCCGTCTCGATGCGGGGAAAACTTTCCTTCACCACGTTGTCGGGCAGACCAACCATGTGGTACCAAGGCCCTGTTGGGGGAGGCTGACCGCCTGCACTGACTTCTACGGTGATGGTTTGGGCATCAACGCCATGGACGGCGCTGGCGTAGGTTTTTACGAGCATTGGGTTTTCTCATTTTTTAAGGATTGAAGGAGAAAAG
Source organism: Bacteroidota bacterium (assembly GCA_016124585.1). Taxonomy (GTDB): domain Bacteria; phylum Bacteroidota; class Bacteroidia; order Chitinophagales; family Saprospiraceae; genus UBA6168. The sequence continues at coordinate 253,668 of WGNL01000018.1, read as the reverse complement.
GATTGAAGGATTGAATACCTCGTCACCATACCATCAACCAAAGTGTTTGTTTGTTTTTCCTTTCAAAAAATGGGCTTTTTCAGAAACACCAAATATCTTTCAAATACCTGATATTGCACAGCTCGCTAACATTAAAATTCACAAAGACTTTTTATCCAAACAAGGTAGGCGGCTCCGGCACCTCCAAATGCATGTCGGGCGAGTCATTGGTGACGGCATTTACTTTTTCCGACACCCGGTACTTCTTTATTAAATGGTCTGGCGGCGTTTGGAGCAGCATCAGGATTTCGTCGAGGTCGTCGGATTCCAACCAGCGCTTCTGTTGTTCGGGCGTGGTGAGCAGCACGGGCATCCTGTTGTGCAGGTCGGACATATCGTCGTTGGCATCGGTGGTGATGATGGAGAAAGTCTTGAGGCCATAATCGCCTTTGTACCAGATGTCCCACACTCCGGCAAAGAACATCAACTCATTGTCCTTCAGTAAAATACGGTAGGGAATTTTGCCCGTCCCTTCTTTTCGCCACTCATAAAAACTATCGGCAGGCACGAGGCAGCGGCGCTTGCGGATGGGCACCCGAAATGAAGGTTTGGCTTCGATGCCCTCCCGACGTGCGTTGATGAGCCGGCCTGCATTTTTGCCATCTTCAGACCAATGCGGCACAAGGCCCCAAGCGATGTATTGCAGGCGCTCGGGGTCATCGTCGGTCACCACGTAGGCATGTTGGGTAGGGGCAATATTGTAGCTGAGTCGCAGCGTTTCCGGCACTTCCACAAAGGGAAGTTGTTGCTGCAATTTTTCTTTGGAAGTAGCCAATGAGAATCGTCCGCACATAAGTATGTTTTATAATTTTTTCGAAGCCAATGAACTAATCAAACACAATTGCTTTCTATTTGAAAGCCCAGTATTTACAGGCATTCTAGAGGATTAAAAGAAACAATTCAAGCGCTTTTCAGGTTGGTCAAACAGGCTGTTTTGACATATTTTTTCTTCACAAAAAAGGCCCCTCCTTCCACAGTAATTCACAACACAAACCGAGCTTTCCACAACAAGATTTTGAGCGTAAAAACAAATCGTTGGGAAGCGCAATTTCTCCTTTTCAACACTACTAATTTTCCCTCTTCATAAAGGTATTAAAATCAGGCTTTTAGCAAAATGCGTTGTTCACAGTTTTTGTGGGGAAGGCTGTGGATGTCAAAGCAGATTGCCAACATCCATCCAGTTGAAGCGTGTAGCTTTACGCTCTCTGAGGTACACATGAGTACTTGTTCCTGTGGGGAATCCCATGTTTCGGGAATGTTAACCGAAAGTTATTCCAAGTGGGGAAATGTAAATTTTTCAGCACGCCGCTTCCCAACATCCTGTGAAAAAAGGACGCAAAACCTTGATGCTGAACACCAAACCATGTTGGCGGACTGTGGACGTAAATCGCAGTTATCCATATTTGGATTTTTCACAAAAAAATATCCCCTTTTTATCCACGTACCAACACCCTTAATAATAAGCTGGCAAATGAATTTTTTAAAAAGAAACTAACCAATACTATTGGAAGTGACAGTCGGATGATTTTCGGGGAAACAAAACAATTTAGTTTTACCCAAAATTTTCAGATCGATGAATACAAGCACTACACCGACCCCTGTTTCAAAATCCGTTCAAGTTTGGCTGCTGGCAGGCGTGCTCATGGTTTTCCTCCAGGTGGTCATCGGCGGCGTCACCCGGCTTTCCGATTCGGGGCTTTCCATCACCGAGTGGAAGCCCATCCAAGGTGCCATACCGCCGCTCAACGAGGCCGAATGGACAGTAGCCTTCGACAAGTACAAGGTAGCCGCCAAAAAGCAGTTTGAGGCGCTACACGCCGATATGACGCTCGGGGAATTCAAGTTCATCTTCTTCTGGGAATATTTCCACCGCCTCTGGGCCAGGCTGATTGCCGTTGTTTTCCTCGTTCCGTTTCTTTGGTTTTTGTTGAAAAAGCAGTTGCCAGGTTGGTTGGTGAAGGGCCTTGGCATTGTGGTCGGACTGGCGATGTTAGAAGCGGTCTTTGGTTGGATTATGGTGAAAAGCGGCCTGAACAACGACAACCGCACTTGGGTCAGTGCTTACAAACTGGCCATTCACTTGAGCATCGGCACCGCCGTTTTCGGCTATCTTTTTTGGACTTGGAAGCGGGCTTCGCAGCCCGGTACTTCTGACAGCCATTTTGTTTCGCTTCGCAAATTGGGTTGGTGGACTGCAGTCGCACTCTGCATTCAAATCGTATTTGGTGGACTCATGGCTGGCATGCGGGCGGGACTTATCCACCCTCATTTTCCGGTTTTCGTGGAATGGGAGCGGTTTCAGCAAGTGCTCACTGCGGGTTCCGTCGGCACGGAACAAATGCTGGATTACGAGCCTCAGCAAAGTATCAAAGCGGTGGTGCAATTGCTGCACCGAGGCATGGCTTGGGTGGTCACCTTGCTGACCGTTTTGCTTTTTATCAAAATCATAAAGCGTGAAACATCTGCCCAGCTCAAAATGGGGGGAAATATGTTGATGGGCATGCTTGTAGTCCAATTTCTACTTGGCGTCATGACGATTATCAACTGCATCGGGCGGGTTCCCATCACTTGGGGAGCGATTCATCAGGCGGGTGCTTTGGTGCTGCTGGCGGTGCTTTTGCACGTCAAGTACCAATTTTCAAAAAGTTAATCCAAAAAACTGTTGAAAAAACTGTTGGTAACTGATTTTAAAAGTATAGTGTTTTTTTATAATTCTGTAAGAAGTTGAAAAACAGCTACTTGGAGAGTAATGGAGTCGCCGACCTAGATTGCGATTTTGTTGAAAAACTTGTTGATAACCTTCTCGGTTTACAGTTTCTTAACCTGTTTTTTACCTTATGTTTTATTTAGGTGGGTAAAATATTGATTGGAATAAGATTTACGGATTAAAATAAAAACTCTTGTGAGTATCAACAATTGTGGAAAAGCCTGTGGAGAACTGCTGGTCCACAAGAATGTTCTGGTGTCTGTCTAAAATATATATCAGTTTCACGGATTTAACGTGGACAAAAGGACAAGGTTTCGGCACGGAAAACAAATTATCCTTTAGTGTTTAAAAAAACTATTTTTGCCGCATCAGCTAACAACTCAAAAGCTAGATGGACTATCCTATCACTGAGGAAGGCGGCTTCAAATACATTGAAACCAAGGGCGGGGAGCAAAACCTGCTCCTACTGCACGGTCTGTTTGGCGCATTGAGCAATTTCGCTTCCATCCTCCAGCACTTCGGCCAGCAGTACAATGTGGTCGTGCCCATCCTCCCCATTTTCGACATGCCGTTCCGAAAACTCGGCGTCTCTGGTCTGGTGGATCACGTCACGGCGTTTGTGAAGAAAAAAGGCTACGCCAAGGTACACGTACTCGGCAATTCCCTTGGTGGACATATTGCCTTGCTCTACGCACTGGCGCACCCGGAACGGATCGCTTCCATCACCCTCACTGGCAGCTCGGGTCTTTTCGAAAGTGCGATGGGTTCCACCTTTCCAAAACGGGGCGACTACGATTACATCAAAAAGAAAGCAGAAGATACGTTTTACGACCCCGCCACAGCGACCAAGGAACTGGTGGACGAAATCTTCGATACCGTCAATGACCGCAACAAGGCCATTCGAGTGGTCGCTACCGCCAAATCTGCCATCCGCCACAATCTTCGGGAACGCCTACAGACCATCACGGCCCCCACCCTCCTCATTTGGGGCAAGGACGACCAAGTGACCCCCGCCTTTGTCGGCGAAGAGTTTCACGAGCGCATCCAAAACTCCCAGCTTTTTATGTTGGATAAATGCGGCCACGCCCCAATGATGGAGCATCCGGAGGTGTTCAATCAGTATTTGGAGACTTTTTTGGAAGAGGTTGTTGAATAATTGTTGTATTGCTGAATTGTTATATTTTTTTCGTGATGCCTAACAATTCAACAATTCAGCCATCAACCCAACTCTTTACACGCCCGATAAATATCCCCCCACTCCTTCCGTTCCTTCACAACTGTTTCGAGGTATTCCAGCCAGATGTTTTTGTCCTGCACAGGGTCTTTCACGATGGCCCCGGTGATGCCCGCCGCTAGGTCATGCGCCCGCAGGGTACCGTCGCCGAAATGTACGGCCAATGCCTGACCGCTGTGTACCACCGAAATGGCCTCGGCGGTGCTGAGTGTCGCACCCGGCGATTTCAGTTTCGTGCGGCCATCCTCCGTTTTTCCGCTTCGCAATTCCCGGAAGATGGTCACCAGTCGCTCGATTTCCTTCACTGGAGCGGAGCCAGCAGGCAGTTCCAGTGTCGTGCCGATTTTTTCTACCCTCGTCTGAACGATGTTCACCTCCTCGGCCAGCGTGGCAGGCAGCGGCATTACCACCGTGTTGAAGCGGCGGCGGAGGGCGCTCGACAGCTCATTGATACCCCGGTCACGGTCGTTGGCGGTGGCGATGACGTTGAAGCCACGGATGGCCTGCACCTCCGTGTTCAGCTCCGGCACGGGCAGGGTCTTTTCGCTGAGCAGAGTGATGAGCGTGTCCTGTACATCAGAGGGTATGCGGGTCAGCTCCTCGATGCGGGCGAGCTTGCCCTCCCGCATGGCATTCAAAATGGGGCTTGGTACAAGGGCATTTTCGCTGGGGCCTTCGGCCAAAAGTCGGGCATAGTTCCAGCCGTAGCGCAGTGCTTCCTCGCTCATGCCCGCCGTACCCTGTACCAAGCGGGTACTGTCGCCGGAGATGGCAGCGGCGAGGTGCTCGGCTACCCAAGTCTTCGCCGTGCCGGGTATGCCGATGAGCAGCAGTGCCCGGTCGGTGGCGAGCGTAGCCACGGCTATCTCGATGAGGCGGCGTTGCCCGAAATACTTCGGCTCCACTTCCGTTCCATCCGGCAGCTTGCCGCCGAGCAGGTAGGTCACCACGGCCCAAGGCGACATTTGCCAGTTGGTGGGGCGCAGGTGCTCGTCCGTGGCGATGAGCGCCTGGATTTCGTGGGCATAGACTTGCTCGGCGTGGGGGCGTAGGATTTGGTCGGTCATGATGGTGAAAGTAAAAAGTGGAAAGGCGAAAGTAAAAAGATTGGGGAAGGGTTTTCCGAGGTATGACGACTAATTGAAAAATCGGCTAAATTTACCAAATGAAACTTCCTAACTTTGAACATGCGACTATTCGAGAGGAGAAATTGGAAAAATACCTCTTGAATATCTCCCATCCGGATGGGGCAAGCAAGGCAAGGTTTTTCATGCAAAGGGGCTTTTCCACCGAATCCGCAAATAATTTAAGACTTGCCTTGCTTGAGCATGCAAAAGAAGGGAAAGTGGTGGAAGAAATTCAAAATCCATTTGGAATGAAATATGTCCTAAAGGGATTCTTAAAATGTCCAAATGGAACAAAACCTAACCTGTGCTCCATTTGGATAATTGAAAATGGAAAAGATATTCCTGAACTTGTAACAGCGTATCCGTCATGAAAGTAACCATAAAAGAATTAGACCGGGTCATACTGACCGAAAACATAGAAAAGGCTGGCTTGAAAGTCGGCGATATTGGAACCGTGGTGCATGTATATGACAAGGGCAAAGGTTTCGAGGTGGAATTTGCCACACTACTCGGAGAAACAGTTGCTGTTTGTACCCTGTTCCCAAATCAAATACGGGCGATTGACAAGCAAGAGATTGCACATGTTCGTAAACTGGCCGCTGCATGATATATTGATGTTAAATTATTTCTCCGACCAAGTGCAAATACCAATACTGCGCTTTACCTTAGCCCCGCTGTATAAAGTAGTTGCTTACCCACACACTATGGCCTGATTTGGAGGGGCTGTTTTTTAAAACTTACTAGGAGAAAACCACAATGAACTTGGCTTCGTGCTTTGCCGGACGGTGGCGTGATGTTGCTGGGCGGGGAGGTTGAGAAGTGACTGGTGCTACTCCAAAATAGAAAGGAAAGGCAGAAACTTTTTGGTAAAAATGTAAAAAATAAATTGCTGAAAGTTTAAATAATTATAATATGGACATTGGATTAATTTTTACAATATTAGGTACTATTTTAACTTTAGGTTTCGGGGTTTTTAGCTTTTATACTTTTTTCAAGGGTAATAAATATCCTGGTAAACTTTCATTTCAATTAGACAATTCTATTGATTTGTATGATGAAGTTGTAAAAAATTTTAATGAACTAATAATTACCTTCAAAGGCAAAGAAATTAATAAAAATTTCAATTTACTTCGTGGATATTTAATAAATTCTGGAAATTTAGATATATCATCTCAGTTAATTGAAAATAGAGTTAAACTGATTTTACCAAAATCATCCGAAGTACATGATGCAAAAGTGATAGGTCACTCAAATAATTTAAAAGTTGAATTAATAAAATCTGATAATAGCGTTATTTTTGACATGGGACTGTTTAGAAAGAATGAATTTATCCACTTCGAAATATTAAGTGAAGTACCAGAATCAATAAAGAAAGTAGAAGAACAAATAAAATTTGAACATCGAATTGCCAATACCTCAAAAATAAAAATTTTTCCTAAGTTTTCTTTTTCAGAAAGTATAGGATTAGGGATTTCTTTTTTAGTAATCATTGTTATGCTTTCATTTTTGGCTTATAATGAGGCAGATTATAACAAGATTCAAATATATGATTTAGGTAATATTTCATTCAAGCCATATGATGCAAAAAAACCTATAATGTTGAACAATAAACTTTGGTTATCTAATGATTCAACAGGGCTAATTATCAAATCAAAAGGTAGTCAATTTAGAATAGATGAAGAAATGACAAAAATAATAGATATTAACTCTATTATTGAAACATTATTTCCAATAAAAAATAGAGATAGTATTAGAATGGAATTAACTAATAAAGTGAATTACTCAGATGCTGTTAAAAATAACTTATTTGATAAAGAAATAAAAATAAGTGAATATTTAAGTATTTGGTTTCACCCTAATGATTCGATGTTTTATAATTATAAACTTTATACATCACTTACTATCCTTACATTGTTTTTTACAATCATTCCCATATATTATATTCTTATGTCATTAAATAAGTATTTGTTGTTTAAAAGAATTAAAGCAGTTTTGGGAAGTAATACGCAAAACAAGCCAAACTTGTGAGCCACCAAGAGCAGTCAAAAAAACAATCTCGTTCATCAAAAACCACTAAAAAAGAAAACCACACCCCCCACGCATCTTCACCCCGCCCCCGGATCCCCATTCCTTCACACCCCCTCCACCTCAATACCCGCAATCTCCCGCATCTGCTTCACCTCTGCCGATTCTTCCCCGAATGCTTTAATAAAAATGGGCAGCATCCAGCGGGAATCCCGCACATATTCCGCCAGCTTCTCGGCAGTGGGTTCGCCCTCGAAAAAGTCTTGGTATTTATGGTTGAAGATTTCGACCTGCTTGAGCAAAGCCACCGTTTCCGCCACCTGTTCAGCGACAGCTCGCAGTTTTTGTGGACTAGGGATTCGGTCGAGCTCCGCTTCCGCAACGCCCTGTTCCCGCAGCCTCGCCTTGGTGCGTTGGATGGACAGTTCCTGCTCCAGCAGGTCGCCGTCAAAATGTTTGTCCAGCTCTGCAATGCGGGATTGAAGTTTACTTAATTTAGATTCCAGTTCAGGCAGTGTTTTTTCCGGTTCTTTTTTCATCGGCAGTGGTTTTTTCATTGCCCTAAAGTTAGTGCGAAGGGCCGTTATTTTCAGCAATATATAAAGGATATTTTCAATAGCTGCCAGTCCACCGCATTCGTATTCCGCCGTTTTTCCCGAAAAACCCCAAAAACCCCGCCGACCGAGTGGGTAGACCCCATCGGCCGAGTCCATGACTCGGAAATCCGAGTCCCCCGACCCCAATTTCGGGGTCCCCTCACCCGAAATTCCGGGTCCAGGGACCCCGAAATCCGGGTCATACCACCCCGATTTTTGGGTCATCCGACTCGGATTTTGCGGTCGATCCACTTGGCCAGAGGTGTTTAACGACTCGAAAATGGGGTATCTATCCGAGTTTTTTTATTGCAAAATATTGATTATCAATATTTTATAAAATAGAAAAGGGTTTTCCGACACCAATGGCCGGAAAACCCCTTTCAATGCTGGCCGCAAAAAACGGCCATTATCCCTCAGGAGGTGTGCCGCCTCCGTCAACGGCGCTATCCTCGCCGCCAGCTTCTCCATTGGATTGTTTGAAGAACTGGCTCAGTTCGTCCCGCTTCACTTCATAGCCGCCCGCTTCGGATCCGGCCATGTACTGCGTGTATTTGTAGTCAACGAGGCCATTGTGGTAATTGTCGTAGTCGTGCAGGATCTTGGTGTTTCGCAGCATGACAACCATGCTGTTGAGTCGGTTGATCCAGGCTTCGATGGTCACCCGGTCGGCATAGTCGGCTTCAAACTCCGTCCAGTCCACTTGTGGGCTGCACAGGCCTGGTTCCGAGGTTCGGTAGTCCATGATTTTGTTGGCGAATAGCTTGTTCTTCTCGTCAATGCTGCCGTACTTCTGGCGCTCCTCGGGGGTGAGGTTTACCGTGTAATTTCTGAGGATTTCGTCGATGTCGTCAATGCTGTCGTTAACTGCGGTCTTGTCGGTAGGTGTAACGTGCTTGGTAATTTGATTGTGTAAAGGCATGTTTTCCTAATTTTAAATTGTTTAAAAAATGGATTTCTAGCTGCCCTTTTGGCACGGAGAGCCATTGAGGAAGCGTTGGTACAAATATAATGTATCCGCTATGTTTAAATGGAAATTTTTTTGGCTGAAACAAATGGGTACACAGGGCGCTCGAAGCCTTTTAATAAAGGGGCTTTTACCCTCTTAAGTCACTGCTTTTTCTCCACCCAAAACCTCGCCTCGTCCAAGCTCGTCCCATATTCAAACTCGCAATGCAACAGAACTTCCTCGCCAGCTGTCACCTGGCAGCGCTCCGCCAATTGGCAGACGGTCGGGGGCATGAGGCTGTCCGTGCCGGTGAAATTGCAGCCCTCGGCCACCTGCACGTACGACTGCAAAAAGACGGCGTTCACCTCCCCGCTCAGCAGGGGCAGGATGGGGATGCTGGTTTTTACTACGGTAGCTTCCACCGTGTAAAAATCGAGGGTGTTGACGACCTGCTGCGTGCTGAGCAGCTCTGGCAGGTGATGGGCAAAGAAGATGGGGTAGTGCTGGTGGCCCTCCTCGAAGCTGGCATGTGCGAGTTGGGCGAGGTTGATGATTTTTTGTGGGAGCAGCCTGCCGTCGGCTTTTAGGTGCTTGCGCAAATGGCGGAAAACCTGCACTTGGTATTCGTTGGCGCAGTAGATGCTCATCATTTCACCGATGATGAAGTCCACGGGTTCGGGCAGTTCGACCTGCATGGCGTCCTCGAAAATCAGTTCGACCTTGTGCGCCCAGCCGTTCTTGGCAATTTCATTTTTGATGAAATCGAAGAGCGCCGGATTGCTCTCGAAGAGGTAGGCTTTTTTCACCTTCGGCAAATAGTGCCTGCTCAGTGCCAGCCTGCCGACGCCAGCCTCACAGACAGTTTTTCCCTCAAAATCATATTGCTCGAATGCCCGCTTGAACGCCCCGATGCGCAGCGGGTCAGCCTCCATGATGTCGTAGTAGATGGGCGGGAAACCATAGTGGCCGGGGTGGAAGGTCTGTGCTTCCAGCAGGGCATATTTGAGTTGGTCGTATGCTTGGACGAGTTGGGAGAGCAGGGAGTGCGGTTTTTCCATCGGTTCTATTTTTTGCTGAACTAAGCCAATTGGTTGTCCTTTGGACTTTTATCAGTTAAAATTAGCTGCAACACCGCCGCCGCACTCATCACCACAAAGCATCCAATTGGGTTCAGCCAGATGAAGCCGAGGTCTTCCTTGCCGTCCATTTTATCCAGGAAATAAGTGGCCACGACCACTGCCTCGCCAATGACGGCAGCGATGAAAACCGCCGTTCCCCGTATCCATTTCATGGCAAATGCCACTACGAAAATACCGAGAATCGTGCCGTAGAGCAGTGAACCGACGATGTTCACGGCCTGTATCAGATTCTCAAAAAGCAAGGTGATGCTGGCGAAAAAAATGACGACCGCACCCCAGCCGAGGGTCAGCCATTTGGAGACGTTGAGGTAGTGATGGTCAGTGGCTTCCTTGACGATGGATCGGCGGTAGATGTCCACGACGGAGGTGGTGGCGAGGGCGTTCAACTCGGAGGCGAAGGACGACATGGCGGCGCAGAATATTACCGCCAGCAGCAGCCCAATCATGCCCTTTGGCAGGTAATTGACTACGAAAGTGATGAAGATATAGTCTTTGTCATTCGACTCCATCGCCCGGTTGTTCTCGGCGGCGTACTGCCAGACGAGCGTGTCCACGCCATCCCGTACGGCGATTTCTTGTTTATTTAGGTCAATGACTTTTGCTTTAGAACTGGCCGTTGCGGCAGCGTCATCCTGCTTCATGGCCTGTACGAGGTGCAGCACTTCGGCTTCTTTTTCTTCGAAAATAGCCTTGTGTCGCTGCTTGAGGTTGTCGAGTTTGGGCTGATAAGCTGGGGCGCTTTCGAGGGCGAGCAGATTCGCTTTGTTGTAGTGAATGGGTGATTCAGTAAACTGGAAAAATAGGAATACCATCACGCCCGTGAACAGCACGAACCACTGCATCGGAATTTTGATAAGGCCGTTGAAAATTAGGCCAGCCCGGCTTTCCCGCAACGAACGCCCGCTCAGGTAGCGCTGTACCTGCGATTGGTCGGTGCCGAAATAGGAAAGAAACAGGAAGGTCGAGGCGATGAGTCCCGACCAGATATTGTAGCGGTTGGAGAGGTCCCATTTGGTGTCCACCACGTCCATTTTGCCCATTTCACGAGCCACATTGACGCCGTCCCAGAGGCTGACTTCTGATGGGAATTTAGCGACGATGATAAATGCCGTGATGACCAAGCCAATCAAGATGATGGTCATCTGTTGCTGTTGCGTTACGCTCACGGCTTTCGTTCCTCCAAAAACGGTGTAAACTGTGACGACGGCACCCGTAACGATGATGGTCCACTGCAAATTCCAACCCATGATGCTGGCCAGCACAATACTCGGTGCGGAGATGGTGAACCCCGCCGCCATTCCCCTCGAAAAAAGAAAAAGTATGGCCGCCAGCGTACGGGTTTTCAGGTCAAAGCGTTGCTCCAAAAACTCGTAAGCCGTATAAACATTGAGTTTGTAGTAAATCGGCAGCACGAAAATGGCGATGACAGCCATTGCTATCGGCAAACCATAGTAGAACTGTACGAACCGCATTCCATCGTCATAAGCCTGTCCCGGCGTGCTCAGAAACGTAATCGCACTCGCCTGCGTAGCCATCACCGATAGGCCGATGGTCCACCAGCCTAGTTCCCGGTCGCCCATCAGGTAGCTCTTCACGTTGTCCACACTGCGGGTCTTCCACATGCCGTAGGCGATGATGCCGACGACGACGATTAGCATTACGGTCCAGTCAATCCAGTGCATTTTTTTTAGTTTGCAGTTCGACAGGTTGCAGTTGGCAGTCAGGTTGCAGTTGTTTAGCAGTGACTGCGATTGGGCCAATTCTTACGAGAACTTTTCTGGGTTTTCTATCATTGAGGATAGCATTCTTCCAACTTCCTCGGATTCAGCTATCCAATGGTCATATTTTTCCTTTGATATGTATTTACAAGTCAATGCAAAATCGCACCAGACTTGGGTTTCGGTATTTTCACTATCAGCATCGGTCAGTTTGCTGACGAAATGCTTGGGGTATTTTTTCTTTCGATAGGCTTCGCCAATGCAACTGCAAACAGACCTCGAACTACGGCGTATTTGGTCTATGATTGAAAATTTTTCTTCCGCTGGAAAGCCTTTGCTCTCCTGAAAAATATCCATCGCCAACTTAAAAGCCTTCCTGTAAACGGTAAGGTCTCTAAATGTTCCCATAGTATTTTGTTTTTAGTGGGCAGCTAGGGTGCAGGTGAAAAGTTTTTTAGTCTCTTGCCTTTCACCTAGGTACTGGCTAAACAACTGTCAAACTGACTGCCAACTGCCCACTGTCGAACTGCCAACTCTAAAAATGCTTCCAGCCTTGCGCCAAAAGGTCATGAATCTTACCTCCCGAAGAATGCAGTTTCACGCCCTCGCTCGCATCCGTAATTTCGCCCATGATATAGATGTCCGGCATAAGGCGCACTTTTTCCAGGTCTTTTGGGTCAACGGTGAATAGCAGTTCGTAGTCCTCGCCGCCGTTGAGGGCGCAAGTGAGCGGGTCGAGCTGGAATTTCAGTGCCATCAATTTAGCGTCGTTGTGGATGGGCACGCCGTTTTCCTCGATGATAGCTCCCACACCCGACTGCTTGCAGATGTGCATGAGGTCGGAACTGATGCCGTCCGAAACGTCCATCATGGCCGTTGGAATGAGATTGCTTTGCTTGAAAATATCAATCATGTCCTTGCGTGCCTCTGGTTTTAAGAAGCGGCCAACGAGGTAATCCTGCTCTTCTAGATCAGGTTGAATGCCGGGGTTGAAAAGGTAAAGCTGTTTCTCCCGCTCCAGTATTTGCAGGCCGAGGTACGAGGAACCAAGGTCGCCCGTGATGCAGATAAGGTCGCCGGGTTTGGCACCGCTTCGGTACACAATTTCTGCTTCCTTCGCTTGACCAATGGCCGTCACGCTGATGAGAAAACCTTTCTGCGAGCTGGTCGTATCGCCGCCCACGAGGTCCACCCCGTAGAATTTGCAAGCCAGTTTCACCCCTTCGTAAAACTCGTCCAGTGCCTCCACGCTGAAGCGATTGGAGATGGCAATTGACACTGTCACCTGTTTCGGCTGGGCGTTCATGGCGTAGATGTCCGACACGTTCACCACCACCGATTTGTAACCGAGGTGCTTCAGCGGCGTGTACATCAGGTCGAAATGGACGCCCTCCACCAGCAGGTCGGTGCTCACGACGGTGAGGTAGCCCGTATTGTCAATCACGGCAGCATCGTCGCCAATGCCTTTGTGGCTGCTAGGGTTCTGGATTTCAAAGTTTTTGGTCAAATGCTCAATGAGGCCAAACTCGCCGAGCGAGGCAATTTCCGTGCGTCCGAGGTCTTGTTTTTCCATAAAATCGTGGTTTTAAAACGGTGCGAAGGTAGGAGATTTGGGTGGGAAAAGGCGAAGCAAGGTAAACGGGCAGGGAAAAACGCATTTTTCGTAACTTCGCGCTTGGAACTTATTTTTCACCTAGTCCGAATTTATTTTGGTGAAAAAGCCCTACCTGACCATGCTTTAGAATTTTAGCCATCAGAAAGCCGCTCAAACCAAATTAGCATCATGGAAAACGTACAGCCCTACCATTCCCACCACAAAATCCGCCTCGTCACTGCCGCCAGCCTATTCGATGGGCACGACGCTGCCATCAATATCATGCGCCGCATCCTGCAAGCCAGCGGAGCAGAGGTCATCCACCTCGGCCATAACCGTTCGGTGCATGAAATTGTGAACACTGCCATTCAAGAGGATGTGCAAGGCATCGCCATCACTAGCTATCAGGGCGGGCATAACGAGTTTTTCAAATACATGTACGACCTGCTGCGGGAGCGGGGCGCTGGGCATATCAAGATTTTTGGCGGCGGCGGCGGTACTATCCTGCCTTCGGAAATTGAGGAACTGCAGCAGTACGGCATCAACCGAATTTACTCCCCCGACGACGGGCGGCACATGGGTTTGCAAGGCATGATCAACGACGTGTTGCAGCAGTGCGACTTCCCCGTGGGCATCAATCTGAACGGCGAGGTAAAGAAGTTTTTGTCGAAAGATACCGTCCCCATCGCCCGCATGATTTCGGCGGCGGAGAACGATACCGAGCATTACGAAACGGCCATCCGCCCGCAATTGCAGGCGGTTTTTGATAAAAACCCGGCGCTAAAAAACACGCCCGTCCTCGGCATCACAGGCACGGGTGGGGCGGGCAAGTCGAGCCTCGTGGATGAGATTTTGCGGCGATATCTGCTTGATTTTCAGGATAAAACAATTGCCATCATTTCCGTTGACCCTTCGAAGCGCAAGAGCGGTGGGGCGCTCCTCGGCGACCGCATCCGCATGAACGCCGTGAACAACGAGCGGGTGTTCATGCGCTCCTTGGCGACCCGCCAGAGCAATTTGGCGCTGTCCAAACACGTGCAATCAGTTGTTGAGATTTTGAAGGCGGCGGGCTTCGACCTCGTGGTGCTGGAGACCAGCGGCATCGGGCAGTCGGACACCGAAATCATTGACCACAGCAACGTGTCGCTCTACGTGATGACGCCCGAATTTGGTGCCGCTTCGCAATTGGAGAAGATTGACATGATTGACTTCGCCGACCTCATCGCCATCAATAAATTCGACAAGCGGGGCGCCCAGGATGCCCTGCGGGACGTGCGCAAACAGTACCAACGTGCGCACCAGCTTTGGACAAAAAATGTGGACGATATGCCCGTAGTGGGTACGATTGCTTCCCAATTCAACGACCCTGGCACAAATGTTCTCTACGCCAAAATGATTCAGCTTTTGCGGGAAAAAAGTAATACGGACTGGCAGTCCGTGCTACATGCCAGCGAGGAAATGAGCGAGAAAATATTCATCATCCCGCCGCATCGGACGAGGTATCTGTCGGAGATTTCGGAGAACAATCGGAACTACGACAAATGGGCAAGGAAGCAGGCTGAGCTGGCCGGAAAAGCCTATGCCCTCAAGGTTTCTTGCGATTCGGTGAATGGTGATTTGAAGGAAGGATTGAGCAAAATTTACGAAGAAACTTACAATCAGATTGACGCTTCGGTGCGCAAAATCATCGAGGGATGGGAGGCGAAAAAAGCCAATTACGACTCGGACGAATTCGTGTACGAAGTGCGAGGCAAGCAAATCAAAGTGCCAACGAAGTGGAAGTCGCTGGCTGGTACGAAAATCCCAAAAGTCATTTTACCGAAATTCAAGGATTGGGGTGAAATCGTGCGCTGGGTATTGCAGGAAAACGTGCCGGGTGAGTACCCCTATGCAGCGGGCGTGTTCCCGTTCAAGCGCAAGGGCGAGGACCCGACCCGCATGTTCGCAGGCGAGGGCGCACCGGAGCGCACCAACCGCCGTTTCCACTACCTCAGCAAGGGGATGCCCGCCAACCGCCTCAGCACCGCTTTCGACTCGGTGACGCTCTACGGTGAAGACCCGCACCTACGCCCTGATATTTATGGTAAAATAGGCAATTCCGGCGTGAGTATCTGTTGCCTTGATGATGCCAAAAAACTCTACTCCGGCTTTGACCTTTGTGCCCCGAATACCTCGGTGAGTATGACCATCAATGGCCCTGCTGCTACAATATGTGCCTTTTTTATGAATGCCGCCATTGATCAGCAATGCGAGCTATATATTCAGGAGCATAAATTAGAGCATTTGGTGGAAAATAAATTGGTGGAATTATATGATAATAAAGGCGTTAAACGCCCAACTTATAATACGGATATTCCCGAAGGAAATAATAAACTTGGTTTATTATTATTGGGTGTAACAGGCGACCAAATATTAGCACCCGATGTTTATGAACCCCTTAAAAATAAGGCGCTCAACGCCGTGCGTGGTACGGTGCAAGCTGATATATTAAAGGAAGACCAAGCGCAAAATACCTGCATATTCTCCACTGAATTTTCATTAAAAATAATGGGCGATGTGCAGCAATATTTTATTGAAAATAAAGTGCGCAATTTTTATTCGGTCAGTATATCAGGTTATCATATAGCAGAGGCGGGTGCGAACCCTATCACGCAATTGGCATTCACTTTATCCAATGGTTTTACTTTCGTCGAGTATTATTTAAGCCGGGGTATGAATATTGATGATTTTGCCCCAAATCTCAGCTTCTTTTTCAGCAATGGCGTTGACCCAGAGTATGCCGTCATCGGTCGGGTAGCACGCCGCATCTGGGCGAAGGCGATGAAGGAAAAATATGGTGCGAACGAGCGCAGCCAAATGCTCAAATACCATATCCAGACCAGTGGCCGCTCGCTGCATGCTCAGGAGATTGACTTTAACGATATTCGCACGACCTTACAGGCGCTCTACGCCATCTACGACAACTGCAACTCGCTGCACACCAACGCCTACGACGAAGCCATCACCACCCCAACCGAAGAGAGTGTGCGACGGGCAGTGGCCATCCAGTTGATTATCAATCACGAACTGGGCTTGGCGAAAAACGAAAACCCGCTCCAGGGCGCTTTCATCATCGAGGAACTGACCGACTTGGTGGAAGAAGCCGTACTCACGGAGTTCGACCGCATCACCGAGCGGGGCGGCGTATTGGGGGCGATGGAAACGATGTACCAGCGTGGCAAAATCCAAGAGGAAAGCCTTTACTACGAAAACCTCAAGCACACGGGCGAGTACCCCATTATCGGTGTGAACACCTTCCTGAGCAGCACTGGCTCGCCGACCATTTTACCGAAGGAAGTCATCCGCTCCACGGAGGAGGAGAAGCTGGCGCAAATCACCACCGTGGAGAATTTGAAGAAAGCGAACGATGGCAATACAGCATTGAAAACCCTGCAAACGGCAGCGCTGCACAACGAAAACATCTTCGGGGCGCTGATGGAGGCGGTTAAAAGCTGCTCTTTGGGCGAGATTACGAATGCGCTGTATGAGGTGGGGGGGCAGTATCGGAGGAATATGTAGATATTAGTTGGTCATCATAAAAAAGCGAGCCATCGCAACGGTGGCTCGCTTTTTTTACCCCGCATAAACCAAATTACTTCTTCGTTGCCAAAGCATACGACAAGCCTATCAAATAGTAGAACTGTAGTGGGTTATCGCTACGTAGAGGATTTGCGGCAAGTGCTTCTTGTTTGTTTTTTCGCAAGCCAATATCGAAACCAACACCTATTCCTTTCACTGCAGTGGTAAGTCCGTTGAGCCATGTCCAGTTATGAAGGTCACTGGATTTGTAGCTATAAAATCCAGAGAAGTTAGATTTCCAAGCTAAACCTTTAGTGATTTCCTTTTGGTAGTCAGCTACAACCTTACATCCGAGCGATGATTCGTAGTTGAAGTCACTATCAGAGAAAACAAAGTTGTAGTTAAGTGGGTGGAACACGACGACTAAATCCGTGATAGGTGTCCAAGTGGCACCAGCACCAAGGTCAAGATAGCCAGGGTTGTTGAATTTGCCATCAAGAATAGAAGTACGGTATTCTCCGAGAGTTGAAATAGCCCATTTTTCTGAAAGCTTGTAACCAAACAGCGAGGAAACATTAAATGCATCGGCTGCTACTTGGAAGTCAGGGTTGTCATCCCCAACATCTTCGTTGTCAAACTTAAGCCAAGCTAGTGCAAGGTTTAAATTGTTTCTCCAGAAATACTTACGCTGCTGGAGATTGGCAAAAGCTCCGGAAGTAAAACCAATATTTACTGCGGTGGTATTAGGTGTGGCTTTTGGATACCAGTTGTTGAAGCCGGATATGCTGAGCCCTAGATTGCCTTGGGCTCCCAAATCCCAACGAGGATAAGGTGTCAGTTTCTCGGTGAGGTCAGCCACGTCAGCTTTGAGTGCATCTACTTTGCCTTGAAGATCGGCCAGTTGAGTTTCGAGTGGTGCAAGTTCTGCCTCTTTGGCAGCCTTTGTGGCTTGCATTTCTTCTACCGATTGTGCTTGAGCAGAAAAAAAGAACGCCAGCAAAGTTGTAGTGAGGAGTAAAATTTTTTTTGTCATAATTCAAAGCGTTTGTTTAGATAATGTTTATTCGAATCCTTATAGCTGAAGGATATCTCCATCAGTTTACCTGTCGATCATTAGAAAAAATTTCTACTTTATCAGAGGTAAGTTTCTTCAAAGGAATAACTATTATTTTTCCATCGCCCTGTAGTGTAAGGGAGTTGTTGTCCATGGCAACTACCCTTCCTTTCGAACCATCTATTTGGATATAGTCACCAACCTTTACTTTGTTTTTACTATAAAATGAAGCAAGAAAATTAGCCATCGTATCGCGTGAGGCAAAGCCATAGCCAATGGCAAATGCGCCCACAACGCCACTTAGAATAACAGTTAAGTTAGAGGTGATCAGGGATGTTTCGATACTTGCTTGCGCCATGGCACTGATGGTCAGCGTCAGGAAAATCAAGTAGAAAACAAAATTGGCAATGATTTTACCAGAAGAAATGCCAAGGGCATTGGTTGTGGCTAGCACGATATTTTTAATAAATTCTGCAAGATAAATACCCAATACAAACAACGCTAAGGAAGATAAGAGCTTGGGCAGATATGATATCAAATCCTTAACCATTTCTGATACAATTGGAATACCCATCACATCCGTGGCCATCATCACGAAAACAAGCATCAGAACAAAATAAGTCAGCTTTGAAAAGAATGCACTCAGCTTGATATTTAATCCTGCTTTTTGGGCGAATTCTGTTTCATTAATTTTATCACCAAATCTGTCAATTTTTATCCCAATGAATAATTTCTCCAAGCCCTTTGAAACAAATTTGGCAATGCCCCACCCAATTGCTACAACTATAGTGCCTTTAGCAATATTCACAGCGGCTGATGCAAATTGAAAAAGGACTTGTTTAACAATTTCTATTATTTCCATGCTGTTTGTCTTGTATTAGTTGATTAAAATTGACTTGAAATTAAAGTATCCTTGGGTGGAAAGTATGTTTTTAGTCCGTAGTATCGCTGTCAGTACTGGCCCCATCAGTGCTAGGTGTGGGACTATTGTGGTCTGCATCTGTAGCCCCTTCTGGTAATTCGTTTTTGACTGCATGGTCAATTTCCTGAATTGTACCACCTAGGGTCAGGATGAACATTTCGAATACTTTTGGAATGTACAATTCCATAGCCTGCCCCATCATAGTCAATATCTGTAGACTACCGAAGACATGTGCTTCGATTTCGGGCGGCGGCGGATACATCTGCGCATCTTCCTCCATAATTTGCTTGAAACTATTTGTGGTGCTCATAACCTAAAGCTTTATTGCTTACTCATCGGTGAAAAGTTCATTGTACACCATTTGGGCTTTATGCTTGGCTCTTTTTAATTTCATTTTGATAGCGCTTTCAGTTTTGTTCAACATTTCCGAAATTTCCTTGATTTGAAGGTCATCTTGGTACTTCATTAGTAAAATAGCCTTGTCTCCTACCGGAATTTGCTCTAACACCACCCTAAGGCGGTCCGTTTGCATGGTCAATAAGGCCTCATCATGTACTTCGTCTATGGTGTCTGGCAGGCGTTCCATGTCGTCGGAGAAGATATCGCCTGTTTTTTTCTTCTTCCTGATTACGTCAATACAATAATTGTAAGTGATAGAGTAAACCCAAGTCGAGAACTTAGCCTGTTCAGCAAACTGGCCAAGGTTCAAGAAAATTTTCATGAAGATGTCTTGTGCTGCGTCTCTAGCTAAATTTTCCTCCTTCAGTAAAGAAATGCACTTGCCGTAAACCTTACTGGAGTACCTCCTGTAAAGCTCAGAGAAGTGCCTTGCGTCCTTTGAGACGAGGTATCTCCTGATTAAATCAATGTCCTGTTCCTTGGAAAGTTTTTCGGTTTCCATCAAACTGGCATGTGCAATTTCCCTACAGGCAAAAACAAAAAAAGGACATCCAGATTTTTACCTAATAGATTGATATTCAATTGATTATTCCAAAATAACAATGGAATTTCCATACGAAAGTAGAAAAATTACGTTTATCTAAGAGGGGATTTGTTTTTTTTGACGCCAGTCTTAAAAGATGGGTACATTTTTACAACACTTTTTTGTATTACTTCATGAAGAGACTTGGGAATTGGGCAAAAAAAAGAGGCAGTACTCTTGCAGCACTACCTCAGCCCTAACCAAATAAAACCAAATTATTTATCTTCGATTTACCTCAGTCAAAACAGACTTAAAGTAAAAATTTATCTTGGTGTAAAAACTACTCTTAGTTTTCTTAACGCTAAGGTAAACTGATTTCAAATAAACAAACAAGAGTTTGATGAATTTTTTTTAAAAAAATTGCGATTTTTAAAAGAATAAATCCAAAAACCCAAAAAATCATTTAAATGAAACCTCAACAATGCAGTTGTATTTACTGAATAATTAAGTTTGCGTAGTTTTTTATTTTGAAAATTGTGGCTAAACTGTTTTCAATAAAAACCTTTATTTTTCAATAAAAACTTGGCTTCAGCTGATTTTATCACAAATAATAAAAATGAAAAAACGGGTACTTCTTCGCATAATTTCTCTTTTTCTTAGTGTATTGCCTACGGTTAGCCTTTTTTCACAAACAAAACCTGACATAGACGAAGACGCACTTTTCATCCGCCAAATTCATGACGTGGCGTTGACCCAAAGCAATTGTTACCCTTGGCTTCACTTTTTAACAAAAAAAATAGGGGCGAGGTTAGCGGGTTCGCCCCAGGCTGCAGCTGCGGTAGAGTATACGCGCCAAATGCTGGATTCACTTGGCCTTGATTCTGTTTGGTTACAACCTTGTACGGTGCCGCATTGGGTAAGAGGGGAGAAGGAAATTGTACGCATCACCCAATCTGACATGGGTTCTGTGGAATTACATGCCCTAGCGCTTGGCAATTCCATCGGCACAGGTGAGGCAGGTATTTCTGCTGAGGTGGTTAGGGTTATGGGTCTGGACGAAATTGAAAAATTGGGCGAAGCCAAAATCAAAGGAAAAATAATCTTCTTCGATCGCCCATTCGACGCAACAAAAATCAACACTTTTGAAGCTTACGGTGGTGCCGTTGACCAGCGTGGAAATGGCCCGTCGGAGGCAGCCAAATATGGTGCTGTAGGGGTGCTGGTGCGATCTATGGCTTCAGGTATTAACGATGTGCCACACACGGGCGGACTTATTTACAGGGAGGGGCTTCCTCAAATTCCAGCTTGTGCCATTTCGACAAATGATGCGGAACTGCTTGGAAGGCTGATGAAAAAAAGCCAAGTAAAGGTGTTCATTCGCACCAATTGTGAAATGCTGGCTGACCAACATTCCTACAATGTAATTGGAGAAATTAGGGGCAGTGAGCACCCTAATGAAATTATCGTGGTTGGTGGTCACCTCGACTCTTGGGATGTGGGTGAAGGTGCCCATGACGATGGTGCTGGCTGTGTTCAATCAATGGATGTTTTGCAATTATTCAAACGATTGAATTACAAACCGAAACATACCATTCGTTGTGTCCTTTTTATGAACGAGGAAAACGGCTTGCGTGGTGGCACAGCTTATGGAGACGAAGCAAAACGGAAAGGTGAATACCATCTCGTGGCTATAGAAAGCGACCGCGGCGGCTTTGTGCCGAGAGGTTTTACAGTGGATGGAGAAACAGCTATTTTTGCAGACAAATTTCCCAAGATGCAGGCGTGGTCGAATGTGCTGGAACCTTATAATCTGACCATTAAAAAGGGCGGTGGCGGCGCAGATATTTCACCATTAAAAAAGCAAAACACATTGCTTATTGGCTACGAACCTGATTCACAACGGTATTTCGAGTATCACCATACAGCAGCAGACGTGTTTGAGGCGGTGAACAAGCGAGAACTGGAGCTTGGCACCGCTGCAATGACTAGCTTGATTTTTCTGCTGGACAAATATGGTTTGAATTAACTGCCAAAAATCCTTATCATAATACTCAAAATTGCTATTTTGGCATTCTGTTTACAAAAGCATCTCTTCAAATGGCGGCAAGATGTAATTCTATTTTCAAGAATTGATTTTTAGAAATTGCCGCAGGACATCTATCCAGTTAAAATTTGGACCAGTATTTAAATCCATTACGTCCTACAATTATCTACCCACTAATATTTCCCATCCCGATTTAAAGTTGCCATAGCTGCTCATGGCAGGTCTATGGCATTTTCCATTGTGCATTTTCCGCACTGCGTAGCGCTACAAGTCGGTTTAGCAAACTTTCCCGTGTCGTCAAAAGTGACGCCTACGGGATGGATGATTCATTCCATTTTTTTACCATTAACTTATAACAACAATGAAAAAGCAATTCATAACCATCGTTTGCACACTTGTAGCCATCATTTCCAATATCAATAATTCCAATGCTCAGGAACTGGCTATAAACACAGCCAGCCCCTTCTCCAGCCTGCATAACTTATTACTTTGGAGCGAACCAACCGTTGATCCTGTTAATGCCGAACCCACTAGTTCTCTTGATATTTCAGGCCAAAACTTGACGGAAATTCCCAGTGAGGTATTCAGTTCAGATGCCGAGGTCATCACCCTCGACAGCAATCTGCTTAACGAACTGCCCGCCACCATCGGACAATGGTCAAGCTGCCGCCAGCTCTATGTTCGCCACAATTGGCTTATGGTTTTCCCAGAAAGTGCTTCAAAAATGCCTAGCTTAGAGTTGATGGATTTGACTCGCAACCAGATTGACCATCTGCCAGCCAGCGTGGGCAAGCTCGAGTCGATGAAAAAACTAGTACTCGATCTGAATTTCCTTAATTCCCTTCCTGCTGAAATCGGCCAGATGAAGTCGCTTAAGGAACTTAGTGTCCGTTGGAATGCACTGACAAAGCTGCCTGTCCCAATTGCTCAGCTCGAAAATTTGGAGGTGCTGAACCTGACGAACAACAGCCTGAGTGAGCTGCCAGAGGAAATCTGCAACATGAAGAACCTCAAGGTTTTGCGGGTTAACTTCAACAACATCCAGTCCCTACCAAAATCGCTGGGCAACCTTGCCGGCTCATTGAAAATCCTCGACCTGTCCCACAACCCGATGGGCCGCCAGTGGATTTCGGAGGTGAAGGCCATGCTGCCAAACACACAGGTCATTTTCTAAAACTGCCAATTTTGATGTCTTAAAATTGAGATTTTACTAATCCCACATTTAAAAAGCCACCTGTGGTAAAACACTGGTGGCTTTTTTCTTTCCCAATTCCGCCCTTGGCGAAATATTTTCGTCCTACCTTTGCGCCCCGGAACGAATAAAGCCAGACTTCCCAAGCCGCACGAGGTTTCGGAAGTCTTTTTTCAAGAAAACAAACCGAACTGCATACATGCCAAGAGATACTTCCATCAAGTCAGTCCTCATCATCGGTTCCGGTCCCATCATTATCGGACAAGCCTGCGAATTTGACTACTCCGGCTCCCAAGCCAGCCGCTCACTTAGGGAAGAGGGAATTGAAGTGACCCTCATCAATTCCAACCCAGCCACCATCATGACCGACCCGGTCACCGCCGACCATGTCTATCTGCTGCCGCTGACGGTGGAGAGCATCGAGCAGATTTTGCAGGAGAGACATATCGATGCAGTACTGCCGACTATGGGTGGCCAGACAGCGCTCAACCTTGCCATCGAAGCCGATAAACTGGGCATCTGGCAGAAGTACAATTGCCGCATGATTGGCGTGGACATTGACGCTATCGAACTGACGGAAAACCGGGAGGCTTTCCGCTTGCACATGATTAACCAAGGACTTGGCGTGGCACCTTCTAAGATTGCCAATTCATTTTTGGAGGGAAAAGAGGCTGCGCAAGAAATTGGCTTCCCGCTCGTAATTCGCCCATCCTACACACTTGGTGGAACAGGTGCGGCTTTCGTTCACAAGGAAGAAGATTTCGATGAACTGCTGCGCCGAGGCTTGACGCTCTCGCCTACACACGAGGTACTGATTGACAAAGCCGTGCTCGGCTGGAAGGAGTTCGAATTGGAGCTGCTGCGGGATGCGGCGGACAACGTCGTCATCATCTGCGTGGTGGAAAACCTCGACCCGATGGGCATCCACACGGGTGACAGTATCACCGTTGCGCCAGCAATGACGCTGAGCGATACGAGCTACCAGAACATGCGCAACCAGGCCATTCAAGCCATGCGCTCGCTCGGCAATTTCGCTGGTGGTTGCAATATTCAGTTTGCACAAAACCCTGAAAACGAGGAGCTTATCGTTATCGAAATCAATCCACGGGTGAGCCGCTCCTCGGCATTGGCCAGCAAGGCGACGGGTTATCCGATTGCGAAGATTGCCGCCAAATTGGCCATCGGCTACAACCTCGACGAGCTGAAAAACCAGATTACGAAGAGCACCAGCGCCTATTTCGAACCGACACTCGACTATGTGATTGTGAAAATACCACGCTGGAATTTTGCCAAATTCCCTGGTGCGGACACCCGCCTTGGCCTACAGATGAAATCGGTGGGCGAGGTGATGGCCATTGGCCGGAATTTCCTTGAAGCACTACAAAAAGCTTGTCAGAGTTTGGAAAACGGCCGCATGGGACTCGGCGCCGACATGAAGGAATGGGTGCGCACAGAGGACATCATGGAGCGGTTGGAGAAGGCCAGCGACGACCGTATTTTTAGGTTAAAAGACGCACTACGCTTAGGTGTGCCGGAGAAATCCATCCACAAAATCACGAAGATAGACCCTTGGTTCATCAAGCAAATCAAGCGGCTGGTGGACATGGAAAACGAGCTGATGCGCTACAACGTGCCGGACGATATTCCTGAAAAATTCTTCCGGGAAATGAAGGAAGTTGGCTACTCCGATGCTCAAATTGCTTGGCTGATGCGGGTGAAGGACGAGGAAGTTACCAAGGCCCGTAAGTCAAAAAATATCCGTCGCACTTACAAAATGGTGGATACCTGCGCAGCTGAATTCGAGGCGCAGACACCCTATTTTTACTCGACTTTCGACTTTGAGAATGAGAGTATTGTGACGGATAAAAAGAAAGTCATCGTGTTAGGCAGCGGCCCCAATCGCATTGGGCAAGGCATCGAATTTGACTACTGCTGTGTACACGGCCTATTGGCCTTGAAGGAAGTCGGCTATGAGGCCATCATGGTCAACTGCAACCCGGAGACCGTCTCCACCGACTTCGATATGGCGGACAAGCTCTATTTCGAACCGGTATTCTGGGAGCATTTGGAGGAAATCATTGAGTTGGAAAAACCAGAGGGTGTCATCGTGCAGCTTGGTGGTCAAACAGCTTTGAAATTGGCAGAGACTTTCCACAAAAAAGGTATCCCCATCATCGGCACGAGCTTCCCGAACATGGATTTGGCCGAAGACCGGGGCGCTTTCTCCGACAAACTCAAAGAGCTCGGCATTCCGTACCCTAAGTACGGCGTGGCCGACGATGCCACGGAAGCCTTGCGGATCGCCAATGAAATCCACTACCCCGTGCTGGTGCGTCCGAGCTACGTACTCGGCGGACAGGACATGCGCATAGTCATCAACGACCGGGAACTGGAGCAGCACGTGCTCTCCATTTTTAAGCACATGCCGGACAATAAAGTCCTCGTTGACCACTTCCTCGACCGTGCGAAGGAGGCCGAGATTGACCTCATTTGCGACGGCGACGAAATCCATGTGATGGGCATCATGGAGCATATTGAGCCAGCGGGCATCCACTCTGGTGACAGCAACGCCGTGCTGCCAACCTACAGCCTCTCCGTGAACTCTGTGAACACGATGGTGGAATATGCCGAACAACTCGCCAAAGCCTTGAATATCAAAGGCTTGCTGAATATCCAGTTTGCCATCAAGGACGAAAAAGTCTATGTCATCGAGGCAAACCCACGTGCCAGCCGCACCACGCCGTTCATTGCGAAAGCCTACGGCGTACCTTACCTTAAAATCGCCACGAAGGTGATGCTCGGCACGCATAAGCTGAAGGATTTTGTCATCAAGCCGCAGCCGAAGGGCTATGCTATTAAGGTGCCGGTATTCTCGTTCAGCAAGTTCCCGGAAGTGAGCAAGGACCTTGGGCCTGAGATGAAATCAACGGGTGAGGCGATTCAATTTATCCGGGATTTGAGCGACCCGTTTTTTCGGGAGTTGGATAAGAATCGGAATATGTATTTGACGAGGTAAAACGAAAAGAGCTTGCAACTTGCAAGCCCTTTTCGTTTTACTAAAAATTTGTTCACTCCCTCGAAAACGTCCACTTAATCATCTCCCCCACTGTCGCCTTTTTACCATACAGCAAAATGCCAACCCGGAAAATCCGCCCGGCTAGCCAGACAAAGAACACGGCAGAGCCAGCCAGCACCGCCATCGAAAGCAGCACCTCCCAGAGCGGTGGTTCGAAGGCCAACCTCGCTGGCATGAGCACCGGTGAAAACAGCGGGAAAATGGACATCCACCGAGCGAGGTTGCTCGTCGGATTTTCGATGATGGGGCTGATGAGCACGATGGAAAGGATGATGGGCGCCATGGCCACCATCGAAAGCGATTGGCTCTCGCCTTGGTCGTCGCCCATGCTGGCGCCCACGGCAGCGAACAGCGACGAGTAAATGAAATACCCGCCAATAAAATAGAAGAGGAACAGCGGCAGGATATACGACCAGTTCTGGCTGGCGATGGCCTCGAAAACCTGCCCTGCTTGAGAGGTCACAACTTCGGGCGCTGGCTGCTGCATGGGCCCCATCGAGTGTTGCAACGAGGCAGGGTCAACATGCAGGAATGAGGTCGCCGCAGTGGTCAGGATGAAGGTCATCGTAATCCAAACCAGCATCTGCGTCAGCCCGACGGCGCTCACGCCGAGTATTTTTCCCATCATCAATTGGAAGGGTTTCACAGAGGAAATGATGACCTCCACGATGCGGTTGGTTTTCTCTTCCATCACCGAGCGCATGATCATGGCGCCGTAAAAAATCAGCACGATGTATATCACAAAACCGGAGACGAACCCGATGGCCGTGGCCAGTTCGGCGCTGTTTTTCTTGCCCGTTTCCACCAGTACACCGTCCTTGTTGAAGGCCAGTTCCTCTTGGTCAATGCCGACATCTGTTTTAAAATTGTCGATCACCTCCTCGCTGTAGCCGGCGTCTTTCACTTTTTTGGCCTCCACTTGTTCCGCCACCCTGTCCGAGATATAGCCCACCACGCCCAGCGAAAGCTGCTTCTCGGAGTAGTAGCTAAGCTGCATCTTGCCGCTGGCTGGCACGGCGGGTATGTGCAAAACGCCATCGTAACCTTGGCTTTTGTACGTCGCTTTCATCACGTCCAACGGGTCTTGCGAAAGCATGAAATTGGCCCTGGCGGACGTGTCCATCGGTACTTGAAACACCCCCGAATCGTCCTTCACGAGGATGGACTTTTTCTCTTTCCCCGCAAAAATGGTGACCAGCACCGGTATGGTAAATAACGCCACGAAAATGACCGGCGACAGCAGCGTGATGAGGATGAAGCTCTTTTTTTTCACCCTGGTCAGGTATTCCCGTTGTATGATGAGCCAAAGTTTGTCCATTTTTCAAGGATTGAATGAATGAAGGTTGGAATGATTGAAGGGTTAATGGCCGACTTCGCCTCTTACGCTACGAATAAAAATCTCGTTGATGCTCGGCAAAATCTCGTTGAACGATCGCACCTGCACCCCGGAGTGGATAAATTTTTGGAGCAAATCGTTCGTGCGGACGCCCTCGCCCAATTGCACGGTGAGGCGCTGGCCAGCGCTTTTTTTCAGGGTAAAAACAGGGTTGTGCTCTCGCAAAGCCATTGGCAAATCCCCTTCGTATTCGATGCTGAAAAGGTTCTCCTTGAAACGCTGTTTCACCGCTTTCACCTCGCCTTCCAATACGTTTTTCCCCTTGTTGATGAGCACGATATGGTCGCACATTTCCTCTACCTGTTCCATGCGGTGGGTGGAGAAAATGATGCTCGTGCCCTGCTTGGCCAGTTCCCGGATTTCCGATTCGATGAGTTGGGCATTGATGGGGTCGAGGCCGCTGAACGGCTCGTCAAGGATGAGCAGTTTGGGCTTGTGCAGCACCGTCGAAATGAACTGCACCTTCTGCTGCATCCCCTTCGAAAGCTCGTCAATTTTCTTTTCCCACCAGTCCACAATCTCGAACCGCTTGAACCAATAGCTGAGCGACTCCTTGGCTTGCGAGGCACTGAGTCCCTTGAGCCGGGCGAGGTAGGTCAACTGCTCCCCGACCTTCATTTTTTTATAAAGCCCCCGCTCTTCCGGCATGTAGCCGATCTGCTCAGGGTGGCGGCTGTTGAGCGGCTCGCCATCGAGCCAGATGTTGCCACTGTCCGCCTTGGTGATATTGGTGATGATGCGGATGAGGGAAGTCTTTCCGGCACCGTTCGGGCCGAGCATCCCGAACACGAGGCCCTTCGGGATGTCGAAAGTCACATCGTTCACCGCCCGGTGGGTTCCGTAGGTTTTCACGACGTGTTCCAGTTGGAGGATATTCATGTTTTGCTTGATTAGTGCGGGAAAGGTAGGTTTTTCGTTGAAACGGGAAGCCATGAAAATCTATTTGTGGTGGGTTATTTTCGATTAAGGTAGCGGTGAGCAGTCATTTTTTGCGGATAAGAAACCTGATTTTTGGTAAAAATTGGCGGGCGAAGGATTCCGCCCGGTGGTAGCTTTGAATGCATTGATTCACTAAAATATTGAGCTTATGAAAAAGAAGGCTACCGCAATCAAAATCCAAATCCCAGAACCATGCACGCAAGATTTTTCCAAGATGCATCCGCTGCCCGGTGGCCGTTATTGCGACCATTGCGAGCGCACCGTCGTGGATTTTCGAGGAATGACCGACCGGGAAATCGTAAGGATTTATCAACAAAGGCAAGGGCGGGTCTGCGGCATTTTCCAAGACCAACAACTTAATCGTGCCTTACCACTCCCTCAGCCACCGAAGGAAGGCAAGCCGTGGGCTGCCATTGCGGCGCTATCTTCTGCGTTACTTTTTGGGAATCCGGCCAACGGGCAATCCAAAATTGAGCAGAATCCGATTCAACAGCTTGATAAAGCGTCAAAGGAAAGACCTCCAACTCCTTTGGAGGGAAAAGTGACAATTGAAGGCTGGGTTTTGGGTGATAAAGGCGAATCATTACCTTTTGCTACCATATTATTGGCTGATGGACATGGTACTGAAACTGGTTTTGATGGATATTTCAAAGTAGAGATACCAGTTCAGTTAATAGGTACAACGGTTATAGTTTCCTGCATGGGATACGAATCCAAATCAATAATAATTGAAAAAGCAAATACAATTGACTTATCTATAGAAGTTGAGCTAAAGTTTGGTTTGACTTTGAACACTGTAGTGGTAACCTACGAAAGACCGTTGATTGAACATGATTGGACTGGAGGTGGAGGGATGTCTACTGTTTATCAGAATTTCTTTGGAGAAGAAGAAATTGAAATAAAAGTCGATAACAGAATCCATTTAACCATCTACCCCAACCCCTTCATCTCCCAACTCACCATCGAAATGGAAGTAAAAACCGCCCAACCCTACCTATTCCACCTCTATAACGAAGCGGGCCAACTCGTTTTCGCAGAAGCAAGGAACTTAGAAACTGGCCTTCAAACCCTCCAACTCGACCTCGTGCAGCGGCATTTGCCAGAAGGTGCTTATTTTCTGCGCATCTCCGACGATGCTGGGGAGATTCGGACGAAGCGGCTGGTAAAAGTCAGTCCGTAACACGGTCTGTCAGACCGTGCTTTCATACGAAATCAAACCGCAATTTTTTAGCAAAAAAGCACGGACTAACAGTCCGTTTTACAAAAACAACCTACTTTAACGGCCTCAATCGCAGCAGCGGTTGGGGCCATTTCATTTTAAAACTATAAGGTTAATCATGTCAACTACACCATCCAACAAAGAGAAAAACACTTTCAAAAGAAGGGATTTCGTGAAGACTGCCGGGCTGGGTGCAGCGGGATTTTTCATCGTGCCTCGCCACGTGCTGGGCAAAGGCTTCATTGCGCCCAGCGATAAACTAAATGTCGCCCTCATCGGCGCTGGTGGCCGTGCCGAGTCTCACCGGGATGCCCTCAAGGACACCGAAAACCTCGTCGCTTTCTGCGATGTGGACGACGCCCGTGCCAAGACCACCTACGAGATGTTCCCAAAGGTGCCCCGCTACAAGGACTTCCGAAAGATGCTCGATGCACAGGACAAGCAGATTGATGCCTGCGTCGTCGCTACGCCCGACCATACCCACGCCGTTGCGGCCATGGCCGCCATCAAACGGAACAAACACGTCTATGTGGAAAAACCCCTCGTGCATGACATCTGGGAAGGTCGGGAATTGCTGAAAGCTGCCCAACAGCACAAAGTCGTGACGCAGATGGGCAACCAAGGCTCCTCGATGGACTGCATTCGGGAATTTCAGGAAATCGTGCAGAGCGGTGCCATCGGCGAAGTGACCAAGGCGCATATTTGGACGAACCGTCCCGTGTGGCCACAAGGCGTGCCCACACCTCCCGCTGGTGCAAAAGTGCCCGCCACCCTCGACTGGGACCTCTGGCTTGGCCCAGCACCACAACGTGATTACGACCCCGCTTACCTGCCTTTCGCATGGCGTGGCTGGTGGGACTACGGCACTGGCTCCTTCGGCGACATGGGCTGTCACCTCGTGGACCCCGTGTATAGGGCGCTCAAACTGCACTTGCCTACCAGTGTGGAAGCCAGCACCAGCACCGTCTGGGCCAATGGCATCGAAACGAACTACACCGACTCCTGCCCCCCTGCCAGCTTTGTGAAAATGGATTTCCCAGCTAGGGAAGGCATGCCAGCTGTCGAACTGTTCTGGTACGATGGTGGCCTGCGGCCAATGCGTCCTGCGGAACTGGGTTCCGACGAACCGTTCGGCTCATGGGACGGCGGCATCCTGCTGGAAGGCTCGAAGGGCAAAATGATAGCAGGCATTTTCGGGGAAAAGCCGACGCTGCTTCCAACCAGCCGCATGAAGGACTACGTGATGCCGAAACAGACCTTCACCCGCCGCACGGGTTCGCACCAGCAGATTTGGGCGGATGCTTGCAAAGGGAAAGGAGAGGCTACTTCACCGTTCGAATACGCCGTGCCGCTCACCGAGACGCTGAACATCGGCAACCTCGCCGTGCGCTGCTACGACATCAAAAAACTGCAAGAGGGCAAACAACCGGACTGGTGGGCGCCATACGATTACCCTGGCCGTGTCCGCCTTGACTGGGATGCCCAAAAAGGCGAGTGCAAGAATTTTGCGCCAGCCAACGCTTGGGTGAAGCGGGAGTACCGCAAGGGATGGAGTCTTTAGAAGTTGGCAGCCTGGAACTGCTTCGTTTGTTTTTCACCAACTTAATTGATAAGGGAGCGGCGTTCCTTCGGGGGCGCCGTTCTTTCTTTATGGATGATAGAGTTTGTGACGACTACTAGCTGCACAATGTCGAACTGCCAACTATTAAATACCTTTGCGCCCCGAAAATTTCATCGCATGAGTTTAAAAGAAGAAATCGCACGGCGCAAGACTTTCGGCATCATCTCCCACCCCGATGCCGGGAAGACCACCCTCACCGAGAAGTTGCTGCTTTTTGGCGGGGCCATCCAGACTGCCGGGGCCGTCAAGTCCAATAAAATCAAGAAGACCACCGTCTCCGACTTCATGGAGATTGAGAAGCAGCGGGGTATCTCCGTGGCTACCTCGGTCATGGCGTTCGAGTACCGGGATTTGAAAATCAACATCCTTGACACGCCCGGTCACCAGGACTTCGCCGAGGATACCTACCGTACCCTCACGGCGGTGGACAGTGCCATCGTGGTCATCGACGTGGCAAAGGGCGTGGAGACCCAGACCGAAAAGCTCGTCAACGTCTGCCGGATGCGCAACACGCCCATCATCGTCTTCATCAACAAGCTCGACCGGGAGGGCAAGGACGCCATTGACCTGCTCGACGAGGTGGAGCAGAAACTTGGTCTGAAGGTCTGCCCGATGAGCTGGCCCGTGGGCATGGGCGGCACCTTCAAGGGGGTTTACAGCATGTACGAAAAGAAGCTCGTGCTCTTCCGCCCCCACGGCAAGCAGGAGGAGGAGGAAATCATCGAAATCAAAGACCTCGCTGACCCGCTCCTCGACCAGCACGTGGGCGAGCGCCCCGCCAATACGCTGCGGGACGAAGTACACATGGTACAGGAGATTTACCCAGAATTCGATGTGAAGGCGTACCAGAGCGGCGAGCTTTCACCTGTGTTTTTCGGCTCCGCCGTCAATAATTTTGGGGTGCGGGAAATGCTTGACTGCTTCGTGGACATCGCCCCGCCGCCGCTACCTCGGGAGACTGAGGAGCGGGAAGTACTGCCAACGGAGGAAAAATTCAGTGGCTTCGTTTTCAAAATCCACGCAAATATTGACCCTCGGCACCGTGACCGCATTGCGTTCCTGCGCATCTGCTCCGGCAAGTTCGAGCGCAACACCAACTACCTGCACGTGCGCCAGGCCCGTCAGATGCGCTTCGCCAACCCGACCAGTTTTATGGCTTCCAAGAAAGAGGTGATTGATGATGCCTTCCCCGGCGATGTGGTCGGCCTCTACGACAGCGGCAATTTCAAAATCGGCGACACGCTCACCGATGGCGAGGTGCTGCATTTCAAGGGCATTCCGCATTTTTCACCAGAGCAATTTCGGTATGTCGAAAATGCAGACCCGCTCAAGTCGAAGCAGCTCGCCAAGGGCCTCGACCAACTCATGGACGAAGGCGTGGCGCAGCTTTTTACGAAGGAAGTCAATGGTCGTAAAATAATCGGCACAGTGGGAGCACTACAATTCGAGGTGATTCAGTACCGCTTGCAGCACGAGTATGGTGCGTCCTGCACCTACGAACCTGTGAACCTTTACAAAGCTTGTTGGGTGAAATGTAGCGACGAGAAGGCGATGCAGGAATTCCGCAGTCGCCGTTCGAAGGATTTGGCGAAAGACAAGGACGGACAACTCGTATTCCTGGCCGAAAGCGCTTGGACGCTGAAGATGGCGCAGGAAGCGCACCCGTTGGTGGAGTTCCGGTTTACGAGCGAGGAGTGATTTTTAGTTTGCAGTTCTACAGTTGGCAGTTTTAGCCAGCAGTTGGTTAGTCGGAGACCTGCTTTAAACAGCGAGAGGTGGTATCTGTGAAAAGATACCACCTCTCGTCGTTAAGGCTAATGGTTGACTAAAAGACTGTCAAACTGACTGCCCGCTGCCAACTGTAGAACTGCAAACTAAAATTCCAGATGCAGATTATAACGGTATAGGTAAATCAAAAGGCTGATGAACATGACGAAGTAGATGATGAACCACATCATAAAGCGGCCTTTTTTGCCTTCATTTTCTATATGGTCAGACATGATGGTATTTTTTATGGATGAATTGTTTTGTTTTAACGGGGGCAAAAGTAAACCTAGCCGACCGCTTTTCCAAAATAGTGGGAAAGCATCTTTTCAGAAGCACAAAATAGCTTGGTCTAGTATTGGCTGGGCATCTGTTTACAAAAAATTAAAAACTCCTTAACGCCTTTTCTTGGTGGCAATGTCTGGCTTACATACCTTTGCCGCACAATTCTAGGGGATGGGATTTCCCCCTTTCTGGACAACGGCTGAAACATTGATCTATCACACAAAAAGCAGACGTTATGATTCAAACATCTTACAACTTTCCCTTTGATATCTTAAACTCGCTCATTGTGCTGTCCAGGTTCGAAAAACCTGGTGCTTATTAGCTGACCATTCATTATTTCCACTATTTCTTTTTACCTCAAACTCTTTCAACGGGCAAGCTGCCCTTGAGCCTATATTTCTATTCACTAAATCACTTTGTATGAAAAGCAACTTCACACAATCTAAAGCTATCCAGTTTATGATAGCTTTCCTTTGCATTGCAATCTGCTCAACGGTGAGCATGGCGCAAAGCTCCAGTTTTCTAGGTCAAGTTTTAGACAAAAGCGGCCAACCACTTCCCGGTGCCAACGTGACGGCTCTGCACCAGCCTTCTGGCACTTTTTATGGAACCTCTACTCGTGACGATGGTCGCTTCAACTTGCCAGATGTGCGCATTGGTGGGCCTTACCACATCGAAGTAAGTTTCACGGGTTTTGAAACCTTTATGTTGGACAACGTGGACCTGAGCTTAGGTCAAAACTACCGTGTTGACGTGAAATTACAGGAGTCTTCTACCACTTTGGGTGAGGTCGTGGTCACGGCCGTGGAAAGTGAAATCCTGAACTCAGAGCGCACGGGTGCTGCTACCAACATCAAGAAGGAAGCTATCAACTCGTTGCCAACCCTTAGCCGTAGCTTGAACGACTTCGTGCGTCTGACGCCTCAAAGCCGTTCTTCAAATGTGGCTGCTACTACTGGCAGTGGTATCTCCTTTGCTGGACAGGACAGCCGCTTCAACAATCTGACGCTTGACGGCTCCATCTTCAACAACAGCTTCGGCCTAGCCTCCGCACCTGCTGGCCAAACCAACTCTTCCCCGATTTCATTGGATGCAGTGGATGAAATCCAGATTAACCTCGCTCCTTACGATGTTCGCCAAGGTGGTTTCACTGGCGCTGGCATTAATGCCGTTACCCGTTCCGGTACCAACCAGTTTGAAGGTTCTGTTTTTTACAATACCCGCAGCGAATCATTGGCGGGCAGCAAAGCGGACGGTACTGACATCAACAAGACGGATTTCAGCATTAAGCAAACAGGCTTCCGCCTCGGTGGGCCGCTTATCAAGAACAAGTTGTTTTTCTTCGTAAACGGGGAAATTGAGCGCCGTGACGATCCTGCAACACCATTCGTGGCCAACAGGCCGGGCCTAACCGGGGACAACGTGACGATAGTGGAAGCTTCTGACCTTGATGAGTTGAAGCAATTTCTTATCAACAAGTACGACTACGATCCAGGTGTGTACGAAAATTACCTGCTGAACACGAAGAGCGATAAACTGCTGGCTAAGGTGGACTACAACATTAACAAGAACAACCGCTTGAGCTTCCGCT
This sequence comes from Bacteroidota bacterium, assembly GCA_016124585.1. Lineage (GTDB taxonomy): Bacteria > Bacteroidota > Bacteroidia > Chitinophagales > Saprospiraceae > UBA6168. Next base: position 218,960 of record WGNL01000018.1, on the reverse strand, counting down.
TCAACTACCTGAAGTCATCAAGGGATGTACTTACTAGCAACAGCGGTTCTTTCTCCAACAGAAGGGACAACGGTTTTGCTATGAATTTCTCCAATTCCAACTACATCATCAACAACGATATCTACTCTGGTATCATGGAGTTGAACTCTATGTTCGGTACCAAGTTTTCCAACAAAGTTCAATTCGGTTTCACAGCCAACCGTGACTACCGCAGCAGCGGCGGTGGCATCTTCCCGCTGGTGGACATCTTGAAAGATGGCCGCAACTACACCAACTTTGGTTACGAACCTTTCACTCCAAACAACATTCTGAACACAGACACTTGGCAGTTTCAGGACAACGTGACCATGTACAGCGGTGCGCATACGATTACGGCTGGTGTGAACTTCGAGTACTTCAAGTTCGACAATACTTTCACACCGACTTATTATGGTCAGTATGTTTATAACTCCCTACAGGATTTTTATGATGATGCAAATGGTGTGGATTCTGTCCAACTACGCCGTTATGCTTTGACTTACTCTGCCCTCCCGAACAGTGCATTGCCAACAGCTACCACGAAAGTTGCACAGCCAGGTGCATACATCCAGGACGAGATTGACTTGATGGACAATAAACTGAAGTTGACAGTTGGTGTAAGAGTAGATGTGCCGATTTACGGTGAAACGGCTTTGAACAACCCAGTCGTTGACACAATGAGTTTCATCAATCAAGATGGCAAATCGGTGCATTACCACACTGACCAACTGCCAAAAACCAACCCATTGTTTTCACCAAGGTTGGGTTTCAATTATGATGTAAAAGGCGATAGGTCCTTACAGGTCCGTGGTGGTACAGGTCTATTCTCTGGCCGTCCTGCCTTCGTTTGGATTTCGAACCAAGTGGGCAATAACGGTATCTTGACTGGCTCACTCCGTGACGACAATACTTACGCTCACCCATTCAGCACTGATGTGACAGCGTACATCCCAGAAAATGCAACAACGCCTTCTTCCTTTAACATTGCGGTGACTGATCAGGACTTCAAGTTCCCCCAATTGTGGCGGACCAACCTAGCTGTTGACTTTGCCCTGCCTTATGGTTTTGTTGGCTCTCTTGAAGGAATTTACAACAAAAACATCAACAATGTTACGTACATCAATGCTAATCAAGAGCCTTCAAAGGAAAGCTTCTCTGGTGCCGATGACCGTCCAATTTATGCTGGTAATACTGGATCTCGCATCAATAGCAAAATCACCGATGCCATAGTTCTTATCAACACGAAGAAGGGTTCTACCTACAGTTTCACTGCCAAATTGGAGCGCCAATTCAAGAAAGGTTTTTACACTATGTTGGCCTACAATTTCAGCGAGTCTAAAGACTTGATGACTGCTGGCTCCATTGCTTTCTCCTCATGGAGGGACAACCGCAGCGTGAACGGCAACAACCGTCCAGACCTTGCCTTCTCTGACTTCGATCAGCGCCACCGCATTATTGGTGCGCTGTCCTATCGTTTAGAGTACTTGGACCATGCTGCCACTACTTTCTCGATTTTCATGCAGAGCAGCAACCAAGGCCGTTACTCCTTTGCTGTGAATGGCGACTTGAACAACGACGGACTTACCAGCAACGACCTGATCTATGTGCCCAACAACGGCAACGAGCTTCTTTTTGATGATATCACGGACTCCAATGGTAATGTCACAGCCTCTGCCGATGAGCAGCGCCAAGCTTTCATGGCATTCGTTGAAAACAATGATTACCTGAAATCACGCAAAGGCAAATACGCAGAACGCAATGGTGCACTGATGCCTTGGCTCACTACCTTCGACCTTTCCGTTCAACAAGAGTTCTTTGTGAAAGTGAGCGAGCGCAGGCACACAATTCAGGTTCGGGCAGACTTTTACAACTTCGGCAACCTGCTGAGCAACAAATGGGGGGTAGGAGACTTCGTTAAAAACAACTCTCCACTCACTCTGTCAAGGATAGATGACACTACCAACCAACCTGTTTATAAATTTCCGAAATCAAGCGGGGCATACCCAACTGAGGCATTAGCTAAGGACATTTCTTTGAACAGTGTTTGGCAAGCACAATTGGGCATTCGTTACATCTTCTAATGTAGCACCTGATTTTTTTGGAACAAAGAAAGCCGCCTTCCCATGCTCGGGAGGGTGGCTTTCTTTGTTTTGAAAAGATGCCATGTTTCCAAACTTTGGAATCGGTGGCACTTGGACTGATTTAATGGGGCTGGCCTTGAGCTACAAACCCTATCAAAATGAAACCTGACCTTCTCATTTTGATAGGGTTTTTCTTTTTTGAAAAGTTGGTAAAAAAAATAATTTACATGCAAAGTGCTGAATGTCAATTGTTTGCAAAAAATATTCAAAAATTTTTTTCTCAGGGTACAGCATTTGGCATATAGGATTTCAGAATCGCAAATGAGCGGTACAACAGCGAAATAGAGAAAACTAAAAATGACCCAAAATGACAGTTGCTATTTTTTACTTGACTATGTTTTTAGCTTTTTTGGTGCTTTTGGCCATCACTACCATTAGCGAACAAAAAATATAAATACACTACCCCAACAAAGGCCGTCACAAAAACAGATTTATAATTCCTAAATTCAGATTATGACAACCATCGAGTTTAATTGCCAATTCAACACCTTGCAACACAAACTGTTGCCTTTCGCCTACAGATTGACCAACAACATTGAAGATGCCAAGGACCTGATTCAGGAAACTGCCATGCGTGCTTACAACAACAAAGAAAAATTTGAAACCGGCACTAATTTCAAAGCGTGGGTCACTACAATTATGCGGAATACTTTTATCAACATTTATCGCAAAAAGAAGAACAGGGCGACAAGCTCTGAGCCGTCTGACAGCTATATTTTCGTTAACGAAAACCATGCTGTTGACAACAGTGCCCACTCCAATATGACGATGGTCGAACTTGATGGAATCATGCACACGTTGGATAATATTTACCGTACTCCGTTCCAACTTTTTTTCGAAGGTTATAAATACGAAGAGATTGCTGAGAACATGAACCTCCCTATCGGCACTGTTAAAAGTCGTATTTTCTTTGCTCGACAGAAATTGATGGAGACCATCAACTACAGCTATGCCTACGATACAACAATGCTAAACTAAAAACCAGGCGGGGCACCTCATTTTCCCAAACCCAAACCGAGTTTTCCAAGAAGCCCCCAAAGCCTCCCCATCCCGCAAGCCCCCAACTGACCATTTTTCAACACAGCGATGTGCGGTGCAACGAATTTGGAATAGATTCATACATTTGAATTTCCAAATCAGCACTTCACATCGCTTTTTTGCTTTTGATGAAACAGCCTGAACAACCCAATTTTGCTGACAATAAAAAACCGTCCCCTCCGTCTGGCACTGGGAATACTGCTGACATTTTACCCAAAAATGAAAAGATTATAGCGCAAGGAGTAAATGGGGCCAAGAAACAAAGGATACCCCAATATTTAAGGTTATTCAGGCGAAAAATGGCCTATTCTTTCAGAGCGTTAAAAAACATGACCCTATCAGAGGCCAGGGAACAGATGCGTAGTCTCCGGCTAAAAACCAAAATCAGGTTGGTGTTGCTTGCATTGTTTATGGTCGTCACGCTATTGGGGATGCTCGGCGGCTACTACGTACAACGCACTACCACCAATTCCCTGCTCATGCTGCAGGAAAACTACCAAGCAATAAAGTACACTAGGGGCATGTCCAAGGCCGTGAACGATATGATTGTAACCCTCGCTCTTGAAAATACGGCCCCTGCCTACCGGAATCAAGAGTTGAGGAAGGCTTCCGATGACTTTGAGCTTAACCTCAGAATGCAGCTCAACAAGGTCACGGCAAAAGAAGAGCAAGAACTTACCCAGCAGTTGAAAAAGGATTTTGAGAGTTTTAGGGATAACCTCAAAGAGCTGACCTCTACCAAAGAGGTGACCATAGATGTCTTTATGCAAAAACGGTATATTGACGAAATGCTCAAATCTGTGCATGATCTGAATGAAAAGATGATTCAGCAGCGAACCTTGGAGGCCAATAAAATTGCCAATAAAGTGACGATGGGTATGGTCATTTTGGGTACATTCTTTTTTATGTTCGCTGTCATAGCCATGTTCTATTTTCCAAGTTATGTGGCTGACCCCATCCAGTCTATGACGGAGAGTATCCGGCAAATTGCCCGAAAAAACTACAGCGAGCGCATCGCCATCAAATCGGGCGATGAGATAGGTGAAATGGCCAAATCGTTCAATCTCATGGCCGAAAAGCTGGAAGAATACGAGAGCATCAACATGACGCAGGTTCTGAGTGAAAAAAAACGAACGGAAACCATTGTCAGCCGGATGAACGAAGCCATTATCGGTCTTGATGATCACAAGAACATTCTCTTCGCAAACCCACCAGCGCTCGAATTGATTGGCATGTTGGCTGAAAACCTAATTGGACAAAATGCCCGCCAACTGGCTCGCCAAAACACACTGCTTCAGGGGCTACTGAAAGAAGTGCTGAACAATGAGGTGAAAATCAGTCAGACATTTCCAGCCATCAGCCTCGATAAGGATGGAAAACGCCATTACTACAATAAAGACATCCTGCGAATAGAAAGCCCCAGTGACGACCCTGAGACACCTACCAGTGTTGGCTATGTCATCATTTTGAAAAACGTGACCGAACTGAAGGAGCAGGATTTGGCAAAAACCAATTTCATGGCCACACTATCGCATGAATTGAAGACACCCATCGCTGCCATTGACATGAGCGTGAACCTACTTGAAGATGAACGTATTGGCCAATTGAACCCAGAACAATGGGATCTTACTGGCACAATCCGCCTCAATACCTCCCGCATTTTGAAAATGGTGAACGAAATACTTGATATTAGCCGTATCGAGACTGGACAATTGCAGCTGGAACTGGAAAGCGTTCAACCCGATAATATCGTTCTGCGCTCATTGGATAATGTAAAGACTTTTATTGCAGAGAAAAGTGTAGGGGTTATTCAACACATTGAGCCTGAACTGCCGGCCTTGCATGTTGACCTTCACAAAACCACTGCTGTTCTGGTCAATCTTCTCACCAATGCGGTTCGATATTCCCCTGAAAACGAGGCCATCGAAATCAATGTAGAACGCATGAACGGTTCGGTTCAATTCTCCGTGACAGACAAAGGCCCAGGCATTACCGAAGAGGAACAAAGGAAACTGTTCCAGCCATACCGCCGGGCAGCGGGAGATAAAACAAAGGGCACGGGCCTTGGTCTTGCTATTTCAAAAGAATTTGTGGAGGCGCAGGGCGGACGTATCTGGGTAAAAAGCAAAGTGGGCAGGGGTAGTACGTTTTGTTTTTCTATGCCCCTGACTTGATGATTACTTGATTCATAAATCACTCTTCCAGAATGCTGATGCTGGTATTTTCCTTATCTCTCAAATCTACAGTCAGCAATTTCTTGATGCCAATACTAGCCGCAGTAGCCCACGCATCGGCAGCCATGCACGTTGGTGCTGTGACGGTGACTACCCGACGATTCGTCAGCCCATAGCCCGTCCTTGGGTCAATGATGTGAGAATAGCGTTTACCATCGTGCTCCAAGTAGCGGTATGTATCGCCAGAGGTAGCAATGGCGGTGTTTTTGAAAAGCGATTTTTTGAAAACCAATTCACCGTTCACCATTTTGTCGGGCACTTCGATTTCCCAACCTTCTTTTCCAGGTGGTGGCATTCCGACAAGGACATCACCGCCGCCGTCCACGAGAGCTGTTCGAATGTCAGAGACCTTGAGCCAAGCCATTGCTTCATCAATTGCATACCCCTTGGCAATTCCGCCAAAGTCTAGTCTCATGCCTTCCTTATCCAGCTTAATGGACTTGTTTCGCCCCTTCATTTCGATGTCTTTGTATCCGACGGTTGCCGCAGCTTTACCAACTTCAGCTTCACTTGGAAATTCCTTCTCACGAATGGCCCTTCTCCAGAGTTTGCTCAATGCGCCAATGCTCACGTCAAAGGCTCCCTCTGACCGCTCTGCAACTTCTTGGGAGTATTTTAACACTGTCCAAAGTTCATCACTTACATTCGTAGCTTTTCCTGCATCGGAGAGCCAAGATACTTCACTGTTTTCCATATAATCGCTGAAAACTTTTTCTAAGACAGCTACCCTTTGGAATGCTTTTTCGGCAGCCTGCTTCGCCACTAAACTATCTCGATGGTAAATAACAATATGGAATTCGGTGCCCATTAAAGGGCGGAAAAATTCATAGCGTTTTAAATCCGAATAATAGGACTCGTCATAATCTTTTTCCCTATTATTATCCAATATGCCAACAGTTATATTATTAGCTTTAAGAGAGTCGATGTTGATACTTTCATCAATAGGGATTATAGCTGAGGCATTGTCAATTAATAAATTACCATTGTAGGGGAATGGTGTTGGTGTCTTGTAGAATGCCTCTAATATGATATATTTTATATCATTACTTGGTGTAAAAATAAAATTATAACGCTTCCAGTCTTTATTAGTTATTAATTCACTTTCTGCCAATAATTCCTTGCGCTCGCAGTATTTATTGCCTCCCCATATTCGAAGTTTTACGGGTGCGGCATAATTAACTTCCTTATTACTTATCCTGCTTGCACTTAGATATATTTCCGAGCGGCATAATCCAATACTAAAAGCGTAAGAACCTCCAATTTTTAAAGGAGCCTCCAATTTTTGGCTTACCATTTCCCAGGTATCATTTTCACGGGTTACCAAACCCAAGTATGTTCGGCCATCCATCGGCTCCTTCGTCACTTGAAAGGCCCCAATTCCAGGTTTGGGATGCACATCGGGTGGCGTTTCACCAGGAAAGCCGCAGTCTTGCCAGCCTTTTGGGAGAGAATTACCATTACCGCCCTCGCTGGGTACTCCTTCAAAAGATGGGTTTTCGAGGTATATGGCGCCATTTTGCGAAGACAAAAACTGGCTAAAAAAAAGTAAGATAGGAAGGATAAATAGACAGCGCATTTTAAAACCTGTTTTAGTTTATGGTATAGAAATATGCGGTGCTGGCCAACTGGCCAGCACCCTTTTATTTGTTATAAAACTTTCGTGACGCCTGGAACGGCGCAGGCGTACATACCATCAGCCCCTGGCAGCACAGGAGGCTGGGCGTTCCAATCGAACTTTTGTGGCATGAGACTAAGGTTGCTGGCAATGGCATCTTTCCACTCTACCACCTGGCCAGAGTAGGTGGCCATGCGGCCAAGTATGGAGGTCATAGTGGCCTTCGCCCCATTTTCGGCATCGGCGTAGCGGTACTCTCCTTTGGCAATCGCTTCGAACAATTCATCGTGTTCCACTTGATAGGGATTCAGGTCATTCTTACCGTCGTGCTTGAACAACTCGTGGCCGCTGCGGGAAAGCAGTATGCCCGGTTGCGGCGCTGAGCCATTGGTTCCTTGGAACACCTCTGTTACCCGGCTCATCGTGCCGGGTTGGTGGCGACACTGGCTGAACATCCGGCTGCCGTCTTCGTACTCAAACTCCACGGTGTGGTGGTCGAAAATCTCCCCATAATCTTTGCCGACCCTGACCTGACGGCCACCCATGCCATGCGCCCGAACTGGGTAGGCATTTTTTACCCAATTACCCACGTCAAGGTTATGGATATGCTGCTCGGTGATGTGGTCGCCGCATAGCCAGTTGAAATAATACCAATTGCGCATCTGGTACTCCATCTCAGTGAGCGGTCGGCCTGCCTTTTTTGAATACTCTTCCCGGCCTCGCACCCACACGCCATCGTTGTTCCAGTACACTTGTGAAGCGATGATTTCGCCGATGGCTCCCGCTTGCATCATGTCCACCCAACGACGGTAAACAGTCTGGTAGTGGCGTTGCAGGCCAACTACTACGTTAAGCTTTTTCTGCTTGGCAACCTCGGCAGCTTCCAGCACTCGGCGCACGCCTGGTGCATCGGTGGCCACGGGTTTTTCAGTGAAAATATGTTTGTTCTGCCGCACCGCTTCTTCGAAGTGAATGGGGCGAAAGCCTGGCGGCGTGGTCAAAATCACTACGTCTGCTAGTGGTATGGCTTTTTTGTAAGCATCAAAGCCGACGAATTTGTGCTCCTCCGGTACTTGTACCCGACCCTTAACGCTACCCTCCATGCCTGACCAGTCGGATATGTCGTCGGATGTGAGGACGTTGTACGATTCATCAAGGCGATCACGGAAGGCATCGGCCATGGCCACGAGGCGCACGTTTTGTTTGGTGGAAAGTGCCTGAACAGCGGCACCGGTGCCCCGCCCTCCACAGCCAATGAGTGCCACTTTGATGGTATCGTCGCCGTCAACGTGTGCCTTAGCTGCTAATAACGATGGCACCAAAAGCATTCCTCCAGCGGCCATTGCCGAAGTTTTGACAAACTCACGGCGACTTGAATTTGCCTTTTTAATGTGTTTAGATTTTGACATGGTGATAGTTTAAGTTTGTATGTGAATCAACATTTAGCGAACCAATGTTCGGGAATCCTTTTTTGAAAACCAAACCAAATTATTCAAAAAACAAACGGGCAGCTTTTCATGAAAAGCTGCCCGTTTGTTTACATTGTTTTATTTGCCTTAAATGAGTCCATGCCCACTTTCATCATTTGACTGTTTGGGAGAGGCGGGTTTTGTATTTTTTGGTGTAGCAGGTTTTGCTAGTTTCCCTTTCAGTTTAGGCAGAGTGATTTTTATGTTTTTTAATGGGGTAATCATTTTGCTAAGCTTCTCTGCCACGCTTGCTTTTAAAGCCTGTGCCTTCGAAACCTGAACGACAGCTACAGGTGGAACAACGACATTTAGAGAGGGTGGACATGCTTGTGAAACATTCAAAGTCGAAATAGAAGTAGGCATTTCTGTCGGTACAGGCAAATTATCCCGTTCGTAAGTTTCCTGAGATACAATCTCCATTGGATTGACAATTGTTACCTCAGCAGCGGGCATCACTTCGATTCTTATTTCCTTCGGTAAAAAATGGTGGAATTCGGTCGGAAACCAGATGGTCAATTCTTGACCTTTTTTAAGCTGGTAACTGGTCAGCTTGTTCCAAACCTTCAAATTGTAAGGCGCAACGTTAAATACATCTGCCAAGTCACCGATTTTATCACCTTCTGCTACCACATACTTGGATTGGAAATAAAGCTCCTCTGGCTTGTAATCGGCCGTATCCACAATATCTGGTATCGGTGGCATCTCAATATTCTCTGCATTGTCCGGGCGACGAGCTTCCAAATACTCCAACATTGCCGAAGAAACTCGGCGTGGGAGTATTAGGTCGTAGCCTTCCGTATTTTCAGGGATATAGTCTTTTTTGTAGGCAGGATTCATCTCGGCGATCACATCTAAAGGCAAGCCTGTAATGGCTGCAACCGTCGAAAAGTCCACCTTTTCAAAGACCTTTAGGGCTTCTGTCACTTGTTTATCCAAGCTTGGATACTCCGGTTCAATATCATGCAGGTGGTAAAAATTGGCGACGTAGGCAGCGCCCAAGAACGCAGGTACAAAGTTTCGGGTCTCTCTTGGAAGGTATTTTGAAATCGTCCAATAGTTGTCGCTTCTAGCCCGTTTCATGGCCTTATTGATAGTGCCTGGGCCACAGTTGTAGGAGGCAAGTGCAAGCTCCCAACTTCCAAAGCGCTGGAACTGCTTGGCAAGGTATTGCATAGCGGCCTCAGTGGAGTTGTAAGGACAGTAGCGTTCGTCCACTTCCTTGTCAATGGTAAGGCAATAATTCCTTCCTGTTTCGGTCATGAATTGCCAAAGCCCCTTTGCGCCCGCAGGTGAAGTCGCATTGGGAATCAGGGCAGATTCAACGATGGACAAGTACTTCAAGTCTTGTGGAAGGTCGTGATCCCTGAGGAATTTTTCGTAGATGGGGAAGTAAACGGCAGCTCTTGCCATCACCCGGCTAGCTTGTGAACCGTTGTAGGCCAAGTATCTTTTGATGTAACTCTCCACTTCAGTAGTGTAACGAGGAGTGATCATGCAATCCATCGCTTCGAAGCGTGGTCGGATTTCGTCGGAATTGAAGACTGTATTTGCGTTTGTTAGGGGAGAAAACAGGAGAATAAAAAACAATGATGCCATAAAATGGCGCAAATAGGAAGATTCCATTTAAATGTCTGATTAATTAACAAATCCCGGAGCACAGCAAAATGATTTAGGTGTTTATTCTAACCAGACTTGTGCTTTCCGGTACCTCTGTAGCTTTTCGTCAAGATGTTCAGCGAGGATATTTGTTGAAGCTGGTAAGCCTTATTTTCAATACTCATAGACTGAGCAAGGCGCAAAAGTAGGCAAATGTTCCATTCTACCAAGCACCACCCATCAGAAGTTTTCCACAGCTGTTCTGAGTAAGGCCATTTTGGAACAAAAAAAGAGCGATTTTAAGATGAAAATCAGAATAAAAAATCTTGTTTTATTCGTTTTCCAATCCGGCAGCAAAACTAAGCAGTTCAGCTTCCTGGAATTTGCCCGCCATCAGCTGCACACCCACCGGCAACCCGCATGAATGCTGGCCGATCGGCAATGCGATGGCTGGCATGCCTACCATGTTAGCTTGTACAGTGAAGATGTCGGCTAGGTACATTGCCACAGGGTCGTCAGCCATTTCGCCGATGTTCCATGCGGGCGTAGGCGAGGCGGGCATCAGGATAAAGTTAACGTTTTGCAAAACCTCTTCCGTCCGCTCCAAAATCAGCCTTCGAACCTGTTGCGCTTTCGCAAAATAGGCATCGTAGTACCCAGCGCTAAGCACGAATGTACCCAACATGATCCGGCGTTTCACCTCCGTACCAAAGCCTTCCGTCCTCGATTTCTTGTACACTTCGTGAATATCCTTCGCTCCCACCGTTCGGTGGCCAAAGCGGATACCGTCGTACCTGCTCAGGTTGCTCGAAGCTTCGGCGGTGGTTAGCACATAGTATGCCGGAATGATAAAATCGAGGTAGTCAAAAGCCACAGGCTCGACCGAATGACCGGCTTTTTTTAGTTTTTCGATGAAATCAAAAGTCAGTTTTTTCACCCCCTCGTCCATGCCGGGGTGGTTGAGTGCCGTTTCGAAATAGGCGATTTTGGCAGGTTTGTCAAAATTAAATTCGGAATACGCTTCCACAGGCCGCTTACTGCAAGTCGCATCGAATTCATCCGGCCCTGCCATGACTTCGAGCAGGAGCGCCGCATCCTTTGGATTGTTCGCCAAAATCCCAATCTGGTCAAAACTGGAAGCGTAGGCCAGCAGCCCGTGCCTCGAAATTCGTCCGTAGGTCGGCTTAAAGCCCACCACACCACAGAAGGCCGCTGGTTGCCGCACCGAGCCGCCCGTATCACTGCCGATAGAGGCAAGGCAGGTGCCCGCCTGCACCGACACTGCCGAGGCGCCACTGCTACCGCCGGGGACTTTCGTCGGGTCGGCAGCATTGCGGGTAGGGCCGTAACAGGAAGTTTCATTGGTGCTGCCCATCGCAAATTCGTCGCAGTTCACCCGCCCGATGATGATAGCGTCCTCGGCCAGCAGTCGCTCAACCGCCGTCGCGCTGAACAGCGATTTGAAGCCTTTCAAAATCTTGGAACCCGCTGTGACCTCATGTTTTGCGTAGCAAATAACATCTTTCAAGGAAATGACCGCCCCGAACAGCCCCCCAACCGAAGCCGGGTCTTGGGCAAATTTTTCATCCAATTCCTTGGCCCGCTGGCGAGCTTCTGCTTCGTAAACTTCAATGTAAATATTGAGGTGGCGGGTCGCTTCGATGCGTTCGAGGTAGTGCTCGACGAGGGCGAGGCAGGTGATTTTGCCAGTTGAAATTGCTGCTTGCGTATCGGAGAGGGATGTGAATTTGGACATTAATCGAATGGGTTTCTTTTTAAAAAATCAAATTACCGCCCCAAACTGCTTCAAGAACCTTACATCATTCTCAAAAAACAGCCGGATGTCGTGGATGTCGTAAAGCCGCATGGCCTGCCGCTCAATTCCCATACCGAAGGCATAACCGGAATATTTCGTCGAATCAATGCCGCAGTTTTCGAGCACCTGCGGATCCACCATACCACAGCCGAGGATTTCGAGCCAGCCAGTGCCTTTGCTCAGGCGGTAGTTCTTTTCGTTGTCCATGCCGATCCAAACGTCCATCTCAGCGCTCGGCTCAGTGAAAGGGAAAAAGCTGGGGCGTAGCCTGATTTTCGGCGTGCCGAACATCTCCTGGGCGAAGTACATCAGCGTCTGTTTCAGGTCGGCGAAGCTCACATTCTCGTCCACGTACAATCCCTCGATTTGGTGGAACTGCGCATGACTGCGGGCGCTGATGGTCTCGTTCCTGTAAACCCGGCCCGGTGCGATGATGCGGATGGGCGGTTTTTGCGAAGTCATCACCCTCGCCTGCACGGGGCTGGTGTGGGTGCGCAGGAGCATCTCGGTGCTGTTTTGCAGGTAAAAAGTATCCTGCATGTCCCGTGCGGGATGGTCCTCCGGCGTATTCATGGCCGTGAAATTGTGCCAATCATCCTCAATATCCGGCCCCTCGGCGATGGCGAAACCCATTCGTTGGAAGATGCCCACGATGCGGTTCATCGTGGTGGCGATGGGGTGGCGGCTTCCCAATTCCAGCGGGTCGCCGGGGCGGGTGAGGTCGAGTTGGTCCAAGCTGGCATCGTCGCTAGCCGATTCGAGAGCATCCTGTAGCTCCGCAAATTTTTGCTCTGCCGCATTCTTCGCCTCGTTCACAAGTTGACCGTATTCTTTTTTCTGTTCGTTCGGAACATTCCTAATTTCGCCCATCAACGGCTTGAGGACGTTCTTCGAGCCGAGGTACTGGATGCGGAACTGCTCCAGTTCGTCCTTCGTCGTGGGGTTGGCGGCTGCTATTTCTTCGATGAGGCGTTTTACATTTGCGAATGAATCCATCTTGAAAGGCTTGGAGGATTGAAGGAGAGAAGGATTGAATTACGGCTTCAGATGCTTCCCGCCTCGTTTTCTTAAAAATGAAGGTGCAAAGGTAACATTCTGTTAATTGAAAAATCCTAATCTGTAGCCTTTCGTTTCCCTCAACTTCAAACCTTCAAAAATTCAATCTTCAATCCTTCGACTTGCAAACCATCCTTCAATCCTACAAGGCGCAATCCATCACCTTCCTGTTCATCTATCTGGTGAGCATGGTGCTGTCTGCGGAGGCGGTGCTGTCCATTTCGATGATTGCGCTGGTGGTGCTGGCTGTTTTCCAATTGAAAATTGACGGGCCAAAAATCAGGGTGACGCTGCGGGATACGCTGCGGGAGAATTTCGAAAAATACCGCCGTTACACGCCTTGGCTAGCAGTTTCCGTCCCATTTTTGCTAGTGCTTTTCTCTTGGCCTTGGTCAAGTGACCTCGGCTACACGCTGGAGCGGCTGCGCATCAAATTGCCGTTTTTGGTGCTGCCCTTCGCCTTTGCCTCCATGCCCACATTGCGCAAGCGGGAAGTCTGCACCATCCTATACTTCCTGCTCGTGACGATGAGCATCATCAGCGTTTACGTCCTCCTGAATTTCATCGCTCACTTCGATGCTGAAATGACCAACCTCGGTCGGGGCGGTCACCTCACAACCCCTAGCAACCACATCCGGTTCAGCCTGATGGTCGCCTTGACCATCCTCGGCGGCGGGGCGCTCTGGGTGGAGGGCTTTCATTTTTCGAATAAAAATGAGCGTTGGCTCATCGGTGGGTTAACTGTTTTCCTGTTTGCTTTCATCCATGTGCTATCGGTGCGCAGCGGCTTGATTTCACTGTACTTGGCACTCATGGCGCTTGGTGTTTGGTTTGTTTCGGTAAAAAAGCGCTACCTGCTCGGTCTGACGGGCATCGCTGCGGTGGTGGCGCTTCCGGTGGTGGCCTACTTCACCGTGCCGAGTTTCAAGGCCAAAGTGAACTACGCCCGCTGGGATTACCGCCAGTTCCAGCAGGGCACGGGTGCCGACTACCCGGATGCCGAACGGTTTACTTCCGTACTTATCGGCTATGACATTGGCAAGGAGCATCCCATCTTCGGTATCGGCGCTGGCGACTTGGATGCGGAAGTGCATCGGCGCTACGACTCCGGCGCTTACGGCAATTACCAGTTCCGGATGCCGCACAACCAGTTCGTGACTATCTTCGCTGGCACGGGACTGTTAGGGCTGGGGCTGTTCCTTGTGGGTTTTTTCCTGCCGCTTTTTTATCGAGGCAATTGGCGGAACCCGCTTTTCCTTGCCCTTCATGCCGTTATCTTCTCTTCGTATTTCGTGGAGAACACGATTGAGAACAATTTCGGGGTGTCGCTGTACCTTTTCTTTTTGTTGGTGGGGTTGAAGTATTTGGGGGAGGTGAAGGAGGAGAAATCACTAGCATAAATTGTCTTTCCTGTCGTCAAAAATTCATTTCCGAAGATTCATATTTCATTCCGGCTGATTCACATTGCAATTTTTTGTGTTTGATTTATCATTCCTTGTTTTCAACAATTCATTTCTGAAGCTTCGGAAATGAAGCGTGAATCAGGCGGAATGAAGATTGAAAAACAAAAAATGGTATGTGAATCAGCCGGAATGAAATATGAATCTCCGGAAATGAAATATTAATCAAGTGGAATGAATTATCAATCAGGGGGAATGAGATGTGATTCAGCAGAAATGAGATATGAATCAGCAGGAAGCTTATTTTTGAAACATATTGTTGTATTTTTATGAAAATCAATGCCTTTTCAGATAAAAATGGGCGATAGTTGTTGATTGGAATGCAGTTTTTTGTTTCAGCTAAAAATGTAGCGTGAGCCTTGCAGTTTTTGCTGGAAATGTTGCATTGCCAAACACTGAACAAAATTCCCTATCTCCCCAAGTCATTTTTATTTTTGCCAATCAACAGTTGTCAATCGTCCACTATTCACCGAAGGAAAAAATGTCAAAACGCAAACCCACCACGCCCAAGCCGACTGCGCCAGCCCTCGTGTCGGCCAGCAATTTCAAGCGGAACGCCAGCATCGGCCTCTTCCTGCTCGGTGCGCTGCTCTACGCTAATACCCTCTTTTTCGACTACGCCGTGGACGACGCCATCGTCATCTACGACAACGAATTCACCTGCAAGGGCGTGGCGGGTTATGGTGGGCTGCTTAAATACGACACCTTCCGGGGCTTCTTCAAGACGGCGGGCAAGGAAAAGCTCGTGTCCGGCGGGCGCTACCGGCCGCTCACGCCGCTGATGTACGCCACCGAGGTGCAGCTTTTTGCCCCGAAAAAGCGGGACGCAGCGGGCGCACCCGTAAAAGATAAGGACGGCGACACGGTCTATGACCCCAACGAGGGCGGCAAACTGAATACCGTCAAGTTCGTCGGGCATTTCATCAACGTGCTGCTTTACGGACTGACGGGGGTGCTGTTTTTTTGGTTTTTGCTGAAAATACTCACACCCGACGAGCAGTTGCGGGGCAAGGCCGTCTTTCCGTTTGGCGGTTTCGAGCCGTTCGTGGCACTGGCGGCGACACTGCTGTTCATCGTGCATCCAGTGCATACTGAGGTGGTCGCCAACGTGAAGGGACGGGACGAAATCGTGAGCCTGCTGGGCAGTGTGGCAGCGCTGTACTTGTCGCTCAAGGCATTTTACGAAGAAAAAAATGGGCTTAGCGTGGCGGCGGCGATTGTGTTCTTTTTGGCGCTGCTCTCGAAGGAGAACGCCATCACCTTCGTAGCCATCGTGCCGCTCACTTTCTACTTCTTCACGAAAGCAAATGGTGGTAAAATCTTCATGCAGACGCTCCCGTTTCTGGCGGCGGCAGTGGTTTTCATCGGCATCCGAACCAGTGTGCTGGGCATGGACTTCGGTGGCGACCCGCCACGGGAACTGATGAACAACCCTTTCCTCAAGCTCGTCGGAAACCAGTACGTGGACTTCAGTTTTGCGGAGAAAACGGCGACCAATTTCTTCACCCTCGGCAAATACCTGCTGCTGCTCGTGTTCCCGCACCCGCTCAGCCACGACTATTACCCACGAGCCATTCCTATCATGAGCTTCGGTGATTGGCAGGTGATTCTGAGCGTGTTGGCGAACTTGGCGCTGCTCGTTTACGCCCTTTTGCGCTTGCGCAAAAAAGACCCCGTGAGCTACGGCATCCTGTTTTACCTCATCACTTTGAGCATCGCTTCAAATTTTGTCTTCCCCATCGGCACGAACATGAACGAGCGCTTCCTGTACATGCCGAGCATCGGTTTTGCCATCGCCGTGGCCACGCTCGCCTACCGTTTCACGGACAATGTCGGCAAGCCAAAACCCGCCCTCCTGGTGGTCGGCATCGCCGTGCTGCTGGCTTTTTCAGTGAAAACATTCACCCGGAATTTTGCGTGGAAAGACAATTTCACGCTGTTCACCACCGACATCAAAACGGTGCCGAACAGTGCTAAGCTCCGCAATGCCACAGGCGGTGAACTTGTCGCCCAGTCGCTGAAACCAGAAAATGCCGCCCGCAAAACCGAGATGCTGAAAGAAGCGGTCGGCCACTTGAACGAGGCGATGAAAATCCACCCCGGCTACAAGAATCCGTTGCTGATTTTGGGCAATGCGTACAATTATTTGCAGGAATACGAGGCGAGCATTCAAGCCTACGAACAGGCGCTCAAGCTCGACCCTGACTACGTCGAAGCGAGGAACAACCTCGCCATCACTTACCGACAGGCGGGGCAGTTTTTTGGAGAAAAAAAAGGCGATATCAACAAAGCTTTCGAATACTTGAACAAAGCCTACGAACTCGACCCGAACGATTACGAAACCCTGCGACTCCTCGGCGTCGCCAATGGGGTGAGCGGCCAAGGCCAAAAAGCCGTGGATTTTTTCACCAAAGCCCTCGAAAAGCAACCGAATAATGCGGCAGCCTACTACAACCTTGCCAGCGCCTACTACAATGTTAACCAGCCTGAAAAGACGGCAGAACTGATGGCGAAGGCGAAGGAAATCAACCCGAATATTGAGGCGGAAATGCGGGGTGGCGGGAAGTAGTTTTGTTTTTTATTTCTTAAAGTTTCGAGCGGCGGCAGCTTCATTGAAGCTGCCGCCGCTTCCTATTTTTGTCAAAAATCCCCCCTCCGCAACTTAGCGTGCAGCCCTAGCGTTTGAGGAAAGTCTTTTTTTGCTTAGTTTTGAAAACTTTCAATGGAAGGAAATTTGCAGTAGAAAGCTGCCCATTTCAACGTACGCAAACCTTTATACCGTTTTGCCCATGTCTTACAAGGATAATTATCAACTGCTGATTGAAAAACTGGACCAGTTCATCCGCAAGTTTTACGTGAACCAACTCATCCGGGGCGGGCTTTACAGCTTGGCGCTGCTGCTCGTGCTGTTCCTCGGACTGAACTTTTTGGAGTACCATTTTTATTTCAAACCAGCCACGAGGGAGGCACTTTTCTTCTCATTTGTCGGCATTTCGGCGGTGGCGCTTTTCATGTGGGTGGCCCTGCCGTTGTTGCATTATTTCCGGTTGGGCAAGGTGATTTCGCACGAAAAAGCGGCCAGCATCATTGGCGACCATTTCACCGATGTAAAGGATAAACTGTTGAATATCTTGCAGTTGCGCTCACAAGCAGACAGCAATTCGGCTAGTCGGGATTTGATTTTGGCAAGTATCAACCAGAAATCGGAGGAAGTAAAACCTGTGCCGTTCCAACGGGCCATTGACCTTGGGCAAAACCGCAAATACCTCAAGTACACCCTGCCGCCGCTGCTCCTGCTCATCGTACTGCTATTCGCTGCGCCGAGTTTGATTACGGACAGCACCGAGCGCCTGCTCAGTTTCAACAAGGAATTTGAAAAACCAGCACCGTTCCGCTTCATCGTGAACGAGGACAGCTTGAACGTGGTGCAATTCGGCGAATACCCACTGACCGTGAAAGTGGAAGGCGACGCATTGCCTAACGAGGCATTCATCGACATTGACAATATCCAATACCGCCTGACGAAGGAGAGCAATAACACCTTCACTTATCGTTTCAGCAATGTGGCA
Source organism: Bacteroidota bacterium (assembly GCA_016124585.1). Classification (GTDB taxonomy): domain Bacteria; phylum Bacteroidota; class Bacteroidia; order Chitinophagales; family Saprospiraceae; genus UBA6168. The sequence goes on along the minus strand of WGNL01000018.1, from coordinate 200,948 downwards.
AAGGATACCGAGTTCCGCTTCCTCTCCGGTGCCGTAGAGTCAAAGGACTACACCCTGAACGTGCTCGAAAAGCCGAACATCATCGGTTTTGATGTGAAACTGGACTATCCCGCCTACACGGGCCGCACCGACGAGGAACTGAAAAGCACGGGCGACCTTGTGATTCCGGCAGGTACCAATATTGACTGGATTTTCAACTCCGCCTATACCGACAATATTTCCATCCGCTTCGCAAACAGTGCGGAAACGGTGGAGACCAAGCGTTTTTCCGACGAACTTTTTACCTATAAAAAAAGGGCGCTGAAGGATGAAATCTACCGCCTTTACGTGTCGAATAAAGACTTGCCCAATGCAGATTCGGTAACGTATTCCATCACGGTGGTGCCCGATTTGTACCCGGTCATCAAGGCGGAAAAATTCGTGGACAGCACGAACGCCAAGGTGCTGTACTTCGTCGGCGAAGCTAGTGACGACTACGGCCTGCTGGGCCTTTCCTTCAACTATCGGGTGAAACACGACAAGCGGGAAGGCGAGCTGAAAACTCTCAAATTGCAGAAATCAGAGGGCAAAAGCACGACCTACCGCCATGTCTTTGACCTCAATCAATTGGCGCTGCAACCCGGCGACGAGGTGACTTATTATTTCGAAGTCTTTGACAATGACGGCGTGAACGGCAGCAAATCGAGCCGCACAACCCTTATGGTCTATTCCATGCCAACGGTGGAGGAGTTCGAGAAAATGCAGCAGGAAAACAGCGAGGACATCAAGAAAAATTTGGAAAAAGCCATCAAGGAAAGCAAAAAGGTACAGGAGGAAATCAATAAGCTCCGGGACAAGGTTTTGCAACAAAAAGACCTCGACTGGCAGACGAAGAAGGAATTGGAAAAACTCCTTGACCGCCAAAAAGAGCTCCAAAAACAGATAGACGAGGCGAAGGATAAGTTCAAGGAGAACATGGAGAACCAGGAGCAATTCGAGCAGCCGAACGAGGAGATGAAGGAGAAGCAGGAGCAGATGGAAAAGCTCATGGAAGAAACCATGGATGATGACATGAAGGAACTCATGCAGAAAATCGAGGAGCTGATGCAGGAATTGAAGAAGGACGAAGCCCTTGACAAGATGGAGGAAATGAAGAACCAGCAGGAGCAGAAGGAAAAGAATATGGACCGGATGCTGGAACTTTACAAGCAGTTGGAGATGGAATACGAGATGGAAAAGACCATTGACAAGCTGAACGAACTTGCTGAGGAGCAAGAAAAACTGGCCGAGGAAACCGAAAAAGCCGACCAGAACGACCAGCAGCAATCGAAAGAGGAGCAGCAGAAGGAACAGGACGATTTGGAGAAAAAACAGGACGACCTGAACCAGAAGATGGACGATATTTCGAAGAAAATGGAAGACCTCAAAAAGAAGAACGAGGAACTCCAGAACAAGAAGGATTTCGACGAGAAAAAAGAGGAGCAGGAATCCATCAAGCAGGACCAGAAGGACAGTAAGCAGAATATCAATAAAAAGGACAATCAGAAGGCCAGCCGCAAACAGAAAAGCGCCAGCAAAAAGATGAAGCAGATGGCCGAAGATATGGCTTCTTCCATGCAGGGTCAGGAGATGGAGCAGATGGAAATGGACATGAAAGCATTGCGCCAGCTACTCGAAAATATCGTCACGCTGTCTTTCGAACAAGAGGATGTGATGAACCAGTTCCAGCCAGTCGAAATCAACACCCCACGATACATCACGCTGACCCAGGAGCAAAAGAAAATCCAAGACGACTTCAAGGTCGTGGAAGACAGCCTCTACGCCCTCGCCAAGCGGGTGGCGCAGATGGAGACTTTCATCACGGACAAGGTCGGGGACATCAAGGACAATATGCGCAAGAGCCTCGACAACCTGGAGGAGCGCCAAAAACCGCAAGCTGCCGAACAGCAGCAGCGGGGCATGAAAAACCTCAACGACCTCGCTCTCATGCTGAGCGAAGTGATGCAGCAGATGCAGATGCAAATGGCGAATTCGATGCCCGGCAGTCAACAGTGCAACAACCCCGGCGGCAGCGGGAAAGGCGGCAAAGAGCCAAAAGATAAGCCTGCTTCCGAAAGCCAGAAAGAGCTAAACGAGGGTATGGAAAAAATGGGTAAAGGCAAAAAGCCGGGCGAAAAAGGCGGCAAAGAAGGAGAAGGTGGCCAAGACGGTGAAAACCCAACTGCTAAGGAATTTGCCCAGATGGCCGCTCGGCAAGCCGCCATCCGCAAGCAATTAGAGAAAAAACAGAAGGAACTTCAAGGCCAAGGCAAGGGTGACAAGGAACTCCAAGACCTGATTGACCAAATGAACAAAGTCGAAAAGGAACTCGTCAACAAGCGCCTCAACAATGAATTAATGAAGCGCCAACAAGACATCCTTACTCGTCTGCTTGAGCATGAGCGGGCAGAGCGTCAACGTGATCAGGACAACAAGCGGAAGTCTGAAACGGCCCAAGACATGGAGCGCAAAATGCCGCCTTCCCTCGAAGAATACATCAAAAAACGGGAAGCAGAAGTTGAGCAGTTCAAGACTGTAAACCCAGCTTTGAAGCCTTACTACAAAAACCTAGTGGAGGAATATTATAAGTCTCTGAAGGGGGCAAAATAATCCTATTTACGATTTACGACTGACGATTTACGATTAGCAGTAATCGTAAATCGTCAGTCGTAAATCGTAAATCATTCAGCTACTTCCTGTTGATTCATAATCCTCGATTGGTGCCCAATACTTTCCTCGTGCACCGCCTTCAAAAAAACTTCGATAAACTCCCCGCTCAGACCCAGCGCAGCGCCTTTCGCCACTGCATGTTCCAAAATCTCGTTCCAGCGGGTCGGCTGATAAATGGAGATATTGTTCGCCTTTTTGTACTCGCCAATCTGGTCGGCCAGTTTCATACGGGAGCCGAGCAGTTGAAGCAGCCGCTCGTCGATATCATCAATCTGGTGGCGCAGGAAGTCAAGCGATTTCAGAAAGTCGGCGTTGCTCGTCGTCAACTTGCGAGCCGTCAGATGGCGCACCATTTCACCGTAAACAACGGGCGTAATCTGCTGTTCGGCATCGCTCCAGGCTTGGTCAGGGGTGGGGTGCACCTCTGTCATCAGGCCATCGTAGCCGAGGTCGAGGGCTTGCTGCGCAATTCGGGCCAGCGTATCCCGCCTGCCACAGATATGGCTGTGGTCGCAAACTATCTGTAAATCCGGCATTTGCCGTTTCAATTCTATCGGCAACTGCCAAAGCGGGGAGTTGCGGAAATTCGTCTCACCTGGCACCGAAAACCCCCGGTGTACTGCCGCAATCCGCTTGATACCCGCCTTGTGTATCCGTTCAATGGCACCCATCCACAGCTTGAGGTCAGCGTTCACAGGGTTTTTAATCAATACTGGAATGTCCACGCCCGACAGTGCATCGGCTACTTCCTGTACGGAGAACGGGTTCACTGTAGTACGAGCGCCTATCCAGAGCACATCCACACCATATTTCAATGCCTCAAAAACGTGCTGCGTCGTAGCAACTTCAGTCGTCACGGGCAGCCCGACTTCCTGCTTCACTTTGCGCAGCCAGCCCAGTCCCACTGTGCCCACACCTTCAAAGCCACCCGGCTTGGTTCGGGGCTTCCAAATGCCCGCCCGGAAGAGGTCAATGCCCTCGGCTTTCAGCCCGTGGGCGGTTTCCAAAACTTGCGCCTCGGTCTCGGCACTGCATGGCCCGGCGATAAGTATCGGGCGCTCGATTTTTTCGAAAACAGGTTGGAATTGCATAGGTAAAAACGGTTGCTGAAATAGCGTCGCCTTCAGGCGGCGGCGTAAAATCGCCTTTAGGCGGTTGTTTTCAACAACAACCTAAAGGTTGCTGAACTGCGCCGGCTGAAGCCGAAGCTACTTCATGGTAAAATTCTACGTATCTCGTTGGCCTCCACCATCAACTGCCGGATAGCCTCGAAATCCTTTTTTATCAATAAACTCCGGAAGCGGGACAGCACGCTGATGTGCTCGTCCAGCACGTCCAGCACGTTGTCCCGGTTTTGGCGGAAAATGGGTGTCCACATCTCCGGCGAGCTTTTCGCCAAGCGCACCGTGGAGGCAAAACCGCTGCTCGCCAGTTCAAAAATCGCCTGTTCATCCCGCTCTTTTTCCAGCACCGTCAGCGCCAGCGCAAACGAGCTGATGTGTGAGATGTGCGACACATAAGCCGTGTGAACGTCATGCTCCTGCCCATTCAGTCGGGCGATTTTCATGTTCAGCGACTGGTACAACTGCTCCACTAGCGCCACCGCTTCAGGGTAGCTTTTTTCCGCTTCGCAAATCACAGTGTACTTTCCATCGAAAAGTTTCGGGATAGCCGCCTCAATGCCGCTGTGTTCCGTTCCCGCCATCGGGTGCGTCGCCACGAACTGGGGTCGGTTCGGCAGCGAGTCAGCCAAATCGAGCAGCCTTTGTTTTGTCGAACCGACGTCTATCACGACTTGGTTTTTCACCTTCGGTAAAATCTGAGGTAGTAGCTCAATGGTCACGTCCACAGGCGTTGCCACGATGACGAGGTCAGCCTTTGCCACGCCCTCCTCCAGTTTGCAAGCCTCGTCAATGATGCGGCGGCGGAGTGCTTTGTCAAGGCTGTCCCGGCTTGCATCCACGCCAATGACGTGGTCGGCAAAGCCGTTCTCTTTCAAGGAGATGGCCATGCTGCCACCGATGTGGCCCGTTCCGATTACTGTAATGGTCATGGCAGAACGGTTGACGGTTCTAATTTTTTCACCCTCGAAATCGCAGTTTCGAAGACCTCAGATTTGCTGCACAACGAAATCCGCACATACTCATCCCCGTTTGAGCCGAAAATTCCGCCGGGGGTAATGAAAACGTGTGCTTCATTCAACAACAAATCCGTCAATTCGTATCCGCTTTGGTACTGGCTCGGGATTTTTGCCCAAACAAACATGCCCGTGGCCGTCGGGTCGTATTCGCAGCCGAGCATTTTGAGCAGTTGGCAAGCGAGTTTTCGCCGTTGGCGATAGATGTTGTTCAGTTCGTCGTACCAGTTTTGCGAAGCTCCCAAGGCCAGCGCCGCCGCCATTTGCACGGGCTTGAACATGCCGCTGTCCATGTTGCTTTTGAACCGCACGACGTGACCGAGATAATCCGCCCGACCTGCCAGTACACCGACCCGCCAGCCTGCTAGGTTGTGCGACTTGCTGAGGGAGTTGAGTTCCAGCGCTACATCCTTTGCGCCAGCAACTGAGAGCAAGCTCAAATAGTCGTCATTTAGGATGAAGCTATAAGGATTGTCATTGACAATCAAGATGTTATGCCGTTTGCCGAAGGCTATCAGTTTTTCAAAAAAACCAGGGTTGGCATGAGTCCCCGTGGGCATGTTAGGGTAGTTCACCCACATAATTTTTGCTCGGCTGAGGTCGGTTTGTTCTAGGGCTTCGAGGTCTGGTAACCAGCCGTTTTCAGCATTCAGCGGCATTTCAACGACCGTTGCTCCAGCCAACTCAGAAGCAGCCCGGTAGGTAGGGTAACCGGGATTGGGTACGAGCGCAACATCGCCCGGTTCGAGGAAGGTCATGGCGATGTGCATAATACCCTCCTTGGAACCAATGAGCGGCAACACCTCCGAAGCGAGGTCGAGTTTTATCCCAAAAAACCGCTCGTACCACGCCGCAAAGGCATTGCGAAGTTCCGGTATGCCCACATAGCTCTGGTAGGCATGTACATCGGGAAGTAGGCTTTGCTCGCCAAGTAGCTTGGACACATCCGGCAATGGCGGCAGGTCGGGGCTGCCGATGCCGAGGTTCAGCACGTCAATGCCTTGGCTGCGCATGGTAGCTATTTCCTTGAGTTTCTTTGAAAAATAGTACTCTTGGATGTTGTCGAGCCGTTTGGCGGGTTGAATTATCATGGTTGATAAAAGTTGATAAAGGTTGATGGGCTTATCGACTCATTCGAAAAAACGCCCTTGTTTGTAAGCCCCCAGCACCTCCAAGCTGTGTGTAAATGGCCGAATCGCTTCCACCGCAAATTGCCAGTCGGCACCTTCTTCCTTGACGAAGTCAACAAAAAAGAAGTATTCCCAAGGCCTTCCTTCGATGGGGGCGGATTGGATTTTTGTCAAGTTTGCTCCATGAGCGGAGAGGGCGGCGAGCACTTTGTGCAGGCTGCCGACTTCGTGCGAGAGAGAGAAAAACAGGGACACCTTGTCTGCGTCAGTGATGGTTTGAGAGGACTCCATTCGCTCCAAAACAAGGAAGCGAGTGAAATTCTGCTTGTTTGTTTCGATGCTTTCGCCCAATAGCTCCAAGCCGTACATGGTAGCAGCGAGGCTGCTGGCAATGGCGCCGATGCCTTGGAGTTGTTGCTGCGCAATGCGCTGGGCACTGAGGGCGGTGTCCTCCATTTCCACGAGGTGGATGTGCGGGTATTGCGCAAAGAACTCATCGCACTGAGCGATGGCAATTGGGTGCGAATGGACTTCCTTCAAGTCTTCGATGCGCTGGCCGGGCAGTGCCATCAAGTTCTGGACGATGCGGAGGTAAACCTCACCGACAGCCCGCAACTTGCTAGCCGTGAGCAGCCGATAATTGCCAATGATGCTTCCGGCAATGGTGTTCTCGATAGCCATTAGGCCCGTGTCGGCAGCCTCGTTTTCCACTTGCTCGACGAGCTGGCGGAAGGTATGCGCTGGCACGATTTCCACCCGGTCAGCACCGAAAAAGTGCCGTGCAGCGATGTCATGGAAGGCACCGGGCACGCCTTGAATTCCAACCCGCAGCTTTGGCTGTGCCTCCGTCTCGGCAGTGGCCTCGTTTTCGATACTTGTTTCTACTATGTTCATTTTCAAATGTTTATGAAACAAAAAAGCCCCGACTCTGCGGGGCTTTCGTTTTCCTTTTTCACAAAAAAGCAAACCAAAAGTCCCCTAAGGTGAACCCCAGAAAAAATAAAAATCAAAAAAGAAGTTGACTTGGTTAGGCGACATGGTTACTTGATTAAAAGGCAAAAAAAAAGCCCCGCTTGCGGGACTCTTGATTTTATTTTCAAACCTGATTGAAGAACAAAATGTGTTAGCCCCGTTACGATTGACCGTAAAAGTAAAAGCTAAACCAAAAAAAATTGTTTGGATGCAGGTTCATCTATTCGATTGATTGAGCGACAAACTTAGGCGGAATAATTTTATGGCGCAAGGGGGTAAATTTTTTTAGTGTATTTTTTATACTAAGTTCAGTTGTGAAAAGTCAATGATTGCAATCATTTTAGAGGGAATTCTAAAGTTTTCCGATGCTTAAAACATCGTGTTATTAAAAAAATTATGATAGGTTTTTGGGCATGGCACTTGACAATCTCCTTGAAGCCCCTATACTTTTGCCACATGAATTTAACCGTCACAAATATCATGTGTTGCTGCTGTTGTCAAATTTCTTCCTTGAAATTTGGGAAAGCCGCTATTTGATGCTGACGTTTTTAGAATCAAAAAAGCCTTTCTGGATTTCACTTCAGAAAGGCTTTTTTTATTGCTAATTTTTTCAAAAATCATTTTGTGAAAAATAACATGCGTTGCTGTTGTCAAATGTCCATGTGCTGCTGTACGTGCCGACCAAGTATTTCTCAACGCCTGCAATGATTTTATTTCATTTTGGAAAGAATCAAAGCCCTTTTGAGGAATACTCAAAAGGGCTTTTTCATTTTAAAAAATATTGAAGATGAGTACTGCCAATTTACATCAAATCCCGGACCCCAGAAATGTCCAAGACATCCTCGACCTGCACAAAAAAATCCAGTCCTTCAAAAAAGGCGAGATTGATGCGGAACGTTTTAAGCATTTCCGCCTGACTCGGGGTGTGTACGGACAAAGGCAGCAGGGCGTCCACATGTTCCGCACGAAGCTGCCGATGGGCAAGCTTACTTCCCGCCAACTTGTTGCGCTAGCCAATATTTCTGAAAAATACGCCACTGGCAACCTCCACCTCACCACTCGCCAAAACATCCAATTTCATTACGTGAAACTCGACGATGCCACCGCTATTTGGCAGGAAATGGCCTTGGTGGATTTGAACGCAAGGGAAGCTTGCGGTAATACGGTCAGGAACATCACTGCTTCCGCAAATGCGGGCATTGACTCGTACGAGCCGTTCGACATCAGTCCCTACGCCGAGGCATTGTACGAGCACTTCCTTCGGAACCCCATCAGCCAAGAGATGGGGCGAAAAATCAAGATTGCCTTTTCTTCCAGTGATTTTGATACAGCCTACACGTACTTCCACGATTTTGGCTACATCCCAAAAATTCAGGATGGGAAAAGGGGCTTCAAAATCGTGATCGGAGGGGGCTTGGGTGCACAGACTTTCGTAGCGCAAACTGCTTTTGAATTTATCGAGGAAGACCAATTTTTATCGTTCACAGAGGCAGCCATCCGTGTGTTTGACCGGATGGGCGAGCGGGAAAAACGCCACAAGGCCCGCTTGAAGTTTTTGGTAAAAGATATTGGCTTGGAAGAATTCCTCCGCTTGGTGGATATTGAAAAAACTGCGGTCGCCAAAGATTCCATCCCCGTAAATCACGAAGCTTGGAAGGAAGCGGAAGCACCGACCGTTGATACTGACTGGGCGACCACCCAAGTGAATGAACCTGAGTTTTCCCGTTGGAAAACCGCCAATGTTTTTGCTCAAAAACAAGCTGGATTTTACGGAGTAAACCTAAAAGTTCAGCTTGGCAATATTGATGCTGAAACGGCCCGACAGTTCGCTGCTGTGGCCAAAACCTACGCTGCCGATGACATCCGCATTACCGTGAACCAAGGTTTTTTGCTCCGCCATGTTCGCCCCGAAGCACTTGCTCCACTTTATTTGGCACTAAAAAAATTGGGCTTGGCGGAGGTCGGATTTGGCTCAATCACTGACATCACGGCTTGCCCAGGCACAGACACCTGCAATTTGGGAGTTACCAATAGCACAGGCTTAGCGACCAAATTGGATGAAATCATAGCCGCCGAATACCCCGATTTATTGCTCGAAAAAGACATCCAAATCAAAATCAGCGGCTGCATGAATTCCTGCGGTCAGCACATGGCTGCCCAGATTGGCTTTCACGGAAGTTCCATCAAGGTAGGGGGGAAAGTAGCCCCTGCCATGCAGGTGGTGCTCGGTGGCGGCATTGAGCCAAACGGCAAGACATACATCGGTGACAAGGTGATAAAATTGCCTACCAAGCGCATCCCAGATGCTGTTCGACTGTTGGTGAATGATTTTTTGAGCACAAAAAAAAGCGGCCAAACCTTCAATGAATACTACTACGACCACGAGAAATCCTATTTCTACGATTTGCTGAAACCGCTTGCTGAAACATCCAGTCTGAGCGATGAGGATTATAAGGATTGGGGAAATGTGGAAGCGGAATACGTCCAGGCCATCGGCGTCGGCGAATGTGCAGGGGCAGCTATGGACGTGATTGCCACCATCCTGAACGACGCAGGAACTAAGTTGGCTGACGCTGACCATTATTTCCATGAGCAAAATTGGCAGGGGGCTATCTACAATGCTTACGCAAGCTTGGTGGTGTCTGCCAAAGCGCTGTTGCTGGCCGAGGATGTACGCTGCAATACCCACCAGAAAATCATCGAAGATTTCCAGAAAGAATTCGTGGACAAAGGGCTTATCCTCACCACGACCGACTTCGTTGGACTGGCTACTGCCATCAACAAAAACCAGCCGACCGAGGACTTTGCTACTGATTATTTGGCTATCGCCAAGGCATTTCACAATGAAGCCTACGATATGCGAGCCGCTCAATTGATTGAAGCCAAAGTGGATAAAGCCGTCATCGCAGATTTTTACAGAGCATGAAAAATCCAAAATTAACACTGGTCGGAGCAGGCCCCGGCGATCCGGAGCTTATCACACTGAAGGGCATCAAAGCCCTAGAAGCGGCAGATGTGGTGTTGTACGACGCCCTTGCCAACGACGATTTGTTGGCATTTGCCCAAAACGCTAAAGTTGTGGAATACGTCGGTAAGCGACAGGGCCACCATTCCTTGAAGCAGGAAGTTATCAACGAGACCATTGTGGGCTATGCTTGGGAATTTGGGCATGTCGTTCGGCTGAAGGGTGGTGACCCATTCGTTTTTGGGCGGGGCTTTGAGGAATTGGAGTTTGCTGCGCAATTCGGTATCGAAACAACGGTCGTGCCGGGCGTTTCAAGTGCCACCTCACTGTTGGGTTTGCTGCAAATTCCCATCACGCATCGGTGTGTCAGCCGCAGTTTCCATGTGTTTAGTGCCACAACCAAAGATGGAGAGCTGAACGAAGAAATACTGGATTCAGTGTACTTGTCAGGTACACGGGTCGTGTTGATGGGCCTTCATCAACTGGGTAAAATAGCCGCACACTACCAACAAAATGGGCTAGCAAAATTGCCTGCGGTGGTCATTCAAAATGGTTCGTTGGAAAACCAAAAAACGGCTTTCGGAACGATGGAGACCATCGTTGAAGAAGTGAAGAAAAATCAAGTGCAAACCCCAGCCATTATTGTGATTGGGGAAGTGGTGAATCTTAAAAATCGTATTCCCAATGGAGCAGAAAAACTACTTGTTTCCGATTTTTCTTAAAGCACACCAAATTCGCTTCCTCATCGTCGGGGGTGGCTATGTTTGCGAAGAAAAGCTCAATTTTTTGCTGAAAAGCAGCCCGCTGAGCCAAGTGACCATCGTGGCGCCGGAGGTGCGACTGAAAGTGTTGGCGGTGATTGAAAAACATGCCGCACCAAACGTCAAAATCGTGCAGCGGGAATTTCAAGCAAGCGACATCAACGGCCACCAAATCGTCATCGCCGCCACCTGCATTGAGGCTGTAAACGCTTTTGTGAAACAATGCGCCAATGCCCAAAAAGTGCTGGTGAACGTAGCCGATGACCCGCCCCGCTGCGACTTTTACATGGGCGGCATCGTGAACAAAGGGAACGTGAAAATTGCCATTTCCACCAACGGCAAATCTCCCACCCTGACCAAACGGCTGCGCCAGTTTTTCGAAGAAATGCTGCCGGATGAAATTGACGATTTGGCAGAAACATTAAACGCCTATCGAAACACTTTGAAGAAGGATTTTGAAACAAAAGTCAGCACACTAAACCAGCTAACAAAAGAGCTAATCCAATGACACTAGAGAAAGTAATTCCCTACCTCAAGGTCAAAAAACTGGACCGCTGGGCCTTGAACTATCGGTTCGATAAGCTGGAAGCCATCGAAGGCTTGCGCAAATTGTACAAGGTTTTCAATGAGGATGAAATATTGGTAACAACCTCCTTTGGAACGAAGTCAATTTACTTGATTCACCTGATTTCACAGGTAAATCCGGGTCAAAAAATCTACTTCGTGGACACGGGTTTTCATTTCAAAGAGACCCTTCGCTACAAGGAAATGATTGAGGACATTTATGATGTGAACATCATCAGCCTACACCCTGACGAGGAACCACACCGGCTCACCGAAGAAGAGGAATGGTGGAATGAACATCCAAAAATGTGCTGCACCATCAATAAAATTGCGCCGCTCGACCATATCGTCATGCAGCACAAAGTCTGGGTCAGCAGCCTGATGGCCTACCAGACTTCTTTTCGGGCGGGCTTGCAAATGTTTGAAAAACAAGGGGATATTCTGAAATATCATCCCCTCCTTCACTTGCCAGAAGCGAAATTCAACGAGGAATTGGACAAACTCAAACTGCCAATGCACCCGCTGGCACATGTCGGCTACGGCTCTATCGGCTGTACGCACTGCACCATCAAGGGCGAGGGGCGGGCAGGCCGCTGGTCGGACAGAGGGCAGACGGAGTGTGGGCTGCATGTAAAATATTACACCAAAAAATAGGCACACACTCAAATTCAAATATCAAGATGTACGAGTATCAAATTATAGGAATCAACCACCGAACAGCAAACACAGCTTTGCTGAGTGCCGTCAGTCTGAACGGGGTTCGGCGGTCGCTTTTTTTGAAAAGCATCACTGCCAAAACGGCCTTCGATGGCTTCTTGCTCTCCACTTGCAATCGGACGGAGATTTATTTTAAAAATCAAAACAAGCAAACCATTCTGGAGACTTGGGCAGAAACGGTGGGTTTGGCCAATTTGCCAACTGAAAAAATTTACAAGTTCAACGGTTTAGAAACAGTCCGACACCTATTCCAAGTCACTTGCGGCCTCGATTCCAAGGTCATCGGCGATAACGAAATACTTGGGCAGTTGAAGGAAGCCTTCCTTTTTCAAAAAAAGAACTACTCGTTGAGCGGTATTTGGGAGCGGATTATCAGCACAGCCATCGAGTGCGGTCGGCAGGTTAGAAAAGAGACGAATTTCAACAATGGCAGCATTTCCACACCTTACCAAATTGCCAAAATAATCCAAAAAGAGACGAGGGATGACGAGTCTATTTTACTCATCGGCGCAGGCGAAATGATTACGCTTTCGCTGAAATATTTGCAAAAAGTGCTGCCCAATCGGAAAATCGTCCTCACCAACCGCTCCATCGAAAAGGCGGGGTTGCTGGCCGAAGAATTCGGGGCCGACTATTTTCACTTCGGACAATTGGAGTCGGAGATGCAAAAATTCAGCACCATCATCTCGGCAATTCAGGTTGAAAAACCTTTTTTTGACGAAAGTTTTTTGAAGAAAAGAGGCCAATGCCTCCTATTTGATTTGGGCATACCTTGCAATTTTACGTCAGACGTGGCCGCTTCGCATCGCTATTTTGATTTGGACACCATCGCTGAGTTCAGCGCTTCCACATTGAAACAGCGCACCGAAGATGTCCGTAAAGTTAGGGACATCGTAGACGGCCAAGTGGCCCAGTTTGAGGACTGGAACCGCCGCCGGATTTTTTACCAAACCCAAAAATTGCATCATCCAATTAAAAATCACCGTAGGCTCACGCACCAGCCAACAGGCTGAGTAATTCAGTTAAAAAAGGCCACGATTCGGCAGTGCGAATCGATGGTGAGCATTTTCTTCTCTTAGGAAAATATCAAGAATTTTGAATCGGCGAAAACAACGGGCACTGTTTTGTTTGGAAAGTATTTCCAACACATGCTGGCGGTGGATATTTATTTGCCGACCTCCAATTTCGAATCTTGGTTTTGTCGGAAGCAGTAGGGCATGAAAATTTGGAGAAGATTGTTCAAGACAGCTAGGTTTTTGAGCAATTGGGAATATGGGGCCTTACCTAGAAAAGCAAAATGATGCACGCAAAAACAAAAAAGCCTCACAAGTGTGAACTTGTAAGGCTTTCTTGATTCTCTGAAAGCGGTCCGGACGGGACTCGAACCCGCGACCCCCTGCGTGACAGGCAGGTATTCTAACCAACTGAACTACCGAACCATCTTTGTAAATTCGCCTTCCTTTCAAAAGCGGACGCAAATGTATAACTTGTTTTTTTCACAAGCAACCACTGTCGAAAAAAAGTAAAAAAAATATTGCCACTAGCTGGGACTGACTAGGGTTTGCTAACTTTGTCATTCATTAAAAACACAGGATGCTGGATTTTCGGCCGCCCCACCGGAAACGAAAAGCAAACACAACCACTTTTTTTATGGTTTTTTTGGATTTTGAAAAACCGTTGGAAAGCTTGTTTGAGCAACTGGATAAAATCAAGCAAGTAGGCGAAGAGGGCGACCTTGATGTGTCGCCGATGATTGAGGAGTTGGAGGCCAAAATCAACGCAAAACGAAAAGAAATCTACGATAACATCACACCTTGGCAGCGGGTGCAACTTTCTCGCCACCCCGAACGGCCTTATACCTTGTTTTATATTGAGCAAATCTGTAGTAATTTCGTTGAATTGCACGGCGACCGTCACTTCGGAGATGACAAGGCGATAGTAGGTGGTTTGGCTGATATTGATGGGCAAACGGTCATGATTTTGGGCCAGCAAAAAGGTACCAACACCAAGATGCGCCAGTACCGTAACTTCGGGATGGCCAATCCAGAAGGCTACCGAAAGGCGCTGCGGCTGATGAAAATGGCGGAGCGGTTTGGCTTCCCCGTCATCACGTTGATTGATACACCGGGTGCATTCCCAGGTATCGAGGCGGAGGAACGGGGACAGGCAGAGGCCATTGCCCGCAACTTGTTTGAAATGGCGAAACTGGAAGTACCCATCGTCTGCGTTGTAATCGGAGAAGGTGCATCGGGCGGAGCCATTGGCATCGGCTTGGGCGATCAGGTTTTCATGCTCGAAAATTCTTGGTATTCAGTTATCAGTCCTGAAAATTGCTCGACAATCCTCTGGAGGACATGGGACTTTAAGGAACAGGCCGCAGAAGCTTTGAAACTTACTGCAGAGAACATGCTATCATTCGGACTTATTGATGGTATTATCGAAGAACCGCTCGGTGGCGCACATTCTGCGCCGGAAGAGATGGCGGTCATTTTGAAAACATACTTGAAAAAGGCCCTGGCCAACTTGGGAAAACTTACACCGGACGAGCTGGTAGAAGCTCGCATCAACAAGTACAGTTCCATGGGCGTTTATGACACTATTCCTGCCGCCATTGAAGCGGAGGAAAAAACTGAGGCTTGATATTTTTTTAGTGGTCTCGGCATTTTTTATCGAAAACAAACGCCTGCACAACATGCAGTTTTTAGAACGAATTCGCTTGCGTTTACACCGTTCTTTTTTAAAAAAAGAACTGCCAGCGCACAAGCCTCAACGGGCTTCCATGTACCTTGATAATGCTTCATCCATTGGCATCCTATTCGATGGCACGGAGAAGGCAGAACGGGAAACAGTACTCGACTATGCCGAGCAGCTCAAAAAAGCTGGCAAAAAGGTCAAAGTGCTGGCCTTTTTCAACAACAAGCTTAAGGGCGAAAGCTTTGCCTTCGCAGCTTTTAATAAATTGCAGATGGACTGGGCGCTACGCCCCAACAGCCGGGAAGCTATTGAATTTAGGGAGCAACCTTTTGACCTACTTTTAAACCTCACCAAGAGTACCATCGTCCCACTCGACTACCTTGCAGCGCTTTCAAAGGCGAAGTACCGGGTAGGCCCTTATACCGATCAAACTTTTTGCTACGACCTGATGATTGAACATACTGGGAAAAGTGACCTCAAAAACTTCCTTCAGCAGGTAATTTTTTACATGAAAAAGATGCGACCAAATCATGAAGCAGCAGCAGCTTAACGGAACGGGCGTCGCCATCGTGACACCTTTCCAGCAAGGAGGAAAAATCGATTTTGACGCCTTAGAAAAAATCATTGAACACGTCATCACAGGTGGGGTAGACTTTATTGTATCGCTTGGTTCCACAGGCGAGGCCATCATGCTCACCACCCCTGAATGCAAAGAGGTTTTCAATTTTACCCTTAAAAAAGTGGGCGGGCGAGTGCCTGTCGTGGCAGGGCTTTTTGGTGCAAATAGCACTCTGCACCTCCTAGACCGCCTAAAAGCTTACAGTGACGTATTGGATGGTTTTGCGGCCATCATGTCTAGCAGCCCAAGCTATGTGAAGCCCACCCAAGAGGGCATTTTTCAGCACTATATGGCGCTGGAGGCTGCATCTCCACTGCCCATCATCATCTATAATGTGCCGGGTCGCACAGCCTCCAACGTTGCTGCTGAAACGACCCTACGCCTCGCACGGGCTAGTAGCAAGTTTATTGCTGTGAAGGAAGCCAGCGGAAATATGGAACAAGTCGTGTCCATTATCAAACATAAGCCTGAGGGCTTTGCTGTACTGAGCGGCGACGACTCACTTACACTTCCCATCATAGCTTGTGGAGGTGACGGCATTATTTCTGTCATTGCCAATGCACTGCCAGAGCAGTTCAGCAGTATGGTAAGGGCAGCTCTTAACAGTGATTATGAAACCGCACGGCGCATCAACCTAGACCTCCATGATATCCACCCGTTACTCTACGTGGAGGGTAATCCGGCTGGTATCAAGTCAGTGATGAAAATGATGGGATTATGTACGAACGAAGTGAGGTTGCCATTAGTCCCCGTTTCCGAGAACGTATTCAATCAGTTAGGTTTAGAACTGGAGAAATTGCTCACCCCAGCAGTTTGATTTTTTTTACAAAAAAGAAAAGCCACGTGTGCAGGTCTCACGTGGCTTTTCTTTTTTATTTGCTTTGCAAATACTTGTAAATCAATGTATTCAGTGGTTTAATTATGACCATGAACGACTAGTACTGAATTAATCATTGGTTTTCTTCACAAATCTTTCAAGAAACCGATATTTGCGTTTCAAAAAATAATTGAAAAATGGCAATTGTTGAAATGAAAGTCCCGGTCATCGGGGAATCCATAACAGAAGTAACCCTTTCCAAATGGCTGAAAGGCAATGGTGAATACGTGGCTTTGGATGAATCCATCTGTGAGTTCGAATCGGACAAGGCGACCCTCGAATTCCCGGCGGAGGCGTCTGGTAAGCTCATCCATGTAGCCGCCGAGGGCGACGACATCGCCATTGGGGCAGTGGTAGCGAAGATTGATACTTCCGCTTCGCAAAATGGAAAAGCTGAGACGCCAGCCCCAGCGGCTGCACCACCTGCCGAAGCCAAACCTGCTGCCCCAGCTCCTGCCGCTGCCCCCGCACAAAGCAAATCCACTTACGCCGAAGGGTATCCGTCTCCGGCTGCGGCCAAGATTTTGAAGGAAGGCGGCGTGGCGCCTGAAACCGTTTCCGGCACCGGCAAGGATGGCCGCATTACGAAGGAAGACGCCCAAAAAGCAGTCGCTACACCAGCCGCACCACCCGCTGCGCCAGCAGCGGAAAAACCTGCCGCACCTGCCCCAGCATCAGTGCCATCTGGCATCCGCACGGAAGACCGTAAGAAGATGAGCCGGATGCGCCGCACCATTGCGAAGCGACTCGTCAGCGCCAAGAACAATACGGCCATGCTCACCACTTTCAATGAAGTGGATTTGACCGAAATCATGGCCCTTCGGGAAAAACATCAGGATGCTTTCGTGAAGAAATATGGTATCAAGCTCGGCTTCATGTCGCTCTTCGCAAAGGCTTGTGCCAAGGTGCTCATGGAAATGCCGGACGTGAACGCCATGATTGACGGCGAGGACATCGTTTACCACAACTACGTGGACATCTCCATCGCCATCAGCACACCAACGGGCCTCGTGGTGCCGCCTGTACACAATGTGGAGTCGTTGAATTTTGCGCAGATTGAACTGAAAATCAAGGAGTTGGCGGACAAGGCCCGCAAGGGCGAACTGACGCTGGAGGAAATGAGTGGTGGCACCTTCACCATCACCAACGGCGGCGTTTTCGGCTCCATGCTCAGCACCCCGATTCTGAACGAGCCACAGAGCGCCATCCTCGGCATGCACAACATCATCCAGCGCCCAATGGCCATCAACGGCCAAGTGGAAATCCGCCCGATGATGTACCTCGCCCTCAGCTACGACCACCGGGTGATTGACGGCAGCAGCAGCGTGACCTTCCTCGTGAAAGTGAAAAAACTGCTGGAAGAGCCGATGACGCTTTTGCTTGACCTTTGATGTTTTTTCGAAAAATAAAAAAGGGCAGCCTGCCAAGTGCGGGTTGCCCTTTTTACTTTAATTTGCCCCACAAAATCAACACAAAATGACGCTTCAGGAATTTTTCGACTTCATCGTTTCCAACCCTTTTTGGATCATTTCCTATTTCCTGCTCATCCCCTTCACGGCGTGGCTGGCGGGTGTTTTTGGGAAAGGAGAGGGACAGATGGATCCTTGGAAATACTTGTATTCGGCGTTGATTTACCTCGTTTGCGTCCCAGGCATTTTTGCCATTTTCTTCAACCTCTACCTTTTCATTTTTGAGCGCCGCAGCATTTTTCAGACGGAAATTTTTACGCAGTTGCTGCCCATCCTTTCCATGTTCGTCACGCTCATGCTTATCCGTCGCAACGTGAGCCTCGACCAAGTGCCGGGCTTCGGCAAAATCACTGGACTTTTTATGATGATAACGGCGGCCTTCGCCTTTTTCTGGGTATTGGACAAAACACACCTCGTCGTCATTTCCTATCTACCGTTGTGGCAAGGGGTGCTGATTTTCGTGGCCCTGCTGTTGCTGATGCGCTGGGGCTGGGGACGATTGGCGAAGAAGCCCGCCTAGAGAACTCACACTTTTTCCAAAACCACCGCATATCCCTGCCCAACGCCGATGCACATTGTAGCCAGTGCGTAGCGCTTGTCTTGGCGGTGCAATTCGATGGCGGCTGTCTGTAAAATACGGGTACCAGACATGCCAAGCGGATGCCCGATGGCGATGGCACCCCCGTTCGGATTGATGCGAGGGTCGTTGTCAGCAATGCCCCAGGTACGGGTACAGGCGAGCGCCTGTGCAGCAAATGCCTCGTTCAGTTCGATGATATCCATGTCGGCGAGGGAAAGCCCAGCCCGGTCGAGCGCCAACTGGCTAGCTGGCACAGGTCCGATGCCCATGATGCGAGGTTCCACGCCTGCCACACCGGAGGACACGATTCGTGCGAGTGGTTTTAAGTCAAATTTTTTCACTGCCAATTCAGAGGCGACGAGCATTGCGGCAGCACCATCGTTGAGGCCGGAGGCGTTCCCAGCAGTCACACTGCCGCCATCTTCAGCTTTTTTGAAAGCGGGTCGCAGCTTGGCCAGCACTTCCAGCGTGGTGTTTGGTTTGATGAATTCATCTTCGGAAAAAATCACGGGGTCGCCCTTGCGCTGGGGGATTGAAACGGGGCTGATTTCCTCCGCTAACCTGCCCGAAGCCTGTGCCGCCGCTGCTTTTTGTTGCGACCAAAGGGCAAATGCGTCTTGGTCTTCCCGGCTTATTTTGTGTTGCTCCGCAAGGTTTTCGGCGGTATTTCCCATACCATTCACGCCGTAGAGCGCTTTCATTTTTGGATTGATGAAACGCCAGCCAAAACTGCTGTCATGCATCTCGGCATCCCGCCCGAACGGCTGCGAAACCTTCGAAATCACCCAAGGTCCACGGGTCATGTGCTCCACCCCACCTGCGATGAACAGGTCGCCCTCTCCACTGCGGATAGCCCGACTGGCCTGCACCACGGCTGACATTCCGCTGGCGCAAAGCCGGTTCACCGTCTCGCCCGGCACGGTCACGGGAAGTCCCGCTAAGAGTGCGGCCATGCGGGCCACGTTTCGGTTGTCCTCGCCTGCTTGGTTGGCGCAGCCGAGAATGACATCATCAAAAGCAGCTAGCGGTAAATTCGGGTGGCGGGCGATGAGGGAAGCTATTGCGTGAGCAGCCAAATCATCCGCCCGAACGGGCGAAAGGCTTCCTTGGAAATTGGCAATGGGGGTGCGGGTGGCGTCAACGATGAAGGCGTTTTGCATAGAAATTGAAGATTTGAGGATGCGAAGATGCGAGGATTTGAGGACTTGAACGGGGTTTCATCGAATACTTGCACCTTCAAATACTCGCATCCTCATCGTTTCACCTTCATCCCCATCCTGATTTCTAAGTCTTGGTCGGCAAAGGCTTTGACGGATTGTTGGTTGCCCTCGGTAGTGGAGAAAAAAGCATGGAGTGCCAGTTTGGTCGCTGGCCTCACTTTCTCAAAGCGGTCGGCATCGAAGGTGACGAAAGTGGTGGTGGTCAATTTATTGGTCACCGTGCCTGAAGAATTAATAGGCGCGCCTTTCACGACATGAGTTTTTTGGTCAAACAGTGAATCTAGTACCACGCCAGCTGAATCAATGAAATAAGCTTGAACATCAAAAGCTAGGGGCATGCCGTTGTCAGCCACCATTTTGAACTCGGCCTCTTTGATTTCATCAAAATTGCTAAAATCCACATCAAAACTATCCACTACGCCGAAGCCTGTGGCCCAACCGTGCAGTGGCAAGTCCACCTCAATTTTTATTTTGTAGAAACTGGTGTCAGTGATAAAACCCCGAAGGTTAGTGAGACTGTCAGGATTGGAAATGGCATCCACCTTATAGTCTAGGCCAATGGGGCGTGAGCCAAGTACATCCTCAATGTTGGAGTTGTCAGCATCGAAGGTGAAAGTCATGCTCTTGGATTCGCCTGCTTCTGGTATGGTCGGGTACACAAAGTCAATGCCTGTGTCATTGATGAACGTACTCTCTAACGGTATTCGCTGGTTATCGGCGGTGATAATGTCAAAAGTATCAATCGAAGAACGAGTAGGTAGCCCGAAGGAATTTTCAATATGCATGGTAATCACAGGGTCGTCAAAAAATACGTCACCCTGAATCCAGTTTTTGAAAAAACCTATGCTGACGCTGTCTCTTTTACCCCGGTTTGTAAAGTTGCCAAGATAGCCTTCGATGTAGGAAAAGGTGATGTTTTTGTTGACCAAAACAACGAGTGGCATTGATTCTAAAGTATCCCCCATATCGGTTATGGCTACATACTTTACATGTACCATTCCGTTTATAGGCTGAAGTTCGTAACCAGTACATACTGTGGAATCGGGCAAGAATAATGGAATTGATTGGCTTGGAGTTGGCGACATAAACTGCTGATGTACACTCAAGGCCTGTCCATTTTTTGTCGCCTCAGGAATGGTCAGATTCAGGTCTACCATGCCAACATAATCGGAAATTACACCTACACTGATGGAACCGCTCCCATAGCGAGCAAAATCCACCTTCAGTTGGTCGTTGGTGGTATTGAAATCCAAGGTAAAATAATTGCTGTCCACTGTGATAAGGGCTGGTAGGTAGGTTTTTATGACATCAAAAAACTCATCAGCGGACTGGGTGAGTACATCTCCCTCATAGCGAAGGTGCACAATGCCTTCTTGGTCAACCTGAATGTAGGTAGAATCGTCAAAGTTTTCCATTAATTCCTGGATGGATGTGTGGGCCTTGAGCAATGGGATAGCAAACTCGGCATCGCTGGAAAGGATATCGGCATCGAGTAGTTCGTTCGATTGCTTGCAACCAAGCATTGCTGCGGCTAGCAATACCAGAAAAAACAAAAACTGAGAAAATTTCATCAACAGGATATTTTATGAGCCAACACAGGGGGCGAATTTTCAAGGAAACAAAAATACAACCAGTAACTGCATTGCGGCCACCTAAAACCATAACGGTAAGCCATTGGCAAAGGTTGGGTATGCCCCCCAATGGCGCTTAAGAAAGGAGGAATCTTTGAACGGTTTTTCACAGTGACACATTCGATAATGCAAAATCGAAAATCGTCAGTTAAAGCACTTTGCATTCCACTCGTCGGTTCTGCAGATGCCCCGCTGCCGAAGAGTTTGGGGCAATTGGCTGGGATTCGCCGTAGCCTTTGTAGGTAAGGCGTTCTGGTTTTACTCCTTTGGAAATCAGGTAGTCGGCAACTGATTCTGCCCTGTTTTGCGAAAGCAACTGGTTATCGTCATCGTTTCCCACATCATCGGTATGGCCGCCGATTTCCACTTTTATTTTTTGATTTTCTTTCAAAAAAGCGGCAAGACTGTCCAGTTCCGGTAAGGCGGGCGGCAGTAGGTCCCACTGTCCAGTTTTGAAATTTACATTTTGAAAAGTATAGGTTTTTTCCACCTTCAATGCTGTAGATAGGTCGGGCTTTGGCTGAGGAGCGTCGGCGGGTGCGACTCGGATGTCGTCAATGAGGTAGTAGGCCACCCGCTTTATTTTGTCCACATTGTTGGTCGTTGCTATGTTGAAGCTGTCTATCTGTTTTGGGTTTTCGAGCAAAGTTGGGGTGTCTTCATCCTTCCCAAAATTGCCGATAAAAAAATACGAATGTTCCCGGTCAGCGGTGAAAGTGCCGCTGACGAGCTTCCATTCACCCTCAGCAGTGACGATGGGCTCGGTCACCAGAAACTGCGGCTTGGAATCCACATCAGGGTAGGTCTTTTTGTCGTAAACGAAAAGCACGCCCAAGTTGCCTGCCGCCGTAGGGCGGATGTCCCTTTTTTCCCCGTAAATAGTTTGCAGATGATGCAGCCCTGTTGCATTCGATAGGCTGACGTACATTTCAATGCGGTATTTTTTTCCATAAACCAAAGGCATTCTGAGCTGCCCTCGGATCAGTTCATGGAAGTCGGTGTAGCGCCCTGTATCATAGCGTGGATGGTAAGTGATGATACCCACTGCATTGTCGCCACCATGAGGTTTTGGAAAAAAGCAGTCTCCGTAAATATCTGATTGCCAGATAATTATATCAGGGGTCATGCTTCGATAAGTCGTCCAGTTGGCCAGTGATTTGTCAAACGTTTCGCCGTTTTGAATATAGGAGCAGGGCTTTACGGGGGCATTGGACTGCAATTTTTCAAAGCCGGGATTGAAAACTAGGTTGCCGTCTTGTGCAACGGAGAAAAACGGTAGAAGGAGTAAGAGGTGAAGCAGGGTATTTTTCATGAAGCTTTTTTGCAAATAACCCCAAAAAAGGCAAAAGCAACGCCACCGATTTCTATTTTCACCGCTCAACTACTAATCCATTGATGCATGAAATTCAAGTTTGTCCCATTTTTTTTCTTTTTGCTTTTGGTAAAAATCCAAGCTCAAGCACCTGTAAAAAAACAGCTCGAACCCACTGACCTTTCCCACTGGAATCAAATCCAATCACCAAAAATCTCCAACAATGGCCTCTGGGTTATCTACACGCTCAAGGCCGAGGAGGGCGACGGGAAGCTACTCGTCTGGAACGCTGCCAATGGTACCACCCGTAGCTTCGAGCGAGGAGAGGGAGCTGTATTTTCCGCTGATAATCAATTCATTGCGTTCAAAATAAAACCAATGGAAGATAGCATCAAAGCACAGCGCCGCCTTAAGATGAAGAAGGAAGAACTTACTAAAGACAGCCTTGGCATCCTGCACCTTGGCACAGGTTCTTTTATAAAAATACCGAATGTGAAGTCTTTCGCAATGCCTGAAAAATGGGACGGTTGGCTTGCTTACCAATTTGAACCTGAGCAAAAAAAAGAGGAAAAGCCTGCCACGGATTCGACCTCCGTATTGCCGAAGGATGAGAAAAAGAAAGAAAAAAAGCCCAAAAAAGAGGGCAAGGATAACGGTTCTAAACTCGTGCTGCTGGAAATGGCCACGAATCGGGCTGATACCGTGGCATTTGTTCGGGATTACAGACTGGCCAAGGACGGGGCCCGTATCCTTATCAACAGCAGTGGAACAGGCGATTCATTATTGGCCGAAGGCGTGTACTTATTTGATTGTAAAAAACGGGAACTGAAGCCGCTTGTCCGACAGAAAGGCGACTATAAAAGCCTGACATTCAATGAAAAAGGAACAGAGTTAGCTTTTTTTGCCAACCTCGACACCACAAAAGCGCAGGTGCCTCCCTTTGCGCTTTTGTATTGGGAAGAAGGCATGAACGAAGCCCAAATCCTAGCTGATTCCGCTTCGCAATTTCTCCCAAAAAACTGGAGGGTGAGCGAAAACGGCATGCCGGTTTTCAGTAAGGACGGCTCGAAGCTCTACTTCGGCATCGCCCCGCCGCCCATCTTGCAGGACACCAACCTGCTCGACGACGAAATCGTGAACGTGGAGGTCTGGGCCAGCACCGACGGACGGCTGCACACCAACCAGAAAACCCTCGTAGAGCAGGAACGAAAGCGCACTTACGACGTGGTGTGGCATGTTTCGCAAGACCGATTTATGCCACTAGCCTCACCTGACATGCCTGACATGAACTTTCCCCCCGACAGAAAGGGCAGCGTGGCTATCGGTATCAATGATCAGCCCTATTTGCAGCAAATTTCATGGGAGGGAGAAGCCCGTAAGGATGTCTGGCTGGTGGATGAATGGACGGGTAGGCGCAAGGAGATAGCCACTGGCCTGCGTGGAACTCCGAGGATCTCGCCTGCTGGTGACTATGCTTTTTGGTACAACGACATTGACACGGCATGGTATGCTTACTCGGTGAAAACAGGTGATACCAAGCGCCTCACGGACAATCGAACTGTTTCATTTTCCGATGAATTGAACGATGTGCCGGATTATCCCTCCCCCTACGGCTTTGCCAGTTGGGTCGGTGATTCGACAGGCAATGCCACCAACCTGCTGGTGTACGACCGCTACGATATCTGGCAGCTTGACCCGACTGGACAAACCGCTGCCATTAACCTGACCAATGGGCGGGCTAGCCGTACCCAATACCGCTACATCCGCCTCGACCCGGAGGAACGGTACGTGATGCCGGGTCAACGCCTGTTGCTTCATGTTTTCGATGAAAAAACCAAGGCCGAGGGTTATGCCCTACTGATGTTGGGTGTTGGGCAACCGATTCAGTTGCTGAAGGAAGATTTTGCCTATTCGAATCCACAGCAAGCGGAGGATGCTGACAAACTGCTTTTTACGAAGGAAAATTTCCAGACTTTTCCTGACCTGCTTTACTCGGATTTTACTTTTCAAAAAATAAAAAAAGTGAGCAATGCCAACCCCCAGCAGTCGGAATACCGCTGGGGCAACATCGAACTCTACGAATGGACGGCGCTGGACGGCCAGCGTTTGCAAGGGCTTTTGGTAAAACCTGCCGATTTTGACCCGAAGAAGCAATACCCCATGCTCGTGAATTTTTACGAGCGCAGCAGCGACGGCCTGCACCAACACCGGGCCCCGTACCCGCACCGCTCCACCATCAACTACGCCTACTACGCCAGTCGTGACTACTTGATTTTCAACCCAGACATCACCTATCGCACGGGCTACCCCGGCGAGAGCTGCTACAATGCAGTGGTGTCGGGTGTAACTTCACTGATTGAAAAAGGCTTTGTGGACAAGGCTCGCATCGGTCTCCAAGGGCATAGCTGGGGCGGCTACCAAGTAGCGTATTTGACAACGAAAACTGACCTGTTCCGCTGTGCGGAAAGTGGCGCTCCGGTGGTGGATATGTTCTCGGCCTACGGCGGCATCCGCTGGGCGACTGGCCTCAGCCGGATGTTCCAGTACGAGCATACGCAGAGTCGGATCGGTGGCACGATTTGGGAATACCCGCTCCGGTACATTGAAAATTCGCCACTGTTTTCGCTGGACAAAGTGAACACGCCACTGCTCATCATGGCCAACGACAACGACGGTCATGTGCCCTGGTACCAGGGCATCGAGTACTTCACGGCGCTGCGACGCCTCGGCAAACCCGCATGGCTGCTGAATTACAACGACGAACCGCACTGGCCACTCAAGCTCCAGAACCGCAAGGATTTCCAGCTCCGCATGAGCCAGTTTTTTGACCATTATCTGATGGATAAGCCTGAGCCGCAGTGGATGGTAAGGGGTGTGCCGGCGGTGGAGAAGGGGATTAGGTTGGGGGTGGATTAGGAGTTGGCAATTGGCAGGGGGCAGTTGGCAGTTGGTGGGTTGGGTTTTTGTTCTGGGTTGGGATAGTATTTCATACACTGACCACAATTTTTCGGAATAATAAGAAAGGCCAATTAATGGAAAAACTGGCAGCTAGGTTGCAAAACCGCAATCATTTAGACTATCATAATGCTCTACCTTTATCCGAAAAACTTAGCTTATGAAAACTTTACTGACTATTATTATTCTATTGCTATTTGTCACTATTTCTGTCGCACAGACGAACCGTCCAGTACAAGACCGTTCAATTAAGGTATTGCCTGTAGTGGTTCATGTATTGTACCAATACGAGTTTTTTGATATACCCGATAGTGATGTACAACAACTCATTGCTCAGGTAAACTTGGATTTCAGAAGGCAAGGTGCTGACACCATCAACACGCCCGACGCCTTCAAACCTGTGGCGGCTGATACGGAAATTGAATTTGCTTTGGTAAGTATTGACCCTGGTGGCAATGCTACTTCAGGAATAACTCACACACAGGCTAATTTCACATCATGGGTCAATCTTGGAGCAAGTAATATCATGAAATTTGACGGTATGGGGGGGAAGTCGGCTTGGGACACCGAGCACTATGTGAATGTATGGATACTTGGAAATGGACAAGCAGGCAGTTTTTCTACCTTTCCAAGCGAACATGGCGAAGCTATTGATGGCATAGTCTTATTCAATTTTCTTGGCATCGAATTCACCGCAGAACGCCTTACACATGAGCTAGGGCATTATCTAGGTTTGCGGCATATTTTTAATAGCTTTAACACCTGTTCCACCGCATTGGGAGGTAATGATGAACTGACCGACACACCCGACCAGTTGCAAAGTTCTTTCTCTTTGGCTGCAATTGACTCATGCCTGTCTTTTCCTGTAACCGATGCCTGCTCTCCCAATTTTCCCGGCATCATGTTCATGAATTACATGGATGATACCTACGCTGGCTGCGCTAACCTTTTCACCCGCCAACAAGCAGAGGTAATGAACCATACGCTTGATTTCATCCGCTATTCACTGCTGGAGCCATCCAACTCAATGCAGCGTTTTTTGTCCGAAAAAGCTGTGATTAAAACCTATCCAAATCCAGTTCGAACAAATATCAATATCGCATGGTCGCATCTTCCGTTGGGCCAAAGAGAATACCACATTTATGACCAATTCGGCAGGCTGGTCACGACCTCTGTTTTTGAAGGTCAAACAAAAGAATATGACCAATTAAATATTTATCATGTGCCTGCTGGCATATATATGCTGTCCGCCAAGACAGGGGATTCAGTATTTTCAAGTAAAATCATCAAGCTGTAAAAACAGTTTATGACCGATTCTTTGGCCATATTTTGATGTTAGTAAACTCGGCTACTTTTGCCTACAAAAATCCATCACCATGTTCCCCCACCCAATGCAGATAACCTTCGCCACGCCCGCCCTGATATTTCCAGCTATTTCGTTGCTACTGTTGGCTTATACCAACAAGTTTCTGGCGATTGCTAGCATGTATGCAAGCCAAAAAGCGGTACGGTTTAGTGAGTAGAAGTTTTTCACTACAAAACCAACTATATTTGTCAATATCAAACAGTCCAATGCCTAATCGAGCAAAAATACAGTCTCCAACCTCGGCACTTCCCCGCATGGATCGTTCGAAGTTCAAAATGCAAACGTTGGAAGAGGCAGACCAACAGCTGGACTTTTGGATAACGAAAAGCCCTGTTGAACGATTGGCAGCGGCTGCTTATCTTATCAGCACTGCTTGGGGCTTCGATATGAAAAAACCTCCACACATGGATAAAAGCGCTTTTTCCATGCACAAGCACAACTGCTGATGGCAAATATCTTCAACCTTGATTTTCAGGATTTTATACGATGCTTCAATGACGGTAAAGTTGAATATGTGCTTTTAGGAGGCTATGCCGTTATCCTACATGGCTACCCCCGGACTACGGGTGACATGGATATTTGGGTAAGGAAAACACCTGAGAATTACTATAAAATCAGGAAAGCTTTTGCAGCTTTCGGGATGTCAATATTTGACATGACTGAAGCAAATTTTTTGAATAATCCTGCTGTGAACGTATTTACATTTGGCGTTTCTCCCGTCAGTATAGATTTAATGACAGCGGTGAAAGGACTTGAATTTGAGGCAGCTTTTAAAAATTCGGAAATACATGAACTTGAAGGGCTTAAAGTGCGGGTTGTCCATTTTAATGACCTTATTCAGGCCAAAACGGCTGCAGGCAGGGCAAAGGATTTGAATGATATTGAACATTTAAAAAAGAAGAAAAAGAGCTGATTACAGTTAATAAAATCCACCACCATGTTCCCCCACCCGATGCATATCACCTTCGCCACGCCCGCCCTCATATTCCCCGCCATTTCGCTGCTGCTGTTGGCTTATACTAATAAGTTTCTGGCGATTGCGAACCTCATCCGCAGCCTCCATGCCCGTTACCAACAGGAGAACCAACCTGTGCTTCGGGAGCAAATCGTGCATTTGCGGAAGCGGCTGAACATGATACGGCTGATGCAGGCATTTGCCATCGGCAGCTTTTTGATGTGCTTCGTGTGCATGTTCCTGTTGTTTTGGGAAAAACAGCAGGCGGCCACCTTGTTCTTCGTACTTAGCCTTTTGCTGATGATTGTGTCGCTGGGTTTCAGCCTCTCTGAAATATGGATTTCGGCAGGAGCGCTGCGGCTGCTGTTGAAGGATTTTGAAAAAGGCGAAACCGGGAAGTAGTGGTCAATGGCCTTTGATATGCAGTTTTTCGACCATGCTGGGCGTCAGGCTTTCGGCATAGGCACCGTAGGCGTCCACTAGCGTTCCCTTCAAGCCTTTGTTGGATGAAATGGCATAGACCACCATGCTGTCACCGGGGTCGGTCTCTCCTTCAAATCGATAAAATTCGTCCACTTCAAAATCCTCTGGGTGGATTTCCAACTCATGCCCTTTGCAATACAGGCAATGCTCCGTCAGGTTAAAATCTTCTTGGTAGCCCCTATCTTGAAGGTCGGCGAGTGCTTCGGTCAATGTTTCGTAGGTATTCATTTTTAAAATTTTGTTCTAAAAACAAGCCCAAGTTTGAGAAAGTTAGGCCAATTCAGTTCAAAAATAGCAAAGCCCCCTCACCTGCTCACATCTATCACGCTCTCACGCTCTTATTCCGCCCACACCGTGCAGCCCTCCGTGCAGTTGGTACAAATATCAATCTGGTCACGCCCCGCCAGCAGCGAGCGGCGGAACTGCTGATACGCCTCCCCCTGCCATATTTTTTTGAAAGAAAGCTGCTTCAAATCGCCGAGGCGATGCAGGGCGTCCTTGTCAAAACAGCAAGGCACTACCAGCCCGTCCCAAGTGATGACGCAGGCATGCCAGAGTTTCCAGCAGTGGTTGAGCAATTCGTTTTTCACCCGCCAGGTGCCGTCGGTTTTTTCTTCGTAACGGGCGTATTTTTTCAGCGTTGGAATGAGGTCGTTGCCGTGCTCGTAGTCATAGACTTGGGCGGTTTTCAGTTTGACTTCGTCAATGCCGATTTCCTCGGCGAGGCGGTAAATGTCAGGGATTTGGTGCTCGTTCGGTCGCACCACGAGGAACTGAAAAATGATATGTGGTGTCTTCGATTTCAACTGCCGTTTCCATTTCACCATGTTCCTTGCGCCTTGCAAGACGACTTCTAGTTTGCCCTCTTTGCGATAGCTCTCGTAAGTATCCTGAGTCGTTCCATCAACAGAAATGATAAGTCGGTCAAGTCCCGATTCGATGGTGCGGCGGGCGTTTTCATCATTGAGAAAATGTCCGTTCGTGCTGGTGATGGTGTAGATACCCCGCTGGCGAGCGTGACTGACCATATCCAAAAACTTGGGATTGATGTATGGCTCGCCCTGGAAATAGAAGATGAGATAGAGCAGCTCCCGGTGCAGTTCGTCAATGGTTTTTCGAAAAAAGTCTTCTTTCAAATTGCCCGTAGGACGGGTGAAGGCCCGCAAGCCGCTGGGGCATTCCGGGCAGCGCAGGTTGCAGGCAGTGGTCGGTTCCAGCGAAATGGTCATCGGCATACCCCACTGCACGGGCCTACCCAGCCACCGGGTGAGGTGGTAGGAGCTGAAAATCTTCACCAAATTCCACACCCGGCGGGGCGTGAGTTTGGTGAGAAAATTCAAGGTGTCGTGGCGGTAGAGTTTCATGAAGTAAAAAAGCAAAAGTATGAAGCTAAGTCATACTACCTTTGCGCCAACACTTTTTACTTTACACTTTTACCATATGATTACGGAAGCCACCATTGACAAGGTTCTTGAAAAATTTGAATCGCAAGCCGTTGACTACGAGGAAGCCGTTCGGGCATTCGCCAACCGACAGCCTGCCATTTTCTCATACCTGATTGGCGATAACGAAGGCACTTTTTCGCAGGATGAAGAGGACTTTCTGCTCTACCTCGCCCTCACCATTTATACTGCGGTGGAGGATGCAAAAGGCGAGGGTGAACTGGAAGGCGTCGGTGAGGAAGATATCACGGAAGCCGAAGAGGCCAATTGGAGCCTGATGGAATCGTCCAAGGCCACCGATTTCCAAAAACGGCTGGATATTTTTTATGAAACATCGCCTGAGGAAGAGCTGATGGCTTTTGTTGAGGACGCCATCACCGGGGAGGCCAAAAATGAAGAAGGTGAAGCTTTCACACTGACACCCGAGGGCCGGGAGCCGATGTTCGTTATGCTGAAAACGGTGATTGATGTGTTGACGAGAGAGTAGATAATTTACGAATTATGATTGCAGATTTACAATTATTTGCACTTCAAGGAATGGCTGCAATCATAAATCGACAATCGTAATTCGTAAATTCAAGTTTAACATCCTCCTAACAGCAGCTCCCTTTACTTCCCACCTTTCCCACCCTATTTTTACCACACAGAAAAAAAGAATTCCTGGCCGCTACATCCTTTCATGCTTAAAATCTGAGGCCATGCTACGCTACTTTCAACCTTCAGCCCTGCTCCTTTCCCTCCTACTGTTGGTCGGCTGCGCCAGTTCCAACATCCGCCTGAAAAAGAACGAATACGATAACAACGTCCGCTTTGCCAGCAACCATCTCGATGGCAAACGCCAGAAGACGAAGCACGTCAAAAAACTCGAAACTGCTTTTGCGCAAGCAAACAAAACTGACCTGCACCTGATAGACAGCCTACAACTGATAGGCACGCCTTACGCTTGGGAAAAAATCCACGCCATCCACCTGCGGATGCTGAAGCGGCAGGAGCGGGTGGAGCCGCTGCTACCCCTCGTCAGCGATGACGGCTACCGCCCCGACATCCGGTTGCTGCCCGTTCGGGAAATGGCGGAGGACAGCCGCCGGGAGGTCATCGAACGTTATTTCGACCAAATACAAAACAATATGCAGCTTGCCCGTGACGGTAAAAAACTCAGTGCCCGTGCGGCCTACGCCGACATCAAGTATTTGCAGAAAAAATATGACTGGGATGACCCCAGCGGGGAAGAACTGGCTGAGGAGGCGCTGCCGCTCGGCACTGTTTACGTGCTGCTGGAAATGGAAAATTGGGCAGGCTTCGATGGAAATACCGCCTTGCAAACTTTCAATTTCCGCCCTTTGAGTGGGGGCAATTTCTGGCAGGTCGTACATCGCAGCAAGCAGTCGCACACGCAGTATGATTTTTTGGCAAAAACTATCATGCGCTCCGCTTGGGTTTACGGGGAAAGTATTGATAGGAATTGCTCCACTGTAAGTGAAGAAATACTAGTAAGGACGGAAACCGTGACTGATACTAGTGGCAAGGTCACTTACAAACCCATATACGAAACCGCCACCGCCACCATTTGTAATATTACCGCCACGAAGCGGGCAGAGTTGACCAGCGATTTTCGGGTTTATGATTTCAATACGGGCAAACAACTTTTCAGTCAACCCATCTGGTCGACCAGCAGTTTTTGCGAAAGCTTCAAAACCTATTCAGGAGATTCGAGGGTGAGCCAGACTTCAGGCTGTAGGAGTAGCGAGTATGTGAGCTTCCCAAGCGACTGGCAGATGATGGAGAACTGCGCCGATGACCTGCGCTTCCGGCTTTGCTCCCTAATGTCTTGGGCAGATGTAAGGGAATAACAGCCATTTACCAAAGAATTCCTAATTTTGCCCCGCATTCATCCGCCAAGAAAGCTGTGTCAGAAGGTCGGAGAACCCATTAAGCGGGTTCTCCGACCGTTCGACACGGCTTTTTTTCATAAAAAGAAAACTTCGCAAACATGGATTTATTTGAAAAATTCAGGCATCGTGGCCCGCTGGGCAAATATCAGGAAATCGGCGACGGCTATTTCATGTTCCCAAAACTGGAAGGCGACCTCGGCAACCGCATGAGGTTCAATGGCCGTGAGGTCATCTGCTGGAGTATCAACAACTACTTTGGCCTCGCCAACCACCCAGAAGTGCGGGAAGCCGACGCCCAAGCCGCCAAGGATTGGGGCATGGCCTACCCGATGGGCGCCCGCATGATGAGCGGTGCCACGAAATACCACGACCAATTGGAGGTGGAGTTGGCCGATTTTATCGGAAAAGAAAAAGCCCTGCTGGTCAACTACGGCTACCAAGGAATCCTTTCCGCCATTGATGCACTAGTGACCCGCCGTGACGTTATCGTTTACGATTCCGAATCACATGCCTGCATCGTAGATGGTGTTCGCCTCCACCACGGGAAACGCTTCGCTTTTGAGCACAACAACGTAGCCAGCCTCGACAAAAACCTGGAACGTGCCACGAAACTCGTTGCGGAAACAGGCGGCGGCATCCTCGTTATCACGGAGGGCGTGTTCGGGATGCGTGGCGACCAAGGTAAGTTGCGTGAAATCTGCGCTTTGAAGGACAAATACGAATTCCGCCTATTGGTGGATGACGCCCACGGCTTCGGCATGATGGGCCCAACGGGCGCTGGCGCTTGCGAAGAGCAAGGTGTGATGGCCGATGTGGATGTTTATTTTTCCACCTTCGCAAAAAGCATGGCGAGCATCGGTGCCTTCTTTGCTGGGGATAAATACGTGATGGAGCACCTCCGCTTCACGATGCGCTCGCAGATTTTTGCGAAGTCAGTGCCAATGCCCATCGTGATTGGTGCGCTCAAACGTTTGGAACTCATACGCACTCGCCCTGAACTCCGGGAAAGCCTTTGGAGAAACGTGCGGTCGCTGCAAGGCGGCCTGAAAGAAGCTGGCTTCGATATTGGCGACACCAACTCCTGCGTAACGCCCGTGTACATGCCGGGCGAAGTAGGTGAAGCGCTTGCCCTCATCCACGACATGCGGGAAACTTACGGCGTGTTCTGCTCCATCGTTGTATATCCGGTAGTGCCAAAAGGCATGAATATCCTGCGCCTGATACCTACCTCCGTGCATACGCAGCAGGATATTGACGAAACCATCGCCGCCTTCAAGGCCGTGAAATCTAAACTTGACAGTGGGTTTTACAAAGAAGCTGCAGAGCAATACATGGCGAGGGTTACTGCGTAATTGCGGATTTACGATTGCGGATTTCGGATTAGTGACCCTGCTAAGTTGTAAGGGCAATCCGAAATCCGCATTCTGTAATCCGAAATCGATTTACTCTTCTTCATCATCTGCCACTTCCTCCATCGCCATGTAGCCACGCTCGTGGAGGAACTGGAACCACCTTACGATTTTCTTGATGTCGCTGATGTGTACCCGCTCACGGTCGTGGTTGGGCAGCACGGTAGCGAAGTAGGCCCGAAGGTCTTCTGTTTTGGCGTCTAATTTGGGTAGCGGGGTATCGGCCAGTTTGTCGTACATGCTCTGGAATACCTCCCGGATTTCCACTGAATCATCCTCGCCATCCACAAATACGGAAATGGTTTCCAGCGGGGAGAACTGGTGCTTGCGCACGGGGGCAAACCGGATTTTGCCAGAGTCCATGTCTTCAATCAACATGCCGTTGTTCCGGTTAGCGACCATCTTCTGAACACCGGGAAAGCCCGTCACTACTACTAAATCTTTGAGTCTCATATCTAACAAGTATTGAAGTATTGAAGGCAAGTAGGATTGAAGAATTTTGCAACAAGTGGTGCTCACCTATTCAATCCGTCAATCCTTCAGGGATTCAATCCTTTAAAAAGGGTCGCAAAGGTAGTAAAATCGGTTTACTGAAAAATGGGTTGGAAAGACACAGCGTACTATGTTTTTTGCTGGTGCAAAATTTTGTGGCCTTAGGGTAATTTTTTGAACAGATTAAAAAAATGGCTCGATTGTTTGTCCGATGGAATTAGTCGCCTTGTCCCTTTCAAGGTTTTGATGCAATTTTGTCCAACAATTTAACAATCCAACAATTTCAATAAGACCCATGCGCAAGTTTTTCATCGCTACCATTTTTGCAGGCTTTCTTTTTTCGGCCTGCGGCCAGAACACTGAGACTGCCGCTCCTAAAGCAGAAGCTGCTGCCCCAATTGTCATTCAGCCACGGCAAAGCAATTACTACGTGGAGACTGCACGCCCTGCCAACCAGATTCAATCCAATTTTCCCTATGATATTTCCTTGCAAAATGCACAGGGCGACACCTTGAACTCTGCCAAGGTTTTTGAGAAAAATGGCAAGCCTACGGTGCTCATGTTTTGGCTCACTACCTGTGGCCCCTGCCGTATGGAATTGAATGCCATCACCGAAAAATATGATAGATGGAAACAACAGGCTGACTTCAATCTTTACGCCATCAGCACCGATTTCCCAAAAAACTACCCCCAGTTCATAAGCAGGGTGGCGGAGGGCAAATGGCAGTTCCCTGCCTACTACGATATGAACCGGGAGTTTCGCATGGTGATGCCCGGCGAGCTGAATGGCCTGCCGCAAATTTTTGTGTTGGACAAAAATGGAAATATCGCTTACCACACCCGGAAGTATGTGCCGGGGGATGAAGATAAGTTGTTTGAGGAGATTAGAAAGTTGCTTTAATCCTTAAAATCCACTACCAATGCACCCTCCTCGCTCACATCAAAATAACTGACTCCGAGCGAGTCACATTCGGCTTTCCAGCCATCCGTTCGCCATTTCTTATTACTGGAATCAAAGACAAGTAGCTGGAAATCAAAGGTTTGCAACAAATCTTCTAACTCCACTTTCGGCGTATTGCGCAGCAATAAAAAATCGAGTTTCACTTTCTCATCGCCCTCATAATCTACCGGGCCGCTCAACACATACAAACGTTTTTCATAAAATTGCCCAAGACCATTTTTATAGAAAAAATGGTCATCAGTGACGTTGATAGAGTCGCCGAGGTTCATCGTTTCCACTTCGTTGATGCCATTGGCAAAACGATTGCCCTCAGCAGCATACTTGAGCGTCTTGGTTTCCAATGATGAATCAATTAGCGACCAGGCTTTTTCACCATCAAAAAAATCGATGGCCGTGTGCTTGTACACGCTGTAAATGGTGATTTGCCGATTCGTGTAGTGCTTGAATTCTGAAAAAGCAAAGTTCGCTCCGACCACCAGCAGCAGGCCAAGCGCCGCCAGCAACCACCGGAATTTGCGAAAGCTGATGGCCACCATGAGGCTGCCTAAGCAGAGGTAGAGCAGCAGTGCTACATTGCCGCCTATCCAGATTCCGGATACCACCGCTGCGGGCATACGTTGGAGGAAAAGCACCGTCTCGTTCCCGATTTTCAACAATAACCACAGCATCCAACATACAACATTTGCTCCGGCTGCCCAGAATTGGTCGAGAATCAGCAATAGCAACCCAAAGCCCATTTCAAAACCCGAAAGCGGTACCAGCACGAGGCTAGATAACCAGAAATAAGTAGGGAACTGGTGGAAATAGAACAACGTGAACGGTAGTGTCATCAGTTGTGCAGCAAGGGAGACAGAAGTTAACTGCCAGAGGTAATTACCGACTTTGTTTTCAATTACCCACAGTCCGGCGATTTTCGGCTGAAAGTAAACGATACCAAAAACTGCCAAGTACGAAAGTTGGAAACTGACACTAAGCAACCAGTACGGGTCGTAAAGTAGCAAACAAAAAGCGCTGGCTGTCAGTGTGTTATAAAAATTTTTATTACGCCCCATTGCTTCGGCCAGTATTATAAAACTGAACATAGTGGTAGAACGCAGCACCGACGGTGAAGCACCTGTTATGAGCGCAAAAGACCAAATTATAGCCAGTAAAATGCCTGCCTTCACCCAGCGCCAGTATTTGCCCCGGCCTTTTACTCGCTTCAAAAAAAAGTTGATGATGAAAAACAGGATGCCAACATGCATGCCTGAAACAGCGAGGATATGAATGGCTCCGGTCTGCGAGTAGGCGGTCAGCACGTCCTCAGGCACTTCGCTCCGATAGCCGAAGATAAGCGCTGCGCCAACGGCAAATTCATTCTCAGTTTCTAGGTGCTTGCGCAAAGTTTCCGTAAAGCGATGCTGCAATAATATCGCCGTTCCAAATAGTGAAAATCGGCTCCGCTTTTGTACCAAGGCCCAGCTCCCGTTTTTTACAAAAGCTTGATAATGGATGTTTTGAAAATTCAAATAGCGTCCATAGTCGAAGGCGTGAGGATTGGCGGGCGGCTCAATGGTAGTTGTTTCAGTCTGCAATACTATCTCGTCCCCGTAGGCAAGCAACTCAGCAGCACTATCCCGCTGAAGGTAGAGCAGAAGGTTGCCACTGGCCGCTTGTAAGCTGTCGTTACTGGAACCACTGCCGAGGATTTGCAATTCGATTTTCACCCATTTTTCCTTCAGGACGGGTGCATCGGCTACCTCACCAAGTAGCAACTTAACGCCATCCGAAGCACTGATTTTGCTGAAATGGTGGGTATTATGCAGTTCATCGTGTTGCCAAGTGGTGCCGTAACCCAGCAGGAGAAGTGTCAGGTTAATCAATAGACCTGGCATCCAGCGGTATCGGTACAATCCCCGTAATTTTTGAGACAGCAACTGAAGCGCTACTAGCACCAATAAAGCTACGGGCAAGCCAGGGATTTGCAGGTCGAATTGAATAGCCAAAAGGATGCCTACCACAAATGGCAAAAGTAGGCGCACGAAAGGGATTTCACGCCAGTTGAGCATGGCTCTGGGTTGTTTAAATTTGTAAAAACGAATAAGCGGAAGGGAAGGTAAAACAGGCGTTTTGCTTTCGCAAATAATTTGTTTTCGTATAGATAAAGAGAGAATAAATGAGGGAGTGAATGAATGAATCTTTGCCCAACCCACTCATTCACTCATTGATTTAAGAAAGCAGCTGTTTCACTTTCATGGAAACCAATTTACCGTCGGCACGTCCAGCTAGTTCCTTGGTGGCTGCCCCCATGACCTTACCCATGTCTTGCGGGCCGGTGGCGCCTACCGAGGTGATGATATTTTTCAAAAGTGCTTCCAGCTCAGCCTCGCCGAGCTGTTGGGGCAGGTATTTTTCGATGACTGCAATTTCTTCCCGCTCCACGGCTGCAAGGTCGTCCCTGCCTTGTTGCTCGTAAATTTCGAGAGAATCTTTGCGGGTTTTCACGAGTTTTTGGAGGAGCTTGATTTCTACATCACCCTCCACAGACTTGCCGCTGCCGTCAGTTTTTGCCAATAAAATAGCGGCTTTTATGGCTCGGATGCCCCGTTTAGCGGCTTCGTCCTTGTTGCGCATGGCCTCTTTGAGGTCTTCCATGATGCGTTCTTCCAGCGTCATAATTTCAAAAGTTTTTTGTGAAAAATGAGTTTGCCAAGATGTGGCTTGTAAATTCGCCTTGCAAACGCTGCAAATTTATTGAAAGTTTCCGAGGGAAGCGCCAAAGCATGTCCTTTGCGAAGCGAAACAAGCCGTTATGAACTACTTTTTACGCTACAAATGAAATTCCCAAAGCCCATCCCAGTACTTGAAATTGCCCGAAAAACGGGTGCCACGCTCATCGGCGATGAGACGCTTTTAGCTACTGGCATCAACGAAATCCACAAAGTGGAGACGGGTGATATCACATTTGTAGACAACCGAAAATATTTCCGAAAATCGCTGGAATCTGCAGCTACCATTATTATTTTAAACGAAAAAACCGACTGTCCGCTAGGCAAGGCTTTGTTGCTCTGCGAACAGCCATTCGAGGTCTACGATGCCTTGGTAAGAGAGTATCGGCCCTTTCGACCATTGAACGCCAGCATCAGCGAGAGCGCTAATATCCATCCATCGAGCATTGTGGAACCAGGGGCAGTCATCGGGAACGGCGTCGTCATTGGACGCAACTGCTATATTCAAGCAAATGCTTACATCGGTGATTTTACCCATATTGGAAACCATGTGATTGTTCAGGCTGGGGCCATCATCGGTACCGATGCTTTTTATTTTCAAAAAAATGCCGAAGGCTTTAAAAAATGGCGATCTGGGGGGCGGGTCGTGCTGCACGACCATGTGGATATTGGAGCTGGATGCACGGTGAACCGGGGTGTTTCGGGCGATACGGTAATTGGAGAGGGTACGAAATTGGACTGTCAAGTGCATGTAGGGCATGGGGCGGTGATTGGAAAAAATTGCCTACTGGCAGGGCAGGTAGGTGTAGGTGGCAAGGCAATTTTGGAAGACGGCGTGGTTTTATACGGACAGGTGGGCGTGGCAGCAAGAGTACGCATCGGGACGGGTGCAGTGGTAAGTGCAAAGTCTGGTGTATCGAAGGATTTGGAGGGTGGTAAAGCTTATTTTGGCATTCCGGCTGAAGAAATCAGGGTGCGACAACGGGAATTGGCTGCTTTGCGTAAGCTGCCGAATCTTATGAAAAAAATGGACGAAACGGACTGAAAAATGGCGAGTGATGAGAAATTTAGTACAATTGTTGGCAAAACTTAATTTATCTCTTGTTTTTGCCCGTAAAACGAATTGAGCAACTTAACTTTGCCGACCCCGCACACACGGGCTAGATGCCTCCCAATTCCGCATTACAATCCCTTTGAGCATTTTGCGCCTACCTTATTTGCGCTTTGACTAAGTAAAAATATCCGAAACGGAAAAGCCTGTTAAGTTTTAGAAGTATTGCATAAATAATTGATTTGCAATGACTTGTTTTTCAGCCTCCCATTTCTTCAGCATTGTTTGAGGATTTGATTGGTAGAAAAACAAATATGTAATCGTTTGTTCAAAGTGGTTTGCCCACCCAGTTATGGCAAGCAACAAACATTTATGAATATGAATGGCAAAAAGTACATTTTAGCAGCCTTACTGCTCTTTACGACTGTTTTGACGCACCTCTTGGCACAACCTTGCGACTGTTTGACGACAGGTAACTGCCCCGTGCCAATTCAAGATAACGGCACCTTCCAAGGCACACTCGACGTAACCGTGAACGGCCCAAACGACCTTGGCCAATGTCCACTGACTTCTGTTTGCTTTTCAATCACTCATACGTGGGTTGGTGACTTGTGCGTGACGCTGACTTCGCCGAGTGGCGTGAATTACATGGTGATGGCCGACGCCAACAATGGCACTGGGGGCTGTGGAACTGATGCGGACAACGTAGACGTTTGCATCGTGCCGGGCACTGGTAATCCGCTTACCAATAACACGGAATATATGTGTAATACGGGGGCGTGCCAGAGCGGAACCTGCTGCCTTGTGGGAAACTGGACGATGCCCTGTGGCGGGGTCACGGATCCTATGACGGGTGCTCAGCAAGCTCCCGGGTGCGACCTCAACGACTTCAATGTGCCAGGCCAACCTGCTAATGGCACATGGACTTTGACGGTTAATGATATTTGCAGTCAAGATATTGGTACCCTCAATAATTTTTCATTAACCTTTGCCTGCGGCACTTCATCATGCACGGTGTGTGGGGCAAATGGAGGCACAATAACCAACCCTGACGTACAGGGTTGCTTGGGAGACCCTGGCCTTAACTTGAACGTTATACCAGTTTATACTGGAGGAAACCAAATGCCCAACCCGGCGCAGTACAGTTATGCTTGGGTTATTTCACAAAATGGCATTATCCAGTCCGTCAACCCCACGCCTAATATGTCTTCGTTGCCACCTGGTATCTACAATTTGTGTGGGTTTTCCTATGACAATGCTTCTGCTGGCTTGCTGAACACATTAGTGGGGATGGATTTGAATACCTCTATCAACCAGTTCAACTCCTCGGCTGCACCATTCTGTGGTGATTATTCTGACGATTGCATGCAGGTGACCATAGGGCCAGCAATACCCCCAACAACTATTGACACATTGATTTGCATCGGTGATTGCATCATGGTTGGATTTCAGCCTGTTTGCGTGTCAGGCAGTTATACTTTAACTTCATATTTAGGCTGTGATAGTGTGGTCAACGTTAATATTGCCAATATTCCTCCAGTTGCTTCCGTAGAAACAGTCACGGTTTGCCAAGGAGATTGCATTATTATTAATGGCCAGCAATATTGCCCACCAAACCCAGTAACTTATACTTTGCCCAACTGGCAAGGTTGCGACAGTGTCATCACAGTGATTTTCGATGAAGTCGTAACGGTTGCCTTGATAAATCCACCATTCCCTGCGCCACTTAGCTGTACCAACCCCGCCATCACGTTGGATGGCCTCAGTTCTGTTCCTGCTGGCGCTCCGCTTCAATGGACGGGACCGAATGGGTTCAGCAGCACCGATCCATTAATCACTACCAGCACCCCCGGCACTTATACGCTGACGGTGACCAATTTTGCCCTAAGTCCTCCTTGTACAGCTACGGCTTCGGTGGACATTACGGGTAATGCCCAGGCACCCGATTTACAACTGAATAGTCCGCCGCCATCCATTTGCGAAGGTGAGTCATTTGACTTGGCAAGCTTGAATATCATTGACTTGAGCAATACCAATCCTGTGCTAACCTATCACTCTGATACTCCAGCTACCTCGGCCAATGAACTTTTTGACACCAATGTTTCACCAACGACTACCACTACCTACTACGTTTTAGGAACCACTGGTATTTGCTTTGATGAGCTACCAGTTACAGTGACCGTTAATCCAGCTCCCGTAGCCGATTTTACCGTTGATTCTCCAATTTGTATCAATGGTTCATCTACAGTGACTTTCACGGGTTCTGCACCCCCAGGCGCTACTTACACGTGGAATTTCGGTGGTGGAACAGCGTTGCCAGGTACAGGCCCTGGTCCACATACGGTCACCTGGGGCAGTGGTGGTACAAAAACCATAACACTTCAAATTAGCGCAGCTGGCTGCCAATCAGGTGTCGCCACCCAAATTGTTACTGTTGATAACCAGATACCGCCACCCAATTTGAACTGCATTTCTACTGCGGGGGAAATAACTTTTTATTGGGATCCAATTAATGGCGCCTCAGACTACATGGTCACAGTCATCAGTGGCCCAACAGGCGTACAACTTGACCCAACGACCTATTTTGTGGATAACCTGATGCCGAATGAGCAAGTAACTATTTCCGTAGAGGCCATTTCTGGCAACTCATGCCCAAATAGTTCAGCGCAAATTAGCTGCGCTGCACAAGATTGCCCACCAATTACCTTGACAATAGACCCAGTGGCTGATATTTGTCTCACCCCCAATTCAGGTACGATACAATTGGTAGCTACGCAAACTGGAGGTGATGGCAGCGGTGTATTCACTTGGTCGGGACCTGGCGTGAACCCAACTACTGGCGTTTTTGACCCAACAGCAGCAAATATTGGTGCCAATAATATCAGTGTTTCTTATGAAGAGAATGGCTGTATCTACAATAAATCCATTTCAATCAATGTATTTCAAACGCCAACGGCCAATTTCACGGTGACCACACCAATTTGCAGTACTGATTTTTCTACCGTTAACTATACTGGCAATGCTTCTAACGCTGCTACCTTCAACTGGGATTTTGACGGAGGTACAGCCTCCCCAGCAACTGGCCCAGGTCCACTTCAAGTTACTTGGCCCAGCGGTGGCACCTACACCGTTTCGCTGATGGTGATGGAGGATGGCTGCGAGTCCGCCACGTTTACCCAAACCGTTGAGGTTTCGGACGAAATAGCTGCCCCGCAAATCACCTGTGTCACTACTACCAATTCTGTCGAATTTGTTTGGAACGAGGTTCCAGGAGCAAGTGGCTACGACATCACCGTGATAAATGGCGGCATGGGCACTGCCACTTCCGACACCTCCATGTTGTTCACAGGACTTAGCCCAGGCGATGACGTGACCATCCAAGTCACGGCCCTCGATGCAGGGCCTTGTGGCAATATGTCCACCCAAGCCACCTGTATTGCCCAAGATTGTGCAGCGGTGACCATTACTATCACGCCCGTTCCAGCTATCTGCCTTAATGCCAACACTATGCCCGTCACACTTCAAGCAACTCAGATGGGCGGCATGGGCGGCGGTACCTGGGATTGGACTGGAACTGGCGTTAGCCCGAATGGGGAATTCGATCCACTGCAAGCCAATATTGGCGCAAACACCATCACGGTTACTTACACGGAAGGCGATTGTGTTTATAATAAAAATATTGTGATAAATGTGCTGGCGCAACCAACAGCTAGTTTCACAGCGGCTGACTCAGTTTGCGTCAACAGCAACATTGCTGTAAGTTACACAGGCACCGTTTCACCGGGCATTCAATTCGCATGGGATTTTGGTGGTGGAACTGCAACACCGGGCACGGGCCAAGGTCCGCACCAGGTAAGTTGGTCAACTGCGGGCCCAAAGATCATCTCGTTGACTGTAACCACAGGACAAGGCTGCGTTTCTGAACAATTCACGGACACCGTTCAAGTGGAACAGCCACTCGTTGCGCCAGCGATCACCTGTGTTACCACTACCAGTACCATTGAGTTCAGTTGGCCGGATGTGGCTGGGGCGACGGATTACCAAGTGACCTTGGTTTCAGGTTCATCAGGTTCCCAAACATCTCAAAATACCTATGATGTGACAGGGCTGTTGCCAGGTGACCAGACGACTATTTCGCTCACCATCTCTGGTGGTGGTGCTTGCCCACCTGTAATGGTTCAACAAACTTGCATAGCCCAAGATTGTCCGCCAGTGACCATCGATATCACACCAGTCGATGATATTTGTCTCGATGCAAATGCCACACCTATTACATTGCAAGATACAATAACCGGTGGGGCTGGCAGTGGAACTCTGACGTGGAGTGGAGCAGGCGTTAGTATTGACGGTATTTTCGATCCACAACTAGCAACCGTTGGTACAAATACAATTACTGCCACATACGCTGAAGGTGATTGCATTTATACCCAAGACATCGAAATAAATGTGAACACCCAACCTGTAGCAAATTTTACGGCCGCAACGGCGGTCTGTGAAGGTGATGACATTACTGTTACTTATTCAGGAACTTCTCAGGCCGGCTTGATTTATGATTGGGATTTTGGTACTGGAACTGCTTCGCCGGGCACAGGCCAAGGCCCACATCAGGTCAGTTGGACTGCGGCTGGTGCAGAGCAAATTTTGCTGACTGTCACCTCTCCTGAAGGTTGTGTTTCGGAGCCAGCTAGTGCCACGGTGCAAGTGGAGTCGCCACTTCTTGCGCCAGTTATCAACTGCAATACTACACTCAGTACGATTGAATTCAGTTGGCCGGATGTTACCGGAGCCACAGACTACCAAGTAGCTTTGATAACAGGTACGCCTGGCTCACAGGCTTCGCAAAACAGTTACGAAATAACCGGATTGATGCCTGGCGATATGGCAACTATCGAATTGACGGTCTCTAACGGCGGTCCATGCCCTCCGGTAGTGGTTCAACAATCCTGCACTGCCGTGGACTGTTTGCCAGCTGTGGTAACCATTGACCCAGTGACGCCAATCTGTCTCGGCTCAGTAGCAACCCAACAATTAACAGCTACGGTGACGGGCAATGCAGGTGGCGGTACGGAGACGTGGAGTGGACCCGGTGTCAGTGCCAACGGTGTTTTCGACCCGGCAGTGGCAGGAGTGGGCACGCATCAAGTGGTAGTAGTATATGAAGAAAACAATTGTACCTATCAAGCCGCTGGTAGTGTTCAAGTGCTACCTACCCCGACAGCTGATTTCAGCGCTAGCGCAAATATTTGCGTAGCAGATGCAGCCACAGTTACCTACGCTGGTTCCGCACCTGCCAATGCTACTTATACTTGGGATTTTGGTAGTGGGACTGCCCTGCCTGGCACTGGCCAAGGTCCGCATCAGGTCAATTTCCCAACGGCTGGAAACTACGACGTAACACTGACAGTGACACAGGCTGGTTGTACTTCTTCTCAGGCCATCAACAGCATTCAAGTTGACCCAGAACTGACTGCCCCATCTATTAATTGCAACACGAACACATCCTCCGTTGAGTTTATTTGGAATACAGTTCCTAATGCAACGGACTATGAAGTGACCGTTTTGGCGGGCCAAACAGGCAGTCAAACTTCACAGACCAGCTACCTCGTGAACGGCCTCCAGCCAAACGACCAAGTTACGATCGAACTGACGGTGAGTGGCAACACAGCTTGCCCACCAGTAACGGTGCAGGAAACTTGCATTGCGCAAGATTGCCCGACGGTAACGATAGACTTAGTGCCAGTAGATCCCATTTGTCTTTTGGCCAACGCCGGCACTGTACAATTGACAGCGAATGTGATGGGCGGTAGTGGAAATGGCACAGGCACATGGAGCGGCCCTGGGGTGAGTTCCAGTGGAGTTTTCAATCCAACCATAGCGGGTGTGGGCACACATACGGTGACTTATGTTTATGCTGAAAATGCCAATTGCAGCTATGATGTGACACAGCAAATCCAAATTGTAGCACCACCTGTCGCTGATGCTGGGCCAGATGGAGAACTGACTTGTGAGGTGAACGGAACTTCAATCCAATTGGGAGGAAGCGGTACCTCCACAGGTCCGAATATTAGCTACGAATGGACGGCTGTAAACGGCAATTTCCCTGGCACACCCGATGCCCCTACCCCAGTAATTGCACTGCCGGGTACCTATACTTTGACAGTAAGCAACACAGCTTTATCGGGTTGCTCCGCAACAGATGAAGTTGTTGTTTCCGCTAGCCAGGATATTCCTTCACCAGTTGTCAATATTGTTCCGGTAAGTTGTTTTGGCAACAATGATGGGGGAATTTCGGTGGCATCGGTCGTCGGTGGAGAACCGCCTTACCTCTACTCCCTCAATGGTGGCACTTACAGTTCTACCAGCAATTTTCAGCCGCTTTCGCCAGGCGTTTACGAGGTGTCGGTGATTGATGCATCGGGTTGCGAAGCCAGCGTGACGATTGACATTTCGCAGCCACAGGAACTGAACGTGGAATTAGTAGCTATCATTGAAGGCGGTGGGAATATCATACGACTTGGTGACACAACAGAACTGCAAGCACTGGTCACACTTCCGGCTGATAGCTTGGATAATATTACTTGGTATCCAAAAGATTTGGTCTCCTGTGATACTTGTCTGAACACGTTTGTATCGCCTACTGACCAAACTACTTTTACTATCACCGTAGAAAGCAACGGTTGCGTGGATAGTGACGAACTGACGCTTTACGTGAAAAAAGAACGGCCAGTTTATGT
Organism: Bacteroidota bacterium; assembly: GCA_016124585.1. GTDB lineage: Bacteria > Bacteroidota > Bacteroidia > Chitinophagales > Saprospiraceae > UBA6168. The sequence goes on along the minus strand of WGNL01000018.1, from coordinate 156,164 downwards.
TCCGAATGCCTTCTCACCTAACGATGATGGCCTGAACGACAGGTTCATGATTTTTGCTGGCAAACAGGTGACCAAGGTCAAATCCTTCCTTGTTTTCGATAGGTGGGGAGAGACAGTTTTTTCCTATTACAATTTCCAGCCAAACGACCCTGCCTACGGCTGGGATGGCAAACTTAGGGATGAAGTGCTGAATACGGCAGTGTTTACTTGGTTTGCTGAAATCGAATTTGTAGATGGAAAAGTTGAACTTTACGAAGGTGATGTGACCTTGTTTAGGTAAATTGATTTTAGGTGAAATCGGCAAGCTGTGCTGGCGGCTTGCCGATTTTTTATTTATTCTTGGTGTTAACCACCTCTAGCATTTCATCAAACACTCCTGGCGCAGCGGCTAATAACCTTCCTCCAAAAACATAGTCGTCACCTCCGTCAAAATCGCTAACCCGGCCACCAGCTTCTTGTACCAGCAGTACGCCCGCTGCAACGTCCCAAGCGGCTAGTCCGTATTCAAAGAACGAGTCAAAACGACCACAAGCGACATAGGCAAGGTCAACAGCTGCAGCCCCATAACGTCTGAGGCCACGGGTATTGGCCATTAAGTAGCGCAATGTTTTCATGTAAGCTTCCATTGTCTCAAACTCCCGGTAAGGAAAACCAGTAGCTACCAACGAGTCAGCAAGGCTATCAGTAGTGGATGTCTGAATCCGCAAGCCGTTCAACCAAGCGCCGCCATTTTTCCAAGCATAATAACATTCGTGGTGGTTCACTTCGTAAACAATCCCAAGCACAATTTCTTCCTGCTGCCGCAATGCCACGCTAACGGCGAAGTAGGGGAGCTGGTGTAGGAAATTGGTTGTGCCGTCCAATGGGTCAATTATCCATTGGAATTCCCCAGCAGCTTGTTCCACGGTTCCTTCTTCAGTCAGGAAAGTCGAGCTTGGCAACAACTCGCTCAAGCCTGCCACCAGCCGGCGTTCGGCGGTTTTGTCTACGTAGCTGACTAGGCTGTTAAGGGCTTTCACCTCAATTTTTTCAGCACCCACCTTGCCCACTTCACCCCGGATGAAATCGGCGACGGCGGTTACGAGGGAGCAGGTTTTTTGGCAAAGCAATTCCAGTTCGTTGGTATTCATTATTGAAGTTGTGATGATTAAAAATTAAGGATATAGGCAGTGTTGAAATTTTTTCTTGACTCTACTTTCCCACTTTTTCATTACCTGTCTTTAAGCTGGTAAATGCTTGGCAAATTTCGGCAAAGCCCATTATAGTCGAGACCATAGCCTACGACAAACTTATTGGGGATTTCGAAACCGAGATAATCTATTTTAACAGAGAATTGTAGCGCATCAGGCTTAAGAAGCAAAGCTACAAGTGATATAGAGGCGGGCTCCTTTTTTTTTAATTCCCCCATGAAATGATAAAGCGTCCGTCCTGAGTCTACAATGTCCTCCACGACGATGAGGTGGCGGTTTTTAACATCAAAATCAAGTCCCAACACAGTAGCAACCTTTCCGGTAGAGGCTGTGCCCTCGTAGGAGGCGAGTCGAACGAATGTCACTTCACAAGCAATGTCGCAGGCCCGTATCAAATCGGCTGCAAAAACAAAAGCCCCATTCAGTACGACAATGAACAACGGTTGTTTGCCCTCATACTGCTGCCGGATTTGACTGCTGAGTGCTTCGACCCTAGTATTTATTTCCGCTTCGCTGATGAACGGCTCGAAACTTAGGCCATGAGCAGTGATATTTTTTTTCATTAATTCGTGTGGCTACCCAATTAGTTGGAGAGTCACATTGGCGAAGGAAAGCCATTTTGGCTTTTAGGAAGAAAAACTGGTAAGAAAATCAAGCTTTTGCTGCGTCAATTAACCCCTCCATGTAATCAATCAGCATTCGGATGCCAAAGCCTGTAGCACTTTTTTGAGAAGAGAACTCTGAATCCATGACAGCCACGCCAGCAATGTCCATGTGCGCCCAGGCCGGATGTTTTTCGATGAAATCTTCTAGGAATTTTGCAGCTGTGATGGCACCCGCTGCAGGGTTGCCGCTGAAATTTTTAATATCTGCCACATCCGATTTTAGCTCCTTGCGGTAGTCGTCCCAGAGCGGTAGTCGCCAAAGCCGTTCGCCAGTTCGCTCGCCAGCTAGATTCAGTTTATCAACCAATTCATCGTTGTTAGAAAACAACCCCCCAGCGTATGTGCCGAGCGTTCGGATGCAGGAACCCGTTAGCGTGGCAAGGTCGATAAGCACGTCTGGGTTGTAGTGACGCACTGTGTATGTCAGGCCATCAGCAAGGATGAGCCTGCCCTCGGCGTCGGTGTCGATTACTTCAATTGTCTTGCCTTGGTAAGAACCAATTACATCACCAGGCTTTGTAGAAAAAGCATCTACAGAGTTTTCTGTGGTGGGCACTACGCCAATGATGTGCATCGGAAGTTGCAATTTAGCTGCCATTTCGAGAGTGCCAAATACGGCAGCAGCACCACCCATATCAGACTTCATGTAGTGCATGTTTGTGCTGGGCTTAATGGATAGTCCGCCAGTGTCGAAAGTCACGCCTTTGCCGACTAAACCAATCTTGCCATGCACTTTTCCACTGGATGGCAAATACTCCATCACGATAAAAGCTGGAGGGTTTTCACTGCCACGGTTCACAGAGATAAGGGCGTGGAGGCCCATTTCATGTATCTGTTTTTCGTCAAAAACCTTGACGTTGTAGCCATGTTTTGCACCTGATTTTACAGCCCAATCGGCCAGTATTTGCGGTGTTTTTTTGTTCGCAGGAGCGTTTACGAGGTTGAATATCTCGGCATGTGTGGCTGCAAATGCCTCACCTTTTTTGAAGGCGTTGCTTGCGGTTACAAAGTGCTCTTCAGCAATATTGATTTCAATATTGAAATCAAGAGCGTCGTCTTCAGTTTTTTTAACTGTTTTGTAAAGTCCGATATCGTAGCGGCCCAACAGGAGTCCGTTTACACTAGCCTCCACCCAAGTGGCTGGGTTCTCGGGGGCATTTTTATACAAAAAACTTACCCCAAGATTGACGGGCAAATTAGCTTTGCGTTTGAAGACAAAGGAACGAAAGGCATTTAGTACGTCAATGCTCCGGGGGGATTCGCCCAGACCAAGTAAATAAATTCGTTTACTTTGATTGTTTTCTGTGAAATAGAGGGTTTGTACTTCTCTGGATGTAGCTTTGAAGTCGTTCCAAATCAACTCAGCAGGTAAGTTGGTTTTTTCAGCCAGCAGCGAAAAAATGGTGTCCAAGTTAGAATTTTGTGCAATTGGCACAATGAAGGCTTCGGTTTTAGAAGTTTCGCCGTGGCTAATCGTTATTTGCATGTTATGTTGATTTCAGCGGCTTGGGAGCGAAAGCCTGCGCTGCATACCAGATTCGTTACGTTTCAAAAATAGCCTTGTTTCAATTTAGTATAAAGACTTAATTTATTTATAAAAAATTGATTATCAACGGATTTTATAAAAAAATAAAACACCGTTAAAAACAGGTGCGCAAAGATAGTTTTCTCAATAGTTGTTGTGAAAGTTTGCGGCCATTTAAGTCCTATTTTGGAAGGATTGGCCGAAGCAGGTCGGTGCGTTCAAAGTTAACTTGTTTTTTAAAATTTAGACTGAATCTTATCCATAAATATTCCGGGCAATGTTTTTAACAACAGTGTTCAAAGGATTATATTTGTCAAATATGCATCGTTACATTGCCATTTTCGCCTCTGGCACTGGCTCCAACGCCAAAAAAATCGTCGAACACTTCAAACATAACCAAGATATAACCGTAAGCCTAATAGTTTCGAACAAAGCCGATGCGCCTGTTTTGGACATGGCTCGCGAAAATGACATCCCAACCTTGGTAATCGATCGAACGTATTTTTACCAAACTGAAAACATTTTATTTTTTTTTAATAAATTTTCTATCGATTTTGTGGTATTGGCGGGCTTTTTGTGGTTGGTGCCAAGGTACCTCGTTCAGGCATTTGAAAATCGAATGGTCAATATTCACCCAGCATTGTTGCCAAAATATGGTGGCAAGGGGATGTACGGAATGCGTGTACACGAAGCGGTGAAAAAAGCAGGTGAAACTGAAACCGGCATTACTATCCATTTCGTAAACGATCACTACGATGACGGCGATATTGTTTTTCAGGCTAAATGCTCCGTCAGCCCAAGTGACCAGCCCGAAGACATCGCCCAGAAAATCCATCGATTAGAGCATCGACACTTCCCCGAAGTCATCGAGAAGCTCCTTCAAAAAGTTTGAAACAAAAGGCTTTTTATCAATCAGTTTTTCATAAGTAATTGCAAACCAACTGGTTGTGATAAAATTATTTTTAACAGCATTCATATTTCCAAAACAACAATCATGAAAAATCCCATCATTTTATCCCTATTTGCGGCATGCTTACTTGCCTTTAATGTACAGGCGCAGGACAAGCTTAGCTGGAAGAAACATGTCAAGCTAGCTGACGAGCTTGAGGCAAAAGCCCAGTACGCTGATGCTGGAGAGCATTACCGTGCAGCTTTCAAGCAAAAAACGAAGAAAAAGGAGCTAGCCTACATGGCTGGCGAATGTTTCTACACGATTCGTGACTATCGCAACGCTGCCGAGGTCTGGAAAAATGTAAAGGACGACAACGCTACCTTCCCGCTCATTGGCCTTCGCTACGCCCGCTGCCTCAAGCAAAACGGCGAGCACGAAGCTGCCAGCAGTGAGTTTGTCAAGTTCCTCGGAAACTACAATGGTCCTGATAAAACCGCCATTTCACAGCAGGTTCAAACCGAGCTGCGTGGGTGTGAATTGGCTGCTCAATACACAATGAAAGGCGACGATCCTAATATCGTGCTGGAACATCTCAGTGCAAATATCAACACACCAGAGACGGAGTTCGGACCTATAGCTTTTAGCGATGAGGCACTTTACTTCTCCTCTACTATGGCTAAACGCGCAGAAATATACCGCAGTATCAAGTCCGGCGGCGATTGGGGAAAGTCACAGCCGATTGATAATTTCCCAGTTATCGAGGGTGACCATTTCTGCAATGGCACGCTCACACCGGATGCTTCCCGATTTTATTTCACCATTTGCAAGTCAGAAGAAAAATGGGGCGGCTTGACCACGCACTGTGAAATCTTCGTGACCCGCCGGGTTGGCAAAACTTGGACTTCACCTGAGCGCCTACCGGATTACATCAATGAGCAAAATGTTTCCACTACCCAGCCTAACGTCATTCAAGATGGCAATACAGAGATACTATACTTCTCATCTAACCGCAACGGTGGGTTGGGCGGTATGGACATTTGGTACACCACTCGTGAAATCAGCAGCAATGCCAACGATTTTACATTGCCTATCAATGCCGGTTCTCGCGTGAATACAAAAGGCGATGAAATCACGCCTTTTTATGACAAAATAGAAGGCAATTTGTATTTTGCTTCAAATGGTCAAGTGTCGATAGGTGGTTTTGATATCTTCAAGACAAAAGGATCAAAATCTCAATGGCAAACTGCCGAGAATGTTGGTACACCTTTGAACTCGCCAGCCGATGATTTTTCATTTGTAAAAACACCATCTGGAAAGGGTGGCTTCATTGTTTCCAATCGTAGTTACGGTATGGAAAAAGTGAATACTACCGACGAAGACATTTTTAGTTTTTCTTACGAAACGCCTGTGGTGCAATACACTGCGCGTGGCGAAGTGTTCAGCAAAGCTAGCCGCGAAGTACTTGATGACGTGGAGGTAGCGATTTATGAAATAGACGATAAGGGCCAGCGCCGCTTTATGAAGAAAGTGGCTTCTTCCAACGGCCACTATGATTTTGCAATTGAACCTTCGCACAAGTACGCCCTCGAAGCGACCAAAGATGGCTTTTTTGCAGCTTCCTACGAATTTGACAGCAACGACTACAACACCTACACGGATTTTGGCGCACCACTTTACATGGAGCCTTATGGTGTTGGCGGTGGCAACGAAGAGGAGTCGATGAAAGAAGATGCGCAGAAACTGGCAATGGATGAAAAAGTGGCAGCGCCTGTTGCCAAGAAAGAAATGCCAGCCAAGGAAACTGTGAAGCCGGAAACTCCCAAAAAGGAAGTCTTGAAACCAGAAGCGCCTAAAAAAGAGGTAGTTGCAACGACCACTACAAAGTCAAATGTTGATGCGATAAATGCTGCGCCACTCACGACTGGAACTTACTACAAAATCCAAATCATCGCTCTGAAAAAAGTGGACTTGAACCATTCCCGTTTCAGCAATGTGAAAAACTTGCGCCGTATCGACAAGGAATTTTACAGCGATCGCAACCTTTACCGGGTCATGGTGGCCGATTACGCTACTTTGGATGAGGCTCGTGCCGACCTTCCCAACATCCGCAATTCAAACAAGGACTTTTCTGATGCCTTTATTGTGGAATACAAGGATGGTGAACGTGGAGAAACGATTAGCCAGTAATATTTCCAGCTCAACATGTGATAGTTTGCATCTAATGCCTACTAGCCTTGTTCAACAAGAGTTTTGATAAAAAAACCGCCGCTGCAATTGCAGCGGCGGTTTTTTTGTGCTGATAAAATTACAGTAGTGTAAAAAGATTATCAGCCTTTTCAAAATTGCCTAGTGTTGAAACTCCAACTAAGGTTTAGCTGCCTTTTCAAAATCGCCTGCCTTTACGTAAACAAACTTAGTAGGATCTATATACTTCTTCATAGCTGCATTGATTTGAGCTGGCGTTAATGCCATGATTTTCTTCTCCAAATCGGCATCCCACATCATGGTACGGTCGAGCTGTAGGTAACTATTTAATGTGGAGGAGAGACTACGGTCTTCAGCCCGGTTCATGCCACGGCTCTGAATATAGCCAGATTTTGCTGCTTCTAGTTCTTCAGCAGTAAAGCCTTCGGTCCTCATCTTGTCAATCTCTTCTTTAAAAGCCGCTTCCAATTTGTCGGCGTTCTCAGGAGCGTATATCGCATAGGCTTGGAACATTCCTGACTTGTCTTGGCTGCTGGCACTCAGTCCAGAGCCTACACCATAGCTTAGGCCCTCTTTTTGGCGGATTCGAACTGCAAGGCGAGAATTTAAAAAACCTCCACCAAGCATAAAATTGCCCATCACGAGTGCTGGGTAATCTGGGTCGGTATCGCTGATATTGAGTGGCATGCCCGCTAAAAAAACAGCATTCGCCTTATCCGGCGTATTGATGCTCTCACTGTTAGCCTTCACTTCTTTGTAAGGCGATGGAACCCGGGTGTAACCTGCTGGACTTTTCCAGTTACTGAACTGCTCCATCGTCACCTTTTTCACGGCAGCTTGGTCAAAATCGCCAACCACAGCTATTGTCGCATCTGTTGTTCCATAAAATTTATTGTAAAACGCCTTCACATCTTCCAATTTCAAATTTTTCACCGCCTCAGCCTCTTCGTCCAGTGTCATAATGTAGCGGATGTCGTCTTTGGGATACGGGTTCATCGTACGACGGAAGCTGGTGAATGCCAAAGCCTGTGGGTCACTTCGCTGCGACTCGATGGCTGCCAGTTGCTCCTCTTTCAGTTTCTCAAACTCTTCTTGTGAAAAAGCCGGGTTCTTGAGCATGTCACCTACGAGTTTCATCACGGCGGGAAGGTTGTCATGGTCTGTTTCAATATTAACGCTTGTCGTACCGCCGCCACCGAAAATATTCACCCGAGCTTTCAATTTGTCAAGTTCGTCCTGTATTTGCTGGTGGTTCATGTTTTTTGTACCCTTGTCGAGCATCATGGCAGTGAACGAGGCGGCCACATCTTGGCCCTTGAGGCTGTTCACATCTCCAAACCGCATTGTCATGCGGGCAGACACGCTGTTGCCCCTTGTTTCCTTCGGTAAAAAAGCAAATTCGATGCTCTTGTCAGTTGCTTCGCCACGGGTAGTCCGTTTTTCAATGTTCTCAGGTGCAGGGTCAAAGTCCTCACCTTCGGCAATGGCCTCTTTGCCCTTGTAGTTAGCCAGCAAAGTAGCAAGGTTTGGTGCATCCGGAATATCCGAGCGGTCTGGGTTTTTGTCCGGAATGAACAAGCCCGTTGTCCTGTTGGAAGGCTTGAAGTATTTTTTTGCTACCGCAATCACATCTTCAACCTTCACTTCCTCCACATTGTCACGGAAGAGGAAAGCCAATCGCCAGTCACCCATAGCGATGTACCCGCTGGCCCGCAAGCCCACCGATGCAGAACTTTTGAAGCCAAGTTCCCAATCTTTCAGGATACGTTTCTTTGCTCGGTCCACTTCTTCAGCCGTTGGCGGATTCGTGGTGAGTTCATCCAACACCTTCAGCATGGTGGCTTGAGCATCCTCCAGTGAGTTTTCCTGCCGTACATCAGCATTGATGTACATGAAGCCACCTTCTTTTAGAGCTGGCGCAAAGGACCAGACAGTTGCCGCCTTCTTTGTTTCAACCAGAGCCTTGTAAAGTCTGCCAGACGGCTCGTTTGTTAGTATTTCATCCAAAACTGCCACGGCGGCATACTCAGGGTGCGCACCAGGAGGGGTATGGTAAAGGCAGGAAGCCACTTGCACATCGCCCGTGCGGCGTAGCGTCACGCTGCGTTCGCCATCCTGTGTGGGATCTTTGGTATAGGTGGGGATTAGTTCACGGGTCGGTTTCGGTATTTTACCAAAATACTCCTTCACCAATTCCAGTGTTTTTTCTTGGTCAATTTTGCCTGCAACGACCAGCACGGCGTTGTCCGGCTGATAGTATTTGTGGTAAAAAGCTTGGAGCCGCTCGATGGGCACGTTTTCGAGGTCGGCGCGTGCACCGATGGTCGAATGGCCGTAATTGTGCCAGAGGTAGCCCGTGCTAAGCACTCGCTCCATCAACACGCTAGATGGGTCATTTTCACCTCTCTCGAACTCATTGCGAACCACAGTCATTTCGCTTTCAAGGTCTTTCTTCGCAATGAACGAGTTCACCATACGGTCGCTCTCCATGTCAAGGGCCCACTTCAGGTTTTCATCGGTGGCGTTGAAGGTCTCGAAATAGTTCGTGCGATCGTACCAAGTCGTGCCGTTAGGGCGTGCACCGTGCTCAGTAAGTTCTTGCGGGATATTGGTGTGGTTTGGCGTGCCTTTGAACACCATGTGCTCCAGCAAGTGTGCCATACCAGTTTCACCATACCCCTCGTGGCGGCTTCCCACCAGGTAGGTGATATTGACAGTGATAGTCGGTTTAGACTGATCGGGGAAGAGCAGAAAATGTAGCCCATTGCTCGTCAGTACGTACTCGGTGATACCTTCTACAGTTGTCACTTTCTCAACGCCTTGGGGCAGTTTGATTTCTTTTTTTGCGGCATTTTGCCCTTGGGCAACTCCACAGAAAATGAGCGCCAAGCCTAGCATTGCCAAGCCTAGTAAGTTGTGCTTTCGATTCATGATGAGTTTTATTTGATTTAACATTTTATATAAAAACTGAAAAACAGCGGGAAGATACACAGATGGACAAGATAGGAGGGCGTTGGCTGCCAAAAGTCCGGATTCCTTAGACAAAAGAGCAGTTGGGCGACAATTTCCTTCAAATAAAAAAGCCTTGCCACAATGGGCAAGGCTTTCATTTTTTGGTGAAATCAGATTAAATATTCGGCTGCGGTGTCATGCGCAGGTATGGTTTGATTCGCTTGTGCCCTTTTGGGAATCTAGCTGGAATTTCCTCATCCTTGATGGCTGGTGCAATGACCACGTCCTCGCCTTGTTTCCAATCAACGGGGGTCGCTACACTATAATTGGACGTGAGCTGTAGGCTGTCGATTACCCGCAGTATTTCGAGGAAATTGCGCCCTGTGCTGGCAGGATAAGTCAACGTCATTTTCACTTTTTTGTCTGGACCGATGACGAAGACCGTGCGTACGGTTGTTTTCTCAGAGGCATTCGGGTGTATCATGTCGTACAATTCAGCCACTTTACGGTCGGCGTCGGCGATGACTGGGAAGTTCATCGTCACATTCTGTGTTTCTTCAATATCCTTAAGCCAGCTCATGTGTGAGTCGAGCGGGTCAACGCTGAGTGCGATGGCCTTTACACCTCGTTTGTCAAATTCAGATTTGAGAGCAGCGGTACGGCCCAGTTCTGTGGTGCAGACAGGCGTGAAATCGGCGGGGTGAGAAAAGAGCAAACCCCAGCTATCGCCTAGCCATTCGTGGAAGTGTACAGTGCCTTGCGTGGTTTCAGCAGTAAAATCAGGGGCAATGTCCCCAAGTCTGATTGTTGCCATTTTTAGATTGTTTTTAGTTAAGAAATGGATGTTTGAAATGGTTTAAAGCAAGAAAGCCTCCCCGTGGTGCGGAAAGGCTTTCTTGCTGTTAATCAATGTTATTTTGAATATAGCAAAATAGGTTCGCCCCTCCGTTCGTATGCAGTGAGACAACAACAATTAGCCATATTTGAAAATGAATTTTCCATTGATTTAGAACTTTTTAAAGACAAGTTTACAGGGGAAGTTGTTCAAGGGGAAGTAAGAATTTTAGAAAAAAATTTGGCCATGTTCGCGGTCATTTTTTAGTCCTATTCAGATGAAATTACAAGACGAAACATGGGACTGAACTCATTAGGGTCGTTTTTAAGCGAGCCAATAGTATTTTTTAAAACAATCGACTGGAAGAACAACTATGTCTCGAAAAGTAATGGCAAGCTATCTTTGAGCTCAAAATTAATGAACCTAACCAATGCAAAATCTTTCCAACTACACCCAATCCCACTGGCAACCCGCTTCCGGACGCACCCAACCCCTCCAAAACGCCATCACCGGCGAAGTCATCGCCAACGCTGGCAGTGAGGGACTTGACTTCCCCGCCATGATGCAATACGCCCGCACGGTCGGCGGCAGGGCATTGCGGAAAATGAGCTTCTTCGAGCGGGGCCTCATGCTGAAAAAACTGGCGCTCTATCTCCACGACCGCCGCAAGAGCTACTACCCACTTAGCTACGCCACGGGAGCTACCAAAGTGGACTCTTGGGTGGACATTGAAGGTGGCATCGGCACACTGTTCGCCTACGCCAGCCTGCGCCGTCGGCTCGGCAACGAGACTTTCTTTGTGGATGGTGAGGTGGTAAAATCCTCGAAGGAAGGCACTTTCGTTGGGCGGCACATCATGTCGCCGAGGCATGGCGTGGCCATCCACATCAACGCTTTCAACTTCCCCATCTGGGGGATGCTCGAAAAAATGTCGGTGAACCTGCTGGCCGGGATGCCCGCCATCGTGAAGCCTGCCACGCAGACCAGCTACCTCACCCATGCGATGGTGCAGGACATCATTGCCTCCGGCATCTTGCCCGAAGGCTCGTTGCAACTCATCTGCGGCAGCGCCCGTGGTCTGCTCGACTCAGTGATGGGACAGGATGTGGTCACCTTCACAGGCAGCGCAGGCACGGGCCGCATGCTCAAGTCCACGCCCGCTGTCATCAACAACTCCGTGCCTTTCAACATGGAGGCCGACAGTCTCAATGCCTGTGTGCTGGGTGCTGACGCCGTGCCAGGAACGCCGGAATTCGATATTTTCATCAAAGAAGTCCATCGGGAAATGGTGACGAAGGCCGGGCAGAAATGCACCGCCATCCGCCGCATCCTCGTGCCAGAAAACCTCGTCGAGGACGTGCAAATCTCGCTCGGCCAAGCATTGGCGAAGACCACCATCGGCGACCCGCAAGTGGAGGGCGTCAGGATGGGCAGCCTCGTCGGGCGCTCGCAGGTGGACGAGGTGCGGGCAAAAGTGGAGGAACTCGCTGCCCACACGCCCATCGTTTTCGGCAACCTAGACGCAACATTTGAAGCGGTTGGGGCAGATTGGAACAAAGGCGCTTTCTTCTCGCCCATGCTCCTACTCAACGACGACCCATTTCAAAAAACCGCCTCGCACGAGATTGAGGTGTTCGGCCCGGTGAGCACCATCATGCCGTACAAGCACCTCAACGACGCTATCGAACTGGTGAACATGGGCAAAGGTTCGCTCGTGAGCAGCATCGTCACCGCCGACGAGCGCATCGCACGGGATTATGTCATCGGTTCGTCGCCCTACCACGGCAGGATTTTGATTCTCAATGAATTATGTGCCAAGGAGAGCACGGGCCATGGCTCGCCACTCCCACTGCTGAACCACGGGGGCCCCGGCAGGGCTGGCGGCGGTGGCGAACTCGGCGGTATGCGAAGCCTCCACCATTACCTCCAAACGACGGCGGTTCAAGGCCACCCGACCTTCCTTACGGCAGCCACTGGGCAGTACCACCAAGGCGGCCGGCAGGCGGAGAAGGACGTGCATATTTTCCGCAAGCATTTCGAAGAACTGGAAATTGGCGAAACGGTCGTGACGGCCAAACACACAGTCACGGAGGCAGACATCAGCAATTTTGCCAACGTGAGTGGTGACAATTTTTACGCCCACATGGATGCTACCTCGCTCGAAGGAACCATTTTCACCGGACGAGTAGCGCACGGCTATTTTGTGCTGTCAAAAGCGGCTGGACTCTTCGTGGATGCGAAAAAAGGCCCCGTGCTGCTGAATTATGGCTTGGACGAATGCCGCTTCACGAAGCCTGTCTATCCCGGCATGACCATCGGTGTGCGGCTGACAGTGAAGGAGAAGGTTGACCAAGAAAAAAAGAGCGAGGACGACGTGGCGAAGGGCATCGTGAAGCTGCTCGTGGATGTGTATGATGAAACGGGCGAGACCGTGGCGCTGGCGACTATTTTGACGATGGTGAAGAAACTTAATCAATCAAGTTAAGCATGAACCTACCACCTTTTTTACCTTCGGCCTTTTCAATGATTATTTTTAAAAGGTAAAATGTCCAAGCCAATCAAAACGCCACCAGTCCCCATCCTGAAAAAAGGTGAAACCCAATACCTCGAAGGCCCGAAGGAGCGCCATCGGGAACTGGGCTTTGCCATCAAGGTTTTTTTTCAGTTTTTGAAAGGGTTCAGGGCCTTGCATTTTATCGGACCTTGCATTACCGTCTTCGGCTCGGCTCGGTTCAAGGATGGTCATGAATATTACGAAAAAGCGGAGGAAGTGGGCAAGGCCATTGCCCAGATGGGCTTTACTACCTTGACCGGCGGCGGCCCTGGCATCATGGAAGCGGCGAACAAAGGCGCCTTCGAGGCGGGTGGAAAATCAGTGGGCTGCAATATCGTACTGCCGTTTGAGCAGCACCCAAACCCCTACGTTCAGAAGACCGTCAACATCCGCTACTTCTTCGTTCGAAAAGTATTGCTGCTGAAATACAGTTATGCTTTCGTCATACTCCCCGGCGGTTGGGGCACCATGGACGAAATGTTCGAAACACTGACGCTGGTGCAGACGAAAGTGATGCACAATTTTCCTGTGGTACTCATCGGTGTCAGCTACTACAAGCCCCTGCTGGATTACCTCACCTCTATGGTTTCGAGGGGAACCATTTCTCCGGAAGACCTCAAACTGATTATGCTCACCGATGACATCTCGCAAGGCATGGCGCATATTCGCAGGTATATTGAGAGCAATTACAAGGTAATGCCAAGGCGGCGGCGGGCATTTTGGTGGCTCCTCGAAAAGGTTTGAGCAATCCACCATCGAATTTTACCTTTGCCGAGCTTGGGCAACCAATCGAAACTCAAAACTTAAAACTCAGACTTATGATGACAGGACTCCTACATGCGCACTCCGGCCTCCGCTGGATAGTGTTAATTCTATTGATAGCCGCTACTTTTATGGCCCTGCTGAAATGGCGTTCCAACGCCCCTTACACTGAAGGTGGCCGTAAGCTGAACCTTTTCACGATGATTTCGATGCACATCCAATTGTTGATTGGTTTGGTGTTGTACTTTATGAGCGGGCGGGTGGATTTTTCACAGATGAAAGATGCGATGTTCCGCTTTTTCACGGTAGAGCATAGCCTGATGATGATAATAGCCATTGCACTTGTCACCATCGGACATTCAAAATCCAAGAAAACAATGGACGAGGTCAAGAAGCACAAAACCATTTTCATTTTCTATGGCATCGCACTTTTACTCGTGTTGGTGGCCATTCCTTGGCCATTTAGGGGCTTTGGAAATGGGTGGTTCTGATGTGGAATTGCCAACTATCCTTAACTTTTTCCGTTAAAAAAATATTATCGTTAAGATGCGCCACATCACGCAGGGTTGTGGCGCATTATTTTTGTCTGCTGAACTGAAAATCAAATCTTTTCAAAATGAAAAAAATCGCCTTTTTAGCTTGTGCAATGGCCATCACTTTCGCCGCCTCTGCGCAGATAAACCCTGTTAAATGGACATACGAGGCCAACAAAGTGGCCGATGGAACCTACGATTTAGTTTTTACGGCACATATATCCGACGGCTGGTACGTGTATTCCCAATACTTGGAAAGCGATGACGGCCCCGTGCGCACCTCTATCCGTTACGATGAAAATGCCGCCGTAAAGATGGACGGGAAGAATGTCGAAGATGGCCACAAGTACGAAGGTTATGACGACCTTTTCGGCATGAACATTATCAAGTTCAGCGGCATAACCACCTTCACCCAGCGGGTAAAGGTCACCAAAGCCACTACGCTCGCTGGCAATGTCGAGTACATGACCTGCGACAGCGAGCGATGTTTGCCCCCAGTGGAAATCCCTTTTAGCTTCGACCTGAAGTAATTTTTGGTTGCTTGATTGTTGAATAATATAATTGTTGCAACAAGCGTGACAACAATTACAGCAATCAAGCAGCCCAACAATCCCTTATTCCTTAGTTTTGCGGACTTTTTTTTAAACACCCACAAAGGCGGGCAAGCCCCTCCTTTTCAAATATTATAACATGAGGAAGTTCTGGACACTTTCATTGTTGCTGGCATTTGCGACGACAAGCTTTGGCCAAATCTACAACCCTGTCAAATGGAGTTTTTCTTCGAAACAGCTTAGCGATACCGAGTTCAACCTCGTGTACACGGCCACTTTGGAGGATGGCTGGTATATATATTCACAGTACCTAGAAAGTGAGGATGGCCCTATTGCCACCAGTTTTACCTACGACAAGGGCAGCTATTTTTCTTTGGTTGGTAAAAACATCGAAACATCCAGCCATCGCAAAGAACTGAACGACCCATTGTTTGATAATATGCATGTTATCAAGTTTGCCGAAAAAGTCAGTTTTACCCAAAAAGTGAAAGTCACAGACTTTGCTAAACCCATCACTGGCTACCTGACCTTCATGACCTGCAACAACGAGCGTTGCTTGCCTCCATCCGATATTGACTTTTCATTTCAGTTAAAACCAACGGCAAAATCTGGGGAAACCCCTGCAACAACGCCTGCTGCCGACAAGGGTAGCAAAACCAAACCCTCCGAAACTCCTGCTGAAACGGCTAACACGGATACCCCGCCTGCCACGACTACCACTGTGCCAATTACCACCATTGGCGGCGGCAACAATTTTGACCCTGTGAAATGGACTGCCGATGTGCAAAAAACAGGCGAAAATGCCTTCATCGTCAATTTTAAGGCAGCTCTGGATGAAGGCTGGGCAACGTACTCCCAATTTGTGGAGGACGGCGGCCCGATTCCTACTTCGTTAAACTTCGAGCCTGGCGACCATTACCAACTCAATGGTAAGGCAACTGAAACGGGTAGCCACAAAATTGAAGGCAACGACCCGTTGTTCGGCATGAAAGTTACAAAATTCAAGGAGGACGCCACTTTCAGCCAAAAGTTGAGTGTAGTAGACCCCGCTAAGCCAATCATCGGCTACCTGACGTTCATGACCTGCAATGATGAGCGATGCCTTCCTCCAGTAGACGTTAACTTCAGCATAGATCCGGCCAACTTGACAGTAACCCTTGGCGGTGACGGAAATGAGCCTGCTGTCGTTACTGGAGATGCCAGTTTCAGCTACCTTGGCAACTGCGAATTCAGTCTCGACCGCTCACAGGTCGCCGATTGCGGCGAAGAAAAAGAAGACCGTAGTGGCCTTTGGAAAATATTCATCCTTGGCTTCTTGGGCGGTTTAGCGGCTTTGTTCACGCCCTGCGTGTTCCCGATGGTGCCGCTCACGGTGAGCTTTTTTACCAAAAGCAGCCAATCCAAAAAGAAAGGTTTTCAGAACGCTGGCCTTTATGGCTTTTTCATCCTGCTAGTATACGTACTGTTCAGCTTGCCCTTCCACGTGCTTGATTCTGTCAGCCCAGACATTCTGAGTGATTTCTCGACGAACCCGACCATCAACATCGTCTTCTTCCTGATTTTCCTCGTTTTCGCCATCTCGTTTTTCGGTTATTTTGAAATAACGCTACCGGAATCCTGGTCGAACAAATCGGCAAATGCCGAAGGTGTTGGCGGGGTATTGGGCATCTTTTTCATGGCACTGACACTTGTGCTCGTGTCATTTTCGTGCACAGGCCCTATCCTCGGTTCACTGCTCGGCACCGTGCTCGATTCCGATGCTGGTGCCATGCAGCTCACAGCGGGCATGGCGGGATTCGGTGTGGCGCTGGGCTTGCCGTTCGGCCTCTTCGCTGCCTTCCCCAACTGGCTCAAGGCACTCCCAAAGTCTGGTGGCTGGATGACGACCGTGAAGGTAGTGCTGGGCTTCCTCGAACTGGCCCTGGCGCTGAAATTCCTCTCCAACGCCGACCTCGTGAAGCACTGGGGCATCCTGAAAATGGAGGTGTTCCTCGGTTTCTGGATAGTGATTTTCCTCGGCTTGGGCATTTATTTGTTGGGTAAAATCAGGTTCCCGCACGATACCAAGATTTCCTTGAAACAACTTTCGCCCGTGCGGTGGGTGCTAGCCATTTTGTCGTTCATTTTCGTCGGCTATCTTTTCACGGGATTGCGCTACGATGAAAAAGAAGGTTCACTGCATACCCTGTCACTGCTGAGCGGCATCGTACCGCCGACCTGCTACAGTATTTGGCACCCCTGCGATTGTCCGCAGAACGTCTATTGCTTCGATGATTTTTGCGAAGGCCTTGAAGTTGCCCGCAAGGAAAACAAGCCCATCATGATTGATTTCACGGGCCATGCTTGTGCCAACTGCCGCCGCATGGAGGCCGAGGTTTGGCCTAAAGAGGGCATCCATGAGTACCTGCGGGATTCGTTCGTCGTCATTTCTTTGTACGTGGATGAAAAAATTGATTTGCCGGAAGCAGAGCAAAAATCATTGCCGATGAAGAGCGGGGGCACAAAACGCCTCCGCAACTACGGCCATAAATGGGCCTATTTCCAAACGGAGAATTTCAACGACAACTCACAGCCGCAGTACGTCCTGCTTTCCAACGATGGCAAACTGCTCAACAACCCTGTGTCCGGTATGCAGAAGGTGGGCGACTATGCGAAGTGGATAAAATGCGGCTACGAGCAGAACAAGAAGGTGCACGGGAAGTGAGAAATAATCGAACGGACGTGTGATTTGATTTAAGATATAAGATTTCAGACGTAAGATTTTAGATTTTGGGGGCTGCTAGTCCAATCTTAAATCTGATATCGTCAATCTTATATCTTAAATCAAAATGCCAGTCTCTTCAGTCAATGCTAGACTAGAGGTTAATCCATATCTCTCAGCAACTCCCAGACTATATCAGATTCAAATCCTCTCGACATGGCGTACTGCGCCAGCTTTCCTTTTCGGGCAAAATCGTCAAGTTCAGCGATTTGCGAAGCCCGTTTTTCCAACACTTCTTTCAGCGTTTTCAGGTAGTCTGCTTCCTTAATTTCTTCCATGGCCTTGCGCAGGCAGTAGTCAGAAATCTGTCGTATTTTCAGTTCCTGCCGAATGCGGGTGCGGCCCCATTGTTTCATACGGAATTTGCCACGGGCAAACGAGCGGGCGAAGCGCTCCTCATCCAAAAACTTGTCCTCGATGAGGCTGGCCATCACATCCTCCAAGTCCTGACCGTAACAGTCGAGCTCAATGAGCTTGGTGCGCACTTCCGAGTGGCAGCGGTCTTGGTAGGCGCAGTAGCGTTGCAGTTTGACGAGGGCATCCGCCTTGGAAGTGAATTTCTTGGTGGGCTTTTTTTCCATTTCACAAAAATAGCAACTGGCACGGTTGCAGCTTTTTCCGCTGCCCCAAAAAACTTACCTTCGCCTTCCGAAACAGCAACTAGCCAAATTAGACTACTATGATTTCTTCAGTAAAAAAACTGCCCGAAACAGGCAACAGTGAAGGGAACGACGACCAATTTTTTACTCAATTGCGCCAGCAGGAATTCAGCCGCCTCGACGAGCAGCGGCATGTGTACTTGGATTATACGGGAGGCAACCTCTACGCCCAAAGCCTGATTGACCGGCACTTCGATTACCTTCGGAACGCCGTTTACGGCAACCCACATTCCAGTAACCCAACCTCCCAACTCTCCACGCAGAACGTGGCCGAGGCACGCAGGAAAGTCCTGAATTTCTTCAATGCCAGCGATGATTATTTCTGCGTTTTCACCGCCAATGCCTCGGCGGCGCTACAAATCGTGGGCGAGTGTTATCCGTTTTGTGAAAACAGTCATTACGTGCTCACTTCCGATAACCACAACTCCGTGAACGGCATCCGGGAATACTGCCGGAGCAAGGGCGGCGGCTACACTTACTGCCCGCTGCACTACCAAGACCTGACCATTGACGAAGTCGCCTTGGAGGAACTGCTGCACCAACATGCGGAATGCAAGCACAAACTGCTGGCCTTCCCCGCTCAGTCAAACGTGTCAGGTGTGAAACACCCGCTCAGTTGGATAGAAAAAGCGCACTCTCTCGGCTGGGATGTGCTACTGGACGCTGCTGCCTACGTGCCTACTTCCCGACTTGACCTCAAGCAGGTACAGCCTGATTTTGTGTCCGTTTCGTTTTATAAAATATTCGGCTACCCGACGGGCATTGGTTGTTTGTTGGTAAAAAAATCAAAATTCGATTTACTGAAAAAACCGTGGTTCGCTGGCGGCACGGTGGTCGCTGTGGCCGTCAATTACGGCGCCCATTTCCTCGCCGAAGACCACGAGCGTTTCGAAAACGGCACGGTAAACTACCTTGATATCCCAGCCATCAGCCGGGGCATTGATTTCATCGAAAACATCGGGATGGAGCGCATCAATCGGCGGGTGAGTCAACTCACGCAGACTCTCATCCAGCGGATGCAGGCACTCAGCCATGAAAACGGCAAGCCGCTCATCCGCATCTTCGGCCCGATGGACATGAAACAGAAGGGCGGCACCATCATTTTTAACGTGAGCGATGCCGATGGGAACGTGTTTCCTTTCGAGGAAGTGGAGCAGCAAGCTAATGCGGCACTAATTTCGCTGCGCACGGGCTGCTTCTGCAACCCCGGTATTGATGAAATCAACTACTGCGTTTCCACAGAGGAAATGGTCAAGTATTTCAGCTCCCGCAAGACCGGGAACATGCACGATATGTTTGAGTTTTTGGGGTACATGCGGGGCGCTATCCGCATCAGCGTAGGCATTCCAACCACGATGGGCGACATCGAGCGGTTCATTAATTTTTTACAAAAATATAAGGATAAAAAGGCGGTAGAAATGAAGGTAGGAGGGGAGGCAGTGGCAGCTTGAGAGATGTTAAATCAGCATTTCGATTTGACCAAACTCCCGCAACGTTATCACCCGCCAACTCTCCAGCACCGCCTCCACTTCATTTTGTTGCTTGGCTGCCATTGCCACCAGAAAAACTTCCCGCTCATTTTTTCCAAAAACAGCTTGGTCAAAATATTCCGCCACATTCCGGTGGAGATTTGGTTGAAAAAAACGGGTAGCATTGCTCCAATTGTCGAAGCCGATATTGGCACTAAGGCAGAGGTTGGCTAGTGTGTCCACATCGCTGGGAGCCTCCGTGTAGAGCAGCACGGAAAAAGTATGCAGGTTGGAAGATTTGAGCAATTGCAACTCATCGTGGATAGGCAGTTTTTTATTTTGATGGTAAAAAATGCCGTTGGGATTCGGCCTGTTTTCTACCAGAATCAAATCCTTGTAGCGCCGCCCAGACGATGGCTGTGGGATGCTCTCAATAACATACCGCACGGGGTCAATCCGCCGGGCAGCCACGATTTCGGGTTGGGTGGAAGGGTTCAAACGGACAGGCAAGATGCCGAGGTCAAGGTGCAGTGCTTCTGCCGATGGTTTGAAATCAAAACCAAGCTGGTTCCAAGCGTAGCGGGCTACTTTCCATTCACCAAGCGCCGTGGCAGCAATACCCAACGTTTCCCACAAGTTTTCATCGAAAGCATTGTGCTCCACGGCTTTGATGCAATAGTGAAAAGTGGGCTTCCACTCCATCCGGGAGCGGTAGGTGCGGCTGAGAAAGGCAAAGGGAACCGACCAATCAGGCGCCATGCGGGCAAGTCGCTTGCAGAGCTTCACGGCGTTGTACACGTCTCCCCGGCGGTCGTACTCGACGACCAATCGGTAAAGCTGTTCAGCAGCGTCATTGAAGTCAGAACGATTCTGCATGGTGGATTTCGAGCCCTGTTTTTAGGCCGAAATTCAAATGTAAGCAGCTTAAAGGCAAGTTGCAATGCTTAGGTGAGGCCGTTTTCACGCTCGGCCTTTGTTTTTTCGAAAACATCACGGTCGAGGAAATAGCTGGCTTCTCTGTTTTCCCCTTCCCAAGACGGTGGTTGCGGCTTGTCATCCGCTTCGATTTCTTCTTTGTACCAATACGCTGTGAACACCCCAACCAGCGCCCCCATCAAGTGGCTTTCCCAAGAGATTCCTGGTTGGTTGGGCAAAATGCCGCCCAAGTATCCACTGTAAAGCACGGTGACAATGAGCGCCAGAATAATTGATTTGAGGCTACGTCGGAAAATGCCACTCCAGAATACAAAACTCAACATTCCGTAAACCACGCCACTGGCTCCAATATGAAAAACGGGTCGTGCAAACAGCCACACAGCAAAGCCTGTGAGCAGGTATATCATTATCAAGCTGCGTATAGCTACTCTACGATAGAAGTACATCATGAGGAAGGAAAGTACAAAAACGGGGGCTGAGTTGGAAATAAGATGCTTGAAGTCATCATGAATCAGCGGCGCAAAAAGAACCCCTCGAAGCCCAAAAAATGCTCTTGGATAAACACCATAAGCACCAAAGTCAAGGTTGGCAAATGCCTCCACCAGATACACGCCCCACATTACTACCATAAATTTAAAAGGCAAGCGAAGGCTCTGTAAAATCCGTTTTTTTTGTTCTTCCATGACAAGTATAAGGTTTTGGCGAAGCCAACGAAAGCCATTGTGTTTTCACTACTGGTTAAAGGTGGGAAGCCTTCAGAAAGTTGAATGAATTACTGTGTAAAGATAGTAACATGCTGACTTTTGCAATTGATTTGCATTTTCCACTTTTCCAAAAAACCTATCTTGCCCCGGAAATAGTGGGCTAGAAGGCTTGGCGGGTGAAACAAAACCTTGAAATAGATTAACTATGAAGCAAACAATTGTTTTCTCATTTTTTTTAATAGTCATTGCAGCTTGCAACCAGGATAAGCCAACAGCGACACCTCCTCCTTCTCCTGCACCATCAACGCCTGTCGAACCCGAAGCTACTTTGCCAAGCGTTCCATTGGAGTTGCTAGAGCAACTTTGGAACGAAGGCACTCAGGTGGATTATATCTTCTACAATTACCCCTTCACCATGAGTCTTTCGGAGAAGCCTAGCATCCAGTATGCGGTCCGCCATATTGCCGAGCAACCTGCACCATTGAGGCCGGAATGCAAAGCCATGGGCCGGGTCACATACCAGATTAAGGGCAACATCGTCTTAGAGGGTGACTTTTATTTCAGCACGGGCTGCACCTATTTTGTGTTTGAAAAGAATAGGGTTAAAACTTATGCTAACTACATGACTGAGGATGGCGTCAAATACTTCAACGAGCAGATCAAAAATGCCATGCAAATGCAGCAGCAAGTACAACAACAAACACCTCCCAGCCATTAAGCTAACGCCAGTGCTTGATTTGTTTAAAGAACATTTCTTGCCCTGCAAACATTCTGCAAGGAAGTACTGATAAAAACCATACTTATGCGACTAGCAGTAATTGATTGCGGCACGAATACCTTCCACCTTCTCGTCGTTGACTTGCTGCCTGATAGTTCCTTCAAACAGATTTATCGGTTAAGGGAGTATGTGCGGCTAGGTCAGGAAGGGCTTAACCGCATTGGCGATGCCCCCTTTCAACGTGGATTGGACTGCATCCAGTTGTTCGATAAAATAATGCAGGAACTAGGCGTTGACAAGCATCGAGCCTTTGGAACAGAAGCATTGCGCCGAGCCTCTAATGGCGCTGAATTTATCCAAGCTGTAAAAAACTTGACCCAAGTTGAAATCCAACTTATCTCTGGCAATGAAGAAGCCCGGCTCATCCACTTGGGCGTCAAGCAGGCCATCCCTTTTTTTCAAGGAAAAACGCTGATAATGGACATCGGTGGCGGCAGCGTGGAATTCATCATTGCTGGTGAAGAGGAGGTTTATTGGGCACAAAGTTTCCCTATCGGCGTACAAGTTCTGTTCTCTCAATTTCAAAAAAACGACCCTATCACAGAGGCTGAGATAGAGGCTATCCGGGATTTTTTTGATCAGATATTGTCGCCACTCAAAACAGCATTGCGCCAGCACCAAACACCCACGCTAACGGGGGCTTCCGGATCCTTCGAGGTAGTGGAAGACATGCTAGTCCGGGAAAAACACAACCCATTGTACTCCATAATCTCTATCGAAGATTTTTACAAAGTACATGGAAAAATCACTCTAGCTGACAGGAATTCTCGCCTGAAGATGCCTGGTCTCCCGCCAGAGCGAGTCGAGCTTATTGCTGTTGCATTTGTACTTATGGATTATATCGTGCGGTTAGCTGGTATCCGTCAGATTTATACTTCTGCGTATGCGATGAAGGAAGGTATGCTCTTGGAGATGGGTATCCCGATACTTAAATGATAATACCAGATTCTTGCAATCCTTCAGCCGAGGTAATTCCCGATTCGCACCACCTCCGCAAACACCCCAGCCGCTGTAACCGCAGCACCTGCGCCGGGGCCACGCACCACCAGCGGGCGCTCCTTGTACCTTTCTGTCGTGAAAACAATCATGTTGTCGCTGCCGCTCAAGGAGAAGAACGGGTGTGATGCATCCACCGCCCGAAGGCCGATGGTGGCTTGGCCAGTAGTCTTGTCGAGGCTGGCGATCATGCGCAGCGCCTTTCCTTCGGCGGCGGCATCGGCAGCCATTTTTTCAAAATTGGCATCCGCCTTTTCCAGCTCCGCAAAAAAGGCGTCCACGCTAGGCGCATCTTGGACTTCCTTCGGTAAAATGTTCTCGATTTTCACGTCGGCGGCTTCGAGCGGCATACCCGTTTCACGGGCAAGAATGAGCAGCTTGCGGCGAACGTCCGCTCCACCGAGGTCGTCACGGGGGTCAGGTTCCGTGTAGCCAAGTTGCTTGGCCTCCCGCACGATCGCGCTGAACGGCCTGCCACCCATCTTGAAATTGTTGAAAATAAAGGACATCGTGCCAGAAAGGACCCCTTCGATTTTCAGGATGCGGTCGCCGCTCGTGATGAGGTCTTCCAGCGTACCGATGACGGGGAGGCCAGCGCCCACATTCGTTTCGTACAAAAACGGCACGCCACGGCGAGCGGCCATGCGCTTCAGGCGTTGGTACTGTTCGTAGCTGCTGCTGGTTGCCAGCTTGTTCGGGGTGCTGATGCTGATGCTGTGGCCGAGTATTTCTTCGTAAAAACGGGGCAATTCCTCGCTCGCCGTGTTGTCCACGAAGAT
Source organism: Bacteroidota bacterium (assembly GCA_016124585.1). Taxonomy (GTDB): domain Bacteria; phylum Bacteroidota; class Bacteroidia; order Chitinophagales; family Saprospiraceae; genus UBA6168. The sequence goes on along the minus strand of WGNL01000018.1, from coordinate 132,418 downwards.
GGAATTGCTGAGGTTCAGTCCCTTCATTTGTTCCACGAAATCGGGTAGGCTCAGTTTTTCGCCGGAGGTAGCCAACGCTTCCTTCCAGTTGGCAAGGTCAATGCCGTTCACATCGAAAAGCATTTTTTTGCTGTTGCAAAGCCCTACGATTTTCAGTTCGAGGCCACGTTTTTCCTTCAAAAAAGCGGCCTGCTCCCTGATCTGCTCAATGAGCGTAGCGCCAATCAGCCCCACACCTACCATGAACAAATGCAGTTCCTTCGTATCGGAGAGGAAGAAAGCCTCGTGCAGGGCGTTCATCGCCTTTGCCTCGTCGGCGGCAGAAACCACCACCGAGATGTTCAGCTCCGAAGAGCCTTGGGCGATGGCCACCACGTTCACGCCATTCTTGCCCAGCGCCTGAAACATCCGCCCAGCGATACCGGGGCGGTAGCGCATATTTTCACCAATAATCGCAATGACGCTCAGATTTTCCTCAATCTTCAAGGGTTCGACCAAGCCTTTTTCAATTTCATAGCCAAACTCGGCTTCCACTTGTTGCTTCGCTTTTTTGGCCACCTCCGGTGGAATGGCAAAGGTGATGCTGTGTTCCGACGAGCCCTGCGTAATCAAAATCACGCTGATGCCCGCCCCAGCCAGGCTGCTGAAGAGCCGCCCCGCAATACCCGGCACCCCGAACATTCCGCCGCCTTGCAAGGTCAGCATCGCTACTTTGTTGATCGAGGAAATTCCAGTAACGGCGTGGCCACTGGGGTCACGTTTGTCGGTGATGTATGTACCTTCGAAACCGGGGTTGAAAGTGTTTTTGATGTAAAGCGGGATGCGTTTTTGCAGCGCTGGTTGCAATGTCGGTGGGTAGATGACCTTCGCCCCGAAATGCGACATTTCCATCGCCTCAGCGTAGGTCATTTTCGGGATGGTGAACGCCTTTCGCACTTTGCGGGGGTCGGCGGTGAGCACCCCGTCCACGTCCGTCCAGATTTCGATGTTCTCAGCGTCCAGTCCAGCGGCGATGATGGCGGCGGTATAATCTGAACCGCCCCGACCGAGCGTGGTCGTCAGCCCCTCAGCCGTGGAGCCGATGAAACCTGTAACTACTTGAACATCCGTATTTTCAGCATAAAAATCCTTGACGAATTGGTTCGTCACGGCAAAGTCAACTTTGGCATTCTGGAAGGCATCGTTGGTGCGGATGACTTTCCTAGCATCCAAAAACGAAGCGGGAATACCCGCCTGCCGCATGGCCGCTGCGATGATGAAAGCAGAGCTTCTCTCCCCAAAACTCACTACATAATCCATCGTGCGAGGCGAGGCTTCCCGCACGAGGAAGACGCCGTTGAGCATATTAGACAGCGAGGCATGGCTACGCTCCATTTCACTTGCAATTTGAGCCTTTTCCATTCCGCTCACTAGCTCGGTGATAGCATCTTGGTGGCGCTTCGCAAATTTTTCAAAAGCCTCCTTCCAACCTTCATCACCGATGGCAGCCTTGCTGCTCATTTCGAGCAAACTGTCCGTCACGCCACTGAAAGCTGAGAAAACGACAGTGAATTGGTCGCCCCGAACGTGATATTCTTTGAGGATATTGATAAGCCCTTTGATGCGTTCCGGCGTGCCAACGGAACTGCCGCCAAATTTTAAAACTTTCATTTGTTGGTGATTGGTGATTAGTGACTCGTGATTAGTGGCTGAGGATTCCAGTCAATTGCCATGAATCAGTATTCACAAATTGGAAATCGGTTCTACGTGGATTGGGCGAGGTAGGTTTGTTGTTTTTGAAAACGAAGGGCAAAAGTAGCAGAAATATTAATGTGTGTGGAGAGGCAACCTGATTAAGGAAGTACGGCATGAGCTTCTTTTTTGGCCCATTCAATCAACCGGCAATATACCTCGTTTCGCATCAATAACTCCTCATTACCCAGCACCACTACTTGCTCACGAGCCCTGGTAAGTGCCACATTTAGTTTGCGGTCAACCCCTTCTTCGGAGAGGGAAACCAGCGTTTCCATTTGCGAAGCTGCATTGGTACAAAGTGAAATCAGGATGATGTCCCTTGCACCACCTTGATAACGCTCCACTGTGTCAATCGTGATGCTGCCGCAATCAATCCCTTCCCGCTGCATAATTTCTTGGATTTGAGCGATCTGCGCCCGATACGGTGTGATGATTCCAATTGATAATTGAGGAGACTGGAAGTGCCTAACTAATTGCGCCAGCAATTCAGCCTCATGTCGATTGGTCTTGCGACTAGGGCTTTCACGGTCGATGGGTGTGTTTAGGAAGGCGAGCCGACGACCCGACAAGGCCACTTGCCAATCAGCCTGATTATCAAGTGATTGCAATGTAAGTGGGGCCGATTGTTTTAGCGAAGCCGATATTTCCTTCGGCAAAATTTTTAATTTTCCTTCGTAAAAATGTTCGCCGGGAAACCGCATGATGTCCTCGTGCATCCGGCCTTGGTGACTGAGCAGGTCGTAGGCCCAATGCCAGCCTTGTTCGGTGCAGCGCCGGAAGAGCCGCTCGAACAGCGAGTTCCGCAGGTTTTGTAGGCCAATGCCGAGCAGTTTTTCATCCGTCACAGCAGAGGCTTCTGGCGACTGAACGACCACGGCAGGTAGTTGCTTATGGTCGCCGATGAGCACGAACTGTTCAAACTGTGGCAGCAATCCCGCCAGCATGGGTTCCAGTATTTGCGAAGCTTCATCAATGGCCACCCGACTGAATTTTTTCAGTTTCAGTAGTTCTTGGTTGTTGGAGAGCGAAGCCAATGTGCTCACGAAGATGCGGTGACTTTCCAGCACTTCCCGCAAGCCTTTCCGGGTGGTCACTTTTTCGATTTTACTCGTAAGCAGTTGATTTTCAAACTGTTCGCTGGTCGAGTAGCGACTCCCAATACGTAGGTAAGCAGCCTTTACTTCGGGCCCAATGCTTTCGAGGGCTTCGCAAATTTCATCCACCGCTCGATTGGTGTAGGCCAGCAGTAGCAGATTTTCGTCAGTGTTTTCAAAAATCCATTTGGCAAAATGGCGGAGCATCTGGCTCGTCTTGCCCGTGCCCGGCGGGCCCCAAAGCAGGAAGTAGTCGGGGGCGAAAAGCATTTTTTTTAAAATTCCTTGCTGTTCTTCTGTCAATTGCCCAGTATCGCTCAACTCCATTTTTTGCGTGGCAAACTGATTCGGTGCTTCGGTGGTCAACAGCAAATCCCGTTTCCGCCTATCGGCACTGGCCCACCGGAACAACCCTTGGTACATGCTGTTGAAGCTCATGTCCATCTGGTCGTGTTCCAAGTTCCAATTTTCGAACTCATTGAAAATCAGCAGGTTGAACTGCTTGTAGCGCAAGCGGACGGTGACTTCCTCATTGGTGATGGAAAGGATGGTGACTTTGAAGATTTGGGTTTGAAGTGGTGATTGGTGAGAACCATCCACCGACTGCCAGCTGCCAACTGGATAGAGGACGGCAATATCCCCTACCCGGAAATTGGCCAGTGGGCTAGTATCTGCCGTTTTTTCAAAAACCAAAATCGGTTCATCCTCAAAAGCCCGGTTTTCCTTGATTTTTAGGGACTTGATGATGTCAAAACTTGCTTCTTTTTCCTCAACGGTATCCAGCCAGAGGGCGGCGAGGCCGTTGGCTTTTCCCATGCCCTGCACGCCTGTTTTGGCCAGTTGGTGCTCCCGTGCGATGAGACCCGTGAAGGCGTTGAAATAGCGCCGTTCCAAGCCATCAAGCGCATAGTAGGTTTTTTCAAAAAGGCCGATGGACTGCGCCAAATAGCCTTTTATCTGGGGGAAACGAGCGGTCGTTGTGCGCTCCAAGAGTGGCACCTGCACCACCGAATCGCCTTGCACAGCGGCCAATCTTCGGTCAATGGAAACAAGGAGATTTCTGATTTGCAACGCCTCATTTTGCTCGGCCTTCACGGGCGGTGCGTAGCGCAACTGGCTGGTTTCCAAGCCACTGTACAAAATATAGCTAGCTGGCTCCACCTCTTCGCCGAAGACGGAACGCACCATCAAATCATACAATAGTGTCTGGATAAAGTGGCTGGCACCGATGCCGTGGCGGTTGGGCATGAACGGTTTTCCACTCTTGAGTTCGATGATGGCACTGCGGTTTTCTTTTTTGTAAAAAACGTCGAGGCGGCCCTGCAAGCCATGTTTTTCATCATAAAAACTAGGCTCTAGATAGCATTTCTTTGGTTCGATATCGAACTTCCGCATTTCGGAACGTACCATCAACTGCAAGGTAAGCCAATGGCGTTGCGCCTTTTCATAAATCTCCTTGATTTCAGCATCGGTGAGCAGCGAGAAAGTCAACGGGTTAGTCTTGAAAATTTTTGGAAAAGTTTCCTTGAACACTGCTTCTGGGTTGTGCATCAGTTCATCTAGAAAGAAGTTGGCACAGTTGCCCAAAATCATGGCCTGAGTCTGTGCCACGGGCAGGAATTTTTGAAGCAGGTAAACAACTGGCTCAGCACCGCTTCCTTGGAAGCAATTGGCAACGGTGGACACATCCATGAGGTAATCGGGCTCAACGACGATGGCACGGGGGCGATAGTTGGGTAGTTGGGTAGTTGAGGATTTGAGGATTTGAGGAGCCACTATCTGCACATCTATCAAACTCAAGGTGATGGGGAACTTGAAGCAGTTCCTGATTTCACGGATAGTTGGGCTGAAAGGCTCGTTTCGCTCGGCGATATTGTACTGAATATGAATGAGTTGCGAGGGGGTTTCCTCGTCTTGTGCAAGGAGCAGGTCATTGGCTTCATCGTCGGCAAGTGCAATGACACGAGCGGTTTTCCGGTATTCCTTTACTTGTATTTCAGTGTAGTTGTAGGGGATTTTTTTGGGTAAAAATGCTTGGACTTCGGCTGGTGGCGCTACTCCGAACAGCCCTTCGATGCTTTCGGCGACAGCCTTTAAGCCTAATTCATACACGCCTTGCGCCTCGGCTTCTGGCACCACTTGGCGGATTTTTTTACGAAAAAAATGTACCCAGTATTGCGTCTTTTTATCCACTTGATGGCGGTGGCAAGCGTAGGCAATGCGGGCAAAAAGCGTCGTGAAATGAATATTGTCTGCCTTCGTGATTTCGATGTAAAGCAGTTCCAGCAAGCGGGCGAGTGCAGCCGATTTGGCAGGGGTCGCCCAATCGGTATTGCTGTGAATTTTTTCGAGCTCCCGATAAAATAAGCGGGCCAGTTCCGTGGATTTGTGGTCGGTGTTGTTCAAAATGCAATGCCTAGAATGGGTATGTGCCGGGTAACAAAGCAGAAGTAAAGGTAGCCCAATTGCCCTGATGCAGGTTTTCTACGTGCTGAGAATTTAAGGTATTTGCACTTTAGAACAAAAAAACTGGGTACTATCGCAAGATGGTACCCAGTTTTTTTGTTCTACCCAAGATGTAGGAGCCTTGAGTTAGACAAGCTGTGTGGAACAAGGCGCGCTATTTATTCATCCCCTTCGCTAGCTTCTCCATCATCTGCCACTTTCGTAGTCTGTATTTTATTGAGCAGTTGCTGCGCCCGTACTAGAAAGTCGGCACGGTGCTCATAGAATTCATTGTGAATCATCAGCAAACGGGCAGCATCCCAAGCTGCTGATTTAGGATGGAGTTGCTTCGCTGCGATTGGGTGTAACCAGTATTCCAAATTGTTGGAGCGAAGGTAGGAGCCGTCCATGTCGAAGCCAGTGATAACAGAAAGCTTGTTCAAAGAGAACAAATAATCCGTTTCCTTATTCAATTCCTTCTGTAGGTCAACGATTTCGATACGACCGAAACGAACGCCAGCCCTTTCGCAAAGGAAAATATCCCGGCGGCCATCAAAAGTGATGATGGTGTCGATTTGGTATTTGCGCATAGCGTCGAACATGAATTTCTTCACCCGGCTGTGTACTGGTCGGAGTTGTTTGAAGGAAAACTGTAATGCCCGCTTATCTACGTGAAATTCTTCGAGGAATGGTCTGGTACGGCCTGTGCGCATGTTGACTACTACCTTGTTGCGACCTACTGTATGACCAAGTTCGTTGGTTTTGGAGTAAACGCTCACATAGTCCACATCGGCGTTGTTGACGAAAGTATCGAGGAAGATTTTTTTGGAACGGCCCTCGTACACCAGAAGTGCTACCTCAGCAATGGCAAAGAAGTTGGGGAAACCTCCATAGATGTTGCCGTATTTCAGCTCTAAAAATGCAATGTTTTGATCCACGTTGATAGTGTTGTTTTGGGAAAAAGGTTTTAGAAATAAATTACTTGTTTGGTTTTTTTAAAAGCACGGTCAAATTTATGAAAAATGCAAACAAACAAGCCTTTTTTTGTATTACAAATTTTAATTGCTTGATTATTTTGCCTTTATTCCAGCTTTGGTTTCAAAGGAGAAACTTCCCTCCTTCATAGATTTTTTCGCCATCAGCAAAAATCTGTCCACCATTTTTCATGTCCGCAATCATGTCCCAGTGGATGGAGGATTGGTTCTTCCCGCCTGTCTGTAAATATGATTGCCCGATGGCCATGTGAATCGTCCCGCCAATCTTTTCATCGAACAGGATATTCTTTGTAAAACGGTCTATTTTGTAATTTGTTCCAATGGCGGCCTCCCCGAAATGCCGAGCGCCTGCCACGTTGTTGAACACATCGTCCAGTAGTTCTTTGCCTCGTTTGGCTTCCCATTTTTCTACCCGACCATCTTTTACCCACAAGGTCACACCCTCCACTTCATGGCCAGCGTGAATGATTGGGTAGGTAAAATGAACCGTACCGTTGACGCTGTCTTCCACCGGCGAAGTATAAACCTCTCCGCTTGGCATGTTTGTTTGACCATCGGAATTTATCCAAGTACGCCCTTTGGTCGAAAAACTGATGTCAATGCCCTCGCCTTGGTAGCGCACGGTTTCTTTTTTGTTCAAAAAATCAACGATGTGCTGTTGTGAGCGACGTACTTCCAGCCAAGCTGCTGTTGGGTCGTCTTCGTAAAGTCTGCATGCAGTGAATATGAACTTTTCGTATTCCTCCAAAGACATGCCTGCCTGCTGGGCATTTCCTAACGTCGGGTACTGGCAAAGGTTGCGTTTCAATTTCCTTGTGGCCGTCCTTTCAAAATAAGTCTTGTTCAAGTCTTTGGTCGCCTCCCGGCGAATGGCAGCTTTACTAGCATCAATGTTTTGCTCTTCCCGTAGGTTGAACGGTGCCATGATGTGCAAGTAGCAATCGAATTCCTCCATCGCTTGTCTAAAGATGGGCGAAACATAGTTTAGTTGCGCATCGCTTCCTTCGGCATACATTATCCGGTTTTTCTCCCGAAAAGACAGGTCAACTTCCATGATGGCTCCCGCCCGAAGCGCCTCCCGCCAAACTTCCCGAACGAGCGGTTCGGCTTGCGTAGTTGTGCTCACATAGAGCCGTTCCCCTTCCTGGACACTGAGGCAGTACCTGACGAGTAATTGGGCATATTTCGTTAGAATCGAATCCATGGATGAAATGGCGACAAAAGGTTTTCTGATGGACTTCAGGTGGGTTGAGTGGGGCGCAAATATCAAAAAAAATGGCTCACAAAAAAATATGCTGAGAAAAATCATGCGCTTAGCCGCCATAGTTAACGATTTATTCATCTCTAACCAGAGCAACACCAATTTGTAAAGCTATGATTTCAACTAAAACGCAACGTCGGGCATTGCCCGAGGTGAACGCCAGTTCAATGGCGGACATCGCCTTTCTTCTCCTCGCATTCTTCCTTGTCACTACGGTGATTGAAACCGAAAAAGGTATTGGCGTAAAGCTCCCACCATTTAACGAAGACAATATCCCACCAGACCAGTTCCTTGATAGAAATGTTTTAAGCGTCAAAATCAATTTTTCCAACCAACTCCTCATTGAAGGGGAGCTTTCTTCTGTTGAAAAATTGCGGCAGCGAACCAAAGAATTCATCATGAACCCTGCCAAACGGAATGACCTAGCCACCAGTCCAAACGCTGCGGTAATTTCCTTACAAAACGACCGAGGCACCAACTACATGACCTACGTTTCAGTTTACAACGAACTGAAAGGGGCCTACAATGAATTGTGGAATGAGGAGTCGTTTCGGCGGTATCAAATGCCTTTTGCAAAACTTACCCGCAGCAAGCAGCAGGCCATTCGGGAGCTGATTCCGCTGGTGATTTCCGAAATTGATTTGGTGGATTTTGCGACGAGCAGATAAATCAAGCAACTGAGGCCAGTAGCAACTCATCCTCCCGTTCTTCCAAATGGGCGAATCGGTAGCCTTGCGAAGCAAAATGAGACAGCACTTTAGGAAGTACGTATTGCAATTTATCCCAAGCTTTCAGGCTATCGTGAAAAACCACGATAGAACCTTGCTTGGCATTGCTCAGTACATTTTCCAAGCACTGCTCTGCGCTGATTTCTGGGTCAAAATCACCGCTCAGTACATCCCACATCACAATGCGGTAATGGCGTTGGAGGAATTCGCCTTGCCGGGGTTTCAGCCTGCCGTAAGGCGGCCTAAACAAACTCGACCTCAGCGCATGAGCGCAGCGCCGAACATTGAGGAAATACTTCACATTATCCGTCAGCCAGCCGTTCAGGTGGTTGAAAGTGTGATTGCCGATGGCATGTCCCGCCTTTTTTACCATTTCCAACACATCGTAATGTTTGCGCACATTGTCGCCGACGCAGAAAAAAGTGGCTTTGGCATTGTGCTGCGCAAGTTGTTCGAGCACCCAAGGTGTCACTTCAGGAATCGGCCCATCATCGAAAGTGAGGTGGAGAACTTTTTCATTGGTCGGGATTCTCCAAGTAAAGTTCGGGAAGAGTTTTTGGATAAACTGAGGGGTTTTTACCAAGTACATAAGTGTTTCTAATTTTAGGATATGTTCAATCGGTTCGGTGTTTCAAGGTATTTTGAAAAAAGTAACCGCTAAGAAGCTTAGTTTTGCAGCCCATTTTGGGAACTAGCGAAAGCTGTCATGCTGTTATTTTCGTTTGTAAATCAACGAATTACGAAGAAAATATGCTGCCAGTTTCGATTCGATTTCAAAGCTTTTTCACATTAAATTAAAATATGAGCAATATTCGGGTACGTTTTGCCCCAAGCCCAACCGGGGCACTTCACATCGGAGGTGTGCGCACGGCGCTTTACAATTATCTTTTTACAAAAAAACATGGCGGCACTTTCGTGCTCAGAATTGAGGATACAGACCAAGGCCGCTACGTGCCGGGTGCCGAGAATTACATCATCGAATCGCTGCATTGGTGCGGCATCATGCCCACCGAGGGTCAGGGCATTGGCGGCCCACATGCGCCTTATCGCCAGTCGGACCGCAAGGACATTTATCAAAAATATGCCCTCGAACTGGTCGCCAACGGCAAAGCCTACTACGCTTTCGACACACCAGAAGAACTAGAGGCTGCCCGAAATGAAGCCGCCGCCACTGGTAACCACAATTTTAAATACGACACTAACAGCCGCAAGGCGATGAAGACCAGCCTGAACCTGCCTGCCGAGGAGGTTCAACGCCGATTGGACGCTGGTAATGACTACGTCATCCGTCTCAAAGTCCCTGAAAATGAGGTAGTTACATTCACTGATTTGATTCGGGGAGAAGTGAGCTTCGCAACCAGCGAACTGGACGACAAGGTGTTGATGAAATCCGACGGAATGCCGACCTACCACCTTGCGAATATTGTGGACGACCATTTGATGGAAATCACACACGTGATTCGGGGTGAAGAGTGGTTGCCCAGCACCGGGCATCACGTTTTGCTGTACCGTGCTTTTGGCTGGGAAGCGACGATGCCAGCGTTTTCGCATTTACCGCTGATTTTGAAGCCATCCCCTGATAGTTATTTGACAAAATCAACTATTCCTACAATTACTGATGCATTAACCGAAGAGTTTTTCAAAAAAAATGAAAAGCAAGACTTCGCAATTGATAGGGAAAAAACAAAAAACCAAATTTTGCAAATTCTTCAAGATGCAAAAAGTATTTCAGCGCAACTCAAGGAAAATGAAAAGGATTCTCCAGACAAAATATTGCTAAAAGAATTTTTGAAGGATTCATTATTTGGCAAATTAAGCAAAAGAGATGGTGCTCGCCTCGGATTTCCAGTGTTCCCAATAAACTGGGAAGGAAGTGGAGATGATAGTATTTACAAGGGATTTAGTGGAGAAGGGTTTCTTCCCGAAGCTGTTGTAAACTTCCTAGCCTTCCTCGGCTGGAACCCCGGCACAGAACAGGAGATTTTCAGTTTAACAGAACTAAGTGAGGCATTTTCCCTCGAAAAAATAAGCAGGAGTGGTGCTCGCTTCGATTATAACAAAGCAAAATGGTACAACCAGCAGTACCTTCACGCCGCCGATGATGCCGAATTAGCTAGGCTGGTGCAACCGCTTGTAGAGGCCAAGGGATACCAAGTTTCTGATGAATATTTAGCGAAGGCCTGCCACTTGATGAAGGGCCGTGCCACTTTCTTACCTGAACTAGTAGAGCAAGCACCGTTTCTTTTTGGCGAGGTGCAAACCTTTGACAATGATAACATTGCGAAGCGGTGGAAACCGGAAAGCCGCTCAATTTTTGAGGCCCTCGCCAATCATCTGAAGGCCCAACCTGAATTTGTTGCTGCACCGCTGGAGGAATCCGTCAAAGCTTTCATGAATGAGCAGGGCAAGAAACCAGGCGAAATTATGCCCATCCTTCGATTGGCCTTAGCTGGCACGATGCAGGGGCCGGGCGTTTTTGAGATGATGGAACTACTTGGACGGGATGCTTCGTTGGAGCGGTTGGCGAGGGCATTCAATTATTTTGATGCTCAAATCGGATAGTCCAATAACTCAAAACCTAGTGCAATGGCAAAAAAATCCAAACCCTCCGAAAAGCAGCCCAAAGTTCACGATGAATTGAAGGGCTTCGACATCAAAATCAATGCTTTTGGCGAGATGACCTCCAGTCTCAACATTGAGCGGCTGAACCAGTTTTTGAACGAAAAAGTGGACGATATTAAACTCCGTGACCGCAAAGATGCCAAGGCGGAAGAGGAGTAAATGCAATAATTTTTCCCCAAACCAAACTTTTCTTCGGTTCTCCCTCCTTTTTCGTGCAACCACTTTGCAAATCTCCTGTCACTTGTGACCGAAAACTAACTGAATTTGGACTACGGCAGCACCCATCGGGACATCGTCGAGGACTGCATGAAGGGCAACCGCAAAGCGCAGTTCGAGCTGTACAGGCTGTACTCACAGGCGATGTACAACGTTTGCCTGCGCATGGTGAACAATAGCCTCGATGCCGAGGATTTACTGCAGCAGTCGTTCATTGACGTTTATTCGAAAATGGAAAGTTTCCGCTTCGAGTCCACCATTGGGGCTTGGATCAAGCGGATTGTGGTCAATAATTGTATCAATTTTTTAAAAAAACGGAAATTAAAAATTGAAACGCTGGACGACCGATTCCACCACGTGGCAGATTGCGGACCGGTAAACGAATCGCAACTGAACGTGCAGGCCATCAACGGCGCAATTTCGAATTTGCCAGATGGCTACCGGGTGGTTTTCAGCCTCTACATGATGGAAGGCTACGATCACAAAGAAATCGGTGAAATACTGGACATCACTGAAGCCACTTCGAAATCACAGTTCAGCCGGGCTCGCAAGAAGCTCAGGGAACTTTTGGAAGGGCAACAACTGGTAGTGGACGATGGTAGGTAGGTCGTTTAAAAATGTAAAGTGAAAATGGAAAATTTAGAAAAATTCATTCGGGAAAATAGGGCCGAGTTCGACACCGGGGTGCCAAGCCTCGATGTTTGGGCTAACCTTGACCGACACCTTGACCGCCAGCGTCCAAGTGGGCGGGTGGTTTGGATGCGTCGGCTTCGGGTGGCAGCGGCTGTGTTGGTCTTGCTGACGGCTGGTGGAATAGGTGGTGCTTATTTGTTCAACCCGCATAAATCGGTGGAATCGCTGTCAGATGTATCCCCCGAACATGCAGAAATGGAACGTTACCTCAGCTCACAAGTGAATGCCAAATTGGCAAAACTGGCCAGTTACAAGCAGGATGGGATTGTGAAAGCGGACATCAAGGAATTGGACGAAACTTACGAGGAACTGCGGCATGAACTTGAAAATGCCCCGGAAGGTGCCGAGGAAAAAATCGTTCAGGCCATGATTGAGACGTATCAAACCAAAATAAATATCCTAGAACAGGTGTTGGAAAAAGTAGAGAAAGTGAATCCTACGCCTTTAAATACTACAGAAAATGAAGTTAGTCTTTAAGCGTCAATCGTTTTGGGTGGTTGCAATTTGCCTCGGCATAGTGCTTTCCAGCTTCTCCCCCGTAGGTGATCCGGTATTTCAGCCATCACCCCAACAAGTACAACAGAACCAAAACCAGCCGGATCCTGATGGACAAGATTTCACCAAAACCATTAAAAAGGAATTTCCGATAAGTGCTACGGGTACAGTTAATCTTGTCAATAAATACGGCAAAATTGATGTAAAAACTTGGGAGAAAAACCGGGCAAAAGTAGATGTGACCATTGTCGTAAAAGCTGGCAATGAGGCTCAGGCCCAGACCGTATTCGATCGCATCCGCATAGATTTCACCAATGATGATAGCTTCGTGAAGGCAGAAACTATCATTGAGTCGAACAAAAGTTCGTGGTTCAATCTAGGTATGAACGAACGCACTGAGTTTCAGATAAACTATCAAGTGTACATGCCAGCTACCGCTTCCCTCGACCTCAGCAATAAATATGGTGACAGCAATGTGGCACCGCTTACCAGCCGGGTTAAAATGGACGTCAAATATGGCAGTTTCAGGTTGGAGGGTGTAGGCCCTAGCCTCAGTGTAAACTTAGACTATGGCAATGGAACAATTGTAAAATCTGGTGATGCTACGGTCAATGTTTCTTATAGCAAGTTGAACTTCAACGATGTTCGCAACTTGAAACTGACTTCAAAATATTCAAAACTGACAGTAGACAAAGGTGCAGATATGAATGCAGAATCACGGTATGACGAATTCAATTTCGTTCATGTTGAGCATTTGGATTGCACCTCTAAATATGGTAACGTGGTGGTGGGTAATGCCGAAAGTATCAAAGCTGCTGGGCAGTACACCGACTATAAAATTGATAGGCTGAACGACAACGGAGACTTTGACCTGATGTACGGCGGGCTCCGCATCGACCATGTTTCAAAAGGTTTTGCGAAGATTAATCTCATTGGCAAGTACTCCGATTTCAAAATTGGTGTGGAAAACGGAGCCAGTTATACCCTTGATGCAAATGCCAGTTTTGCAGGCATTGCCTATCCTGATGGCTTAGTGGTCACTTATGAAAAGGAGAAAGGAACTTCGCACGAAGTGAAGGGACATGCTGGAACACAAAACGCTCGCAGTGCCATACGTGCCAGCTTAAATTATGGGGGGTTGAAAGTAAAACAATAAAAAGGCTGCGAAATAATTTCGCAGCTAACAAAGCGATAATTTCATACTAATTCAATTATTCAGTGGCCGCTTCTATCAGTTAGGAGCGGCTTACTTTTTTAGAAAAACGGGTTGTTTTCCCGTTCGTACCCAATCGTCGTAGAGGGCCCATGTCCCGGGAAAACTTGTACCTTATCGCCCAAAGGAAGCAACTTGTTTTTAATGCTGGCAATGAGCGTGTCGTGATCCCCTCCTGGCAAATCTGAGCGGCCGACACTTTCTTTGAATAGCACATCCCCAGCGATGAGCAGTCCATCTTCCCGGATGTAAAAAGACAAGCTGGCAGGTGAGTGGCCAGGAGTCAGAATGGCTTCCAATTTTGTGTTTCCGAAGGAAATAATCTCGCCCTCTTCGATAAACCTACTTGGCATCGGCGAAGGCTCGCCCATAGGCATACCATAATATTTGGCAACTTGCGGTACTGCCTCCAGCACGGGCAGTTCACCTTGGTGGATTTCGAGTTCCAGTCCCCAAGTGCGGTTCACAAAGGCATTGCCAAACACATGGTCAATATGGCAGTGCGTGTTTAACAAACGGACGGGTTTCAGGTCGTTTTCACGGATGAATTTGTCCAGCTCGATGCGCTCATGGGCCTCGAAACAACCGGGATCGATGATGATGCACTCCTTTGTTTCATCAAAAACGACGTAAGTATTTTCCTGAAATGGATTGAATGTGAAAATGACGATGGTAGCGGGCATGTGCTATAGTTTTTTTGCGCAGCAGCAGGATTTTGTCTGCTGACTAGCTTAAATTGCCTTTTTTTAAACAATCAATTGCGAAGGTAGTAATTTGGTAATGTCCCTTATTTCCTAAATCCGGCTCAAAATTTTCTTTAAGTTTTTTGCGGAAAGGTACATTCTGCCGTCGCTTATTGCGTTTAAAACAATGTGCCGATTGCGCCGTTTTCTTTTTTCGACCAATATTTTTCTTTTTCCATGCGAATATTTTACCCACTTCTCCTCCTTTTGACATTTGCCTCGGCAACGATGTATGGTCAAACAACCCAGACTGAATTTGGCAAAAACCGCGTGCAGTTCAACAACGACTTCGCCGAATGGTCGCAGTACGAAAGCAGAAACTTCATCACCTATTGGTACGGCGAAGGCCGCCTCATAGGGCAAGCTGTGGTGCAGATGGCTGAATACGATTTCTATGAAATCCAAGGCATTTTGGAGCACCGGATGAACGACAAAATCGAAATCATCGTCTATACTGACCTCACTGACCTGAAGCAGAGCAATATCGGTAGCGAGGAGGCCTTCATGAACTCCGGCGGCCAGACAAAAATCGTCGGGAACAAGATGTTCGTTTACTACAATGGTGACCACAACGACCTACGTAGGCAGGTGCGGGAAGGCGTTGCCTCCGTCTATTTGAACGCCATGCTTTTTGGCTCCAATCTGCAGGAAATCGTGCAGAATGCCGTGATGATGAACTTGCCGGAGTGGTTTAAGGATGGCCTGATTTCCTATGTTGGCGAAGATTGGAGTACGGACCTGGACAACCAGTTGCGTGACCTTTTTCTTTCAGGTAAGTACGAAGATTTCGAGGCAATGGCTGATGCTGAACCTAAGCTAGCAGGCCATTCGCTTTGGTACTACATCAGTGAACATTATGGGAAAAGTACAGTCTCTAACCTGCTGTACCTGACCCGTATCAATCGGAGTATCGAGAGTGGTTTTTTGTACGTGCTCGGTAATACCTATTTCAAGACCACTGAAGGCTGGTATAATTTTTTTCAAAAACGTTACGAAGCCGAAGCAAAAGAATTTGCACAACCTGTTGGCAAAGAAGTTATCATAAAAAACAAACATAACCTGCCAATTAGCCAGCTTAAAATCAGCCCTGATGGACTGAAAATAGCTTATGTCAGCAATGAAATCGGCAAGGCTTGTGTTTGGCTTCAAGACCTTGCTTCAGGGGAGCGCAAGCTCATTTTTAAAAACGGCTCCCGCAATGCCATTCAAGCTACGGACTACAATTACCCATTGCTTGCTTGGAGCCCAACGAATCAAGAACTTGCGGTGATGTACGAGAAGCGGGACATTGTTAAATTATTGAGGTACAATGTTTTAACGAAGGAAAAAAACACGGAAGACATGTCCACGCAGTTCCAGCGGATTTACAGCATGGACTACGTAGGGCCGAACGACCTTGTGCTCTCTGCTGCAGTTCGGGGCCAGTCGGACTTGTTTCTCTATTTTATGCTAAATCGTCAGGCGCAACGCCTGACAACCGATGTTTGGGATGACCTTGATGCCAGTTACGTTCAGGCGCATGGCCAACGGGGCATTCTCTTCGCCTCCAACCGCCCTGATTCTCTGAACACCATCGTGGTTTTGGACTCAGTATTGCCCATTCAGCATTTTGATATTTTTTACCTCAATCTCGATTCTGTGGGCTTCAACAGCAAAGGCGAACTTGTGCAGGTGACCCACACTCCCTTCGCCAATGAGCGGCGGCCCATAGCAATTGACTCCACTTGGTTTGGTTTTATTTCGGATGAAACAGGGGTCTACAACCGTAAAACGGGTTATCTTGAAAATTATATCCACCATTTTGAAAATGTCATTCGTTTCAAGGATGGCATTTTGACACACCTTCCTGCTGATTCCATCATCGCCAATGTTCTAGACAGCGTGGCACTTTCCCAGGTCGATTCCGTTTGGACGGATACCATTTACAAGCAAAGGGCAGTCAACCATTTTACTTCCAATCTTGATCGCAATATCATTGAGCAGAGCAAGGCCAGGCGCTCTGGTCGATACGTGGAAATGTTGTACAGGGAGGGTCGGCTACATGTTTTTTTGGATGAAATGAAACCTGAAATAGTGCTCAACCCAAGCGTGAGCAATCATAAAAAACAACAAGTGCAGGTGGTAGAAAAACCAAGCGCTGGCAAGATAGAGCCTCCCAAAAAGACGGTGCTGGAACCAGCAGGCAACGAACCAATCGACGTCAATAAATTGCCGAAGGAAAAACAGGACACGGGCAAGATTGATTTGGACAATTACTTGTTCCAAAGCGAGTTCGATGATGATGAAGTGCCTACCCGGACAACGCCAGCCCCGAAAAAAGAAATTGAACAACCGACAGTCGCACCTGAAAAAGTACAGCCGCTCGTATATGTTTCTAGTGAAGAAGCAGAGGGCCTTCGTCAAAAACTGCAAGAATTCCGACCTACTCGCATCATTCCCTACCGCCTCAAGTTTCGCACGGATTATGTGACTACCCAACTTGACAACGGTGTACTTTTCGATGGTCTGAACTCTTATTCCGGTGTGCCACAAGATTTTGGTTACCCACCGCCAGGCATTTTACTCAAGGCCAATTTCAAGGATTTGCTGGAAGATTATGAGTTCGAGGGTGGTGTGCGGATACCTACTTCTTTCAATGGCGCAGAGTATTTCCTCCTTTACAACGATAAGAAGAAGCGCCTCGATAAGCGCTACGCCGTGTACTACCGCCGCTTGCGGTTTACGCTGGACAATACACCGCCGCCTATCAAGTACGACAACCGCATCTTCCTGACACAGTACCAACTGCGCTACCCACTTGATGTTTTCACCAGCTTGCGAGCCACGGCTACTTTGCGTTTCGATAATTCCGTGATGTTGGCATCTGACGCTGCTACCCTTCAAACGCCAAACTTGGAAGAACAGCGCATCGGAATCAAAGGCGAATATGTTTTTGACAATACGCTCGACGTGGCGCTGAACGTGAAGAACGGTACCCGATACAAGGTGTTTGCGGAGATGATAAAAGGTCTGCAAGTGGACTTGGGCCAAAATCCGCAGTTCAAAGTGAAGGACGGCTTCATGACGGTGCTTGGTGCGGATTTCCGTCACTACCAGCGGGTGCTGAAATGGTCCGTACTGGCAGGTCGGGTAGCGGGCGCAACCTCTTTCGGCCAACAGAAAATACTTTACATGCTCGGCGGAACGGATAACTGGCTTTTCCCTCAGTTTGATAACCAAATACCGCTACCAGCAGGCGACGATTTTGCTTATCGCACCATCGCCACCAACATCCGTGGCTTTAAGCTGAATGCCCGAAACGGCAACTCTTACGCGTTATTGAATGCTGAGTTTAGGATGCCCATTTTCCGTTATATTTTCCCTCGTCGGCAATCGAATTTCGTGCGAAATTTCCAAATCATCGGCTTCTTTGACATGGGGTCTGCTTGGGAAGGGCTCAACCCATTCAACGAACAAAGCCCATTGAATACTTGGGAGGGTAAAGGCAACAATGTGAGCATCAAGGTCAATTACTTCAGGGATCCAATCATTTTTGGTTATGGAACGGGCATTCGTACCCTGTTATTTGGTTACATGATCCGACTCGATTACGCTTGGGGCGTGGAGACGAGAGTGGTGCAGGAGCCCAAGCTTCATTTTTCAATAGGAATGGATTTTTGATTCGTCGAACATCGGCGGGGTGTTGAACCTCGCCGATGTTAACCCACATGTTTGTCCATTATTTTCAAGGCTGTTTTTCAAAAATACCTACCTTTCACCTGCTTTTGCTTGGGCAACAAGCGCTATCCATCGCCACATTTCAACAAAAAAACTAAACATCATGGCATTCTTCAATGATTTGAAAAAAATCCTCTTTGGTGCAAAATCCGTGACCAAATCTGCCACCGACAAAGCCGTGGACGCAACCAAGGAAGCCAGCACCGAGCTTTGGGACAAAGTGCAAGACACCGCTTCCGACATTGGAAAAACAATTTCTGAAAAAGCAGACTTAGCCATGAACAAGGCCGCCGACCTAACAGAGGCTGCCAAGGAAAAAGCGAGCGAATTTGTCCACGATTTAACTGCGGAGGAAAATTCTGCCGCTGAAAAAGCTGACGCCGACAATGTGATGGACGCCATCATCGCAGAACGGGAAGCTGCAGTACCAACGGCTGTCATGGAGCCGGAAGAAGCGCTCGAACTGCCTCCATTGAAAGTCAATGAAAATGCCCCTAAGCTACTGGATGATGGCAAGGACGATGACGAACCTAGCATGTTGGATTCCTTGAAAAATACTGCGACCGCCACTAGTGCTACTGTGGTGGACAAAGGCGGAGAGGCGCTTGACAAAGCGGGCGACTTTGCCAGTGAGGTTGGTAAAAAAGTGATGGACGCGGGTGGTAAGCTCACCAACAAATTTGGGGAAACCGCTGAGCATGTGGGCGAAGCCATCTTCGAAAAAGGCGGGGAAGCACTTGATAAAGCAGGTGATTTTGCTAGCAAAGTGGGTGAAAAAGTGCTGGATGCAGGTAGCAAGTTTACCGATAAGTTCGGGGAGACGGCGGAGAACGTAGGCGATGCCATCTTCGAAAAGGGAGGAGAAGCGCTCGACCGGGCGAAGGATTTGGCCGCCGGCATTGGCTCAAAAATCCTAGCAGCAAAGGACGACCTGATGGCCAAGGCACAGGCGGAAGCTGAAAAATCGGGCGAAACGACTAGCAGTCTGATAGATAAAGCCAAGGAACTCAACCAGAAACTGGAGGATAAAATCAGTGGGAACAATGCCAAGTTTGCTGATTCGACCCTGAGTACGGGTGGCAGTGAGTTTGCAAAGCACGATAGCTTTTGGGAGAAAGCCGAGCGTTTTTCAAAAGGTGACTACCAGATGAAGGGTGAAGAGGAAGACCGGCTAGAGCTTGGTGAACTAAAGATTACTGAAAAGAAAGATGCGCCAGCATCAATAGAGGACAAAGACAAAAAAAAGGACGACCTGATTGATGATGCAATCGTAGAGAGCTGATTGGATGATTGACGATTTACGAATGAAAAGGGTTTAGGAAACCCAATCGTAAATCGTCAATCAATATTAAACTGCGACTTTTAGCCATTTGCCGAGTTCTAAAAACTCGGCTTTCCAGCTCTCCTCAATATCTGCCCAATTATAGGCTAGGTGACGCTGCGCCATGCGATAGTATCGGTTTTGGCTCTTCCATAGTTCAGGTAAAATGCCCAACTGACCGAGCAATTCCAAGGTACCTGCCAGTCGGCGAAGGTTTTCAGTTCCCTCGGTATCAGTATCGATGTTCTTCAGCTCCGCAAAAATCCGCTCGCCAGATACTAATTTAAGCCGTTGTAAATCAATAAATTGCACTTTCCAAAGCTGGTACTCTGCGGCCAAATTGCGCAATTCCCGCACGCTCAGTTTTCCATTTTCAAAAAAACGAAGCAAGGATTGCTCTACCACGAATTGGGTGATACCCTTCCAATTGTCAGGCACTGGGATGTCATCCTTCAGCATCCGGTTCATGAGTTGATAATTATCCTCGTAGTAGTCTCGGATGGCCGTTTCAGCTGCGGGGTAGCTCTTGGCCAAAATTTGCTTGTAGATTTTCACTTTCTCATCCTTGAACAGGTTTTTGAAAGAAAACTTCTCGGTGCCAAAGTTTTGAATCAAGTCGATCACATCACCAAGGTTGGCATTGCGGAACGAGTCATCCATCTTGGCTCGCAGTTCATCAAAAACCCCTTGCGGCATGTCAAGCGAGATACTGCCGATCATGTGGTGTTGGCCAAGGTACAGCACTGCAAAGCTGAAATGCTTCTCGGAATAAGTCAGTCTTGAAACAACGGTTGTGCGCCCCAAAGCCAGTCGCTGCCCACCTGCAGGAATGCGGTCCAGCACCTCGTTTTTTACCAAAAAATGAAGAAAACTGGCCGTGTCCTCGTAATCTTCAAAAATGGATGAAGCAGCGTAGTGCATGGCTACCCCCGTCAGCGTCAACTGCGATGGTTGCACGTTTTGCCGGAAACTTACAGCAGCATTTGGGTAAACATTGCTAGGTACTTTCTCAAGTTTCTCGATAAAAACAGGTGCAAGGCTCACTCCCGTGGCATTGTAGTGGTGATACGTTGCCCGCAGGGCATATTGCAATACTTGGTTCGTTTCAATACCAGATACTTCTGCAAAAAACCAAGCACAACTCGTGTACATCAACTGGCATTGCCGCTGGATTTCCAGCAAGCGGAGCAGATTGATTTTTTCATGCTTCATCAGTTCCCTGCGAGCATGTTTTTGGATAAAAAGCTCTACATTCTCCTGCGAACGATCAAGTATCACGCTGATGTAATCGTTCCTTGTCTCCCAAATATCATTCACCCACTGGCTCGCCGACAATTCAAACTCCTTATTGAGTTCACCTTGGAGCCAATCCAGTGCATCCCTTAGCGGGCCCCGCCATGCCTGGTTCCAACCGGGTTGGCTGCCCGTGTTGCAGCCACAGTCGGAGCGCCAACGCTCCACACCGTGCACGCAGCTCCAAGAACTTTTTTCATGGATTTGCACTTCGTAAACGGGCGGGTGCAACTCCAAAAATTGGCCGTAATTTGTCAGTTTGGCTTCCGTTTTTTCTTCGACAAAGTCAAGGCAAAACGCTAGTGCCATCTCGCCCCAGAGATGGTGGTGGCCATAACTCTCCCCATCTGTAGCGATATGTGAAAGTTGTGGCTTATCATCTTCGTCGAAAACGCTGGTCATACGCTGGGCAAAGGCACTTCCGTTGTTCAACAATCCTTGGAAAGCCACATCCTTCGCAATATTTCCATCATAAAAAAACAGTTCAATCTGTTTGCCGGAAGGTAAGTTGCAGAGGTAGGCGTGCCGAGGATCCACGTTCTCTGAGGGCAACTGCGTCCATGCCTTGCTACCAATTTTCCTAACGGCCTTGGCCTGCCGGGGCGCTAGCACCGTGAAGCGAATGTCATGTGCTGCCAGCACTTCCAAAGTAGCAGTATCCACCGCAGCTTCGGGCAGCCACATACCTTCCGGCTTGCGCCCAAAACGTTGCTCGAAATCGGCGATGCCCCAACGCACCTGTGTCACCTTGTCCCGTTCGTTTGCCAGTGGCAAAATCGTGTGGTTGTAGGCTTGTGCCATTGCATTGCCATGCCCGCCGAACCGCTTTTGGCTTTCCCGGTCGGCATCCAAAATAGATTGGTAGGTGTAGGCGTCGGCGCTCTCGAGCCAAGAGAGCAGGGTCGGTCCGAAATTGAAACTGATTTGGGCGTAGTTATTGACGATTTTCCGAATAAAATCCCGCTCACCATGGATGCGAGCTGCGGTGTTGCGAGCGTAGCACTCGAAATTGATGCGCTCGTTCCAGTCGTGAAACGGGGCGGCGCTTTCCTGCAATTCGATGACCTCCAGCCAAGCACTCTCCCGAGGTGGCTGATAAAAATGGCCGTGGATGCAGACGTATTTGTTTTGGAACATACATAGGTTTTGAGGTTTCAGGTTTCAGGTTTCAAGCCTCAGCATGACTCGCCCTAAAACCTGAAACCAAATTCATTTCCACTGAAAAGTCTCAATCATCCGCTCCACATCTTTCCGCATGAAATCATACACCGGAGCAAGACTGTCCACATTGGGTTCGGTGTAAAAATAAAGCGCTGCCCGGAAAAAATGCTTCTGCTCCGCCGTATCCGTCAGGAAGAACTGGAGCTGCGAGGCCACTGGGCCTTCCACGTTGAACAGGATTCCCTTCACGTTGTGGGCAGCATTGAACAACGGCGTTTCCTGAATATAGGTCGCTTTTTTGTTGTGCCAATCGGTCATCTTGAAAGCGTCCGTTTTCAGTCGGTCAGCCGTTTTTACCTTCGTAATGGGCGAGTAGCTACAGTGCAAGCGGCAGTCAAAATCCTTTACTACCACATTGAACCAGCATGGGTCGTCCGGTTTTTCATCGAAAAATGTCGTGTCCTGCTGAATCACGGCGTACTTCGGGTATTCGAATGTGAAGCCGCAGTAACCCTCCGTGAATGGTTGATATGCTTTCTCCGGGTACACCACTTTTGGATAGGCACGGGGCTTCGGGGTGAGTATCGGGTCCTCGCAAGAAGCCAAGAATAATGCCATGAAAATAAAGGCTAAGAATCTCATTTTCAAAAGATTGTGAAACAAAACGAGCCGTTTTCAGAAATGAAAAACGGCTCGTTGTGGTATTAGTTTTAGCAATAATTAGCAATTAAGGAGTTGCTAACTGTCCGCTGTCGAACTCAGAAAGGCAGGTCATCGGTCGGCGGTTCACCCACATCTTCCATGACACTGGCTGGCTCATTGTTACGGTGCTGTGTGGCGGGTGCTCCTCCAGGCTCGTCGGTTGGGAAGTAACCTCCACCACCACCTTCTTTGCGCTCTAGCATCTGAAAATTACTCGCTACGATCTCTGTAAAATACTTCTTCACGTTGTCTTTGTCGGTGTACTCACGGTAAGTCAGTTTTCCTTCTACGTAAATGAGCATTCCTTTTTTTAGGAATTTTTCGGCAATCTCAGCTTGGGAACGCCAAACGATAATGTTGTGCCATTCCGTCGTTTCAACTTTGTTGCCGTCTTTGTCTTTGTAGCTTTCAGAGGTGGCCAAAGAGAATTTGGCAACAGCGGCACCCGACTCCAACCGCCGAACTTCGGGGTCTTTGCCAAGACGTCCAATGAGTGTGACTCGGTTCAACATAACAAGTAGTTGTTTAGGTTAAATTTTCTCATACTTTCCGTCTAGCGCCGGGGAGTGTATGTTTGTTCTAAAACAGTTCTAAAGGTAAAAACTTTTGTTTTAAGTACAAATCAACAATTTTAGGGAAGGCAAAGTTTGACAAATTTCCTCGCTCAACTGCTACCCAGTCGGCTTCTTTTGGTAAAAAATCGGCCCCGACCTCCATTTCCCAGAAGGTGGCAATGATGCGCTGATGCGTCAGTTCCTGCCGCTGCGGTGGAGATACCCGCAGCAATCGCCAATCTGATTCACCGAGCCATGCCTGACAGGTTTTGTTTTTCGTTAAAAACTGACGGTCGTCCTGAAGCGCCTCCGTTTCAATCAGCGGAAAATCGTAGAGATTTTGCCAGATGTCTTTGCCTGTTCGCTTCTTAATGAAAACCTCGCCCACCCGATTGAAAATCAGGTAATTGAAAAACCGATGCCGCCGCTCCAGCTTCTTCGTTTTCACAGGCAACACCGCCGTTTTTCCTTCCAAAAAAGCTACGCAATGTGGCTGCATCGGACAGGTTCCACATTTCGGCGCAGCCGGGGTACAGTGCGTGGCGCCGAAGTCCATTATGGCCTGGTTGAAGGCGCTTGGTTTGAAATTGGGAAATTGAGAAATTTCTTCCCCACCAATTTCCCAATTTCCTAATTTCCATCAACCCCTGCGCCAGCGCCGCAAACTCCTTCTTCCCCGCTGTCGAATCAATCGGCGTTTCGATGCCAAAATAGCGGGACAGCACCCGGTAAACATTGCCATCCACCACAGCGTGGGGCAGGTCGTAGGCAAAGGAAGCAATGGCTGCTGCCGTGTAGTCGCCCACGCCTTTCAGAGAGCGGATGCCTTCGTAAGTAGCTGGAAACGAGCCGTTTAAATCATGGGCAATATGTTTGGCGGCAGCATGAAGATTGCGGGCACGGGAGTAGTAGCCGAGGCCCTCCCAAAGTTTCATCACCTCGTCCTCTGGGGCATTGGCGAGATCAGTGACGGTCGGGTAGGTGGCCTTGAACCGCTCGAAGTAGGGCAGACCCTGCTCCACCCTCGTCTGCTGCAAAATGATTTCGGAGAGCCAGATGAGGTAAGGGTTCCGCTCGCCTTTCCACGGCATGGGACGGTGGTGGCCTGCATGCCAGGCGAGGAGGTTTTTGGTGAAAAAAACTTGGCGGTCAGTAGCGGCCATGTGGCGGTAGTTTTGAAAGGCAAGATTACGGGATTTTCATTTTATGGGATAAAACAGGGCTGTGGTCACCCTTTTTTAATAAGCGAAACTGATTCTTGTTTATTTTGCAATAATTATCGGTTATGAACCTACAGCAACTTGAATATATACTCGCCGTGGAAGCAAACGGCAGTTTCAGCAAGGCCGCCGAAGCCTGCTTTATTTCACAGCCTGCCCTCAGCATGATGGTGCAAAAACTGGAAGAAGAACTTGGCCTAAAAATCTTCGACCGGAGCAAGCAGCCCATCATTCCGACGGATGGTGGGCGAGCCATTTTGGCGCAAGCCCAAGCCGTGCTGCATGAGGTGGCTAAACTGCACGAGGTGACCCGCCAACAGCGGGAGACCCTCTCCGGCGACCTCCACATCGGCATCATCCCGACGCTGGCACCTTACCTGTTACCGCTTTTCCTGAAACCATTTTTGGAAAAATACCCCGATGTTCATCTCAAGATTTATGAGCACACGACCAGCGCCCTCGTGGAGCGGTTGAAAAAGGGACAACTCGATGCTGGGCTGCTCGCCACGCCATTGCCGCAGGCGAACCTGAAGGAAACGCCGCTGTTTTACGAGCCATTTTATGTGTATGCCCACGACGAGTACGAAAAAAACTACCTGCTGCCCGAAGACCTGAACCCCGAAGAACTCTGGCTGCTGGAAGAAGGCCACTGCCTCCGCTCCCAAATCCTGAACCTCTGCGAGCTGCGCAAACAATCGAACGCCCAACTGGAATTCGAGGCAGGCAGCATTGACACGCTGATAAAAATGGTGGACCACCAGAGCGGTGTGACCATCGTGCCGGAACTCGCCACCTTCACCCTCACCCGGGAGCAGCGCAAGCGCCTGCGACCCTTCGTCGACCCCGTGCCCGTGCGGGAGGTGAGCCTCGTGACCCACCGTGACGCCGTGAAGCGCCGCCTCATCGAAGCGCTGCGGCAAGAAGTGGTCGCCAATTTACCGAAGAAACTGCTGGAAATGGGACAGGGGGTTCGGATGGGGATTGGGTGACCAACTTTTCCCTACCTTGCACCCCAATTTCACAACCAACCACATGGCATTTCAAGAAAAAAATACCCTGATTTTTGGCCGTCACCCCATCGTGGATGCGCTGAAATCAGGTGCCCGTCTGGAGAAGATTTTCCTGCAACAGGGTGTGCGGGGCGAGTTTGAAAAAGAAGTGCGGGCGCTCTGCCGGGAGTACGACGTGCCGCTACAGTACGTGCCCATCGAGCGCATGAACAAGCTGGTGAAGGGCAACCACCAAGGCATCGTCGGCTACCTCGGCCTGCTCGACTATGCGCAATTGGACAATGTGGTGCCGGGCATTTTCGAAGCAGGTGAAACGCCGCTCATCCTCCTACTTGACCGGGTGACGGATGTGCGAAACCTCGGTGCCATTGCCCGCTCGGCGGAAGTTTGCGGGGCGCATGCTCTTGTGATTCCAAAAACGGGCAGTGCCCTCATCAATTCCGACGCCATCAAGACCAGCGCCGGGGCACTGACCCGTCTGCCTGTTTGCCGGGAAAACAGCCTCACAACGGCGGTGGAATACCTGCAAAATTCTGGCATTCAAGTACTTGCCAGCGACCTCAAAGCAGAGAAATATATTTTCGATACCGACCTCGCCTCACCTACGGCGCTCATCCTTGGCTCTGAAGACGAGGGCATCCACCCTTCCCTCCTCGACCGGGTGGACGGGCGTTTTCTCATTCCCCAAAAAGGCACAACGGATTCACTGAACGTGTCGGTGGCGGCGGGGATTATGCTGTACGAGTCGTTGCGCCAGCGACACTAGGGATTGAAAAGCCTGAGGAACGAAGGATTTTTAAGCCCTAAGTACATGGAGGCTAGGCTTAAAAATCCCTTCGGGCTTTTCAATCCTTGGGTGCCAATTTCCCATTCTCTTTCAGCCAATCGTACGTCTCCTGAATTGCCACTTTAATAGGCGTTTGCGGCAGGTCAAGTTCCCTTCTCGCTTTGGCAGGTGAGTAAAAATTTTCATCAATTGAAATGCGGCACATGCGGTAGCTGATTTTCGGGGCGGTTCCTTTCAGCTTCGCCATCGCTGTCGCAATGTGCCCGAAGGCCAGCACCACGAAGCCGGGCACGGCCATTTTCGGTGGCTTCACGCCCAGCACCTCGGCGATGAGGTTGAAGATTTCCTGGTAGTTCATGTTCTGGTTGGCGAGCAGGTAGCACTCCCCGATGCGGCCCCGTTCAAGTGCATTGGCGATACCGACGCAGACATCCTTCACGGCCACGTAATTGCGACCGCCGGGCGTGTAGCCAATCAGTTTTCCATGCAATATATTGTCAATCATCAGCGTGGCGCCCGTCTTCAGGGCGAAGGGGCCGAACATGAACGTCGGGTTCACCACGACGGCGGGCAGGCCCTGTTCCTTCACCATTTTCAGCACCAAATCTTGTGCTTCCCGCTTGGTGTCCATGTAGCCGAGGCCGTAGTGGGCGGAATTGTAAGGGCGGGTCTCGTCGCCGGGGCTTTGACGGTTGCCGTACCCGTAGCTGTTGGCTGTACCGACGAAGACGATGCGTTTCAGGCCGAGTTCCAAGGCCAGTTCCATCACGTTTCGGGTGCCGTCCACGTTCACTTTACGCTGGATTTCGGAGTGGTACGGCCAGACGCCGAGGTGGGCAGCAGAATGCACGAGCGCATCGCAACCCTCCATCGCAGCCCGCAGGCTGGCTGGGTCGAGCAGGTCGCCATCGCAGAATTTTATCGGAAGTCCCTTCAAGGTCACAGGGTCAACGCCCCGCTGCACGAGGGCGGTGACTTCGTGGTTGCGCTGCAAAAGTTCCCGGACAAGGTTGCTGCCGACAAAACCGTCGGCGCCAGTGACGAGTATTTTCATGAAGAAGGATTGAAGGATTGATGGATTGAATGATTGAAGGAACCCCACTGCATCAGATTCAATCCTTCAACAATTCAATCCATCAATCCTTGAAAGGGGCAAAGGTACATTTTGAAACAAAAAAAGACCCGCAACTTGGAATTGCAGGTCTTTTCGTAAAATACTCAGGTGTTCAAGTCTAATTTCTTCGAGGACCGACGGCACCGCCTTGGCGGGCTTCCCGGCGCTTTTTGATTTCTTCAAGCAAGGCCCTTTTGAAGTCGTTGTCTATGCGCTGGAGCATGGCCACCTTGCGGATGGGCAGCACTTCCATGAAGCGACGGGTGTAGTCCCGGCGGAGCTTCACGAGCTGCTCCTCCATGTCCATGTGCTGCATGATGGCGGCTTCCACATCCTTGTCGGACATGAGTTCGAGCTTCTGGTTGTCGAGGTCGAACTTGTCCTTGAGGGCGTCCCGCTCGTTTTCAAACTGGTTGAACAATGGCCAAAAGGACTTGGATTCTTCCGGGGTGAGTTGGAGCTTTTCGGTGAAAAAAGCGATTTTGAATGCCTCGATTTTGTCCTGAGCCCGCTGTCCCGGCTGGGCTTTGCCCATCGCCACAAAAGCGAGGCAAAAAGTCATTGTGATAATCAGATTTTTCATTGCTTTAAATTTGTTTGTGGCCTGTGTCGCTAGGCCGGATGCTGGTTAGGTGTTAGAGCATTTCCTCCAAATCTTCCAAATCAATTTCATCAATTGACTGGTCAAGATATTCTTCGATTTCCTTTGTTTCGGGCTTTGGGGCTTTGATTTTTGGTAAACTTGGTTGCTTGGTTTTGGGCTTCAATTCGGGGATTTTATCACCAGTGGCTTCGAGTACTTGCTCGTGGTTGTAATCGTTGATATTGTCGGAAACATAAGCAAAAAGTTCTTCGTCGCTGATGTCTTCCAGTTTCACCTCGGCCACTGCTGGCTGGGCAATCGTCGTATTTTTATCCTTAAAAAATATCACTCCTGCCACCACCAAAACCACCACGGAAGCCAATGCCAGCGCAAACCCTGGCTGCAAAAGCCCTTGGAAAAACTGCCCAATGCGCTCTTGCCAACTTAGCTGCGGAGTCGGTGCAGGCAGCGGTTCCTTCACCTTGTGCATGACCTCATTGGGCAAGTGCCGGAAGTAATTATTCGGCACCTGAAAACCCTCAGTTTGCCGCTCCTTCATTTTCCTGAGGAAAGGCGAATTTTCGAGTTCATCCCTTATTTCATCTTTCATAACTGACAATTTGATGCAGGGCAGTGCCCCCAATCGTAATTCGTAAATCATTCAATCGTAACTCGTTCAATCGTAACTCGCCACAAACCCCTCAATCTTCTTCACCGCATGGTGGAAAGACGCCTTCAGTGCGCCCTCCGATGTACCGAGCAATTCCGACATTTCGGCGTAGCTCATCTCATCGAAGTAGCGGAGATTGAACACCTGCCGCTGCTTGTCGGGCAACGTCTCAATAGCGGCTAAGAGTTTGATTTGCGCCTCATCGCCATCGAAGTGGTCATCGGCCCGAAGGCGGTTGGCCAGTGGGCTTTCGCCAGCATCGAGTGGGGTTGCGGCAGTTTGCTTTTTTTTGTTCAAAAACGTGATGGCCTCGTTCGTCGCAATCCGGTACAGCCAAGTGTAAAACTTGGATTTTCCCTCAAACGTATGGCTGCTCCGAAACACTTTGACGAGGCAGTTTTGCAGCACATCGTTAGCGTCCTCATGCTCGAAGACCATGCGGCGGATCTGCCAGTAGAGGCGCTCCTGGTACTGCTCCATCAGCAGCCGGAAGCCGCTTTCGGCATGGCTGCCACCTTCACGCAGCAGCGACAGAATCCGTTCATCCACGATTTCGCTGTTTTCCTTCATCTAGCTTGTTGCGTGAAGTTCGGTACATTGACTTTCACGGATGGGTAAAGTTTAAAGATGGGTTTAACTTTTTATTTTCAAACAAAATGGTGGCCATAAAAACTCAACTTTTACCTTCGCCAAAAACGAGCACCAACTTTGAAACGATTCACAAAAGTCATTCTGCCAGTCCTGCTGCTTTGCGCCAGCACCACCGCATTTTCCCAAAAGAAAAACGCCGCCTACGAGTACCATATCCACAGGGCAGCATCGCCGATAAATATTGATGGCGATGGCAATGACCCCGCTTGGCAGCAGGCCGACCTTGCCACGGATTTTTTTCAAATGCTACCGATGGATACGGGCCACGCCGAACTGCGCACCGATGTGCGGATGCTTTACGATAATGAAAACGTGTACCTGCTGGCCACCAATTTCAACCCGAAGGATGGCCCTTGGATGGTCGAATCCCTGCGCCGGGACTGGAATTTCGTGAAAAACGACAATTTCATTTTCTTCCTAGACCCTTTCGACGACCAGACGAATGGCTTTTCATTTGGAGCAAATGCACAGGGTGCGCCTTGGGACGGCCTCATGTACGAAGGCGGCAAAATTGACCTGAGTTGGGAGAACAAATGGCGTTCTGCCACCCGTGCCAATGAGGGGAATTGGGTTTTTGAAATGGCCGTGCCGTTCAAGTCGCTGCGGTACAAGCAGGGCATCACACGCTGGGGTGTTAATTTCAGCCGGAATGACTTGAAATCCACCGAAAAATCGGCGTGGGCACCCGTGCCGAGGCAATTCCCAAGTGCCTCGCTGGCCTACACGGGTGTGCTCGTCTGGGACGAAGCACCGCCAGCGACGGGGGCAAACATCTCCGTCATTCCTTATGCTTTGGGCGGTGTGAGCAAGGATTTTGTGAAAAATACAGACACGAAATACCGCAAGGAAATCGGGGCTGACGCCAAGATTTCGCTCACCTCTTCCCTCAACCTTGACCTGACGGTAAACCCCGATTTCTCGCAAGTGGAAGTGGATGTTCAGCAGACGAATCTCGACCGGTTTGAGCTTTTTTACCCGGAGCGGCGGCAGTTTTTTCTTGAAAATGCCGACATCTTCGGTAATTTCGGCTATGCTAGTATCCGCCCATTTTTTTCGAGGAGAATCGGCTTGGAAGCGCCTATCAAATACGGGGCAAGATTGAGCGGGAAGCCCAATAAAAACTGGCGGCTCGGTGCGATGACCATGCAGGCGAACGATTTTACGAACGCTGACAGCATGCATACGCCGGAGCAGAATTTCACGGTGCTTTCCTTGCAGCGGCGGGTGGCGGCCCGCTCGTTTATTTCGGGCATTTTTGTCAACAAATACACCTTCGATTTCGACTCGGTGGCCGACAAGCAGGCCATCCGAAAATACAACCGCAACCTTGGTTTTGAATACAATCTCGCTTCGCAAAACAACCTCTGGACCGGCAAGTTGCTCTACCTGAAATCCTTTACCCCCAACCTGAGCGGTGAGGACGACATCAAGGCGGGCAACCTCGCTTACACAGCGAAAAAATGGAATTTCAATGTCCAATTTGAAAATGTGGGGCAAAATTTCCGGGCGGAAACGGGCTATGTGCCTCGGACGGGCATCGGCAGTTTTCAACCAACCAGCGGGTTCAATCATCTTTTGGTAACGGGCGGGCACTTGTTTTTCCCAAAATCAACATGGCTACTCAGCCACGGCCCGAACGTGAAAGTGGAGTATTATTTCAATGAAAAAATGACGCAGACGGAGAACGAGCCTGTGTTATTTTACAAATTCATCTTACTCAACCGCACGGAAATCACTTTCTGGACAGCACACAATTACGTCAAATTGAGTAACTCCTTTGACCCAGTCAACCCTGCAAGCCAAACGAACCTGCTGACCGCTGGCCAAGAGCACGACTGGAACAGCTTCGGCACCGATATTCTTTCGAAACCGCAGAGCCGATTCACTTGGTCGTTCAGTGGCAGGTACGGCGGTTACTACGCCGATGGCACCCGGCTGCGGCTCGGCGGCGATGTTGGCTACCGATTCCAGCCCTATGTGGCGCTGAACTTGGCGGCGCAGCTCAACCGCCTTGAGTTTGAATCGGACGACCGCTTGCCGGAGGCACTCAAAAACACCAGTCACGACATCTGGTTGGTCGGGCCCCGCATTGATGTGACGTTGACCAACAAGTTGTATTTCACCAATTTCCTTCAGTACAACAGCCAGACGGACAACGTAAATCTGAACCTGCGGCTGCAATGGCGTTACAGCCCAGCGTCAGACCTCTTCATCGTTTATACGGATAATTATTATTCGGATTTCAGCGACGTGCGGACGAGGGCACTGGTGGTGAAGCTGACGTATTGGTGGAATATTTGAGGCGGGATAAGAACGGGAGGTTCAAAAATTCCCCGCCCTTTTTCAATAGTTTTCCAACAAAAACAACCGCAACAAATTCAGCGCATAGTACCCCGAGTATTGGATATTGATGAGGCGGTTTTTGCTCAGTTGCAGTTTATGGGTAATCGTCTTCTCCTTATTCCCCACAGCCAGCCAGACCGTCCCGACTGGCTTCTCAGGCGTGCCGCCATCCGGCCCGGCAATACCGCTGGTGGCCATCGCCACGTCAGTGTTGAGTAGTCGAATGGCACCCGCCACCATCTCACGGACAGTCTGTTCACTGACAGCGCCGTGTTCCTGCAAGGTTTCTTTATTCACGCCTAACTGGTTCATTTTTACCTCATTGGCATAGGAAATTACACTGCCGAAATAGTACACAGAAGACCCGGGCACAGAGGTGACCAAGTGGGCGAGGTAACCACCTGTGCAACTTTCGGCGGTGGAGAGGGTAAGATTTTTTTCTTTCAGAATGCGGCCAATTACAATTTCCAGCGAGTCGTCGCCGTAGCCAGCGATAACTTTCAGGGGTATCAAGCCTTCCATTTCCCGGAATTTTTCATTTAGCAGTTCATCGACCAAAGCGGCGTCTGGGTCGCTGACGGTGAGGCGTAGGCGCACCCTTGCAATAGCGGGCAGGTAGGCCAACTTCACTTGTGGTGGCAGGTTTTCTTCGAAATTCTTTAGGTGCTCGGCGAGCGTGGATTCACCTTCGCCTGCGGTGAAAAGCGTGCGGTGCGCCGTGGGCATGGCGCTGAATTTGGCTTGCAGTCGGGGCAAGACTTCGTGCTGCATCAGGTACTCCATCTCAAAAGGGACACCGGGCATGGAGGCCAGTACTTTACCGTTTCCCTCGAACCACATGCCGGGGGCGCTGCCCATTTTGTTAGTTAGAACAGTGGCATTTTGCGGCATGAAACATTGGGTGCGAAGTGCCTCGGTCATTGGTCTGCCAAGTCGCTCCAGGATTTGGTTTAGTCGCTCCAAAGTGGGTTCGTGAAAAACGAAACCCACACCATAAAAATCGGCGATGGCTTTCTTGGTAATGTCGTCCTTGGTGGGGCCGAGGCCGCCCGTCACCAACACAATGTCGGCCTGCTCCGTCGCCAATCGGAGTGCATTGATGATGGCTTCGTGGTCGTCGCCCACGGCGGTGCGACCAGTGACTTTTGCACCGATTTCAAGAAGCATCTGCGCCATTTTGGCGGAGTTGGTATCAATGATTTGGCCGATAAGCAGCTCGTCGCCGATGGTGATGATGTGAACCTTCATAGTAGGGATGAGGAATTAGGGATGAGGAAAGAATGTAGGTGGGGCAATTCATCCCTGTTCCCTCATCCCTCACTCCTAAATAAATTTTATTTCTTTTAGGTCAAAAACTTCCGTTTTTCCCTCCACTTCCAGCTTCAGCCTGCCTGATTCGTCAATGCCAGTGATGGTTCCGACGAAGGGGGCGCCATTGGGTCGCTGGTAATTGGCGGGCATTGCGAAGCGGTAAAGATGCTGGAGGTACTCGTGCTGCAAAGGAACTATTTTCCCAGCTTTTAGTTGAAGAAAGCGGCTTTCCAAAAACTCGCAAAGTGTGGGGATGAGTTCCGTCAAATTGAACACCTGACTGGATTCCAAGCTTAAAGAAGTGGGGTTTGGCGGGTTGGTGAGGAAGGTGGTTTGGTTGATGTTTATGCCGATGCCAACAACTGTAGAACGGATTTGAGTGTTGATGAGGGAGTTTTGGAGCAGGATGCCCCCTATTTTTAAGTGGCCAACGTAGATGTCATTAGGCCATTTAATGGAGATAGGGCGGTCGGGTAGGCAGTTTTTTACAAAATCAAAAACTGCCAGCGAAACGAAGATATTTAGCAGGAACTGGTCTTTTACCGCCAAAAAATCAGGATAAAAAATAACGCTCAAGCTGATGTTTTTGTCTGGTTCCGACTCCCAACTACTGCCAATTTGTCCTCTTCCCGCGGTTTGGCGGTGCGTCGAAATGACAGTTCCCTCGGCTGGTTTGCTTTTTGATAAAAGCTCCAAAGCATAAGCATTGGTGGATTCCACCTGCGGCAAGTCAAAGAATGCTTGCCCGACAAATAAGGTGTTGGGTCTTCTCAATAGGAAATAAGTTCGTACTTTTAACCTTTCAAACCGGAAAAAGTATTGGCGAAAGCCACCATTAAAAACATAAACTTAAACAAACTGAGGCCTCGGACAGCGGATTTTGCCAAAAGCCTTGCCGTTGTTGGTTCGAAGTTCAAAAGTAAACAAATCTAATTTGAGCGCACAAGCAGCATTAAAAACTAATCTCTCCTCCATTGAAGTGCTGAACGACCTAATTATCGACAGCATTCAAGATATCAAAGGGAAAAACATACTGAAACTTGACCTCCGAAAACTGGATGACGCACCAACGGATTTCTTCATCATTTGCGAAGGTGATTCCACAACACAGGTGAAAGCCATTGCAGGCAATATCCACAAACGACTGAAAGAAGAACTTGGGCAACCACCATTCCACATCGAAGGTATGCAGACTGCCCGTTGGATTTGCTTGGACTGCTTCAACACAGTTGTGCATGTATTTTACCGGGAGGCACGTGAGTTTTATGACATCGAGAACCTTTGGAGTGATGCTAAAATCACGGAGTACGAGAACTTGTGAACGAACGAAATCGTCGTCATAAATTAAAGAAACATCGAAAACAAGCACCTGAAAAGGAGGCTGCAAGAACAGATAGTAGTTTCGCTTGTTTGAGGATTAAATTGAATCATACGAGTGGGAATCGGGAAAATCATTTACCCTTCCTGCTTTTTCTTACTTGATAAATGGAAAACAACCAAGATAATAAAAACGGCTCAAAATTCAACCCGTATTGGATTTATGGTGTGTTGGCGCTATTCTTTATTGGTCTGAACTTCTTGCCGATCACTGGCGGCACTAGCGATCCAATCAATTTTGAAAAATTTGCCGTGATGGCAAAGGCAGGTGATGTTGAGAAGCTCCAAGTGGTTAACAAGCAATACGCTGAAATTTACCTGACCGATGAAGCGCTAAAGAACAAAAAAGAGCAGTACAAAGATGCTTCTAAAAGTTCTTTTGCCAATAAACGCCCGCATTATACTTTTGATATTGGCCCACCGGAGAGTTTCGCTGCTGAAATCAAATCGCTCAACGAAACACTACCTGCCGAAGCTAAGGTTTACCCCTCCTATATCGAAAAGGCAAACTGGCTCTCACCGCTCATCAGCATCTTGATGCCGTTGGCACTGATTGCGCTGCTTTGGATTTTCATTATGCGACGGGTAGGTGGTGGCGCTGGCGGCCCTGGCGCCCAGATTTTCAATATTGGCAAATCTAAAGCCACGCTTTTTGACCAAAACTCAAAGGTCAATATCAATTTCGGAGATGTGGCGGGCTTGGACGAGGCAAAAGAGGAAGTCATGGAAGTCGTGGATTTTTTGAAAAATCCCAAGAAATATACTGCCCTAGGCGGCAAGATTCCTAAAGGGGTTTTACTCATTGGCCCTCCGGGTACTGGTAAAACTTTGCTGGCGAAAGCTGTGGCTGGAGAAGCAGGCGTACCCTTTTTCTCCATTTCTGGTTCCGACTTCGTTGAAATGTTCGTGGGTGTAGGTGCTTCACGGGTGCGAGATCTCTTCCGTCAGGCAAGGGAAAAAGCACCTTGTATCGTATTCATTGATGAAATTGATGCCATTGGACGGGCACGTGGCCGCAATACCATGCAAGGTGGCAACGATGAACGGGAGAACACCCTCAACCAGTTGCTGGTAGAAATGGACGGCTTCCCAACAGACAAGGGCGTAATCCTCATGGCGGCCACCAACCGTCCTGATGTGCTTGATTCAGCGCTGATGCGACCAGGCCGTTTTGACCGCCAGATTGCCATTGACCGTCCTGACCTGAAAGGTCGTGAGGCGATTTTCAAGGTGCATTTGCAAACCATCAAGACTGCCGAATCGGTAACGCCGATGGCACTTTCTGAAATGACCCCGGGCTTTGCAGGCGCTGAAATTGCCAACGTCTGCAACGAAGCTGCCCTTATTGCGGCTCGCCGCAATAAAGACGAGGTGGACATGGACGACTTCAACTACGCCCTTGACCGGGTCATCGGTGGCTTGGAAAAGAAGAACAAGCTCATTTCACCCGAAGAAAAAGAAATCATCGCCTACCATGAAGCAGGCCACGCCGTCTGTGGCTGGTTCCTAGAACATGCTTCGCCATTGGTGAAAGTGACCATCGTGCCAAGGGGAATCGGGACTTTGGGCTATGCTCAATACCTGCCTAAGGACGAATACATCACTCGCACCGAGGCGCTGCTCGACCGCATGTGTATGACCTTCGGGGGCCGTGCTGCCGAGGAGGTTATTTTCGGTAAAATATCCACCGGGGCACAGAACGACCTCGACCAAGTGACCAAAATGGCCTACAGCATGGTGGCAGTTTTTGGGATGAACGAGAACGTTGGGCAGGTGTCATTTTACGGGATGCAAAACGAGAGTTTTGCGAGGCCGTACTCCGAGGACACCGCATCTATGATTGATGCGGAGGTTCGCAGAATGGTTTTGGCCCAATTCGAAAGGGCAAAGAACCTACTGCTTGAGAACAAGGATGCCCTGCTGAAATTAGCTGCCCAATTGTTGGAAAAAGAGGTTTTGCACAAAAGCGATGTGGAACGTCTCATCGGCCCAAGGCCATATGCTTGGCCAGATGAGCACAAGCTGCACCATAATGGTTCGCTCTCAGTGCCAGCTGTACAAAACGGCTTGCCCGAATCAGCTGAAGAGGTTTAATCCTGATATTTTATAGTATGACAAAAAACAAACTGGCTGCTGCACAAACACCGTGCAGCAGCCAGTTTGTTTTTTAGCCAGTTTTGGGTTTGTGAAATAGCATTTGTTAAGTCATCTTTTGTCTATCATACTTTCCGCTCAACTCAAAACGTTAGGGCACCTCGTACCTTTGCAGAAAAACGAACATTTAATCATGAAAAAATACAGTTGGATACTTGCCCTTTGCCTTGCCGTTTTTACCATTTTCAAAACGGAAGCACAGTTGGTTTATGGTGAAACCATTGAAGTATTGGAAGCCCGTTTGAAGGCTGACAGCAGCATGTACCAACGCATCGGCAAGCGGTTCTTATCGGGTGATGCCTCCCTAACTAATCGGGA
The DNA here is from genome assembly GCA_016124585.1 of Bacteroidota bacterium. Classification (GTDB taxonomy): domain Bacteria; phylum Bacteroidota; class Bacteroidia; order Chitinophagales; family Saprospiraceae; genus UBA6168. Next base: position 95,893 of record WGNL01000018.1, on the reverse strand, counting down.
GTTGAGTACCATTTATTACGGAGCGGCACTGCGCCCTGACTTCAATCCATTGCAACAAGACCGCATATTAGATGCCATGAGCTCACTAGGACGTCGTGACCGTTACCCGGAAGCGTTGTCGCTTTGCGATAATTTTTTGAAGAAAAACCCTGCTTCTCTGGCGGCTTGGTTGGAGCGCGGCTATACCTGCTATTTGATGGAAGACAGTATGCAAACGGTGGAAACTTACCGGAAATACTACCAACTGCTAGATATTCCGCTGCGTAGTGGCACTGGCGAATCGTTTGAGCAAGCATTTGTTGTGGCTAGCTTGCGTGACATTGAATTGGTGGTGGATAAACTTGGTTTTATCGTGAAAGGGGAATCTTTGGTGACAAACAACGGCCAGCATTACCACCTCGTCAACTGTGAGAAAGAGGGCGACAAAACCATGAAATCCACCTATTATTTCAACGTTGACTTACCGATGAGTAGGGGCATGCAGCAGTCATTGAACAAGAAAAAATAACCATTTCACGATAGATTTTCATGAAGAACATCCAAATCCTCCAGATTGGTATCGGCCCGTTAGGGGTCAAGATTGCCCAATTCATTGACAGTCGTGCCGGCCTGAAAACCATGGGTGCTGTTGACAAATCCCCTGCCCTCGTGGGTCGTGACCTTTGGGAACTGTGCGCAGGTGGAAAGTCGGGTATCAAAATCCAATCGAGCATTGCGGAAGCAATAAAAAATAAAAAGCCAGACGTAGCGGTGCTAACGACCGTGTCGGACATGAAGCGCATTGTGCCACAAATTGAAGAGGTTTTGGCACATGGTATCCCCGTCGTGAGTACGTGCGAAGAGCTGAGTTTTCCATGGAAAACAGCCCCGAAACTTGCGAAGCGACTGGATGAATCGGCCAAAAAAGCGGGCGTGGCAGTTCTTGGCACAGGTGTAAACCCCGGTTATTTGATGGATGCATTGCCAGTGTTTTTGACAGCCGTATGCCAAGAGGTGAAATCTATATCCGTCAACCGGTTCCAGAATGCACAGTTCCGGCGGATTCCGTTTCAGAAAAAAATTGGGGCTGGGCTTTCTTTGGAAGCTTTTCAACAAAAGATAGAAGATGGCTCGCTGCGACATGTGGGCCTAACGGAAAGCATACATCTCATCGCCCACCGAATGGGTTGGAAACTGGATAGGACGGAAGACCTTATTAGCCCAGTGGTTGCAAAACAAAAAATAGAGACTCCGACCATGAACATTCCGAAAGGACATGCTACAGGCGTGCGGCAGGAAGGCAATGGCTATGTAAACGGTGAGGCAAAAATCCGCCTAGTTTTCCAGGCAACCGTTGGGGAAAAAGAAAGTTACGACGAGGTCGTGATAGAAGGCACACCTAGTATCCGCTCGAAAATAGCGGGCGGGGTAAATGGTGATGTGGCTACTTGCGCCATTACTTTGAATACCATTCCTCAACTGCTGCGAAGTACGCCAGGATTGAAGACAATGGTGGATATCCCACCCGTTTCTTTTTTCTAAATCATTTGTTCAAATAACGCCAACTGGTTCCTGCCACGAACGAGGTTGTGCTGCGGATATTTCACTTTGTAGTAAACATCCCCCAACAGAAAATCGCCGATAAAACGGATGGCCTGCATGAGCGTAAGCCACGGGCCCGCAAGTGGCAAAACAGTATTTTCTTCGGGTGTAATCAGTTCACCCATTTCCGAAAGGAACCCTTCCACCAACGCATCGTAAATCTTTTTTCGGAATTGAATTTTGGATAAATCGCTTTCGTCTTCATCGGCGAGATTGGTGGCAGTGCGCACAAGGTCACCAAAGTCAGAAAGGATAATACCGGGCATCACGGTGTCCAAATCGATGACGCAAACCGCCTTGTCAGTTTTTTCATCAAAAAGCAGGTTATTGATTTTGGTGTCGTGGTGAATGGCACGTTTGGGTAAGTTCAGGTCAGCTATCTTTTTGAAAATCAGTTGGTGGTGCAAAATAATATCTACTTCCTGCTGCGCCTCGGTAAGACGTTCGGGGATGGCATTTTTAATGGCGGCGTGAAAGTCGGCCAGCCGTTTTTCACCATCGTGAAAATGAGGGATAGTGACTTGAAGTTGAGAAGTATCCAAGCGGTTAAGGGCTTTTGCGAAAGCACCAAATGCCCTTGCTGCCTCATGTGCTTGCGTTGGTGTTTCCACACGTTCATAAGTCTTAGTATTTTCAAAGAAAGGAAAAACCCGCCAGTAGTTGCCAGTATCATCTTGGTGAAGCCAATGACCGGAACTAGTGGGCCGTGGAGCCAATATTTTCAATTCATAAGGTAGGGAAGTGAGGTGCTGCGCAACGAGATGGATGTTCTGCATAACCGCCTCCGGTTGCCGGAAGACGTGGTGGTTGAGGCGTTGGAGCAGCCATGTTTGCGGCTTGTCCGCTTCCACGATTTCGAGGCGGTAGGTGTCATTGATATGGCCCGTGCCAAAGGCGTCTAGACTTATAAGCTGTTGGTAGTCAAAGAATTGATGGATAATGGACTGCATAGTGGCGGGTCAATTTTCCCGCAAAGTTGACCCCAAAACCTGAAACCAAAAACCTCAAACTCATTTCATTCTATCGTCACATCCAAATCCAAATTGATAGTGATGGCATCCTGTACTTTTATCATTCCCATCATGGCTACGGGCGGGGTGACGCCAAAGTCGCTCATGTTCAGCGTTTTGGTGCAGATGAAGCGGAACTGGTTGGGGGAAAATTTCTTGGCGGTGATGCTCAACCAGTATTCTTGGCTGACGCCGTTGAGGGTTATTTTGGTGAGGGCTTTAAGCTTTACCCAGTCCTTCAATTCGGTGAGCCTATTGCATTTGTCCTGTTCCACTTTCTTTAGTTCGATGGTGATGCTGGGATGCTCGGAGGCATGAAGGGCTTTTTGCAAGTCTTTGTTCATCAGAGCGTTACCGCAGTCCAAGGATTTGATTTTGAGGCTGAGCGTGGCCATTTGGAAATTGAGGCTTAACCCTCCGTCCGCTTCATTTTCCACTACGAATTGCTGTGGCTGGAAGGTTTCGTTACAGTCACAGGTGAAGCCGTTCACATTGGTTTTGCCATTGAGTTTCAACACGCTTTTCTTGCTAATGCGGTAGGTTTTTCGAACGCCAAATTTGTTGGCAGTGAAAACCAAGCTGGATTGACCGTTCAGGAACCCAGTTTGACCAAACAAAAAAATATGGAGTAAAAAAACCGAGGAAATCAGCGTTTTCATGCTGCTTGATTTATGATGTGAGGTGGTGCTTTTTGAAAAAAGCTCCAGTCGCACGGCGGCAACTGGAGCTTTTTTTTGAAAATCAAGTTGTCAGAACTGTTGCCTTAGAAGCCAACTACTGCTTCAAAAACGACTCCGTTGAAATTACCTTCGTAGTAGATACTCTTGCTTGGATAATCCTTGTAGTCCTCATTTACGTAGGCCAATTTAGCAAGGATGTTTTTGTTCAAGTACCAGCCAGCACTGATTTCGTAGCGGCTGATAGTCACTGGGTTGTCTTTGCCGTACAAACTTCCTGCTGCTGGCAATTCAGCTTTCACGTTGTTGTAGCGACCAGCCAAGTAGAAGTTTTCTTCTTTGCCAAAGCGGTAGATCAAGTCTGTGGCCCATTGTGTTGCAGTCCGCATGTCTGACTCGTTGGATTTCCTACCAGAAGCATTCTCGAAAGTACCGAAGAACTCAAGACCTTTATATTTCAGGAAGGCGTTGCCCATGAAGCTAAGCACTTCGTCAGAGTAACTTGGGCGCAACCTGCCAGAGTAGAAGTTGCCATCGGTAGTTGCCTTGGTGTTTTCCATGACAAGGTAGTACCTAGAACCGGCCCGGTCGCCACCATAAAGGTTGTTGGACTTAGAGCTGGCAGTATAGTAGGCAGAACCTGTTACACGTACCCGGAGGTCATCGCTCACCTGTTTGTCATAGCCCAATTTACCAATGAAAGCTGGGCTTTTCTTTGAACTGTTGTCAACGTCTTCAGGCTTCAAGTCTGGGAGTTTTACAACGTCCCCTTTGATTTCACCGTTGGTCACTGCACCCACTGCCACCAAGCCATTCTTTTGGTAAATCAATTCACCACCGATTTCTGTGTTGAAGGCATCCAAAATCAAGTTCTCGATGAAAGGATTGTAAAGTGCAGCACCGTTGTCGCTCCTGCGATAGTGGGCATCACCATAGTTGACCTCGTAGTGACCAACCTTGATGGTCAAGTTGTTCATTAGATTGTCAACACCTTCACTGTTGAAAAATGGCAGCTTATCGAACTGGATATAACCACCTTTTACATATGCCTCCGTGTGGTGACGGGCAGAGAGGTAAGTGATGACATTTACCCGAACACCTTCTCCCAATTGGGCATCGAGGTTCAAGTTAGCAGACGCAAGGTTGAAGCCTGGAGACAGGTCAATCAACTGGTTGGCGTTGGTAGAGTCAGTAGCACTGGTGGCCAGGTAGTCAGCCTTGTTGCTATGGTCAAGTGCTTGGAACTGCTGCGCAAAATTGGCACCTACCCTAACTTTGAAGTCGCCAGAAGCACCCATGTCTGATTTTGGTGTTTCAAATATGTTAGCGCCACGTTGGTCGTATGGGCGATAGTTTTGCACGTCATTTTGGGCTTGCAAAAAGAAAGGCACCATGATGAAGGCAAGCAGCCCAGTAATGTGGAGAAATGACAGTAAGTTTTTCATGATGAGTTGTTTATGAATGTGAAGAAGTATTTTATTGCGGTGGAATGCCATAGGGCCGTCCAGTCGTTTTATTTTTTTGTCAAACCAGAAGTCGTATTGACGAAGGTCGTTTCAAACGTAATGGTCACGTTGTTGTCAGTCTTCAGTGTGCCGAGGAACATCACGGGAGGTTCCACTTTGTAGTCGGTCATTTTTAATTTCTTGGTGCCTTTGAAGGTGACTTCGTTGCCGTTCACCTTGCCGGTCACGCTCATTGTGATAGTGTTCGTAGTGCCTGCAATTGTCAGTTTGCCTTCTGTTTCCAAGTAATAAACCCCAGCTTTTTGGGTGATGGAAGTCACCTTCGTTAGGGTGTAGGTCATGTTTGGAAAGTTTTTGGCTTTCAGTTCCTTGTACATGTTGTTATCCATCGTGGAGCCTTTGGAGCTTTTGATGGAATTGGTGGACATGGTGATGTTCAGTGATTTGATGCCAGTGAGGGCATTATTGGCGAAGGTCAATTGGCCGTTGCCGCTCACTTTTGTCACATCGGCGGTCCAGTCGTGAAGGGTGGAAGTACCGGCCATGCTCACTGTGCTTTTTGACAGTTTGAACTCATCCTGTGCGAAGAGGCTAAGTCCGGCGGCCATGATTGCGAAGAAGATGATTAGCTTTTTCATATCTCTGTGATTTTTATTACACTGCAAAGATGGCAGTGAGGTAAGCCGCCCAGAGGTGAGTAAAATCATGGGGTTCCATGAGTTTGGTCATTACGGCAAATGATGCCTATCTTTCCACGTCAAAAACAATTTACATGCGAGTCAAACTGCCCTTTTTCGCCTTTTTGTGCTGTGTTTTTTGGGTAAAAATGGAAGCCCAAAACTTCCTTTTCGGCAACGACCTTTCCTACGTCAATGAAATGGAGGACTGCGGCGTTGTGTACAAGGAAAACGGAAACCCCGTTGACCCCTACCAGCTTTACGCCGACCATAACTGCGGCATCGTGCGCCTCCGTCTCTGGCACACCCCTTCGTGGTACGACAACCTCAACAACGGCCACCGCTACTCCGACCTCGCCGATGTGCGCAAGGGAATCCTCCGAGCCAAAGCCGCTGGCATGAAGGTGCTCCTCGACTTCCACCTCTCTGACAACTGGGCAGACCCCTCCAAGCAACGAGTGCCCGCAGCTTGGGAAGGCGTCGTGGACAATTTGCCGCTGCTTAAGGACTCACTATATAATTATGTGAAAAGCACGCTCCTCAACCTCAATGCCGACGGCCTCACGCCCGACATGGTGCAGATTGGCAACGAAACCAACAAGGGAATCCTCCTTTCCCCGCAGCAGGATGCTGGCGGCTGGGTGCTCGACTGGCCCCGAAATGCCGCCCTTTTCAATCGGGCGATTGACGCCGTTCGGGACATGGAAACGCAGACGGGTGCCAGCATCAAAGTCGCCCTCCACATCGCAGGCCCCGCCGATGGAGGCTGGTTGATGCAGGGTTTCTGGAGCAATGGCGTCCATGATTTTGACGTGATTGGCCTCAGCTATTACTGGGCCTGGCACAAACCGACGGACATTGCCGACGCTGCCAACATCGTTGCGCAGCTAAAACAAACCTATGCTGGAAAGGAAGTCATGATTTTCGAAACGGGTTATATCTGGACGACACAGAGCAATGACTCAGCCAGCAACATTATCTCTGAAACGCACCCGAACTACTCCCCTGCCAGCCCTGAAAATCAGCGGAAATGGCTAGTGGACATGACGCAGGCCGTCATCAACAAGGGGGCATCTGGGGTAATTTATTGGGAATCCGCTTGGGTGAGTTCTCCTTGCTGGACGCAGTGGGGACAAGGCTCGCACCAGGAGCACGCCACTTTTTTTGATTTCAACAGCAATCTACTACCAACAGGCGGCATGGGCTGGATGGAACACAATTACACGGGCCTCACCGCAACAAAATCGGTGGAGAAACCTTTAAGTTTTGACGTGTTTCCTGACAGCAGCAGCCAATTGCTCAACCTGCGTTTCAATGGCGTTGACGAGGACAATGAATTGAAAATCAATTTATTGGATACACAAGGGAAGCTGGTTCTGACCAGAGACATCAACTTGGCTACTGAGAACGGGCTTAGGTTGCCAGATATGCCTTCTGGAATTTACTACGTGGCTGTTTTTGCCGACGGTCGATTCATGGGCACCAAGAAAGTATGGCTGCGTTAAGTACTAAAAGCTGAAATAGCTGCGTTTCATAAAAAGAAGCCCGGAGGCTTAGTGCCGCCGGGCTTCGGTGTTTGTAGTCTTTGCACTTATTTGCAAATTAACACCAACTGGGTTTTAGGAGCGTTGGTTTAATGGAAGTAATGGGTAAGCAAATGTCTTTTGGTCAGGGAGTTTCTAAATGGTAGTTTTGTCGGGAAATACAGAGCAGCTTTCTGACGGGTGCATGGAATTTTGGTCACTCAATTTTTTTACACAAATATTCAAACCTTTGTAAACCACACATTTATGGATAAGATTAGGATTCTTTGGGCGGATGATGAGATTGATTTGTTGAAGCCTCAGTTATTGTTTTTGGAGAAAAAGGGCTATGACGTCGTGACTGTCACCAATGGTCATGATGCCATTGACGAAGTAGAAAACAACAAGAGCTTCGATGTCGTGTTTTTGGACGAAAGTATGCCTGGCCTCACTGGCCTTGAAACACTTACAAAAATCAAGGAAGGCAATCCACTGCTTCCGGTGGTGATGATCACGAAAAACGAAGCAGAGGACATCATGGAAGAAGCAATCGGTTCCCAGATTTCCGATTTTCTTATCAAGCCAGTGAACCCCAACCAGATTTTGCTTACGCTCAAAAAAATCATTGACAACAAGCGTCTTGTTCGGGAAAAAACCACTTCCGACTATCAGCAGGAATTCCGCATGTTATCCATGCAAATTAATAGTGGGCCCAAGTTCGAAGAGTGGGTCGAGGTTTACAAAAAACTCATAGGTTGGGAGATTAAGATGGATCATTCCGACTCCGTAGCAATGAGTGACATCCTCTCCACGCAAAAGCAAGAAGCCAATTCCGAGTTTTGCCGATACGTAGCCAAGAACTATGAAAAATGGGTAAACGAGACAACTGATGCCCCCGCCATGTCACATAATCTGATGCGCAGGAAGGTTTTCCCACATTTGACCGAAGAGCGCCCGACTATTATGCTCCTGCTCGATAATTTACGGTTCGACCAATGGAAAGTCATCGAACCCATTATTTCTGAATTGTTTCGAGTAGAGGAAGAAGATTTTTTTTATAGCATTTTGCCTACGGCAACGCAGTATAGCCGAAATGCCATCTTTTCAGGGCTGATGCCTGCCGATATTGAAAAAGCGCACCCTTCCATGTGGAAAAATGATACGGATGAGGGCGGCAAAAACCTACACGAAGCCGACTTCTTGGAAGCACAACTGAAGCGCACCGTTCGAAAGCCTATCAAGTTTGACTATATCAAAGTGACGAACGTGGCCCACGCCAAGGAACTGAACGACAACATCCTGAACTACCTGCACAGCGACCTCACGGTCATTGTCTATAATTTCATCGACATGCTTTCCCATGCCCGTACCGAGATGGAGGTGCTAAAAGAATTGGCAGGTGATGAAAAAGCCTACCGTTCGCTCACTCGCTCTTGGTTCCTGAACTCCCCGCTTTGGACCGCACTTCAACGTGCAGCAGAGAAGGATGTGCAGATGATTGTCACCACTGACCACGGCACCATTCGGGTGAATACACCCAGCCGGGTTGTCGGTGATAAAGACACGACCACCAACTTGCGGTACAAAGTGGGCCGCAACCTCCAATACGAAAAAAAGGATGTACTTGATTTTCGTGATCCCAAGCTGGCTGGTCTTCCCCGGCCAAACATCAGTTCCACCTTTATTTTTGCCAAAAGCGACGTGTTTTTCCTTTACCCCAACAATTACAACCACTACAACAATTATTACAAAAACACTTTCCAGCACGGCGGTATTTCACTTGAAGAGATGATTTGCCCGGTGGTTAGGCTTAGGTCTAAATAAGGATTGAAGGAGAAAAGGATTGAATAGAGTCGATGTCCTTCAATCCTTCTCTACTTCAATCCTCCAATCCTTCAAAGTGTCTCAACGAGTACCCTTCCTATACATTGCTGACAGTGACCTCGGGGGCCGGGGTGTCTTCACTGGAGAAATCTTGGAGGCAGGTGATTTAATTGAAATTTGCCCGGCCATCGTGCTGCCAGAAGAGGATTTGCCGAAAATCCACGATACCAAGCTGCACGATTACTATTTTCTTTGGGGAGAAGACCAACAGCGTTGTGCCATCGCACTCGGTAACGGCTCGCTTTTCAACCATTCCTATCAGCCCAATGCCCACTACCTGCTTGATTATGAGCATGATACGATTGATTTTTACTGTATCAAAACCATCCAGCCCGGCGAAGAAATCACTGTGAATTACAACGGGGAGCCGGAGAGTCAAGAATTGGTCTGGTTTGACAAAAAACTGGACCGTGATATTTGAGGTTTCCGTTGCTCGTTAATATTTGGCAATTTTGCCCATCAAAATCAGTCAATCTTAGTTTTTTGGGGATGAAAAAACTGTTGCCAATACTGCTGCTGACCTGTGTTTTTGCCGCCTGTGAAAACGACATCAATGAGGTCAACCGCCTTTTTTCCACCAATGAAACACAGGTGGAAACGGCAACGGGCGTTGAACTGCTCTACAGCGATTCAGCTATCCTAAAACTCCGCATCGTTTCCCCAAAACTCATCCGACATTTGGATAAAAAAAATCCCTACCAAGAATTCCCCGATGGCCTGACCGTCGAATTTTTTTCACCTGATGGCCAAAATGTCACCGGCCGCATGACCGCCAAATATGCCGAACGCTACGACAATGATAGCCGCTTCATCGTACAGGACAGCGTCGTGTGGACGGGTAGTGCCGGCGAGCGCCTCGAAACCGAGGAACTGACTTGGGAAGAAGAAAACGACAAAGTTCACACCACCAAATTCGTCGTCGTGCGCCGACCCGACGAAATCATCTATGGCCATGGTTTTGAGTCTAACCAGAAGTTTACAAAGTGGAAGATTCGTGCCATTGAAGGCCGAATCAAAGCGGGCGACATGACCCGAGAACTCAGGAATTGATGTTTGAGAATACCTACCAAAACAAGCGGGTACTCGTCACTGGGCACACAGGTTTCAAGGGCGCTTGGCTCATCACTTGGCTGCTCGAACTCGGTGCCGAAGTGCATGGCCTCGCTAATGGAATCCCCACCCTGCCTTCGCTTTACGAGGTGCTCGGACTCGCCGACAGAATCAAACAGCACCACGAAGGCGACGTGCGGGACTTGGATTTTGTGAAAAAAACGGTTGCTGCCGTCCGCCCCGATTTCATCTTCCACCTCGCTGCACAGGCCATCGTTAAAAAATCGCTGGAGAATCCACTTGATACCCTAACCACCAACTTACTGGGCCACGCCCACTTGCTCGAAGCCGTGCGGGAACTGGATCAGCCCTGCGTCATGGTCATGGTCACTTCCGACAAATGTTACGATAACCGGGAGCAAGCGGAGGGTTACGCTGAGGTCGACCCGCTCGGTGGAGGCGACCCATACTCTGCCTCTAAGGCTGCCGCTGAGATTGTGGTGCAAGCCTGGCAGCGTAGTTTTTTTTCGGATAAAAACAGCCCTGTGCGCATCGCTACCGCACGTGCAGGAAACGTCATTGGTGGCGGTGACTGGGCCGAGGGCCGCATCGTGCCGGACTGCATCCGGGCTTGGTCGGAGGGGAAGCCCGTGCATTTGCGCAAGCCGAATGCAACCCGCCCCTGGCAGCACGTATTGGAGCCGCTGAGCGGCTACCTTCGTCTTGGGCAAATGCTAGCACAGCACTCCGAGCTCAATGGGGAAGCTTTCAATTTCGGGCCGCAAGCTGCGCAGAACTGTACTGTACTTGACCTGTTGACTACACTGGCAGGGCATTGGCATTTTGATGACGGTGCCCCAAAATTTAAGGTGGACGAAATACGCTCCTTTCAGGAGGCTGAACTATTGCGGTTAAACTGTGAAAAAGCGGCTGGCCTGCTTGCTTGGCAACCCGTTCTCCACTTCGAGGAAGCTGCTGCCCTGACAGGCAAATGGTACCATCATTTTTACCAAAAAGCTAAGCAGGACATGGCCGATTATACACTTCGCCAACTTCAATTTTTCCTGAAAACTGCCACCGAACGTGGCGTAGAATGGGCTTTTCGATGAAAATCAACGGCTGTAACCTCCACCCACTCCGCATCATTCCCGGTGAAAAAGGCAATGTGATGCACGCCCTGCGAAGCACTGACGAGGGCTTTGTCGCCTTTGGCGAAGCTTATTTTTCTTCGGTAAAAAAAGGTGAAACAAAAGGCTGGAAACGTCATCACCGCATGACGCTGAACCTTGTCGTACCAGTGGGTGGCATCCGTTTTTATCTCCACGACGACCGCCCCGGCAGCATTAGTTTTGGCCGTATGGAAATGGTCGAGCTTTCTAATGAAAATTACCAACGGCTCACCGTGCCACCCGGCATTTGGTTTGCGTTTCAAGGAATTAAGCCCGGGCTAAACCTGCTGCTGAATATGGCAGATTTGGAACACGACCCTGCGGAGGTTGAAACGGCTGATTTATCAAAATTTCCAATCAGTTAAATTGAAAACACTTTTGCTCACTGGTGCTTCCGGCTATCTCGGTGGAAGATTGCTGGATCATTTCAATCGGCAGATGCCAGCGTGGAAAGTAATTTGTGGTCTACCACAAAACTTAAATGATATCCAGTTAGATGCCATCGTCCACGCTGCGGGTTTGGATGCTGTGAACTGTGCAAGAGACCCTTCTTTGGCAAACGAAGTTAACTTTAGGCTAACCAGTCAGTTGCTCCAAAATGCAGCCATTAATAAAATCCGTCAATTTGTTTTTCTCTCCACCGTTCACGTTTATGGGGCTCCATTGACAGGCGTTTTGGACGAGAAAATGGCTGTGCCGCTGCCCCTTCACCCCTATGCTGCCACCAAATTAGCAGCTGAAAACGAAGTGCTTTTTTACACGAAAGAAAAACTACTGAACGGTGCGGTGCTGCGCCTGACAAATGCTTTTGGTGCGCCAATGTCGCCAAGTATCAAGCGTTGGGAGTTGATAGTCAATGACTTGTGCAGGATGGCGGTAACCGATGGACGCCTCCATCTTCGTTCATCAGGCAGGCAATTGAGAGATTTTGTTACCATTACCGATGTGTGCCGAGGGGTGGAACATGTTTTGGAAAATGACTTGGTTGGCCTGTTCAATTTGGGTGGCGAACTGGTGCTTACCGTACGGGAAATGGCCGAACTAGTAGCCGAGATAGCGGAATCTGTGCTGGGTTTCCGGCCTGAAATCATCGTAAATGATGACGTGCAGGAAAAAGATTGGCCTACCTTTGCTGTTCCGATTGATCGCCTGAAGGCAACGGGTTTTTCGCTTTTGAAAAATGTACAAGTAGAAATCAAACAGACTTTGTTGTTTTGCAGGGAAAATTTTGCCCTAAACCAACCAATTTAACTGCAACCACTATGTCCAAACAGCCACTAAGTTTTGGCCGTCAGCTTCTTTACAGCATCACCATTCTGATGTTACTGCTGCTCGTTGTCACCATCGTTGGGGAGGTACTGGTGCGGGTAAGTCACTATAAAAATGAGTATAAAAAAGGCCCTCTGAATCCGCCCTACGACACTGCTGAAAAGGACGATTATCTAGGCTGGAAAATGAAGCCCAACTACAGTTATACAGGTGAAATGAAGGATGTGGACAAGCAGCCCTACCAAATCAGCATCCACTACGACGAGAACGGCTTCAAGGCGTTTGGTGACATAAATAGTACAAAACCTAAAGTGCTTTTCCTTGGCGACAGCTTCACGGCCAGTATTGAGGCGAGCAACGACCAAACGTTTTACAATATTCTAGCCGATAGCCTCGGGTTCGAGCCATTTGCTTATGGCCATGCGGGATACAGCACCTTGCAAGAGTACATGATTTTGGATAGATGGGTGGACAAAATCAAACCTGACCTCGTTGTTTGGGAAACCTGTAGCAATGATTTCATCGACAACTATGCCCAACTCGAAATTGCCTGCGGCTACAAAGTCGGCCTGCGACGGCCCTACCTCGACCGGGACGGCAGTATTTTTTACCGAAGGCCACTCTCATTTTGGCAACGGTTAAAAGAACCGATTTGGTTTTTCCGCTGGGTGGACGAGCGCCTGGAAGGCGTACGCAGAAATGCAACGAAAGAGGAAAAGCGGGTAGGCGAATACTACATCGCCACGGAAAATCGCAAGTACAAGCCCTACGACGAGGCTGTGAAGCGCACGGAAAAAATCGTGGCGATGATTCGTAAGCGACTACCCAAAAACACCAAATTGGTGGCCTTTTCTGCTGATACCTACGAGCCTCAGATGGGCGAAATGAAACGTATTTTCGAAGCTAACGGAGCGGCCTTTTATGAAGACCCTGCCCAGCTTTTGGAGAAAACCATGTTCGAACAGAAACTCCCCTTAAAGGCTATTGATAACTGCCACTGGAGCGAACCGGGGCAGGCAGTGATTGCGGTAGGATTGCTGCCGCATTTGAAGGATGTTTTGAGTTTGAAGTCTCAAGTTTCGAACCCGTCCGAAACCCAAAACCCAAAACTTGAAACCCAGAACTAGGCATGAAGATTTTAGGAATATCCGCTTTTTACCACGATTCGGCTGCCGCTATCATCAATGACGGCAAAGTAATAGCTGCTGCGCAAGAGGAGCGTTTTACCCGAATAAAACATGACCCCGACTTTCCCACCAACGCCGCCCGTTTCTGCTTAGACTATGCTGGGTTTTCGATTGATGAACTGGATGTTGTCGTTTTTTACGACAAGCCATTGCTCAAATTTGAACGACTACTCGACACATACTACGGCTTTGCACCCAAGGGCATTGCTTCTTTCATCAAATCCATCCCAGTGTGGATCAAGGAGAAGATGTTCTTGAAAAAAATCATCCACGAAGAGCTGGCCAAGGTCGGCGACTACGACAAACGCAAACTGAAGCTCCTTTTCCCAGAGCACCACCTCAGCCATGCGGCCAGTGCGTTTTACCCAAGCGGCTTCGAAGAAGCAGCCATTCTCACGTTGGATGGCGTGGGCGAGTGGGCAACTGCCAGCATCTGCCACGGCAAGGGGTACAGCATGCAAATATTGAAAGAGCTGCATTTCCCACACTCGCTCGGCTTGTTATACTCGGCTTTTACCTACTTTCTCGGCTTTAGGGTGAACTCAGGCGAGTACAAATTGATGGGGCTGGCGCCGTACGGCAGGCCGAATGCACCCGAGGTTGCACAGTACAAAAAGACTATCGAAACGGAGTTAGTGGATATAAAACCCGATGGTTCCATTTGGCTCAACCAACAGTTTTTCAACTACGCGACGGGCCTGCGAATGGTAAACGACAATGCTTGGGCGAAACTTTTCGGCTTCCAACGGCGGAGTGCCGAGCAGCCTATGGAACAGCATCACTGCGATCTCGCCTTGGCCATTCAACAGGTGACGGAGGAGGTCGTGATTTTGATGGCGAAGGAGGCCAAGCGACTCACGGGAGCAAAAAACCTCTGCATGGCTGGTGGCGTAGCACTCAACTGTGTAGCCAATGGCAAATTGTTGCGAAGCGATATCTTCGAAAAAATCTTCATCCAGCCTGCCGCTGGCGATGCTGGCGGGGCACTGGGTGCTGCTTTGGCGGCGCATCACTTGTTTTTTAAGCAAGAAAGAATTTTGCCTGAAGGGGAAATGGATGGCATGAAAGGTACCTACCTCGGCCCGGAGTTCTCTTGGCTGGAGGTGGAGCAGGCTGCCCGAAAGTACAAGGCAGTTTTCTCGAAATTTGATAGTTTTGAAAAAATGGCCGAGCGTGTGGCAGCACTCGTTGCTGAGGGCAACGTCATTGGCTGGGTGCAAGGCCGCATGGAGTTTGGGCCAAGGGCGCTGGGTGCCCGCAGCATCATCGGTGATGCCCGCAACGAAGAGATGCAGCGAAAGCTGAACCTGAAAATCAAGTACCGGGAGAGCTTCCGGCCATTTGCGCCGTCGGTGTTGGCCGAAGAGGTGGGGCAGTATTTTGACCTCAATTCGCCTTCGCCGAATATGCTGCTGGTAGCAGATATTGCCGAAGGCAAAAAAGCCCAAGTGCCTGCCAACTATCTCGATCTCCCGATGATGGAACGCCTCTACGTGAAACGTTCAGACTTACAAGCGATTACGCATGTGGACTTTTCGGCTAGGGTGCAGACAGTGCACCGGGAGACGAACCCACGCTACTATCAATTGATTGAAAAATTCAAGACACTGACTGGCTGCCCGGTCATCGTCAACACGAGCTTCAATGTTCGGGGCGAACCAATCGTTTGTACGCCTGACGATGCTTACCGCTGCTTCATGCGCACGGAAATGGACTACCTCGTGGTGGGTGATTACCTCTTTGCCAAGACCGACCAACCCGAATGGACGAAGACGGACAATTGGCAGGAGGAGTTTGTGTTGGATTGAAATTATTTGGTTGATGAAGTTTATAAAGTTGATAAGGGGTGGCTTTGACCTTTATCAACCTCATAAATCTTTATCGGCCCTTATCAACCATAAAAAAATGGATTTTTTAAAAGACTTATGGAACTTCATGCGGGAGCGTAAAAAATTTTGGCTCGTTCCCGTCATCATTGTATTGCTGTTGCTGGGTGTGCTGCTGATTTTTGGTGGCGGAAGCGCTGTGGCACCATTTATTTACACACTTTTTTGATAACTGAAGGAGCAATCCTGTTGCTGCTATTCCATCATTCAGTCCTTTAATCCTAGAGATGAATAATACTGTAAAACCGGGAAGGCCCACCGAAACTTGCCTCGTTATTGCCACGGGCCTGCTGGTCATTTATTTGCTGCATCCAGTGCAGGAGTTGGTTTTGGCTGCTATCGCAATGGGTGTGGTGGGAGCTTTCATCCCTTCATTGGCGAAGTGGGTGGACTGGGGGTGGTACAAGCTTTCGGAAGGCATGGGCTGGGTGATGTCGAGGGTGATGCTATCACTGGTTTTCTTTGTGTTCCTGTTTCCGGTGGCGCTGCTGTCGAGAGTGTTTGGGAAAAAGGACAGCCTGCAGTTGCGGAAGAAATCCGGCTCCTACTGGACGGATAGGAACCATGTTTACGAAGGAAAGGATATGGAAAATGTTTGGTAAGATTTAACAATGGCAGGGTTCAAAACCCTGCCATTGTTCCTAATTTACTGACCTAAAATTACCAGCTTTTTCACTCCCCAAGCTGAACCACTGCTGATTCGGAGCACGTAAGTCCCGCTGGCCAATCCCCGCAAATCGAGCGATTGCTGCACAGCACCCACGGCACCAATTTGCGAAGCAAAAACCTGCCTGCCAACCACGTCGTGTACTGACAATTCCAGCTTGACGATGCTCGGCAAGTCCATTTTTAAGGTGAAAAGCCCATTGCTTGGGTTAGGCAAGACCTCAAACTGAAGGTCGCCATTTTGCTCGTTCGTGGCACTCATGTCCACAATGACTTGACCACCAAAGGTACAGCCGTTCTCATCCACCACAACCACTTGGTAAGTACCGAGCGGGAGATTGTTAAAGACGTTATTGGTCTGGAAATTCAGTCCGTTGTCGATTGAATACATCAGCTGGCCTGTGCCGCCACTCGCAATAATGGTCAAGTTGTTCAGCACCAACTGGAAGTTAGCCTGCACCGCAGTTGGTGCATCCAGCACGACGGTCGGCCCCACCAACTCGTAGCCCGTGGCATCCTTCACCCGGATAATGTAACTGCCGGGTGCAAGTCCCGTGTAAGTCGTTTGCGAAGAAAAAGTGCCGCCGTTTAAGGAGTAGGTGTATGGAGCAGTGCCACCTGTCACACCCGTGATGTTGATGATGCCGTCCGATTCACCTGCGCAGCTAATTTCTGTAACGACTGGGCTAACTCCTATCACAGCATTCACGACAACTGTCGTCGTGGCCGTACAGCCGTGGTCATCTCGAATGGTGACGGTGTAAGTACCATTGCTGTTTGCTGTCAGGATGTTGCTAGTTTGGAAATTCACCCCATTGAGGCTGTACTGATAATTGGGTGACCCACCTGTACCAATGGCTGTGATGGCCAACCCGAAGGCAGTGGCTGTCACGTTGAGTGCTGGCGGGTCGTTGACAACAATACTAGGAGCGGTAGTTATGCCACCGTCAGCCCCTTTTACCGTAATGGTGTAGCTACCTGCAGCAAGGTTGGTGAACGTGTTGCTGCTCTGGAACATGCCGCCGTTCAGGCTGTAGGTGTAGGGTGCAACACCGCCACTGGCATTCACCGAGATAGTACCATCCGTATCACCGTGACAGCTGATCGGGTGGGACAGTGAAACAAAAACATTGGGCGGCATGGCACCGACAATCACAGTGCCGGTTTGGGAGCAACCATGTGCATCCACGACCGTGATCGTGTGCGAACCGTTCGCTACACCCGTGAAAACATTGGAAGATTGCAAGGTCCCGTTGTCCAACTGGAATTGGTAAGGCGCAGTGCCACCAGTGGCTACTACAGTCACAGTTTGTAGGACAGCGTTGGGTGTCACAACAATTGGGGACGGAGCCGTCAGCGAGATTTGAGTGGAGGAAACAGTGAAGCCACCACTGTCCTTTATTGTCAGGGTATAGTTGCCTGCGGCAAGATTAGTGAAAGTGCTGCCGGGCTGAAATGTACCTCCATTCAAGCTGTACTGGTAGGCTGGAACGCCACCTGTACCCATTGCCGTTATTTGACCGTCCGAACCACCTGCGCAGCTTATCGCTTGTGAAATATTTCCAGAGACAGTCAGCACCGCTACCGACACTGTCACACTGAGGCTCGTCTCGCAACCATTTGCGTCCCGCACTACGATACTGTGGCTGCCATTGACAACAGGTGTGAAAGTGTTGCCGGGCTGAAATGTTCCACCATCAAGGCTGTACTGCAAACTGCCAGTGCCCCCGCTGGCTATTACCGTTACGGTGTATCCCGTAGCAGTGGCAGAGCCAGTTATTTGCGGCGGTGCCGCAATGGTGATGGCCGAACTGGTTTGGGTCAAACCGTCGGCGTCCATTGTGGTGACAGTGTAGCTCCCTGAGGCAAGGTTGCTGAAAACATTGTTGTTCTGGAATGCGCCACCATTTAGGCTAAAAGTGTATGGAGCCATGCCCCCGCTGGCCGTGGCGGTAATTTCTCCATCATTTTCCCCAAAACAACTCACTCCAACTGTTACAGATCCCGACACAACCACGCTGTTGACGAAAACGGTTGCGGTCGTGGTTGCAGTGCAGCCATTGGCATCCACCACGGTGATGGTGTAGGTATCGTTGTCCAAGCCATTGAATACATTACTGCCTTGGAAAGTACCGCCGATGCTGTAGGTCAAGTTGCCAGTGCCACCACCACCTGTCACCGTGAGGGTATCGGAGTTTACAGATGCTGAGGCTGTCACTTGTGCTGGATTACTGATAGTGACACTTGCCGTCGTTTGGGTAAAACCATCGGCATCTTTCACGGTCACAGTGTAGCTGCCGGGTGCGAGGTTGCTGAAAACATTGCTGCCCTGGTATGCACCTCCATTTAAGCTGTATTCAAATGGGGCGCTTCCGCCGTTGGCCGTCACAGTGAGGGTGGCATTATTATCCCCAAAACAACTGATGGGCGTGGTCACGCTGGCGGACACGATAAGTGTGTTCACTGCAACGACTGCAGTTGTAGTAGCGGTGCAACCATTTGCATCCATCACGGTGACGCTGTATGTGCCGTTGGCAATACCATTGAAAATGCTGCTACCTTGAAATGGCCCGCCAATGCTATACTGCAAACCGCCCGTGCCTCCCGTTGCCGTTACCGTGATTTGGTCGTTGTTGACGCTGGTAGTAGCAGAAAGGACAGATGGTGCTGAGATGGTCAGGTTGTTAGAGGAAATAATGAACCCAGTGTTATCCTTTACTTCGATGGAGTAGCTGCCGGGTGCGAGGTTGCTGAAAATATTGCTGCTTTGATAGTTTCCACCGTTCAGGCTGTACTGCAAAGGAGCGTTGCCTCCCGTTGCCGTCACCGTGATTTGTGCATCGTTTGTGCCTGCGCAACTGATGTCCTGAGTTATTGAAGCAGTAGCTGCAAGGTTGTTTAAGATAATATTGATGTTAAAAACCTGTGCATGGAGCCAGCTTCCTGCATTGTCAACCATGTCGAAAACAAACTCGTCAGTGGTGGTCATGCTCCCATCGTGTTGGTAGGAGAGCAGGCCAGCGTCAATATCGGCTTGGGTAAACGTGCTGCCAACAACAGGGACATCCAACCCGATTACTAAGTAACCATTGGTTGGTACGGAAAGAAGGGTATAGACCACTTGGCTGTTCGGACTCCCTTGGCCTTGCAGATAGGTTTGAGAAACCACAGCGTTTTGGCCCTGCGGCACATCGAGTGCATTATTTTCCAATAAAACTGCCACTGGGGACGCCACGAGGCCACAGATTTCAAGTGACCAGTTGTTCAATGCACCTCCATCATCGTCATAACTGTCCGTGATATTGAGCGTCCAGGTACCTTGCGAGCTTTCACCGTTGAATACCTGAAACGGATCGATAGGCTGGAAATCTCCGCTGATGGCGGGTGTTGTGCCAAGGCAGGTATTTTCAAAATCCATTGCTGTGTTGGTAAACGAGTCGGCAAAATTTGCCACAATATTATCGCCCGCACAGCCAAAAGTGGAGGCCGGCACCCCAGGCCGGTCGAAGATTTGAACCGAGGTACCCTGCGGGGAAACCAGCTCGGCACTAAGGTCCCCGACGTAGGTATGCGAAATATTGAAATTGGATTGGAGGGAGTTGATAGATAGATTGTCCGGTATATTCAAGGTCTGTATCACTGTAGTGGCCACAAGCGGTATGTTTAATGGCAGCCCCGTTGCATTGAAGGTTTGACAACCAATGCCGCCCAAGTGAAACGAGAACATTTGGGAAAAATCACTTTGACTGCAAGGGTTCTGCGCTCGTACTCGCCAGTAGTAAACCCCTAGTGAATTACAAGGCACATCAATCTGCCAAGTAGTGTCAGCAATGGTCGCAGCTGTCAAAATTGAGTTGAAACTTGGGGATTCTGACACTTCCACTATGTACGCTGAAGCATTGGCGACTGATGCCCAGGTCAAAGTCGGCTGGAATTCTGTGACCTCTGCGCCATCGCTTGGAGCGTTAAGGGTAGTGCCAGTAGTAACTTGGTCAAGTACTGTCAGCGTGATGTTAGAGGTCTGTGTCACCGAGCCACCAGTGGCCGTCACGGTGATAGAGTAGTCGCCTGGAGCTACTCCTGCTAAATTGCTGATGACCAAATCTGTTGAGGCTGGCGGTGGCACATCATTTGGGGTAAATATTGCCGTTGCGCCAGCAGGAATACCCGTCGCCGTAAAGTTTACATTGGTGTTGAAGCCTGCGAGCTGGAGCATTTCAAAATTGAATTCTGCTGTACCGCTCTGGCAGGCTGGGATGGAATTATTGTTGGTGATGAGAGTGAAACTTGGCACCACCGGTAGTTCAATTTTAAAATTCTGGTTCGAAATATCGAAGAAAATATTGCCTACCGCTTTCACCATTACCCTAGCTTGAGTGGTGGCGATGAGCGGCACGAGTACGGTTTCTGTCCCATCGTTACCCGTGGAAGCGAGCAGGGTATAAGGATAGGTATTGCCGCCATCGGCGGACAAAAGTATTTCCACTTGGCTGGCAGCAACAGGTGGGGCTGTCGTATTTGCCACGTTCCAAGCAACTGTGGCCATAGTGCCGCCCGTCCAAACGATGGCCGAGGTATTCGGGTTGGTAACGACGAACGGCCCTGCGGAAGCATTGACATTGACCGTCACATCCGCTTCATCGGTACAGCCTGCGCCAGGGTGGTTGTCCCGCACTGTGCAACGGAAGGCCATTGAACGGGCAACGCTTGGCAGCACTTCCCAGGTCGGCGTGGTGCCGGCGATTATGGCAGCTAGGTTGGGGAAATAACGTTTGGGTGAGGTAGTGGGGTCAAAAGAGCGGAATACTGGGCCAACGGTATTGGTGGAAAGCGGCGGCTGCGTGCCCACTTGGTTGTTCATTTGCTCCCAACAATAGGTCAGCACATCAGTTGGGTTGCCATCAGTGGCTTGCGCTGCTAGTACAAAAGGGGTGGAAACAGGGATAGTGTAAGAGCCCTGTGTCACAGTTACATTGGGTGCGCTGTTGCCTGAGGCAGTTGTGGTCGCGCAGGAATTGCCAGCTCCGAGCAGGTGGTTCGTGATTTCCCCGAGGCTGACAGCATGGAAATAATCGTCGCTGTGGGGTTGCACATCCGGTGCGCATACCCCAGCGTAACCCATGATGGTACTGCCACTTCCAGTTTCCATTGCTGTGGAGGAGTTCCTGTTGCAATTGTTATTCTGGGTGTGGTTGCCGCCGAACTGGTGACCCATTTCATGACAAACATAATCCACATAAAATCCATCGCCCACTGGACTGGATAAACCAGTTACACCCCGTGCCTTGCCAGTATTATTGCAAACAGCATTGAGCTGTGCAATCCCACCGCCGCCCGTGCTAAAAACGTGGCCGATGTCGTAATTGGCGTTTCCAATGACGGCGTTGCAGGTATTCTGGTTTTCGTTGAGCATTGTCGAACCACTGTTGTTCGTGTAGGGGTCGGTGCCAGCGTTGAGATAAATCAACAAGTCGGTATTAGCGACCATGGTCATCGTCACGGCTAGGTCTTTTTCGTAAATGCCATTTACTCGGGTCATGGCCACGTTGAATTCGGCTAACACGAGGGGTTTAGTGCCGCCGTGGAAAGTGGCATACTCTCCCGTACAAGCCAAGGCAAGGGCATAGTTTCGGTGCTGGCAATCGCCTACAGCTACCGATTGCGGGTCTACAATAACGGCTCCCATGCTTGGTGGTGCATCTACCATGCACTCGAAATCTGTGTGCGGATTGGGGAAGTCTTTTTTGAAATAGCTGATGTAATGCAGGTCATCTCCTTCGGCAAATGCATCAATATACACGGTACTATGTTTTGCGGAAAGTACCATGCCGTGGAAGCCCTTTTGTGTGTAGCCACAGCGCAGGTAGGCTGTGCCATCGGTACTGCTCCAACCAGCAAAGGAGCGGATGTAAGGGTAGCGTGCTGCTAAGTCGGGATGCATGATTGGAGCATCCACCATTTGAAATGTTTCCATCGTACCGTCCGGCAAAGGGATAGCCAATTTTACGGTCGAGTTTTCTGCCTGCGGCGAAAAACGCATGGGAGCATCGTTCAGGTTCGCCTTCAGCAAATCAAGATTGAGGCTGAGGGTTCTGTATTTGGTAGGTACGATATGCCGAACCCCACTTTTTTTGGCAAAGCTGCTCTCAGGCGTATCGAGCCATGGATTCTGTTTTGTTTGGGCAAAAATGCAGGTAGCTATCAATGCTACAGCGAGGGTAGAGAAAATCTTTTTCATTTATGCTAAATCAATTGTGTGTCTTAAATAGGTGATGAAATGGGTTTAGGCCCAACGGATAAAGGTAAAGTGGAGACAAAACAAGGCCGAGAAAATCAGCGGCTTTGTAGATTAGCTGGCAAAAACATGGCCAAGGGCATGGAGCCATGCCCGTTTCAATAAAATAATGGCAAGAAAAAATACTAAAACGAAAACCCAATTGAAGTTTGGAATGAAATATTGCGGTCGTCGTCGTTGCGGGAGATAAAATTGTTGTTGTCCAAGCTGGAAAGGGAAACGTCCGCCTTAGTTCTGGTGATGTCCCTTAGACCGTAGTTGATACGTCCAGAAACATAAAGGCTTTTGCTCAAATAAATGGAAATGCCACCAATTACGCCAAAGTCAAAAGCTTTGTACAGCTTGCCCCTATCTTCCACAAACTCAAAATAGGCTCCGGCAGTCTGCGGATACGGTGCATTGTCGCCTTGAATGCTGACAGTTTTAGCTGGGTTGGCATAGGTTGCCTCCATTGGCTTGTCGGAGAGGTAGTTGAAATCGAGTTCGTGGTCGATGGAATTGGGGGAGGTTGGAATATTGGATGCGTCGCGGATTTCGCTGAATTTGATATTGCCAAAGGCAGAGGAATTGACCAGTACGCTTACACTTGCTCCTCCATAAATCTCGATGCGGCTATGTGGTTTGAAATAAACAGTAATAGGCAGTTCTAAATAGGAGTTGCTTACGTTCAGGTCTTCATTTCGGATGCCGGTGGTACGGATGATATCGTTGTTCGGGGTATAAAAATTATAGTAGGAAGTGCCTTTGTAGCTGCGTTTTGTCCCTTTTTGGCTGTACATTAGTTCGCTTCGCACACCCATCAGATCGGTTGCCTTCCAAGCGAAAGTTGCTCCGAATTGGAAGCCAATGTTACGATCAAGCGACTCACCTTCTTCCAAGTCACCCTTGATATTGCTGAAATTAAGCCCTGTTTTGAAGCCAAAACTGAAATCTTGTGCAGTGGCTAAACTTGAAAATACCAATAGGGCAAAGAATGTAAACAATCGGGTCATTCGTACAGAATTTATTATTTGAAATAGCGCCGCAAGATAGCGGGATTTGGCTTTTTTGAAAGTCGTTTAATTTGATTTTGGCCTTTTAGGCTAACCAAGTATTCACATACAAAGGGAGCTTAGGTGGATAAGATTCCTTGATGGTAACGTAAGAAGGTGTTTTTTCGCTCCGTAACGGTTGGTTCTACTTCTGAAAGGGCAACCCTTGTTTTTTTGACTTATAAAAATTACAAGCCCTTATCTTTGCGTACCTTTTTCATCCCAAGTGTCATGCGGAAAAACAAAAATTCCCAATTTCCGAGAGAACACTTCAAAAAATTGATTCGAAATGAAAGTTGCAGTTGTAGGTGCCACAGGTTTGGTGGGCACGGTCATGTTGGAAGTATTGCAGGAGCGCAAGTTTCTGGTCACGGAGTTTTTGCCAGTGGCCTCAGAGCGCTCTGTGGGCAAGCCCATTACGTTCAATGGCAAGGAATACGCTATTGTGAGCATGGAAGCGGCCATTGCTGCCCGGCCTGACGTGGCCATTTTTTCCGCGGGAGGCAGCACCTCCAAGGAGTGGGCACCGAAGTTCGCAGAGGTCGGTACGACAGTTATCGACAACTCGTCAGCTTGGCGCATGGATACTGACAAGAAATTAGTCGTGCCAGAGGTCAACGCCCACGTACTTACGCCTGAAGATAAAATCATCGCCAACCCCAACTGCTCCACTATACAGATGGTAGTAGCGCTTGAGCCACTGCACAAGGCTTTGGGGATAAAAAGGGTCGTCGTTTCCACCTACCAAAGTATTACAGGTACGGGTGTCAAAGCCGTGAAGCAATACCAATTGGAGCAAAAAGGCTTCACCCCGGAACCAGAGGAAATGGCCTACAAGCACCCCATCTTCGAGAATGTGCTGCCGCATATTGACGTTTTCACTGAAAACGGCTACACCAAGGAGGAGATGAAAATGGTGAACGAAACCAAGAAAATTATGGGTGACGACAGCATCGCTGTGACGGCTACTACGGTCCGGGTACCTGTGCTCGGCGGCCACTCCGAGAGCGTGAACCTAGAGTTTGCGAAGCCATACGAGCTGTCAGAAGTACGTCACCTACTTGATACCGCTCCCGGCATCATCGTCGTGGATGACGTCGATAAATTCCAATACCCGATGCCGCTATTCGCCCGTCACAAGGACGAGGTCTTCGTAGGTCGTATCCGCCGGGACGAGAGTATCGAGAACGGCCTGAATCTTTGGATTGTGGCTGATAACCTACGCAAGGGTGCTGCTACCAATGCGGTACAGATTGCGGAGTATTTGGCGGGTAAGGGATGGATTGGGTAATTTTGAAATTAGGATATTAAGAAACTAAGAAATTCTTCGCCTTGACCAACATCCACAACTACATCAATGGCCAACTCGTCCCTGCCATCGGCGGCGGGTGTCTCGATAATTATGAACCTGCCACGGGATGTGTCTACTCCCAAATACCTGACTCCGATGCTGCTGACGTGCAGGCTGCCGTATCTGCCGCTGAGGCGGCCTTCCCTGCTTGGTCGAGCTGTGGGGTGAACGAGCGCTATCGCATCTTGCACCGCATCGCCGACCTCATCGAGGAGCGATTGGAAATGTTTGCGCAAGCCGAAAGCCGGGACAGCGGCAAGGCCATCACCACCGCCCGAACCGTGGACATCCCACGGGCACAGGCCAATATCCGTTTCTTCGCAACGGCCATCCTGCACTTTGCCAACGAATCGCACCAGATGGAGGGGCAGGCAGTGAACTACACCTTGCGCCAGCCTATCGGCGTAGTCGGATGCATTTCGCCGTGGAATTTGCCACTTTACCTTTTTACTTGGAAAATAGCGCCAGCCCTTGCCACTGGCAATTGTGTGGTCGCCAAGCCTTCCGAACTGACACCCATGACGGCTTTCTTGCTGTCGCAAATCTGCATTGAAGCAGGGTTGCCTGCTGGGGTGCTGAACATCGTCCATGGCCTCGGCCCCAAGGCTGGTCAGGCCATTGTAGAACACCCAAAAACGAAAGCCATCAGTTTCACGGGGGGCACTGCTACTGGTCGCATCCTCGCCCGCACGGCAGCGCCGATGTTCAAAAAACTGTCGCTGGAGTTGGGCGGGAAGAACCCGAACGTCATCTTCGCCGACTGCGATTTCGAGGAAGCCGTTAGCACCACTGTTCGCTCCAGTTTTGCCAACAACGGCCAGATATGTCTCTGTGGTTCAAGGATTTACATCGAAAGAAAAATCTACGAGAAGTTCCGGGACGAGTTGGTACGACGGGCCAAGGTCCTCAAAACCGGCAATCCTAGCGACTCCGACAATGACCTCGGCGCCCTCGTCAGTGAGCAGCACCGTGCCAAGGTGATGGGCTACCTCGATATTGCGAAGCAGGAAGGCGGCACCATCCTATGTGGCGGCGAAATCATCCAACCATCCGCTGAGCTTGCCAACGGTTACTATCTCACCCCTGCCATCATTGAAGGACTATCAAATACCTGCCGCACCAACCAAGAAGAAATTTTCGGCCCAGTGGTCACGCTCCAGCCCTTCGATACGGAGGAGGAGGCGCTTTCCCTCGCCAATGGCACCGAGTATGGCCTCGCCTGCACCCTCTGGACACAGGACATTAGCCGAGCTACCCGCATGGCCGAGCGCATTCAATCGGGTATTGTTTGGGTAAATTGTTGGATGTTGCGAGACTTGCGAACGCCTTTCGGCGGGGTGAAAAATTCTGGTGTTGGCCGGGAAGGCGGCACGGAGGCGTTGCGTTTTTTTACCGAAGCGAAAAATGTGTGCGTGCAGTATTAGTTTGCGAAGAAAATAGCTGAGCTGGGGGATGTTTTTCTTCCCAATTTGCACCCGTGAAATTCAGCCGTGAAATAGCAGCTCATTTGAGCATTTTGTTGTTGGCCTTTGCCAATATCAGCGCTTATATGAGCAGGAGTGTTCGGGATGCGCCGCTCACGGTTCACCATGAGCAAAGCCAACTAAGAGCAGCCGATGATGCCCTGCCCATCTATTGCCTGACGGAGCAGCGTTATAGTGCTGGCGCAGGTCAAGGCAATGGTGTTCCGAACTTCAAGTACCCCGTCGGTTTTGCGCCCGTTAAGAACTTTTCGTTGAATGCCAGTCTGGCTTCAGGCGCAGATTATTATCTCCTTTCCAAATACCTGCTCATCGGTTTCCCAAGCACCGATGTCATCTATCCCTTCCACCAGTTTTGGTGAAACCTACCGAACCCAAGGCCGTGGGGTTCATTCAGGGCAAGCTGTGCCTTCACCTTTCCCATCTCAACTGGGCGTAAGCCTAATTTTTCCCGCTGTGTAGCAATGTATCCAAGGCATTCTGTCTGTGAGGAATGCCGAACAGTCGTGCTCATGCAGCAACCAAAATTGATATTAAAAACATGGAATTATCTCATATTATCTCGGTGCTCATTTTTTTGGTCATCGTCACCGTACCTATCATCATGCTTGTTCGTTCGGGCAACAAAAAGAAAAAAGTCTTGAACGACAAGGTCAACCAACTCAAAAACCAGTATCGGCTCAATATTTCGGAACGTGATACTTGGGACGACATTATGATTTGTTTGGATAAAAATGCCCAGAAAATACTTTGGGTAAAAGAATCGGAAGAGGGGCTGGTAGTTGACTTGGACGAAATTGCTCAGTGCAAAAAATTCAACGTAAGCAGGATGGTGAAGGCTGGCAAAGAAAGTTCGCAAGTGCTAGACCGACTTGGATTGGAGTTGATTGGCAAGGATAGCCAAGCGACCCCTGTTACTTTGGAGTTTTACAATTCAGGCAATAGCTACCTGTTCAATTTTCAACTGGAGCTACAGTCCAAATGGCAAAAATTGATTTCTGAGAGCCTGAGAGCCTAAAAACTGCTCATCAATACGCTCTCTCATCTCTTCCCTCCATGTAATTGATAAAAGCCTTGTTCACAACTTTGTTGCCTCCGGGAGTAGGAAAATTACCGGAGAAATACCAATCGCCGAGGTGGTTCGGGCAGGCATTGTGCAAGCCCTCGATAGTTTGATAAATAACTTCCACTTTAGGTGTAATGCCAACAGGGGTCACGATTTCAGCGATTTTTTGGCTGATTTGTTCATCGGTGAAATGAGCGTAAAGCGACTGCACTTCGTTTTTCATTTCTTCCTTTGGTAAAAGAAGCTGTGCCTTGCAGCGCTGGTAAGTTTCGTCGAGGAGGTGAGATTTGGTATTTTCCTTGAGTAACTCCACGAGAGCACGAAAGGCCACAAAGTCTTTCATTTTTGACATGTCGATGCCGTAACAATCTGGGTAGCGGATTTGTGGGGCACTGCTCACGATGATTATTTTCTTGGGTCGCAGCCGAGCGGCAATGCGGATGATACTTTCCTTCAATGTGGTACCCCGTACAATACTATCATCTAAAAGAACGAGTGTATCCTCCTCATTACTCACGAGACCGTAGGTGACATCATAGCCGTGTGTGACCATTTCCCCACGAGAGGCGTCATCGGCAATGAAAGTGCGAAGCTTAGCGTCTTTGTGGACCAGCTTTTCCACCCTTGGGGTGAGAGCGAGAATTTTCTGAAGCGCCTCGGTTGAGGGGTTTTCACCAAGTTCTTTGATTCTCTTCGCTTTGATGTCATTCAAACGCTTTTCGATTCCTTTCACCATTCCGAAGAAAGCACTCTCAGCAGTGTTAGGAACAAAAGAAAAAACGGTACGCTCTAAATCATAATCCACGGCTTCAAGTACAGTGTCGGTCAATTGGTCACCCAATTTTTTGCGCTCGGTGTAAATGTCCCGGTCATTTCCACGACTAAAGTAGATGCGCTCAAAGGAGCAAGACTTGCGTTCGGCAGGTTCCGTGAATGGCAGTTCGCTTACGGTTCCATTCCGCTTGACAATAAGGGCGTGGCCAGGTTGTATTTCTTTTATAGTTGAAAAATGGACATCGAATGCTGTCTGAATCGGTGCACGTTCAGAGGTTACAACGACCACTTCATCATCTTGGTAGTAAAAAGCAGGGCGAATACCATTGGGGTCACGCATTACGAATGAATCGCCGTGGCCTATCATCCCGGCCATCGTGTAGCCGCCGTCGAAGCGCTTAGTGGCCCGCTGAAGTAGGCGCTGCACATCCAAGTTATCGAAGATGAGTTCGTTGATTTGAAGATCGTCAAGGCCATCGGGTTTGTGCCAAGTATGCAGACGCTGCACTTCGTCATCAAGGAAATGGCCAATTTTTTCGAGCACAGTGATGGTATCTGTCTGCTCCATCGGATACTGACCGAGTTCGACGAGTTCTTGGAAAAGCTCGTCCACGTTGGTCAGGTTGAAATTGCCAGCAATGACGAGTGTGCGTTGGATCCAATTGCTTTTGCGTATAAATGGGTGCACATTTTTGACACTGTTAGCACCATGCGTGCCATAGCGGAGGTGGCCAAGGAGCAGTTCGCCAGTGAATGGCGTGTTCTCTTTGAGCCACTCGGCATCTTTGAGTTTTTCTTTTTTGAGCTGGTTGAAATTATTGTAAACTTCCTCGAAAATGGTCTGGATGGAATTACTGCTGCTGCAGCGCTTGCGGTGGATTATCTTTGTGCCTGGGCGGCTGTTTAGCTTGACAGTAGCTATTCCAGCACCGTCTTGGCCTCGGTTCCGCTGTTTTTCCATGAGGAGGTGCAGCTTGTTAAGGCCGTATAGGGCGGTACCGTATTTTTCGACGTAGTAATTTAGGGGCTTAAGTAGGCGGATCATTGCGATGCCGCACTCGTGTTTGATAAAATCGCTCATTTTTGCAGTTGATCGTTCCAAAAATAGCTTTGCAACTGCCCTGTAAATGCGCAACTGAAAGATAAGTTTTGGAAACAAGGCGCAAAGGTAAACTGAAAATGAAATTCAGCCCAAGCGGAATAAAATTCTAATTTTTACAAAATGAATAAGACGCCACTGTACAAGCAGCTCGAAAAAGAACTGGCTGGCTACAAGAAAATACTGTCGCAGGCGGCAGAGGTCATCCGTGATCAAGATGTTTCAAGATTTCCAATTTTTGTCATCCATCAGAACATCGTGGATATTGGCATAAATATCGTGGATAAGGGGGCAGCAAAAGGCAACTGGTCGGTGAATGCCTCTACCTTGGAAGAGTTCGTCACGAAGCAGATCATTGCAGAGGAAAAAGTGGAAGACTTTCAAACACTTTACCGTTCCCACCATGACGACCTCTGCTTGTTTGCCTTGAGTGAATTGGGTGCCAATTTCATTTTTTTGCCAAAAAATAGTGGAGAGCAAGACCCAGATTCTGACTCCTCTGATGACTAGGTAGCCTGTATTTATTAAAAGGCAGTTCGATAGAAGTTTAAGTTATCCCTCCAACGATAACATAATATGGTTTCAAATTCGACACTCGTTTCCACAAATAAAGTCCTGTTGGTTGAGGACAATCCTGGCGATGCCCGGTTGGTTGAGATTTACTTGATGGAATCCGATTTGCAGAACTGCGAAGTAGTCAACAAAATCACGCTAGCCGATGCGATAGTTGCTCTGGAAACGGGAGAGGAGTTTGCGGCTATCCTGCTAGATCTCACGCTGCCAGATAGCCGGGGCTTTGAAACACTGGAAAGGCTGCTCGCCAAATTTCCACAGAAAAACATCATCGTGCTCACAGGCTTCTCTGATAAGGAGATGGGTTTACGTGCTGTAAAAGCCGGTGCGCAGGATTTTTTAGTGAAGGGGGCATTTGACTCGGAACAACTTTCAAAGTCTTTGCGATTTTCCATTGAGCGGACCAAAGTGCTCAAACGCTTGGAGGAAACCCAACGGCTAGCTAGTATTGGTAATTGGGAATATTTTCCTGAAACGGGCGACTTTACAGCCACTGATGAATTTTTTAGAATATTTGGGAACACGGACGAGCGTCACCAAATTGACGGCGAAAAATTGGAGGAGGGTGACTGTCCGTTGAAAGCATTGAAAGATATTCACGATGCTGTGGGCATTACAGGTAGTGTGAAACAGGACATGAAAATTCGCCAAAAAACCGGGGCTTACCGTTTCGTCTCTGTGAAATGCAATGTTCGGCAGGATGAAAATAACAACCTTGTTTATCAGGGAATTATTCAAGATATCACTGACCGAAAGCACTCAGAACAAGAAGCTGTGAAAAGTCAGGAGCGCTACCAGGTGGTTTTTACGCAATCCAAAGATGCCCTTTTCATCTGCACTTTTGATGGTAAGTTCATAGATTTCAACCAAGCTACAGTTGACGTATTTGGTTATACGAGAGAGGAATTGGAGGAAATAAAAGACACCCACAAATTGTACTACCCTCAGGAGCGGAAGAATGAATTCTTGCTGAAGTTGAAAGCTCAAAAGGCAGTGAAGGACTTCGAAATCAGTATCGCCCACAAAAGCGGTGAAGCGAGGGAATGCATGATGACCGCCAGTATTACTGTCACGGACGATTTCGTCGGCTATAACTGCATTCTTCGAGACGTGACTGAACTGCGCCAGGCAGAGCGGATGCGAAAGGCACGGGATCTTGCCCAGCAGAGTGCCCACATGAAAGAGCAGTTTTTGGCCAGCATTAGCCATGAGATGCGTACGCCAATGAATGCCATCCTCGGCATGAGCAATATCCTGATGCAGATGAACCTAGCGCCAGAGCAGCAGAGCTTAGTTCAGAACATCAAAAACTCATCGGAAATTTTGTTGGGCGTGGTGAGCGACATCCTCGAAATCAGCTCTATCCAAAATGGGAAGGTAGTTTTTGAAAACCTGCCTTTTGACCTGACCGAACTGCTCAACAACCTTACGAACGTGATGCAATACAAGGCGCAGGAGAAAGATGTTTATTTGCAAATAAACATTGCGCCGGACGTGCCTCGCTTCATCAGTGGCGATAAATTGCGACTGAACCAGGTGCTTTACAACCTAGTTGGCAACGCCATCAAGTTTACTGACCACGGCCACGTAAAGATTTTTATCGAAAAACTGTACGATATTGGTGCCAGCGTTCAGCTAAAATTCAACGTGGAAGACACTGGAATCGGTATTTCGGAAGATAAAATCGAGGCGATTTTCGAAACATTTACCCGCATTCTCCGCAAAGACAGGGTTTACGAAGGTACAGGGTTAGGGCTTTCCATTTGTAAAAACCTCGTTGAACAACAAGGTGGTAAAATCGGAGCCAGCAGTGTGGAAGGACAGGGTTCTAAGTTTTTCTTCGACCTTATTTTTGAAATGGCCGACGGAATTGAAGGAAGTGGTAAACAGCCTCAAGAACCAGTTTTTGAACTGCCTGCCGATGCAAAGTTCCGCTTGTTGTTGGTCGAAGACCATAAAATGAACCAGCTCGTCGCTCGAAAAACGTTGGAGCGCAAATGGGCAAATATTGACCTCACCATCGCTGACGATGGCCAAGCGGCACTCGATTTGCTCAAAGAAAACACTTACGATATTGTGTTGATGGACATCCAAATGCCTGTCATGGACGGTTATGAAGCAACTAAAATAATTCGTGAAACTTTCCCACCTGATAGAGCGAACATGATAATACTTGCCATGACTGCCCATGCACATGTGGCTAAGGATGGGAAATACAAAGAATACGGCATGGATGATTTCGTGCTTAAACCTTTTGAACCAGATGACCTTTTTCAAAAAATTTCGAAGTACGTCAAACATCTGTAAAACATGCAAGCTACATCTACTACCCATATCAACCTAGACTATCTGCGCCTTATGGCAGATAACGACGACGAGATGATACAAACCATGCTGGCTATGCTCTTGGAGGAACTTCCTGAAGAAATGGGCAAGATTCAGGAGCTTTGCCAAGCTGAAAACTGGGATGAATTGACTCGGGTAAGCCATAAAATGAAGTCCACTTTGGCTTTTGTTGGCAATGATGACATGACGAATGCGAACAAGGAGTTGGAGCGAATCACAAAATACAAGACCGACATTCAGCTTGCCCCAAGTCTCGTTGACACCTTGAATGCCAATTTGCCCCAAGTATTGGAGGCACTTAAGAGGGAGGTAAAATAGATTAGGATTGCTGCTAAAGAAAATTTTTTCAAACGAGAACTTTATAAAATTACAAAAACGTTATACCTTTGCCACGCTTTTGAAAAAAGGCACTGAGTTTGGCCTATGGTGTAACGGTAGCACATCAGATTTTGGTTCTGCCTGTCGAGGTTCGAATCCTTGTAGGCCAACAAAAAAAGCCCTTGACGGAATTTCCGCAAGGGCTTTTCTTTTTGGTTTCTGGCCCAGAACTTCAAGTTTCAAAAAGCAGTGCTGCTGAAACCTAAAGTTCTTTAAAACCAGAACACGTTTAATCTTCTTCTTGTAGTGTGGCCTTGTGCTCCGCAATGAGGCGCTGCTGGATATCGTTTGGCACAGGCGCATACTCAGCGAACGCCCGGCTAAACTTAGCCTTTCCTTGCGAAATAGCCCGAAGTGTGGAAGAATACTGGTACATTTCTGCCAGCGGAATTCGAGCCATAATTTTCTGGTAATGCCCATCAGCATCCATGCCCATGATGATTGCCCGGCGGGTTTGCAGGTCGCCCATCACATCGCCCATCACTTCGCCGTCGCAAAGGATCTCAACGTCGTAAATCGGTTCCATGATTTGCGCGGCAGCCTTCTCAAAATTGGCCCGGAAGGCTTGAATGCTTGCCGTCATGAATGCCATGTCATTCGAATCCACCGGGTGCATTTTGCCATCGTAAATACTAACCCGAATATCTTGGCAATTGGAACCAGTAAGTGGCCCTTCTTCCATTTTTTGCAGCACACCCTTCTTTATGGCACTCGAAAAACGACTGTCAATTGAGCCACCTACGATGCACCAGTAGAATGCTAGCTCGCCACCCCAAGGCAACGATTCAACATCTTTGTTTCGAACAGTGAGTCCATGTGGGTCGGACATACCGTCGTGGTAGGGTTCAATGCGCATGTGTACCTCAGCAAACTGCCCTGCGCCACCTGTTTGTTTTTTATGGCGGTAGACCTCGTTCGACTCCTTCGTAATCGTTTCCCGGTACGGGATTTTTGGCTTGATAAATTCCATGCCCACTCCATATTCTTGTTCGATTCGGTGCTTCACAAGGTCAAGGTGAAGCTGGCCTTGGCCTTCAAGGATGGTCTGCTTCAACGTGGCGGATTGGATGACTTTCAGGGTTGGATCTTCTTCTGAAATTGCGTGAAGCGCCTTCATCAGTTTCTCCATGTCGTTCTTGCTAGGTGGTTGTACAGCTACTTCGATTCGAGAATTGGGGAAATGAATCGGGTCTATTTTGCGATCAACGCCTTTTTTGTTCAGCGTTTGGTTGGTATGCGAATTTTTGAGCTTGACGGTACAACCAAGGTCCCCCGCTTTCAATTCATTGGCGGCTTCCCGGGTTTTGCCGTTGGCTAAGTATAGTTGACCAAAGCGTTCCACCGTGCGGTTGTCAGCGTTCACTAGCTCGTCGCCTGTATGAAGCACGCCGGAGAAAACCTTGAAATAGGAAATGATACCTACACGTGGTTCGTGGTGGGTTTTGAAGATAAAAATGGTAGTGTCTCCCTTTGGGTCCATTTTCAATTCAGAACCATCTTCCAATTTTACAGCAGAACGCTCGGCGGGCGATGGGCAGATATCATTGATGAAGCCCATGATGCGCCCGCTGCCCATGTTGTTGATTGCAGAGCAGCAGAATAGTGGATAAACGGTGCGGTTTGCAATGGCCATTTTCAAGCCTGCTGTCAGGTCTTCCTCCGAAAGTTCACCCTGTTCAAAGTAGCGTTCCATCAAGGTTTCATCATTCTCAGCAGCAGCCTCCACGATGGCCCGGTGCATTTCGTCTGCCCGGTTTTTTTCAGAATCTGGTATTGGTTTTTTTTCTGGTTTTCCACCATCTGCCGGAAATACATACATGACCATTCGCAGTGCATCAATGATGGAGTTGAAGCCATTACCTGGGTTCATAGGGTATTGAAGCGGCAGCACTTTGTTCCCAAATCGTGCCCGAGCCTGCTCCACTGTGGCTTCATAATCGGATTTTTCGTGGTCTATTTGGTTGACGATAAAAAGACAAGGGGCGTGAAAATTTTCAACATACTCCCAAAGCAGTTCAGTGCCTACTTCTACACCGCTTTTGGCGTTGAGTACCATCAGGCCGGTGGAAGCCACTTTTAGCGAAGCGACAACCTCGCCCACGAAATCATCAGAACCAGGGGTGTCCAGCACGTTGATCTTGTTGCCTCGCCAATCGTCGTGCATCAGGGTGGAGAAGATGGAATTGCCGCGCTCGTGCTCAAGGTCGGTGTAATCAGAAACGGTGTTTTGCTCCTGCACGGTACCCCGGCGGCTGATGCCGCCGGACTCGAAGAGCATGGTTTCTGCCAAAGTCGTTTTTCCGCTGCCGGGGTGACCCAGCATAACGACATTACGGATGTTACTGGTGTCGTAGGTCATAACGCTTTTGTTGGTGCTTTGGGAGCAACCACCGTTCAGTGTTTTTGTACAAACCCTTGAAAATCAATTATTTGTCGCAAATACAGACTGCACACTGCCTACCGCCCGCCGCCTTCGTTGGTCTTCTCGCTGTTGGTTGTTCGTTTTTGGTTCAATTTGGTTGGGAAAAAAGAACAACTGGCAACAAACGACAAAAGATGTTATTGAAAATTTGAGCCGTGAACCTATTAAATAAGGTTTACTAAAAAAAATTTTTTTGTGGTTTTGAAATAATCAAAGCCAGTTTTTCAGTGCCATTTTTTGTGTCAAGTTATTTTGGGCAAACGTGCGAACATACCAGTCACTTGTCGTTTATTTGTTTTTTGTGTGGCTGATAAAAGTCAGCCACTCCGCCAAAACACTCGGTTGATTGGCTTATTTGGCCATATTTGCGCCCCATTATATTTTTGTTTTCACTCAATTTCCACTCATTGATGACCAGATTTGCCCTTTTAATATGCCTTGTTTTTTTATCAAAAATTGCCTCCGCCCAGAGCATTGAGGAATTGGAAAAGCAGCTTAGCCAAGCCAGCACTGCCAAGGAGAAAATGACGCTTAACTACCAGCTTGGTACCGAGTGGTTGAAGAAGGACGCCAAGAAGTCCATCGAATATGCGAAGGCTGCCCATCAAAAAGCCTTAGAGCTCAAAAACAGCGGCATGAGTGCCGAGGCCTCCTACCTCGTGGCTAGGGCCTACGCCCGTACCCGCGACGACCGCAACCAAGATATCTGGCTTGGCACCGCTACCAAATTTGCCATGGATGCCAACGATGCTAACCTCATTATCCAAACTGTGGATGAACGAAGCCGCCTCGCCTCTAAAAATCACGATGAACGCAAGGCGCTTAAGGTCGTGCAAGAGGCATTTGATTATTTCAGCAAGAAAGGCGGGAAAAGCATAAGTGAGATGCAAGCTCAGTACGATGTACAACGAACGATGTTGGAGCGGGAAAAAAATCAATTGGAACGGGAGAAGACCCAGTTGGAACAAGACATGAACCAATTGCAAATGGAAAAAAAGCGGTTGGAAGGTGAGATTGGTGTGGTCATCAAGGAACGGGAGCATATTTCCACGGAGCGGGATGTGCTGAAAGAGGACAAGACCCTACTCACCGAGCGCCAACGGGAATTGGAGTCGGAAAAACAAATGGTGGAAGAGGAGATTTCGAAGAAAGAAGAAAAAATCAAGGCAGTATCCACGGAGCGGGCAAAGGCACTTTATCTTGCAGAGGTGAGCCGCCGCCTTGTGGATTCGCTGGAAACCCGTCAAAAACTGGACTCCCTCAACCTCATGCAAACGAACCTTGCGCTCGAAAACGCTGAGTTGGCACAGTCTCGGGGCAAGTACCTGATTTACCTCCTGGCAGCAGCGGCATTGTTTACAATTTTACTTTCCATCGCCTTTTACCTCCGGTATCTGAATAAAAAGAAATCCTCCAACCTGCTTTCTAAGCAAAACAAAGTTATTGAAGAAGAACGGCAGCGCTCTGACGAGTTGCTTTACAATATAATGCCTGTGGAAGTGGCCAAGGAACTAAAGGAAAAAGGTTCGGCCACAGCCCAACAGTTCCCAGAAGCCACGGTGCTTTTTACCGACTTTAAAAATTTCACGCAAATTGCTGAAAGCCTTACTCCTGCTGCACTCGTTAATGAACTTAACGAATGTTTCAGGGCTTTCGACCACATCATCTCCCAACATCCTGAAATCGAAAAAATCAAGACCATTGGTGATGCCTACCTCTGCGCCAGTGGCCTCGTAAACCACAAAACCATCCCCACTGGCATCGTGCAAGCAGCCCTCGAAATGCAAGAATTTCTCGATGACCATAAAGCGGATAAAATGCGAAAGGGATTGCCGTATTTTGAAGCCCGTATTGGGCTCCACACTGGACCCGTTGTGGCCGGGGTAGTCGGCTTCAAAAAATTTGCTTATGATATTTGGGGTGATACCGTCAACATTGCCGCCCGCATGGAACAGCAGTGCGAACCCGGTAGGGTGAATATTTCAGAAACAACCTATGGATTGGTCAAATACCAGTTCAATTGCCAATCACGGGGCAAGGTGCCTGTGAAAAACAAAGGAGAAATGGAGATGTACTATGTGTTGGGGAAACAATAGAGGGGATTGGCAATTTGCGATTGGGGCAAAGGTGAAAGTTTAGATTCAATTTGAATCCAGAAACAGCGTAAATCAAAACGAAACAAACATGGAATCCAACAACAACAATCGCCTGCTTAGTCTCGACGTCTTTCGGGGCTTGACAATGGCCCTCATGGTACTCGTCAACAATGCTGGCGGCCTGCCCGAAGGCTCGCCACTCGTCCACGCCGCTTGGAACGGCTGCACCCCCACCGACCTCGTTTTCCCGTTCTTCCTTTTCATTGTGGGCATTGCCATCACATTTTCGCTCACCAAGCGCAAGGAGGCGGGCGAAAATGTGTACCGAAAAATCCTTGTTCGCACCGCTTGGATTGTCGGCATCGGGATATTCCTCAATGGCGCACCTGAGTTTAATTTCGCCTCATGGCGCATTCCCGGCGTGCTCACCCGCATCGGCATCGTGTACGGCATTGCGGCGCTGATTTTCATGAAAACCACCACCCGCCAGCAAGTCTGGATTGCCATCGTTTGCTTACTCAGCTACTGGCTGCTCATGGCCGCCATCCCTGTGCCGGGCCAGGGCTACCCCAGCCTTGAAGAGGGTAAGGACCTTGGCGCTTGGCTCGACCGTTTGCTGCTAAATGGCCATCTCTACGGCCATACCAGTCAACCTGATGCAGGTTATCCGGCCTACGACCCAGAGAGTATCCTCGGTACCATCAGCTCGCTGGCCACATGTCTCGGTGGCATACTTGCAGGTACTTGGCTCCGCAAAAAACAGGACGACTTGCCACGTTGGTCAGGCCTTTTTGCAGTGGGCTTCTTGCTCATGGTCGGTGGTTTGCTTTGGGGCGAAGCATTCCCCATCAACAAAAAACTTTGGACCAGCAGCTACGTCCTCTACCACAGCGGTCTGGCACTGCTCACCCTCAGCACCGTCTGGTGGATAGTGGATTTCAAGGGTAAAAAAGGCTGGACGACGCCATTTGTCTGGCTCGGCATGAATCCACTGGCTATCTATGTGAGCCACGAGGTGCTTTCAATTGTGTTGGGTGAAATTCATGCCGACGGTGGTAGTCTGTACGGCTGGATACGTGACACCTTCTTTGGCTGGATGGGGCACAACCCTGCCGTGTTCTTCAATGCGCTGTTGCATGTGGTCGTGAACACATTCGTCGCTTGGGTTTTGTACAAAAAGAAGATTTTCATCAGGGTTTAGAAGTTGAGGATTTGAGAAATCGAAGATTTGAGGATTCGACTGAGTCTCCTCAAGTCCTCACCTCCTCGAATCCTCGAATCCTCAAAAAAATGATTACCGTAGAAGAAGCCACTCAAATCGTTATTGAAAACTCCCGGTTCGTACCAGACGAAATGGTGCCGTTTCAAAAAGCGGTAGGACGCGTTCTGCAGGCCGAAGATATTATGGCCGACCGAGACTTCCCGCCCTTCGACAGGGTTTCCATGGATGGCATTGCCATCAAATTTGAGCGTTTTGAAAATGGGCAACGAAAGTTTTCTATCGAAAAAACGCAAGCCGCAGGTGCGCCGCAATTGGCCTTGGAGGATGAAGCATGTTGCATTGAAGTCATGACCGGGGCAATGCTGCCGCAAGGCACGGACACCGTCATCCGGTATGAAGACTTGAGCATCCATGACAGCATCGCAGGTGTCGAAACGGAGCGTGTTGAAGCTCGTCAAAATGTGCATCGGCGGGGCAGTGACAGAAGGGAAATGGATGTGATTTTGGAGCGTGGTGCCCTATTGAGTTCAGCAGAGATTGGTGTTTTGGCAACTATCGGCTGCACGGAAGTGAGAGTATCGGGCCTTCACCGGGCCTGCATCCTATCCTCTGGTGACGAACTTGTGGAGGTACATGAAACCCCCTTGCCCCACCAGATCCGAAAATCGAATGTGCATGTGATGGCTGCCGTGCTGGGCACCTGGGGTCTAAATGCCGACCTGCTCCATCTACCCGATGACCCAACTGCCATCGAAACCACGCTGAGAGATTGCTTAAAAAACTACGACGTGCTGCTGATGAGCGGAGGTGTTTCGATGGGCAAGTTTGACCATTTGCCGGAAGTGCTGGAGAAAATTGGTGTGCGGAAATGGTTCCACAAAGTGTCGCAACGGCCCGGCAAGCCGTTCTGGTTTGGGAGCACAAACAGCACGGTCATCTTTGCCTTTCCTGGCAATCCCGTGTCGTCGTTCATGTGCCTACACCGCTACTTTCAACCATGGTTACGGGCTAGCCGTGGCTTGCAACCCATTGAAAACCAATACGCCGTACTTGCCGAGGATTATTTTTTCAAGCCTGATCTGACCTATTTTTTACAGGTGGAACTGACAAACAGCCCAGATGGGCGGCTACTCGCCAAGCCCGTTACTGGCCAAGGCTCCGGCGACCTTGCCAACCTCGTTGACTCGGATGCTTTTATGGAATTGCCTTTGGAAAGGCAGGAATTCAAAGCGGGCGAGGCATTCCCAATTTGGCGATTTCGGTGACACGGATTACTCGTCCGTGGTTTTTCGTTAACTGAATCCTCCCAAAATAAAAGGCACAACTTCAAAGCGAAGTTGTGCCTTTTATCTTACGTAGTATCTCAAATTGTCGAGTAACCTCGAACTGGAACTCCGGCTTACTTGCGGTTCATGACAGCCAATAAACGAAGTACTTCGATGTACAGCCAAACCAGCGTGATGAGCAGCCCCATTGCCGAAAACCACTCCATGTAGCTTGGTGCGCCATACTGTTCACCTTTTTCAAAATTGTCGAAATCGAGCAGCAAGTTGAAAGCAGCAATGCCAATGATAGCCAAGCTGATGAGGATACCGATGGTGCCTCCCTCATGTAGGTAAGGCAACGGCATTCCAAATAAGCGAAGCACAAAGTTTAGTAAGTAAACCAAAAATACGCCCATGGTCGCCATTATTACGCCCGTGCGAAGCTTGTCGGTCACTTTCACGATGCCCGTTTTGTAAATAAAAAGCATGGTAAACAAGATGCCTATCGTCAATGTGATGGCATTGAAAACGATTCCGTTGTAAAGTCCGCCGTAAACTGCTGTTACGGAGCCAACAAAAAGCCCTTCGAGCAATGCATAAATCGGTGCGGCAGTTGCCGAAGTGTGCGGCTTAAAACTAGCCACCAACACAGCTATCAAGCCACCGATGGCTCCTACAAAAAGGAAAATTGGATTGGCGTAAATGTAGCTGGCTACGGCCGTAAGCAACATCAACCCAAAAAGAATGAACGATTTGTTGACTGCGCCCTGCACCGTCATGCGCTCACCTGCCGTGATAAAACCAGCATCGAGCGGGGAATTGGTGCTGTTGCGATAGGCTTCCTCCTTAAGGAAGGGGTTGCCAGAGGAAAACATGCTTCTTCTTGCCATTTTAGAATTGAATTTTGGTTGAAAAATCGGAGGTAAAGAAACGGCATTTTTGACTTAAATCAAACAAGACCGACATTGTAACCCAAGCAATTCGACAAAAGTTTAAACTGCCGCTGTGCAAGCAATGCTTGTAATCCGTATGGCTGTGCGAGTTTTTTCCCTTCTTTGCGGAGCAAAAATAACTTACATGCTGCGCAATAAAATAGAACAACTTGCCGAAACCTCCCGCCTACTTGAACCCACACCGGAACAGCGGGAAATCTGGGATGCTGCCGTGCACGGCTATGCCCACGGATACATTGATGGCCTGCCAAACTGGAAGGCGTACCATGCCGTGGAAAACCCTGCTGCTGCCTTGTTAGATTTTCCGCTGGATGGGCAACCCAAGCCGCTTGAGCAGGTGCTCAGTGTTTTGAAAACAAACCTTCACGAAGCTGGCCTCAACCCTGCCTCTGGTGGGCACCTTGGCTACATCCCCGGCGGTGGCATCTATCCCACGGCGCTCGGAGACTACCTCGCCGCTGTGGCGAATTCCTATGCTGGTATTTTCTTTGGTGGACCGGGAGCGGTTCGCATTGAAAACATGCTCATTCGTTGGATGTGCGAGTTGGTGGGCTACCCAGCCACGGCGCTGGGGAACCTGAGCAGCGGCGGTTCCATCGCCAATTTGATAGCCTTCGTAACGGCCCGGGACTCCAAGCAGATTACTTCAGAACAGGTGCGGAAATCGGTCATTTACCTGACCGAGCAGGTACACCACTGCGTACACAAAGCCATCCGAATTGGAGGGATGGCGGAGGCAGTGGTGCGCAATGTGCCGATGGACGACTGCTTCCGAATGGATGCCAAAGTGTTGGCGCAAATGGTGGCAAAGGATGTAGCTGAAGGCAAAACCCCATTTCTCGTGGTGGCCTCCGCTGGTACAACTGACACAGGCGCTGTTGACCCACTGGACGCTGTAGCTGATATTGCAGAAGAACACGGAATGTGGTTCCATGTGGATGCGGCCTACGGTGGTTTTTTTATGCTGGCCGATGTGGAGAATCCTGATGGTTCGACAGTGAAGCAAGCGTTCAAGGGTATTGAGCGCTCGGATTCCGTGGCAATCGATCCCCACAAGGGCCTTTTCTTGGCCTATGGGTTGGGGGCGGTATTGATAAAAAATGTGCAAGCCCAGATGGCCAGCCACTACTACCGAGCCAACTACATGCAGGACACTTTCGACGCCAATGAGGAACTTAGCCCCGCTGACCTCTCGCCTGAGCTGACAAAGCACTTCAGAGGGCTTCGTATGTGGTTGCCATTGCAATTGCTTGGTATTGAACCATTTAAAGCGGCGCTGGAGGAGAAGATTTTGCTCTGCCGCTATTTTTACGAAGAAATACAACGGCTCGGATTTGAGGTAGGGCCATACCCGGAACTGTCTGTTTGCACTTACCGCTACGTGCCTCGTGACGGTTCGGATGAGAATGAATTCAACCGGAAATTGGTGGAGCATGTGCAGCACGATGGGCGGATTTTTGTATCGTCGACGAATATCGGCGGGGTGTTTTGGATCAGGTTGGCGGTGCTTTGCTTTCGTACGCACTTGCGGGAAATTGACACATTGTTGGAGGTTTTCAAAAACGGGGTAAAAAAGCTTGAAAATTGCTAATTTGGCTTTTAGTAATGAAAAAATCGAAGGACAGAAGGGACTTCTGCTTTTTTAAAAAAAGATATGCCATGAAAAATTTCCTCTTTTCTGCCGTTTTGGCCTTAGTGCTACTCATCTTTTTTAGTTGCAAAAACGAACCGGGAAAATCGAGTCATGCTGGACTGATAACTCGTGGCGATACTATGCAGATTGACCGTTTTGAGGACGAAATAAAGAAGTTCGAAGCGGCTGATCAGGCCCAGATGCCAGCGAAGGGCGGGGTGCTTTTTGTGGGCAGTTCGAGTTTCAGGATGTGGAACACCGTAGCTGAAGATTTTGCGCCACTGCCTGTCATTAACCGGGGATTTGGCGGCAGCACCACGCCTGAGGTGATTCACTACGCCCAGCGCATTGTTTACAAATACGAGCCTAATGTCATTGTTTATTACTGCGGAGAAAACGACATAGCCGGCGATACGCCACCGCAAGTTGCCTTTCAAAATTTCAAAAAATTTATAGGCGAGACGGAGAAAAATCTGCCCAACGCCACTGTCGTGGCACTTTCAGCCAAGCCATCCCCCAGCCGGTGGGCATTGTGGAAGAATTTCCAGCAGTTCAATTCGATGGTTGAGCAATTCGCCCAAAATCGTCCAAATCTCCGCTATGTGGACATTAGTGGTTTACTTTTGGGGGCGAACGGAGAGCCCGATCCGGCACTTTTTGTAGAAGATAAACTGCACATGAACGCTGACGGGTATGCCAAATGGACAGCAGTTTTGAAGCCCATTGTCACGGAAATTTACAATTCTAATACACCTAAGTAACCTGGCGAAATCCCTTCCAAATGGCGTTTTGTTTTTTCGCTGCAATGTTTATCTTCGCACCGCTTTTCAGAAAGGGTAGGGAAAAACATCCTTTCTGTTGATGTATGCAAAAGGTCATTTACAAGGATTTAGGCAAAATTGCCTACCAAGCAGCTTGGGACTTGCAACGGAAGCTCCATGATGAGGCAGTCAGCCTAAAACGGGAAAACCGTAGCCGGAAAGACCAAGGTGCGGAGCTGCTGCCCATCAACCACCACCTCTTGTTTTGTGAACACCCTCCCGTGATGACGTTGGGGCGAAGCGGTGCTGAAGCCAATTTGTTGCTGGACGAAACCGGCCTCCAAAAGAACGGTATTGAGTTCTTCAAAATTAACCGTGGAGGTGACATCACGTACCATGGTCCAGGCCAAATTGTTGGATATCCAATTTTTGACCTTGACGAATTTTTCACGGATGTGCACCGGTATGTTCGTTACTTGGAAGAGGCCGTTATTTTGACCTTGGCCGAATATGGCATTCAAGATGCTTACCGGATTAAGGAATATACGGGTGTTTGGTTACCGCAATCAGGCTGGCTACCGAAGCGAAAAATCTGTGCCATCGGTGTGCATTTAAGCCGCTGGGTTACAATGCACGGATTCGCCTTCAATGTGAACACTGATCTTAGTTATTTTCGCCACATAATACCCTGTGGCATCAACGACAAGGACAAAGACGTTACCTCCCTAGCTAAAGAGCTGGGGCATACTGTGGATGAGAACGAGGTTAAGGAAAAACTGCGTCGCCACTTCGCCGAGCTTTTCGGCTTTGAATTTGCGTAAGTAGTGTTTTCTATTTCTTCAACTGCCGTACCGATGAGTCATTGGTAATTGAAACTATTAGTTGATTTTATAAAGACGACTACTGGTCAATAATTAACAGCCATGACCATATATTCGGCACAACCAGATTCATGGCCCATGAAAAAGGATATTCCAGAATATAAAGTGGAAGAACTGGCCATCGCCATTTTACCAAGAACGGAAGATGGTGTGCAGGACGAAATGTGGGACGTTTATCTATTGAACTTGAAAGAGGATCCGATAGAAAACGTGCTGATCAACTCTAGGGGCTACGGCGAACTGGAGGGTGAACAGATGAAGACAACTGTGTTGAGACATTTTTTCAACGAAGTGGGCCCGCTTCAGGCACACCTGATTGAACCTATCCAGACTAAACTCTTCGATATTGCCAACGAATATTGGGTCAGCTTTACCTATGACGGTTACATGTACGACAAACGCTATGTGTTTGTGCGTGGCAGCATTTCTGAGGAGAATTTTACCAATATTCCAGTTTTGCACCGCAAAGGTGTGATGATAAAATAACTGCTTCCTACATTCTAATTGATCATTGAAGCTAGATGGGGTGTTACAATTTTCTCAAAATGAACTGGTGATAAAAAGCAAGTGACCAAAATGACAACCCATAAAATGAAGCCGAAAAAAGTAAGCGAATCTACTGCCACCATGACGGAAATGGTGATGCCCAACGATACCAACCCGCTGCACAACCTGATGGGCGGCAACTTGATGCGTTGGATGGATGTAGTGGCCAGTATTTCTGCAGGTAAGCACTGCGAGGCGCATGTTGTAACGGCTTCTGTCGACCATGTTTCGTTCCACAAGCCTATCGCCCTAGGCGACATTGTAACACTGAACGCCAGGGTCACGAGGGCTTTTAATACTTCCGTGGAGATTTATGTAGAGGTTTTCGCTGCTGATATTAAGGGCGGCAACCCTCGGAAATGCAACCATGCTTACTTCACTTTTGTTGGCCTAGAAGATGAAACACACAAGCCAACACCAGTTCCAGCTGTTATTCCGCTAACCAGTGAAGAGGAACAGCTTTATGAAAGTGCCGCACGCCGCCGGGAGGTGCGGTTGGTACTCAGCGGCCGCATGAAGCCAGAAGAGGCATCGGAAGTTAGGGCCCTATTCTCAGGCTTCCAACCTGTTCA
The DNA here is from genome assembly GCA_016124585.1 of Bacteroidota bacterium. GTDB lineage: Bacteria > Bacteroidota > Bacteroidia > Chitinophagales > Saprospiraceae > UBA6168. The sequence continues at coordinate 51,103 of WGNL01000018.1, read as the reverse complement.
TTCTTGATGTTTTACATCAGATTACATGCTCTTGTACATAATAAACATCAACGCCATGAGTACAAGAACCGCAATGCCTACCGCTGTGAAAAACTTCTTCGTATCCCTTTTGTCTATAGCTTCGTTCCGCTTTTTAGTTTTTGTTGACATGTTTCGAAAAGATTGGATGGTTAGTGAATTATTGTCGAAAAACGCAACGCCAAGTTAGGAATTTGAGGGTAAATTTCAAGGCTACCATTATAATTTTTACTGTTTCAAAAACAAAAGCCCCATCGGATTCCGATGAGGCTTTTGTTTGCATAACTGGCTTGAGAGAAACGGTCAAATCAATTGCTTTCTATCAGATAAATGATTTTGGTTAACCATTTTGTCGAGTCTTTCTCCGTCATCGGATCGGTGACATACTCTTCAATGACAGGTGCTTTTTCTTTCAACCCATTTGCTTTGAGGTATTCGCCAATTGCTTGATGAGCTGCGGCAAAATCAGCGTAGGGGCCGTAATAATCCACACCGACAGCTTTAGATGCAGGTACCTGAAAGGTTTTGATTTCACCCCCGGCTACAGCTGTTTGGCTGCCAACAGGTATTGCCACAGCCATATCTGTCGTCTTTTTTTCTGTGTCCCAGATGTAATATACACCAGATGGGCTGCCCACTTGCTCTATTTTACTCTTTTTAAGCAGGGTCATGATTTTGCCAAAGCGATCTGAAAAAAAGCTGGACTTCATGACCTCTTCTTGCGTGGTTTGTTCCCGGATGCCTATGTAAACATGGCCGGGAAAATCCATTGTCCTTACTTCATACTTTGATGTAGCGGGCGTCTCTGCAGCTTTTTTTTCAGCCATTTCCTTAAGACCAGCGAGGCCATCGTCGAGCATCTTGTTCATGGTGCCGCCCCACATAGCTGCCATCAAGTTGAATGGATAACCCACGTCGTAGGAAAAAGCCCAAGTGGCTTCAGTGCCGCCATTTTGATCATCTTCCAATTTGTATTCGGCATCGCCGCCGCCTTGTCCTTCAAATTCAATCTTGTACTTAACGTTGGAAGAGGGAGTGGATTCAACGATGGACTGCGAGCCATTGCCAGATTTTTCGGAAGTCCAAGAGGTCTTTTGGCCTACGCCAGAAGCGACTTCATTGTAGGTGTTTTTGATGGTGGGATCTTGCTTTTGCCAAGGCCCCCAAGTTTCCTGTGATTTCAGGTCGTTCACGATGTTGAACACCACTTCTTTCGGTGCGTTGATGCTGGTACTGCGCTCGTAGGCGAAGTGCTTGGGCATGAAAGCAGCAATGATGAGTGCCAATGCTATCAATGCCAGTAGTAGAATGCCAATGCGTTTGATTATTCTCATGACTTAAACTTTAGTTGGTGAAATAAAATGTTTTAAAATAATGTTGCAAATTTAGATTTTTTAAAAACAATTTGTATTTAAAAATCCTTAGAATTTATTAACTCTGTGTAAATTTTCGACCATTTACCCAGCGATGAGTCGAACTCATAGGCCAACTGCATATTTTACCCTCGAAATCTTGCGAAGCCATTATTTTTGCCCGCCTTTTTTTCACCGTAAAATGTTTTTGTGAAATGATTAAGAACCGTTATTTCGACCTGATTGACCAGACTTTCTACTTCCCGCAGGAAGGCTTCGATATTGAGGACGGCAAGCTTGTATTCAATGGCGTTCCGCTCATGTATTTGATAAAAAAATACGGCACACCGCTGAAACTCACCTATTTGCCAAAAATCGGAACCCAGATAAAACGGGCAAAAAACCTTTTCACAAAAGCCATGAAGACCAGTGGCTACCGGGGCAAATACAACTACTGTTACTGTACGAAAAGCTCGCATTTCAGCTACGTTGTGAAGGAAGTTCTGAAACACGATGTGGAATTGGAAACTTCTAGTTCTTTCGACATTGACCTCGTTCGCCGCCTGTTTGAAGAGGAATTTATTGACAAAGAAACCATCATTGTCAACAATGGATTTAAGAACAGGGAGTACGCTGAAAAAATTAGCAGCCTCATCAACGAAGGCTTCGAAAACGTCATCCCCGTGCTCGACAATAAGATGGAACTGGAGTTTTTCGAAGAAATGGTGAAGGTCAAAAACAAGGTCAATATCGGAATCCGGGTGGCTACGGACGAGGAACCAAACTTCGAATTTTACACCAGCCGCCTCGGCATCCGTGCATCGGAGGTCATCAGCTATGTTAAAGAGCGGATTGCAGAGAACCCGAAATTCGAGTTGAAAATGCTCCACTTCTTCGTGGATACGGGAATCAAGGACAGCATCTACTACTGGGGCGAATTGAAAAAAGCAGTGAAAATGTACTGCGAAATCAAAAAGGTCTGCCCGTCGCTCAGTGGTCTGAATATCGGCGGCGGCATGCCCATCCGCAACTCGCTCGGCTTCGAATTTGACTACAACTACATGGTGCGTGAAATCGTGAACCTCATCCTTGCAGCCTGTCAGGAGGAGGAAATCATGGAACCGGATATTTTCACCGAATTCGGAAAATACACGGTGGGGGAAAGTGGTGCCATCATCTTTTCTGTGCTTGGCCAAAAGCAACAAAACGATGCCGAGGTATGGTACATGATTGACAATTCGCTCATTACCACCATGCCAGACAGTTGGGGCATTGCGGAGCGTTTTATCCTGCTCCCCATCAACAAATGGCAGAACGAATACCGTCGGGTGAATATCGGTGGGCTAAGCTGCGACAATTCCGACTACTACAATTCGGAGGTGCATGAGAGCCAAGTTTACCTCCCAACCATTGATAAAAAAGACACGGAACCACTGTATCTCGGCTTCTTTCACACGGGCGCTTACCAGGATTCACTCAGCGGCTACGGCGGTATCAAGCACTGCCTCATCCCGTCACCGAAGCACGTGCTGATTTACAAGGATTCTAAAGGGAATATTGTGGATAAACTCTATAAGGAAGAGCAAAAACCGGAAGATATGCTGCGGATTCTGGGATACATTTAAAATTGCGGATCGGGGAATGCGGATTTCGGATTGGGAGAAACTGGATAACCTTGAAATGAGATACAGGCCAAAAATCCGCAATCGTCAGAGCCAACCTTCTTTTTTGTACCAAGCCATTGTCTCAATAAGGCCATCTTCCAAATCGTACTGAGGTTGAAAGTTAAGGTCTTCTTTGAGTGGGTCAATGTCGCATTTCCAGTTAAGGCTTTCTAGTATATGCACTTTTTCGAGGTTGAGTGGAGGGTAGTTGCCAGTGGCTTTGCCCACTTGCTCCATCACCCAAGCAATGCTGCGTATCAGTGTAACTGGGATGTGAAACCGCAGCGTTCTTTTTTTCAAAATCTGTCTGGCAGTCCGGCCAATATCCTGCTGGGAATAGTAACGCCCATCCGAAACAAAATAGCTTTTCCTCGAAACGTCTGCTGATAGGGTTGCGTCCAGCACCACACGAGCCAAGTCTTTGATGTAAACAAAAGCCAAGTGCTGCCGCCGAAAGCCGATGTAGCCTTCCACGTGTCGGTTTACCAGTTTGAAAAAAGTGAGGATTTCCTTCTCCCGTGGGCCGTAAACCCCAGTTGGGCGCATGATGACGTAGGGAAAATCAGGCAGGCTGGCAAGGTATTCCTCTGACGCCAATTTTGCCTTGCCGTAGGTATTGATAGGGTGCTTGGGGTCTTCCTCTTTCAAAAAATCAGTGAGATCCTTGCTCGGCACTGGGCCGTAACTGGCGGCGCTGCTGATGTAGGTGAATTTCTCAATCGGCTCTCCTGACGCTTGAATGGCCTCCACGAAATTTTTCGTGTAGTCAAAATTCACCCGCATGTAATCGGAAAGTTTGGGGGCTGATACCACCCCGGCATTGTGGATGACGTAGTCGAACTCCTTGCGCTTCATGAGGTTGGCCATTTGGCTTTTGTCCTCGAAGTTCATCTCCACAAAATTGATGCGTTCGTCCTGCAAATACTCCTTGCTGCTCGACCTTCGGATGCCTGCGTACACCTCAAGGTCACGTTGGAGCGCCTCCTCCACGAGGTGGCTGCCCACAAAACCTGATGCACCGGTGATGAGTATTTTTTTCATCCAGCCAATGCTTTTTCGTACATCCGGTAGCGCTTGTAGGCTTCCATTCCCACACTTTCCACGCCCCGTTTCATCATCTCGTTGTTGTCCAAAATCCAAGAGGCTTCCGCTTCGGTATATCCTTTTTCCAAACCTTTGGTAATGATGGTAGCGTAAAAAACGCCCTCGATGCCCATGCGCCTGTGACTAGGTTCCACGCCAAGCAGGATGATGCGCAGCCTTTTCAAGTTCTTTTTCCCCAGCAGCAATTTGAAAATGCCGAAAGGCAGTATCCTTCCTTTTTTCAAGGTTCGGGCGATGACGTTGATGTCGGGTACAGCCAGCGCAAATCCGATTAGTTTTCCATTTTGCTCCGCAAGTATGGCAAAATCTGGGTCGATGACCATTTTCATGCCTTCGGCAAGGTGGTCGAACTCCGCATCAGTGGGCGGCACAAAGCCCCAGTTTTTGTCCCAAGCCGCTTTATAAACATCCCGCACCTGCACCAGTTCCTGTTTGAATTTTTTCATGTTCACCGTGCGGAAGGTGATGCCACGGGTAGCCAAGCGTTCCTTTAATTTTTGCGCAAGCTCCACCGATTTGAAATTGGCATTGTCCTTTCGGACAATGTAAGCCAGCAGGTCCATCTGTTTTTGAAAGCCGTATTTATCCAAAAAATCAGCGTAGTACGCTCGGTTGTAAGTCATCATCACCACAGGCGGGCTGTCAAAACCTTCGACGAGCAAACCAGCGGTATCGTTGGTGCTGAAATTGGCAGGACCGACGACGCTGTCCAAACCTTGTTTTTTCAGCCAATCGGTGGCAGCATCCAGCAGCAATTTCGCTACTTCGTAATCATCAATCACATCGAAAAAGCCAAAGAAGCCCGCATTTTTCCCGTAAAAATCAATGTACTGGCCATTGCGGATGGCGGCGATGCGGCCCACGATTTTATCATTGCGGAGCGCCAAATACAACTGCACCTTGGCATGTTTGAAAAACGGATTGCTCTTCTCGCTGAGCAAATCCTTTTGGCCTAAATAGATTTCAGGAACATAGTTCGGGTCGCCTGCGTACAGGTCGTGCGGGAAATCAATGAAGCGTTTTTTCCACTTCCAATCTTTGACTTCGATGATGTTTGTTTCCATTTTTTTATGCTGATTCGTTTTGTTGCTCCGCAAGGGAGGCATTAAACCTCCTGTCCTTTCAAGATTTCCAACCTTCTCGCCACTTCGGCCAATTTGCCAATTGCTTCATCAATCTGCGCAAAAGTATGCGTAGCCATGAGCGAGAAGCGGATCAGGGTGTCTTCCGGTGCCACGGCTGGGGTGATAACCGGATTGACGAACACACCAGCGTCCTGCAATTGTCGGGTGAGTAGGAAGGTCTTGTTCACATCCCGCACATAGATTGGAATGATAGGCGTTGTTGAGTGCCCAGTTTCAAAGCCGAGGTCATCAAGCTGCTGCTTGGCGTAGCGGGTGTTCGCCCAAAGCTGTTCGATGCGCTCCGGCTCGTGCTGAATCAAGTCCAAAGCAGCAATCACGGCAGCGGCATTTGCTGGCGCAATGCTGGCGCTGAAAATCAGCGAGCGGGCATTGTGCTTGAGCCAGTTGGCCACTTCGTGGCTACAGGCGATGAAGCCGCCGATGGTTGCCAATGATTTGGAGAAAGTACCCATGATGAGATCCACTTCATCCGTGAGGCCGAAATGATTGCAGGTGCCACGCCCGAATTCGCCCATGACGCCGAGGCCGTGGGCGTCGTCCACCATGATATTGGCGTTGTTTTCACGGGCAATTCGCACGATTTCCGGCAGGTTACACACATCGCCTTCCATGCTGAAAACCCCATCAGTGACAATGAGGGCGAGGTCTTCCGGGCCACGTTCCTTGCCAGCCCGCTGGAGCACCGTTTCCAGCGACTCCATGTTATTGTGCTTGTATTTCCGTGTGGTGGCGAAGCTGAGGCGGGTGCCGTCCACGATTGAAGCGTGGTTGGCATCATCTGAAATGATAAAATCCTTGCGGCCCAGCACACTGGAAAGCACGCCAAGGTTCACTTGCATGCCCGTGCTGAACACGATGGCTTCGTCCTTCCCAACGAATTTGGCGAGTTTTTCCTCCAACTCAATGTGCAGGTCTAACGTACCATTCAGGAAACGGGAACCAGCGCAGCCGGAACCGTACTTGTCCACAGCGGCTTTGGCAGCCTCCTTGAGCACCGGGTGGTTGGTGAGGCCGAGGTAGCTGTTCGAGCCGAACATGAGCACTTTCTTGCCGTTCATGGTCACCACCGTGTCCTGGTCGCTTTCGATGACACGGAAGTAAGGGTACACGCCTGCCGCTTTCGCCTCCTGTGGGGCGGTGTACCTTTTCATTTTCTGTTGAAGCAGATTCATGTTATTTTCTGTATTGTGTGTTTTTGCGAATGAATTCTTATTTAAAGATGGCTAAACCACTCATTTTTTATTTCAACAGCTTCTACAAACTTTGTCTCAACTCCTAGTTTAAATTCCTTCAAATTTTCACAAAGCTGTTCGCCATCAATCAAATCAATTGGAGGTGCGCCATCTCTAGTGGCTTCTTTAACCGCTTCTCTCGAAAAAGTACCGGTTGTTACAAAAAGTCCTTTATCAGCTCTACCTTGCATTGCACCTCTAAAATCTCTAATCTGACTGGAAGAAATGGAACCTTTGTACCTTTTGCATTGAAAAAGAATATGAAAACTCAAGAATCCACTAATCTTTACTATACCTTTTCCATCAATGCCTCCATCACCACTTTTTCCTGTTACTTCGACTTGAACAAATCCACTTTCTCTTAAAAGCCGCTGAACTAATCTTTCAAAAGATGCAGGAGGAATACTTAAAAGAACATTTAATAAAAGTTCTTTCCAATCCTTTACATCTTCGATTTGTTCAACAAAATCAATCGTTTCTTCCTCTACTTCCTCTTTGGGCCTCGTTGCTCTTCCTGCCTCTCTGACTTGACGTGCAATCTCGTAGCCGTCATATTTATCAACATCAATATCACTTTTAGTAAGTGACCAAACGGCTCTGGAAGAATTTTCTATCAGTCCAAATTTTTTCAGATAAGTTTTCGACCAAGCCAACCTGTAATCAATCTCACTCCTTAATCCTGTTTCATCATGGGGTATTTGTAATTGCTCATCTGTAAGTTTAGCAATTTGATAAACAGATTCATTGATCTCTTCAATAGTCCCTGACCCTCCAAGCTTAACAAGTGCTTTAAGCGTAGGTACCATTAATTGTTCTTGAGTCGGCAGTTTGGTAGAAAATACTTTTTTCCTAGCCATTATATCTAAATGGAGTTAAAATATAGTTCACGTTTTATTCAATTGTTTTGGCATACCGCTCCAACCACCCATTCACCCTCGTCTTCAAAACCACTTTTTCAAAAACCAAAATCGTCGCTATCGAACAGGCCGCACCCAGCATCACGTCAATGATATAGTGATGCCGGGAATAGACCGCCGAGAACCAAATTCCGAGTAAAATTACCAAAAACACGAAACTGGCAAGCCTTAGCCGCATTTTTACCGCAAAATACAGTGAAATCAACGGGTACGCCGCATGGAGCGACGGGATGGCGGCAAACACGTTGGAGTTCTTGGCGTACATGCTGTGAAACAGGTTTACCCCTAAGATGCGGTCAAAGTTGGCCAACCCTGCCTCGTTGCCGGGAATGCTGAAATTTTCTTTAAAACCGTGCAATTCCACGTACCAAGGCGCTGCTGCCGGGTAGGCGTAGTACAGGATGAAGCCAAAAATGTTTACCAACAGGAAACAGAGGGAGAAGTTTAGCAACATGCGCTTGTCCTTGAAAAAAAGCCAGAACGCAAAGGCCAAGGGCACGGGAACCCAGCAGAGGTAGAACAGGCCGGAAAGCACATCAGCCACTGGGTTGGTGTTTTGGGCAAAAAATTCGTTGGGAGTAACCCGTTGGCCACCGTATTGAAATCCAAACAGCGATTTCTCCAAATCGTAGGGTTGCTGAACGTGTACAGGATTGACCATGTAATTGGGCAGTGCCCGCATGGAATCGTAGATAAACCAGTAGATTGCGAAGAAAAACAGTGCCAGCAGCACCTTTCGGGTCGTGCTGTTTCCAAAATAGAGTCCTAGGCAAAGGGCAAGGAAAACAAAATGGTCGGTGCGCAAGCTCAGCAGCATCGAAGTCCAAAGCAGGTAGGCTACTGAAAGGCCCAGCACTATCGTCGTCTCTTTCCTTGGAAACCGCTCAAAAGTCATTCGGCTGCGTATTGGTGTTTGGCGAGGTTGGTGATTTTTGAAAAATCACTGCGCCAAAGGCAGGCAAAGGTAGCAAGCACCGCCTCAATTTTATGTGGGAAGCTTCAAAGATTCACAATTCTATGTTTCTTTGATTGGACAATATGCCTTTGACGATGTCATTTTACCTGAAAATTCTTCAAGTCTTACTTGCCTGCTTACCCCTGCCTTCCACTACTTCCAGCGGTTTTTGCGAAGCGGAAAGCCCGTTCGTCGTTGTGCTTGGCATTGCGCAGGATGCAGGCTACCCGCAGGCTGATTGTGATAAATCTTGCTGCAAACCGGCTTGGGAGCAACCCCAATTTCGTCGCATGGTCTCTTGCATTGCTGTGATTGACCCGCTGAGCGAGCAGTATTGGCTGGTGGATGCGACCCCAGATTTTGCGGAGCAACAGCATATTGCGAAGCACATCCTGCCCGGCAAAGAATTGAACTTGGCAGGCATTTTTCTTACCCATGCCCATATTGGCCACTACACGGGGCTGATGTATTTGGGAAGAGAAGCAATTGGGGCAAATGCTGTCCCCGTTTACGCAATGCCCCGAATGGTTGATTTTTTGGTCGAAAATGGCCCTTGGAGCCAATTGGTTTCTTTGAAAAATATCGAAATTCGCAATTTACAAGCGGATTCCACGGTGGTTTTGAACGAACGCTTGAAGATTACACTGATGCGAGTACCCCATCGGGATGAGTTTTCGGAGACGGTTGGCTTCAAAATCGAAGGGCCGAGCAAGTCGCTGCTTTTCATCCCAGACATTGACAAATGGGAACGCTGGGACAGGGACATCAATAAACAGGTTGGTGAGGTAAATTTTGCATTGTTGGACGGCACTTTTTTCAAAAATGGGGAAATCCCCGGCAGGGACATGTCGGAAATCCCGCACCCGTTCATCGAAGAAAGTCTTGCGAGATTTGGGCAGTTGCCTGCAATGGAGCGTGCAAAAATCCGTTTCATTCACTTTAACCATACAAATCCAGTGATGCAGGGAAACAGTGAAGCAGCACAGAGCGTTTGGAAGCAGGGTTTCGGCCTTGCAAGTGAAGGGGAACGGCTTGGTCTTTGACCATTTTACTTTAAAAACAGTCTTTCAAAATAAATAAAATGAAGTTACTAAAATCCCGTACCGCCAAATTTATGGCCATCGGAACGCTACTTTTCACAGGGGTGGCCACTACGGTCATTGAAAATGGCAACTATTTTGAAATTGCCAAAAACATCGAGATTTTCACCAACCTCTACAAGGAGGTGAACACTTACTACGTGGACGAGATTGACCCGTCCACCCTCATGAAGACGGGTATTGATGCCATGATGAACAGCCTCGACCCGTACACCAATTATATTTCCGAGACGCAAATCGAAGGATACCGCTTCATTACCGAAGGAAAATACAACGGCATCGGTGCGGACATCCGCCTAATTGACGACCTGCCAACTGTGGTCGCACCCTACAAGGATGCGCCTGCCCAGAAAGCGGGCCTCAAGGCGGGCGATAAAATCGTGGCGATTGATGGCAAAGACACAAAGGGCAAAACCACCGACGAAATCAGTGCGGTGCTGAAAGGCTACCCTGGAACAGAGGTAGAGCTGACCATCAGCCGACTTGGCGAAGCCAAAAACCTGAAAATAACGCTGGTGCGTGATGAGGTGGAGGTATCGAACGTGCCCTACTCCGGCATGGTATCGGAAGATGTTGGCTACATTGCCCTCACCACGTTTACCCGTGAAGCTGGTGCCAACGTGGCCAAAGCGCTACAAGACTTGAAGGTGGAACAGCCGAAACTGAAAGGCGTCATCCTTGACCTTCGCAACAATGGCGGTGGTTTGCTGGCCGAAGCGGTGAATCTCTGCAATGTTTTTATCCCAAAAGATGAACTCGTGGTGACCACCAAGGGGAAAGTGAAGGACTGGGACCGCAGCTTCCGCACCCTTAATCCACCTGTAGATACAGAAGTGCCGCTCATCGTTTTAATCAACAAAGGCTCAGCATCCGCTTCCGAAATCGTGTCCGGTACTATTCAAGACCTCGACCGGGGCGTGTTGCTCGGTCAGCGCAGCTACGGCAAGGGTCTCGTGCAAAACACCCGTGACATTGGCTATAACGCCAAGGTGAAAATGACTACTGCTAAGTACTACATCCCCAGCGGCCGCTGCATCCAAGCCGTGGAATACCAGAACGGCGAACCAGTGGACATTCCAGAATCGAAGCGTGCTCCTTTCAAGACCCGCAGCGGTCGTGCGGTGCTCGATGGTGGTGGCGTGAAGCCTGACCTCGTGCTGGATTACGATGCTGGTAGCAATATCCTCCAAACTTTGGAAGACAAATATGTGGTGTTCAACTACGTGAACCAGTGGGTGCTTAAAAACCCAGAAGTGAAATCGCTGGAAGATTTTCACTTCACAGCTTGGGACGATTTCATCCAGTTTTTGAACAAAGAGAACTATGATTTCGATACCGAGACGGAAAAGCTGTTGAAGGACATGAAAGAAAAATCAAAAGAGGATGGATACCTCTCCATGACTGACATTCAGACCTTGGAGTCAAAAATCAACGCCGCCAAAAAAGTGGACATCGAGAAGCACAAGGAACTTATCACCGATATGATTGAAAAAGAAATCGTGAGCAGGGCTTTTTATGAAAAAGGCCGTGTGAAAATTGGCTTGCGCAATGACATGGAAATCAAAGAGGCGCTGAAATTGTTCGGCGACCGGGCTAAGTACGACTCGATGCTGAAAGGTTGATTTATATCACCAAGGAAGCCAGAAGGCTCAGGAGGTTATATCTTCGCAGCGGAAAACACTTAAGTTTGTGCTGCGCAAACCTCTTGAGCCTTTTTCATTTTCAACAATCTGCCTAACCATGCATTACCATCAACTTGGACAAATTCCCCCTAAGCGCCATACCCAGTTCCGCAAGCCCGACGGCAGTCTCTATGCCGAGGAGCTTTTTTCCACGGAAGGTTTCAGTGATGTCTATTCCCTGCTCTACCATACGCACCCGCCAACCCAAATCGTACAGGTGGGTGAGCCTTACAGCGTTGCACCAAAATTAGTTTCCGACAAACAACTCAAGCACCGCAGCCTCAAGGGCTTCAAAATAGCACCCGAAGACGACTACCTACGCAGCCGCAAACCCGTGCTCGTCAACGACGAATGCCGCATCACGCTGGCTGCCCCCCGCAAGAGCATGTCGGATTATTTTTATAAAAACGCTGATGCGGACGAGGTGATTTTCATCCATGAAGGCACGGGTACGCTCCGTACGATGTACGGGAACCTTGATTTCAGCTACGGCGATTACCTCGTAGTGCCTCGTGGCACGACCTACCAGTTCACTTTCAACGACGAAAACAACCGTCTTTTCATCGTCGAAAGTACCAGCCCCATCACCACACCGAAGCGCTACCGCAACAACTATGGCCAACTGTTGGAACACTCGCCTTTCTGCGAGCGGGACATCCGCAAGCCGATGCAACTGGAAACGCATGATGAGCAGGGCGACTTCCTGTTTTACATCAAAAAGCAAGACCAGATTTATCCCTATCACTACCTCAACCACCCCTTCGACGTGGTGGGATGGGATGGTTACCTCTATCCTTACGCTTTCAGCATCCATAATTTCGAGCCGATAACGGGTCGCCTACACATGCCGCCGCCCATCCACCAGACCTTTGAGACGAGAGGGTTTGTCGTTTGTAGCTTTGTGCCTCGGCTTTACGATTACCACCCACTTTCCATCCCAGCGCCCTACAACCACTCAAACATTGACAGTGACGAGGTGCTCTACTACGTGGACGGCGATTTCATGAGCCGCAAGAGCGTGGAGCGGGGCCAAATCACGCTGCATCCCGGCGGCATCCCACACGGGCCGCACCTCGGCACGGTGGAAAAGAGCATTGGAGCCAAAGAGACGCATGAACTGGCGGTGATGGTGGATACTTTCCGGCCGCTGAAGATGACGGAATATGCGGCGGGGATTGAAGACGGAGAGTATTATCGGAGTTGGTTGCCTTCTTGAAAGACCTTTTCAAGTAGCTGTTTTTTATAAAAATCTGTTTATCAGTGCTTTGTGAAATTTTGTCACTAAAATTACCGCCCCTTTCGAGTCAGTTAACCCCGATTTCCGAGTAGGTGGACGTCGAAATCCGAGTCCCTAGACCCCGATTTCTGGGTGGAAGGACTCGAAAATCGGAGTTATTGGACCCGGATTTCCGGGTGGGTGGACGTCAAAATCCGAGTCCCTGGACCCGGATTTCTGGGTGGTGGACTCCGCTGGCTGGGTTAGTGGACGTCGATTTCGAGGGTTAAGACTCGGATTTCTGGCTTTTCTGATTTTTTGAAAAATGAGCGCTAATTTTGTATTGGTTTAATAAAGGAAGTGAACGGCCGTAAGGCATGATTTTTCAACTCTCCTCCTCGAAATACACCTTGTAAAACTTCTTCCCCTTCTCCTCATCAAAGCCCCGCTCAATAAGCTCTTGATTGCCGTGGATGTAGATATGGAAATTCTTATCCAACTTTAGGACAGAACGCATGACCCGCTCCTGCTTCTTCACGGAGGCAGTGGAGATGCTGAAATTATCCTCGAATTCGGGTAGGTTGTGCTGCGTTTGGTAGGCGTTTTTGTGCTGCGCAAAAGCCGACTGCTTCTCCTCATCTTCAAACACGATTTTGGCGAATTCCTCTTCCACCAGCGTGTCGTTTTCCTTGAAATAGTTCAGCGACTTGTTCAGGTAGTCAATCTTCTCGGCCTTGCTCACAGCGAAATTGTCGTCGAGCTTGTTCACCACAAAGTCTTTTGCCATTTTGATGTAGTGCGTGGTATGGAAATAGTCGTTGGCGAGTGGCTGCACATTGAGGAAAAAATCCCGCCAGTACTGTGCCTCGAAGGCTCGGTTCGACTTGTCCACGATGCAGACCCGATAGCCAGCCTCAGCATTGGAATTGAAAATGAGGCAGCCCTTGTCGAGCTTATCCACCGCTGTGCCGTCCTCGCTAATCAACTGGAAATCACCGTTTTGCGCCAGCAGTTTCAAAAATGGCTGCTTGTTCTCCGACTTGAAAAGCCCGATGGCGTCGAGTACTTCATCGTCCAAGACAATGCCTGTTATGTAGGCCACGTACAAATCGCCGGATTTGATTTTGGGGTGGTTGGTCTGCTCGTGCAGGTGCCGGGCGATGTCCACACTGTGCTGATGAAATGCCGATTGGTCTTCGAAAATCTGCTTCGCAAAATGGCAGACCGGATTCAGTGAAAGGTCACCATTGGAGAAATCGAAATGGAAGAATTCATTGCCCTCGAAGGAGTCGAGGAAATATTGTTGGAGCAAATTGCGAAGCTCGTCATTGCTCACATCGAGCGGGTGCTCCGAAAATTGTGGCTCTTGCCCATTGGCTTTGTTGCCAGTGTAGTGGGCCGATACGATTTCAATCTTGCTAAGTGAATGTTCAAGCATTTTGTTTGGTTGATTAAGGTTGATGAAGTTGATAAGCTCAGTGGCAATCCATCAACCTTATCAACCCAAGAATCAATTGCCTTCTTCGGCCTCCATTTCCACCTCTACCTTGCGCACGGCATTCCGCTTAAGTTCATTGTATTCCTTTCGGTTTCGATGTACATCCAGGGCCATGAACATGGCATGGAGGAAAGACGAAGAGTCGGCCTCATTTTTACCTGCCAAATCGAAGGCCGTGCCGTGGTCGGGCGAAGTGCGGATGATGGGGAGCCCTGCCGTGTAGTTCACGCCACTGCCAAAAGTCAGTGCTTTGAACGGAATCAAGCCTTGGTCGTGGTACATGGCCAAGATGCCATCGAATTTGTTGAATTGGCCAGATCCGAAAAAGCCATCGGCGGGAAAGGGGCCATAGGCCATCATCCCGTTCTTTTTGCACTCCACAATGGCTGGCCGGATGACTTTTTCTTCCTCGTCGCCTAACATTCCTTCCTCTCCTGCGTGTGGGTTTAAGCCGAGCACGGCGATATTGGGCCGCTCGAAGCCAAAATCTATACGTAGTGCTTCACTGAAAATACGGAGCTTGCTGATAAGCTGCTCCTTGGTGATGGAATTCGAAACATCCTTAAGCGGCATGTGCGCCGTGGCCAGGCCCACCCGCAGCCGGTCGGCGGCCAGCAACATCAGGCTGTCGGCGGCATTGAATTCTTGGGTAATGTACTCCGTGTGGCCTACATGCTCGAACCCTGCCAACTGCATAGATTTTTTGTGGATGGGCGCAGTAACGAGGGCATCGATCAGGCCCGACTTGAGGTCGCTCACGGCAGCTTCAAGGCTTTGCTGCGCAAAAGTTCCTCCAATATCCGTTGGCTTGCCGAGTGTGATGTTCACGTTGTCGTTCCAGACATTTACCACGTTGATTTTGTCATGGGCCAGCCGCTCAGCGCTGCGCTGTCCAACGAAGGTCAAATCGTCCAATTGGACGATGTTTTTGTGGTAAGAAACGGCTTTGGAGGAGGCGTAAATTACTGGGACACATTGGTTGAGTATCCTGCGATGGGATAGCGCTTTCAAAATCACTTCCAATCCAATACCGTTGATGTCACCAGCGGTGATGCCGAGCACGGGTTTGGTGCTTTTCACGTAGGGTTGCTCGTTGCGGGCTTCCGTTTGCTCGTTGTATTCTTTTTCTTGTTGCACTTTTTATGAAATTTATAGTCGAGGAGCGGCTTTGCAAACAGCTTCCGTCAACGGTTTGTAGAGTTCCCCGGCATATTTGAGTTGAAAAATATTTTAGCCTAAAAAATTGGTTATCAATAATTTAGCGCACTATCATTCCTCATTGCTCGCCCCTCATTCCTTAAAAGAGGTATCTTTCCGGCCCGGGAAACGCCAAAATTAGTCATTTCACCTATGCGAGCCAAAAAATCCTTCGGACAGCACTTCCTCACCAACGAGTCCATTGCCCAGCGCATCGCCGATTCACTTATCTTGGACGGCGGGCCTGCTAATGTTTTGGAAGTGGGGCCAGGCCAAGCCATGCTTACCAAGTACCTGTTGGAAAAGGACTTCAATTTGAAATGTGTGGAAGCTGACACGGACATGGTAGACTACCTCCATGCCCATTACCCCACGTTGCATGGAAAAGTAATTTCACAAGATTTCCTAAAACTCGACCTAGGTGCCGTATTCCCCGATGGTGCGGGTGGCAGCCAACCGTTTTACATCATCGGCAATTTTCCCTACAATATTTCTTCGCAGATCGTCTTCAAAATGGTAGCGTACCGGCCAATTGTTCCGCAACTGGTGGGTATGTTTCAAAAGGAGATGGCACAGCGCATAATTGCTACGCCTGGCGGCAAGGACTATGGCGTCATCAGTGTGCTCACCCAAGCTTTTTACGATGGGAAATACCTGTTCTCGGTAGCTCCCGGCAATTTCAACCCACCACCGAAAGTGCAGTCAGGCGTCATTAGATTGGTTCGGAAAGAAACGGCAATAGGTTGTGATGAGGTGCTGTTCCGCAAAGTGGTGAAACAGGCCTTCAGCCAGCGTAGGAAGATGCTTCGCAATACGCTCAAACCGTTTTTTGAAGAAAAACCGGAAGCCTTGGAAGATGCTTTTTTTACCCAACGGCCAGAGGTACTCAGCGTTCCAGCTTTTGTGGAACTGACCAATAGAATTGCCGAGCAAAACAAGTGAAGGCAGCCGGAGATATTTCTAGGAAAACTAACACCCTCCTTTATTTTCCACGATTTTTGCCTACAAATCATTTCGCATGAAAATCATTATTCAACTAGCACTCGCAGCGGTATTTTTTGGCTGCTCCGCAAAATCGCCAGATACTGTGGGCACTATTCCTGCTGAAGGAACATCGGCGACCCAGGACTCCATCCCTTTTCCGGTTTACATGGGTTTCAGCGAGTTTGAGCCTTTGCTTCACTTTTCGAACGATACGACCTATGTCATCAATTTTTGGGCAACTTGGTGCAAGCCTTGTGTGGCGGAGTTGCCAATTTTTTATGAAAAACTGATTCCTGCTGTAGCAGACAAGCCTGTGAAAGTGCTGTTGGTGAGCATGGATTTTCCGAAGGACATCCAAAAAAAGCTCATACCGTTCGTTGCAGAGCGGAGGTTGGAAAAATACGTGGTGGCACTCGGCGATTTGGATTACAACAGTTGGATTGACAAAGTAAGCACCGAGTGGGACGGCGCCATTCCCTTCACGTTGATTTACAAAAAAGAAAAAAGAGTGGTAAAATCAGGCGAGATGGCTAATTATGAGGAATTGGAGCAATTGGTGGGGGAAGCTTCAAAATAGGTATGGAGGTATCTAAGCAATACCTCCATACCTTAAATCACCCGTGCAGTACCAAGATTGGAAGCTTGGTGTTCAGCACCATCGCTTTTGTCACGCTTTTGTGAAAGAGTTGTTCCCAGAAATTGCGGTGAGGAGATACCATCACCACGAGGTCGATGTTGTGCTTGATAGCGTAATCGTTCAGGCCATCCACTACTGAATGACCTTCGATATTGGCCATGTTGAAGGCGAACGTAGGTTCGTTTCCTTTAAAAAGAACATTGAACAATCGGCTCTCGATTTCATCATAGTTTTTGGAATCCCCCTCCTCAGACACATGCACGAAATGGATGTCAGAATGAAATGAATTGGCCACGTCCAACAATTTGTGAAGAGTTGGCTGCTCGGCAGCCTCATAATTGCTGGCGTACATGATGTGCTTGAAGCCCCGGAACTTTACGCCTTCTGGTACCAGCATCACCGGGCATTCAGCGCGTTGAGTGACATTGGTGGACACACTGCCAAACAGTTTTTCCAAAAAGCCCCGCTCGCCAGTACTACCCATCACCATCAGTTCAACATCCTTTCTTCGGGAACATTCCAAAATTTCATCTACGGCAAATCCTGTTATTACCTCCTTTTCTACCGCTACGGCCGTGGCAACATCCCCGGTTCCTGCTGCGGCGTTCAACTCATCTTTTACGAAATTGTCAAGCCGTTCTTTGGCATAGCCCATGCCATCCATAAAACTATTGTTCAGCCAATTGCTCTCCGGATCGAATTCTGGGTGGTAAACATGTACGGTCTTAACCTTGCCTTCTTGCAGTTCAGCGAGGTCGAGGGCAAAACGGAAAGCATCTTTGGCAGCTTTCGAAAAGTCGGTGGGAACAAGAATCTTTTTCATAGCAAATTGTTTGAAAGCCCCTTCTGCAAAGGCATTAAGCAAAATCTTCAAGTCCTCGGTAGGTGGCACTATTTTTTGCAGCACCACTGTACCGTCCACCACCAAAGCAGGTATGCCATTGATGCGGTACTTCATCAGTTGCTCCATCCCCGACACGTTTTCCACGAATGCCTTCATACCCAGCGATGCGAGCGCCTCTACTAGATTGGCTCGGAGCTGTCGGGTCTGGATGCTCCCGTCAATACCAAGGACTTGAAGTGTGGTCATACGAACTGAATGGGTTTAAACGGCCTTTGCTTTCTTATAATTTTCGAGCGGAATTGGTTCATCTTCGATGGCCCGAATAATGTCGAAAGTGGTCACGATACCCACTAATTCATCATTGTCTACAACGGGTATGGCGTGGAATCTGTTCACCAGAAACACCTCCAATGCCGTGCGGATGGGGTCAGTGCTTTCCACTTTGGCAAGGCCCTTGGTCATGATTTCCTCAGCCTTCCAGGAGCGAAGACGGGTTTCGTCGATGAACTTGTCCATCTCGTTGCTCTTGAACGCCCGCAGAAAGTGTAGGAAGTCCGTTTTGCTCACAATTCCCTCAATGTGCTTGTACCGCACAACGGGGATGTGGTGGATTTTGTGGTTGTCAAAAATTTCTTTGACCATCATCAAACTGTCCTCTGGGTTGACGGTGTGCAGCTTGGCGGTCATGATCGTTGAGATTGGTGCTAAGACGTTCATAACTTCATTCTTTTTTTTGCTCCGCAATGGTTTCGAGTTTTCTTCAAAATTCAATTTCATTGTGAGCCCTGTGATTGGTTATCTTTCGGGGCAAAGTTCCGGTGAGTGGCAACGGAGCGCGATGACTTTTGTCACCCAAATTTTGTGATAAACCGCATTTGGACGGACGGCGCTTCTTCGGTACTTTGCAGCGTTTAACAGTCTGGTAGGTGATAACTCGTTGAAAATCAATGGTTATTGTCGAAAAAACCACCACATTGAAGGATATTTTGCCAAATCAAAGCACGGCTGATATGGCGGCGTACTTGGAAGCGATCTTCAATACAGCCATTGACGCCATTTTCACCATCAACGACCAGGGCATCGTTGAGCGGATGAACCCTGCAGCGGAGCGACTTTTCGGCTACAAGACTTCAGAAGTTTTGGGCAACAATATCTCGATGCTCATGTCAACACCAGATAGACAAAACCACGACGGTTACATCAGCCGCTACTTGGAAACCCGCCAGCCTCGCATCATCGGCATTGGTCGGGAAGTGGTCGGACGCCGAAAAGATGGCAGTGAAATGCCCTTACGTTTAGCAGTCAGCGAGACCATGTTGGACGACCGGCGCATTTTTACCGGCATCATCCAAGACCTAACAGCCATGAAGCAAGCAGAGGCTGAAATCAGGCAATTGAACGAAGACCTCGAATTGCAAAACGAGCGCCTTGAACAGAAAGTAACCCTACGTACCGAGGAACTTTCGGAAGCCGTGAACCGCCTGCTTGGTATGAACCAGCAACTGGAGCGTGAAGCCGAAGAGCGCCGGGCGGCAGAGGCAGCGCTCCGCAAAAGCGAAGTGGAATTGCGCAAGGCGCTTGAAAAGGAAAAACAGCTCAACGAGCTAAAGTCCCGCTTCGTGAGCATGGCTTCACACGAGTTTCGCACCCCGCTGAGCACTGTGCTCTCATCGGCAGATTTGGCGGAGGCCTACACTGGGGGCGCCGAGCATCAGGAGAAAAGAAGTAAACATTTACAACGGATAAAAACCGCTGTAGGAACCCTCACTAGTATCCTCAATGATTTCCTTTCACTCAGTAAACTAGAGGAAAACAAGGTGCAAAAACAGGCCATCTATTTTACGCTCCAAGATTTCTGCAATGAAGTGGAGGATGAGATGCTCGGCCTGCTGAAGCCCGGTCAAAAAATCATTCAGGAACACGAAAACTGCGAGGTGGAAGTACTACTGGACAAGCAGATTTTGAAAAACATCATTTATAATTTGGTATCCAACGCAAGCAAGTATTCCGAAGCAGGGAAGCCCATTTTCTGCCGCCTGCGGGTAGTGGATCAAATGCTGCACATTGAGGTAGAAGACCAAGGCATTGGCATCCCGGAAGAGGATCAGCCGCACATGTTCGAGCGGTTTTTCCGGGCTAACAACGTCGAAAATATACAGGGAACAGGCTTAGGTTTGAACATTGTGAAACAATATCTCGGCCTCATGGACGGCGATATTTCTTTCACCAGCAAACCCAGCCAAGGCACAGTTTTTAGGATAAATATCCCACTCACCCAAGGCTAAATCAAGACATTATGAAAAAGATTCTGGTCATCGAGGACAATCTGGAGGTACGTGAAAACCTTCAGGAAATATTGGAAATATCTGGCTATCAGGTGCTGGCTGCCGAAGATGGCACCGTTGGCGTGGAACTGGCCACTAAAGAGCACCCTGACCTCGTGCTCTGCGACGTGATGATGCCCAAATTGGACGGATTCGGCGTACTAAACATCCTCAGCCACCGACCAGATACCTCAGATATTCCCTTCGTTTTCCTCACTGCCAAAACCGAAAAAGAAGATTTCCGTAGGGGCATGAACCTTGGTGCCGACGATTATGTGACGAAGCCTTTTTACAAAGATGAACTTCTTTCCGTAGTGGAAACACGCTTGAAAAAAAGTGAGCGCTTGCGCAAGTTCAACCGCACGGAAGAGGGCCTTATTAGTTTCATCAACGAGGCGAAAGGTTATGAGGATTTGAAAAAACTCTCCGTGGACAAGCGCACCAAGGAGTACAAAAAACGGGATGTGCTGTTCGAGGAGGGTGACACGCCACGTTATATGTACTTCATCAGCAAGGGGCAGGTCAAAATCTACAAGACCAATGACATCGGCAAGGAATATATCATCAATATCCGCAACGCTGGTGAGTTCATCGGCTACACAGCCCTCATCAAAAGCGAGCAGTACAGCTTCTCCGCAGCCGCCCTCGAAGACACGTCTGTTAGTCTCATTCCAAAAGATGACTTCCTGAAACTGCTTTATGCTAACCGGGACGTAGCTAGCCGCCTCATCAAAATGCTGGCTGACAACGTGTCTGAAAAGGAGGCACAATTGCTGCAACTCGCCTACAATTCCGTGCGCAAGCGAGTGGCTGAGGCTGTGCTGCTGCTCCACGACCGCTATTCGAAAGAAGGAAAACAGGATATACAAATCCTGCGGGAAGACTTGGCGCACATCGTAGGTACTGCGAAGGAGAGTGTCATTCGCACACTCACCGAGTTCAAGGATGATGGACTTATTGAAATCAAAGACGGTGCTATTCGAGTTTTGAACCAAAAGAAATTAGAGGGTCTGCCGACTTGATGTATTTAGGCGATTCTTATACTTTATTGCTAAGGCTTTTCTGTTCTAAAATTTCCCCTGCTTCCAAATTGAAACCAACCAGCGTAAACCGAACACTCCTGCAATCACAAAACCGAATACCCCCAGCGCAGGCACATTTTTGATATGCGGTGGTACATCGGCAATGACGAGCAGAGATGAACCGAGGATGAGCGATCCCAGCACAACAGCGAACGAAATTCGTTTTGAAGCTACATCCAGCGCATTGTCAAGTGGCCCCAAGCCTTTGTGTTCGAACTCAATGTGCAGTTTTCCCTGTTTCATTTTTCCGATAATATCCTCCATATCTTCTGGCAATGAGGCCGCCAATTTGGTGAGGCCACCAAGGGTTTTGCTCATTTTTTTCGACAGTTTAGCGGGGCTATATTTTCTTCGTAAAAGCCGCACTACAAACGGGTGTATGTTCTCGATGATATTGTATTTTGGGTCGAGCATGAGGCCAACCCCCTCAATGATGACGAGGGCCTTCAGGAGTAATAGCAGATTGGAAGGCACCCTGATTTTATAATCAAAAAACAATGAATTGAGGGCGGCCATTACCTCATTCGAGTCAATTTCTGCTAGGCCGATATTCGAATAGTTTTGAAAAAACTCACCAATATCGTACTCCAGGCTGGCAAGGTCAATCTTGGATGCATCCCAAGAAAAACGGAGCAACGCTGTCTTCAGCCCATCCACATCCCGGTCATGAACGGCCAGCAAGAGGTCAGCCAGCAGTTCACGGTCACCTTCCATCACCGTACCCATCATGCCGTAGTCAATGAAACAAACCCGCTTATCAGGTAGCACGAAAATATTGCCGGGGTGAGGATCGGCATGAAAAAAGCCGTGGTCAAATACTTGCTCAAAATAAAGGTTGATGCCCTTGAGCGCCAGTTCTGGGCCCGTCATGCCGATTTCACCGAGGGCTGGCAGATTGGTGCATTTCAGGCCATCGATATACTCCATGCAAAGCAATTTTTCTGTACTAAATTCTGGATAAACTGTTGGAATATAGATGTCTGGATTCCCCTTGAACTGCTCCCCGAAACGCCTAATGTTGGCCGCTTCCAATGTAAAATCAAGCTCTTTTTGAATGCTAGTTTCAAACATTTTCACCAGTTCCATCGGTTGGTACGCATCAAATTGGGGGAAGCGATGCTCCAGTAGCCGAGCCAAGCTTTTAAGAATTCGGATATCCAAAGCCACCGTGTCGGCAATACCAGGGCGCTGCACTTTGAGCACTACTTGCTGTCCGCCTAGGAGTGTAGCCCGATGCACCTGTGCCATTGAAGCAGATGCAATAGGTTGATAATCAATATCTTCAAATGATATTTTAAGTTTTTCGCCAAGCTCCAGTTCTAGTGTTTTTCTGATATTTTCAGTAGGTACTGTCCGTGCCTGATCTTGAAATTTTTCTAGTTCCTCTATCAGTTCCTCCGGCAAAAGGTCTGGGCGGTTGCTGGCAATTTGTGCAAACTTGATGAAAGTAGTGCCAAGTTCTTCGCAGACCATTCTCATCCTTTCGTAGCGGGTAAATTCGGTGACGGGTTGTCCATCGTGCTTCGGAACCAATCGTTTCCATTTAGGGAAAAAACGGCTAAAAGGCGGGTGGGTGACCACGTCGGCAAAACCATACTTGATCATTATGCCAATGACTTTTTCATAGCGGCTGATGAGGCTGGGCTTATGTGCTTTTGTGGCAACCATGTGTGCTGAGTTTTGAAAATTGAGGTATTGGGTGATTGATGGGGTTTGTCAATCACCCAATGCCCAAATACTAAGACAGCAAATTGGAAAACGCTTTCTTCATGTGTTCAAATGAACTGGAAACCTCATGGGAAAAGGCGTTGATTTTTTCCTCGGCACCACCTTCTTTTTTCAGCCGTTCCAGAATATCGCCCACGGCACCTACTAATTCTGATTTCAAGGCTTCCATTTCAATTTCTGTCTCAAAATCGCCCAGCGCCAACTTGATTCGGAAAGTGTCCAATTTGTCAAGGAATGCATCAAGCTTTACCTGAAGTGACATGCCTACATCGCCATATGCTTCTTTCATGGCCAGTTCCAGCTCGTAGATAGCATGTAGGTTTTCTCGTTTTCGCAGCTCGTACTGGCGCTTGTTTTTGGCAATTGGCCTAGCTAGTCGAGCATCAAATGCATCGAATTTTTGCATCAGCAAAGCTCGGTGGCTGTTTGCAACTTGGCCAGTTTTGCGCAAAACACTTTTTTCTTCGGAAACGAAATTCAGGAAGTTCTTCCTTTCCCGGTCAAAAATGTCCTTGGCCTCGGCCTTACCCAATGCCATCTGTACTTGCAACTCATCCAATAGCACTTTCATTTGGATGAGGTGTTCTTTGCCAATATCCATTAATTCTTCATGTAGTGTCATAACTATTTTATTTAGGTTTAAAAATCATAGTTCATCAAAACAAAAATGTACGATATACTATATAATAAATAGTGAGCAACATCATGAGAATAAGTGAGTTAAGTCACCAACTAATGCTTAAATCGGGTGTTTTTTTGTTGTGTGATTAATATGAAATGATTCATATTTCGGGTGATTAAATATTGTTAGAGCGTCTTCTTGACGCTCTTTTTTACTGCCAATTATTTGCTGATTAAATCAGGATATTCTAATAATTAATTTGCATAATTGGCGCTAACTTATGTCTTACAAACAATCAAAATCATGGAAAATAAAGTGAGTTTCAAAGAACTTTTGGCTGGTGAAAAACCCGTGCTAATTGATTTCACAGCCAGCTGGTGCGGTCCCTGCCGCATGATGGCGCCTGTATTAGAAGATGTGAAAAAGCAATTGGGCGAAAAGGCCACTATTGTCAAAGTTGATATTGACAGGAATCAGGCTTTTGCAGGCAGCATGGGTATTCAGGGTGTGCCCACTTTTGTCCTGTTCAAAAAGGGAAAGGAAACCTGGCGGCATGTAGGCATGATATCCGGGCCACAACTGAAAGGCGTTCTGGAGCAGCACGCCTAGTTTTGTTTTTGGAACAAAATGGCTTGCCCGCTATCCCAGATTTGTAGGGTAGCGGGCAAGCTATTTTTAGCGCATTCGAATTAATTTGATGACTAAAATCAATGCATCTAGTGACAGATACTAATGCTCCCAGAATCCAATTCCCGCAGCTTTAGGGCATTAAATAACTATGTTTCTAGCAAAAAAATCCGGTGCGGAATTTCCAAAAAAAACTAAGCGTCGGAGGCTGAAACTCAAAAACTTTAGTCATGAGATGGAGACCAAATCTTAGAAGCTATGTATTCGACTGGATGGGTGATAGTTACAGCCCCCTAGTTGACTCTAGCCACTTTCTCGGACGCTCATCATTTGACATCCCTTGGCATGCGATGCCGCCAGCCAATGTTTCCAAACACGACAAAAAATTTATGCTGGATATTTCCGTACCTGGATTCACAAAGGAGGAACTTGAAGTCAAAATCAAAGGAAACTACCTGACCGTGAAGGGCAACAAACCAGGCAAAGTCAAAACGATGATGACAGAAAGTATCATAGAGGAGTTTTCAATGGATGCATTTGAGCGCAAATTCAGGCTGTCTGATGAACTGAGTGCTGAGCATATTGAGGCCAGGTGTGAAAACGGCCTGTTGCAAATCAGTTTTTCTGGCACAGCTACAGCAGAAGATAAAAAGCCACACCATGTCAAGGTTGAGTGAGATTGAATCAAGGCATTTGACATAAGTCAGCTAGTTGGTTGATGGAAGTCATTTAGCAACAACATCATCGCATCTAACTTTGGAACATAATTGTAAGCACTTAAAATGAGGTTATGGTGATGGGCGAATAGACATCAGCTAAGTCATTTATCCTGAATGACTCTATCCCCAAGACCGCTTTGAATAACTTGGCGTTCTGTCCGTTTGCCCATTTTCAGAGCCTGAATCAAAAAGGAGGTATATTATGTCAATCGTCAAATGGAAAAATCGAAACGAATTGCTTCCTATGCTGAACATGCCGGAATGGGCTACGAATTTTTTTAAAGACGACGACTTTTTTGACAAAAGGTGGTTGCCTTCAATGGAAATGACGACGCCCTCGGTCAATGTCAGAGAAACGAAGGAAGCCTACAAGCTTGAGGTAGCTGCACCGGGCATGAAAAAGGATGACTTCAAAGTAGAGGTAAAGGAAGGACACCTGTGCATCAGTGCGGAAACCAAGGCTGAGAAAGAGGAAAAAGAAGAAAATTACACACGTAAGGAATTCAACTATCAAGCTTTCAGCCGATCGTTCTGGCTACCAGAAAATGTTAAAGCAGATCATATCAAGGCAAACTATGCGGACGGCATTTTGAAAATTGAAGTGCCAAAAGTCAAGGTTGCTAAAGAAGAACCGGCCAAAGTGGTCAAAGTTTCTTGACCACTGGGCACAAAAACTCATTCTTCAATGTGAGAGGTGTATCCCGGAGGCCGGCCGCAAGGTGGCTTCCGGTTTTTTTTTACGCCAAACACATTTTTCATACACCTTTAAATACATTACAAATGAACCCGAATATCACCGTACAAGAAATTATGACCACGAATCCGGTCACCGTGCAGCCAAGCTCTAACCTAGGCCAAGTCCGGGAACTTTTTTCCCGCAACAGTTTCCACCACGTGCCCGTCACTGGGACGGGAGGTGAGTTGGTCGGCATCATCAGTCGAGAGGATTTTTTCAAGGTGGCCTATGTACTGTCTGTGGAAGCCACGAGGGCCGATAAAACAAGATCCCGGTTCCAACACCTATTGGCTGAGGATATCATGACCAAGTATCCTTTACAGCTCAACCCCGACGACAGCATTGGGCTGGCAGCGGACATTTTCCTCGCCAACAAATTCCATGCGTTACCCATCGTGGACGACGGCCAACTGGTCGGTATTGTCACTGCACACGACCTACTGGCCTATAGCTTTTCTTCTCCCGTCGGAGAACAATTAGAGCTTGAGAACTATGAAGAAGGTTAAAACAGGTTTGCAAATCGCTGATTTCGAGCAGCGATTTGCAAACTTCTAAAATCACCAATCATGTTTGACAGAACCACTTCCATCGCTAACATCATGACCCGTGATGTATTCTTTCTGCACCCTGATGATTCCATGGAGCAGGTGGACGAGCTGTTTGCAACCCACAATATTCACCACGTCCCCGTCATCGACAATGAAAGCCATGTTGTCGGAATAATCAGTAAGGGGGATTACCTGAAAACCCTACATGGCTTCACGCTTTTCAAAACGGAAAAAAATCAAGCATACAACCAGGCCATCCTGCGCTCACTGCTAGTGGGGGAGGTGATGACAAAGCAGGTGGCAAGTCTTCAGCCAGAGGATTCGGTAGATGTGGCCGCTGGATATTTTCGGGAAAACCTCTTCCATGCCATTCCTGTGGTAGACCGCCAGCGGAAACTGGTTGGCATCTTAACCACCTTCGATATGTTGAACTTCGCATTCATGGAGCCAGCCCTTTTAAGTTCGGCAGTTTGACATTGGTCGGTTGTTAGTCAGGCTCTGATGCATTCGCACAAAACTTTTGAGGCTGAAAATTGCCAAGCTCAATGATGAAACTACAAGATTATCTTGCTGAATTTGTTTACGGCGGCATGGATGGTATCGTGACCACTTTTGCTGTGGTGGCTGGGGCAGCAGGGGCCGGGCTGGATAGTTCGGTGGTCATCATCCTTGGCTTCGCAAACTTAGTCGCCGATGGCTTTTCGATGAGCGTCGGGAGCTACCTCGCCAACAACTCCGAAAATCACACCTATGAAAAATACAGGCGGCTTGAATACCTTGAAGTGGAACAAAACCCAACAGAAGGCCGAGAGGAAATCCGACAGATTTTTTTCAAAAAAGGACTTCGTGGAGCAACGCTGGAGACAGTAGTGAAAGCCATCACCGCCAATAAAGACATCTGGGTAGATACCATGATGAAGGATGAGCTAAACATGACTCCCGGCGTCCGTTCTCCATTTTCAAAAGCACTGGTAACTTTTGCCGCTTTCAACTTAGTAGGCCTTGTCCCGATGGTGATTTACCTCATGGATTTTTTTACGAAGCTGAATCAGGACCTATTCTTTGCTTCTGGCCTGATGACGGCTTTTGCTTTCATCGGTATCGGGTTGCTCAAAAGCTACGTTGGTGAACAACCACTTTGGAAGGGCGCATTGGAGACGTTTGGCCTCGGCAGCGGTGCGGCTTTGCTAGCCTATTTCGCAGGGAATGTGCTGGAAGGGATGTTCACCTGAAAGCGGCGTCAATTATCTGGAAGCCATTGGTCATTAGGCAGAGAAACAATGACCAATGGCCCAATTTTATTCATGAAAAACCAGCAGTGGCGTTTTCGAGTGGAACGCCATTTTCTTCGTAAAACTGCTGTGGAATAACCGCTCCCAAAGCCGCCGCTTGGGGATGTAAAGCGCCAGCAGGTCAATATGCTTTTCCTTGATAAAACTATCCAAGCCCTCCATCACGGTAGGGCTATTCACGATGGCAAAATCGGTGAATTTGTAGGGGTAATCCGCCAGCGTGACGTAGTCCTGCATCGTGCCGATATTCGGCTTTGTCTCCACATGTACAAAATAAACTTCCGAGGAAACCTTCTTCGCAAACTCCATGAGCTGGGCAACGGCTTGCTGCTCGTGCGGTAGAAAATCGGTGGCAAAAGCTGTGTAATCAATGTCCTGCCAAGCGGCATCTTCCGGTACAGCCAGCACGGGGCAGGCAGCATTCATCATGGTGTAAGTGGTAATGCTGCCCAAGGTTTTTTCGAGGGGGTTGTGCTCACCACGGGTTCCCATCACTACCATGTCGTAATGGCCCTCCTTCACCAAATCCCTGATTTCTTCTGGGATGAAAATGCCGTAGAGCGGAATCAACTCACCGAGCGGAGCATCGGGTTCGGCAGCAGCGAAAGTTTCCAGCTTGCCCTGCACAAGCACCCGTTTTTCCTCCAACATCTGCTCCACATAGCCAGCGGGTAGGTTGGTGGCGTCAATGACGGGCAGGTTGTACACGTTCAGCACGTCGATTTTGGCATCCACGGCCTTGGCCAGTTCAATGGCGTAGCGGAAAGCATTGGCGGCGGTTTCGGAGAAGTCGGTGGGGAAGAGTATTTTTTTCATAATGGAAAGGTGATTGTGATGTATTCGAAATGAGTGGTTTTAGGCTACACGAAAACGACGTCTTCGGCCATGTGCATGGCTTTGTAGTTCAGTTCACCTAGCGGCTTGCCTCGGTGCCTGGGGCTGCACGGCACATTCCAGCGGTTGGCCACGCTGACTGTCAGGCCAAATATCTCCGCCATCGTCTGTTCCATGGCGGCGCAGGTGATATTCCCGTTCAAAATTAACAGGCCATTGCTGCCATTGTTCCGAAGGTCGCTGATTTGGAGGCTTGACGCCAAGGTGGAATTAACTGGCTGTAAATTATCGCTTTTATAAAAAAGCATTTCCAAAAATGGAAACTGCGCCCTGAACTCCTTCTGAACCTCCTTCAAAAGGCGGACATCTGTGATTTTCATGACTACCATTTCTATACTTTTTTAAATCGTGGACTAAAACAGGTTCAAAGATAGCCCCCTGCTCAGCCCTGTCCATTGACGGATGTCACCACCGTTAACTGATTTTACACGGCGTATTTTTTGGGTAAAAAAAGGAAACCCGTCACGCCGACGTATCGGAAGTGACGGGTTTTCGAAAACTAACCTATGTGACCAAAAAACCCTGTTTAATACAGTGGCAAAGATAAACCACCGATTCGCCAGCCTACCATGACAAAAGTCACTAAACCACGTGATAAACGTCAATCACCAACTTTTTGAGTGCTTCTACCTTGCAGCCGATTTCAGAATAAAAGCAGAATACAGGTGGCTTTTTTTTAGAAAAACACCGATTCGAGGGCTGAAAACATCAAAAAATACTTCTCACATGAAAATCATCTTCCTACTAATTGCGGTCAGCTTGGTGCTTGCACTGGGCTTTCTCATTTCCTTTTTCTGGGCAGTGCGGGATGGCCAGTATGAAGACGAGTACACCCCTTCCGTGAGGATACTTTTCGATGATGCCACCGTGAAAAAAACCTCCGAAGAACAACCCATCACCTCCTGAAAACGGAGCATTTGGAAGCAAAGCATACTTAGTTGAGCACAGCAATGCGCCCAACTCGCAACTTGAAACTCATAACTTGAAACTCGTTTATGACACAGGTAGAACAATTTCATTACGACAACGCCATCGTCAAAAAATTTGCCTATGCCACCATGCTTTGGGGGCTTGTGGGCATGTTGGTCGGTTTGTGGGTAGCCCTGGAACTCGTGTTTCCCGCACTCAACCTTGAAAAGCCTTGGCTGACCTTCGGGCGCATCCGTCCACTGCACACCAACGCCGTCATCTTCGCTTTCGTGGGCAACGGTATTTTCATGGGCGTTTACTACTCGCTCCAGCGGCTGATGAAGGCCCGCATGTTCAGCGATATGTTGAGCAATATCCACTTTTGGGGCTGGCAACTCATCATCGTTAGCGCAGCGCTCACTTTGCCGCTCGGCTACACCACCAGCGGCGAGTATGCCGAGTTGACTTGGCCGATTGACCTCGCCATCACGTTGGTTTGGGTGGTTTTTGGTATCAATATGTTCGGTACGATTATCAAAAGGCGGGAGGAACACCTCTACGTGGCCGTCTGGTTTTACATCGCTACTTGGATCACGGTCGCCGTGCTGCACATCGTTCGCAACCTTGAAATCCCAACTTCTGGGCTGCACAGTTACGGTATTTTCGCTGGAGTGCAGGAGGCATTGGTGCAATGGTGGTACGGTCACAACGCCGTGGCATTCTTCCTCACCACGCCTTACCTCGGCCTGATGTACTATTTTTTGCCGAAGGCAGCCAACCGTCCTGTGTTCAGCTATCGGTTGTCCATCGTCCACTTTTGGGCACTGATTTTCATCTACATCTGGGCTGGGCCGCATCACTTGCTCTACACCTCGCTACCTGACTGGGCGCAGTCACTGGGCATGGTGTTCTCGCTGATGCTCATCGCCCCATCCTGGGGTGGCATGCTCAACGGTCTGCTCACCCTACGTGGTGCTTGGGACCGGGTGCGGGAAGACCCCATCCTGAAATTTATGGTGGTGGCTGTGACCGCTTATGGAATGTCCACTTTTGAAGGCCCGATGATGTCCATCAAATCCTTCAACGCTATCACGCACTACTCCGACTGGACGATCGGCCACGTACACGTGGGCGCTTTGGGTTGGAACGGGATGCTCACATTTGGAGTGATGTATTGGCTGTTGCCACGCATTTTTGACACAAAACTTCACTCTGTAAAACTGGCCAACGTACACTTCTGGCTGGGCACATTGGGTATCATCTTCTACGCCATCCCGATGTACTGGTCAGGTATCACGCAGAACCTGATGTGGCGGGCATTCACACCAGACGGATTCCTGGTTTACCCTAACTTCTTGGAGACGGTAACGCAAATCATTCCGATGTACGCCATCCGTGCGGTAGGTGGAGCGCTTTTCATTTCCGGTGTTGTGGTTGGGATTTACAATTTGATAAAAACGGTCAGCAGTGGCCGATTGATAGCCAACGAACTGGCTGAAGCTCCAGCCTTGCCTACCAAGCACGTTGCCGAAGGCAAGGAACACTGGCACCGCTGGATTGAGCGCAAACCTGTGCAAATGCTCATCGGTAGCCTGATAGTCGTGCTCATCGGTGGAATGGTTGAGCTTTTCCCAATGTGGTGGGTGGACGATAACGTTCCGAAAATCGCCAGTGTGCATCCTTACACGCCACTTGAATTGCAGGGCCGTGACCTTTTCGTCAGGGAAGGATGCGTGGGCTGCCACTCACAGATGGTTCGTCCGTTCCGCTTCGAGACCGAGCGCTACGGAGAGTACTCAAAAAGCGGCGAGTTCATCTACGACCGCCCGTTCCTCTGGGGCAGCAAGCGCACCGGACCAGACCTCGCAAGAGAAGGCGTGGGCAAGCTGAAAAAAGCAGACTCTTGGCACTATGCACACTTGTATGACCCAAGGAGTATTTCTCCAGGTTCTATTATGCCGGCATACTCATGGTTGACAAAAAACGACCTTGACACTTCTACTACGGCAGCTAAAATCAAAGTACTTCGTCAACTAGGTACTCCTTATGATTCAGATTATGAGCTAACTGCAAATGAAGACCTTGCGAAACAGGCTGCTGGAATTGTAAAACGAATAAATGAAGAAAAGCCTGATTTGGGGTTGCCAGAAGACGCTGATAAAAAGGAAATCATAGCCATCATCGCCTACCTCCAACGTCTCGGCGTGGATATTACAGTGCAGGATCAGGCAGGTAACCAATAATTAAAAATTGAAGATGGACTGCCATCAGGTTTTCATTTTCAATTTTCAATTCTCCATTTTCAATTAAAAAATCATGTTCAAATACATTCTTCAAAGCGCAGGCGACATCAACTGGATGGCCATGTTGGCACTGGTGCTGTTTTTCGCCATTTTCCTGTTCAGCACAGTCTGGGTAATTACGAGGAAAAAGGATTACGTGGATAAGGTGTCCCGATTGCCGCTGGACGACTGAGTGCGGTATTGAGTTACTGGGTGATTAGGTAATTGTGGGATTCATTGTTAGTCTGTCAATTTCACAATTCCTCAATAACGCAATAACTCAATCGCCCAATAACTTAAAAAGTTCAAAACCAACGTTTTATGAAAAATAAATACCAACGGCCAATTTTACTGGCCGCTTCGATTTTGCTACCGCTGGCTACTTGGGCGCAAGCACCGGCCGCACCCGTCAACCAAGATTTTTGGGCAAATACCATTGGCGTCATCACTATGACAGTGGCTGCCGTAGTCATCGTCGGGGCGCTGTTGGCGGTGGCTCAGTTATTTTCCTCTGTAGTAAAAATGCAGGAAATCCAGATGCTTCGGGAGAAAGGCATTGAAGAGGTCGTGGAATCCTACCGTCAACCAGAACAAAGCTGGTGGAGCAAATTCTACAAGTCCATGACGCAGGCCGTGCCAGTTGCGCAAGAGGCTGACATTGACCTCGGCCACGACTACGACGGCATCCGGGAACTTGACAACAAGCTCCCACCTTGGTGGTTGGGCATGTTTTACCTCAGCATCGTATTTGCGGTCATTTATCTGTTCGCATTTCACTTGAGCGACATCGGAAAATCCCCACGGGAGGAATACGAAAATGACATGAAAGTGGCCAAGGCCGAAGTGAACGCCTACCTCGCCACCGTGGCAGATGCGGTGGATGAAAACAACGTGGTTGCCCTCACCGACCCACAGGAAATCTCGATGGGAGCCTCCATTTTCTCAGCAAACTGCGCCTCCTGCCACGGTCAAAAAGGTGAAGGTGGCGTCGGGCCAAATATGACCGACGATTACTGGCTACACGGTGGCGGCATCAAAAACGTGTTCCACACCATCACCAACGGCGTACCCGACAAGGGCATGATTGCTTGGGGCGAGCAGCTCAGGGCCAGCGACATCCAGCGGGTGGCGAGCTTCCTCCTGACGCTCCGGGGCACCAACCCACCGAACCCAAAAGCGCCACAGGGCACGATTTACAACCCTGATGAGGCTGCCGTCACTGATACCACGGCGGTTGCGACACCCGCTGCTGCTGACACCACTGCAACTGGGAAATAAAATCCTGACAGTCAGTGTCTTATGTGACTTCTGTTACGCAATGCGAAAGACCTGCTTTTGAATTTTGTAGGGAAAGAATTTTCATCAAATGACATCCAATATCACCTACCGAGGCTGGTTTTGGATGACGTTTCTGGAAAGTGAAAAGTTAGGTTTAACAACCCATCATTCGGGTTTCAGCATTTTTTGAAATGAATATCATAGACGAATTATATCAAGACACGGAAGAGTACCGGGACCACCTCGCCACGGTGGACAAGAAGGGCAAGCGGGTATGGATGTACCCGAAAAAGCCGTCTGGTTGGTTTTACAATGCACGGACTTGGGTAAGTTTTGCTTTGTTGGCTTTACTTTTTGGCATGCCCTTCCTCCGGGTAAATGGCGAGCCGATACTTTTGTTCAATGTGCTGGAGCGGAAGTTCATCATCTTCAGCATTGTATTCACTCCACAGGACATGCACCTTTTTGCCTTGGCAATGGTGACGTTCATGCTCTTCGTGGTGCTGTTCACGGTGGTTTTCGGACGGCTCTTCTGCGGCTGGATCTGCCCTCAGACCATTTTCATGGAAATGGTTTTCCGTAAAATAGAATACTGGATTGACGGTGATGCTGGCCAGCAGCGCAAACTGGCCGCCGCACCTTGGACAGGCGAGAAAATCCTGAAAAGGGTGAGCAAATACGCCATTTTCTACGCCATTTCCCTGCTCATCGCCAACACGTTTTTGATGTACATCATCGGCTCCGACGAGGTCATCAAAATCGCCACTGAACCCGTGGGCCAACACCTCGGCGGCTTCATTGCACTGCTTGTTTTCTCAGGAATTTTCTTCTTCGTTTTCAGCTACATGCGGGAGCAGGTCTGCATCGCCGTTTGCCCCTACGGTCGCCTCCAAGGTGTGCTGCTCGTGCCGGATAGCATCGTTGTCCACTACGATTACGTCAGGGGAGAGCCACGAGGAAAAATTCAGAAATCACAGTTGGCAGTTAGCGACTTGCCATTGGCTTCGACCCAGCCAACAGCCAACAGCCAACAGCCAATTGCCGTAAAAGGCGACTGCATTGACTGCAAGCTCTGCGTCCATGTTTGCCCAACGGGCATTGACATCCGCAACGGTACTCAGCTCGAATGTGTGAACTGCACCGCCTGCATTGATGCCTGTGACAGCATCATGGAAAAAGTGAACCGCCCGAAGGGCCTAATCCGCTACGACAGCGACAACGGCATCAAAGAAGGACACCAACCAGGTACAAAGCGCAAAATTTTTACCACGAGGGTTTGGGCGTACACGGGCGTTTTGGTGGCATTGATTGCCTTGCAAGCGTTCCTTTTCGCCACCCGATCAGATGTGGAAACGGTCATCCTGCGCACCCCCGGCCAGCTCTATCAGAAGGTGGAGGGCGACTACTTGAGCAATCTTTACAATTACGAGGTCGTCAACAAAACCTCGAAAGACATCCCGAAAATTGAGTTTAGGCTGGTGGGAGCACCCGAAGGTCGCATCAAACTGGTCGGCGAAGCTTCCAGCAACGTACCGAAAGAGGGGATGTTGAAAGGCGTGATGTTCATCGAAATGCCGAAAGAAAAATTGGAAAGCCGAAAAAC
Organism: Bacteroidota bacterium; assembly: GCA_016124585.1. Lineage (GTDB taxonomy): Bacteria > Bacteroidota > Bacteroidia > Chitinophagales > Saprospiraceae > UBA6168. Next base: position 16,914 of record WGNL01000018.1, on the reverse strand, counting down.
GGAATTGAAAATCGAAGTCTGGTCGGAAGGGAAGTTGGTGGATGAAACGAAGACGAACTTCCTGGGGCCGGTAAAATAAGGATTGAATGAGAGAAGAATTGAAGGATTGAATAGGGTTAATGCCCTTTGCCCTTCAATCCTTCTCTCATTCAATCCTCTAATCCTTGAAAAATGAAACTCAACTGGGGTAAATCCATCGCCATTTTTTACATCGCATTTGCTGCCACCATGGTAGGCTTTGTGGTCAAATCAAAAAGCTTTGACCATGATTTGGTAGTCGAGGATTATTATGCAAAAGACCTCGCTTACCAAAAGCAATACGAAAAGCTGGAAAATAGCAAATCACTCTCCACCGACCTGACCATCGGCAAAGTCGGGGAGGGCGTGCAGCTCGTTTTTCCGAAGGGAATCCAACAGCCCAGCGGTGACATCCTATTCTACCGGGCCGACGACAAGGGCAAGGATTTTTCGGTAAAAATAGCTGCCGATGCCAACGGCAACCAGCTCGTGCCCACCACTCAACTCACCCCTGGCCGCTGGACGGTCAAGGTGGACTGGCAGGCTGGGGGTAAAGAATTTTACAAAGAGCAGGTTGTGATTTTGTAAATCACTGATTATCAACCAAGAAAAATGACCATCACTGCCAACATTGAAGAACTCAAGCCGCTTACCACGGCCAAAGTCACCTGCGCCCACTGCGGTGATGAGTGCCGGGACGAGCGCATCCTTTTCGCCGAAAAAAACTTCTGCTGTGAAGGCTGCAAGACGGTCTATGAAATCCTGAACACCAGCAACCTTAGCGACTTTTACAAGATTGATAAAAACGCTGGCCTCAGCCTGAAAGGCCGCAAGCAGGCCGAATACACTTGGCTCGACGACCCCGAAGCCGCCGAAAAAGTGCTCACTTTCAAAGACGAGAAGCAGTCCAAACTGACGCTGCACCTGCCCCAAATCCACTGCGCCTCCTGCATCTGGCTCCTCGAAAACCTGCACCGCCTCTCTCCCGCCATACTCGCCACGAAGGTCAATTTCCTCAAGCGGGAAGCCACCGTCACTTTCGACCATAACGCTACTTCGCTGCGCAAAGTCGCTGAACTGCTTGCCAGCATTGGCTACCCGCCCGACCTCAACCTCGGCACTTTGGAGGGCAGCGCCCGCAAGCCTGTGAGCCGCAGGCTGATTTATCAGTTGGGCGTGGCAGGTTTTGCCTTCGGCAACATCATGCTGCTCAGTTTTCCAGAATACCTCGGCTTGCAGGAGTCGGAGCTGTACTTCCGCAACGTGTTCGGTTGGCTGAACATCGCACTGGCTATCCCTGTGGCATTTTACAGCGGGCGGGATTACATCAGCTCCGCTTGGGCCAGCATCCGTACCCGCCAGCTCAGCATTGACGTGCCGCTGGCGCTGGGCATCCTCGTGCTGTTTTTCCGAAGTGCCTTCGAAATCATCAGCAGCCAAGGGGCTGGCTACATGGACAGCCTGGCCGGGCTGGTCTTTTTTCTTTTGGTGGGAAAATGGTTCCAGCAGATGACCTATCACCGCATTTCCTTCGACCGGGATTACAAATCGTATTTTCCGATTGCAGCGACACGTTTAGTTCGCCAGTTCACCAATGGGCAGTTGGCAGTCGAGGACGGGAACGCAGGCAATGACTGCCCACTGCCCCCTGGCGAACTGCAAACTGAGAGTGTTTCGGTAAACAAACTGGAGGCTGGCGACCGCATCCTGCTCCGCAACGGCGAACTCGTGCCTGCCGATGGCATTTTGAAAAAGGGCATTGCGAAGCTCGACTACAGCTTCGTGACGGGCGAAGCCGAACCTGTGATGCGCCAAGCTGGCGAAAAAATCTACGCCGGGGGCCGCCACTTCGGCGATACCATCGAGCTGATTTTGACCAAAAAAGTGAACCAGAGCTACCTCACCCAGCTTTGGAACGAGGATGCTTTTCAACAGGAAAAACTAGTGGGCACCAGCCAACTGGCGAATAGGGTGAGCAAATATTTCACCCTCATCATCCTCACCATCGCATTCGGAACGCTAGCCTACTGGCTACGGATTGATACCCGGATTGCCTTCAACGCCTTCACGGCGGTACTCATCATCGCCTGCCCCTGTGCCGCTGCGCTCAACGTACCCTTCACACTCGGGAACACCGTCCGCATCCTTGCCCGCCACGGTTTTTACCTCAAAAACACGAATGTGGTGGAGGCGCTCCGCAAAATCACGGCGGTTGTTTTCGATAAAACGGGGACACTGACCGAGGCGGGCGGACAGGGCAATTTGGAATACATTGGCGAGCAACTTAGCGAGGAGGAATTGTGGTGGGTGAAGGCGCTGGCGGGGAATTCTTCGCATCCGATTAGTCGGCAAATTGCAGTTGGCGGTTGGCAGTTGGCCCCGACCAAGGTCGGGGGCAGTCAGGGACTAGCAACTTCAACCGAACTTACTGATTTTCAAGAATATACTGGAAAAGGCATTGAGGGTAAATTTGGCGAAAACCATGTCCGCATCGGTTCAGCCGCATTTGTTTTCTTTATGAAAAATGCCCCTGCTGACGCTACCGTTTACCTCGAAATAAACGGCGTGACCAAAGGCGGTTGGGTGCTTCGCAACCAGTATCGCAGCGCTGCTTGGCACGTCGTGGATTACTTCAAAACTTGGGGAAAAACCTTCCTCCTCTCCGGTGACAACGAACGGGAAAAAGAGTACTTGCTGCCGAAATTTGCCACTGATCAATTCCCAAATTCAACTAATTCAACCCAATTCAACCAAAGCCCAAAGGACAAGCTCAATTTTATCAAAAACCAACAAGCTGAAGGGGAGACCGTGCTCCTGCTCGGCGATGGCCTGAACGACGCCGGGGCGCTCCGCCAAGCCAACGTCGGCATCGTCGTGGCGGAGGATGTGAACAATTTCACCCCCGCCTGCGACGCCGTGCTGGACGCCAAAAAATTCGCACAACTGCCTGAATTTCTGGATTTTGCGAAGCAAAGCATCAACCTCGTGTATGCCGCTTGGGTACTTGCAGCGCTATATAATCTGGTCGGCCTCTGGTTTGCCACACAAGGGCTGATGTCGCCTGTCATTGCTGCCATTTTGATGCCGCTCAGTTCACTGACTATTGTTGGCTTCGGCATGGCATCTACGACTATTTTAGGAAAATGGGTATTGGGTATTGGGTATTCAAAAGCGGCAAATACCCAGTACCCAATACCCAATATCTAATTGCCATGTTTCTCTGGACCGCCTTCACCATCGGACTTTTCGGAAGCTTGCACTGCGTCGGCATGTGCGGCCCGATTGCCTGTGCGTTGCCGAATGCGGGTGGGGGCAAATCGCAGTTGATAGCCAATGCGTTGCGGTACAACCTGGGCAGGACGTTAACGTACAGCCTGCTAGGGGCACTTATCGGCGTGGTGGGGAGAGGATTACAGTTGGCTGGCTTTCAGCAGTTTATGTCCATTGGCTTAGGCGTTTTACTTTTGGTCATAGCCCTTTTTTCCATCAATGTGGAAGCCAAACTGCTGCAATTACCTGGGCTGAACCAACTGGTTTTCAACCTGAAATCCCGCCTTGGTCGCCTTCTGAAGGACACAGGCGTGAATGCCGCTTTTTTCATAGGGCTACTGAACGGCCTGCTACCTTGCGGATTGGTTTACATGGCAGTGGTGGGTGCGCTCAGCACGGGCGGCATTGGTTCGGGTATGGCGTACATGGCGCTGTTTGGCCTGGGCACTTTGCCATTGATGCTGGCCACAGGGCTGGCTGGCAACTTTGCTGGCATTAAATTCCGGACGGCGCTGCGCAAGGCTTACCCCGCATTTCTCGTCTTTTTTGCGGTGCTTTTCATCTTCCGAGGGCTGAATTTCCACGTGCCCGGCGACTTCTTTTTTTGGGCGAAAATGGGCGATGCGCCCATGTGCCACTGAATCCTTCCATTAAAAATTTAACAAATTTTATCACCTTCCAGAGCAACCCTGCACATCTGAAAGCGGTTTCATGGCGTTTATTCCTTGCCCGACCCAAGGGCCGAAAAGAATTAGCACATGAAGAAACATCATTTTGGACTGCTTTTACTGGCTTGCCTTTTTATGACCTGCGCCGAGTTGCAACGAAAGGAAATCCGCAACCCTTCCCGTGCAAATCCAGAGGCCAAACCGCTGAAAACCTATTCCAAAGCAGGCAAATTTTCCGTCTTTCCAGTTTCTGGCCAATCCAGCAAAAACATCATCAGCTACTTCGGCGACGAACGTGGGGGCGGCACTCGCAAACATGAAGGCATTGACATAGGTGCGCCCAAAGGCACGACGATACTCTCTGTTTGCAACGGCCAAGTGAAACGAGTCGTGGAAAAAGGCAACGGCGGCAAGCAGGTCTGGGTCATCAATTCGGAGGAGACCCGAACTTTCTACTACGCCCACTTGGACAAGCAACTCGTGAAAGAAGGTCAGAAGGTTAAAATTGGCGACATCCTCGGCACCGTCGGAAATACTGGCAACGCCGCTGGCGGCCCCCCGCACCTACATTTTGAAGTAATCGACCAAGCTGGTAAATCCATGGATCCACTTCCGTTCATGCCAATCTAACAGATTTTAGACATTAGACTTTGGATAAGTAGCTGATTTTCAGTTACTTTCTAAAGTCTAATGCCTCTTGTCTAAAGTCTATTTTTTCACAATCGTCATCACCCGATAATAACTCAAGCCGGTGAAAATCCCAATCGCACTATCGTCGGCTGAACGGACATTCGAGATTATACTGCTCGGCTGGCCGAAGGGGTTTCCGTTGGAATTGATGGAATTGAAAGTGCTGTTCCAGAAGTCGAAATACGCCCGTTCGATATGGAAAATCGTGTTGTAAATCGTGTCGCCCTCCTTGAAATCGTAGCCCGTGCCGAAGACGATGGTGCGGTCATCCACATAGTCGTCGTTGGTGGTGAAATCCTGCTGGGGAATGGAATCAATCAGTGAATTCTGATGAATCATTCTCCGATAATAATCCACCGTGGAAGGGTCGTCGGAGATGTAGGTGAGGCAGCGGGCGAGGGTATCTTTTTCTTCATCAAATTCCACGACTACACTGTCAATCGGCACGACGGGCAGGATGCGAGTGGTCGCCGTGATGAGCTTGCCGTCCGGCGTGATAATTTTCAAGGAAAAATCGTGGTCAAATTCCATCGGCACCAGCGTCGGGTTGGTGTAATTGTAAAGCTTAAAGGTAGTTGGGTTGAGGGTTGGTGCATTGGCCAGCACGTAGTCAACGCCATCGTGGGTAATGGTCACCTCGGCACTGTCCACAACGATATTGTTCACAAAATTCAACAAGTCATCGGGAAACGGCTCGAAATAAGGCGTGCTTTTCGTCAGCAACAGGCTGAACGGCTGCCCCGGCTCCAGGTAACATTCCACTACGTACTGCGGCTCGTACACGGGGAGGTCAAGGGAGATGTCTTTTTCCAGATTGCCGCAGGCAGTAAAGAAAAAGGGTGCAAAAAATAGCACGGTGAAAGGCCAGCCAAGCTGGTTGGATATTTTTGATTTTAGAAAAATATTTTTCATAAAAAATTGATTGTCAGTATTTAAGTTGATGGAAGTTGAGAAAGCACGGACTGGCAGTCCGTGTTACGTCAAAACTTGAAATTCCAAGTCAACGACCCGATAATCGGAAAAAGCGACACTTGCTTCGCCGCCAGTCCGGTCGGAATGGCAAACGGGTCTTTTTCCGGTTTCACGCCATCGGCGTACTGCGGTTCGATGTAAAGGAAAAAGGCGTTGCGGCGGTTCGTCACATTGTAGAAACTGAGGTTCAGGTCGCTCTCGCCCCATTTCGGGAACATCTTGTAGGTCACCCCAAAATCGGAACGGAAAAAGTAGGGCAATCGGAAGGCATTTCGTTCGCCGTAAACCGGTGTGACGGGTTGGAAATTCCCGCCGTACACATCCTGAAAAGCAAACCTTCCGACGGGCATCCAAGTCCGGTCGCCGCTGCCGTAGATGGCCGTTCCGCTGAAGGTCCAACGCTTGCCAACGTCGTACATCAGCACCAGCGAAAAGTCGTGGCGACGGTCGTAGCGGGGGAAGAAATAACTGTCACCACCAGCGAAAACCTTGGTGTCGTCAATCGGAACGAAATCGCCACGTTTCACCAGCGCCAAAGTGTAGCCGACCCAGCCACGCAAGTCGCCCTCCTGTTTCTCGATGCCGAGTTCCATGCCGTAGCCGTAGCCTTTGCCGATGGCGAATTCATTCTCCAAGTTGTCATTGGCGAAAAGCTGTGCGCCATCCACAAAATCCACTTGATTGCGGAGCCATTTCACGTAGTATTCATTGGTGACGAGGTACTGTTTTCCCAAAAGTTTCTCCACGCCGATGGCAATTTGATCGCTGCGCTGCGGCTTGATTTGTTCGGTGCTGGGGTACCAAATATCCGTCGGGAGCGAGATGCCGGAGGTGGAAACCAAGTGTTGGTACTGGTACATCCGGGCGTAACTGGCTTTGAAGGAAAGATCGGTGTTCACGTTATAAACCGCCGCCGCACGAGGCTCGATGCCCACGTAGAATTTCTCATTGGCGAAGCCAGAAAAACGCAAGCCAGCGTTCAGTTTCACATGATTGCCGATGCTCATTTCATCACCAAAATAAATTGCCATCGAGTAGGCCGTGAAGTCGTTGCCGCCGGAGAACGTCACCTTGCCGTCATCGCTGCCAGCCTTGAGTCGGCCCACACCGAAGCTGTGGTGCGTCACGTTGCCGCCGAAGCGGAAGGTGTGGCGGTCGTTGAGGTTGTAGTAAAAATCGGATTTCAGGTTGGCGTCCTGCACGTCGGAGCCGATTTTGAAACTGAAGCCTGTCACCTTGGTTTCGATATTGTAATCATAATCGGAGAAGGTGAAAGTCAGGTTGTGGAAGAGTTTTGGGTTGAAAACATGGTTCCAGCGGGCAGTCCCCGTCTTGTTTCCCCAACTAAAATTGAAATTGAAAAAATCGCCGTCGAAAGCAAACACATCCCGCCCGAAATAGCCGCTGAGGTATAGCCTGTCCTTTTCGCTCAGGTCAAAATTCACCTTCGTGTTGAGGTCATAAAAATAGTAGTCAGGGATGGGGTTGTAGTCTTCCTTGTCGGCGTTTGCCTTGTTGATTTGGCGGGTAAAAATATCGGCGTAGGTGCGCCGTCCGCTCACGATGAACGACGATTTTTCCTTCTGAATTGGGCCTTCCAAAGTCAATCGGGAACTGATGAGTCCGATGCCGCCTGTACCTGCGAAGCGCTGATTATTCCCGTCCTTCATCCGCACGTCAATGACCGAGGAAAGCCGCCCACCGTACTGTGCCGGAAAGCCGCCTTTGTAGAGTTTGAGGTCTTTCACCGCATCGGTGTTGAAGGTGCTGAAAAAGCCGAACAAGTGGCTAGCATTGTAAACCACCGCCTCGTCCAGCACGATGAGGTTCTGGTCGCCGCCGCCGCCCCGCACGTACAAGCCGGTCGTGCCCTCCGAGCCGGACGGGATGCCCGGCTTGAGTTGGATGACCTTCAAAATATCCGATTCGCCGAGCAGCGCAGGTATCACTTTGACCTCCTTTGTCGTGATTTCCTCGACGCTCATTTCCGTGGAGCGGATGGATTCCTGGTAGGAATTGGCCTTCACTTCCACTACTTGCAGCTCGATGCCCGTACCGAGGCGCACGTTCATTTTCACATCGCTTTTCAGGGAAATACGGATGGTTTTTGGCTGAAAGCCCACGAAACTGTACTCGACGGAAACCGAGTCGTTGCCCTGCGGCAGGGTGAGCGAGTAAAAACCGTACTCGTTGGAAGTGGCGCCGATGGCATTCTTCGGTTCGTAGATGCTGGCGCCGATAAGGGTCTCGCCGTTGTCGTCGTCCTTGATGACGCCGCTAACGGTGATTTTCGCTGTTTGCTGCGCAAAAAGCATACTGGTGGCGCAAATGGCAACCGCCAGCGTGATGAGTTTTTTAGAAATCATGTCGGGTGAAAAAATGGTGATTAGGTTTACAAATCGGGTATTGGTTTTGAGGCAAACGTTAGATGGGCGGCAAAGGTATTTGCCCCTAAAGCCTTGACTAACATTTTTCTACGAAAAGGGTTGAGCGCTCAATGAATGGAAATTGGAATTCTATGAAAAGGCTTGTTTTTACTAAAAAAATCATCAAAAGCTTGCAGCACACCCAAACGGCTTAACTTTGCGTTCAAGGAACGATGAAATAATAATTTCACCATTTTATGCGGCTCTTTTTCACTCATGCTGCGTTGGTCGAAGCCTTCCGTAGCGCTGCTATGAAAGGCTTCGACCGCCTTGCCTGAGCAAAAAATAGCATACCTAAAAAGTCGAACTTACTATTTCATCGTTCCTTACGAAGAAAATCACCTGTACATTGAAATCTACAAACTATCTCCTGCTGTCCGTTCCCTTGGTGGCGCTACTGGCTTTCTCCTCCTGCAAGGCAGGCCGCAAGGCACAAGGCACCAGCCTCAAACCCAAGAGCGAAAAACTGCTGATGAAGGGCCTCCTCGAAAACTCCGTGAACGCCGAGTGGGTGGATGCCAAGGCGAAAATCTCCTACAGCGACGAGTACGACGGCCAGAGCTTCAGCGGCACGATCCGCATGCACAAGGACAGCGCCATCTGGATGCAGTTCAAGAAATTCAGCATCGAAGGGGCACGGGTGCTGCTTACACCGGACAGCATTTTCGTCATTGACCGACTGAACGGCGAGTACACGGCCAAGCCTTTCGCCTGGGCGCAGAAGGAATACAACCTTCCTTTCGGCTTTCAGGGACTACAGGCGATGCTGTTCGGCAACCCCGTTTTTTTCTCCAAAGAAACCACAGCGGGCGTGGACTCCACACAGTACACGCTGTCGCAAAAAACCGAAAACCTGAACGCCACCTACTGGCTCAGCAACCCCGATTTGTTCCTCCGCCACTTCCTCGTGGACGATTTTCGGAACAAGCGGACGGTGGATGCCTACTACTCCGATTTCAGGGAATTGGATGGCAAACAGCATTTTTCGTATGTTCGTAGCTTTAATTTGAAAAGCACCGACCTCGGCCAGCTCAAAGTGCAAATCGAGTTCTCGAAAGTGGAAATCAACAAGCCCGTGGAGATGAAATTCGAAGTACCGAGCGGGTATAAGATGACGGATTGAAATTAATGGTAAATGGTAAATCAGGCCAGACTCACCATTTATCATTCATCATTTACCATTTAGAAAAATGGCCCATTCACAAAAAAAAATACTGCTGTTGCTGATTGCCTTTTGCTTCGCAATGGGTACGGGCATTGCGCAGCAAAGCCGAAAGGAACTGGAGGACAAGCGGAAAAAACTCCTCAAAGACATTGAGCAAACCTCCAGCCTGCTCAAGCAGACCAAGGAGGACAAGGCGGCTACCCTCTCCCGCTTCGTGACGCTCCAGAAACAAATCAGCAAGCGCCAACAACTCGTGGAGACCTTGCAGGCAGAGATGGCCTACCTACTTGAAAATGTGGAGCGCACCGCTACCGTGGTACTCGCCCTGAACGACGACACGGAGCGACTCAAAGCCGAATACACCCGCATTGCCCGGCACGCCTACCGTCAGAAACTCCTGCACAGCAAATGGCTTTTTATTTTGTCTGCAAAGAGTTTCAATGATGCGTTCCGGCGCTGGCAGTACCTCCGGCAATACGACCGCTACCGACAAAAGCAGGGTCGGCTGATTTTGGATACCCAGCAGATGTTGCTCAGCAAAATAAAGACCCTGGAAGACCGCAAGCGGGAAAAGGAAAGCCTGCTCGGTGCCGAAAAGCGGCATTCGCAAATGCTGACCTTGGAAATGGAGGCCAAGAACCGACTGCTCGAAACGCTCAAAGGCGATGAATCCCGATTAGCACATGACCTGGATGCCAAGCAAGCGGCTGCTGCCAAGTTGAACAACGCCATCGAAAAAGTAATCCGGGAGGAGATGGAACGGATCCGCCGGGAAGAGCGTTCGGCTGCCGCTGCTGCGGTAGCTTCGTCTTCGTCAGGGGCAAATTCATCTTCGGGAAAAGCCCCCGCAGTGCCAACTGCTACGCCAGAAGTGGCGAGCATTTCGAAGGATTTTCAAAACAACAAAGGCTCGCTGCCTTGGCCCGTGAAGAACGGCGTCATCACGGGCTACTTCGGGCGGCAGCCGCACCCAACCATCCCGAATATCCAAATCGTGAACAACGGCATTGATATTCAGACAGACAACGGCTCGTCAGTTCGTGCCATTTTCGAGGGCACGGTGGTGGGCACGCAGTACATCCCCGGCTTCGACTACATGGTGATTTTGCAGCACGGGAGCTACTACACCGTTTACTCCAACCTAGAGGAAGTGACGGTGAAAAAAGGCGATAAAGTGGCCATCAAGCAGTCCCTCGGCAAGGTGAGCACCGACCCGAAAACCAACAATGCCTCTGTGCATTTTGAAATCTGGAAAGAAAAAACAAGGTTAAACCCCCAGGATTGGGTAGGGAAGTGAGGATTTGAAGATTTGAGGATTTGAGCCGTCAAGATGTCAAATCCTCGCATCCTCAAATCCTTCAACCCCTCAATCCTTCAATCCTTTTTATGCAAAAAGACTTCAACGTAAGCAGCAAGCAAGCAAGCGGCCTCAAGGAAGAAACAGAATATGCCATACTAGTCGGTTTGGTGCATGGCATGCAGACCGAAGAACAGGTGACGGAATACCTGAACGAACTGGAATTCCTGGCGCTCACCGCTGGGGCAGAGAGCGTAAAACGGTACATCCAGCGGCTGCCGACGCCCAATGCCCGCACCTTCATCGGCAGCGGCAAGGTCGAGGAAATCAAAAAATACATCGACAACCACGAGAACGTGAACATGGTCATTTTCGACGATGACCTCAGCGGCAAACAGGTCTCCTCGCTGGAGGCGGAGCTGAAGGTGAAAATCGTGGACCGCAGCTCGCTCATCCTCGACATTTTTGCCCGCAGGGCGCAGACTGCCCAAGCCAAAACTCAGGTTGAATTGGCGCAACTCCAATACCTGCTCCCTCGCCTTCGTGGCCTCTGGACACACTTGGAGCGCCAACGGGGCGGTATCGGGATGCGGGGGCCTGGCGAAAAGGAAATCGAGACCGACCGACGCATCGTGCGGGACAAAATTTCCATCCTGAAAAAACAGCTTGAAAAAATTGACAAGCAGGCCACCACGCAGCGGAAAACCCGTGGCGAACTCATTCGGGTATCGTTGGTAGGCTACACCAACGTCGGCAAGAGCACGCTGATGAACGTGCTGAGCAAATCGGAGGTGTTTGCTGAAAACAAACTCTTCGCCACGCTGGACACGACGGTGCGCAAGGTCGTGCTCGACAGCGTGCCCTTCCTGCTTTCCGATACCGTTGGTTTCATCCGCAAGCTGCCGCACCACCTCGTGGAGAGCTTCAAATCCACGCTGGACGAGGTGCGGGAGAGCGACATCCTGCTGCACGTCGTGGACGTGGGCCACCCGCATTACGAAGACCATATCGCCTCCGTGAACGAAACGCTGACGGAACTCAACGCCATCGGCAAACCTACCTTGATGGTTTTCAATAAATTCGACCTCTACCGGGAGAAAAACTTCGACGACCTGCTGGACAGCGGCGTCAAGAAGGAAATTGAACGGGAGCTACTTTCCAACCTCAGAAACCAGTACGGCCACGAATGCATTTTCATTTCCGCCGCCAACCGGGAGGGCATTGACCAACTTCGGGAGATGATGGTGACGATGGTGAAGCGGGAGTACCAGATCCGGTATCCGCATGAGGTGAGGAATTGGTAAAGGAATGGAAAGGATTGGAGGATTGGAGGGGAGAAGGATTGAATTTAAAAAAGGATTAGAGGATTGAAGGATTGGGGCATATTCTCTCCTTCAATCCTTCTCTCCTTCAATCCTTCACACCTTCCTCAATACACCCCAAAATCAACGCTCCATCCGGAAGGCTCACCCAAGTTTCCTTTAGAATCAACAGGTACGGCACGGCAGCGGTAAGTGCCCGGCACTTTGGGTGCGGGCACAGAACCTTTCGTATCGGCAATGGTGCCATATTCCTCTATAATATCGCCGTTGGGCATGCGCAGGTCGATGCGGTAGCCCTTTGCCCGGTCTGCCTTGCGTACCCGAAGGTCCAACCTGCTAGTATTCGGATTGAATTTCACGCTAATGATAGAAGTAATGCCGATAGGGCGGTCTAGGCTGGCTTTTTCTTTGTACCGGAGACCTGCGTTGTCATAGACCGCTGGGTCGTTGTTGGCTATCTTGTTCACCTCGTCGCAGATGAGGAGGGCAATCTTGATGGATTCAGCTTTTGACGTATCCCGGTTTCCTAGCTCCCGGAGGTCTCTGGCCAGTACGGCATCGTTGTACCTTTCCAAATCGGTGTTGGCGGTCAGCAGGTCGGTGCCCAGCGTCTTGAAGGCATCAAACTCAGGCTTTGTGGAGATGTTGTTGCCCAATGTCTTGAAATAAGGCACAAGTGGGGTGGCAGCGTGGCTGCGGAACGAGCGGTCAGCAATGATTACCATGATTTTTGATTTTAAGTTGAAAAACTAAATTTTTAGAGATAAAGCACTAACCATATTAGTGTTTATGTATTTTGAAAAAATGCAAACTGTATGCCAAAAAAACACCACTTACACGCTTATTTTGCCCAACTGTAACGCTACTGTTTCACGCAGTAGCACAAGTGTTACGACGTGTTTTAACCTCCACTTCTTGCAGTAGCACGACTGCTACACGCAGTATGGCCAGTGCTACTGCAAGTATGACTCGCAATACACGCAGTATGACTCGTGCTACTGCGTGTAGCAGCGGCGTTACTGCGTGTAGTGAAAGCGGAAATTGCGTTGATTTTTTTGTTGTTGGGTGAAATTTTTTTGTGGAGGGCGGGGAATTGAGCAAGTTTAGCGCAGTACAACTTGCTCCAGCGGGCATAGAAGTTGAAGGGTTTGTTTGGTCATGACGGCTATTATGGATTGTGTTTTGATTTTTTTGTGGTAACGTGGGCACTCCCGCCGTGCCGCCCTGCGTTGGGCTTGTGGGTTGGGCTTGGGCGGCATGGTCGTGAGTGCGTTGTTCTCGGCATTTATTTCATCGTTTGGAGGGCTACGTTGTGGGCTTTCTCGCTTAAATATATCTTCATAGTCTCTTGCTGGGGGCGGCTGGTGCGGACGGATGCCCATGCCGTGCGTTTACTACGGGTAAGAAGCCCTATGCAGCAATTCCTTTGATTTACGGAATATTCACGGCCTTTTTTTATTGTTATAGCCACAGAAAAAACGTAGAGCAGAATTGATAATCAAGTTGAGAGTTGAATCAACCGCACTCGGCAGGGAAGGAAGTGATAAGCAGGATTCAAATTCTTGGGCAATTAACTTTTTTCCCCTTACTTCTTTTAATAACTTCAATCATATAGCTCAATGAAAGCCCAAAAGAGTCTATTGGTTTAACACTCTTTGAATTTTCATATGAGCCAACAATACCTAATCCATTTGCATAATCAAATTCAAGAAAAAAGTGTTTGAATATATAACCAATAGAGAATCCAATGCCAACTTCTTTTACTTTACCTGAAATTTTATACTGTACATTGCCATTGTCGACTCTATTGATTTCTGAAATATAATTATTATGCAATCCGATACCTAAATTTAAAGCATTCATTGGCACCCAGTTGAAGCGTAAAGAAGATTTTATACACTTAAACTCAAGTGCATCGAGCGGCAAAAAACCTCTATCTGTTGCACCTACCGTTTTTTTATTGTACTGGCTTTGCAATGAAAGAAAAAAAGAATTTCCAATTGATTGCTCAACTCTCAATCCAAAAAGCATACTTTTATTACTGAATCCGGGTTCAAGTATCCTAAACCCAACATCGTTAAATTGCTCCTCGACTTTAGAATAATCCAGACCAAGTGATACACCAATATAAGTCTGAGAAGAGCAATAAATAAGTCCCAAGCAAAAAAGCATGGCCAAGTAGAATTTTTTTTTGGATATTTGTTTCACTGTGGAAAATTGTGCAATCAAAATTAAATGAGTTTTTTCACGAAAAATCGCTGCATGGATATCGAAAGTGATTTGCATGAAACACTTCTTCTTTTCAACATCCTTGATGTAAAAATTAGGTTTTCATGCAAATCACAATAGCATATTGTTTACTCACGCCTAATCAAAACGCTTTTCTCTGTTTTGACCAGCCTTCCTGATTCATCATAATAAGCAATGATTATGATGCCTTCATTTGAAATCGTGCTCCTGTCAAACAAAGTCGGTTCTCCCGTATATAGCGTTCTACCCATAACATCACAAACCCTCAACGTTTTTATGATGCTTTCAGGTAAATTGTATAACTCGTTCCCACTAATAGACCTGTCGTCTGGAGTGCCGCCCCCATCTAAATCGTAAAATTCATGGCATGTTGGGTCGTCGCCATCGCAATCCCTAATCGTAACCCTTTTGTGTTGGGTGTATTCCGAACCTAAAGCTGGGCAGTAAACTTCAATGTTAAAATAACGTGGATACCAATCATAGGTCGGGAAATGTGTCACGAGGAAATTGGTGCCAATATACATGTTACCTTGTGGGTTTCCAGGCCCTCCTTGGACTGTCCATTCAATTGGAAAAGTCCAACGGTAAACAGTATTGTTGAGTGCGCCACCTATGTAAAGGTGCAGATAGTTGTTTTCTTCACACACTACCGGATTGCCTTCAATGGTGAAACAGTCTGTATAATCTGCGGGGCCAACACAAATTGCATTCCAAGCCTTCCTTATCGTCAGTGCTTCCACAGAACATGGACCAAATTCATCATCAGCAAAAGCCAAAGTAGCTGTCCTCATTTGAGGATAGTCGTCAGTCATGGCCATAAGGTTCAATGATTCCAAAACTATTCGGATGGATTTGTTGATTCCTAACCCGGTAATATTGGCATTCCCTTGTGAGATTAAAAAAAACCAATGCCCTAATGCTTCACACCTGTCATGTACTTCAGTCGCTGCGGTTAATTCTGTTGAGAAACAATCTAAATTTGCATTTGGAAATTGAAGATCCCTGTGTACTGCCGTAGCAATTGCAGCTACATCATCTCCAATGACCCAATCTAAAGTTCCTGATGCAACTGACTCAACGTATGTTCCAAGCATATCTGAAATCCCTTCATGCAAAGTCCCCCCACCTACTGTAGTGGCATCTAAAAAGGCATTAAGGTAAGTGTGGCCAAGCTCGTGCCCAACTGCATCGAATGTACCGAAAGAATTAACCCCATCTGTACCTACAACGAAAAAAGTAGTTGCCAATGTGGAAGCACCCAAAGAAAAGGCATTAGCTTCAGGGCAATGGCAGCCCACATTTATGACTCCGAAATCAATCCCGATACCATGATATGCAGGCCTTAATGCTGTTGCAACATGAAAGGACTGATATATGGCGCTTGGAAATAAAGCTGTTGTCCAAGCTGGAGCAGTAGTCGTAGGTATCAAATTAGCGGTAAAATTACCAGAGGTTCTAAATCGACAATCTGGAAACCCCCTGAAATCAAATCCAACAACTGACCCATCTGGGGCGCTCAGCGAAGTAATGCCGCCTACGGTGTTGTCAATAAGCGTTTGTGTACCATAAATTTCAGTGGGTGCATTAATTTGAATATTGCCGTCTGCGGTTTTTGCCACTTGTCCAGTACTGGCATTTATCCAGCTTATTTTGGGGCCTCCATTGAAATAAGTAGCCTTCCACATAAGGGTTGCCGCACAATTGCTGAGCAAGTTATGGGTAATGACAAGTTCTGATTGAACATCAGCATCAGTCAATGTACTCCCTGGCTTCATTACAGCGCTGTTCAGGATATTGTCCAGATTGTTCTTGCTGATGGTTGGTGAAACATTCAAGTTGATGCCGGAAATGATGTACGGAGATACCATATATGCTTGGGCGCAAGGGTCGCCAGGGCCTCCACCTGTCATAAGCGCTGCAACCGTATATCCCCCTCCCTCGACTTTTATGCCATTGTAGAATTGCTGGTACCTAAAATACTGCTTGTCGTTGTCAAAACGGCTTGGTATTGTCATTGCCTGTGTGAACGTGTTTCCCGTTTCGACACCAAGCAACGGGTACAAATCTTCAACCCCACCATATTCGTTCGATTTTGCAAGGTTGAGCTTGATGATTCCAGAAGGGTAGATTTTATCCGCATAGTACATCAAGTTTGAATAGGTGCTGCTTGTGCGGAAAGCATTGTAGTTGCCACAGTTTGCACTTGACAAATCAGCTTGAGCAAAAGCCATTTGCAAGGCTATAAGTGCAACAAAAAGCGAGTTGAAGACCTTTTTCATGGTAAACGATTGTTTTTGGTGACTGTGTATCCCGTTGGTTCAAGTTTGCTGACTTTCGGCCAACCGGGCTTGTTAGGGGCAAAATTATGTGCTTAAAGCTTCTCCAAACCTACCAAAACATAACAAAACATAACATTCGGCTGTACATCAATCAAATTTCCTCGTAATCCAACCTTTCAACGCCTTTGGGGTATCCGAATTTCTCATAGATTACCTTTTGCCCTTTAGGAAGTACACGTCCGTTTGGCAGGGTGATATTGTTTTCTTTGAGCATCCGCCAAAGGGTTTGATAATGAATGTCGTACTCATCTGCAATTTGCAGACGGGTTTTTGCTGAGGTTTTAGATTTTTTGGTCATAGTTCGTTGTGGTTTAAATTTTATTATTTCACATTATATTTTTATATTTTGTTGCCGAGAACGTTTCGTGTAGCTGACGTGCCGCCGTTTAGGCGGCATGGCCAGCTACACATTGTTAGACTCAGTTTTCTTTTTTTTCAAATTTATTACACCAATTCCAAATGTGAGTAATTGTCTCTCGTACCGACTTATCCTCAAT
>WGNL01000002.1 GCA_016124585.1 Bacteroidota bacterium | reverse complement strand
AGGGCCAGGGTCAGTAGGCTTGTACGAAAGGGGCTTTCATTCTCCAAGAAACTGGAAAACCATGTGGCTGCTTTACGATATTTCTTTTGGAGATATAATTTAGAAAGGCAGCCTTACATTTGATACACCGCCAAATTTTTAAACCATTGACACCTTGATTTACCTAGCGCCAATACTTCTTTTATGACAGGTTCAATTTTTTTTGATGGGTGTCGGTCAATCTATCTAATCCAACTTGCGGATAATTTTGAAGGTGTTGGTTGATGAAGTTGATAACAGTTTATAAGGGTTGATAACGGTTGATTTTTGGTAAATTAGCAGGTAATCATCAACCGTTATCAACCAACATCCGCAACTTGAGTTATCTAATACAAAAAATGATTGTTTATATTTTTGCATTACTAGTTCGCTTATTTAGGAATTATTGGGGTTCGGAAGATTTCTCGAAAATCAAATTAGAACAATGCTTAAAGGACTCAAAAAATAGAAATGGAATATAAAGCGAAATACATAACAGAAGACATAAAGCTCTCCTGTTACGAAGACAAGTTTTTCAAATCGGACATCATGTTCGACCACCATATGTTGATTTGGTTCATTTCTGGTGAGACGAAAATTGTCCAAGCTGACGCTACATATTTATTTAAAAAAGGTGATATTTTTTTAATCCCAAGAAATCAACTAGCCACGATTATAAACTACCCAAAAGACGGGCAGCCGCATAAAACTGTTGTAATGCACTTGTCAACAGATAGACTTCGGGAATTTTATAAAACACACAAAATAGTTAATACACCGTACTTATCTCAAAAAATCTATCTTTTCAACAATCATCCTTTATTGGAAAGCTGCCTTGCATCATTGATACCATATTTTGAAATGAAAACACTTCCTGAAAATATTGCTTCACTAAAGATTATGGAAGCTATTAGCGTCCTTAGAGCTGTTGATAAAGAAATAGACAATGTATTGGCAAACTTCGAAGAACCAGGGAAGATTGATTTACAAAGCTATATGGAAAAGAACTTCATGTTCAACCTGCCTTTGGAAAAATTTGGATATCTAACAGGTAGGAGTCTCACGACTTTTAAAAGGGATTTTAGCAAAAAATTCAACACAACACCACAAAGATGGCTTACTCAAAAACGCCTCGAATTGGCTCACTACCAGTTTATTGAAAAGCAAAAAAAGCCAAGTGATGTTTGCTATGAAGTTGGGTTTGAAAATCTATCACATTTTTCTTTTGCTTTCAAAAAACATTTTGGTTACACTCCGACGGAATTAATCGAACAAAGAACCAGCCACAAATAATACCGCAAACCCAAACAATATTTATGAGCAGGCAAATGCTTCTACCGGCTATTCCAAAAGTAGGCTATCCATTTTCATGCAAACTGAAAATAAGGGCTCGGAGAGCGTTGGAAGGGGCTTTTCTATCCCCCATATATTTTGCCTGACTTCCATGTTAAGTGGGGTCATGAAGCTAGTTGTTCATGTCTCGTCAAAGGATTTTAAACTCCCAAAATGAAAGTATCCTCAAATGAATTAATGGGAATAATAAAAAAGAGGCAGCTCTAACGTGAGCTACCTCTTTCTGATTTTATTATTGGCTAAATTTTCAAGCCAAATCGAAACGGTCGTTGTTCATCACCTTCGTCCAAGCGGCCACGAAATCCTTTACGAACTTCGCTTCGCTTCCTTCCACGCCATACACTTCGGCGATGGCACGAAGCTCAGAGTTGGAACCGAAGATGAGGTCAACCCTAGTGGCAGACCATTTGGGTTCGCCAGTAGCACGGTTGCTACCAACGAAAACGTTTTGACCTTCCGAGGTCGCCATCCACGTAGTGCCCATGTCCAGCAAATTGGCGAAGAAATCGTTCGTTAGTGCTCCTGGACGCTTCGTGAACACCCCATGTTTACTGTGATTGAAATTGGTGTCCAACACCCGCATGCCACCAACAAGTACGGTCATTTCAGGAGCCGTCAGGTTAAGGAGTTGCGCTTTGTCCACCAGCATTTCCTCCGCCGAAGCGATTTGGCCTGTGTTCAGGTAGTTGCGGAAGCCGTCCGCTTTTGGTTCCAGTGCTGCAAATGATTCCACATCAGTTTGTGCCTGCGAGGCATCGGTGCGGCCTGGCGTGAACGGAACAGTCACGTTATGTCCTGCATTTTTCGCAGCCTGCTCAATGCCTGCACATCCACCCAGCACGATAAGGTCTGCCAGCGAAACTTGCTTGCCACCGGATTGAGCGTTGTTGAAATCAGCTTGTATGCCTTCGAGCTTTGCCAGCACGGTCGCCAATTGTGTTGGATTGTTTACTTCCCAGTCCTTTTGCGGAGCAAGACGAACACGGGCACCATTGGCACCGCCCCGCTTGTCAGAGCTGCGGAACGTGGAGGCTGAGGCCCATGCGGTAGAGACCAACTGGGAAACCGAAAGTCCCGATTCCAATATTTTGGTTTTCAGTGCAGCGATGTCATTTGCATCAACCAATGGATGTGCAACCGCTGGAACCGGGTCTTGCCAGATGAGTTCCTCCGATGGCACTTCCGGGCCCAGGTAACGGGAGATAGGCCCCATGTCACGGTGCGTCAACTTGAACCAAGCACGAGCAAAGGCATCAGCAAATTCCGCAGGGTTTTCATGAAAACGTTTTGAAATAGGCCCATAAATTGGGTCGAAACGCAACGCAAGGTCAGTTGTGAGCATACTTGGTGCATGGCGCATAGCAGGGTTATGCGCATCCGGCACAGTATCAGCACCCGCACCATTCTTTGGACGCCACTGATGTGCCCCAGCTGGGCTTTTGGTCAGCTCCCATTCGAATCCGAATAAGTTTTCGAAGAAATTGTTGCTCCACTTCGTTGGCGTCGTAGTCCAGGTCACTTCCAAGCCACTTGTAATCGTATCGCCACCATTGCCACTACCAAAGCTGTTTTTCCAGCCAAGCCCCATTTCCGTAATATCAGCACCTGCTGGTTCACGACTCACGTATTTGGTTGGGTCTGCAGCGCCGTGGGTTTTGCCGAAACTATGCCCACCAGCAATCAGTGCTACCGTTTCTTCATCGTTCATGGCCATGCGGCCAAAAGTTTCCCGAATGTCGTGAGCAGCTGCCAGCGGATCGGGATTTCCGTTAGGACCTTCAGGGTTTACGTAAATCAATCCCATCTGTACAGCCCCGAGCGGATTCTCCAACTCACGGTTTCCGGTATAGCGCTTGTCACCAAGCCACTCAGTCTCAGCACCCCAGTAAATATCTTCCGAAGGTTCCCAAACATCCGCACGACCACCTCCGAATCCAAAGGTTTTCAAGCCCATGGATTCCAAGGCGCAGTTGCCAGCGAGAATCATCAGGTCAGCCCAAGATATTTTATTGCCATATTTCTGTTTGATGGGCCAAAGCAGCAGACGGGCTTTGTCAAGGTTTGCATTGTCTGGCCAACTGTTCAGTGGCGCAAACCGCTGGGTGCCGAAACCACCGCCACCACGCCCGTCGGAAATACGGTAAGTGCCAGCACTGTGCCATGCCATACGGATAAAAAACGGGCCGTAATGACCGAAATCTGCTGGCCACCAGTCCTGAGAAGTGGTCATCAGGTCAAAAATATCTTGTTTCACGGCTGCCAAATCGAGAGTTTTGAATTCCTCGGCATAGTTGAAATCTTCGCCCATGGGGTTTGATAATGCAGAGTGTTGACGCAGAATGTTCAATTTCAGCATGTTTGGCCACCAATCGCGGTTTGAGGTGCCACTTCCAGCGGTGCGTTTCAATGCACCACTTGAAAACGGGCATTTGGCCGAGCTTTCATTCATTTCTGCTATTGGTGAGTCTGATTGTTTCTTGTCTTCCATTATTTTTAATGATTTTAAGTTTTTGAAGGCCCAAATCTACAGCAAGCCAAGCGATAATTTTCATTTATAGATTTTATGCAAGCATAAGCCCTGACTATAAATTTAGTCTCTTTGAATAACTGCTAAACTAAAATGCATTTACCAAACAGGCTAAATGATTTTAATCAACTAGCGATGCTTTGAGGCATTTTTTGAATTTTCAGCAACCTTATTTTTGGTGAAAAAACTTGGATTATGATTCTCAGTTTGGCAGGGGGTTTTCATTTCGAAACAAACCATCCGGAAGTCGCAGCCACCAATCTCGCTCCATCTCCTTTTAGCTCCGTAATTGGAATACCCAATGGCAAGTCAGCACCATATTTCACCCAGGTTTGTAAAGGTGTTTCTGCGTAAAGGCCATCCCATTGGCCAGCTATAACGGAAGTGCCGGCACCTACTACTTGAAAGGTGTACAAACCGTCGGGCATACCCACCTGGCCTGATAGCCAGTTTTCTCCACCGTTCTCAGAAATAAATAACTCGTTGTAAATCATTCCGTAGACGACTCCGTTGACGACACTGATATTGTGGAACGACCTTGTCGGGAAAATCAATTGCCAATCGTGCCGATTGTGTGCCCGCTTGAAGGCGCCTTGGTTTGTTCCTATGTAAATATGGCCTTCGTCAAATGCAATTCCGTTCACTTGAAGGTTGGGCAAACTGAAGTCTTTTACCCATGCTTGGTCGGTTTTGCTCAAATAATATATGCCGCCGTTAGTGCCCGCAAACACCTTCCCTTGGTATTCAACTATTTTTCGAATGACCAAATTTTCGAGACCCAAGTTGGTTTGTGACCATGCGCTGCCTTCACTTGTCTTTACAAAAACACCACCACCATCTGTTCCAACGTAAATCCTGTCCTCCGACAGGAGTAGAGCGTTAGCATCGAAGCCAATGAAATTGGCGTCACGAACTGGCTTCCAGTATTTGGCATTTTCCTCGAAAATATATATCCCATGCTTTTTTGTGGAAATGCCTGTCTTACTTTCTGTGAGGGATATATCGGTCAGCCCTGCACCTTTCGGGATTCCGTCGGAATTTCCGACCCAAGTTTTGCCCCCATTATTGGAAAAGAAAACCAATCCTTCAGCCGCATTTTTTATGTTTGCAATGTTGGAGGTAGAATGAGTGCTTTTTTTATTGGATTGGTTCATGCAAGCAGTTAGGCTGCCAATAAAGAATAAGAATATCCAAGGATTCATGTTAGCTTTTTTAAAATTATTATCAACATAGTAAAACTATATAGCAACGCTATCTCTATTGAAAATCCCATGTAAAAGAGTGTAAATGAAATGTAACAAGGAAGATTAATCCAAAACCTAGCTGTAATAATCCATTGAAATACAGGTTGTCCATTTTAAAATCTATGAGCAAAGCCAATATTTTGCCAGCTCAGGTGAAGCATGTACTTTCGCCAGTAAATGTGTTACTAAAAACTGCTTTTTCGTATTATGAAGCATAACTTACAAACAAAAAGCTGGTGGGGAGCACCAAAAAAATTCACGACTGAGAAAGAGGAACGTAAAGTAAGTTGGCTAGAATTGTTCTATGATTTGGTGTATGTGATTGCAATCTCCACTATCACGCACTATGTTGCAGCGCATTTCAGCATCAATGCATTACTAGACTATTTTTATTTGTTTGTCATCATTTTTTGGGGCTGGCTCAATGGCAGTTTATACCACGACCTACATGGGTCAGAAGGCTTACGAACCAAATTAATGACGCTTTGGCAAATGGCGATTGTTGCGGCATTGGTGATTAATCTGCACAGTGATCCGGAACATCTACTGTTCAATGTGACAGTTGTCTTGCTGATTATGCAATTTTACATTACTTATCTGTGGTGGAGCGTAGGTATTTACGATAAAGAACATCGTAAATTGAACAAGCCATATACAATGTTGTACCTACTTTCATTTGCATTAATCTTAGCGACTTTATTTGTGGAGCAGCCATATGCCCGCATCATGTTTTATATAACACTGGTACTCAATTATTTACCACCATTTATTTCGCATAATTTACTAATAAAACAATCGAGCCAACTTAATTTATCACCAAGTATGACGGAAAGGTTAGGACTTTTTACCATAATTATTTTTGGGGAAGTTGTGCTGGGAGTCACCAATGGGTTAATAGAAATGCACCATTTAAGCGCGATGGCTTGGGTAGAGTTTGTATTGGCCATTGCTATTGTTTTTGCTCTTTGGTGGTTGTTTTTTACCTTGATATCAGACCGTCAGTGCAAAGCTGGCTTAGTGAACAGTAGCTTGTTTGAGTTATTATTCATCCCAACGTTAATGGGGTTAGGTTTGTTGGGAGCCTCCTTCAGTAGTTTATTTAAGCATTTCATTGAACCAAGTGAGCACACAGCTTGGGTTACACACTGCTTTGGATTTTCCATTAGTCTTTTTCTATTAGGCATCTGGGCGATGCTATATTTCCTTGAAGAGCCTGATTATATGAAATCATTTAAAAAAAATGCTAGGCAAATAATCTTAGCAACTACAATATTGATGTTTGCCTTTACCTGCATACCTTTGCAGATTGGCTTGGTACTGTACTTGTCAATTGCCTTGATAATTTTGGTTGCGCTCATTTTATGCTTAAACAGCATTTGGTATAAAATTGTTAAAATTAGAGAGAATAATGAAGGCGAATTTTAATTCCATAAATTCAAAATTTACAAGCATGAAAAAGATATACACAACATTGACCACGACATTCATTGTTCCCGCAATTTTATGTGCAACCACATTTTATATTGACCCCATTAATGGAAGCATGAGCAATAATGGTGCTTACAATTCGCCATGGAGTAAACTTGAAGCTGTAGTAAATAGCAACCTGATAGAATCTTACGCCAACAGTCCGCTACCCTATAACGCTCAGACGAATCAACCAAGCATTAAGAATTTGGGAGCCCCCATAAAATCGGGTGATACTTTGCTTTTGCGGACGGGGCTACACGGGGAGGTTTTTCTTCAGAATTATAATAACCTCTCGAATATTACGGTAATGGCCGATGCAGGGCATCACCCCATCCTTGAAAGGCTTCAATTACAGGCTTGCAAAAATTGGCGTTTCGATGGCTTGGCAATCAGTACGGAGCCGTATGGCTATTATTTGCACGGACGTTTGGTATATTTGGAAACGCATGGCTGGCAAGGGCCAACCTCGCATATTGACATCCATAACTGCGAAATATACAGCACCGAATCACCTTGGACTACCGCCAACGACTGGGTCACAAAAGTCAGCGACGGTATTTACATAAAAACTGATTCCGTCAATATCATCAATAATCTGGTTAGGAATATTGGGTTTGGCATCTCTGCGGTTGGCGACCATATCAAGGTTATCGGCAATGAAGTCAGAAATTTCTCAGGTGATGGTATGAGAATATTAGGGTCGTATGGATTATTTGAGCATAACCTCATCAAAAACTGCTATGATGTGGACGACAACCATGATGACGGCATCCAATCATTTACCACTAATGGCTATGTGGTTGACCATAATATCGTTCGCTCCAATATTATCCTGAATTATGACGACCCCAACCAGCCGTTGCTGGGGCCATTGCAAGGCATCGGTTGTTTTGATGGCTTCTACAATGATTGGACGGTGGAGAATAATTTAATCGTCGTCAATCATTGGCATGGTATCACGTTTTTGGGTGCAAATGATTGTCGTATCATCAACAATACCGTGCTTGACCCCACGCCGGATATTACCCCAGGGCCAAGCTGGATTCGAATAGACGACCACAAGGACGGGACACCTAGTTCCAATTGTTTCGTGAGCAACAATGTGGCCAACCAGTTTGTCGTGGACGGCATAGTAAGCCACAATATGACCTTGTCAAATTTTGCTGCCTATCAAGCCAATTTTGTGGATTATACGGTTTATGATTTTCATTTAAAGGCTAATAGTTCACTCATTGACCAAGCTGATAATGCAAGTGCTCCAGCAATGGATATGGATGGCACGCCGAGGCCCCAAGGATTAAATGCCGATATTGGTTGCTATGAATATGCAGCTATGCCAAGCGACGTGAGAGACAGTGACTTGGATGTTGAAATAAATATTTATCCCAATCCAGCTGCCCAGATTTGCCAAATATCAACCCCTGCTGAGTTTAAAAATGGTAAGGTTGAAATAATTAATTTAACAGGAATAATATTGAAAATGGCTGTCATTGAAAGTGATATAACCACCATCAATATGGATGATTTATTGCCGGGAATATACTTCGTGAAATTGACGAGTAGGGATAAGCGCTTTTTTATTCAAAGGAAATTGGTAAAAAAGTGATAATAAGTTGACCCATATCATTGGTATGGAAAATCACATTGAAAACTAATTATAAATTCATTATGCCTCTTGTTCTTTTCCTTGATGAAAAGAACCAAAAATCAAGGCTGTATTTCTTTTTTAACGCTGTGGAACAATTTGAATCCCTAAACTAAACCAAACTCGCTGCGCTCTCCGAAGGAGTCCTTTGGACAAACATGGTTTAGTTTTTAACGGGATTCAAACTGTTCCACAGCTAAAAGAAATAAGGCCACATAAGGCACTAGCATTACTGTTTATATCATTTTCAAAAGCGACAATGAAAGAAAAACGGTTCAACCGAGGGTATTGGTCAAACAGCTTTTACCTCACTTCTGAAAACAGCCCCGGCTCCAACTGTGCTTTCGCTTCTTTCACCATTCCCACAAATTCGGTTCGCCACTTGCCGGGGTCATATTTTTGGGCATCTTCGGCCCATTTCACCACCTGTTTCCATGTCAGGTCGCCTTTGTTTTCTGATTGTCTGAGCAACATGCCGGTGGCTGCCACTGCCGTTGCGAAGCGCATATTTTCCGAAGCATCTTCAAAATCATTGGTTTGCGCCAGCAAATCCAAGGCGAATGAACGACTTTCCGTAGCGCCCGGTGTTTTGTAACGGCATTGGATGCGCAAGGCAGCCTCAGTATCGAGCGGCCTGTCTGGCTGCACGCCTGTGAGCCAAGTGAGCGATTTCACTTTTTCGCCCCAAGTCTGACGGGACTTAACAGGTTCGATTTCGTACAAGGCCGTGATGCACTGGTCAGCGCCGATTTCCCCAGCGTCTTTTTTATCGTCGTAAAATTCCTCCCGCTCCAGTAGACGGTTTTCGTAGCCAACCAGCCGGTACGATTTCACCAATTTTGAATTGAACCGGAGCTGGATTTTCACATCCTGCGCCACCGTGAAAAACTTGCCAAACTCCTGCACGAACACTTTTTCGGCCTGCTGTATGTTGTCGATATACTCATAAGTGCCGTTACCATTATCCGCCAATTGCTCCATCTTGGCATCCTGATAATTCCCTTCGCCAACTCCTATCACGGTCAGGAAAACCCCTGACTTCCGTTTGTCCTCAATCAGTTTCACCAATTCCTCCTCGCTGGAAATGCCGAGGTTAAAATCGCCATCGGTCGCCAGCAAAACCCGATTGTTACCATTTGGGAGAAAGTTCTGCTGCGCAATTTCGTAGGCTTTCTGGATGCCGCCAGCGCCATTGGTACCACCGCCAGCGCCGAGGCTTTGAATGGCCTTGCGAATGGCCGCCACATTTTTTCCAGAAGTACTTTCTAGCGCCACACCCGCCTCACCTGCGTAGGTGACGATGGCTACTTTGTCCTGCGGGCGCAGGGTTTCGGTGAAAAGCAGGAAAGATTCTTTCAGCAATCCCAGTTTGTCAGGGTCGTCCATGGAGCCGGACACATCCACGAGGAAAACGAAATTGCAAGTAGGCAGGTCCTGCTTCGAAATATGCTTCCCCTTCACGCCAAGGCGCAGCAGTTTATGGTCTTTCGCCCAAGGGCAATCGCTGATTTCACCATCCATGGCAATGGGCCTCGCATCGCTGGGTTCGGGGTATTCCATCGGGAAATAATTCACCATTTCCTCTATGCGGATGGCACCCGTTGGCGGCAATTGCCCATTGCTCAGAAAGCGCCGGATATTGGCGTAGCTGGCCCCATCCGCATCAATGGAAAAAGTGGAAACGGGTTGTTGCAGGGTATTCGTAAACGTGTTTTCGCCATAGTCTTTGTAGTCTTCGCCCGTAGGTTTCTCAGCTTCAAGGCTTGAATTGGATGGATAATTTGTCGTGGTGGTTTGGTCGTAGTTAACTGATTCTTCGGATACGGGAGCATTTGCTGATGGGGTAGGAGCGTAACCAGCGTGAGATTTAGCTTCATCTTTACAAGCGGTGAAAAAAACGAACAAAAGAAACGTAAAACTAACTGCCTTCAGCAGCATGGGACATGATTTCATGGTGAACAGATTTTGCGCCAATACAAACGGCAGCCTCTGCCACTTCGGTACGAAGTGCGCTTGAACGTGGCAGGCTTGTCGTGTTGAAAAGGCTTAGGTGAACAGAATTTTCGTTAGATGCAATTGGGTTCAGCGGGGTGGGCGATTCAAGGATTTTAACACGATGCAGGGTGCTTGGGAAAATGCACACAGGGCTTGATTTTTTATCCATTCAATAAAACGCCTCCAACTTCCTTACCTTCGCCGAGTAACAATCCTTTTCTATTTGAAAAAGAAAATCCTTTTCATCACGCCACCGTTCACGCAGTTGAACACGCCGTATCCGGCCACGGCCTACCTCAAGGGCTTCCTGAACACGAAGGGCTACCCCTCGGCGCAGGCTGACTTGGGCATTGAGGTGATTTTGGAGGTGTTTTCGAAAACGGGTTTGGAAAGGGTGTTCAATCTAAAAAGTGACGGGGTGACTTCAAGTCACCCCGTCACTGAGCTATCCGAAAATGCTGAGCGGATACTAGCGCTCAAAGCCGATTATCTAGCCACCATCAATCCCGTTATTTCCTTTCTCCAAAACAAAAACCCGACCCTCGCCCATGCCATTTGCACCCGCAGCTACCTGCCGGAAGCTAGCCGCTTTGAGCAGGTGGAAGACCTCGAATGGGCCTTCGGGACGATGGGCACGCACGACAAGGCACGGCATTTTGCCACATTGTACTTGGAGGATTTGGGCGACTTCATCACAGAGGTGGTGGATCCACATTTTGGTTTTAGCCGCTATGCAGAAAGGCTCGGCAGCACGGCCTCCAGTTTCGATGAAATGGAGCGGGAACTGCAAGCGCCCGATTCGCTCATTGCGACGGTGTTGAAAGAAGTTTTGGAAAAACATATTGCGGCGCAAAACCCTGACATAATATGCCTCAGTGTGCCGTTCCCAGGTAATTTATATGGTGCCTTCAAATGCGGGCAATATGTGAAGCAATTTTACCCCAATATAAAAATAATCATGGGCGGTGGCTACGCCAATACGGAGTTGAGAAGCCTCGCAGATGCTCGTGTTTTTGATTATTTTGACTTTATATGTTTGGATGATGGAGAAGCGCCATTATTGCATTTAATCGAACATATAGCAGGTGAAAAAGGAGCGGAAAATTTAAAACGAACGTATTCTCGAATTAACGGTGTGGTATGCTACCACAATGCAAATACCGAACTGGATATACCGCAACGTGAAACAGGCACCCCCGACTACGCCGACCTGCCGCTCGACCGCTACCTCTCCGTTATCGAAATCGCCAACCCGATGCACCGCCTATGGAGCGATGGCCGCTGGAACAAACTCACCCTCGCCCACGGCTGCTACTGGGGAAAATGCTCCTTCTGCGACGTGACGCTCGACTACATCCAGCGCTACGAGCCCATGAGCGCCGCCCTGCTCTGCGACCGCATCGAGGCCATCATCGCACAGACCGGGCAGACGGGTTTCCACTTCGTGGACGAGGCTGCACCGCCCGCCCTACTGCGTGATTTGGCGCTGGAAATCCTGCGCCGCCGCCTCACCGTCACTTGGTGGACGAACATCCGCTTCGAGAAATCCTTCACCGCCGACCTGTGCCGACTGCTCGCCGCTTCGGGCTGCATCGCCGTATCGGGCGGCTTGGAGGTGGCCAGCGACCGACTTCTGGCACTGATGAAAAAAGGCGTGACGGTGGCACAAGTGGCACGGGTAGCCAACCACTTCACCGAGGCGGGCATCATGGTACATGCCTACCTGATGTACGGCTTTCCGACGCAGACAGCACAGGAAACGATGGATGCCCTTGAAATGGTGCGCCAGCTCTTCGAAACTGGGGTGGTGCAGTCCGGTTTTTGGCATCGCTTCGCCATGACGGCGCATAGCCCTGTCGGGCTTGACCCTGCTGCATTTGGGGTGGTGGAGACGGGGCCTGCCTTTGCTGGTTTTGCCGACAATGATCATTGGCACGATGACCCCACGGGTGCTGACCACGACCTATTTGCCGAAGGCTTGCGCAAGGCACTTTTCAATTACATGCATGGCGTCTGCTTCGATTTCCGGCTCACCGATTGGTTCGATTTCAAGGTGCCAAAACCGAGTGTACCCAAGTCGTTTATCCGAAAAAGTATTGAGAAATTTGATGAAAAAATACCCAAGCCAACGGCACTCATCGTTTGGAACGGCCCAGTTCCAATTGCCACATTGGAAGAAGAGGGCATAGCTCGCCTTGTTTTCCATCAAAAAAAAGAAAGCTGGGAAATGGAAACCTTCCCTGAAATAGCCCAGTGGCTCGTGGATGTGCTGCCACAACTCCAAATCGGCCCGCACCCACCCATGACTTTTGCGGAGCTTCAAAAGGATTTCGAAGAACACCTGGAATCTGATTTCCACGAGTTGATGTTTTCGGAGGAATGGCTGGCCATGAAGGAAATGGGATTGTGGATTATCTGAGAATACTCTCCTGCTTACAAATCATTAGATTGCAACGGATCGGAAAGCCTTTGAACTCGATTGAATAGTACGTCATTCTTCGGCAGGATACCTTTGTCCTTAATTGGCTTAAACAGCAGCCGAATGAAAACAAATCCAATTTATTTCAATCAAAACTCAACCCCAGCATTAACTTTAGCCAGCATCAACTGCACCATGGAAAAGAAACTTTTAATCGCCGACGATGAGGCACATATCCGCCTGCTGTTGGAGCAAACACTGGAGGATTTGGAAGACGAAGGCGTGGAGCTGCTCTTCGCTGACAATGGCGAAACCGCTTTGAAAATCATCCAAGAAGAGAAGCCGCAGTTGGTCTGCCTCGACGTGATGATGCCCAAGATGAATGGCATGGATGTGTGCGGGACGGTGAAAAACGAATGGTCGTTGAGCGATGTCTTTATCATCCTGTTGACCGCCAAAGGCCAGGAAGTGGACAAGTTACGTGGCAAAGAAGTTGGCGCTGACCTCTATCTCACCAAACCATTTGACCCAGACTATTTACTCGAAACTGCTCGGAAGGTATTTGCGGCTGCCGCCTAAAACCCTGTTTTTATTTTGCGAATAAAGTCAATGCATAAGAAAATGGCCATTTGGCTTACCCGCCTTGCCTGCACTTTTGCAGCCCTGCTGAGCTTTGCAGCCCTGTCTGCTCAGGATTTGCCGCTGGAGCGCCTTTCTTCAGAACTCGGCCTTTCCCAAAATATGATCACCGCCCTCATACAGGATGACAAGGGCTTCATCTGGGTGGGCACGAAGGACGGGCTGAACCGCTTCGATGGTTACCATTTCAAGGTGTTCAGGTACGACCCCTTCGATGAGAAATCCATTTCCGACAATTATATCGGCGGCATCGTGCAGGATCATGATGGTCGCATTTGGGTAGGGACAGAAAAGGGGCTGAACCTGCTCGACCCGAAGGATGAAACCTTCCAACGTATTGAATTTCCAAGTCAGACAGACGGCGATTCGAGTATGTTGAAAATTGGCAGACTGTCGGTGGACAGCAAGGGTAGGATTTGGGCGCCTGTCCATCAAAATTTCCTTTACCTACTTGAGATGCCCAAGGGGAAAATGGATGTTAAAAACCTGAAAGTCAATAAGATAGATTTATTGGAAGAAGGCGAAACGATTAAAGGGGTACAAGGATTTTATGCGCCGCCAGTCGAAGACGAAACTGGTGTCTTTTGGGAATTTGACGACGACATCCTCCGGCGGTTCACTTTGTCACCTGATATGAAAGCGAATGTTCGCACGGATTTTCCAGAAATAACTGACCCTGCGTTACGTGCTATGTTGGAGGAGGGGAAGGTTAAGCTTGTTGTAAATAATGGGCGAAATGGAAACATCATCATGGGGGTGATGAATAAGATTGGATGGTACAACCCTGTCAAGAAAACATGGAAGTTCACCAGCTTTAGTTATGATGAAAATATTTTCAATTACGATGTTTGGAATATCGCACCCATCACGGAAGCTTTGGATGGCACCATTTGGATTGGTTCCTTCGGCTTCTTGGCACGGCTCAAAAAAGGGCAATCCGACCTTGAAATTTTCCATTCAAGAACCAATGTAGAATACCCGTTCTACTATGGTGTCAGTGGTGTCCTGGAGGACAAAGGCGGTATTTTTTGGATGGGTACCCGTGGCAATGGATTGATGAAATACAACCCTGATGCTCAGCGGTTTGCGCAGAAAATCGGCTCAAAAACTGCCTCCTTCAGATGGCAGGGAGCGAGCTTACGGGGGCTGTTCCAATCCAGTGATGGCTTGATTTGGGCTGGCATGGTGGAAGGTAAAATGCTTATGATTGACCAAACGGGCATAAGCCATCTCGTGGATGTGGATGAGACATTCTTTTCCATCGCCCAAGACCAACAGGGCGGTATTTGGATGGGCACTACCAATTATTTACGCAAGGTGAAATCTTGGACGCTGGGGCAAATTGAATGGGAAAAAACAATCCAGTTGAGTGCCGACACCTCAATTTCCAAGAGCAACACAGTCTGGAAAGTCCTGCCGGGGAGGGATGGAAAAATTTGGGCATTGACGCTGGACGCCCTCTGTAGCTATGACCCTGCCACTGGCAAATTGGAGGGTTTTCCTTATCTCTTGGGCAACCAAAAAGAAAACCTTGCGAATGATTACCCCACGCTGTTTGAAGATGAGGCGGGCATTATCTGGTTAGGCACGGCAATGGGCTTAGGGCGTTTTGACCCAAAGAAAAAGAGACTTCGTTATTTTCAAAACAATCCCAAAAATCCGGAGAGCATCAGTTCCAATAAGGTAAAAGCCATCGCTGCCGACCCCGACGACCCTGGCCGCTACCTCTGGATTGGTACGGCGGGCGGTGGGCTGAACTGTTTTGACATCCAAAAAGAAACCTTCGAGAAATTCACCGAGAAAGACGGCCTGCCCGACATGGTGATTTATGCCCTCCTCCCTGATGGGGCTGGCAATCTGTGGATGAGCACGAATCTAGGGCTTTCCGCTTTCAACACAAAGGCGCGCACTTTTCGAAATTTTGATGAAAAGGACGGCCTTCAAAACCTCGAATTCAACTCTGGCTCCTACTACCGGGGAAAGGATGGGAGGTTGTTTTTTGGTGGCATCAAAGGCTTGAATGGCTTTTTCCCGAAGGAAATGCTGACAGCCAACAAGCACGTACCATCCGTCGTTTTCACGGATTTCAAAATCGCCAACAAATCCGTTTCTCCCCACGATGAGGCGTCGCCGCTTAAGTCAAGCATCATCTACACCAAGGAAATTACGCTGCCGTACACCGTGAAAATCATGTCCTTCGAATTCGCAGCGCTTGATTTCTCCGCACCCCGTAAGAACCAGTTTGCCTGTAAAATGGAGGGTTTCGATGCCGATTGGCAGCAGTTGGGTACGAGCAACACCGTTACCTACACCAACCTTGACCCCGGCACATATACCCTTCGGGTGAAAGCATCCAACAACGATGGCGTTTGGAATGAGGAAGGCGCCTCCATCGTCATCACCATCAGGCCACCTTGGTGGGCCACCTGGTGGGCTTGGGTGCTGTACTCCACCCTAGTGGCAGGGGTGATTTTTTTAATGTACCGTTTGCAAACCGCTCGGCACATGGAGCACTTGGAAGCCCAGCGATTGAAGGAGCTGAATGAGGCCAAGAGCACTTTCCTCTCCACGGTGAGCCATGAGCTTCGCACCCCGCTCACTTCTATTTTGGGCTTCTCCAAAATCATCCAAAAGCGTTTGGAGGAGCGCATCCTGCCACATACCGACCAAAGCGACCCCAAAACCGAAAAAGCTGTCCACCAAGTGCGGGAAAACCTCGGCATCGTACTCACGGAAGGGGAGCGCCTGACGGCCCTCATCAACGAGGTGCTGGATTTGGCAAAAATCGAATCCGGCAACATCGTCTGGAACAAGGACGAGGTGTCCATCCCCGATGTCATTGAGCGGGCGACAGCCGCTACCGAGGCGCTTTTTCTTCAAAAAGGATTGGAACTGGTGAAACGGGTAGAGCCGAACTTGCCCGTCATCATTGCCGACCGTGACCGCCTCATCCAAGTGGTGGTGAACCTACTGTCGAATGCCGTGAAGTTTACAGAAGCCGGAAAAATCACGGTTGCGACTCATTTGCTGGAAAAAGAAATAATCGTGAGCATTTCCGATTCCGGTGTAGGTATTTCCAAAGAAAATCAATCATTGGTCTTCGAAAAATTCAAACAGATCGGGGATGACACACTCACCGACAAACCCAAAGGTACTGGTCTGGGCCTGCCCATTTGCAAAGAAATCGTGGAGCACTACGGGGGCAGGATTTGGTTGGAAAGCGAGTTTGGACAGGGAAGCACTTTCTCTTTTACGTTGCCAGTTTAGTCTTTTTTTGATATAAATTTCAACCAAATGATGAATCTATTTCACCATTCCAAGGCGAGAATGCCTGTCATCGTTTTTTTAGCGGTGGTCTCTTGTTTCTCCAATTCCATCCTTGCACAATCAACGGCCTACATTGATTCCCTCTTGGCTGCGCTGACTACGGCGAAGGAAGACTCCAGCAAAGTAAAATTACTTTGTGAGCTTGGAGCCGAACTGGGCAGTAAAGATGCAGATAAAGGATTATCCTATGCTGAGCAAGCCTTGCAGTTGGCAGAAAAACTAGCATGGAGAAAAGGGATTGCCTTGGCACACTCAGAAATTGGGCGGTGCAATTGGCACAAAGGCAGTTTTGATGAAGCGCTGAAACATCATTTCGAAGCATTAAAATTATGGCAGATGGAGGGGAATAAAAATAGAATCGCCTTAATATATGCCCAGATTGGACAGGATTACGCTGATTCGGGCAACTATCCTGAAGCATTGAAATACCTTTCATCTTCTTTGAAGGATTACGAAGCACTTGGGAATAAGTACCAACAGTCATATGTGCATAGTGTTTTAGCTTGGATTTATGGGAATTTGGGCATGATACCTGAAGAGTTGAACCATCAATATGCTTTCCTAAAAATATGTGAAGAAACAGGTGACCGCCATGGTGCCGCCATTGCTTATTGCAACCTCGCCTCCACTTACGAAGAACAGGGACAATATGAAAAAGCTATAAAAACCTATGAGCAGAGCCTGAAATTTGAAATGGAAGTTGAAGATTTTTACAATTTATCCAATGGTTACAATTATATTGGAAACTGCTACAACAAAATGGGGAAATATGCAGAAGCACTGTCGAATCATTTCAAGGCCCTTGAAATTGGACAGAAAATAAAGAATGGAAACAGCAAGGGTAGTGCATATTCCTACATTGGGGAAGTATATCAGGCTCAAGGGAAAAATGCTGATGCACTGAATTATTTTCTATTGTCGGTGAAAGAATTTGAGAGCCATGAAAACAAACATGCCTTGGCTACCCAGTATTCCAAAATCGGTTCGAGCCTGACCAAATTGGGCAGGTACGACGAAGCACAAAAATATTTTAGAGACGCCCTATCGCTCAACAATGAACTTGAAAGCATTGATGAATACAAGAATTATTACAAGGGAATCGTACAGTTGGACAGCGCTACGAGCAAATGGAAAAATGCCTTCGACCATTACAAACGCTTCGTGGCTGCCCGTGACAGCATGTACAATGAAAAAAATACAAGGCTGACAGTGCAGACAAGAATGCAATATGAGTTTGACAAAAAGGAAGCGCTCACCAAGCAGGAAATTCAAAAGCAGAAACTTATGCGCAATGGCTTCATGATTGGATTTGCAGCCGTTTTGGTGTTTGCGGGCATATTTTTTAACCAAAGGAATAAAATCAAAAAAGCCAAAGAGCGCAGCGATGAACTCCTGCTCAATATCCTGCCCGCCGAAGTAGCCGATGAACTGAAGGAAAAAGGCAGCGCCGATGCAAAATTGATAGAGGAAGTGACCGTGCTGTTTTCCGATTTCAAGGACTTCACCCACATGTCGGAGATACAGATGCCAAAAGACCTCGTGGCGGAAATCAACGAATGCTTCTCTGCCTTTGACCGCATCATGCAGAAGCATGGCGTTGAGAAAATCAAGACGGTCGGCGATGCCTACCTCGCCGCCGGCGGACTGCCCATCCCGAATGCCACCCATGCCGTGGACGTATTGAATGCTGCCTTGGAGATGCAGACTTTCATGCAGGAGCGCAAACGGCAGCGGGAGGCCGAAGGCGGCTTTTTCTTCGAAGCCCGCATCGGGGTGCATACGGGCCCAGTGGTGGCAGGCATCGTTGGGGTGAAAAAATTCGCCTACGACATCTGGGGCGATACCGTGAACACTGCCCAGCGCATGGAAAGCGCTAGCGAAGCAGGCCGAATCAATATCTCAGAATCGACTTTTGAGCAGGTGAAGAATCAGTTTAATTGCACTTACCGTGGCAAGGTGGAAACCAAAGGCAAAGGCGAGGTGGATATGTACTTCGTGGAAAAAATGGTTTTGGAAATGGTTTAGACAAGACCGTTTCGATTTTTTCTATCTTGTCGTCAGGAACAACTATAAATCAAATGTAATTGGTCAAGAGCCATTTGAAATCGGTCTTATCAGCTCGCAGCGGTGTGCCCACGCTGCTACAAAACCTTTGCCAGCAAAACAATGATTGGCTCTGCGTGGAGGACTTGGAAGGCCGCTTGCTTTTTGGTGAAATGCGGTCGGATTCTGAGGAAAAGCGGCCAATTTTTCAGGAAGGCGAACTGGTCGGTTGGGTGCATGGGCAGGGAATGACCGAAGTGGCTGCTGGCATGTTGACACAACTCGCTACCAAGGAAAGTGAGAAGAAAAAAATCGGTGCCGAAGCCCTCAACCTCTACCGGGAAATCAACCTCATTTATGATTTTTCTGAAAAACTGGTGGCCGCTACCAGCCCCACCTATATTGCCCGGATGGCATTGGAAGAGGCCAGTTCCTTGATAAAATTTGAAAGTGCGGCTGTTGTACTGTGGGACAATGAGCTGAAGGTTTCCAACATTGTGGCACAAACTGGCAGCTTGTTTTTTACGAATGCAGACCTGCGTGAAAGCGACCATTTCATGTCATCTATTGTCACTAACGGCCAAACTCAAATTATTGATAACCAGCAACTTGTAATCGTCTACGCCTCCCTAAAAGTGAAACATCGCATCATGGGCAGCATTTTGCTGGTGCGTGATGGAGGAGCCCCTTTCACTGCTGCGGACCTGAAATTGCTCACCACGTTGGCCCAACAATCCGCCGCTGCCATTGAGACACTCTTGCTTTTGGAAGTCTCTGTTTGGAACTCCCTCGAACTGAAACGGGAAAAGCAGGAAACGGAAAACATCCGGTCGCTCAGCAATCTCAAGTCGCAGTTTTTCACCAATATCGCCCATGAGTTCCGCACCCCGCTGACCGTCATTTTGGGTATGAGCGATGAGTTGAAAAACAGCACTAGCCAAACCAATGCCGCCAACCAAGTGGAACTAATCGACCGCAATTCGAGGGGCTTGCTCCGGCTCATCAATCAACTGCTCGACCTGTCAAAGCTAGAAGCGGGGAGCTTTCAACTCAACCCCGTGCAGACCGACCTCGTCGTTTACCTGCAATACCTGCTTGAATCGTTCAGGGGCTATGCCAGCAACCAGCGTTTGACCTTGAATTTCAAATGCCCGTTGGATGACCTGCCCATGGATTTTGACCCAGACCAACTGGGGCAAGTCGTCTCCAACCTGCTGTCGAATGCCATCAAATTCACGCCACCCGGCGGGCGTGTCGAACTGAAATTGAACATGGACGGGCAGCCCAACCATTCGCTGAACCCACAGACTGCCATCATCTCTGTTTCGGATACGGGCCAGGGAATTCCGAAGGCTGACCAGCCCCATATTTTCGACCGATTTTACCAAGTGGCGGGTACCAAAGGCGGTTCGGGCATCGGGTTGGCTTATGTTCGGGAATTGCTGAAGCTGATGGGCGGCAGCATTTCGGTGGAAAGCGCCGTGGGTTTCGGTACGGAGATGACCGTCAGGTTGCCCATACAACAACAAGCGGAGTGGCAAAATCCAACAGTGTTCAAAGTGGAGGACAAGTCATTTTTGGCAAATACTCAACCTGAAGCACGTCAAAGTGATTTGCCTTCGGAAAATGGGGCGACCGCTTCCGAATTGCCACTGCTTCTCATCGTTGAAGACAATCCAGATATTGTGACTTATCTGCAAACCTGCCTTGGCCATATTTACCAAATTGATGTGGCGTACAATGGCTCCGACGGCATCGAGAAAGCCATCGAAATCATACCGGATATTATCATTAGTGATGTAATGATGCCCTTCAAGGATGGCTACGAACTGACCGATACCCTCAAGCACGACCACCGCACCAGCCATATCCCTATTGTTTTGCTGACCGCAAAAGCAGATGTACAATCCAAAATTGAAGGACTTCGCAGTGGCGCTGATGCCTATCTGCCCAAGCCATTTGACAAGGAGGAGCTGCTCATTCGGCTGGAAAAACTCATCGAATTGCGCAAGCGGTTGAAGGAACGTTTCATGGCGCAGATTTTCTCGCAAAATGAAGCTTCCGTCGAGTTGGAAAATATAGAAGATGCTTTCATGCAGCAACTCAAGACCATTTTGGCGGAAAATATTTCAGACGAGACCTTTGCCCTGCCGGAGCTTTGCAAGAAAATCGGGATGAGCCGCTCCCAACTCTTCCGCAAGATGAAGGCCCTCTCCGACGAATCGCCTTCTGGGTTTATCCGCAGTTACCGGCTGCACAGGGCCAAGGAAATGCTTTCGACGAGCGATTTGAGCATCTCCGAAATCGGCTATGAAGTGGGCTTCAAAAACCCGGCGCATTTTTCAAAAACCTTTCATGACGAGTTTGGCGTACCGCCGAGCGATTTGCGCAACTGATTTGCAACGAATATTAAAATCTTTGAACCCAATTGAAAAGCAGGCCGCCGTCTTATCACCCCATATTTGTACCATCACCAGCGGCCATTTTTAAAACTTTAATGATATAAAATATGGTCGAAAAACTTTATTACAATGAAAACGACCATTCTTTTCTGCTTCGCCATTTTAATAAGTCAAACTGCCATATCGCAAAAAGCTACGCTAGCCAGTAATACCAGTACGACACCATTGAGTAATTGGCAACCCGTCAACAATTTATCACAGACTTTCAGGGCTATATTCGGGGAAGAAGCGAGCCTGCACTGGATAAACGAACTGGCCAAGGAAGGCAGTTTTTATCAGCCTACGCACTCGAACGGGCTTATCGTGGTATTGCCGGATTATATGTATTCCAAAGCCCGGTTGGAAGCCAAATTGGAAGCTGGTTTTTTTAAAGTAAAAAATACCAAATTATTGCCCCTCGCCGATACAAGAACCAGCCAAGGCAATCAAACTTATGCTCGTTTTCTAGGCACTCTGGAGGGTATGCCTGCTTCAATGGATATGGTTGTTGTAAAAAGAGGCGATAAATATTTGACCATCATGGGCTTTTGCCCCGGTAATGAATTGAACACCGAATTTAGTAATCAATTCCAGCATGATATAGCAAGACTCTTCAGTCCAGCCTTGGCTGGCACCAGATGAAAATATTGATTTCCGAGTTTTTCTTCGCATTACAGCATAATAGAGTAATATGGAATGTCAGTCGTAGCCATGTGTTGCGGCTGGCATTGTTTTTTTTATGAAGCATTAAATTAGCATACTTAACAATGATGTTATTTACTTGGCGGTGTATCAAATGTAAGGCTGCCTTTCTAAATTATATCTCCAAAAGAAATATCGTAAAGCAGCCACATGGTTTTCCAGTTTCTTGGAGAATGAAAGCCCCTTTCGTACAAGCCTACTGACCCTGGCCCTCACGCCT
>WGNL01000025.1 GCA_016124585.1 Bacteroidota bacterium | reverse complement strand
TCGGCCATTTTTCTTAACATTGTGGCTGTGGCAGTCCGGACATATCGTCATAGTCTTTGTAGTTTGGTCACTTTAAGATAATGACCATTCCGGAATGCCACTAATTTTTATACCCAGCCTTACATTTTATACACCGCCAATTATTTTAGAAAATTTGAGAGCTATACTTAGTTTGTTATTCGATTGCTACACGTATAATTACTTCAGTTCCAGAGATATCGCCATCCTCACTCATAATTTGACGCATATCCACAGCGTTTTCTGCAAATCCGACTTCACTTCTCATCAATTCAAGGCGTTCACGAGTTACTGAAATACCTACAGATTGTCGGGTCTCTGCATCTTGAATGTTTTTTTTGGCTTTGGATTGATCAATTCCTATGCCGTTGTCAAGGACTATTACCTCTAACAAGTTTTCACGCTCCCTAAACAACAATTTTATCATGCCTTTTTTGCCAGAAAGCGGGCCGATACCATGTAAAATCGCATTTTCAACAAAAGGCTGCAAAAGCATTGGGGCAATTTGCAAGTCTGGGCTTTCGATTCCACTTGTATCTATGTCAAAATCAAATTTCCCCTCTCGACAAAACTGCTCCATTTCCAAATATTGCCGGAGTGTTTCCACTTCCTTTTCCAATGGGATTTTAGGCTGACGGCTATTGTCTAACACCGCTCTCATCAAGCGGCCAAACTTCAAAATATACAATCGGGCACTTTCCATGCTACCGGCAGAAACCAAACTTTGAATACTGTTCAAAGCATTGAAAATAAAATGTGGATTCATTTGCAATTGCCTTGATTTTTGCTCCAATGTCAACAGCCGATTTTGTAGTTGAAGCTGCTCTTTTTCCAAGCTTGCTTTTTGTTTCACCTGCCTAATCCGCCACTTGAAAATGCCATACACGAACAGCAGTAATGCAAGTGCCATTGAAAACCGAAACCAAAAAGTTGCCCAAAATGGGGGCAAAATTCGGAATGC
This sequence comes from Bacteroidota bacterium, assembly GCA_016124585.1. Taxonomy (GTDB): domain Bacteria; phylum Bacteroidota; class Bacteroidia; order Chitinophagales; family Saprospiraceae; genus UBA6168. Next base: position 160,061 of record WGNL01000025.1, on the reverse strand, counting down.
CGCTGACTTGGGTTGACTGGTCATCCCATCTTCGTTTCTAGCTTTTACTAGAAAATGGTAGTCTCCGGGAGGAAGGTTTGCGTAGCTTACCTCTGTTCTTGTTGAAAACGGCGACCAACCCTCCTCCTGCCCAACGAGCTGCCAAGAATAAGAAACCCGTTCTTGGTTAGTAAAATCGGTAGCAAAAAACTCGAAACCTAAATGGTTTTGGTTGTAGGGAAAAATAGCACCATTTACTAGCCCACCCCAATTGTCCGACCAACGAGCCATCACTGAGTTTTCAAGTGGTTCATAAAAAAGACGCACACCAGTAAGAAATGGTAAAGGAGCACTGGTGTGAAAGGTGTCATTAGGTGGCAAATAATGTGCAAGACCGTTCATGGTTCCAAACCAAAGGCTACCATCTGGGCTTGCTATCGAAGCATTCTGACAAGTTTCGACTCCTCTAAACCCCTCGGCAAGACCCAAGTGTTTTACGCTAAGGAAATTACCAAGTGAATCTGTTTGAATACGGTCTACTCCTCTTTCGGTACCCACCCATAGCTGGTTCTTTATATCAGTTTGAAGGAGATAAACATTTGCTGAAGCGAGGCTATCCAATTGGCCGAAATGCCTGAAAGTCAATGTCTTATCAAAATAAATATCCAAACAACCAATACCCCTGCCAGCAGTTCCAGCCCAGAGCAATCCATGTTCATCTTCTGCAAGGGTGCGTACAGCACTACCAGGCAAGCCGTGATTTTGGCCGAGTAGTGTAATTTTTTCATCTTTCAGAAAACCAACATCGCCCGATTGCGAAGCAAACCACAGCCTGCCTTTATTATCAAAATGAAGTGAATGAATTGTAGAACTTGGCATGCCTTCCGCTTGTCCATAGTTTTTGAAAACTGCCGACTCAAGTGAATGTCCATTTAAGATGATTTTACAAATGCCACCATCCGTAGTTGCTACCCAAATATTCCCGGCCACATCTTCCGTAATATCACGTATCCAGTTGCCGGCGAGCCCCTTTTTTTTAGTAAAAAAATGGAAGTTGCCACTGTTAAATGCCAAACTATCTTGTATTGGAACGTAAACCGCTAAGCCAAGTCCTTCTGTACCAACCCAAATCCTGTCAAATCGGTCTCGGTACAAGGCCCTGCATTTGACATTGTAAAAACCATTTGAGCCATCAAAATTGATTAAAGTATCAATGCCTAGTGAATCTTTTGCTGGCCCCCAATAGCTGAAGCCTTTATCACCAGCAGAAAGCCACCTCCCTCGGCCATTTTCCCCTTCACAAATGGAATAAATGAAATTTGAATACAGACCGTCACTAGTATCAAAATGCTCAAAATGTTGGCTTGCATATTTACACACCCCCCCACCCGAAGTACCAAACCAGATTACTTTACCCCATTGATCGCCTAAAATGGTGCGCACATTGGAGTTACAAAGCCCTTGGTTTTCGCCAACCGCAACTAAATCACCAGTTGTTGGTGACCAGACTGCTGCACCAGCATCTTGAGTTCCGATCCAGATTTTGCCATCTCGTTCATTCCGCCAAAAACATTGAATCTTATTGCTGGGAAGCCCGCTTCGGGTATTCAGAAAATTGCGCTTTTTGCCGTCAATGATGAACACGCCGCTGTTGAAAATCCCAACCAGTATTCGGCCATCTTTGGTTTCGGTAATAGCCATAACCTCAGCCTTTCGCCTTTGGATGGTTTGCCACTGCCCATTTTCAAGTAAAAAAAATCCTTCATCACCCCCAACCCAAACGTTTCCTTTTTCGTCTGTGTAAGCAGCAGTCAACCTGCCGAAGGGTATGTTATTGACAAGCGGCACGTGGACTGGTTTGGTGAATTCTTGAAATTGGCCATTGGCATTGGTGAGATTGATGTCCAGCCGATAAATCCCGTTTTGTGAAGCAAGAAAAAGCTGATTGCCATTTGATTTGACCAAAGAGGTGAGAGCATAGATTGGCACATCAGAACCTTCTTCCAATTGGATAAAATCGAAATGTCGGCCATCGAAACGGTTGAGGCCCCGGTTGGTTCCTATCCAAATATTACCTTTTCCATCTTCGTACAAAGCGTTGATATTGTTTCCTATAAGCCCATCTTTGGCAGCATAGTTTTTGAAACTTCGCCCATCGAATCGGGCTAGACCGCCTCCTTGAGTTCCTAACCAGAGATAGCCACGTTGGTCCTTAAGCAAGGCGTAGACCTGAGATTGTGGCAATCCACTACCTACAGTGTATTGGGTAAAAAAAAATGATTGAGCTGAAAGCGTGGGTATGCTGAAACTCAAAAAAAATAAAAGAAAGATTTTAAATTTCATATGCTAGGATAGCAATTTTCGTCCAAACTTAGCGCTTCTTTTTCATAGGCTTTTGACATTTAATAATGGAACATTACCCTTGTGAAATTCTCAAAAAACAGCTAACAATTTATTTAAAATTAATTTTGTCAGGCAAAAGGCAAACAAGAATTTAACTGGCGACATTTAAACTATTGGGAAGTTCAAATTTGCTTACATTTGGGCTTTACCTTCATTCCAATTGTTATCCTGGGGCCGTTAATTGGCTCTATATTGCCTGTTAGGAATTTCGCTGCTTGGAACTTCATTTTTGCCGCTCCTGCTTTTCGCAAGGACAAACTCATCGTAATTCATTTTTTCAACCTAATTTAATAACACAGCATGAAGCAATCAATTTTACTCACAATTTTTCTCCTACTGGTAGGTTGGCAAGTTTCGCAAGCACAAAAAGAGTGTTGCTACTCTTTGTCGCTAGTCAATGCCTCACCTACTCAGCCAATTATTATTGGATCCACTTCTGGACCTGGCCTCAATGTTGAGACAGTCGAAAATTGTTCCTGTTTAGGTGGCGAAGGCGGAAGCACATGGTTTTCGTTTTCAGCCTCTAACGATGGCACATTTGAACTCCTAATTGAACCATTGCATCCGCCAGCAAATTTTGATTTTGCGATATGGGAAGTGAACTGCCCATGCCAAGTTGGGCCTGGAAACCCTAATACACCGGCAGGACCAATCGTATGCAGCAATTTCGATAGTGGCAGTTTTACTGGGGTAGCATATGACCCATTTGATACATGGGGTGTAGGCCCTGCGGGGCCTCTACCTCCAGGATTTGAGCCTTCTATTTGGCATTTGACTCCAGGACGCAATTATTTTTTGCTAGTGACTAATGTTAGCGATGACGGTTCTGGGTTCAAACTCAGAACTGGCGGTACCGCCAGCATAGGCCCACTAATTCCACCTCCATCTGGTGGAGACATTGAAGGCCCAACCGAACTTTGTGCTGGCGCAACGGCACAATTCACTGTTCCACTAACGTTAGGCGCTAACAACTATGCATGGTCTGTGACTCCAAATGGAATAACCCAAAACGGCCCAACTCCATATCATGACCTAACTTTCCCAACAATTGGAACTTACGAAGTTTGCGTAACGCCTTCACTTCCACCGTCAGTTAGCTGTTTTGCTGCAGATTCTAGCTGCATGACTGTACATGTTACGCAATTGCCAGTGCCAGCTGGATACGAAACTGGGTATGTTTGCCTTGGGGGCGAATATATCGCTGGGAATGGTGAAGTTTTCAACTTTGGTGGGACCTACGACCTACACTACGATTCTTACCTGCATTGCGACAGCATCGTGCGGCTAACCTTAAATCAGAAAGTACCAGATTTCAATTTAACTGTCAAAGAAGTATGCCCTGGAGAGTGTGTCAGTTGGGGTGGGCAAACTTATTGTGATTCGGGCACCTACGATGACATCCAGCAAAATCAATTCGGTTGTGACAGTATCAATGAATTGCTATTGGTCGTAGTTCCATTAGAAACTAGGGTCAATGGTGTGGATACGATAGACTGTAACACCCCTAGCATCACGCTCAATAGCAATGGGTCCATTTTCTCCAACAATGCCGTCTTTACTTGGAAGCGAGGAAATACCGTTGTTGGCAATGGCCAGTCACTAACCATAACTACAGGAGGTAATTATACACTTTCCATTGAGAGCGCAGTAGGAGACCATACGTGTACCATTTCAAAAACAGTAACCATCATTCAGGATACGAATATTCCGCAAGGGGTAACAGCCGTTGGTGGGAATGCTACCTGCTACACTTCCGAGGTAACTTTGATGGGAAGTTCAACCACTGCCAACGTCACTTATTCCTGGACTGGGCCGAACGGCTTCACTTCCAACCTGCAAAATCCAATGGTCAGCACGCAAGGCAACTACATTTTGACAGTGACCGGAGCGAATGGTTGCACCAAAACTGCAACGGCTGTAGTTTCTGAAAACAAAGTACCACCAGCTGCAGCTGCAGTAGCTAACGGCACATTGAATTGCAATGCTGCTACTGTACAGCTTAATGGCGCAGGGTCATCCACAGGTGCCCAGTTCACTTACCTTTGGAGTACCACAGATGGCAATATCACCATGAATGAAACCACGCTGACACCAACCGTTAATCAAGGTGGCACATATGTCTTAACAGTCACTAACCAAACAAATGGATGTACGAGCACGGCGGCGGTTTCAGTAATTCAGTTGCCAGCAGTAGCTGCTTTGATAACTGGCACTACCGATGTCAATTGTTTCGGCGGTTCAAGTGGTGCCTCAACGGTAGAAGCATCAGGAGGTGACGGCACCTATACTTATGCGTGGTCAAATGGTGCTAACACCGCTATGGTTTCTGGTCTGACTGTTGGCAATTATACCGTAGTAGTTACAGATGGCAATGGTTGCACAGCTTCGCAATCTGTGACAATTTCACAGCCCGCCAACCTTGTACCTAATGCCACAGCTACTCCGCAAACTACTTTTGGCGTAGATGACGGAACTGCTACTGCCAATCCATCGGGTGGAACCAGTAGTTACACCTACATGTGGAGCAATGGTGAGACAACACAAACGATTACCGGTTTAGCACCAGGCAACTACACAGTTGTTGTGACGGACTCACATGGTTGCACCAAGCAACAAACAGTTACAGTTTCTGAAGTAGCTTGTGCTGTTACTGCAAGTATTGAGCAATCTGATGTAAGCTGTTTTGGCGCTGCCGATGGTTCTGCGACAGTTACATTGTTGAATGCAAATGGCACAGTTACTTATGCTTGGTCAAATGGCGAGAATACGCAAACAGTAACTGGTCTTTCAGGCGGCACCTTTGATGTCTCAGCAACTGACGAAGCTGGCTGTGAAGTAGTAACTACAGTTGTTATTGATGAACCACAACAACTCAACTCCAATGCTACGGCTACCAATTTAACAGCCTTCAATGCCGATGACGGCACAGCAAGCGCTACCCCAACTGGCGGTTCTGCTCCTTATACCTATGCATGGAATAATGGTGAAACCACTGCTACCATTACGGATCTTGCTCCTGGAATGTACACTGTAGTTGTTACTGATGCCAATGACTGCACCAAACAGCAGACAGTCACGGTAAGCCCATTCAATTGCTCTTTTTCAGCTACTATTACTTTAGGTGAAATTAGCTGCAACGGTGCAACAGATGGACAAGCAACCTTCTCTCCTACAGGTGGCAATGCTCCTTTCACATACCTATGGTCTACAGGTGAAACGACCGCCACAATCACCGGACTCGGTGCCGGGACTGTAACTGGAACCGTAATTGACAATGATGGCTGCCCAGCCGTAGTAGAAGCTATACTGACGGAACCTACAGCCCTCGGTGTTGATGTAACAGACATGGTAGAGTCACATTGTTTGGCAAATGATGGCTCTTTGACTGTTTCAGGTACAGGTGGCACACCAGACTATACATACCTGTGGCAAACAGGTGGGGAAACGACACCAACAGTCACTGGCTTAAACGCTGGCACCTACACAGTTGCCATCACTGACGCAAATGGTTGCAGCAGCAATTTTGATGTGGTTCTGGGAACTGACGACATTGTACCACCTGTCGTTGTTACGCAAAATATCACTGTGCAACTCGATGCGAATGGTCAAGTCACTATTCAGCCAGAAGACTTGGACGGTGGCAGCACTGATGATTGTCAAATAGCTTCCTACAGCCTTGACGTTTCAACTTTTGACTGTTCAAACCTTGGTGACAACACGATTTCACTTTCTGTAACAGATATGGGGAATAATACTGCTTCGGCAACTGCAATCGTTACCGTTGAGGAGGCCACACCTCCAACCATTGTCTGCCCTGACGATATTTTAGTGGGTGGATGTAATGCGATGGCTACTTTTGACGTAACTGCTACCGATAACTGCGGTGGTAATGTTGACATTATGCAAACTGCAGGCTTGCCAAGCGGTTCAAACTTCCCCTTGGGCAACTCAACTGTTACTTTCTCAGCGACAGACGAAAGTGGAAACACGTCTTCTTGTAGCTTTGTCGTCACTGTACAGTCCAGTATGACATTAACCATTTCACAGGTAAATGTTGCATGTTTTGGTGACAATACTGGTAGCGCTACTGCCAATCCTGTAGGAGGTTTGCCTCCAATTACTTACCTCTGGAGCAACGGCGATGACACTCAAACTAGTGCTGGACTTACTGCTGGTACATACACAGTTACAACAACTGATAACGGCGGTTGTACAGCTTCTGAGTCGGTTACAATAACGCAACCTACCAACTTTACAACAGCGCTAGTGTCCATCATGAATGCTATAAACAACATGGCCAATGGCTCCATTGATGTGAATGTTTCAGGTGGCACCTCGCCGTACACGTATGTTTGGAAAAACTCCGCAGGTATGGTCATCGGAAACATGGAGGATATTAATGGATTGCTTCCAGGCACTTATACCTTGCTTGCAACCGATGCCCATGGCTGCCAATCCCAAAGTGGTTATACCATTCAGAATGATGTAGCTACCTCAGAGTCAGCATTGGATAGCCATGTATTGCTATATCCAAACCCAACATTGGGTGAAGTGACCTTGGAATTGGTTGATTTGTACAATTATGGAACGGTAGAAGTAACAGCCTTCGATATAACAGGAAGGCAAGTGCTACATACAGTTAATCCAAGCAACAAACAGATGTTGGATTTCAAAACCAACCCATCTGGTGTTTATGTGCTGAAAATCATGATTGGTAACGATGTGTTGACCAAACGTTTGGTGGTAAGCAAATAGGCTGAATGTTATTAGATTAATAATAAGGCCGAGTGATATTACATCGCTCGGCCTTTCTTTTTATACCAATATTATTGTAAACAACCTTTTCATTGTCGCCAATTTTTTGGCCTAGATGAAATTAAATTCCATCCCATTCTTGCTCATACAACAGCAGCCGATTTTTCAAAGCTACAAGCTCCAACTGCAATGCCTCCACTTTTTGCAAAAGATTAAATGCAACATCAATTCCCTCTATATTGACGTTTAAATCACGATACATCCGTATCATTTTTTCCACAGACGAAATATGGTCTATATGAACATAATAGACTGACGATATTTGCTTGATTTCAAGCAAACCATATTCGCCTAGTTTATTGATAAAAGTTACCTCAACATCGTAATGAGTGCAGATTTGTTCCAATGATATAAAGTCTTCCATATTCATGATGGCCTAAGCTGTTTGAGTTGATTAAATAGTTCTTTTTCCTGGGAACTTAGGTTATTGGGCAACTTAACTTCATACGTGATATACAAATCACCAAATGTCCCTTCTTTTTTGTAAATTGGATAGCCCTTACCTTTTAACTTCACTTTTGTTCCATTCTGCGTCTCTGGCTGTACTTTCAGTTTGACTTGCCCATCCATTGTATCTACAAGTATTTCACCTCCCAGCATGGCAGTGTACAGGTCCAGCTCAATTGTAGTATATAGGTTTGCTTGGTCGAGTTTGAACTTGGTATTGTTTGCAATAAGGAATTCAATATGCAGGTCGCCGTTGGGTCCACCATTCATACCCTCACCACCATAACCTTTAATTTTGATGACTTGTCCATTTGAAACCCCAGCAGGTATTGTGATTCTGATATTTTTTCCGTTTACTGTCAATGTTTGCTTATGGGTGGTAAAGGCGTCCTTGATGTCAAGATGTAGCGTAGCATGGAAGTCCTGCCCCCGGAACTTCACCTGTCCTCCCCTACCCCTCGAAAAGCCGCCACCGAAGAAAGACTCAAAGAAATCGGAATGATCACCTTCGGAAAAACCACTACCACCAAAACCTTGCTGCTGTTGACCATAAGCCTCCTGCTGTGCCTTTTGGCGTTGATATGCTCGCTCTATGTCTTCAGCATGTTTCCAATCCTTGCCGTATTGGTCATATTTTTTTCGGTTTTCAGGATCACTCAGCACTTCATTAGCCTCATTAAGTTCTTTGAACTTTCGCTCAGCATCCTTGTCGTTGGGGTTCAAATCGGGGTGAAGCTTTCGTGCCAATTTCCGGAACGCTTTTTTTATTTCCGCATCCGTGGCATTCTTATCTACCCCCAGTATTTTGTAATAATCAATGAATTCCATTTGCTTTCGTTGTCTATCCTTGTATGATGTTTTAATTCCACAAATTTATAACCAGCCACTTCAGCCTGATGTTCTAAAAATCACTTTTTATACATAATTTTTGACATCATGGCTATAGAAGAATGGCCTTGGGCAGAATTTCATTCTATCCTTTTTCCTTGAGTAGTAAATGAAAGCCCTTGCTGGCTTGTAGTGGAAATCATAACTCCTTCAAACAATGGGTCAGGGGTGTTTTTCTTGGTTTTCCAATCGAACAGAAAATTGGCACCTGTACCGCCAGTCTTGTCCATTGCATCTATCACGATTTCCACTGTTTCCATAGGAGTTATGAAAATTGGCTTCTCAAAATACCTCCGAATAGCATTGCCTTTCGTATCGTAATAAACAGCATTGAAGACGTAAATAGAATCGGTGAGACTGGTATTCCGCAAACTGATGGTAGCAGTAAGTTGGTAAGTATGATGCTCCGAGAGGTCGTAAATTTCAGAATAAACGGAAAGGTAAGTCCTGCCCGATTGCAACGAATCGCTGAGCGGCTCCTTTGCTATTCTTTTCAACCAGTTGTTGGGAGAAACCGAACTGATTTCCTTCTCCTGTTGGCAGGCAAAAAGCGTAAGGCTAAAGGCTAAAATGGTATAGAATAGTTTCATTCAATGTTCTGATTGATTTGGCACATGAGCTTGGGCAAAAATAGGGAATTGGCACAGAACAGAAACCAGTATTTGACTAATTGAATCGAGAATGCACAAACCTTAAATTGAATCAACCTCAACTAGACAATTCCTAATCTAATTTTAGTAATTATTTATAGGTTGGTCAAAATAACTTTAGCTGGATTAACCCAGTTTAGATAGAGATGTTTATTGTTGTCTTCTTCAATACAGTTAAAAAATGGTTGGCGATATGAGAGCTTTTGGCCTTGAACTTAACTACAAAATCTCAGTAATCCTTAGCCACCCCTAAAAAGGAGTTACAGAAATATGTATTCTATGAAATATTGACAGATACATTTAAACTTGCCCAAAAGCAGTCCTGAGTTCATTTTTAGCCTTTTGTACTAAACATTTAAAGCACTCTAGCTTTATAGTTAGACATCCTGTCACCTACAAAGCTCTATTTATCTTAATTGACCATGTCTAATTCAATGTGCATTCATTGAATGGTAATTGATTTTTGGGAATATAAAAACAACACAATGAACAAAATTCTATCACTCATCACCCTTACCACCCTTACCTTTTTATTTTTAAATCTCCAGCAAAGTGCCTATGCACAAACTTGGAAAATGCCTTTACAATCATCAGGCAACTACACAAATGCATTTTTGAACGATGTTTACATGCTGAACGATAGCGTGGGCTGGGCAGCAGGCAAACAGGGTGTTTTATTAAAAACACTTGACCGTGGCGCCACTTGGGCTCAACTGAATACTGGTGTTTCAACACATTTCAACGCTGTTTTTTTCCTGAATGAAAACCAAGGATGGGCAGTCGGAGATGGCGACCCTGCCATCATGAAAACGAATGATGGAGGTACTAACTGGATACCAGAACCTACTGGGATTGATGGCCTAACGCTCAACGATTTACATTTTGTTGATGAAAATAATGGTTGGACGGTTGGTGACGATGGTATTATTTTACACACGATGGACGGTGGGGATACATGGATTCCACAGAGTACAGGCACCACTTTCAGTCTCCGTAAAATCCATTTTGCAGATGTGAACCGTGGCTGGGCCGCTGGTGATTTTGGCTATATACGCCGTACGCTCGACGGAGGAGTTACTTGGATTGAAATGTCGGTAGGCACAGCCAATTTTTATGGCATGTATTTTCTTAACGCTAGCACGGGATGGCTGGCGGATACCTATCCGCATGTTTACAAAACAATAGATGGTGGTGAGAACTGGGAACTGCAACCCAATTTACCCACAAATAATCAACTTACAAGTATATTTTTCTCTGACGCTGATAATGGTTGGGCGACGGGAAAAAACGGTATCGTATTGCATAGTTCGAATGGAGGTGCTGAATGGAGCTTACAAAATCCAAATGTCAACTACCAGCTTCAAAGCATTTTTTTCACCGATAACAATATAGGATTGCTTGTTGGAGAGGCTGGAACTATTTTGAAAACAATCGATAGTGGCCATGAGTGGTTGCCACAAGTTATTGGAACAAATGCAAACTTGACTAGTGTGTTTTTTACAGATCCAAAGCATGGTTTTGCTACTGGCGGAACTACGGGCAAGCTCCTGCACTCTAGCCGTGGTGGTGCAGGTTGGGAGTGGGTCAATACCAATACGAACACTTTTCCCCTTTCCATTTTCTTCCTCGATAGCTATACTGGCTGGACTGTGGGCTACGGAGATATTTCTAAAACCACAGATGGTGGGGTCAATTGGTTTCCTTATTATTCAGGGTCATTTTACGGATTGAATGACGTCCAATTTGTTGATTCCAATAATGGATGGGTCATAGGTGATGGTGGCACAATTTTAAGAACCAATGATGGTGGCGTGACATGGTCACCGCAAGTTTCTGGCACCTTGGCCTCCCTTCACAGCATGTATTTCTCAAGTGAATTTCGGGGTTGGGTGGTTGGTGATTCAGGTACTATTCTCATCACCAATAATGGAGGTGATACATGGGATATGCAATCGTCTGGAACTAGTTTAAACTTACAAAGTATTAATTTCGACTCGCCGTCCCAAGCATGGGTTGTTGGTGATAGTGGCACTATCTTGAGGACTATTGATGCTGGCCAGTTTTGGGAACCATTTACCTCAAATGTTGATGATGACCTCCATCAAATTGAAATCGAAAACGATGAAGCTTGGATTGTAGGTGATAGTGGCACTATATTAAAATATACCCTTGAACGACCAGCATGGGAAATACAATCTTCCCCTACTAACGATGATTTGTACTCCATCAGCTTAGTTACTCCAACGGGTGTAATAGTCGGTGCCAATGGAATAATTATATTGACGTATGAAATCGGGTTTGCAGCAGATGCTTTGCCAGTGGAACTTAGCGAATTTACTGCTCAAAACCAGGGCAGCATAAATCAATTAAAATGGCATACCGTTAGCGAATGGGAAAATAATGGCTTTGAAATTGAGCGTTCTCCTGATGCTCAACATTGGGAAAAGCTTAATTTTATTGCAGGACATGGTACTACCTTACTTATACAAAGCTATGGCTATCAAGACATTAATCCATTCGTAGGCATCAGCTATTATCGATTGAAACAAGTAGACTTTGATGGCAAAACAAGCTATTCTCCAATTGTTTATGCTATAATGGATATTACGGATTCTGGAAAGGATATGGTTTTATATCCAAATCCATCAAAGGGAATATTTTATTTGAAAAACACAAAGTCTAAGCTGGTTGATAATATCCAGATTTTCAATGGTTATGGCAGCTTAGTGAGCGACTTGAACTCACCAGATAATGCGACGATTGATTTAAGTGGACAACCTAATGGGATTTATTATTTGGAAATAACTAGCGGAAATAAAGCAGTACGAAAAAAAGCAATTAAAAGAGTAGTTTATTAAAATAAGTAGCCCCGGAAGGTCTTCCGGGGCTACCATAATAAATAAAATGTTTGGAACTAGAATAAATTAATAAATAATTTTTGTGCTAATAGCCAGGCTTATTTTGGATAAATCAATGGGTAGCAATTCCTAGTTGTGTCATTTTAGCATGGAGGGCTTTACTGCTCATTCCCAACAACTCTGTGGCACTTCCTTTACCAACAATTTTCCATTTAGCTAAGTCCAGGGCAGAGAGGATATAATCCTTTTGCATTGAATCAAACTTTCCTAAATGTCTAGAATCATAAGTGCTTTTATTTAAAGGCATATTCCAATCTGAGAAATTAAGTTTATTACTTGTCGAAAGTATTATTGCCCGCTCAATGATGTTTTCAAGTTCTCTTATGTTACCAGGGAAATTATAAGTGAGAAGCCTCTTCATATCAGATTCACAAACTTCATTTATTTTTTTACCCATTTGTTGGTTATATTTTTTGACAAAATGTCTAACCAATGGGCGAACATCTTCAGTTCGCTCACGCAATGGAATATTATTTATTGGGAAAACATTCAAACGGTAATACAAATCTTCCCTAAATCTACCTTCAGCTACCATTGCTCCTAAATCCTTATTTGTGGCAGCAATAATTCTAACGTTAACAGTGATGGGATGATGACTACCAATCCTTTCAAATTCTCGTTCTTGCAAAACACGTAATAACTTGGCCTGCAAATCCAATGGCATTTCACCTATCTCATCCAAAAAAAGAGTCCCACTATCTGCCGCCTCAAACCTTCCAATCCTGCGTTCAAAAGCACCAGTAAAGGCTCCCTTTTCATGTCCAAACAATTCGCTTTCCATTATATCATGGGGCAATGCAGCACAGTTAACTTTTAAAAAAGGTTTTTCATTTCTGTCACTTAAACTATGGATTGCTTTGGCAATTAATTCCTTTCCTGTTCCTGTCTCACCTAATATTAAAACGGTTGAATTCGTAGGTGCTACCTGCGCAATACTGCGAAGCACTTTTTGATATGCTTTACTTTCAGAAACAATATTATCCAGTTTATTATAAACTTGAATTTCTTCTTTCAAATAGACGTTTTCCGTAGTCAGTTTTTGCGATAGGTTTTCTACAGTTTCTAAAGCTTTTCTTAGATTTTCTTCCTGACTTATTTTCTCAGAAATATCCCTTGCAACCAAGCAAATATGGTTGGGGTCATCAGGATTTAATCTGAAAAGATAATATTCCACCGGTATGTGATGCCCCATGCGATTTACCAGGGTTCCCTCGACTTCAATCCTCCTTTTCTTGTCAAGATTTTGTCTAAGATTGTCCCAACTTCGGTTGGCAAAACTTTCATCAATTTGGAGAAAAGAACTGATTTCATTCCCTGCACCAAAATCATAATCTAAGACTAACTTTGCACGGTCATTCAAGTAATGTATTTGAAAATTGTTTCCAAGCCAAAAGACCAAAGCATTTGTGCTTTCAACAGCAGCGATGGTGAAATCATGCATGGTATATGGCTCTGCTTGTAAAGGCTCCGCAGATGCTGTTTCAGTTTTCCCATTTGGTTCTTCAATTTGAACCAGGCAGCAGGCCAGTTCATTATCAAACAAATCAAGTCCCCAACAATGCAATTTTACTTTCTGGATATTTCCTTTCAGTAAAAATTCATCATCCCATTCAAGGTAATGTTCAGCCTCAATTGACTCCCATACTTCTCTTAACCTAAAATAAGTCATTTGAATCGCAAGTTGGAACACCTGTTTGTTCTTCAAATCAGCAAGAGAGTATCCAACCAATGTCTCAAAATTTTTATTAAAATGATGGATATTGCCTAACCTGTCGAACCAAAAAGTCGATAGGCCAAAAGTTTGTGCAACCTTTTCAAACCCAATTGCCTGGCTCTCCTGCAATGTCTTCGATGATTTCATCATACTCAAATTTTTGACTGCTACCATCATGACATTAATGATAAATGATTAGACTACTTGAATTGAATAGAGGCGGCGCAAAATCACGCATGGGTATTCCAATATTGCCATGCACAGCTTAGCGTTTTGTCTGGATGCATTGCACACTTAAGTTGCCATAAGATACTTAGTGCTATGTCATTTAATCCATTAAATTTCCTTTGCCTCTTGAGTATGCATCAAAAAATAAAAAGTAAAAAGCAATTGGGTTAATAACTATAGGAATTTGAGCCCTATTCGTGTGATCGGGATGATTTTTTTACAAATGCGAATTTTATATGTAATGAAGCATTGTTGAAAACTAGAAAGAAAAAATGGTAATTGGGGTCCAATCTATAATTCAAAAAATTATAGAAGCTCGGGGTTAAGACAAAAAATTACAAGCTTCTAAGAGGTTAAATAAAATGGGAGCTCATAGTGCTAAGAAAGGTTTTTAGGTAGGAAGTCGGCCAGCAATGAGAAATTGATGAACACCTGCCAGCCTCCTTCAATACATGATAATCAGGGTCGCTTATGCCAAATTGGCTGCGATGCTCTTCGCGATTCTCAGTGCTAAATATTTCACAAGTCATTTTTTTGCAATTTCAAAACCTCGCTTTCAATTTTTTAAATTCCATTTTATTTTTTAACAAGTCAAAACTACGACCATAGAAATTACAGAGGTTAGACATTTTAGTAATTTTGTTGGCGAGATTTTGCAACTAATTTTAAATTACTTCATTTTAATTATTTGATTATCAAAATTTTGTGATTTATTTTATCATCTTTTTGTCATTCTAAAACAATAATTATGCAAGGTTCAAAATTGTTAAAAATTTTTAAAACAATGTCTAAAGATGAGTTTAAGCAATTGAGAAGGTTTACGCAATCCGAATTTTTCAACACTGATTCGAACCTAGTTCAATTTTTGGACGTCTTGTCAAAATACCATCCACTCCTTGAATCGCGGATACTAAACCGTGAAGTATTATATGAAAAACTGTTTCCAGGACGTGCGTACAATGATGCAAAATGGCGCAATTTGGTGTCTAAAATGAACAAGGTGACAGAAGCATTTCTAATTTGGCAGGAACTGGAAAAAGCCGAAACAATTCGCAACACCCTCCTAATTAAGGCTTATGGCCACAAGAATTTGTATAAAAGGTTTGAGAAAAACACTGTTGAACATACCGAAAAATTAGATTTCCTATCAAAGAAAACAGTATCTGCCTTGGTTGAAAAAATGCAGGCGAACCTCCATTTTTACAACCATTTACAAACTTCCAAAGTGGAGCATATAGATAAACTCCAATCGGCAATGGATGATCTTGACAGTTATTATTTTGCTGAAAAATTGCGACTAGCCTGCGAACTCAAAGTAACTGAAAACATCGTCAAAGGAACCTCTAATTTACGATTAATAACTGAAGTCTCTTCTTTAGTTCAGCTTGAAGAATTTAAGGATCTCAAATACTTGATATTATACGATAAAGTGTACAAATTGTTGACCCAAAAACCAAGCATGGAGGAGTTTCTTCAAGCATTAAGCGTTTTTATGGAAATTGAAAATGAGCTTTCCTTTTTAGATAAACAATTTGGGCTCTTACATTTATTGAATTTCGCAATAAACCAAACTAACAAAGGTGAAAAAGCATTCATTCCACAATTAATGAGACTATATAAATTAGGGCTTTCTCAAGGATCTTTATTAAATGATGGACATATTTCAGAAAGCACTTTTATTAATATTGTAACTACCGCCTCAGGATTAAAAGAATTTGACTGGGTAAGACAGTTTATCATAGAATATGAAAAATTATTACAAAAAGAAGGAAGGGAGGAAACAAAAAATTTGAGCTTGGGGTATCTATACTTTCACGAGAAAAAATTTGGGACGGTTATTGATTTATTATTCAATTCATCCTTTCAAAATCCTAATAAATTACTTTCATCTAAAAGCCTGCTATTGCGCTCCTATTTTGAAATGTTCTTAAAGGATGCCACATATTTTAATATCTTTTCTTCTTTTGCAAAAGCATTTGATAAGTTCATTAAAAGAGAAAAACAATTGTCGCTAACAAAAAAAATATGGTATAAAAATCTCATTAGCATACTACTTACCCTAGCTAAACATAAATATGAAAACACATGGAACAATACAATTAAAGCTAAAGTAATTGATGAAGCTACAATGCAACATATGTATCTTAAAACATGGATATTAGAAAGAGTAAAAGAACTATGAGAGCAAGCCCCTGACTTCAGGGGCTTGCTCTTATTTTATATGTCAACCAAATCTTCAATTACAATCGCTTCACTTACATCACCTCCACCACAATCTGTCCAAAAGTAAAACTCATAATTACCTGCTTGTAAACTACTGAAGCCATAGTCAGTATTTTGCGTTGAAAAAACTGAACTAGAATAATTGTCAGATAACCTGACATATTGGACTTTATAGATGGGACTAGATGTACACCCACAATTGTCCCAGTCAAAAGTAATTGAACCCGAACCATGTGATACCACATGCACGTTCACGGGCTGTGGGCAAGTCATCTCGATGTTGTCCGGGCTAGAAAACACCAAGAAAAATGGAAACAATAATGAAATCATACTTTTATTTTTTTAAGTTTTTGGAATATGTGCGCTTAGAATTTCACTTGATGCGAATCATTATACCATAAGTAAACCTTTTAATATAAACCCTTAATGTTGCAATAATGCAACACATGGCAATACGAGGGAATCCAATCAAAATAAGTTGTTAGTTAGCGGGAAGGTCAAGGAATTCGAATTAGCTTCCAACTATTAGATAGCTTCAATTTGGATTTTGTTCATTAAAATACAATCAGCCATACCAACCCGAAGTCATCAGTAAAACAAAAACATAGGTAGGACAACCTTGCTAAGCCGTAATTATGAATATAGACTTGCTCATAAAATGAGCATTAATTGAATTAAATGACTTGTCAAACTACCATTCATCCAACCCCAGTAATTTTTTTCCCAAATCAGTTAATTCTGCGGTTTTGTAGCGTTTTTGCTCCCATTGACGAGGGTCTCCAGGAAATGCATAACCCTCTGGCGCTATTCGCTCTCGCCAAGAACTAATACGCCAGTTCCGAAGCGCTTCATTATCAGGCTGAGCTGGCATCATGGAAATATATTGCGCTAAACGCACCTTGTTTAAAGACCTGTTCGCTCTAATTCCATGGGCAAGAGTGCTGTTGAAAATAAGCAAATCTCCTGCTTCCATTTTCACTTTTACTGGTTCAAAGCCAGTTATATCTGGCTGAAAACGATTACGGTCAATTGGTTGGGTAAGTTTCCAGGTATCGTAGTTACGATATAGCTCGGGAATACACTGGAACCCGCCCATATTTTCGTCTGTTTGGTCAGCAAGCGCAAGTACACCTTGTACGTTTACCGGGCGTGTTTCAGGGTCGTAGTCCCAATGTATAAATGCCATGTATTCATGGCCGGGCCGTATTGGGAAGTTGAGGTTAGCCCTATCTATTGTCACCCAGAGTTTTTCCGTGCCCCATACGTCAACAAAGGCGTCATAGACTCGCTTGGTTTGGCGATTTTCCCACAGCAATTGGTGGTTGTAAACTTCCACCATGCCAGTGTTTGTAAGTTCCTTCATTTTCATTTCAGCACGAGGTGGAGCATACCAAGTATCAGGGTCATTGGGGTCTTTCTCTTCAAACTCCCAAAGGAATGAAGCTGTACGTAATGCCTGTTCACGTGACACAGCATTTTTCACAACGATGTAACCATTGTCTTTCCAAAAAATCCAGTCAGCTTCCGACAGAACCCGAAGCGGCTCGCCATTAGGGCGGTCGTTTAACTTTTCCAAACTTGAAGTAGCTGTGGAGGGATTGCCAGGAATGTCCTTGTGGGCATTGTCAGGAACCATGGTGGTCATCGTATGCATAAGCTGAATTTATCTTTTATTAGCAATTGGCTATACTTGCAAATCTAACCTCTCCTCCTCAATTTTTTATGTTGCTTTGCAAAGCTTTTCACCTTAAAACAAAAAAAATGGCCGCAGAAAAAGCTCCGATTTCCAATGTTGAAAACAGTGTGCTTGCCCGAACGATTATTATTTCAAGCATAGCGCTATCTGCCATTTTCATTGCGCTACTTTTTTTCCAAGATAACTTGTCCAAGGTATTTGGGCAATATGGAGATGAAGCTACCATTGGCTTAATGTTATTGGGACTTTGGCTGGTTGTGAGCAGCACTGTTCGGAGTGTAAACAACCTTGCAAAAGGTATTCAGGCGTGGAAACTTTTATTGGGAGGATTGTTGGTGGGGCTCGTCTCGGCAGTGGTTACTACGGCTTTTTTAATCATGTTCCCCAAAATTGCCAAATCACAAAACATGGCTGAAGTGACAGGCGCTACAGGTGCCATGATTTTAGTGATAGCTGGACTGGCTTTCATAATTGCGATGATTTCGATTATAAATGTACGTGTAAAGAATAGGCAATTTGGCAACCTATTGGAAATGCTGATTATTGGTGGTGTGATTGCAGGGCTTATTTGGTGGGCCACAAAATAAGCTTTATTGATACTGAATGTAAATGGGCTTAGGGGTCAATTGTAAAATTTCTTCCGGCTGCATTTCCACAGCAGATTTACTATGTTTGGTATCGTTTTTATAAAAAACCTTAAACCCAGTAAACTGAACAGGTTCTGAATAAATCACCTGTTTGTAAGTTCCTTTTTTCTTGGCCTTACCACCCCACCCATCCATTTGCATCACGATTTGCACCTCCGGGACTAGGTTTATGTCTTCGTAATTGGTCACCATTGGCTTGGTAAACCGGTGCACAATTAAAATTTTTGGGGGTAAATTGTACAGTTTTACAAGCCCAGCTAAGTACTTAGTTGCATAGTTGACATCCTCAGCGTCAAAAGTTCCAATTCGCTTGCCAGGACGAACACCCGATTTCATGGAAAACTCAGGGTCTATGCCCAAATGGACATTGGGCATAGACAGAAACGTGTCCAATTGTGGCAATTCTTCCTGCAAAGTGCTGTGCCCAACCTGAATATCCAAAATTAGGATGCCATCTACCTTCTTGGCCATTGCCAATGCCTTTTCAATTTGAGAAAATGGCATTCTTTGGCGGTATTTTTCCCCTTTTCCCGGGCTTTGCTGTGCCGTCACAGCGATGTAATGGATTGCTGGCAAAACTGGAGTTTCTGAATCGGCTAGCTCCCATTTTTTAGCTTCTGACCTCAAACTATCAAGCATT
Source organism: Bacteroidota bacterium (assembly GCA_016124585.1). Taxonomy (GTDB): domain Bacteria; phylum Bacteroidota; class Bacteroidia; order Chitinophagales; family Saprospiraceae; genus UBA6168. The sequence continues at coordinate 140,813 of WGNL01000025.1, read as the reverse complement.
TCATCCTCCGGCAATTCTCCCAAAATCCCCATTCTTTTTGAAAAGAAATTGCCGTAATAAGCAACTACCCTTTTGAAGGGCAATATGGCTCCCATATTCGGATAATATGGTTCCAATTTCGACCATTTTCCAATTGAATCGGCGGCATTCAGCGCTAAAAATCGCTTTTTATAGTCTGAAGAATCCAAACTAGGTTCAGGCTTTTCAACAACTTGTACCGACTCTGTTTTAGGAGAAATAACAGTAAATGCTGGGTTCCTTACTGACTCAGAGCAAGCAAGATTTATTATAATGAGAAATGCAGAAAACAAGTATGCAAAATGTAATTGTGGCTGAAAAAACTTTTTGTGGGGCATATAGTATTTGTTCTTAAACGGGTTTTTAAAAGGCTACTTAGTATAGCCTTGTGAAAATTTAACCGAACAAAACAGGGAATGTTCAGGCTAGAAATTAATATTCAGGGAGGGACATAAAAATAAATCTCCCGCAATTACAACAGTTAATAAATTGCGGGAGATATGGGTATCAAATCATAAAAGAGAATCTATAATGGCAGCCGTATGAAGTCAAATTAATCATTAATTGCCAATAATTTTAGTTAGGCTGTGACTGCTTTAATCCCAGGAAGTTCTTTACCCTCCAACATTTCGAGCATGGCGCCACCTCCCGTACTCACAAAACTAACTTGGTCAGCCAACCCCATTTGGTTTACGGCAGCTACGCTATCGCCACCACCAACTAATGAAAATGCCCCATTCTTTGTTGCTTTTGCAACAGCTACGGCAATTGACTTGGTACCATTGGCAAAATTGGACATCTCAAAAACGCCCATTGGACCATTCCAGATTATAGTTTTTGAGTTCAAAATTACCTCTTCGAAGGCCGCTATTGCCTCCTCCCCAATATCAAGCCCCATCCATCCATCTGGAATTGTGTTGCTGGCTACATTTTGGAAATTCGCAGCATTGTCAAATTTGTCAGCAGCAACACTGTCAATTGGCAGGTAAATTCGAACACCTTTTTCAGCAGCCTTCGCCAGCAGTTCAATGGCAAGAGGCAATTTGTCCTCCTCTACCAACGAATTCCCAACCTGGCCGCCTTGTGCTTTCACAAAAGTATAAGCCATGCCTCCTCCGATGATGATATTGTCCACCAAGTCAAGGAAGCGTTCCAATAATACAATCTTGTCACTCACTTTTGCCCCACCAGTTATCGCTGTGAAGGGACTATCGGGATTGTTCAACACCTTGCCTGCATTCTCGATTTCGCTTTCCATCAAAAAGCCAAACGTCCGGTTTTCTTTCGGAAAAAACTGCGCCATGACCGTAGTGCTGGCATGAGCCCGGTGTGCCGTACCAAATGCGTCATTCACATAGATTTCGCCAAGTGACGCTAGTTTTCTCGAAAATTCCAAGTCGCCTTTTTCTTCTTCCTTTTGAAAACGAGTGTTTTCAAGCATTAGCACCTCGCCAGGACGGAGAGCTGCAGACATTTTCGAGGCCGTTTCTCCCACAGTTTCTGGGCAAAATTTCACAGGCACTCCAAGCATATCTGAAAGTGGCTTGGTTAAGTGGTTTAGGGTAAATTTCTCGACGTTCACGGAGCCATCTTCATTTAGTTTGGCCAATGGCCTACCCAGGTGAGACATCAAAATCACGGCTCCACCATTGTCCAAAACATACTTGATGGTTGGTAATGCTTCTCGCATCCTGGTTTCATCCGTAATATTGTATTGCTTGTCAAGTGGCACGTTGAAGTCCACTCGCATGATAGCTTTTTTGCCTTGGAAATCAATTTTTTTCATGTTGAAATGGTCATTTTATCATTTGACAAGGTGGATACTGCTTTGGCCTTTAGAGGCAACAATTGCCGAATATCCAAAAAAAAGACACTACCACAGCATATTGACCGGATAGTGTCCCTGTTTCATACTAATTCAAATCTTTAAAGCTGCTTGCCAGCCATTTCAGCGAGGTCGGCAAGTCGGGCAGAATAGCCTGCTTCGTTATCGTACCAGCCTACTACCCGGCATGTATTGCCATTTGCTTGTGTCAATCCTGCATCGAAAATGCTGGAGTGGGTATTTTTGACGATATCGCTAGAAACGATCGGGTCTGTGCAATATTCGAGGATACCTTTCAGGTGGCCTTCGGCTGCCTCTTTGAATTTGGCGTTGATTTCTTCTACAGATGCGCCAGTTTTCAAGGTGCAAACAAGGTCTGTCAAAGAGCCAGTAGCAACTGGTACCCGAAGCGAATGCGCTGCAATTTTGCCTTTCAAGTGAGGTGCTACCAAAACAACTGCCTTTGCAGCACCAGTGCTGGTAGGCACAATATTTTGAGCAGCAGCCCGTGCCCGACGAAGATCACGGTGTGGCCCGTCCTGGATGTTCTGGTCGCTGGTGTAAGCATGGATGGTGTTCATGAAAAACTGCTCTACACCAAATGCCTTGTCGAGCACCAGTACGAGCGGTACAAGACAGTTCGTAGTACAGCTTGCATTTGACATGATGAGGTCGGTTGGCTTCATGTCTTGGTGGTTGGCACCAATTACGAAAGTCGGCACATCATCTGCTTTAGGAGGAGCTGAAAGCACAACCCGCTTGGCACCTGCTTGGAGGTGAAGCCCAGCTTTTTCTTTATCAAGGAAAATGCCAGTGCATTCCAATACCACGTCAACACCAAGTTCTTTCCAGGGTAATTCTGCTGGATTTCTTACAGCAAGGCCGTGGATTTTTTGGCCATTGAAGTGAAGAAATTCGCCGTCAGCAGACACTTCTCCTTCAAACTTACCTTGCATCGTATCGTATTTGAAGAGGTGGGCAAGCGTTTCATTATCTGTCAGGTCGTTGATGGCCACGACTTCCACACCTGATTTTTTCAGCAGGTTTCTCATAGTGAGGCGGCCAATGCGACCGAATCCGTTAATTGCAATTTTGATGGACATAATTGAAAACTGGTTTAGTTTATTTTATGGTAAAGAAATTAGACGATGGAAATAACAATTTGAAAACCGAATGGTTTCCTCAATAATTTGGCAAGGTATGGAACTTTAAAGCGCCGCTTACTGGTTTCGGCAAATGTTTTTTGAAGCGGCGTAAAGGTAAGCAGCCACTAGTATTTATTGCATCGAATTGTGCTGTCAATTGCCAATGGAGAAAAAAAAAATTGCACTGGCTTTGGTTTTTTAAAAACAGTACTATCTTTGCCCCGCTTTTGAAGGAAAGCATGTTTTTATACAGTACGCCCCGTTCGTCTAGGGGTCTAGGACGCCGCCCTTTCACGGCGGTAACACGGGTTCAAATCCCGTACGGGGTACTAAAGAAAAAGCCCTTGCGACATTTGTTGCAAGGGCTTTTCTATTTCACGTTTGATAATTTTAGTTTTCCAAATTCGCTCAATTGAGCACAAGCATTTTTCTGCTCAAAAATAATCCATCAGCGCTAACCTTTACGAAATACAAGCCTGAATCCAATTTTGGTAGTCCATAAGTTTTCATTTCATCTGGATGTTGGACACCCACCTGTTTAGCTGAAACCACTTCACCAAACGCATTCAAAATCTCATAGGATACATTAGCTGATTTTTTCAATTTCAACTGAATTTTTGATTCATTATTAGATGGATTTGGGGAAATTCCAAAAACATCAAACTGATACTTAGCATCCCCTTTCTCATGTGTAGCATTGATTCCATCCAAATGGATTTCACAAAGAGTTGTGTTCGACCCTTGGTTAAAATTCACCCAAAGCTTATTTTTTGAAGTAGCGAGTGGGTAAGGATTGTTAAAATCAAAAGACGAGATGCCTAAATTTGCTGCAGTAACAAACTTAATTTGTGAGCCTTCTACATAACCAAGTCTAAGTTTATTATTGGCTGTATTGAACCCTACTACCCAAGTTCTTCCATTAATATCAACCTCTAATGAGAATGGAATCATGTTGGGGGTTGTGCTGGGAGTCTGTGCCAGTGACCAAGTTTGACCAGACTTCTTAACAATGTTAAAATCACCGACATCTCCATTAATCAACATCAAAACACTTCCGTCAGCTTGAGGTTTAATGTCCACAGGATTGCAACATATACCAAGATTACTGAAGTTGTAGGAATGATAATAGAAGTCATCGCCTAGACCATATTCAAAATCAAACATGAAACGGATATAGACCGTATCACCATTATCTATTGTAATATCTAGGTATTTTTCAAAATCGTTGTTTTGGGCGCCATCATCTGGCTCAGACCATGTATTTCCATCCCAAAAAACGTGGTTTAGATACCCATTGCTGTAGTTAGCCATTACGGCATAAATACGTCCCATTTTATCCGCTACGATAACTTGGTGCTCATAACTTTCAAATACATCAGCGTAAAACAAATCGGAGGGTCCGTCAATTTTGATAAATTGGTTATTTACGAATTTATTTAACCCTATGCCCTTACCTGTCAACCAAAGTGTTCCTTGTAAATCAAAGAAAATGGATGAGATGTAGCAATCATTTGAAATGCAATTTGGGAATCCCATATCTACAAACTCAGCCCCATCATACCGTAGTAGTTTCTTTCCAGCAAACCAAACATTGCCCTCTGAATCTTCTTTGTAATCATTGATATTCGAATTTTCAAGTATCGGTTCAGTATGAATTGTTGCTGAAAAAGGCTGGGCATTCAGAATTATCTGAATGCCCAGAACTGGCATTATCGAGAGAATTAATTTTTTCATTTTATGATTTATTATGCGGCCAGCACCTCCCGCACTCTATCCGCCGCTTCTTGCAGCAGGATGGCAGACTGAACTTTCAAACCAGATTCATCAATGATTTTCTTAGCCAAATCAGCATTCGTGCCTTGCAGGCGGACGATGATAGGCACATTTATATTGCCCATGTTTTTGTAAGCATCCACCACGCCCTGTGCTACCCTGTCGCAGCGTACAATCCCACCAAAAATATTAATGAGAATTGCCTTGACCGCTGGGTCTTTCAGAATGATGCGGAATGCTTTTTCAACCCGTTGTGCATCAGCAGTGCCTCCGACATCAAGGAAGTTGGCAGGCTCACCGCCTGAAAGTTTGATGATGTCCATGGTAGCCATCGCCAATCCTGCACCGTTCACCATGCAGCCCACATTTCCATCAAGTTTTACATAATTCAAATCATGTGACTTTGCCTCCACCTCTGTTGGGTCGTCTTCGAGGGGATCATGCATCGCCTCCAAATCTGGATGACGGTATAGTGCATTGTCATCGAGGCTTACCTTGCTGTCCACAGCGATAATGCGGTCATCAGCAGTTTTGAGCACAGGATTGATTTCGAAGAGTGCAGCATCGGAGCCAAGGAAAGCAGCATACAATTGCTCGACGAATTTAACCATATTCTTGAATGCTACTCCGCTAAGACCCAAGTTGAAGGCAATTTTACGGCATTGGAAAGCCTGTAGCCCAAGCTCAGCATCAATCCATTCGGAGTGGACGAGATCTGGTGTTTCCTCTGCTACCTTCTCGATGTCCATGCCACCTTCGGTAGAATAGATGATGACATTGCATTTTTTCTCCCGATCCATCAAAATGGACATGTAAAACTCTGAGCAGGCATCGAAATCTGGACGATAACTGTCCTCAGCAATCAGCACTTTGCGAACCAATTTACCAGCACCTTCCATGCCGCCAGGTGTTTGTGGCGTCTTGAGCATCATACCAATGATGTTGCCAGCATGTTCCTTCAGTTGGTCAAGGTTTTTAGCAACTTTCACACCACCGCCCTTACCACGGCCACCAGCATGAATTTGAGCTTTTACAACCACAAAATCGGTTCCGGTTGTTTCCCGAATTTGCTTCCAAGCTTCCACAGCTTCGTCAACTGTAGTGGCAATGATGCCTTCTTGCACTGCTACACCAAATTTTTTTAGCAGTTCCTTTCCTTGATATTCGTGAAGATTCATTTAAACTATGTTTTATGGATTCTAGGTTTTGAGAGCTTTTAAAAACTCTTCAATCCCATGCTTTGATGAATTAGAAATTTAAAGTTGCACCGAGCGTCGGCATAATCGGCAATTGGTTGATGCGTTTAGCCCTCACCCGGTCAAAATAGAAGATATTCTCCCTGTCGTACATGTTGGTAGCACTGGCCACCACTTCCAAACTGGTGTACTTCCCAAACTTGAACAATCGTTTTATCGACCCATCCAAACGGTGATAATACGGCAACCGGCCCGCATTGCGCTTGGTATCCAACACGATACCTAGATCGCCGTTGTTTGTCAAAGGGTCAGTGCCCAATCCATTGTTGAAATTGGTGTTTTCATAAAATCCTTGGGTGAGGGTAAACGGAAACCCTGAGCCCATGTTCCAACGGAGAGCTGCCTCCCATTCAAGATTTTCACCAAATTTATAAGTACCCAAGAGGTTCACGTTGTGACGACGGTCGAAGATAGTAGGATAGTTCTGAATGCCATCATCTCGGTTAACATAAGCCAAGGAATAGGTTCCCCAAAGGTAAACCTTCTTCGTTTCGTAGCGCAAAGTCAGGTCAATTCCATAAGCTTTGCCTTGTTCCGTGGTAAAATTGGGGTCGGAAGGGCTGAGCTTGTTTCTGTTGATTTCAATCAACTGAGTAAAATTCTTGAAATATGGCTCCACATTCAGCTCTATATTTTTGCTCAAATCGACTTCAGCACCAAAGACTGCATGATAAGCTTTTTGCAGACGATGTGCAGTCACTTCAGTACTGTTAGGTTTGTAAATCTGACTTTCTGGACCGGTCAAAAAACCTACGAAGAGGTTCACCACATCCAATTCGTTTACACTGCTAATCAGGTTTTGAGAGTAAATTCCACCCGCAGCTTTGAGCCTGAACCCATCTGTCACATTGTATTTCATGCCCAAACGTGGCTCCAGCAAAGCTTTTGATTGCGAAGCGTACAACTGAAAACGCAAGCTGGGTTCAAAAATAAAATCACCAAATTTTTCCTTGTATTTCACAAAAGCGCCAAGCTCGGTTGTATTGTCATTTTGGTTGATGGTGTTGCCAACAAAGTTCCTGAATTTGAACTTGGTGTCCATGCCTGCCACCTCAAAACCATATTTTATCTCATTGCGAAGCCCAAAATAGGTGAAGTCCAATTTCACATTGTAATTGGAGATGCCACTCGAACGTGGCTGCTCACCAGCTTCCTGCAATTCAATATTGTAATCTGAGTAGGCGACAGTACCGCCAATAATCAAGTTCGAATTGGGCGGAATAAGAGTAAAGTTAGTGCCGCCACCTACGTTTTGCCAACCCAATTTGGCAACACCGATATAGTTTACATCGTCATTGAAATTGAAACCAAACAGGTTTAGTTTACTGCCATTGGCCGTGAGAAAAGAAAGTTTTCCATAAAAATCGGTAAATGAAAATGGCAATCTTTTACGGTCCTTGTCCGAAAGTCCTTCACCCGAAGATGGATAAAAAGTAGTATCAACAGCGTAAGAATACAGCAGTGGCGAGGTTTTGTCAATATAGCTGTGCTTGGCAGTAAACAAAAAGGAGGAACTTCCTCCACCTTCCTGAAATTTTTTGAGCGGTCCTTCAATTACTGCCTTAGCTTGAAAGGGATTTGCGCTGACCAGCCCTGTTACTCGTTTTCTATTTCCTTCTCTCGTGTTTAGGTCAACAACTGCGGAAATCCGGCCACCGTATTCTGCATTGAAGCCAGCGGTAAGTACGTCAACGGTTTTGATGATTTCAGTTTCAAAAACGGAATAGAAACCAATGCTATGAAATGGGTTGAAGATGGTCATACCATCAATCATAATCCTATTTTGGATTGGCGAGCCACCCCGAATGTATATCTGGCCGCCTTGGTCCCCAGTAGAAATGATACCTGGCAATACCGGCAGATATTGTGCAATATCAGCTTGTCCTCCAGTGCCTGGCAAAGCTTTTATTTGATTTGCCGTAACCGTGACTTTTGAAATAGCAACATCTGACCTTGCCTGTTCCCTCCTTGAAGAAATCTCAACCGTACCAAGTTGGATACTGCTCTCACTCAATACGACACGCTGTGTTGTAATGCCGCCTTCCTTGATGGTAATTTCAACGGCAGTGCTATCGTAACCAATGGACGACACCACCATGTTGTATTTACCTGCCGGAATATTGCCTATGCTGAAGAAACCGTCAATATCAGTGGTGGTGCCAATGCCCGTGCCTTGCAAAAGGACGGTGCAAAAAATCATAGCCTCACCGCTATTTTTGTCAAAAACATTTCCACGAAGGGCACCTCCTTTTTGTGCGGAGGCAGTTGAACAGATGAAAAGTGTAAGCGTGAAGACTACAAGTAGTATTTTTTTCATAACCAGATTCAAAGAATTTTTGAAAGTAGCGACTGTTTTGCCGCAATTCGGGCGCAAATATAAAAGGATAGTACAGGAAGAAAGGACTTGCGGATGTCAATTTCGGTTTGGGTGGAAACTAGTTGCCTGAAATTGTCAGCAGGGAAACGGATTTACCAACGATTTTTTTTGAGTTTCTTTTGCAAAATGCCATCCTGAAATGAAAATGCCCGAATGCATATGAAGCACCCGGGCATTGATGATATGATTCTCAAATTTATTATTTCACCATAAAAGTGTAGTAGTATTCACCAGGGTAATTTTCATAAAAGCCCTCCAGATAAACCTCTGAGCCTCGTTTTTTCTTCAACTCATTCAGCACTTCCTGGACGCTGCTGACTTTTACCTCGCCTACTTTTGTGATAATGTAACCCGGATCCATTTCCGTTTTTTCTATCACACTGCCCACTTTGATGTTTTCGACATAAACTCCAGACACCCGCATTTTCCGCCGTTCATCGGCAGATAGTTCCCGAAGTGTAAAGCCCATCATCCCTAATAAGCTGTCATCATCGCTTTTTACTACAATCTTTGAAGCCATGTCTTTGTCCTTCAAAGTCACATTGGCAGAGTATCGTCTTCCTTCCCGAATGTATTCAACCTTGATGACTGCACCTGGGTGCAATCTTCCTACCTGTTCTTGCAATTCTGGAATAGCCCGGATTTTGACACCATTAATTCCAACAATAACATCTTCGGACTGCAAACCTGCATCTTCGGCACCTCCGTCAGTTGTAACACTATTGATGTAAACACCTTCAACGGCAGGTAGTCTTAGTTCGTGAGCAATTCTATCATCAACTGGCCCTATTTTTACGCCAAGCAGCCCTCGCTTCACTTCACCATAATCACGTAAATCACGAATAATTTTTTGAACCAAGGTGGACGGGATGGCAAAACTGTAACCTTCGTATTTGCCTGACCGGGTAATGATAGCCGTGTTAATCCCAACCAATTCGCCATTTGTATTTACCAATGCTCCACCGCTATTGCCAGGGTTAACTGCAGCGTCCGTTTGAATGAAAGATTCAATAGTATATTCACCTTCCAAAATATCGATGCTACGGCCTTTCGCACTGACAATACCTGCTGTTACTGTGCTTTCCAGGTTAAATGGGTTGCCAACTGCCAGCACCCACTCCCCTACCCGCAGCGAATCTGAATTTCCAAAAGTCAACGATGGCAAGTTGTGTTCCTCAATCTTCAGCAATGCAATATCAGTAAACGGGTCGGTGGCAACAAGTTTGGCATCATACTCCCGATGGTCACCCATTGTTACTTGATATTTATTGCCGTCTTCGATAACATGGTTGTTTGTGACAATATACCCGTCTGGTGAAATGATAACCCCAGAACCTGAGGAAGCACCATGCGAATTGCCTCCCCACCAACCATAGGAGGAACTTTCCATTGCCCGGATGTTGACAACTGACGAAGTTACTTTTTCTGCTGCAGCGATAAAATCAGTTGGAGCAGAGGAAAGAAAGGTGCGTTGTTGGATGCCACTGAAAGGTTCTGATTCGCCATAATTGGCATAAATCGCCGAGCCATCGGATTTGTCAATAAATATTGTTTTCGGTTTTTGAAAGTAGTTGAACAGCAAAACAGCCAATAATGCGCTGCAAAATGACGAAACGGCGATTGGAAGTATTTTTTTCATAAATGAACAGGATTACATGTTGGCAATGCAATTTGCCAAATTCAAAGCGCAAAGCCAAAAGCCCGCTACTTTTTTTTGATTTCTTTATGATTTCAGGGTTGCTTAAAATTAGGGCTGCAATTTCGAAAATTGCATGACAAAAAAATGAATTTGAAAAGAAATAAGTTTTAGTGGCTGGTTTAAATAGGTAGAAATACTTTTGCAATAACAAAATTGTTTCACTCAAAATTATAAATGAAGAAAATTCCTTTTCACAAATACGAAGGCACAGGCAATGATTTTGTGCTCATTGACCAACGGGTAAATCAGCATATCACCAGGCAGGACACCAGCCTGATTGAGCGCATTTGTAACCGGCGATTTGGCATTGGGGCTGATGGCCTCATCTTGCTCCAACTTACTGATGGCTACGATTTTGAGATGATTTACTTCAATTCCGATGGCAGAGAAAGTACAATGTGTGGCAACGGTGGACGCTGCATTGCTGCTTTTGCAAATTTTCTTGGCGTTGCTGGCGAAAAATGCCATTTCCTAGCAATCGACGGCCCGCATGAGGCTAAAATCAAGAACGATTGGGTTGAGTTAAAAATGTCTGATGTCAAAGATGTAGAAATTGGCGACGGAAATTTTATTCTAAATACTGGTTCACCTCACTACGTTGTCTTTGTTGAAGATTTATCGGATATGAACATTGTCGAGAGTGGTCAAGTGATCAGGTATTCTGAACGTTTCCGCAAGGAAGGAATCAATGTGAATTTTGTGGAACGAACCAAGGACGGCATCGAAGTAGCCACTTATGAAAGAGGCGTGGAAGATGAAACCCTGTCCTGTGGAACTGGCGTCACCGCAGCTGCACTCACATTTAGCTTGGCCAATCCAGATTTGAACTCAAACGAGGTGGCCATTGCTACCAAAGGTGGCCATCTATTGGTTCGGTTCCAAAAAAATGATGCTGTCGGATTTGAAAATATTTGGCTTTGTGGACCAGCAAAGCAGGTTTTTGCAGGGGAGTACTTCACCACTGAATCTACTATTAATTTCTAAAACTTGCCAATCAAAATTTTCCATTTCCCATCACAAAATCAATTGGATAAAACGGATTTAATTTTCAGATAATATACTTCCAATTTTGTCAATTTCTTTTATGATTATTTCATAATACTTTCATCTCTTCATCGCACTGAAATCAGAAAATTGCTACTGATATTTTTTATTTCTACCACAACTAAAATTCTTTAAAAATGGATGAAATGACCACAGTAGCAACTGATGACCTTACCAAAATCGAAGGCATCGAACCCTTCATCGCAGAAGTATTGAACAAGGCTGGTATTCAAAGCTATACAGCATTGGCCAATCAGTCAGATGAAAGTCTTGTTGAACTCATGAATGATGCCGGAGAGTCGTTTGCCTTCCGTGACACTTCAACTTGGGCACAACAAGCCTCTCTTGCTGCTGAAGGCAAGTGGGACGAATTGAAGGCATGGCAGGTTGAACTTGATGGTGGCACGATTGTAGTGTCTGAGGGCGAAGAAGAAGAATGATATTTGCCAACTCATGAGATTCAACCATATCATATTTGCCTGTGTGGCGTGCTATTCTGGGGGAGACTTTTTTACACCTATGAATTCACAAATAGCACTTCCAAACGCTATGACTTATTACGAGAAAATAAGTCCTACTTCTCTTGATGAAAACGACACACAGGCATTTTTTGATGAAAACCCTAAATGCTTTGGCACCAATTCCCCTACACCACTGCTTCAAGCCCATTCCCACAATGACTATGAACATGAGCACCCATTACATGATGCACTAGCTCAAGGATTCACCTACATTGAAGCGGATGTCTATTTAATTGATGACGAGATTTATGTGTCGCATAATTTGCCAATTATTTTGGATTCGGGAAAAACGCTTAAAAACCTCTATCTCGACCCTCTTGCAAAACGCATCAAACAAAACGCAGGTCAAGTTTATCTTGGAAGCGATTTCCCCTTGCAATTAATGATAGACATAAAATCTGAGGCAAACCCGACTTACAATGCATTGAAAAAACTGCTTGAGCCTTATCAATACATGCTCACCCGTTTTAAAAATGGTAAAAAGTCCGAGTCTGCAATTACCGTTTTTCTTTCCGGTAACCGACCTGTGGAACAAATTTTATCCGAAGAAAACACAGTGATGTGCCTTGACGGACGTATTGAAGACCTCGGTAAAAGAATTCCAGCAGACTTAATGCCAGTGGTAAGCGAGCGGTTTTCGAATATTTTTGGTTGGGAAATTTTTGGTCAATCCCGAACTGAAAACCAGTGGGCAGTGCTCCAGAGGCTAGCCAATTTAACCCACCACGAAGGCAAAAAACTCCGGCTTTGGGCCAGTCCGGAAGAAGAAAAAATATGGGAGAAAATGCTGGAGGCCGGTTGCGACATCATCAACACCAACGAATTGGAAAAACTTAGACATTTCTTGACTGTCCGTAAGCTCTCAAGCATTGCGGAAATCCATTGATTTACATAAAGTTTATCGACACTTAAAACCGGGTTCCCAACCAGTTTACACGTCTGCTTTTCCTTTGCCAGCCATTGCCAAATAGCATGGTTGCAACTACCGAAGCTTTTAAAAGCCACATATTATCAGAACCGCACATTTCACAAACACGAATTTCAGTTCTTGCTTGGTCCTTGACCTTATCTATGCTGGCACTTCAGTTTTTACCGCAAATCCTGCTCTGGGATGAAGCATACATTCGAATCCATGACACATTAGAAGGAATAGATTATGAAAACTTGTTTGCCTCTGGCAAAACGTTCGACTATTCATCAAATGCCTCACTTGAACAAGTCATGAATGGCTTGCCACGAGCTGCCGTTAAAACAGGCTGGTCGTTCGTTGCACTTTGGCATTGGCTTTTTGGACTTTATGGTGGTTATCTATTTAACTACGTACTAGTTCATATCATAGCCTTTGGCGGAATGCTCCTTTTGCTACGAAATCATTTTTTGCAACGCCAAAGCCAGCTTTGGATAGTGCTGGGTATTTCTCTTTGTTTTTCTTGGCTACCATTTTTCACCATGTTGGGCCTGTCAGTGGCTGGCCAGCCACTGGTTGCGCTTGCTTTGTTGAATTTTTGGCAAAACAGAAAGGTGGGAATAAGCAATTGGCTGATAGTGTGCCTGTTTCCATTTTATGCTGATATAGTTTGGGCGGGCATACCAATATTACTTTTTGGATCTGGAATGTGGCTTTACCAGTTTTGGAAAATTAACCGCATAAATTGGTATTTAATTGCTGCTCTAGGCTGTATGGGCGCATTGTTCATCGCCGCAAATTGGCAACTTTTTCAGCTAACTTTTTTTGCTACCGACTTCGTTTCTCACAGGCTTGAATACGATTATTTTTACAATAAGCAACTCAACTTCTGGCAAAGCTTGTTGGAGACATTCCAATTGTTGTTGATTGGGTACCACCATGTAGGAATAATGGTTAGTGCGCCAATTATCTTAGCAGTTATTCATGCTTGGAAGCGATTTGGGAAGGATCGACAAATAGTAAGAATCATTGTCATCTTGCTTTCAATCAGCACCTTTTTCGGGTTTTATAAATTTCTGGTTTGGGCTGGTGAGGGCCATTTTGTACTTTTAAAATCTTTCAAGTTTGAAAGAATCATGGCGTTACTTCCATTGCTGTGGATGCTGTTGTTTGCATTAGTATTGTCAAAATTGGAACACCTGCACAAAACCTCGACTACTTGGCTCCTCATAGCACAATTCGTACTTTGTATTTTTTCCCAAGATGAATTTACACAAAATATCCGCCAGTTGGCAGGCCATCCTCGCAAGCCCAATTTCAAGGCGTTTTTCGATGAAGAACTGTTTACCGAAATAAACGAATTCATTGGGACACCGAAGGCAAACTATCGGGTAGTCTCCTTGGGAATGCACCCTTCAGTTGCCCAATTCAATGGATTTTACACACTTGACCTCCACGCCTCAATGTATGACCTGCGGTACAAACATCAATTCAGAAAAATCATGGCTGGGGAGTTAGCGAAAAGCGAAATCGTCCACAAGGAGTTTGACCAATTTGGCAACCGCTGCTATTTGTTTTCTGCTGAATTGGGCAAAGACTACGATGCTTTTTTATGTGGGAAAAACGAGGCCCGTTCCATCTGCCAACTTGACCTCAATTCAGGTGCGCTCTGTGAAATGGGCGGCTGCTACCTCTTCTCCGCAGTCAAAATCGAAAATGCAGAAGCTACCGGGCTTCGACTGGCCAACGTTTTTGAAGGAAGATTTTGGGAGGTGAATTTATATGAAGTAACCCCAAAAGAAGAACCTCAAAAAAATATTGTTTCTTATTGAAAATCAGAAGTTTATGAAAAAATCTAACGATGCTTTTGAGCGAATTTTGCCGTATTTACTACCCTTTTTGGTGCTGTCATCGGCGCTGTTTTTCCTAATCGGTGGTCGCCTAATTTCATCCATTGGCTCCTATTATTGATATGAAAACTGACATTTTTGACCTGACTAGAAAAGTCGCATTGGTCACAGGAGCTACCGGCCTGCTTGGCAAACAGCACTGCATGGCATTGGCCGAGTCGGGTGCATCAGTCGTAGTAGCCGACCTAAATTTAGGTGACTGCCACCACCTTGCCGAAGAATTGCCCGGCAAAAATCACTTGTCGCTGGCCCTTGATGTGACCTTGCCGCACTCACTGCGAACCGGTCGGAACGCTATTTTGAAAAAATACAGCCGCCTTGATGTTCTTGTGAACAACGCTGCCGTGAACGACAAATTCGAGTCGCCCGCATTGGCCGCCGAGCAGTCGAGGTTTGAAAATTACCCACTTGAAATGTGGTTGCGCTCTTTGGAGGTGAACGTGACAGGCGTTTTTTTGGCTTCGCAAATAATCGGAGCGGGTATGGCAGAGCGGGGCAGCGGCAGCATCATTAACGTGGCCAGTACGTACGGCATGGTAGGGCCCGACCAGTCACTCTACCTAAAACCAGATGGTGAGCAGGCCTTCTTCAAGAGTCCTGCCTACCCTGCCACCAAAGGCGCTGTGCTGAATTTCACGAGGTACCTCGCCGCTTATTGGGGCAACTGCGGTGTGCGAGTGAATGCCCTTTCGCCTGGTGGCGTGGAGAACAGTCAGGAGTCTTGGTTTGTGGAAAATTACAGTCGTCGAACTTCACTTGGGCGAATGGCACAACCAAACGACTACAAAGGTGCAGTGGTTTTCCTAGCAAGCGATGCCTCGGCCTACATGACTGGCGCAAACCTTGTCGTGGATGGTGGCTGGACAGCGGTGTGAATTTTTTGTAAATGAACCTGATTGGTTGTTAAACCAAAAATAACCCAGTCTTAACTGCCCAATTATCACGGCTCCCGAACATTGCATACCATTCATTTGCAGTAGTCATCACAGAGTTAGTTCACAATAAAAATAGGGTACGCGCTTGCTTTTCAAGTGACTTCACTTGGACAGGCAGGTTTTTATCCAAAATTAATATGTCCAACATCCAAATCAAAGCAGCACAGATACGACTCCTTCTCACTGACTGCGACGGCGTGCTCACAGATGCAGGCGTGTACTATTCAGATCAGGGTGAGGAAATGAAACGCTTTTCTATGCGGGATGGCATGGGGGTCGAACGCTTGAGGAAACTGGCAAAAGTCGAAGTCGGTATCGTGACTGGAGAGAACTCACTGCCAGTAGCTCGCCGAGCCTCTAAGCTCAGCATTAATGAACTCCACCTGGGGTGCAAAGATAAACTGCGCACTTTGCTTTCCATTTCAGAACGCAATGGAATCCCACTCTCTCAAATAGCATTCATTGGTGATGACATGAACGACTTGGCCGTACTTCAGGCGGCGGGGTTAAGTGCTTGCCCTGCCGATGGCATGGATGAGGTTAAGGAACTGGTGGATTACTCCTGCCGAAACTACGGTGGACATGGTGCCTTTCGGGAATTTGCAGAGCTGATAATCAAGGCCAAATCATTGGAAATCAATGAAATAATGGTGGAAACCAATGGCCATGTTCAAAATTCATACTGATTTATTGAACCAAAAATCAAAGCTAAAATCATGATAAAACTTAGCACAGGAACACAAATCGGAGGTAATGCCCCAGCCTACATCATCGCTGAAATCGGCATCAACCACAATGGTTCGCTGGAAATTGCGAAGCGACTGATAAAAGAAGCAGCTGATGCAGGCTGCAATGCCGTCAAGTTTCAAAAAAGGACCCCAGAACTCTGTGTGCCGTTGGATCAGCGCAACAAAAAACGGGACACTCCTTGGGGCCGTATCACTTACATGGAATACCGCTACAAAGTGGAATTTGGCTACGATGAATTTGCAGAAATCGACCGCTATTGCCAAGAACTTGGCATCGACTGGTTCGCCTCCTGCTGGGACGAAACAGCGGTTGAATTCATGGAGCAATTCAACACGCCACTTTACAAGGCTGCCTCTGCGTCCCTCACTGACCACTCATTGCTGCGCGCTATGAAAGCCACTGGCAAACCACTCATGGTCAGTACTGGCATGTCCACGATGAATGAAATATTTGACGCTGCCGAAGCTATCGGATTGGATAATGTGCTCATCGCTCACTCAACTTCCGCATATCCTTGCCCACTCAATGAACTTAATCTTCGCATGGTTAAAACCTTGAAGGAATGGTTCCCTAACACGCCAATCGGCTACTCTGGCCACGAGACTGGACTGGCAACAACGGTTGCCACTGTGGCATTGGGAGCCTGCTTCGTGGAGCGGCATTTTACACTTGACCGAGCCATGTGGGGCAGTGACCAAGCCGCCAGCGTGGAGCCTACTGGCATGCACCGTTTGGTAAAAGACATTCGAGCAATTGAAGAAGCAATGGGTGACGGAATAAAAAAGCTCTACGAAAGTGAACTAGGTTCCCGCCAAAAACTACGGAGGGTAGTTCCAGAATTTGCCCCAAATCTTGTTTCCGCATGAAGTCATTTTTTCAAAATTTATTGGAAAAGGTATTGGATTATTATTTGGCTAGAATGAAAAAATACTACCGGATTTTAGGGCTCAGTGGCTTTTTTTGCTCGTTTGCCATTTTTGTTTTTGGTCAAAAAAATGCTGTAATTACATCCATCTGCGAAGGTTTGACCGTACCGTGGGATATTGAATACCTACCTGGAAACCAGCTTATTTTCACAGAAATCGATGGCCGAATTGGGAAGGTGGACTTGGCTACAGGCAAGGTGAAAACCCTGCTCCAAGTCCCAGATGTAGCCAGGGAACTACAGGCTGGGTTGCTCGGCTTGGCATTGCATCCCGACTTTTTGCATAACCCAAAAATCTATGTTGCCTTTACCTCCTATAAATCTGACGCTTTAGTACTCAGAATTGCGGAGCTAATTTATCATCTAGAAAACGAATCACTTACGTTTTCAAAAATCATATTCGACGATATTCCAGCTGCACCAACCGACATCGGCGGGAGGCTGCTGACCACTACTGATGGTCACCTATTTTTAACTGTGGGAGACTTGGAGGAGAGCGAACAAGCACAGGACATGCACTCCCTCAACGGCAAGGTGTTGCGGCTGAACTTGGACGGAAGTATCCCAAAAGACAATCCAACTGGAAGTGCAATCTGGGCTTGGGGTTTGCGCAATTCGCAAGGGCTGGCCACAGCTTATGGTTCTGTTTTTTGCACGGAACATGGCACCTTGGACAATGACGAGTTGAACATGCTCGTGCATAAGCAAAACAACCTAGGTTGGCCCTTGATAGCGGGTAAAGCAAAAACAAAGGAAGAAGT
This sequence comes from Bacteroidota bacterium, assembly GCA_016124585.1. GTDB lineage: Bacteria > Bacteroidota > Bacteroidia > Chitinophagales > Saprospiraceae > UBA6168. The sequence continues at coordinate 122,967 of WGNL01000025.1, read as the reverse complement.
CAAAATAGCCAGTGAAATAAAGTTGAACGAGCCACTTCAAGCATGGACGCCGACTATCGCCCCTGCTGGTTTGGCGTTTTATGACTATACTCGTTATCCAAATCTGAAAAGCTGCTTCCTCATCGCCAACTTGTTTGACCAAAGCCTGAAGGCCGTACGCTACGACAGTTCCAGCGTTGAAATCACGGAGGAATTTGACCTTGTGAGCGAAACGGCAGGGCGCTTGCGGGATGTGGCAGTTGCGCCGGATGGGCGCATTTTTATCGCTACCTCAAATTCTGATGCTTATGGCGCAAAACCAGCAGGCAGTGACAAGATTTTAGAAGTCTTGCCAAGGGATGATTACTCAGAAGATTTGACAAACACGCTTCAAGAACTCTCAAATATTGCCCCAACGGACACCCTGAAACTAGACAGCACAACATTGGAAATTCGTGTACTTACCACCAAGCTAGTCCACCCGTGGGACATGACATGGGGCTTCGACAACCGCATTTGGTTTACAGAAAACGGCGGTTTCATCAAGCGGCTCGACCCATCTACTGGCAAGCTCGACACCATCTTACGACTAAGCGACTGTCATTTTTCTTGGGGAAATCCTGGCATTTATTCCCTGGCTTTCCACCCCGATTTTCCGAAGGAACCTTACCTGTTCGTGCATTACACCAACTCAGCCACCAATTCCAAACTGGTCCGTTTTCGCTATGATTTCCAGTCGGATAAACTGGTGGATAGCGTTTCAATTATTCCCAAAATCAGGGCAAACGAGAGCCACAACGGGAGCCGTATTGTTTTTACGAAGGACAAAAAAATGTTCTTTGCCATGGGCGAAGCTTATACCCCAGAATTGGCGCAGGACTTGGCCAGCTTGAATGGCAAAATCCTACGTCTGAACCTCGACGGCAGTGCGCCCGACGACAACCCAATTCCTGGCAGCCTCATCTGGAGCTATGGCCACCGCAACCCACAGGGGTTGGCATTATTGCCAAACGGCGTGCTATGGAGCAGCGAACATGGACCAAACAATGACGATGAATTGAACATCATCGTAAAAGGCGGCAATTATGGCTGGCCAAAGGTGCAAGGCTTCTGCGATTTGCGATCAGAGAAACGGTATTGTGCTGAGAATCAAGTAATTGAGCCGATTATCGCATGGACGCCAACGGTAGCTCCCTGTGCCCTTGAATATTACGACAACCCTGCAATTCCAGAATGGCGCAATAGCCTGATGCAGGTTTTTTTAAAAAAGGGAAAAGGCAAAATCGGGCAGCGGATGACGGTTTTCAAGTTGAACGAAGCAGGTACGGGCATCACCAGTCAGCAGGATTTCTTTGTAAACACCTATGGCAGACTTCGTGATGTGCTTTTTTCGCCAGACGGAAGGGTTTTCCTTTGCACTTCGAACATGGAAATCAGCGGAAACGGCAAGAAAGCCATTCGCCCCGGCGACGACAAAATTATCGAACTACGGGCAAAGTGAAGGTAGCTCGTTATTTCACAATAAGTTAAATGCCAATTCACCGGGGCTTACCATTGCAACCTTTCCTTTGTAGCATTCAAATAACCTCTCCAAACATACTATTGATGAGGAGCCGTCTTTACTTACTGATGCTGCCGTTGGTAGCGGCCGTTTTTTTTGAAACAAAAGCTCAGTCTACACACACCACCCTTTGTTTTTTGGATGATGGCACTTCCATCTATTTTGATCCCACGCTTAAACCATTCTACCACGGGGTAGCCTCGGGCGACCCTTTGTCGGATGCAGTCATCATTTGGACGAGAGTGACACCCGAAACCAAAGTTGATACCGTGCGGGTGAAGTGGCGAGTGGCTTTGGACGAAGACTTCACTCATATTGAAGCTGAGGGTGAAACAACCACCTCGCCTAGTCGTGATTTTACAGTAAAAATTGACGCAAAAGGATTGCATTCGGGTAGCTTTCATTATTACCAATTTGAAGCTTTTGGTAAAAAATCGCCAGTAGGCAGAACAAAGACAACTGGTAGGGCACCTCGACAAAACCAGGCATATTTCACCAGTCATTTTCCATCAAAAAACCTGTCTAGCTCGTACCCATCCCCTAATGACCAAGTGAGGTTGGCGGTAGTGAGTTGCAACAATTTTCAGGCTGGGTACTTTAACGCCTTTGCTCGCATTGCCGAAATTGATGACCTGGACGCAGTCGTCCATCTCGGCGATTATATTTACGAATATGGGGCAAAAACTTATGCCGACTCTTCGGTTCATGACCGAGTGCACTTGCCTACGCATGAGATTGTGAGCCTGCAGGACTACCGCACCAGATATGCCCAATACCGACTCGATCCTGACCTTCAAGCTGTACATCAAAAGCACCCATTCATCTGCGTTTGGGACGACCATGAGATTTCAAATAACGCCTACTCGTCCGGCGCAGAGAATCACCAACCAAATGAAGGGGATTTTGAGCTTCGCAAAATCGCCGCCTCAAAAGCATATTATGAATGGCTGCCGGTGCGAGAAGGGAACTCGTTGTATCGGCAGTTTTCTTTTGGCAGCGGACTCGCCGACCTATTTATGCTGGACGAAAGAGTGGCAGGTCGGGAACAGCAGCCAGATAGCCGAAGGTCAAAATTGTTGAACGCAAAGCGTACAATGCTCGGCGAGGAACAGTTAGCGTGGTTGGAAAACGGACTAAAAAACGCCAATTCTACCTGGAAAATAATTGGCAATCAAGTGTTGTTTGCTGAATTGAGTGTGTCGTACCTTCTGCCTAAAATCTATGTCAACTTTGACGCTTGGGACGGCTACCCTACCGAGCGGCAGGCTATCAAAGATTTCCTCGCCGCAGCAGAAATACCCAATGTCATTTTCGCCACTGGCGATACCCACGCTGCATGGTGCTTCGATATTCCCCAGGATTTTGAAAAATACAAGCAAGGCAAATCGGAAAAAATAGTGGCCCATGAGTTTGCTACAGCTAGTGTTACAAGTGCCAATTTTGACGAATATCGAGGTGAAAAAACCGTAAAATTTTTGGAAAGAGCATTTGCTTCGCAAAAAACGAACCCGCACCTTCGATACCTAGACCTTTGTAATCATGGATATCTACTGCTAACGCTCACCCCGTATGATGCAATGGCAGAATGGCGGTTTGTCGAAGACATCCGACACAGAACTTCTGGAGAATTTGTCGGTGAAAAAAGAGTCGTAAAAGCGCAACAGCTGCCTGAGTTGGCAAGAGGAGAAGCAAGCTTGGGTGGTAGCAAATAAGCCTTCCCAAATTCTTCATCCAAACATAACCTAGACTTACCAGCCGCTTAAACTTGCACCTGTAAATTCGTGGAGGTTTAGCAACAGAATTATGGCAAAAAAAATCCTTTTCATTGGTGGCACCCCCAACCAATCCACAATGGTGCACCGCATCGCAGAAGAATTGCCAATGCACGAATGTTGGTTCACCCCATTTTATGCTGGTAAATTTTTGCAAGCAGCTGCCAACCTAGGTTTGACCGAATCCACGATACTTGGCAAAAGCCAGCGAAAAATAGCAACTGCCTATTTTGAAAAAAACAATCTTCTGCTAGACGATGGTGGCAACAAAAACCAATATGATTTAGTCGTAACGACCAATGACACGCTAATTCCGCACAACATCCGTTCAAAAAAAATAATACTGGTACAGGAAGGAATGATGACACCTGAGAATTTTGTTCATCACCTGGTAAAGACCCTAAGACTTCCACGATATTTTGGAAACACTTCCATGACCGGTTTGAGCCACGCCTACCAAAAATTCTGTGTAGCCTCGGACGGCTTCAAAGAGATTTACCTTAAAAAAGGAATTCCAGCCCACAAAATAGCCGTAACAGGCATCCCCAATTTCGATGACCTTGACAAGTACCGCACCAACGATTTCCCCCATCAGGATTACGTGCTTGGAGCTACTTCCTGCCTTCGTGAAACTGGACAGTTTGAGGATCGCCGGGGTTTTATTTTCAAGTCATTGGACATAGCTGGTGGGCGACAATTGATATTCAAACTTCACCCCCGTGAAAATACGGAACGTGCCACTGCTGAGATTCGACGCCATGCGCCAGATGCCCTAATTTTCGAATCGGGCAACACCAACCACATGATTGCCAACTGCAATTCGATGGTTACTAAATACTCTTCTGTATTGATGACTGCATTAGGTCTGGGTAAAAAAGTATACAGTGACTTGGAACCAGACCTTGTAAAAAGCTTAACCCCTGTACAAAACGGTGGCCGATCTGCCGAGAGAATTGCAACTATTTGCAAGGAATACTTATAAAATCGATATGAAAATACTCATAGTTGGTCTTGGATCCATTGGGAAACGACATTTGAAAAACTTAGCCAAACTTGGCTATTCTGACTTCATTGTTTTAACCTCACAGGATTTGACCCAACTGAAAGAATTACCAAACCTACTGCCCGAAACTGACCTTGAGTCAGCTTTATCCCACCGACCTGCAGCCGTTTTTATTTGCAACCCAAGTTCGCTCCATGTTCCCATTGCAATTGCAGCTGCCAAAAAAGGATGTCATATTTTCTTGGAAAAACCTGTGTCTCACACCCTTGAGGGTTTGGATGAATTAGCAGCCATTGCGGATGCAAAAAATTTGAAAATCCAAGTCGGCTTTCAATTCCGCTATCATTCTGTTTTACAGGAAATAAAGCGAAAAATAAATGGCGGAGAACTAGGAAAAATTATTGCTGCTCATGCACACTGGGGTGAATGGTTGCCTGGTTGGCACCCTTGGGAAGATTATCGAAATGGTTATTCTGCAAGGGCTGACTTAGGAGGCGGTGTGGTGCTGACGCTCTGTCATTCTTTTGATTATTTACGCTGGTTGTTAGGTGAGGCAAAGGTTTGCTATGCCTTGGGGGGAAAGCTATCCAAACTTGAAATAGACATAGAGGACGCTACCCTTTCTTGCCTTCAATTTGAAAGCGGCGCAATTGGTTCCGTGTGGCTTGATTACCTGAGCCAACCTGCAAAACATACGCTTCAAATCATTGGTGAAATTGCCAGGGTTGAATGGAATGCAACTACTGGGATTGCAATGGTTTACCATCAGTCTGATAAAAATGTGGAGACGCTATTTCCGGGAAGGCATTTTGAGCGCAACGAAATGTTTCTGGATGAAGTATCCGATTTTCTCAACTGTATTGAAACTGATCGAGCGCCAGGTTGCACATTGAGAGATGGTGTTGAGGCTTTGAAAATTTGCTTAGCGATAAAGGAATTTTTGAATAAAAAAAATGAGACAAGACCACTAGAAACAAATGCTTCTGAGGTAATTTTTTGAGCATTAACTTTTTTAAACAAAATGTACATGAAAGAAAAGAATATCGTCGCAATCATTCCTGCCAGAGGCGGATCGAAGAGCATTCCAAAGAAAAACATCAAATTTTTGGGTGGTGTGCCGCTCTTGGCATACAGCATTGCTGCAGCCCAGCGCTCAAAATTAGTTGACAGAATCATTGTCAGTACAGATGACGAAATCATTGCAAGTTTAGCCAAAGATTGGGGGGCGGAAGTGCCGTTTATCAGGCCAAAGGAACTCGCCCAAGACCAAACCACCGATTTCCCGGTTATGGAGCATGCAACTCGTTGGCTGGAATTCAATGAAGACTATCGAGCCGATATAGTCGTGCAACTTCGTCCCACATCACCCTTTCGCCCATTTGGATTGATTGATGAAGCAGTTCAAACCTTGCTCAGCCGACCAGACGCAGACTGTGTGAGAACCGTGACTCCCTCTGGTGAAAATCCCTTTAAAATGTGGCGGATTGAAGAGGAAAGGCTGACTCCTTTGTTAAGAAGTAATTTTCATGAAGCCTATAATATGCCTCGCCAAGAACTGCCTTCTACTTTTTGGCAAACTGGTCATGTAGACGCCATCAGGTTCAAAACCATTACAAAGAAAAATAGCCTAACAGGGGATGTGTTGCTGCCCTGTGTCGTACCACACGAATATGCCATTGACCTCGACAATTTGTATCAATGGGCTTTTGCTGAATTTCTGTTGGAACAGGGCAATCTTGATATTGTAAAGCCACAGCGAAGGGATTGGTTTGGCTATAAATTCGAACAACGGGAGGGTGCATTTGAGTTTTTTCGGCCATAAAAATTGAAGAGGCTTGCTGTCATAAATCATAAAATCATGGACAAACTAGGTTTTCGTGAAAAAGGCTTCTCAGTTATCAGAAACCTTTTCTCACAAGAAGAAATCACTTTTTATAAAAAAGAGCTTGAAGCACTGAGTGTAGCACGGAAGGAGAAATGGACGCTACCCAATGGCGTGGTGCAGCATTCTGCTTTTTGGAATGTGATTTTCAACGATAAAATATTGGCTGCGGTAAGGGTATTGTATGGGCCAGATGTGAAGTTTTTGCAGCACAATGACTTGCATGTTGGCTTTTCTTCCTTCACTTGGCACCGGGATAGCGTTTGCAGGAAATTTGGAAAAGGGCCTGATTGGAACGAGGGTGTAGAACCTTATCAAATTGTGCGGGTCGGCATTTATCTCCAAGATAGCACAGGAGGGTTTCGGCTTGGATTAATTCCCGGCTCTCACCGGCCTGACCAGTTTTTGCCAGAAGAAGTACAACAAAGTTTAGATCGAAAAATGAATGGTTTGAACAAAGCGCTAAACTTGCTAGGCGCTAAAGACCCCGTTGAAGAACTGGCTGAATGGATTAAAACTGAACCGGGTGACTGTGTGATTTTTGACCCAAGAACTGTCCATACAGGTAGCGAATTTGATGGAACAAAATATTCTTTTTTTATCGCTTATGGCATTGACAATCAACATTTTAGAAACCATTACAATTATTACCGACACCTACGGACTGACCTAAGTTACGCACCTGTTCCTCTAGAATTGGCACAGCGACTCAAAGCTGAAAATCTTTATGCCGATGAAACGCCTTCAAGTTCACCCATTGAAGGGGCCTGGCTTCCATCTAAAGCTTTCCAATTGGTTGCAAAACAGTTCAAATGAAAGCAGCCACGAAGGATGCTGTAGCCCCCAACAATCCTCATCGGCAGAAAAAGGCTGTCAACTTGGATACAATCCTTCGACGCCTTATTCCTTTTATCTGCATCGGAGTACTTGGAAATTTAACCTATTCTCTGGTTACCACCGACAGTAAGAATTTTCACCTAGTTTCCAATTTTTCATGGCCTTGGTTGGGTATTGCGATGACATTGGCCTTATTGCCTTGGTTATTTCATAGCCTGCGGCTGGCGGTTTGGAGTCGTTTTTTTGGGGTGAAAATTGCACGGAAAAACTTGCTGAAAATTGCGATCGCTACAGACTTGGGAGGGGCAGTTGCGCCAACTGCACTTGGAGGAGCGCCACTAAAACTTGCTTTGCTCCTCCAACATGGCTTTAGTCCAGGACAAGCTACTACACTCACACTTTGGGGAAATATTGAAGACATACTATTTTATGTTTTTGCTATTCCACTTTCCCTGATATTGACCAAAAATTGGGAGAACCCCCTTTTTTCCAACCTTCATAATTTTTTAATTGAGAATAAAAATATCGCCATAATCCTGTCATTTTCATTGATTATAATTCTATTGATAATCAACCGTTTGTTCAAAAAAAAACACGGATTAGAAGGTATTTATCGAAGGTTAAAAACCACACTACTTGAGTGCAAGGCGGCCTTTCAACTAATCCTTTCAAAAGGGCAAAAGTCATTTTTTCAGAGCTTTTTATTCCTTGTTGCTCAGTGGCTTACTCGATTTTGTATTTTATTGGCTGTCGTAAAATTATTGGGCTTAGAAGCGGATTTCTACAAGCTTCTACTGGTTCAATGGATGGTATTTGTGGCCATTCTCATTACGCCTACACCTGGAGGAACAGGAGGTGCAGAAGCTGGATTCCTACTGGTTTTTGCTAGCAGTTTGCCAATAGGAACTGCTGGTGTTGTGATGGCGGTTTGGCGTTTGTTGACTTATTATTTCATCATGATTATTGGAGCATTAATCCTGATGTTTTCCAACCAGAAACTATAAGTCAAAACCATTTATTGAGCAAAGAGTGTAACTGCCTAAATGGTTAAATACTGTACAAAAGTCGGAAGTACAAAAATTAAAAACCACCAAATCCTCGGCTGTCTTGTATCCCTTTTCGATAAGGCACATTGATAAAGTCCAATTTTCCAGGTTTTACCCTGATGAAAAAGCTGTACGAACCGAATTGTGGTTGCCAAGCTACACCCATTTCCCAGCAGTGAAGGTCACGGGAAAATGAGAAGTCAGGGTAAGTGATACGTTTTGATTGGAAATCGTATCCAAAATTACCAACGATGATATTCCAATTGGGTGTAAGCTTGATGGTGCCTCGACTGGAAATAGTATGCGTAGAAATAGAAATTGAATCCTTACCAGTGCTTGTGTAATACCGCTGTGAAACTGTAAAGTTGTGGGAAATGCTGAAGTTTTCAAACAAACTTAGAAAATCCTCAGGGCCCTGAAGGTTGGCAATATTTGCTTCTGTACCTTCTTCATCTGGACGTGGCTTGTTCGCTACTTTTTTGTCAGTATCCTCCCCCTTCAACAAATCTCGCAAGCGTTCCACTGTAATATTTGTGCTGATATTGGCATTCCAGGTACTAAGCCGTAACAACTTGCCATTGTTATTGATGTTCAGCTCATTTATCCGGCTTCCTGTTTTCCGATTGAAATCATAGGGGTCGAGCACAATGCCAAATCGGAAAGAGGTGAGGTTGTTGAAAAAATTGGTATTGCCACCAATGTTGACAACACTCCACTGTAAGGAGTCTGCCGCAAAATTGTAATTGCCATTCACTGAAATTGAATTGAACAGCTTAATATTTTTTAGTGTGGAGTCTCGCTTTGAGAACACCTTTGCTTCGAAAAGATTGCTGAATCCGTAATTCAACGCCATTTGCTTACCACTTGAGCTGGGCTGCTCAAAGCCACTAATGCGATTGTTGTCGTAGATACTGTATTGAAGCAGTTCATCATCTCTGAGGTCTTTTTGCACCGTTTTAAAATATCCCCAATCTGGATTCGTAAAATCTGGCGTGTAATTAAACCCAAAAGAAGGAGTCATCACATGCCGTAGTCCCCTCACTTTTCCCTTTTTAAAAAGTATGGTACCAAAAATCTTTGTACTCATGCTGATACCAGCGTTGTACTGCCTGAGCGGCTTGAACTGCCACATTTCATTGGTGACGATGTGGCCAAATTTTGTTGTATCGTTTGTAATGATGTACTCTGTGGAATCGTCATTCCAAGTCGTATCCATTTGAATGGTAAGAGTTGGGTCAAAGGTTTTTTCTTGGGTTTTAAAATACCAAACTTCTTTGTAGCTCATGCTGGGTGTGAAATTGAAGAATTTCAAAAGATTGAAACTCGTGCCAGCAGTGACATTGTGGCGAATCCCAAACTTGGCGCTGTCCAAAGTTGCTTGTGTGAAAAGGGTACTATCCTTTGCCGTGAATTGGTTACGGGCTTCTGAAGTGTAGCGCATTTGGATGCGTTCGAACCATTTCTCCCCACCTGTCTTCACCTTTCTTTTGAAGGGATACAAATTCTGTGTCTGGAAATTGACCGTTGGAAAACTGATGGTTACGTTACGTGTATTTGTGTTTTGGGAATGGCTGAAAGAGGCACTTAGGTCAAAAGGTTTGTCGAAACGCTGGCGGTAGCTCATGTTGGAGCTTAGCGAACTGTTGAGACGGGCGGCGGCATCAGTGCGGTTGTTACGCTGGTAATTCCCAGTTTGAATATTGATATTGCCCCCGAGGCTCCGGTATGGGTGTGCCTTGGCATCCTGGTTATGTGTCCATTGCAAGCCGCCTGAAGGTTGGTGGGTGATAACTCCCTCACTGTCTTCGTTTCGTTGATAAGCAAAGTCCACATTGACCCTACCATTGTATTTATAGCGTTTTTTGTAATTGGAAAGCGCATGCAAACGAAAAGTGCCTTTCAGGTAAATATCGCTCGTAAGCTGTAAATCCATTTTATCATTGATGGGTAGGTAGTAGCCAACATTATCGAGGCCAAAACCCCATGCTTCCGAGTATTGGTAATTTTGTGGGAAGATAAGACCCGTCCGTTGCCCCAATTTTAAAGGAAAAAAACCGAATGGGAGCCAGAGGGGAGTCGGGATGTCACCAATGATGAGATTGCAAGGCCCAACCACGGCAACCTTGTCCTGCACGATTTTTTGCTTGTTGCTCCGAATACCAAAATGGGGGTGCTCCAGATCACAGGTGGAAAAGATGGCGTTTTTGTTGTAAATGACATTTCGCTTTGTGGTGTCATTGCCCACTCCAAAAAACTTCCCCTTTTCCCCCACGATGTTCATGCCTTCTTGGTTAGTTTGTGCATCGTGTATCACCCCTTTGTAGGTCTTGTAGTTGTAGCGCATGCTACTCGTGGTAAACTCTTGAGAGCCATCCTTGAAATGTGGCTTGCCCAACCATTCTCCATTCGGTTGTCGCTTGCCTTCTGCACTCATGGTGCTTTCCTTCCAATCTATCAGGATGTAGTTGGCCTGAATTTCCATCGTTTGGAATTTGACATCTGCCTGCCCGTACAAGTGGATTTGCTTGTTTTTGATGTCAAAATACATGGAATCCGCAGCGTTGTAATCAATTTGGTCGTCTAGTCCATCCTTCGAAATGGTGATACTGTCAAGGTTTGAACTACCCATGCCAGGTGAGGGTGCTAGACTGGTGGGCCTACCAACTGGCAAAGAATCGGCAGCAGGGCGGTTGTTTTCAGGGCCTGGCCGATTGGGTCGGAGCACTTGGCCAAGCATCACATTTGCACCAAGCGTAATGAAAGAAAGAATTATGACTAACTTTGCGGTCAAATCTTTGGATTGAAGTTTGTTTGAAAGCTGAGGATATGGAATGAAATGCTTGTTTTACTCGGTTTCATTGTAATTCTTAAGTTGAGAGATCGGAAAATAAGAATTTGATTCATCCAACTTTCTGAATTTCATAATTTCCCTCCGCACCCAGAACCTTATTTATCTTCAAAATGAAGGCTTATATTTTCCTTCCAACGCTGCTGTTTTTATGCTCCGCATGGAGTTTACCAAAACTTAACAACGCTGTAAGTACTACAGGGGTGAGCTACCCAATGGCGGGCAAAATTATCAAAGCTGCACCAATCAGCACATATTTTCTGAACCTTCCCTCAGACGCAGACACCCTGGTCACACCTGAATTATCCATCTCCCGAAGAAAAGGTGCATCTGCCATCAAAACCGTTGTAATAGACCCTGGGCATGGCGGCCATGACCCCGGCTGCCACGGCATCAATACCAAAGAGAAGCATGTTTGTCTCTCCGTTGGAAAATATTTGGCTGAAGCAATTGAGCAGAATTTCCCAGACGTGAATGTTATCATGACCCGCTCCACGGATGTGTTCATTCCGCTCAACGAACGAGCAGCTATTGCCACTCGCAACAAAGCCGACCTGTTCATTTCAATCCATTGCAACGCCATACCAAATGCCAACAAGACGACAGGCACTGAAACATACGTGCTGGGGTTACATGCTACAGAGGCCAACCTTGAAGTGGCCAAACGAGAAAATGAATCCATCCTACTGGAAGAGGATTACGAAAAGAATTATGATGGTTACGACCCTAATTCGCCAGAAGCGCATATCATTCTATCCATGTTCCAAAATGCGTTTTTGGAACAGAGCCTCAGCTTTGCGGACAAGGTGCAGAACCATTCCAATGCCGTTGCAAAGCGGAGGAACCGGGGGGTTAAACAAGCCGGATTCTTGGTGTTGCGTCATGCGACCATGCCAAGCGTGTTAGTTGAAACTGGCTTTCTGACCAACTCAACCGAGGAAAGTTTTCTACATACAAAAACTGGGCAAAAGTCAATGGCCAACGCATTGCTACTTGCGTTCAGTGACTATAAATCGGAGATGGAAGGAAGTGCCCCCCCTAGCCAATTAGCCCTGCTTGACGATAGTGGCAAGAATGCGAAGGACTCCACCGAAGAATTAGCTGAATCTGAACCAGTTGCAATGGAGTCAGCTTATGTTAAACCCGTTAAACAAGAAAACGAGACACCACCCACTAACATAAAACCGGATAAAGCTTCTCTTAAAACGAATCCAGTTGAGCAAAGGAATGATTCCAAAATCGAAAGCAAGCCAGCTTTTAGACCAACAGTTGTCGAAGACAATCCAGCAAAGAAAAAAGCTGAACCAACAAGCTCCCCCTCGAAAATTTTAGTGGACAATCCAGTGTCTGAGTCGGCACCAGTTCCAAAAACACCTATCATACAAAATGCTGATATTCAATACCGTGTGCAATTGGCTGCCTCCCCAAAACAACTCGATGTTAATTCAGGAAAATGGGCGAGAGTTGATTATTTGATACAAGTAATTGAAGAAAATGGCTTGTATAAATACCAAGTAGTTAATTTCGCCACCCAAGAAGAAGCAAACGATGCCAAAACCAAGCTTCGTGCACTCGGTTTTAGCGACGCATTTGTGGTTAATTACCGAAATGGCATCAGAATTAAATAAAAAAGCAGCAGATTCCTTGATGTTATCGGGGCTCATGGCTACAATTAATACGGTCGGCTCATCAAAATGTCGGCCACTTACATCCAAAAATGCGCAAAGAAGTTAAGATTGCAATTTTCTCCATCATCACGGTGGCGATGGCCATTTGGGGCTATAAATTCCTTAAGGGATTCAATATTTTAAGTAAAAAATTAGTGGTGTACGCTACCTATCAGCGTGTAGACGGGCTGAGAATCTCTACTCCCATTCTAATAAATGGGCTGCAAGTAGGGCTAGTTTCAGATATTTTCCAGAATGGAGACGACCCAAACAACATTACTGTGGAATTGCATCTGGACAATGGAACTAAAGTGCCAAAGTCTGCCGTAGCAACCATCGTTTCGGATGGTCCAATGGGTGGCTCCCATATTGACCTTGTTTTTACAGGCAATTGCACTGGGCCTGATTGTGCCAAGGACGGCGATTATTTGAAAGGATTCACAAAAGGACTGCTGGCATCCATGGTCACACCTGACGAAGTTCGGCTGTACATGGACCAATTGAATGGCGGCATTAAAGACATGTTGGACACACTTTCCGACCGTCTAAAAAATAGCGAAGAAATCAACCAAAGTGTAGTAGATGTTCGGGTTACGCTTTCAAACCTTCGAAACACCACAGACCGTCTCGACAAAGTAATGGCCAACTCTGCTGGCTCAGTAGAAAGGAGCATTAAAAACATTGAAACAATCACTAGCACGCTCAAGGAAAGCAACCAACAAATCAAAAACATTTTGGCAAATGCGGAAGCTGTTTCCAATGATTTAAAAGATGCCAACGTGACCCAATTGGTAGGGGAAACCAAAGTGACCATGCAAAAACTACAAACCACTTTGGCCAGTAGCGACAAGGCAATTTCAGATTTGAGCGCTTTGCTTCAGAGCCTGAAATCTGGTGATGGAGCCATTCCAATGCTGCTCAATGACAAAGAATTTGCATCCAATTTGGAAACGACCATCAAAAACATGGATTTCCTTTTGAGGGACCTTCGCCTTCATCCAGAACGTTATCGCCGGGTTTTATCCAAGAAAAAAATGGAGTACGAATATGAACCGTTGGAGGACGATCCAGCATTCAAGAACAAGAATTGAACGTCAAGCCATCTCTTTTTTCTTGACCCTTAACGATTTGTCCCACCACCCAGTGGCTGAGATTGGATATCTAGCTTGAAACGAATAAATCAGCATGGCCAAAATAGCTCCAACTATGCCGCCCACATAGACGTCTGGCCAGAAATGTTGTACGAGGTATATCCTCGAAATGCCCACCAACAGTGCCATTGAAAAGAAAAAAAACACATATCTTTTTTTAGTCGGCAGCAAGAAAATAAGCAAACTGAAAAGTGCAAATGCAGACATGGAATGGCCAGATGGAAAGCTGGTAGCTCCCGAATGCAGCTGTACCCCATCAATGAAATTGATTTTATCCAGCAGGTTTTCTTTGGTAAAAAAAGCCAAAGGCCGGTCAATACCAAACAAGCTTTTCATTCCGAAACTTACGCCCATCACCACAAAACCAGTCAGCGCCACTAACAACGCATATCGAAATCGAACCACAAATGCCAAAATTCCGATGATAAAATAAGCCGGCGCTTCACCAAAATGAGTGACGGTCGTAAAGACATCATTGAGGAAAGGTGAGCGATTGTCACTGTAAAAAAGAATAGCGTCAACCTTGTCGCTTTGCCAAAGATAAATGCCGCCTACAATGATGAACAACGACAACAGGAGAAAGTAAAATCTATTTTCTTTTACAATTTTGACCATTCAAGTCACTTATTTTTGGCAAAGTTGAGCCTTTTTGCTTCAAAACAATAATTGAAAAATTTCAAATCCGCATCTTTGAGCCTCATGGAAATTACAACAGCAGCCTACAGTGGAAGTTTCGTCAAAGTCGAAGATTGCCCGGCTTCCAACATCCCTGAATATGCCTTTATTGGCCGTTCAAACGTTGGCAAATCTTCCCTAATTAATATGCTAACTGGGCGAAAGGGCCTGGCACACGTCTCCAATACACCTGGCAAAACCCAAACCATTAATTTTTTCAATATCAATGAAACTTGGCATTTGGTGGATTTGCCAGGCTATGGCTATGCCAAAACGAACAAGAAAATCAGGGCTGGTTTTGGCCCTATGATTGAGAACTATCTCCTAAAACGTGAGGCGCTTACTTGCACTTTCGTACTAGTCGATTCCAATATCGAACCTAGAAAAAATGACATGGAATTCATCAATTTTTTAGGAGAAAATCAAGTGCCCTTCGTAATCGCATATACAAAATGCGACCGCCTCTCCAAGGCTCAACTCGACCGTCACCTGACTGCCATCCGAGCTGCAATTTTGGAATCATGGGAGACGCTCCCTCAAGAGTTTATCACTTCTTCAGAGTACCGAAATGGCCGGGAAGATATTTTAAGTTTTATCCAAGAAGTCAACAACAACTGCTAAGTACGCATGAACCGACAACAACTTTTTGAACAAATTTTAGCAAAAAAATCCTTCCTCTGCGTGGGTTTGGACAGTGAGATATCCAAACTGCCAAAACATTTGCTGAAATACGACGACCCCATTTTTGAATTCAACCGCCAAATTATCGAAGCTACACAAGACCTCTGCGTTGCTTATAAACCCAATCTCGCATTTTACGAATCGCAAGGCTGGCAAGGCTGGCAGTCGCTCGAAAAAACAATGGCACTCATCCCCGAAAACATTTATACCATTGCCGACGCAAAACGGGGGGATATTGGTAATACTTCCACACAATATGCTAAAGCATTTTTTGAAAAAATGAACTTCGATGCAGTTACGGTGGCGCCTTACATGGGAGAAGACAGCGTGAAGCCCTTCCTTGATTTTGAAGGTAAATGGGTCATCCTCTTGGCTTTGACTTCTAACAAAGGTAGTTTCGATTTGCAGTTTACTCTACAAGATAATGGTGAACCACTTTTCGAAAAAGTGATGAAAAAAGCACAGAGTTGGGGGAATCCTGACAATCTCATGTTTGTGACTGGCGCTACCCATCCCGAAAAATTCAAGGAAATTCGACAAATAGCGCCTGACAATTTCTTGCTGGTTCCTGGTATCGGTGCCCAAGGTGGTGAGTTGGAAAAAGTCTGCGAATATGGGCTAAACAGCCAATGTGGGCTACTTGTCAATTCATCACGAGGCATCATCTTTGCAGGCAACGGCGAAGATTTTGCTGAAAAGGCTCGTGCCAGTGCCTTGGAAATTCAAACACAGATGGCGCAAGTTTTGGCAAAACATTTTCGTTAATGAATAATTCAATTCTGACAGCATTTCAATTTTTCTTCATTTTATGAAAAACATAGTTAAAATCCTCGCACTAACTTTTTTACCCCTGGCTGCCTCAGCACAGCATTTCGAAGCAGGCATATTACTTGGAGGGGCCAATTATATTGGTGATTTGTCCAACAATTCCAGCAACCTGTATTTGAAGGAAACCAAATTTGCAGCTGGTGCTTTCGTTCGCCAAAATTTCAATGACCTTTTTGCTGCAAAACTTGGCTTCAATTGGGCTAGGCTTTCAGGTCAGGACGCCAATGTCCGCAACGATGATTACATCCACGACCGCAACTTGAGCTTCCGTTCTAGTATTTTGGAATTCTCACTGGTTGGCGAATTCAATATTTTAGGCTACCAACCTTATGCACTTTCCCGGCCATTTTCACCATATATTTTCGCTGGTATCGCTGGCACGAAGTTCAACCCAAAAGCCCGCTACCTTGGCAATTGGGAAGAGCTCCAACCCCTCGGCACTGAAGGCCAAGGCATGGAAGGATTCGACTCGCCCTACAAGCGATTTGCATTCGCAATCCCTTTTGGAGTTGGCTTAAAATATGCCCTCACTGACCGTATCAACCTTGGCCTTGAAATCGGGGCTAGACCAACTTTTACGGATTACCTGGATGACGTGAGCGGCAAATATGTCTCGTACCCTGAACTCATGGCTGGCAATGGCCAACTTGCCGCCGCACTTGGTAATCGTACTGGAGAACTAAATGATAATGGTGAACCGGTCATTGTCCCAACAGGCACCCAACGTGGCGACAACGCCAAGAAAGACTGGTATTTTATCGTCGGCGTTACCGCTTCTTACAATTTCCTTGATAACGGGCTCATGGGTGGCAGGAAGCGTGGAAAACGAAAGGCGGGTTGTTATAATTAGTCAATCACCGACATTCAAATCCAAGTATTTTCTATTGGATTCTGCTAGAATCAACAGAGGCGTTACCATTGGTAACGCCTCTGTTGATTCAGGGAATAGCACAAGCTTATCTGCTGAAAACCATCTGCCGTCTTTAAAGCAGCTAAGCGAAATAAAAACTATTTTTTTCGATTTCCAATCCGATGCTCCTCCCCTATCCTACCATCATTTTTAAGTCGCTCCGCAATCATCTGGTGATATTCTGGGTGCAGTTCGCAACTAATAAAATTGCGTTGCAATTGCTGACAAAGCACCAACTCCGATCCGCTTCCGCCAAAAAGAATAAACACGTCATCGTTTTCTTGGGTGCAGGATTTAATAAGCATTTCGACCAACCCGAGTGGAATTTGGCAAGCATGAAAAGTCTTGTCCTTGCTCACGTTTTTCACCAAATCAAAATAAAACCAACTGTAAGGCATCCTGCCAACATGCCCATCCGCCATGCGTTGTTGTATCCGACGGTCAGTTGGGTTTTGGTAAGGAACTGCTACTTGGTCTTTGAAAAAATGGTTGTTTTTTGATTTGGTTGCATGCAAAATTGACCGATGTGCAGTGGTAAATCGCCTTGGGCTGTGCCCGACATTGGTGTTGTAAACCCAGGCGTATTCTTGTACATCATAGGCATTTTCATCCAAATATTTGACTCTGAGATAGGCATTCTGTTTTGGGTAATTCATCATGAAAAGGTTTCCCGTTGGCTTGAGTACTCGCATACAAGCTTTCGTCAATTCGATGTACCAATCCACGTATTCTTTCCACTTAGTTAGATATGTTTTGCCGTGATAATTGATTCCGACACCATAATCCGGGTCACCGTAAACCATATCCAATGAATTGTCTGGCAACTCGGCCAGCACCTCCAAAACATCTTTGTTAAAAACTTTATTCCTGAAATTGTCGAGGGGTTTCATTTATCAATTGCTTGATTATCAGTATTTTATTTAAGGTAAAACAGTTATTACTTTTTCGTCTTTTTCAATCATTCGGCCAATTGGCTCTGAAAATTGATGCAAGTTTGAGGTAGAAAGCAATGACCTCACTTCCTCCAAACTTTCATTTTTTACCGTGAAAAGTAAACCACCGTTTGTTTGTGGGTCGGGCAACAAAGTGAAGGCTTCAAGGACATTTACCCCAGCACCAAAGCTGATTTTCTCCCCAAAACTGCTCCAATTTCGGGTAGTGGCATCTGGAAAAACTCGCTGACCAATATAATCACGTACACCTTCCAACACTGGAATTTTACTATAAAATAACTCAGCGCTCAACTTTCTACCTTCCGCCATTTCAACAAGATGGCCAAGCAACCCGAACCCTGTGACATCAGTCATGGCTGTGACACCAGGAACGGAAGCGAGCAGCTCCCCTACCCTGTTCAATTTAGTCATGTTTTCAGTCATAATTGTTTGACATTCAGCTTTTAACACTCCTCTTTTCTGTGCCGTTGAAAGCACTCCTACACCTAGTGGCTTAGTTAAAAATAGCCAGTCGTTTACCTCAGCCGTATTGTTTTTCTTCAAAGCCTCAAGCTTGACCAGTCCAGTTACGGCCAGTCCAAAAATTGGTTCTGGTGAATCAATGCTATGCCCACCTGCTAGGGGTATGCCTGCTTCCCGACAGATGCTGCGACCACCTTCAAGCACTTTCGTTGCCAATTCAATAGGCAGTTTATCCACTGGCCAACCCAGAATTGCGACAGCCATCAAAGGTTTGCCGCCCATGGCATAGACATCGCTGATTGAATTGGCAGCGGCAATGCGTCCAAACTCAAAAGCATCATCTACGATTGGCATGAAAAAATCAGTTGTGCTAATGATGGCCTGCCCCCCGCCAATATCCAAAACGGCAGCATCGTCCCGTCCCTCATTACCCACCAACAAATCTGGAAACATTGCCTGCTCACCCAATCCATGCAGGATTTGGTCTAGCACTTTGGGGGAAATCTTGCATCCGCAACCTGCACCGTGACTATACTGTGTGAGTTTTACTTCTTCCATAAATTTTAACTCGCTTGTTTTGGGTACATTTTCAATTGGGGTCAATCGTCAAATATTTAGCTCATCAGCGATTTGAATCAATTTTATTGCTGTTGCATCAAAGTCCATTTCATCGGTTTGCAATTGGATAATTTTTTCAAACTTCCCTTTTCCAGTGGAATGTGAATAGGTTTTATCGTAGTAATGAAGTGCAATGCCTGTTGCCACGTCCACCTCACCGGCATCAAATGCGGTGAGTGCATCCTTCACATTGTTGCCACCCATGCGTTTTGTGATTTTGAGCAGCGAATCCACCAATTCCTCTTTAGGAAAGATGGCGTAACACTCCACCAAATATTTCACCCGCACCTCAAACGGAACTTCCAAGTGGATGAGAGGTGCTGCCTTGAATTGCTCAAAAAAGCCAGCAGGAATTGATACCCATCCTATGGTTCGGCTTTCGTTTTCTACCCAAATCCTTTGCTCATGGTCCAAGTTTTCCAGCACTGAAAACAAGTTATTTTCAAATTGCTCCACTCTGGGCTGTGGTGCTTCACCAAGTGCTCCAAAGGCAGAACCTTTGTGGTTGGCCATTCTCTCTAAGTCTATTACTTGTTCACCACGGCCAGCAAGTCGTTTCAAAACCTCCGTTTTGCCACTTCCAGTTTTACCACCAAGCACAACAAACTTGCATTTGCAAAGCGAAAACTGCTCAAGTACATGGCGCCTGTAGGCTTTGTACCCCCCTTGCAAGACCTGCACATCGAAGCCAGCAAATGAGAGCAGAGTAGCCAAGCTGCCACTACGTTGGCCGCCCCGCCAGCAATGAATGGCTACTTTCTTCGAAGGTGCCAACTTCATTGCCGTTTTTAC
The DNA here is from genome assembly GCA_016124585.1 of Bacteroidota bacterium. Classification (GTDB taxonomy): domain Bacteria; phylum Bacteroidota; class Bacteroidia; order Chitinophagales; family Saprospiraceae; genus UBA6168. The sequence continues at coordinate 103,302 of WGNL01000025.1, read as the reverse complement.
GTACCATGACATTTTTGCACCTGCCAAATCCAAGCCCTTCAAAAATGCTTTTTCGGGGCTTACCTGTTTGTACAAGGTACCAACTACCGCTCGCTCCTCGTCAGTGAACAAAGGGAGGTTCAATGCACCGGGCACATGGCCTTGGGCATATTCTGCTGGGGTGCGAACGTCAAGAAGCGCACGATCAGGTTCGAGTTGGAAAACTTGTGTGGCAGTGATTCGCTTCAAAATATGAATTGAAAGGCAATTTTTGAGTTGGCGAATGTAGGCGTTTTGGCTGAAAATAGGAACCCCATTGGTTACATGGCAAGTTGTAATATTCTTTCGTGGATTAAAATCAGGTTTCTATCGAATCCTTATCCTTGTCATAAAAACAAACCACCATCTTCGGGGCTTATTCATAAAGCGTATTTTCGCAAAAATCTTTCGTCATGCGCATTTTACTACGAGTTTTTTCAGAGAGTGCCATGCAGGCTTGGAGCCAACTATCTGGCAACAAACTCAGGAGTTTCCTTTCGCTGATGGGCATCACCATCGGAATTTTCTGCATCATCGCCATCCAAGCCGCAGTGAATTCGATGCAGGACAACGTAATGGGCAGCCTAGAAAAATTGGGTGACGATGTGGTTTACGTCAGCAAAATGTCTTGGACAGAAGACCCGCACACCAATTATTGGAAATACCAACGTAGGCCAAACATCGACTACCAAGATTTTGAAGCCATCAAAACCAAGGCTGAAACTGTAAGTGCCGCTTCTTTACACGTTTTCATTGGTACAAAAACCCTGAAATTTCGCTCCAACTCTGTGGAAGGCGTTTTTTGTGTTGCAGTCACCTACGACATGGATGAAATCTTCAAACCAGAATACGAAAAGGGCAGATATTATACACCCAGTGAGTACCACATGGGCGCTAACAAGGCACTCATTGGTTCAAAAGTAGCGGAAGAATTATTTGGAAGCGTGGAGCCGATTGGGAAAAAAATCAGGATGGGAGGCCGGGATTTGGAGGTCATCGGGGTTTTCAAACGCTCCGGCAAAGACCTGCTCAAAGTCATGGATTTTGACAACGGCATTATCATTTCTTATGAATTAGGGAAGAAGTTTGCCAACCTCAAGACAGACAATCCATTTGGTGCTTCGCTCAACGTTAAGGCTGCAGACGGCGTGGATATTGAAAAAATGAAAGACGATTTGACAGGTACACTCCGTCAGGAGCGCCACCTCAAACCCAAAGAAGAAGATAATTTCTCACTCAACACCATGTCAATCATTGCCAAACTCTTGGGTAATGTATTTGGAGTATTGAATTTGGTCGGCATCGTCATTGGTATGTTTGCTATTATCGTTGGCATGGTCAGTGTCGCCAATATCATGTTCGTATCCGTCAAAGAACGAACTAACATAATTGGTATCAAAAAAGCTTTAGGTGCAAAAAATGGCGTCATACTCCTTGAATTCCTCGTGGAGTCTGTAATCCTCTGCATTTTTGGGGGAATTTTTGGACTGATTCTAGTGTACATCCTCATCGCTGCACTACAGAGTAGTATGCCTTTTCCCGTTTACTTAGACCTTGGAAACATTAGTTGGGGCATGTTCATTTCCATCGCAGTAGGTGTTCTGGCTGGTGTAATACCTGCCATGCAAGCTGCAAGGATGGACCCAGTTGATGCAATCCGCCAAGGTGCATAATTTCAACATTTGCCTTTAGAAATTGGGCAATCAAAAACAGTTTGTACCTAGCTTCATCTAAGCTGCAAACTTTTTATACCTTTGCAACGCTTCGGTGATTGATGGTTTTAGCCTCAATCTGAAAAGGGAATCCGGTGAAAATCCGGAGCAGTCCCCGCTGCTGTAAGCTTCTATATTTTTGACGATGAACCACTGGGAATATCCTGGGAAGGTGTCAAAAATGAAGCGAGCCAGAAGACCTGCCGATGCGTATTTTCTCAATCGGGCTTTCGGAGGAAAAGCCGGGGAAGAAACGCTGCAATCCGGCACCATCGGCTTGAAAATCAGGGTTTTTCAACCCATCCTCGTTTCCAACCTGCATTCCTTTTGTCCTTCATTCGCAGGTTGTTTTGATAAAATCATCTATTTCAATTTTGTTTTTTTGGATGCTTGCGCAAAGCTTGGTTTTTGCTCAAAATGACTCTCTCGTGCTATTGCCTGCTGTTGAAATCACGGCAGCCTCCCTCCGGAACGGACAACCCGGCAGCTTTGTAGAACATTGGTCTGGGGTTGACTTGGCTGAAAACAGCACTCAAAACATTGCAGCATTTTTGCAAAATGAAACTGGGATATACCTAAAAAATTATGGGGCTGGCAGCCTCTCCACAGTCACCATTCGTGGGGCTAGTGCCAGCCAGACTGCGGTACTTTGGAACGGCCTCCAGATACAAAGCCCAATGCTAGGCCAATTGGATTGGTCAATGTTACCTGTTTTTTTTGCAGATGAAGTCAGTATGCAGCACGGTGGCAATAGTGCCGTTTGGGGGAGCGGGGCAGTTGGAGGTGCCGTATTAATGGAAAACAAACCTGATTTTTACACAAAAAAACAGCTCAAAATAGCCACTGGCTACGGTAGTTTTGGCAATTGGCATGGTCAGGCTACCGCAAAATTTACCCATAAAAAATGGGCGAGCAGTACTCGGCTTTTTTACCAAAAAGCAAAAAATAACTTCCAATACAAACCTACACCGAGCCTTCCATCCAAACGACAAACAAATGCCGCATACCATCAAGCCGGCTTAATGCACGAACTGTATTTTCGGCCCTCTGATAAAACGCATTTCGGCTGGCAAACATGGCTTCAAAAAAGTTTTCGGGAAATTCCACCTACTACTACTCAAACCCGAAGCGAAGCCAATCAAGCTGACAAAACAGCCAGAACCGCACTTAATTTTCGTTTGAGCAAAGGGCCAAACATCCTCCAAGCTAAATCTGCACTGTTTTGGGAATCCATCCATTTTAAAGATGACCAAACAAGACAGGACGCCCAAAGCCATTTTTGGACAAACATCACAGGATTAGATTGGCAGCGAAGCATTTCAGCTAAATTAATTTTACAACTTTCTGGAAATCAATCTTTTACAAAGGCATTTATAAAAAGCTATGCTGACTCCTCGGCTTTCAGGCAACAATCGGCTGTTTTTAGCTCTTTGCGTTATTTGAACAAAAAAACCAAGGTTCAAATTGATGGAAGGCAGGAGTTAGTAGACGGAAAACTCATCCCATTCACCCCATCTCTGGGGGTTGAACAACAAGTGTTTGAGGCTTTTAGAATTGGCGCAAAAATTTGCCGAAACTATCGCTTGCCAACACTAAATGATTTGCATTGGCAACCCGGCGGCAACCCTGAACTACGCCCCGAATCTGGCTGGAGCAATGAAGTAAATGCTCAATTTTCCTTTCAAAAGAACCATTCTTCACTGCGCTTTTCAAGTGTTGTTTTCAACCGAAACATCAAAAACTGGATACTCTGGCACCCGGTTTCGGGCCAACCAATTTGGTCCGCTGCGAATATTGCGGAAGTCTGGAGCAGAGGTTTGGAAAATAGATTTCACTTTTTTTGGAACAGTGCAAAATGGAATTTTAAAATCGATGCAGGATATGATTGGGTACGTTCGACCAACCAAATTGCCGTGGAATTACCCAAAATTGAAGCTGGACAGCAATTGATATATGTGCCTGAACATCAAGGGTTTACAAGCATTAATATCCGCTTGGGAGGACTAGGCTTAAAATATCGACACCAATTCATCGGTGCTGTATTAACAGAATTGGGTAGTCTTCCAAGTTTTCAAACTGGAGAATTTGAACTTGATTTTGAGAAAACATTGGCCGAGATAGACTCCCATTTTTTCTTCCAAATCGACAATTGCTGGAATGCCAACTATCGAATTGTAGAACGACGGCCAATGCCAGGTCGGAGCTTCTTAATTGGCGTTTCAATAAATTATTAAACAATTGACTATCAATCATTTAAAATAAAAAAACGATGAAATCACTCAACACATTTTTTTTCATGTTTGCCTCTTTTCTGATTTCAGCACAAACAATCGCTGACTTTGAGAATTTGAACCTCGTGGCTGGCAGTTTCAACAATGATGCTGGCAACACACATCAATTCGAGAGTGGAAATGTCCAGCTCCCAAATTTTTATGTGGATGACCCAAGCTTTCCATACTGGTCTGGTTGGGCAGTTTCAGCAACCATTGATGTGAGCACACCAGGTTTTGGTAATCAATACAGCGCTATTCCTGGTAGTGGCGTCAATGGTTCAGTTGGATATGCGGTATGCTACAACTATGGTCACGAAATTCTTCGATTGTCTGGCAATGCCAAAGGGGGGCTGGTAGAAGGACTTTACCTCACGAACAGCACTTATGCTTATTTGAGCATGTTGGATGGAGATGGTTTTGCAAAAAAATTTGGCGGTGAAAATGGAAATGACCCAGATTTCTTCAAGCTGACCATCAAAAAATTCCTGAATGGACAACTCGGATCAGATAGTGTGGAGTTTTACCTCGCAGATTTTCGCTCCCTTGACAATTCTGAAGATTATATCGTAGATGACTGGACTTTTGTAGACCTCACTCCACTCGGCAATGTTGATTCGCTACAGTTTTCACTCTCTTCTTCCGATGTGGGGGCATTTGGCATCAACACACCTACCTATTTCTGCTTAGACAATGTAACCACGGCTGACATGCCATCCGCAACAACAGAAGTTACACCTAGTTTGAAAATAGAGACATGGCCAAATCCAGTTACCAATTTCTTGAAAATCAACTGGATGGAAAACAGCAATGCAACCGCCTGTTTATCAAATACTTATGGCCATAAAATTTCAAACTTCAATTTGACAAAAGGAGAAAACAACCTAGATGTATCAAGTTTAGCTGCTGGGGTGTTTACTTTGCAAGTGACACTAGATGGTCGTGTTTACTCCAAAGTTTTTATTAAGAATTAAAATGGTCAAGTCAAAGAAATATAGTCCTTCATTAAGAAAAAAAGCCGCAGCCATTGCTGAAATATTAGATGACCTCTACCCAGAGACACCAATTCCACTTACCCACAAGGACAATTATACCCTGCTCGTAGCAGTATTGCTATCTGCACAGTGCACTGATGTGCGAGTAAACCAGATAACGCCCAAACTTTTTGCCAAAGCAGGAAACCCGCTGGAAATGTCCAAGCTTGATGTAAAGGAAATCGAAGATATAATCCGGCCTTGCGGCTTGTCTCCTCGCAAGTCGCAGGCCATATCCAATTTGTCAAAGATTTTATTGGAAAAATACGGCGGAGAAGTACCTCAAGACTGGGAGGCATTGGAATCGCTGCCAGGGGTTGGCCACAAAACTGCCTCTGTCGTAATGTCCCAAGGATTTGGGGTACCTGCTTTTCCAGTTGACACACATATCCATCGGCTAGCAGCAAGGTGGGGTTTGAGCAGCGGCAAAAATGTAGAAGAAACGGAGCGAGACTTGAAAGCCTTATTTCCGAAGGAAACGTGGAATAAACTCCATTTGCAGATTATTTTTTTTGGTAGGGAGTATTGTCCAGCTCGTGGCCATGATGCTGATAAATGCCTGATTTGCAGCAAATTCGGCATTCAAAAACAAAAAAAATGAGGTCTTCAAAAATAATTTTGGAAGCATGTGTAGAGACCCTGGAGGGTGCAGTGCGAGCAGAACAGAATGGTGCTGACAGGATAGAATTGTGCGGGGATTTAAGCATTGGCGGGGTGACTCCATCTGAAGCATTGACGCTTGCTTGTATGCAGGAACTTAAAATTCCAATTATGGCGATGGTCAGACCACGGGGAGGGGATTTTGTTTATTCAGAAGTGGAGTTCCAACAGATGAAAAAGTCTGTAGAAATGTTCAAAAAAATGGGAGTAGCAGGTGTTGTTTTTGGAATTTTGGATAAAAAAAATGAAGTTAATCTTGACCAAACACGTGAATTAGCAGAATTGGCAAATCCGCTCTTGGTTACGTTTCACAAGGCGATAGACGAAACTCCAGACCCTGCATTGTCGATTAAAAAACTAACACAAGTTGCTGGTATTCAAAGAGTTCTGACTTCAGGTGGAAAAAAGACTGCTTTGGAAGGAGCCGAAGTTCTTCGGAAAATGAAAAAAATAGCCAACGGAAAAATTACCATTTTAGCAGCGGGAAATATTACAAAAACAAATTTGCCTCAAGTACAAGCAGTGGTGAGAACATCTGAATACCATGGCAAACGAATCGTTTTCTAGGCTTGATTAGAAACCGCACTACGAATGTTCAAGATATTAAGCATCAACAGCACCCCACCAAAAATAAGCCCAACAATGATTACCTGCATTCCCAGTCCATGATTTAGTTCAAAACCTTGCTTCTCAAAGTATCCAACCTGCCAAAAACGGAGTGCAAAAAGTGCGGCAAAGACAAAAACCATAACAAAGGTAAATTGGTAAGAAAAGCGCTTGGAAAGTAGGTTACTAATTTGTTTAGGGTAATGGCCAGTTTCAAGAAGTAGCCTGATTTCAGGCCTGTTTTGAGCGATGAGCAATTGAAAATTTAGGCTAAAAACAAGCATTGAAAGTGCCAAAATCAGTAAGCCTATTAACCAAAGTACAGACAAAACCACTTTAAGTAGTACCCCAAATTGACTTCCAATCAACCGACCAGTACTTACTTCGTAGCCTTTCTCTTTCAGAAAATTTTGAAAATCCTTAGACATTGGATTTTGGACTTTGAGTATCAATCTAGAAGCTAAACCTGGTTCATTTCCAAAATTCGCATTGGCCCAGTTCATAAACGAGGCTGGTACCAAAATTGAGTTTATGCGATCGCTGAAGCCTACAATTTTTCCATTAAAATTCTGCTTTTTGCCCTGCCCACTAATGCTGATTTCCATATTTAACTTACTAACTGTTGCAGGTGTCACTTGAGGCAATCCTTGACTAGGTGCGAAACCGAAATTATAAAGTGCCAAGTAGTCCTTGGAAATTAATACAGGAACACTATTCTGCCCTTCTGACCAGCGAAAAGCGGGTTCATTCACATCGAGAAATTCATTTGGCACTGATTCAAAAAACAATTCAGTATAAAACCCTAGCATATCGCTGGAGGCACCTGCTCGAAAATCGTTGGCAGTAAATTTCCCTACTGATTCAATAAATGATTTTGAATTTAATTCTTCAATATCTGTCTCAGAAAAACCGGATTTTACACCAAGGGTATTGAATAGGTTGACCTTTTTATTTATCTGGACGTATTGGTCACTTGGGTTGGCGTCACCCCTTAATAATTTTTGTACGTCAATATAAAATTGCAAGGTGCTTAAGAGCAAAAAAAAGCCAATAAATGAACCTAAAGCAGCCCCTAACAACAACAACCTACTTCTACCTTTCCAAAGGATTTTGTCGAGGATTTTTTGTGTCTGATGGATCATACTTCAACTGAAAAAGGGCGATTAGCCACAGCCAATCGCCCTTTTATTTTCCAGATAAATGATTTATTCAAGCTTATACTTTACAGGAAGGTTAAATTGAACCCTAACAGCACGTCCACGCTGTTTGCCTGGTTCCCACTTAGGCATAAGCTGAACAACCCTAAGAGCTTCATCACCACAACCTGCACCGATGTCACGAACGATTTCAGGGGCTGTAATGCTGCCGTCTTTTTCTACAACAAACTTTACATAAACTGTTCCCTCTACCCCATTTTCACGGGCGATAGGAGGATACTTGATATTGCTGTAAATGAATTGGAGCATTTTTGTCTCCGCACATTTTTTCTTTTCAGCTTTGTCAGAAACATCCTCACAACCGGGAAATGCAGGTTGATCTTCAACAACCTTAAAAATCTCGTCTTCCACTTCTTTTGGAGGAGGAGGTGGTGGTGGTGGTGGTGCAGCTTTTTCAATCACTGGTGGTGCGACCACTTGAGTTTCCTCTTCAATAGATTGATCCTGCTGAATAACCGTTTCCACAGAAATATCGTCTGGAACCTCTTGAATTACAGGCGGTGGTGGTGGTGGTGGTGGTGGCGGCGGTTCAGCAGTACGAGGTGTTTCCATCTCGATTTCCTCATCCAAAGTGCCCAAAAGACCAGACACGTCAATTACCTTTTCGTATTTAGTCCAGCTAAAGGCCAAAATCATAAGAATTACGGAAGCAAGTATGCCATAATTCCTAAAAGTTGTTCCCAAGCTGAACGTATCTACTTCAGGGTACTTATTCCGGCCCTCCAACGGAGAGCTGAAAGTAGTGTTGGCATGTTTTGCCGTAAGATTGCTGCCTGATCTTTTGTTGTACACTGCCTTAACAATAAAGATAAGGGACACCGTCAACACAATAATCAAGATTGAAACAAGCAACACTAGTGATCCACTAATTTCGAAATCCATGTTGGTTATTTTTTTGTGAAGTAAAAATGAATGCAATATAACCTAAAACAGCGCCGATGAAGTTAGCTACCATGTCCCAAACTTCAAAAAACCTGTTTGGGAAGAAAGCCCATTGAATAAATTCCATCGTTATTCCGTATACTGTAACAACGAAGGTAGCAATTAATACATTTTTAGTTGAAAGGTTATCACCTAAAACCAAACCTCTGATTGCCAAGAGGTTGAAAACAAAATAAACTGCGAAATGCGCTACTTTATCAGTTCCTATTTTCGTTTCTGGCAATTGTATTCCGACCTTTGTTGACAATATAAAAATTAAAATTGCCCACAGTACTACCGGAATGAAGAATTTCATTTCAATGACCTTATGATTTACAGATGCGACCTCAATAAGTTTTGGTGTATGGTTTTTGTATTTTAGTTGAAATTAGCCAACTAGTTCACTGTAAGCACCGGCATCCAACAATTCGTTGATTTCAGATGGGTCAGACATTTCCACCTTGATTATCCAACCTTTATCGTAGGGGTCAGAATTTACAAGCGTTGGGTCGTCCCCACCACTTCCGTCAATTGCAGAATTGAACTCGATCACTTTTCCAGAAACAGGCATAAATAAATCAGAGGTGGTTTTGACAGCCTCAATTGTTCCAAAAATTGCCTCTTTAGTAAGTGTCTCTCCTACGGATTCAACCTCTACGTAAACAATTTCGCCAAGTTCTCCCTGTGCAAAATCCGTAATTCCAACTACGGCAATATTATCGCCTTCCACCCTTATCCATTCATGGTCTTTGGTGTATTTTAATTCTGATGGTAGATTCATATATTGTATTTATGTTTTGTGATTAGTGTCAGTTTTGAAACATTTTGAACAAAAATAAATGTTGGGAAAATTATTACTAAAATCTCAAAATCAGAATTAAATTAATGCAGTTTAAAATCTGCTCTCTTTTGAATAGTTGTCAAAAAAGTCTGTCACTCCTGATTAAGGATGTAGGTTGGAACATATTAATTCCTTATTTTTCTTGCGGTCAAATGTAGTGTATTTCTGAAAAGAACAAATGCCTAACGAAAAAAATGTACGTAAGGTAATTACTAAAAGTAGTGTTGTATACGATAAGAAATTTTGAGAAAAAGCAAAAAAAAACCGGGCTTGCGCAAAAATGCTAGCAAGCCCGGCGAAAACACGCTCTCTCTAATTTTTATCGTGCCAAGATAAGGCTTTTTGCAAAAACCATATCATTTGTATTAATTTTTGTGAAAAAAAATCTGGAGATAAAAACCTAAACTCCTTCTATCTTGCTGATAATCAACCACTTTTAAAATTTTTAGTCGTTGAACTTTTTCAGCCAATTTTTCATCCAAAATTCGATGAAATTGAACTGAGGTTTTTACGGTTATATCAACATTGAAAATTCAATACAGATTACCCTGACATATATACTAACGTGTAAAGCAAAAAAATCTAATCCAAAAAATTCCAGCATCTTTTTCCTTTGTCAAAGAAGTTAAATTTCAACAAACAACATCAAAAATAGTGCACAAGTTGTTTCAACTTGAAATCTTCTTTATTTTTTCTAAAGTACGAGTCAGTTCTTTTTGAAAAAGTGCAAAAAATACTATCTTTGCCCGCTAATTTTAAAATTGAAAAAAATCTGACATGAAAAGTGATATCCATCCAAAGAATTATAGAAAGGTTGTTTTCAAAGATTTCTCCTGCGATGAATCTTGGATTACCTATTCTTGCGCTCAAACCAAAGACACCATTACTTGGGAAGATGGTAATGAATACCCACTTGTCAAGCTTGAAATTTCTTCTGCTTCTCATCCATTTTTCACAGGTAAAATGAAATTTGTTGACACGGCTGGCCGTATCGATAAATTCAACAAGCGATTTGCGAAATTTGCAAAACCAGCTGCCGGAACTGAAGCTGAATAATTCTTTGCGCATTTTTATGCTAAAAGCCTCAACCTACTGGTTGAGGCTTTTTTTGTAATATTGCCCCACTATCAAATAATTTTTAGAGGCATAGAAGGTATTTTGCCGCTGGTCCCAAGCTATTTCAATGAAAAATCTGATTCTTTTTGACAACGAAACCAGGGAGCATTTGCTACCTTTCACTTTCACGCGTCCTGTTTGTGAAATCAGGTTAGGCGCAATGTCAAATCGAGAACGTTGGGAAAAATGGATGAATGGAAAAGCTTCCTACATCACTCAAGATTACTTATCTGAGCGTTACGATATAACGATATCCGAAATCAACTATTTAATAAACGGATCGGTACTTCCATCCCACGAAATTGTATCCTTGATTAATCAGATGGAAAATGGCGGGGCGATGCTACTTGATGGGGAACTCATAGCAGCAGTTCTTGATAGAAACCAGTTCAATCGTCTGATGTACGATGATATTGAAGATCTTAATAGTTTTGAAATTAAACAATCCCCGGTCTTAAAAATGAATCGCCTCTGGGATATTTGCCAACTTAATGAGCAGGCAATCATTTCGGATTACAAGTTACTTACCTCAGGTAGAATTTCCCAAAATCTAAGCAAGACAAACACAATTATTGGAGATGGTCAAATATTTCTTGAAGAAGGGGCTCAGGTAGAAGGGGCTATCTTGAATGCCACCAAGGGACCTATTTACATTGCCCATGGTGCAGAGGTGATGGAAGGGACGATTATCCGTGGGCCATTTGTGCTTGGTGCAAACAGCAAAGTAAAAATGGGTGCGAAAATTTACGGCCCAACTTCTATTGGAGCGAACTGCGTAATAGGTGGTGAAGTCAAGAATGTGGTCATGTTCAGCCATTCCAATAAAGGTCACGAAGGCTATCTTGGGAATTCTGTCATCGGCGAGTGGTGTAATCTCGGGGCCGACACCAATTCCTCCAACCTCAAAAACAATTGGAGCTATGTTAAGCTCTGGAGCTATGTTAGTGGCCAATTAGAACAAACAGACCAATTAAAAATTGGGCTAATGATGGGCGATTATTCTATGTGCGGTATCAATTCGATGTTCAATACCGGAACAGTGACTGGTCTTTGCTGCAATATCTTTGGGACAGGTTTTCTTCCCAAATTTATCCCATCCTTTTCCTGGGGTGGCTCTGATAATTTCACGACATACATTCCTGAAAAAGCCTTTGAAGCTGTAGAACGAATGATGACCATTCATGGTCACCGATTAGAGGCCGAAGAACGATTGCTTTTGATGAACGTTTTTGAGGAAACTGCCAAATACCGTCCTTGGGAACAAAAAGAAGAAACTGGCCGCAAGTTTTTCAAGCTTTTTGAAGCAAAATCTTAAATACCTGTTTTGCTTTTTTTGAAGAAAATCTTGAGCTATCTCGTTGATATTCAACTAGATAAAACCTCTACAGCATTCAATCCAGTGCTTGAGCTTTCATTACGAAAAGGCAGGTTCTACCTCACTACTGAAAATGCAGTTTATTCTTACGGTGACCTGTACGACAATTTCAGTAAGACTTTCCAACAGCTTGATTTTAGCAAAAATGCATTCAGCAATATGCTTGTTCTTGGTTTTGGCCTGGGCAGTGTACCATATATGTTGGAGCATAAATTTGGAAAAAAAATTCATTGCACTGGGATAGAAATAGACCCTACAATTGTGGAGTGGACAAAACGGTTTGTACTGCCTACTCTCAGAGAGGACATCGAATTGTGGAATGTAGATGCCTTGGTCTTTTTGGAAAAAACAACGGCGAGATTTGACCTTATTGTGGTTGACCTTTTTCTTGATGAACTTGTACCCACACAATTTGAAAGAATAGAATTTTTAGAAAAATTGAAAGAACATCTTGCCCCAAATGGCTTGATACTTTACAATCGGCTCTCGGATACGTCAGTTGCACTTGCTGATACTTATACTTTTTATGAAGAAAAATTTAAGGCAGTTTTCCCCTCATCAACCTACTTGGACGTGGACGGCAACTGGATTTTAGCTAATCGGGCAGCTTGGGTTTAATAGCTTTTTCCTCATCAAATTCCAGTTCCAACTGCATCCCCTCTCCTGCAAGTTCTTTTTCTAGATTAGAAATGGAAATCCCAAGTAACCTCACTGCTTCAATTTCTTCACAGGCATTATCCAACAAATCAAAGGTCGCCTGTTGTAACAACTCCAGGTTTCGAATTTCACCACCGAACGTTCTGCTGCGATTGATGATTTTGAATTCAGGGGTCTTCATTTTCAAAGTCAAGGTCCTACCAAAGTTCTCATGCTTTGCCATGTAGTCGAAAACAGTTTGGATGATAGGAATCAGCTTTTTTTTCATCTCCTCCAGTTCTTTAATGTCCTCAAAAAAAGTACGCTCAGCGCCAATTGATTTGCGTATCCTGTTCGGGTTGACTGGGCGATTATCTTCAGCACGAACTATCCGGTAATAATATCTGCCTGATTTGCCGAAGCGCTGTGACAATTCGATTTCAGATAGTTTTCGAAGGTCGCCGCCGGTACGGATGCCCATTTTTTTCATGCGTCCCGCAGTCACTTTGCCGATTCCATGAAATTTCTCAACTGGCAATTTTGCCAAAAAATCCAGTGCCTCTTCTGGCAATATGGTCTTCATGCCATTGGGCTTATTGATGTCACTAGCCACCTTCGCCAAAAATTTGTTGAACGAAACTCCTGCAGAAGCTGTCAGCCCAGTTTCCTCCTGTATCCTTCGGCGGATGTCGATGGCAATTCGCATAGCTGAGTTGATGCCTTTCTTGTTCTCCGTCACGTCAAGATATGCCTCATCCAGCGAGAGTGGCTCCACGAGGTCGGAATATTCGAAGAAAATATTGCGGATTTGACGGGAGACTTCTCCATAAACTTGAAATCTCGATTTTACGAAGATGATACTCGGGCAAAGGCGTTGCGCCGTCATGCCAGGCATTGCGGAGCGAACACCGTATCGCCGGGCCTCGTAGCTGGCCGAGGCAACAACACCCCGCTTGCCACCTCCACCTACTGCTACGGGTTTACCTCGCAATTCAGGGTTGTCCCGCTGCTCGATGCTGGCAAAAAAAGCATCCATGTCGATGTGGATGATTTTGCGATAAAGTAGGTAAGTTGGATTTACTGGCAAATAAATTATTTATCTTCAAAATTCGGTTTTTCAATTGATAGTGAACAAGTTTTATGAGCGCCAAATCAAGCCTTTTTAACAAATCCATGTTGAAAACTACCTTAATTTATACCCAGTCAAATTCCTAACTTCGCCCCCCGAAATTGAACAGATGCGTCTCAAAACCCTCGAAATAAAAGGCTTCAAGTCGTTTGCTGATGAAACGGTCATCCATTTCAACGAGGATGTCATTGGTATTGTCGGGCCAAACGGTTCGGGCAAGAGCAACGTCGTGGATGCCATACGCTGGGTGCTAGGGGAACAGAAGAGCAGTGAGCTGCGCCTCGACTCAATGACCAGCCTGATTTTCAACGGCACAAAATCAAGGAAGCAGGGCGGGATGGCGCAAGTGACCCTAACGTTTGAGAACACCAAAAACTTGCTGCCTACCGAATACAATTCAGTAGCCATCACCCGCCGACTGTACCGAAGCGGCGAAAGTGAATACCAATTAAACGGGGTTGTTTGTCGCTTGAAGGACATCACGAACCTGCTAATGGACACTGGTATTGGCTCCAACAGCTATGCCATCATTGCCCTTGGTATGGTAGATGAGATTTTAGCGGACAAGGACAATGCACGCCGAAAAATGTTTGAACAGGCTGCTGGAATTTCAAAATACAAAATCAGGAAACGGGAAACCCTACAAAAACTTCAGGCTACCACTGCCGACTTGGAGCGGGTGGATGACCTGCTTTTTGAAATCAACAACAACCTGAAATCGCTGGAGCAACAGGCCAAACGCACAAAAAAGTATTTTGAGCTCAAGGAAGAATACAAGGACTTGGCTATCAAACTAGCTGCTTTGAAATCTGAGTTGTTGAAGGCCAAATACAAGGAATTAAAGGATTCGCTGGAAAAAGAAGAAGACCGTTACCGCCAATTGGAAGTTGAGCAACGGCAAATGGAGGCAGGGTTGGAGCAGCAGCGCAAGTCTAACCTTGACCAAGAGCAAGCGCTGAGCGAACGCCAGCGGGAAATGAACCAACTCGTCGGCAGGATACGGGATGCGGAGAACGAGCGCCGGGTATTGGAACAGCGCATCACGTTTGTGGAACAAAACAAGGCTAAGTCGCAGGAGGCATTTTTGATTTCAAAATCACGGATTGCCACCTTGGAGGAAGAAATTGCCAACTACCGAGAAACCCTGCAAGAAGACCGCAGACTGGAGGGCAAACTCGAACAGCAACTTGAAGCAGCTGAAAAAAAACTCCAAGATATTCGCCAAAGCCACGGTGAAATGAAGGCTGGGTTGGATGCCATTATGCAGAACCAGCAAAAGGTTGAGCGAGAGCTTTACGAACTAGAGAAGTCAAAAGCCGTGAACGCCAACCAGATGGAAAACCTGCGGCACGACATTGCCCACGGCGAAGAAGAGGTCAAAAACCGCAAAGCAGAAACAGAATCGCTGGGTGTCAAAATTAATGAACTGGAAAAGGAGGAAACTGAACGGCGTCTGGCACTTGAAACATTGGAAAAGGCGGAAGAGGATAGACGGACGCAAATTGCCGAAGGTGAAACTAAACTGGACGACCTAAAAAGCCGCATCCAAAAAATCCATCGGGAACTGGATGCTAAGCGCAACGAGTACAAGTTAACGAAGAGCATGGTGGAAAGCCTTGAGGGCTTCCCTGAAAGCATCCGTTTTTTGAGCAATGCAAAAAATTGGACAAAACAGGCCCCACTGCTTTCAGACCTGATCTACGTGGAAGTGGACTATCGAGTGGCCATCGAAAACTACCTCGAACCCTACCTCAATTTTTACGTCACCGAAAATATCGAGGACGCACAAGCTGCCGTTCAGTTGTTGCAATCTGCACAAAAAGGCAAAGCTAATTTCTTCGTAAACGATAGCTTCAAGGATTTTTCACCAAGCATTTCCATGCTTTCAGAGGGGATGCGTCTCGCCACTGACCTTGTGCAGTGCGACCCAATGTACCGCAACCTTGTCAACTATTTGCTCGACAACGTGATTGTTCTTGAAAAAGAAGATGTTGCGAAGCAACTAACGAGTGAAAATATGACGCTGTTGGCCAAATCAGGCCGTTTCATCCAACGTCGCCATAGCCTGAGCGGTGGCAGTGTAGGCTTGTTTGAGGGTAAAAAAATTGGTAGGAAAAAGAACTTGGAAATCTTGGAAAACGCCATCAAACGGGGCGAGACAGAAGAACACAAGCTTTCTGAGGAGATGTACCAACTGAAGTCAAGCATCGAAAACCTAAAAGGCCAACAGTCACGACAGGCGATTCAGCAGGAGCAGCAATTGTTGAACAAAGTTGCTCAAGAGCGGGTATCTCTGGCGGCCCGATTAGAAAGTTTTGAGTCGTACATCCGTGATGTGGACGCTAGGAAAGCGCAAACTTTGGAGCGCATCCAATCTTTTGAAGTTTCTAATGCAGACATTGAAAAGCAATTGGAAGAAAAATTTCAAGTTGCCGACCAAGCACGCAAGGAAATCAGCAACACGGACGGCAGTTTCCGAATGGTTGCTGAGGAAATGAGTAATGCCAGTACTGATTTCAACAATAAAAACATTGAATTCATCAAGCAGCAGAACAAAGTTTCGGCGCTGCAACGAGAGCTTTCGTTCCGAGAAAAACAACTAGACGAAACCAAGTCCACTTTGGCTACTAGCCAACGGCAATTAGACGAATCAGGTGGAGAGGTGGCACAAATCAACGACGATATCGAGAAGCTGGTGAAGGCTTTGCAGGAAAATTATGCGATTCGCAAAGAGAAGGAAGGCACCCTGTCCGCTGCCGAGCAAAGTTTCTTCGGGGCAAGAAACAGCATCCACGAAATCGAGGACAAACTGAGGGCATTAGGCCGCCAATCACAAGAGTCACAGATAAAAATCAACAACCTTAAAGACAAGTTCAGTGATACGAAATACCAGCTTTCGAACATTGCGGAGCGGCTGAGAATCGAATTCAACCTGAGCATCAACGACCATGAAACGCTGACCTTGACTGAAGAACAAAAAGCTGGGTTGGATGAAAACGAGCTACAAATCAAGGTCGAGCGCATCAAAAATAGATTGGACAATTACGGAGAAATAAACCCGATGGCGGTGGAAGCCTATGATGAAATGAGCGAGCGGCACACTTCCATCACCACACAGCGAGACGATATTTTGAAAGCAAAAGATGACCTGATGGAGACCATCAAGGAAATTGAAGAAACAGCCACTGCGCAGTTTTTGGAGGCTTTTGGCAAGGTTCGGTTGTATTTTATTGACGCATTCCGCAGCCTGTTTACCAGCGATGATGCTGCCGACCTCATCCTCCTTGACCCGGAAAACCCACTGGAAAGCGGCATAGAAATCGTTGCGAAGCCAAAAGGCAAACGCCCACAAAGTATTAGTCAGCTATCGGGTGGGGAAAAAACACTGACGGCCACTGCCCTACTCTTCTCGCTTTACCTGCTCAAGCCCGCTCCGTTCTGTATTTTTGATGAGGTGGACGCCCCGCTTGATGACGCCAATATTGAGAAGTTCAACCACATCATTAAAGATTTTAGTAAGGACAGTCAGTTCATTATCGTCACCCACAACAAACAGACGATGGCGGCTGTGGATACAATTTATGGCGTTTATATGCCAGAGCAGGGCGTTTCTGCTGTAACCCCAGTTGATTTTAGGAGCTTGAAAAACGATGTGGTTTTAGCAGCGGTAGAAAACTAATTTGCCCAGACATTTGAAATATGTTCAAAACTTCTTTCCATGCCGCATTTTCAATTGCCATTATTATTCCAGGCAATGGCTGGTCGTCGGTCTCTAGCCTTGTGTTTTTCTAAGTAAATTTCAAACAAATCAGCTCTTTCAGCCTCGCTCAATCGAAAAGGCTCATCGTAAAAACCCTTTGCATTCCGCTGCCGAAATGCTTCATACAATGTGACGGCGCAGGCGACTGACACGTTCAGGCTTTCTGCCATTCCAACCTGCGGAATCATGAATTTTCCATCGAGCAAAGGCTGGGAAACAGTGGAAATACCTCGGTGCTCATTTCCAAAAAACAACGCAACTGGTTCGATAAGGTCAAGGTGATGAAAATCGCTGACGCCTTCACCAAGCATCGCTCCAAGTACTTTTCCGTATTTGTTTCGCAGTTTTTCAAAGCAGGCTTCAGCATCCGTGAAATAATTTGCCTCCACCCATTTATTTGACCCCATTGATGTTCGCTTCCCTATCTTGACAAATTTAGTCTGTAAATGTGCGTCCGTGTTAAGGATATAAATTTCGCCAATTCCTACAGCATCGGCTGTGCGGATGACAGCTCCAATATTGTGCGAATCTGTCACATTTTCCAATACAACCGTAAGGTCTGGTTGCCGACGGTTGACAACGGATAGGAATTTATCAAGTCGCTTTTTTCTCATATCAAATAAAAAACGTCGGTAGGGATTCAACTCCCAGCCGACGTTTATTAAGCAATCAAGGCAAGGGTTAGTCGGCAGGCTGCAAGCGAAAGTCCTGAAACTTCAGAATATTCACATAAGTATTTTCCAATTGGTCAAAATAATTCAAGTCTTCTTTATGCTTTTCAGGATACAGCACAATCCGGTTAAATTCAAAGCGACCATGCAATACATCAGACGGTGAAACATCCAGCCTTGAAGCGAAGGATTTGCCATTTTTTGCCAGCATTTTCCCAAAATACAACATTACATCATAACCGAGATATGCCTCCTCGTCCGGCACGGAACCATAGGAATCAAAGAATTTTTTCTTGAACTGCTTTACCCGTTCGTCATTGTCGTTAACGTATGATGCACTGCTCACATGCAAGTGCAGTTTTTCATAGTATTCAAAATCAATTTGCTCAAAATCAAGCCACATGCTCATTCCATAAACTACGATGTCCTCTCCTTCTGCTTGTTTGGCAAGCAATTGCCGAAGCAAGGAATAAATAAAGGTTTGATTTGACCAAGATGGGACAATGAAAACGGTCTGTGCACCAGATTTGAAATATTTCGAAACATCAATATTGTGAAAGTTCGCACCGCCTTCCGGCACTAAAAGCTCTTGAAATTTTTTCCCAGTCACTCCCTTGTCAATCAAAGCATTCGCATCCTGAAAATACTTGAACCTTGCTTTTTCCTCCGGCTTATCCAACGCTACCAATACCACATTTTCAGGCAAATGCCTTTTACGTACGTGTTTGGTGATAGCTTCACAATGCGATTTCAAGGAAGGATTTACCTGAATATAAAATGGGTTGTCCTCTGCCATTCCCATTTGAGCAGTGTAAGGAACGACAAGCGGCACTTTATTTTTCTTAGAAAAAGGCTGCATAACATCCACAATGTCCCGTTTGTAAGGACCAATGATAAGGTCAGAATTGGGCAAAGCACCACCTTTTAAGAGGTTGTTGACTTTGGCAGTCGAAGCTTCAGTGTCCATGATGGAAACATTGAATTTAGCTCCGTCCTCTTCCAAATCGTCGTAAGCCAATCTTGCGCCAGCATAAAAATTCACTGCCCAAAGTGAGTTCTCGGGCACACCAGCGCCGGGGGCATTTGCCAAAAAAGGAAGTAAAATTGTAACGTCTCCTGTGCCATCACCATTACTGTTGGAGCCAGCATTGCCAGAATTACCACCAGTGGATGGGATGGCCCCCCCCCCATTCATGGGGCTGTCGGTTTTGATAGGGGGGTATTTATCGGTGGCAAGTTCTTTCCATTGAACCGTGTCAACTTTTTCATTTACTTCGTGGACAGTCCTGTAAGTACCAGTTTCAGGGTCGTAAACTTTAGTTCCTTGAATATCACTAATGTCCTCATCCTTGTAAACCTTTTCTTTGGAAGGGTCTGTGGCAGGTTTCAACCAACCGCAAGAAGGCAATATTGTGCCAAGTAATAAGGCCAAAATCACCATGGTTACAAATTTGAAACTAACCGTCCTTTTTCTCATGTTGCTTTTATTGTGTTGAAATAAATGCTTGTTTTCTCTCCAAATTCCCTCCTTTTGCCTCATTCCCATTCAATTGTTGCTGGCGGCTTGGTGCTGATGTCGTAAACTACTCGATTGATTCCCTTCACATTATTGACAATTTCATTGGAAACAGCAGCCAAGAATTCATGTGGAAGCCGGCTCCATTCTGCTGTCATACCATCAGAAGAGTTGACGGCCCGAAGTACAACGGGTTGCTCGTAAGTACGTTCATCCCCCATGACACCTACCGACTGGATGGGTAAAAGCACTGCGCCAGCCTGCCAAACTTCGTCATAAAGCCCGAATTTTTTCAAGTTTTTGGTAAAAATCGCATCTGCTTCTTGCAAAAGCGCCACTTTCTGCGGCGTTATGTCACCTAAAATTCGGACGCCAAGGCCCGGCCCAGGAAATGGATGACGGCCCAATATTTCCAAAGGAATACCAAGTTCTTTTCCCACCCTGCGGACTTCATCTTTAAAAAGTGAACGAAGTGGCTCTACAATTTTCAACTTCAACAGGTCGGGCAACCCGCCTACATTATGATGGGATTTAATGGTCACGGATGGCCCGTGAACTGATACTGACTCTATTACGTCAGGGTAAATCGTGCCTTGACCAAGCCAGTCAATACCTGTCAGTTTGTGGGCTTCATCCTGAAACACTTCAACGAAAACCCGACCAATAATTTTCCTTTTTTTTTCTGGGTCAGTCGCACCCGCAAGCTCATCGTAAAAACGCTGTTTGGCATCGATACCAACCACATTCAACCCCATGACCTTGTAACTGTCGAGCACTTCTTGATACTCATTTTTGCGAAGCAACCCATTATCCACAAAAAAACAAATCAGGCGGTCACCAATGGCCTTGTGCAACAATTCGGCTGCAACAGTACTGTCTACACCGCCGCTCAGGCCCATCAGTACTCGTTCATTGCCAATTGATTTTTGCAGCTCTGCCACTTTTTCTTCAATGAAATGAGCAGCAGTCCAATCCCCTTTGCAGCCTGCAATTTCATAGATAAAATTGCGAAGTATCGTCAGGCCATCCAAGCTGTGCGTGACTTCTGGATGGAATTGGATGCAATAAACTGGGGCTCCAAATGCGCCATTTACGGCACGAAAAGCTGCTACTTCCACACTTTCAGTGCTAGCCATCAACTCAAATTGCTCAGGCAACTTGACAATGGTATCGGCGTGTGACATCCATACTTGCGAATCGGTTGGCACCCCTTTCAGAAAAGTGTCGTTGACATGAATTTTGGTAAGTGCTGCCTTGCCATACTCCCTTTTTTCGGATTGCTGAACTTTACCGCCGTAGCTATCAGCGATGAGTTGAGCGCCATAGCAAATCCCAAGGACTGGCCGCTTTCCAATCAATTTACTGAGATCGAGCCGCAAGGAATCAGCTTGGCGTACCGAAAAAGGACTACCGCTTAGGATAATTCCTTTTATCGACTCATCTAAGTCAGGTACTTTATTATAAGGTACGATTTCGCAATAAGTATTCAGCTCACGAACCCGTCTAGCGATGAGTTGGGTATATTGAGAACCGAAATCAAGGATGAGAATTTTTTCTGTCATGCGGGCAAAGGTATGGCAAAAGGTGGAAATTCAAGCAAGATTGAATCGTATCCAATTCCCCACACTAACATAATAAACCCAAGCTGTTTCCTTATCTAAAACAAGTAAAACTTTTCAAAACCCAAGCATATCCTCCATGCCAAAACAACCCTTTTTGCCAACCAACCAGCGGGCTGCAGCGATTGCCCCAGCTGCAAACCCCTCTCTAGAATGTGCCGTATGGCTGATTTCAAGGGTATCAATGTCTGACTCCCAAGTTACTACATGTGTACCTGGAACATTTTCTACTCGTTTACTAATGATGCCTATACGCTCAGCGTTTGCTTTAAACTGCTCATTTTCACCCGTTTGCAGGTGTGTTTCCCAATTTTTTTTCTTCGTAAAGTTGTTCAGGATTCCTTGTGCCAAGGTTATGGCTGTGCCACTGGGATGGTCAAGTTTTTGTGTGTGATGAACCTCTTCCATTCTAACATCATACTGTGTTTGTGTTTCCATCAGTTTAGCTAAGTAGCGGTTCACTGCAAAAAAAATATTTACACCGATGCTGTAATTGGATGCATAAAACAAGGCTCCGTCTTTTGCTTCGCAGATGGATTTGGCAGTTTCAAAATCATTGAGCCAGCCAGTAGTACCGCTCACAACAGGAATGCCAGCCTCCAAACAAGTTTTAATGTTTTCAAAAGCAGTTTCGGGGCGGCTAAACTCAATAGCAACATCTGCCCTCTTCAAATTTTCAGCGGTGAATTCATGCCGATTTTCCAAATCAATGGCCAAAACAACTTGGTCTCCAGCAGCCTCCACCAGTTGTTTGATGGTTTTGCCCATTTTACCGAATCCGATTAATGCAATGTACATTTTTTGTAATTACTTTTGTTAGAATGTGACGTATATTTTAAACTGCGTCAAACTTACGATTTTTGTTGTTTTACTAGCCAAACTCTGGCTTACCACGGCCCCTCCCTGCGAGGGGCTTTTATTTTTCCTACCTATTTTACTGCCTATTTCTTCAGCTTTGCAAATGCCCAAAATATAGATGACTTTCAAATAAATCATACAAGCCATGCCTTGGAAAGACCTCGTAAAAAATGCGTTACTCGGTGTTGAAAACAGCAATTTCAAACCAGAGACTATCTCAAAATTGGAACAAATGGGGGTAAAAACATCCACTGAAGCCCCTAGGTTGTTGGCAGATGGAGTGGCAATGATAGCGCAATTTCGCAAAGCAGGTTTTGCACTCAAGCATTTCGAAGGAGAACTACCTATTCCTTCTGCTGCTCAACATTTCAACCCCAAAAACGCCCATCTGTTACACTTAATTCTTAGTGGACAACATGCACCTGTATTACCAGAGTATCTGTTTTTACTAAAAAAATACGGAAAAAAATTACCCAATGTTGAATTGCCTACACTGATGAGTCTTGCCGACTTGCAACAGTTTTGGCCGGAAATAGCACCATTGTTGGATGATTCGGGCTACTGGCTGTTGCAGCAGCACCCTGAGTGGTCAAACTGGCTGCATGAACCTTCACAATTCAATTGGCAAACTGCCGGCAAAAGTGAAAGATTGGCGCAACTTCAATTTTGGCGGCGCCAATCTCCAAGTTTCGCATTAGAACTGCTGACCTCAAGTTGGGAAACAGAAAGCCCAGCTGATAAGGCAGTGTTTTTACCCTGCCTCGAAATTGGGCTATCACTTGCAGATGAACCATTGTTGGAACGGGCACTCGACGATCGTCGAAAGGAAGTTCGCCAAGCTGCAGCAATTATTTTAGCAAAACTTCCAGGTGGAAAACTAGTTGAACGAATGGCTAATCGTGCAAAGGCACTTTTTGAATACAAAAACGATAAGTTGAAAATCGTCAATTTGGACGAGCCAGATTTATCGGCCCAGCGTGACGGCATTCTGCAAATTCATCCAGGTTGGCAAGGGGGGGCAAAGGCAGGATATTTAGGCCAAATAATTTCTTTGGTTCCATTGTCAAATTGGGTAGATTTTTTCAATAAAACTCCCGCTGAAATATTGAATCTATTTTCACAAACGGACTGGAGTGAGGTACTTCTTCAGGCCGCAGTTCAATCAGCAGCTTTTCATAAAAGTGCGGAGTGGGCAACAGCGATATTTGACCTTTGGCAAAGGAATCAGAACCTTCAAGTTTGGGAATCTACATCTGTTAACCATTTGGCAAAATTGATTGGACACGATGCAGTCAATTCTTTGGCGCTAAAATTCATGAAAGAAACGGCCAGCCTGCCCAACGAAGCATCGCCAGTTTTCCGCTTGATGAAAAATAGTGAAGCAAAATGGAATGATGAGCTTAGTTTATTGATTGTCAACCGTTTCCGAATGGAAATCGTGAAGGATTATCGACAATTTTGGCAGTTGCAATACCTAAACAGCTATCTTCAAATGCTTGGACTAAGGTGTAATCCAGCACTTTTTGACCAACTTCAAACTGGTTGGAGCAATGATTCCGTCCAGTGGCGTATGTGGGAAAAACCTGTGGAGGACATGTTGGCTCGGGTTCTATTTCGCAGAGAGATGGAACTGGAAATTAGGAAAGATGCCTGAAAACTGCTATCAATTTGATTCAAAAACAGCCAAAATCCGCCCCAAAACCCGGCTAAGCAAACTGCGCTTTTCTGTCACAATCCTTGCCAGCCCTTGCATCTCTTGCCGAAAAGGCACCGATTTCTCAAAACTAGTTTTTGAGTCATCTGGAATCGTAATTTCAATTTCATAACCTTGGTCACTTGGCACAATGGCAATGCGCTGTACCGTGCCATTGAGCACACCAAACTCCTGGTACGGAAACCCATCCAACCGGATGTTGACGGTCATTCCAACCTTAACTTTACCTGCGCCAGCACTTGGCAATATCGCCTTCGCAAGCCACTTTCCAGCACTTGTTTTGGGGACTATGGTCATTACTTCCGTCCCCTCCTCAACCTGTTGCTTTTCACTCCAAGCACTTGTCAATGCCACCTCTCCACTTACGGGTGCAACAAGTAAAAAATCTTGCTTCCAACTATCAATTTGGCCTTTCAATCGCTGTACTTCCGTCCGAAAATCAAGAATTCTCTTAGATTCACCATCTGATTGAAGTTGTTGAAAATCAAGCACTTGCGACTGCATTTGCTGAATCCGGAGATTGTTGTTAGAAGTATTGGAGTGCAGCGCTTCCATCTCACGACTTCGTGATAACCATTCTGATTTGCTCTTTTCAAATTCAAACAAATACCCAGAATTGTTTGCTAGAAGTGTGCTATCCCGCTTCATGTTTTTCAAAGCCAACCCAACCTCTTCTTTCAAGATTTCTTCTTGCTTTTGAAGCGATTTGTTTAGCTCTTGAACCTCTTCAATTTGTTTTCGCAAGTTATTGATTTTCAGGTAGTTGATGTCTTTAGAAAGGAAATATTGAAGGTCTTTCCATCCCTGCAAAAAATCAGCATATCCCGTTTGCAGCCTACCCAACTGAAGGTCACTTGGAAAATCAATTGCCGGAAAATCAATTGCTGCCCTTCCGTTCAGTTTTTGAATCAAAGAGTCCAATAAAATTACATCCCGCATTTGAGCTGGGTTCTCAAGCACTGCCAAGACATCACCAGGGCTGACCTCCGAACCGTTTGAAACATTCAGTTGCGAAATTTTTGCACTGACATTTGCCGCCAATCTGATGGGCGGATTTTCGGTAGTAAGCACTGTTCTAGCCTCGACCACATCGGGGTATTTGACCAAGTAGGCCACAAAAAACAACAACGCCACCACCATGAGCAAGACAGTCATTCCCCATCGCAACGCCCAACCAGGTGGATTTCCGATAAGCGCCTCTACATCGTAGCGCTCATTGAGTTTGATATTTGACAGGATATTTGATGGCATTCAATTATTAGTATTGATTCAATTAAGCACCAAGCTCCAATTGCTCTTTCACCAAATGGTAATAAGGACCTTTATTTTTCAACAATTCATCATGGGGCCCCACCTCCACGATTTCTCCATTTTCCAGCACCACAATTTGGTCTGCGTTTTTGACAGTGCTGAGGCGGTGTGCCACAGTGACCACCGTTTTCCCAGCAAAAAAATTCGCAAGGTTTTCAGTGATGATTTTCTCCGTATGCGCATCAAGCGCATTGGTTGCTTCATCAAAAAACAAGCATTCAGGTTGTTTATAAACGGCCCTGGCAATGAGCAATCGCTGACGTTGGCCTTGGCTGAGGCCGTTCCCTTTGGCACCAACAACTGTATTATACCCTAATGGCAAACTTTCAATAAAGTCCTGAATATGAGCTACTTGTACGGCTTTTAATAATTTTTTTTGGTCAATGGAGTCCCAATCCTCCTCACTCTCAGCGATGTTTGAAGCAATGGAATCGGAGAAAATAAAGCCATCTTGCATTACGGCCCCACATTTTTTTCGCCAATTGACTGGGGTTATATTTTTTAGTTGGATGGGGCCAATTTTGATGCTCCCCTCACTTGGCACATAGAATCCAAGCAGCAGTTTTATCAAAGTAGTTTTGCCGCTCCCGCTGGCACCAACGATGGCCGTAACCCTTCCAGCGGGAATGGTCAGGTTAATATTCTTCAATACAAAATCTGTGAGTGGGTTGTAACGGAAACTCAGGTTTTCAATGAAAATTGGAACTGGCTGGTCATTCTGGAAACCATTAGCCATTGAGGTTATGAATGGAGTTGTTGAAGCTTTTTCAACGCCGTTTTTCAATGGATCACCATGAATCTCACCTAGGCGTTCCAAACTTATTTTCGCATCCTGCGCTGACCGAACAAATGCGATAATCTGCTGCAACGGCACATTTAATTGACCAAGGATAAACATGGAAGCAAGCATCATCCCAAGCGTCATGTTCCCCTGAATTACAGATGCCGCAGCAATGGCGATGATGAAAATATCCTTGATTTGAGCGATGAACTGCGCACCCGCATCCTGCCACTGTGCAACCTTCAGCGACCGCATATTTGCCCGGAATAATCTTGCCTGGATATGTACCCAGCCGTAGCGGCGCTTGTGTTCGCTGTTTTGGAGTTTTATCTCCTGCATTCCTTGGATTAGCTCAATAATATTGCCTTGATTATCTGTCAATGCACGGAATCTTTGCAGGTCTGCATCTGCCCTTTTTTTAAGGAAAAGAAAAATCCAAACCACGTATAAAACACTGGCAATCAAAAAGATAGTGAAAATTTTCAGGCTGTAAATGGCCAGTACAGTACCAAAAATCAAAAGGTTTAACGCCGACAATAAAATGCTCAAAGTGCCTACTGTCAGGAATTCTTCAATGCGGCGGTGGTCACCGATTCTTTGGAGCAGATCGCCTGTCATTTTTGCATCGAAAAAGCTAATGGGCTGTTCCATGAGGCGGACCAGGAAATCGCTGACGAGCGAAATATTGACCCTACTTCCAATATGCAATAAAATCCAATTTTGTATAAATCGAACGGTAGTTTGCCCGGCAAACAACATTAATTGGGCAAAAAGAAGGAGCCAGACAAAATGCAGGTCTTGGTTTTGAATGCCCACATCCACTACTGCTTGCGTTAAAAATGGAAAAAGGAATTGGATGGCACTTGCCACCAATATCCCAACGATTAACTGGTTCGTGAGCTGTCGGTAGGGTCGAAGGTACGTGAGCAAAAAACCTAAGCCGGTCTTGTTGGTGACTTCATCCCCTTCAATAAAAAAGTTGGGAGTTGGTTCCATCAAGACAGCAATTCCAAATTGGCGGTCACTGCACCAGTTTTTTTTGAATTCTGCTTGGCTGAGTCTTGTTTTTCCGGATTCAGGATTTGCAATCCAAACATGGTTGCTGCTAATTTTGTAAACAACTACGAAATGGTTTTGTCGCCAGTGCACAATGCAAGGAAGTGGTGCATCTGTCAATCCAACTTCCTCATTTCCTACACCTTGGAAAGGAATTTTTACAGGCAATGGCCTCAATCCAATCGCTTCCGCTGCTACAACTATCCCACCAACTGAAACACCCTCCCTATCAAGGTAGGTCAGCTGCCGCAAATGCTGGAGCGAATAGCGCCTGCCATGGTGCTCAGCAACCATGCGCAGACAAGCGGCCCCGCAGTCCATTGCGTCGAGTTGATGGTGGAAGGGAAAAGACATCAAAAAATAGATTAGCGATTTTGGAATTGTCGTTTCATCCTTGAAATTGTTAGGACTTTAACCAGTTTCACGAAACAACAATAGAATTGTTTCGATAAAATGAAATGCCAAGTTTTAGCTTATTTTCGATAGTTTGCTTTTTTCGAGCAAAAATCCTTTCAGGTTTGTCGCATACTTGCTGTCAGCGGATTGAAATTTGTAAGGTTTTGTGACTTTGGTTAGAATTCTTGCCTCGAAAAAATCCATATTCAACTACCTTTGCATCAATCAATTGAAAAACAATTTGCAACTTATTTCACAAAAAATACCTGTGGGCAGCACACGCCTGCCACGTTGACAAAGCCTGTTAAATGATAAATGTTTCCCTACTTAAAAAAACCTGCGAAATCCCTGGCGCACCGGGTTTCGAGCAGCGCATCAGATCGTTCGTTCAAAGCGAAATCGCCCCATTTGTCGACGAAATGACCACCGATTCATTGGGTAGCCTCATTGCCGTGAAGAAGGGCCAAACCGACAAAAAGGTGATGGTAGCCGCCCATCTTGACGAAATAAGTTTCATTGTTACCCATATCGACGACGATGGATTCTTGCGACTACATACGCTTGGTGGCTTTGACCCAAAAACCTTGACGGCACAACGGGTGATCGTGCACGGGCGACAGGACCTGGTAGGTGTGATGGGCAGCAAGCCCATCCACATCATGAAGCCTGATGAACGCAACAAAGCCCCGCAAATTCAGGATTATTTTATTGACCTTGGAATGAAAAAAGCGGAGGTTGAAAAGATTGTCTCCGTAGGCGATCCAGTGACCAGGGAACGGGAATTAATTGAAATGGGCGACTGTGTGAACAGCAAGAGCATCGATAATCGAGTTTCCGTTTTTATCCTCATGGAGGCACTGCGAGAACTGAAAGATGTTGAACTCCCTTTTGACCTATACGCTGTTTTTACTGTGCAAGAGGAAGTTGGAATCCGTGGTGCCATCTCTTCATCGCACCGCATTGACCCTGATTTTGGCATTGCCATCGATACCACTATTGCTTTCGATGTACCCGGCGCACAGCCCCACGAAATGGTGACAAAACTAGGTGCGGGTGCAGCCATCAAAATCATGGACAGCGGTGTTATTTGTGACTACAGGATGGTGAATTACCTCAAGCAAATTGCGCAGCAAAACAAGATAAAATGGCAGCCGGAAATCCTGACCGGCGGCGCCACCGACACGCTTGGCATCCAGCGCTCTGGCAAACATGGTGCAATTGCAGGCGCCATTTCTATACCTACACGTCATATCCATTCTGTCATTGAAATGGCCAACAAAGAGGACATCCGAAACTGTATTGAATTGCTGAAACTGAGCCTTCAGAACTTGGACAAATTCGACTGGAGTTTCAGTTGAAATACCCGTTTAGAATCAACCCCGGCGACGTTCCAGCAATATCATCATCATGAGCCCAAGGACGATGCGTTCTTCTTCACCTTGTTCAAATTCGTTTATTTTGTTGATAGTAAAACGTCTTCCAAAAAATGACGCTTCCTTTTTCAACCGAACAACCAGCGTTCCATCGGGACGGCTGACGATATAAGCTGGGTTGAACAAATAACCAGACAGCATGCCCACCAGCGGAATCTCACGAAGGAAGGCATCGGCCACTTTTACCCACCCGTTCTCTTCCCGCACAACAAGGTCAGGTTGTAGGTTTTCATCAAAAATCTCGTAGTGCGCCCTCCAAATTGAAGCCCAACCTTTACGGGCAATTCGGCCCACTTCAACACCTTGGGCGTTTGTAAATGTATAAGTGGCTGAGAAATCAATCCATTTGTTAGCCTTAATCGTGTACTTCAGTGCTGACCTTGTTTCATCAGTAAAAACTTGAACCTCATCAACGAGCTTGAGCATTTTTTGCCTGACGAACCCAAGATAAATACCCATTGCATCCTTGGCAATGAAGTCATTGGAAAGTGTAGAGATTTTGAAAGTAAAATGAAGCGGAAATTGAAGATTGGTCATTCGATTTGGTTTTGAATATTGAATGGAAACAAAAGCATTTTGTCCACCACAAACCTAATTTATTTCCCGTTTGAAAATCAAAAAAGAAATTTACTAAAGGCCATTGTCCAATAAATATTCATTTTTGCTACAATCGAAACCAAAAACAAATAGAATCAAATCCATGAAAATTAGCTTAATACCCACAGGAACATTCAAACTTGACGGCGGCGCCATGTTTGGCATAGTACCCAAGCGCATGTGGAACAAAGTCAATCCTGCCGACGAAAACAACCTTACTCCGTGGGCAGTACGGTGCTTGCTCATCGAAACTGGCGTTCGAAAAATTCTCGTTGACTGCAGTGTTGGGAACAAACAGGATGCAAAATGGCGCTCCTTTTTCGAACCAGCGGGAGCAATGACTCCCCTACCGGCCTTGGCAAACAAAGGAATTTCACCGGAGGAAATCACGGATGTTTTCTTGACGCATTTGCATTTTGACCACTGTGGTGGTGGCACCCTTCTGGATGAAAACGGTAAACTTGTACCGACTTTTCCGAATGCTACTTATTGGTCCAACGAAGTTCATTGGCGCACGGCAATGGCGCCAAACGATAAAGAAAAAGCCTCTTTTTTAAAGGAAAACTTTGTACCAATAAAAGAAGCTGGACAGTTACAATTCATTGACCATCAAAAAGATATGCTAGAATGGCTACCTGGATTGAATGTGAAATTTACCAACGGTCACACTGATTCAATGATGTCCCTCCATATTGATACACCTGAAGGACATTTCGTCTATTGTGCAGACGCAATGCCATCCACCTTCCACCTAAATATGCCGTGGGTAATGGCTTATGATATTCGTCCCTTGGTGACTTTGGAAGAAAAAGCAGAACTCATGGAAAATGCCGTGGAAAAGCATTGGAAATTGATATTTGAGCATGACCCAATCACGGCGATTGCAACCTTGAAAAAAAATGAAATAGGCAAAGTCGTGGTCGATGAAAAATTCGTTGATGATTTGAATTTGCTTTGAATCCAACTCAAAATTGGCATTGATATATTCTGAAAACATAAGCCCATACATCCATATTTTCCCTATTTTTGCGCCCTCAAAAAAATAACGATTCAGAATAATCCATGCTGACTGCTGCAAATATTTTCATTAAATACGGTGACCGTACCCTTCTAGACCATGTCAATTTCACCATTGGCGACAAGGAACGCATCGGCCTCGTTGGCCGGAATGGAGCGGGAAAATCTACGATGCTCAAAGTCATCGCCGGGAATATCCGCCCTGACGAAGGTAACATCCAGCGACCAACGGCTTCAACGCTTGGCTTTTTGCACCAAGACATGAGCATTCCGAAGGGAAAAACAGTGATGGATGAGGCCATGACGGCTTTTGATGAAACCAAGCGAATCGAGCGGCGGCTGGCGGAAATCCACAAGGAACTGGAGACCCGCACCGACTACGAGAGCGATGCCTACATGGATTTGTTGACGGAAATGAGCGACCTCGACCATCATTTTCACATGCTAGATGGTGTGAACACGCAGGGCGAGGCAGAAAAGATTTTGAAGGGCCTTGGATTCAAACAATCTGACTTTACGCGCCTCACGGATGAGTTCAGCGGTGGCTGGCAAATGCGTATTGAGCTGGCAAAAATGCTGCTCCAGCGCCCGGATTACCTGCTTTTGGATGAGCCTACCAACCACCTTGACATTGAATCCATCATCTGGTTGGAGGAATTCTTGCAGACTTACGAAGGCTCGGTCATCGTCATTTCGCACGATAAGACTTTCCTTGACAATGTAACCAAACGAACCATCGAAATCGAGTTAGGGAAGGTTTACGATTACAAAGCCAACTACTCGAAATATGTGGATTTGCGAGCTGAGCGACGGGAGAAAATGAGCGCCGCTGCCAACAACCAGCAGAAGGTGATTGACCAAATGGAGCGCACCATCAGCCGCTTTATGGCGAAGGCCAACAAGACCACGATGGCGCAGTCCATGCAGAAAAAGTTGGACAAGATTGACCGCATCGAAATTGAGGAAGTGGACACGAGCACGATGAATATCCATTGGCCAGACTGCCCTCGGAGCGGCGTTATCGTGGCGGAAGTAAAGGATTTGAGCAAAAGTTATGGCAGCCTGAACGTGTTGAGCCATGTTGACCTTTCCTTGGAACGTGGTCAGCGAGTGGCTTTTGTCGGGCAGAACGGGATGGGCAAAACGACCTTGGCCAAAATGATTGTGAATCACCTCCAGCCTACTTCCGGTGAGATAAAAGGTGGCCACAACGTTCACATTGGTTATTATGCCCAAAACCAAGCCGAGGCACTTGACCCAAAAATCACCTTGCTGGAAACGATGGAAAACCATTCGCCGCCGGAGATGCGGACAAAACTGCGCAATATTCTCGGCTCCTTCCTTTTTACTGGCGAAGACCAAGACAAGAAAGTGTCTGTATTGTCAGGAGGGGAGCGGGCTAGGCTGGCGATGGCGTGTTTGCTGCTTCGCCCCATCAATTTCCTCGTATTGGATGAGCCTACCAACCACTTGGATATGCTTTCCAAGGAAGTGCTGAAAGCTGCCTTGCAAAAATATGAGGGTACACTGCTTGTCGTTTCTCACGACCGGGATTTCCTTTCCGACATGACGACCACGACCGTAGAATTCAGGGACAAAAAACTGTTTACCTACCTCGGTGATGTGAATTATTTCCTTGAAAAACGCAAGCTGGACAATATGCGGGACGTAGAATTGGCGACCAAAGCGGCTTCCAACAACACTCCACAAAAACAACTTAGCAACGACGAGCGAAAAAATATGCAGCGCCACCTTAGCAGTGCCGAGAAGAAAGTGGAACAGCTTGAAGCCAAAATTACTGACATCGAGAGCCAAATGGCATTGCCGGATTTTTATTCAAAACCCAATAGCCAAAAGGTGATGGATGAGTATGCTAAGCTCAAAAACGAGCTGGATACGGCCATGATGGAATGGATGGAGGCGCAAGAGGCGTTGGGATAAATGAAAATTGATAATTGATAATTACCCCCTTTAACGTCTGCGAGGATTGGAATCTTGCCGATGTTTTTTTATACCCTCGCCAATTCAAAAATAGTAATCTCCGGCGGCATACCCACCCTGCCCGGATATCCCAGATAGCCATAACCTCGATTCACATATAATTGCTGGTCACCTTCTTGGTATAGGCCCGCCCATTGTTTATAAGCCCATTGTGCAGGAGAGTAGGTTTTGCCAAAAACATTGATACCAAACTGCGCACCATGCGTATGGCCGCTGAACATCACATCAACATCGGGAAACTTTGTATTTACTTCCTTGTCCCAATGCGTGGGGTCGTGGCTAAGCAGCAATTTGACAGCCGCTTCATCCGTACCTTGCATTGCTTTTGGCAAATTTCCATAACTATGGAAACGGTGTTCATGTCCTGATATATTCTGAACACCAACAATTGCCAATTCCTCATCTCCAAGTTTTATTTTACGGTTTTCATCCATCAATAAATCATATCCCATGATTTTATGCGCCTGCATAAGTTGTTGCAAATTATGCTGTTTTGCGTGCAAACTTGGCCATGTTGTATAATCACCATAATCATGATTACCAAGTGTACTATATACGCCCAGTGGCGCTTTAATTTTATCGAAGATATTGATATAGTCCTTTACTTCACGAGCCTCATTATTTACTAAATCACCCGTAAAAAAGACCATATCCGGCTTTTTTTGCATGAGCATTTCCACGCCGCCTTTTACGGCTGTTTTATTGAAAAAAGAACCAGAATGTATATCGGAAACCTGCGCAATGGTCATGCCCTCAAATTGCTTGGGCAGGTCTTTGATGGCCAAACGGATATTTCGGATGCGGTAATCATGCGCACCGGATATGATTCCCCAAGTAAAAGCAGTAGCAGGTAGTGTTGCAGCAACCACAGCGGTTTTCATCAATAAATATGAACGTTCAATCGTGCCTGCAACCTCGGCATCGGGGAATATGGATTGTTTTATCCACTTAAAAAACCGTATGATATCGTCAATCAAAACAAATACAACCGGTACTAATTTTGACAAGTATATTATCAATAAACTGGAAAGTATAATCTTCCTTAATCT
The DNA here is from genome assembly GCA_016124585.1 of Bacteroidota bacterium. Taxonomy (GTDB): domain Bacteria; phylum Bacteroidota; class Bacteroidia; order Chitinophagales; family Saprospiraceae; genus UBA6168. Next base: position 69,988 of record WGNL01000025.1, on the reverse strand, counting down.
TGGCCCCAACAGGTCAGGATTTGCAAAATTATAAGCCCATAATGCGGCAATGGTCAAGGCAGTAAAACCCCAATATGCCCATTTAACGATACCCTGTATTTGTGCGCTAGCGCCTTGAAACGTTACGTCAACCGCTTGAAACACATACCAATCTATCAGCAATAAAATGCTACAAAGAATGGTGATTGAAATTATTTTGCTCGCTCTCATTTTTCTACCAATAGCACTTGGCTATCGGATGTTAAAAACTCCTAAACTTAAATAAAGTTGAGTACGCTGTTTCTAAATGAAAGTAGAGCCATGATTCTAATTTCTATTCTTTCCTTTTCAACAAAAACCGTCCTCCCATTTCAGAAAAACCCTTGTCAGGCATAAAATCTTCATAAATCCAACCAAAATCTTCAAAGTAGTTCAATGCCCCAACAATCGTTTTAAAAGTCATCATCTTACCTTTTGAATCGGTCAAATAATTATCATCACGTGACTTATAATCCTCACTGCCATAATCAACCACAATAGCATCTGCTAATTCCCTAGGTATTATTACCGTATGAATTATGATATAATGACTATTTGACACAGATTTTATGTCTTTACCATCTACATAAATCTGGGCGCAGAGTGAGAATCCAACAAACAATAAAAGAAAGCATAAAATTGACTTTATCATAATGAAAAAATTTAGTTTTTAACTGGTAATTCTAACACATGTTATTGAAAAATATTGCTGTGTTAAGCTAATTCATCGTCCTTGCAATCTTCTCAATATTCAACGAATTGGCCATCGCACTAAAAATATTGTAGTACGTTCCTTGTCGGTCATACAATTCATCGTGCAGCCCTTCCTCCACTACCCTGCCGTTGTCCATGACGATGATGTTTTCGGCGTCAATAATCTGGGAAATACTGTGGGAAATGATGATGACCGTGCGGTCTTTTTTGATTGCATCAAGGCTCTTTCGGATTTGCTCGGTGGCAATGGCATCCAGGTTGGCAGTAGGTTCATCCAAGAAGATGATGGCAGGGTCTTTCAGGAACAAGCGGGCAATGGCAATGCGCTGTTGCTGTCCGCCAGAAAGCTGGTGGGCATTGGTTTCGTAGCCGTTTGGTAGCTGGATAATTTGGTCGTGGATATAGGCTTGTTTAGCGGCTGTTTCGATTTCTATTTGCGAAGCACCCAGTTTTCCATAGGCGATGTTTTCGGCAATCGTGCCTTTGAAAATGTGGTTTTTCTGCAACACCAAGCCGATTTTGCTGCGCAAATAGGCAGTGTCAATTTCCTTCAAATTGTTGCCGTCCAAATAGATTTCTCCTGAAGATGGCTCGTAGAATTTGTCCAATAAATTAATCAACGTACTTTTTCCTGCCCCGCTCAATCCGACCAGCGCCGTGATTTTATTGGGTTCAATTTTGATGGAAACATCCTTGAGCGCCTGAGTACCATTGGGGTAATGGAAGTTTACATTGCGCAGCGCAAAATGCCCTTCGATGATGGGCTGCAAATGCCCGCTTTGTTCCACCTCACCTTCCGCCTGCACGATTTCGAAATAACCCTCGGCATTGATGAGCGCATCGTTTACCTCGTCGTAGATGCGGTGGAGTTGGCGGATGGGGCTGGATACATTGTTAAACAAGAGGATATGGAACATGATGGCGCCGATGGTCATGTTTCCGTTCAGCACAAAATAAGAAGTGAGGATAATAATGACCACCACGCCAAATTGCTCCACGAATCCCTTCACACTGTCAAATACAAAGCTAAGTTGTCGGGTCTGCATGAGGTTTTGGGTCATGCTGAACTGCAAATCCTTGTGCTTTTCCGCTTCCAAAGGTTCCCGAACAAAGGATTTGATGACCGTGATGGAGTCTATCAAACTGATAATGCCGTTGCTTTTGTTCTCCCGATAAGTGCGCATCCGGCGACGGAAGCCCCCAAGCTTGGTTGCCTGTAACTGACTGATATAGAAGTAGATAGGTAAAATGGCAAGGCCGACCAAACCCACGTAGAAATTGGCATTGAACATAAAAACCAAGGCCACTATGGAATTGGCGAAAAGCGGGACGATGTCAATGAAAAAGTTTTGCACCAACCGGGTGAGGCTGCTGATACCCAGATCAATGCGGGTCTGGAGCTTGCCGCTTTCGTTATCGTTGGAGGTGTAAAACGCCATCCGGTAAGTCAGGATGCGGTCCACGATGGTTTGCGCCAAGTCCCTCGTGATGTAAATCCGCAGCTTTTCCCCGTAATATTTCTGCCCAAACTGCACCAAAGCGTACACAATTTCCTTCGCCACCAAAACGCCACTGATAAATAGTAGCAGGTTCATGCCATCCTTCAGGGTTTTGTGCGCTTCGGTCAGCGTGTTGATATTGTCCACCGTGTAGCGCAAAATCCAAGCGTTCACCTGGGCGGCAAAGGAGCCAATCGCCGTCAAACTCAAGGTAGCAAAGAGCAAATGACGGTAAGGCCGGATGAACGGACGTGTCTGATGGAAAAGGGATGTAATGGTCATTGGCAAAATTAGAATTAAACCATTCAGTTCGGGAAGTGTCTCATGGAGAAAATTACTTGAATGAAAGAAGTCTTACTTGCCATCGCATTTTTGTTTTCCCTCGGAAAAACTTTCTCCCAAAATCTATACTTTCCACCTCTCACAGGCAATACTTGGGAAACCCTTTCCCCCGACTCCCTCGGCTGGTGCGATGAGAAAATCCAGGAACTCTACGACCTATTGGAGACCAATAACACGAAGGCGTTCATCGTATTGAAAGATGGTCGAATCGTCTTGGAAAAATACTTCGGCACTTTCACCCAAGACTCGGTTTGGTATTGGGCGTCAGCTGGCAAGAGCATGACAGCCTGCCTCGTCGGCATTGCGCAGCAGGAAGGCTTGCTGAACATTGAGGACAAAACCAGCGACTACCTCGGCACTGGCTGGACATCAGAACCCTCCGAAAAGGAAGACCTTATCACTGTCCGGAACCAATTGACCATGACTTCTGGCTTAGACGATGGTGTTCCTGATAATTACTGTACGCTTGATACCTGCCTAATTTACAAAGCCGATGCTGGCACCCGTTGGGCCTACCACAATGCGCCATACACCTTGCTTGATGGCGTGATTGAAACGGCTAGCGGGCAGAATTTCAATGCTTTTTTCAATCAAAAAATTACTCAGAAGTCGGGCATCTCGGGGCTTTGGGTTAAAATTGACTACAATAATATTTTATGGAGCAAGGCCCGCAGTATGGCTCGTTTTGGTTTGATGATTTTGAACAATGGGCAATGGGCAAATACGCCTATCCTCACCGACCCCGCTTATTTTCAGGCAATGACCAATACTTCGCAAGACCTCAACCCTAGCTATGGCTACCTCTGGTGGCTGAACGGAAAACCCACCTACAAACTACCCGGCCTACAAATCAATTTCCCCGGCCCGCTTTTCCCCGCTGCACCAGACGATATGATTTCCGCCCTGGGTAAAAATGGCCAATACATTAATGTGGTGCCCAGCCAAAACCTCGTGATGGTTCGCATGGGGGATGCCCCCGGCACTGGCGTAGAGGTTCCGGTTGCCTTCAATCAGGATATTTGGGTGAAAATGAATGATTTAGCCTGCGACCCAAGTGCGGTTTTTGATACAGAAAATGAAGTTGAGGCACTTCAAATCATCCCGAATCCAAGTGAGGGGATTATCCAGATTACCGGAGCTAAAGTTGGAAATGAATTTAACTTGAAGGTATTTGACGCAGTTGGGAGACAAGTTTTTTCTACAAAAAACAACTTGAAATTGGACTTGAGCAAGCTTTCCAGTGGCATCTACTTCCTAAAACTGGAGCAAGACGGCAAGATTTCCACAGGCCGTTTTATACTCAAATAATTTAACCAGAAGCATACGTATCTAAATAAAAAAGGCGCAAGGAAAACCTTGCGCCTCACTAATTCAGTTACCAAATTATTACTTCGTAAACAAGAGTTCACGGTATTTTGTCAATGGCCAAAGTTCGTCATCCACGAGGAGTTCGAGCTTGTCGCAATGGTAGCGGATGGTATCGAAATAAGGCTTCACCTTATTACAGTAGGCATCTGCACGTTTGTCAGCATGTTCAATCACGTTTGCCTTTCTGCGCTCATCAATCATCGCATCCACATTCTTTTTGATGGTATTGATATGCGTTGATATTTCCTCAATAAGGCTCATTTGCTGCTCAGCCAACTTCTTGAAACCAGTGCCGAAGATTTCCTTCAAACCAGTCACGTTATGAATTAAAGTATTTTGGTAGGCAATGGCCGTTGGGATGACGTGGTTCGTAGCAATATCGCCAAGAATACGACCCTCGATTTGCACCTTTTTGATGTACTCCTCCAATTCAATTTCATAGCGGGCCTCTATTTCCACTTTGTTCATCACATTGTGGTCTCCAAAAAGTTGAACCGCTTTCTTTGAAATCTGAGCTTTCAGGGCTTCTGGTGTAGTCTTGAAATTGTTCAAGCCACGCTTTTTGGCCTCTTTTACCCATTCTTCCGAATAGCCATCACCCTCAAAACGGATTTTTTTAGATGCCTTGATGTACTCACGAAGCACATTGAAAATGGCATCGTCCTTTTTCAGCTTTTTACTTTCAATCAAAGCGTCCACTTCGATTTTGAATTCCCTTAATTGCTGCGCAACGATGGTGCTCAAAACCATCATCGGCTTAGCGCAGTTTGCTGTAGAACCTACTGCTCGGAACTCAAACTTATTGCCAGTGAAAGCAAAAGGTGAAGTCCGGTTACGGTCAGTATTGTCCAACAAAATCTCAGGAATCTTACCTACCACGTTCAGTTTCAAATCCGTTTTTTCTTCTGGCGAAAGGTTGCCATCCTTCACTCGCTCCAATTCATCCAAAACAGCAGATAACTGTTGGCCAAGGAAAACAGAAATGATAGCTGGTGGCGCTTCATTGGCACCCAAGCGGTGGTCGTTGTTAGCGGAAGCTATTGCGGCACGCAACAAATCCGCATACTCATAAACTGCCTTGATGGTGTTGATGAAAAAGGTAAGGAACATCAGGTTGCTCTTCGGAGTCTTGCCAGGGCCTAGTAGGTTTACGCCAGTATCCGTGGCCATGCTCCAGTTGTTGTGCTTACCGGAGCCGTTGATGCCTGCAAATGGTTTCTCATGCAACAGTACCTTGAAATTATGGCGAGCGGCAACTTTGCTCATCACGTCCATAATGAGCGAGTTATGGTCAACTGCCAAGTTTGCCTCTTCGAAAAGTGGGGCAATTTCAAACTGGTTAGGCGCTACCTCGTTGTGGCGAGTTTTCACAGGAATTCCCAATTGGATACACTCAATCTCAAGTTCCCGCATGAAATTTAAAGCTCGGTCGGGAATAGAGCCAAAATAATGGTCTTCCAACTGTTGGCCTTTTGCAGCGCCATGTCCAAGCAACATACGTCCGGCCAGTGTTAAATCTTGGCGAGAAGCTGCCAATGCTGAATCTACCAAGAAATATTCCTGCTCCCAACCAAGGGTGCAGATTACTTTGTTGACATTCTTATCAAAATAGCGGGCAACATCCGTTGCAGCAGCATCAATGGATTGCAATGCACGTAGCAGTGGCGTCTTATGGTCAAGTGCCTCGCCAGTGTAGGAAACGAAAACCGTCGGTATGCAAAGCGTTGTTCCCATCACGAAGGCCGGACTGGTTGGGTCCCAAGCAGTATAGCCCCTAGCCTCAAAAGTGTTGCGGATACCGCCGCTAGGAAAGCTGGACGCATCTGGTTCTTGTTGCACTAATTGCCCACCATCAAATTTGTCGATTGCTGCGCCATCACCTACGGGTTCAAAGAAAGCATCATGCTTCTCCGCCGTTGCACCGGTCAATGGCTGGAACCAGTGAGTGTAATGCGTTGCGCCTTTGCTGATTGCCCAAGCTTTCATGCCAGAGGCCACTTGGTCTGCGATTTTACGGTCGATTTTTTGACCATGAGTAATAGCTGCCAGGACAGCATTGTAGGCCTCTTTGGGCATATAGTGCTTAGCTGTGCTAATGGTAAAAACGTTGGCCGCATACAATTCTGACCTACGCAGATTTGGTTCTACAACTGGAACGGGCTGTCTGTTCAAAGTTTCACGAATTGCCTGAAAACGGATAGTTGCCATGTTGGATTTTTATTTTTAATTGTTTCAAAAAAATCAGGGGCAAAGGTAGAATCAAAATACCTTACCCAAAACGCTACCCCCAAAAAAAATAGGGTTTAGTAGAAAAAAATTAGGTTTTCAGGGATAACTACAACAATTTTTAGGGGGTATTCCAATTTTTGTTTGAAATCAGCTTAAATCCATATTTGCCACAAACTTCACTCAACACTTCATTTCTATTGAAAATACATGAAAAATCCTTCCTTTGGTTCTTGTTAAGAATTACAGTTGAAAAATTTGCTTGTATTTGCTGTGAAGAAACCGAAAAGGTTTTGTTTTAGTCTGCTTATGCTTTTTTCCTCCGTTCTCAATTGAATAAAAATTCCCAAATCATGCGCAACGATTTCCTAGTCTTCACACTTTTATCCTTGTTGATTGTCGGTATTGTCGGCTATTTTTTTTGGCCGCCTTTTTTTCATGTACTCTGGGTGCTGATCCCCATCTTGTTGTTGGGCTTCTATGATATGTTTCAGGCAAAACACGCCATCATGCGCAATTTCCCAGTACTGGGAAGAGGCAGGTACATCATGGAAGAGCTGCGCCCAAAGATTTACCAGTATTTTATTGAATCGGATACGAACGGGGCACCCATTAGCAGGATTTTCAGAGCGGTGGTTTATTCAAGGGCAAAAAAAGAGGTAGACACGACCCCATTTGGCACCCAGCTCGATGTGTATGCAGAAGGTTACGAATGGGTGAACCATTCCATTGCAGCACTGTCTGGGCATGAATTGGATTATGCACCAAGGGTAGTTTTCGGCAACAAGAATTGCCAACAACCCTATTCAGCGAGCGTGCTGAATGTTTCCGCCATGTCATTTGGCTCATTGAGCGACAAAGCAATACTGGCACTAAACGGCGGCGCAAAAATTGGCGGCTTTGCCCACAATACCGGGGAAGGCGGCATCAGCCCACACCACCTAGCCGAAGGTGGCGATTTGATATACCAAGTTGGCACTGGCTATTTTGGTTGCCGAACTTTGGATGGGCATTTTTCACCTGAAGCATTTACAAAAAGGGTGGCAACACCCAATGTAAAAATGGTGGAAATTAAACTCTCACAAGGCGCAAAGCCTGGGCACGGCGGCATTCTGCCTGCCAAAAAGAACACTCCGGAAATAGCAGAAATTAGAGGTGTAGAACCCGGCACAGAAGTACTGTCCCCTCCAGCTCATTCTGCATTCAACTCTCCAATTGGCTTGCTAAAATTGGTAAAACAAATGCAGGAACTTTCGGGGGGAAAACCCATTGGTTTCAAACTTTGTGTGGGCAAAAAGAGCGAGTTCTTAGGCATTTGCAAGGCAATGGTCGAAACGGGCATTCAACCAGATTTCATCACTGTTGATGGTGGTGAAGGTGGCACTGGCGCAGCCCCATTGGAGTTTTCAAACTCAGTGGGAATGCCATTCTTGGATGGTTTGGCTTTCGTTTGTGACGCTTTGCAAGGGTTTGACCTAAAAAAGGACATTCGGGTGATTGCCTCCGGCAAAATTCTCACCGGGTTCCACCTCTTCCGGGCTATGGCACTTGGAGCAGATACCTGCAATTCAGCCCGTGCCATGATGCTTGCTTTGGGCTGTATCCAAGCCCTGGAATGCAACTTAAATACCTGCCCAACCGGTGTAGCGACACAAGACCCTGAACTTACGCACGGACTAGTGGTAAAAGAAAAGAAAGTACGGGTCGCCAATTACCATGATTTGACCGTCCATTCATTCGTAGAACTGATGGGGGCTGCCGGCCTAACGGAGCCGAGCCTGATAAAAAGGGCACATGTCTATCGTCGGGTGAATATGAGCGAAGTCCGAAGGTTTGATGAGCTTTACCCCTACCTGCCGACTGGCTGCTTGTTGGATGCGCACACAATCCCATCTAATTGGTCTAAAGAAATGGAAGAGGCATCCACAGAAAAATTCTGACTTGACAAAAGTAAAAGCGCACTAGATTTTTTCTAGTGCGCCTTCTTTAACAGAGCTAATCTCGAATAGTAATCTCATAAAATTATCGCTTAACAAAAGCTGAAGCTGATACTAAATGCTAAAATCTTCTATCCTAAAATAGAACGCATTAGTAAATTACTAATGCGCCCGGATAAGGACTCTAATCCAAATAGTCCTTATCTACCCATTTTTTTCAACCTATTTTCTTTAAATCAAATTATTATCAATTTTATTGGACTTGATTTCAGGTTACAAATCCTAGGGAACTTGAATGCTAGTTTTTGCCTGCAATAACTTGAACTTTTGTTCCTAAAAATTCAAGTGAATGCTTTCCTCACAAAACCGGGCAATAGTCAATTTGATGTTTATGGCAGGTTTTAGAACGTTCAAGGAATTTACACCTATGTGAATCAGAACGAACCGCTTGAAAACATAGCAACTTTTGCAACCCTTCAAAAGTGAACGTAAATATGGAAGTTAGAAAAATGGTAAAAAACTAAAAATGACGAACTACAGATATAGGGTGAGATTGTGCAGATTTTCTTGAAAAACCAGCAAAAGCCCCTTTTCATTTCCTAGAAATATTTTCCTACCTTAGGCCCTCGAATTACCAATCATTTAAAGCCTTTATGAAGTCATCCACAAAATTAATGCTGGGCATTGGTGGGATTATCTTAGCATCTGTATTTCTGTTTCCCGCATTTTTTGCCCGTGAAAAAACTGCTGGACTTCCTAATATCGTTGACTTCAACTACCATATCAAACCCATTATCTCTGACCGTTGCTTCAAATGCCATGGACCTGACAAGGCCAAACAAGAACACGAACTCGGCTTGAACACTGAGGCTGGTTTTTTCAAAACGCTAAAGGAGGACTCCACACGGCATATCATTGTGCCGGGTAAACCGGAGCAAAGCGAACTCTACCTCCGCATCATGAATAATGACCCCGAAGAGATGATGCCTCCACCAGAGAGCAACCTGTCCCTCACCGAATTTGAAAAAGCCCTGATTAAGAAATGGATAGAACAGGGGGCCAAGTACAAGCAGCATTGGGCTTTCATACCGCCTACCAAGCCCGATTTACCGAAAATAAAAAACAAGGCATGGGCCCGGAGCAGCATTGATTTTTTTATTCTGCAAAAGCTTGAAAGCAAAGGACTCAAACCGAACCCCGAAGCCGACAAAGAACGATTGCTTCGTCGGGCGAGCTACGACATCACAGGGTTACCGCCCTCCCCTGCCCTGCTCGACCGCTTCCTCGGTGATGAATCCGCCGATGCTTTTGAAAAAATGGTGGACACCTTGCTTGCAATGCCCAGTTACGGGGAACACCAAGCCGCTCAGTGGCTCGATGTCGCACGTTACGCCGACTCTCATGGCTACCAAGACGACAGCTATCGTTCTCAATGGCCTTGGCGGGATTGGGTCATCCATGCCTACAATGAAAACCTGCCCTATGACCAATTCGTGACCTGGCAGTTGGCTGGAGACTTGCTGCCCAACGCCAACAAGGAACAAATCCTTGCCACTGGTTTTTGCCGAAACCATAAAATCACGCAAGAAGGGGGCGTTATTGAAGAAGAATACCGAGTGGAATACATTGCCGACAAGACCAACCTGTTTTCGACCGCTTTTCTTGGTTTGACCATGGAATGTGCCAAATGCCACGACCATAAATACGACCCCATTTCACAGGAAGAATATTACAGTACCTATGCCTTTTTTAACCAAAATACCGAACGAGGATTTTATGGGGATGTAAGCAATATTAGCATTGCGGAGCAACCAACCTTGGTTCCCACAAAAGAGGAACTGAACGGCCTTCTTAGTTTTATCAACCACTCGCAACCGGACACAATTGTCAGCATGATTATGCAGGAATCTGACACCCTGCACAAGACCTATATTTTGAAGCGTGGCCAATACGACCATCATGGCAAACAAGTTATGTTCGGAACACCAAAATCCGTACTTGCTTTCCCGGACGACCTTGATTGCAACCGCCTTGGTCTTTCCAAATGGCTGTTTGATGAAAAAAATCCATTGACTGCAAGGGTTGCCGTCAATCGAATTTGGCAGCACTTCTTTGGAATGGGCTTGGTGAAAAGTACCGAGAACTTTGGCAGTCAAGGAGAGCTGCCCTCCCATCCCGAACTTTTGGATTGGCTGGCCATCGACTTCCGGGAAAATGGTTGGGATATGAAGCGCTTGATAAAGGAAATCGTGACTTCGGCGGCCTATCGTCAGTTGGCGGCCACTTCCCCTGAAAAATTGGAGCGTGACCCTGAGAACCGTCTCGTGAGCCGTGGGCCCCGCTATCGCATGACCCCAGAGGAAATCAGGGACACTTGGCTACTGGCTAGCGGTTTGCTCAACCCAATGATTGGGGGCCCACCAGTTCGCCCATACCAACCTGCGGGGCTTTGGGAGGAAACCAATGCAGGTGATGGCCGTGGCTCTCTGACAAAATATGTGCAGGACAAAGACGACAAGCTTTACCGTCGAACCATGTACACCATCTTTAAACGGACACTGCCACACCCATTCCTTACGACTTTCGATGCCAGTTACCGGGACGTATGCGCCGTTAAGCGGCAACGCACCAATACCCCGCTCCAAGCACTCAACCTGATGAACGACCCCATGATGCTGGAGGCCAGCCGCACGATTGCACAAAAATTGTTGAAGACTAAAGCGGCTTCGTTGCCAAAACGCCTATCATCTGCCTTTCGGCAAGTAGCCGCCCGTCAGCCTACTGAGCGGGAATTGGCGGTTTTGGAAAAACATTTCATCGAAAAGAAAACGGAGCTATCTGGAAAGTCAGACTTGGCAAAGTCGCTACTTAAAGTTGGCGATAGCCCAATAGATGAAGACCTAGACCCAATTGAATCCGCTGCGCTGATGGAGACCGTAGCGTTGGTGTTCAACATGGATGAGGTGATTTGTAAATGAATTAATTGTTGTATTGTTAAATTGTCATATAGTTATTCATGACTTACCTTAAGGCAATACAACAATACAACCATAATAACAATATAAAAGATGAAAACCGTAAAACAGATTTTGGCCCAAAAGGGAAACATGATTTTCACTGTAAAACCTAATTTGACAGTGTACGAGGCCATCCGGGTGATGGGAGAACACAACGTTGGCTCGGTACTGGTGATGGATGGCGACCAATTAGTTGGTATCCTGACCGAGCGGGATTATGCCCGTAAAATCGTGCTGAAAGGCAAGTACAGCGCTGATACTTACGTCCATGAAATCATGACACCTCATCCCGGCCTGACCGTTGTGGAGCCATACACCAGTATTGAAGATTGCATGGAAATCATGACCCAGAAGAAGGTGCGCCACTTGCCAGTTATGGAAAAAGGCAAACTACTTGGCCTCATTTCCATTGGTGATGTTGTATCCACCTACATCAACCACCAGCAAGACATCATCGAGAACATGACCAGTTATATTTATCGGTAATGGAGAATTGAAAATTGAAAATTGAGAATTGAAAATGACACAAGACGCAATTGTCAATTACCGTCGTAATGTTGCTGTCCCGAGGTTGTCGCCGCTTTGTCATTGCCGAAGGCAAACCGACAAGATTCAAAAGCGACGTGGACAGTTTGCCTTCGGCAATGACAAAGCGGCGACAAAGAGAGCTTATTCCTAAATCACAACATCCTGAAATCAGAAACAAGTTTTTTCAGATGGAAAAGCAAATACTCGAATCCCAACTAAATATCAACCGCCGCACATTCCTTTCCCGGATGAGCTTGGGCATTGGCTCTGCGGCATTGGGCTCGCTGATGATACCGGGCTTGTTTTCCTGCAACAAAGAAGACGATGAAGGAAACAGCACAGCCGGGATGCCGCATTTTGCCCCGAAGGCAAAGCGGGTCATCTACCTCTTTCAGAGTGGGGCGCCCTCCCAGTTGGAGTCTTTTGATTACAAGCCGCTGCTCCGCAAAATGCACGGGCAGGATTTGCCAGAAAGCGTGCGCCAGGGCCAGCGCCTTACTACCATGACCAGCGGGCAATCCAAATTCCCACTGGTGGGTTCGGGTGTGGACTTCAAACAATACGGCAAACATGGCGCCTGGATTAGCGACTTCTTCCCCTATACTGGGCAGGTGGCCGATGACATTTGCATCGTCAACAGCCTTTTCACCGAAGCCATCAACCATGACCCTGCCATTACTTTTTTTCAAACTGGCCACCAACAAGCCGGGAGGCCAAGCATGGGCGCATGGCTGAGTTATGGGCTAGGGAGTGAGAACGAAAACCTGCCAGCCTTCGTAGTGCTGACCAGCCGAGGGGGCGGCAATTCGCAAGGGCTTTACGCCCACCTATGGTCGGCAGGTTTTCTCGATTCTTCACACCAAGGCGTACTGTTGCGGGGCGGCAAAGACCCCGTGCTCTATCTCCAAGACCCCAAAGGGATGACCTCCACCGACCGCCGCCGCTTCCTTGACCACTTGGCGGAACTGAACCAAGACAGCTACGACGAATTGGGCGACCCTGAAATCGTTTCTAGGATAAAACAGTATGAAATGGCGTACCGGATGCAGACCAGTGTGCCAGATGTGATGGACATCAACGGCGAGCCGGACCATATCCTGAAAATGTACGGTGCCGATGTGCTGATGCCGGGCAGTTTCGCCGCCAACTGCCTGCTGGCAAGAAAGCTGGCGGAAAAAGGCGTCCGTTTCATCCAGCTATACCACCAAGGCTGGGACCAGCACGGCAACCTCGTGGAAGAAATGGGCATGCAGGCCAAGCAGACCGACCAGCCCTCCGCCGCACTGATAATGGATTTGAAACAACGGGGCCTCTTGGACGATACCCTCGTGATTTGGGGCGGGGAATTTGGCCGCACCAATTATTGCCAAGGCCCTCTTGATGCCAAAGAATACGGCCGTGACCACCATCCCCGTTGCTTCTCCGCTTGGATGGCCGGTGGCGGCATTCAGCCGGGCATGGTGTACGGCGAGTCGGATGAATTTGGCTATAATATCGCCAAAGACCCCGTGCATATCCACGATTTCCATGCGACCATCCTAAATCAACTGGGACTTGACCACACCAAAATGACCTTTAAGCACCAAGGCCGACGCTATCGCCTGACGGATGTTTCGGGAGAAGTAGTGAAAGGGATTTTGGCATAAGGTGTAGTAAGGATTTTGGGTGATAGGCTTGTGGGAAAAGGAATTACCCCCAAAAGCCTGAAAACCCAAAACCCCTGTCCAAATCAGTATCTAAATAACAATTGACACCGTAAGCGTCACGATGTTCGACCATTGTCCGCTTGATTGATTGTTGGTATCCAACATCCTTACCCGATAGCTTTGAATTTGTGCTGTCACTCCTTCTGGCAATGGTGTCGTGTCCGTATAGCTCCTGCCCAACGATTTGTCAAGATAAACAAAATCATTGCTGCCGCCTACTGCACGCCAAATGGCATAACCCGCAAAACCACGCACGGGGCAATCGAGCACGGCCTGTCCATTATAGACACTGCCACCTAAATTTGGCTGATAATCAGGTGAAGGGTCAATGGATTGCGGTTTGGGCAAAATACCCAGTTGCTTGGCCACTACTTCTGTCATTTTTGGGTGCTGGCGCAAACGGAATACCAAGCTTTTGAGCCGGGCGTACAGGTTAGGACGTACCGATGCAGGTACTGGTGCTACTACAGCTGGCTGATTTGGGAAGCCAATTGCGGCCAGGTTCGGGTTGTTGGTATCACCCGACCAGATAATGTTGCGGGTATTGATGTACTCGGCGTTAACATCGTCGTAAACACCTTGTCTTGTCACCGTAAATTGGAAAGCTGTATTGTCCAATTCCAATTCATCCATCTCGGCTTGCGTGATGTCGTAATCGGCAAAAATAGGCAGCAATACCACTACAAAATTGTTGAGCCACGGTGCGTTGTCGCTTGTTCTAGGCGGTGGGAAAAAGAGATCGGGTTCCATGATTTCAAATGAAAATTAAAAGGTTAATGAATGGGGAACTCTAAAAGACTGGCCCCTCTGCCATTCGACAGAACAGACCGGTTTATTTGCGGTTCCGTTGGATTTTTTATGAAAACATTGCCAATGCCTGCACAAATTAAATTACAAAAAATCAACATGTCAATAGGCGACTCAACATTTTTTTTACAAACTGAAATATATTTTATTCGGATAGCTTTAAAGTCAATTCTCATCATAAAAAAGTGACAAATGGGTGCGACCCGTTGACAATTGGGTGCGACCTTGTGACAAATGGGTGCGACCCGTTGGCAATTGGGTGCGACCCAATGGCAAATGGATGCGACCCGTTGGCAAATGGTCGCACCCCGTTGGCAACGGGGTGCGACCCCGTGACACGACATCGCAGTCCAGAACGGGGTGGGCAGCAAAAATGGAATGCACTAGCCTTGGCGTCAGAAATTTGTTAGCTACATTACTTTTATTTGTTAAAGTCGGGTGGGCTTCTTGGAAGCATGGAACAAATAACCTATCCTTGTAATCTGTATGATGCTAGACCCAACACAAGTGGCCGGTGCACGAGCTGCCACAGAAACTGCGATACATACGTTACCATTTGCCATGTGACCGAAAACGATTACTAGTTACCTGATTTTGTAATTAAATATGCTACTCGATGATATGTTTTTATCACTTCGACTCGCTCCGTGATTTGCTTTTCTTAAAATCTCAAAATTTAACAATCTCTACGAATGAAAAATTTTAAAAATCGTATCATTTCTAAATTTCATCATTTAAATTACCTAGTTTATTTAATTCATAAATTTAGGTGCGCACATTGGATTTTTACAGCATTATTAATTCCTAATTTCGTTTTCTGCCAACCTACCTCTTGTGACATATTATCTATTTCAACCTCCAATATTTCACAGTGTGACAGAAATAATAATGACGATTACAGAGATGATTTTTTCACTGCAAAAGTGCAAGTTACATTTACACAAAATTGGGGAACCTCACTCTTGACTTTATCAGGCAATGATTTAGTTGAACCAGTTACTTCAATTATCATTCCTGAAGGAGACGAATTTTATGAGTTCCCTTTAGTAAAATTTAAAACTGATAAATCTGATGTTTACAACCCTAACATCTCAATTACTGCTACACTAAATGTTAATTCAACTCCTTTAAGCTCTTCTTACTCTTGTTCTTTTACAAATCCAATTTGCAATCCAAATCATGGGAAACCTAAACAATGTTCAGTTTGCGAATGTGTCCAAAACTCATGTGGATCAACCTATAACGAGGATTGTCATGGCCCATTAACTTCAACATCGCCTTGTGAAACTACTTACAATTATGGCCCTAAAAAAGATCTATTGTCCCACACTCCAATACGTTACATCAAAGTAGTACTTCATGTTTTTCAAAAAACGGGCAGTAATCCAGAAAATTGGGATTTGAGTAATGCTTATATACTTAATTCTTGGTTTAACGACCCTAATCACAGTGTTAATCATTTTTTATCAAATTTATGCGACGACCCAACAGATGGTTCAGACCATATACAAGATGCAAGAATAAGATTTGTCTGTAATGCAGTTGAAGGTGAAGATCTTTTTTTCTACCAAAATGATAATGCATGGAACGGCAATTTTAATACTGCCAACACTTTAGCAACCTCGAATTTAACCATCAATGCATATCATATATTTTTGTTCAACGGCTGTTTAGGTGGATATACTTATGACGCAGTTCCATGTCCAAAAAACCCAAGACCAATCGCAGTAATGACAGGTTCTTTTAATTACACTTTCGGGTTAAATAACTGTGGTGGTCCTCCAACATATCCAGCAGAACACGGCACATCTATTTTAGGGGAATTTTTGCACATCTTGAATGTTGACCATATATCTCCATTACAAGCTCATATTAATCATCCTCAATTTGCAGATTCATGTGAAGATACTCCTGAAGATTCCCCTTACAACAAAATGCATTGTTTAGTAACATCAGACCCCAATTATAGATGTGCACTTACGCAGTGTCAATTAGGGAGGGCACACTACGCAATGAGTAATTTCCAAACAGGAAATCCACCCACAATATTAGATAATCCACCTTTTGAAGTCTTCCCCATTGGTAATGGTCAATTCTCTTATTCAGAACGAAATTGTTATCAAACTGATCCCGACATAATAATTGAAGCCAATCAAGATATTGTTTGGAATTCTCATCGCCAGCTAAGAAGCAATGTAATTGTAAAACCTCAAGGAAAACTTACAATTACTTGTCGTATTGGTATGGCTTCAGGTACTACCATGACAATTCAGCCCGGAGGCAAACTCACCGTGGATGGTGGCGAAGTGTACAACAACTGCCCTGATGGCTGGAAGGGTTTTGTAGTGGAAGGGAATGCTGGCCTGCCTTGGAGTCTGGCCAGTCAGGGGTATCTGCACCTGACCAATGGTGCGCTGATAAAGGGCGCCACGATGTCCATGGAGGTAAAAGGCGGTGGTAGGGTACTCTCGCAGAACGAATCCACGATTTCTAACTGCGGAGGTGCGTTCTTCTATCCCTACAGTTTTGCGTTTGAAAACAAGTGCTGGTTCTTTGACACCAATTTTGAAATGGACGGAAGCACATACTTTCCAAATCAAACCTCATTTTACCATATACTAACACTGGGTAACCGTGGGATGAGGTTTGTTAATTGTGATTTTGAGATGGAGAACGTACCAGTTGCTATGTCTGGCCAAACATACGGGATTGCAGCAACAGGTGCTGTATTCTCTGTTACAGGCAGTTCTACCTTTACAGGATTCCATAACGGTATTAGTGCGAATAATTTCATCAATAGTTTTGCCTCCAATACTGTGGTGGACAATTGCAGTTTCACCAATAACTACATTGGTATCAATGCTTGGGGCCTTCAAAACCAAATTTTTACAAGAAATACATTCGATGTAGGCGGAAATTCTTATCCATCAACCATCCCATCCAAGGGCATTGTAATGACCAACTGTTCAGGCTATAAGGTTGAGCAAAATCATTTTACTGGTGCAAATGACATTCCTGGAAAAAGGATTGGCATCCTGACTGACCAAAGTGGAACGGCGGCCAATTTCATCAATGAGAATCATTTTGATTACTTGCAAAAGGGCAACCAGGCACAGGGCGATAACACAGGTGACCAAACTGGGCTTCAATACTGGTGCAATGAAAACCTTGGCAACAACACCCGTGATTTCTACGTGGCAAGCAGCGGGGCAGGTATTTTTCCATCACAGGGAAATGGAAAGGCCGTACTGAATGAATTTTCACATAATACCGTGTTGACGGATGGTGATTTTCGGAACGAAATAGGTGCAATAGATTATTACCATTTAAATGTCGCTGCTCAAATCCCCAATAACCCAATTGGAGTCAACAATCATCAAGTATTAAAGTCAAACACTTGCCCAAGTGATTCAGATGATGAGGGTGAAGCCTTAGATTTTCTCTCGCCCACTGAATGGCAGGATATTGATACAAAATACAACGACGCCAAATCCGCATGGCAGACTGATGCAACCAGCCTAGCCGCTTTACTGGACGGTGGGAACACCACATCCCTACTTACCACCGTAAGTAATGTTACAAGTCTGAATGCACAGTCTGTTGTTCAACAGCTTCAATCAATTTCTCCTTATGTCACCTCCCAAGTGCTGAGGGCCGCAGTGAGCAAGATAAGCGTTCTTTCAGCTAGTTCCGTGCAAAATATCCTGACTGCTAATCCTGACGAACTGGGCGATGTAGCACTCCGTGATGCAATCATAGCTGCTTACCAAGCAACAACCGCAACTGCCATATTGTCCCAATCAGGTACCTCCACGGCCCGTACCACACTGGAGAACAAGGTTGGTGAGAACCGGACTGCCATGCAGCGGTATGCTGATATCCTGACACGGGATATATTGAAGGATACCACGACGGTAGACACCACCCTGCTTCGAACTTGGCTTGCCAACAAATTGAACCTCGAAGCTGACTATTCGATAGTTGGAACCTATGTCGCCGAGGCCGATTTCACGACTGCCTATCAAAAGCTGTCCGCCATACCTCAGAACTATACGTTGACTACCGTACAGACCCAAGCGCACAGCAGCTATGTATCGCTAGTTGGTATTTGGGAAAACATCTATAATAATAGTACGCCCATCATGGAACTTTCGCCTACAACGGTTGCCTCCATCCAGTCTATAGCTGATAACGAACCGGGTTTAGCCGGGGCAATGTCAAGGGGTTTTTTGAATGCATTGTATGGCTACAACTACGATGTGTTGGCACTTGACCCAAGCGAAGCCCAACAGTTGGTCTACATGCCGGATGGGGCTGCCAACACAAGTTCGGCGATTGCTGAAAGATTTGTTACAGCCTTCCCGAATCCTGCTCGGAAGAACGTCATGTTCAACTGGCAGTTGCCAAAGGATACTGAGGAGGCCACCATACTGCTGACCGACCTGCAAGGCAGGACAGTAGCCAAATTGGCGGTGGCAGGGCAATACGGAAGCCAAGGTTGGTCAACAGAGGGTGTGGACGCTGGTGTGTACTTCTACAAAGTCAAGTTCATTGGCGGGGAGTCCAGCATCGCCAAATTGGTGATTATCAAGTGATTAATTTATACGTGGAGGAGGCTTTGCCTCCTCCACGTATTTAATATTGAAGCATGAAGCGTATTTATTCATTATTGGTGCTAATTTATTCATTGGCCGCAACAACGACGTTTGGTCAAACTACATTTAACAGGCTCCATTTTTTTGATTTCCCATCAGCATTCTTTAGTGGAGTGGCATCCACAGACACTTGTTATTATCTTAAAGCCACATTTAGTGACACTCTAATTCCAAGCCGATTGGGAATCATGCTCACAAAAATCAATCTTCAAGGTGACCTTGAATTCGTTAAATCAATCAAACACCCAGATAGGCTTTATTCTAATGATTATTGTAATTTATTGCAGGGAGATGATGGCTTCATGTATGAGGTAGCACTCGTGGGTGATACAATAAGTAGGGCTTTGCTAATCAAGTATTCACAACAAGGAGATACAATATTAACTCGTGAATATCATAGCGTTTTGTACCCTGATTTGCAATACCTAGTGCCAAGAACCATTCTTCAACGACCCAACAAAGGCTTTGCCATACTGTTCGGCCATGAATCCATAGCTGGCCCACTTGATTTTGACATTTCAATGCTGTTGTTGGATTCAAATTATAATGAAGAACTGTTCAAGGTATATGCAAGCACGAATTGGCAGGAGACAGCTACTTCTCTAATAATGGACAACGACGGAGGGTACATAATTGGGGGCAACAGGGAGAACACTAACATTGTCTCGAACAACTTTGTGTATAAAACCCTAATAGTCAAAACGGATGAAGATGGTAACATGGAATGGCAATGGCTATCACCGCCCGGTGCAAACCAATTGTGGGGGGAGGCAGAAGCCATGCTGAAGACCTCAGACGGAGGGCTTGTGGTGGCCAGCAGGAGAGGGACAGAGCAAACTGTGGGTGGAATGGGATTAATATATTGGGATGCCAACGTGTTCAAGTTGGATGCGGACAGGAATATGGTATGGAGCACCCCACTGAGGGGCTTCGAGCCAGGGCCGCTCACTCAGTTGGTGGACATGGTGGAGGCAACGGACGGAAACGGATATGTCGTGACCGGATATACTGCCGATAACGTTTCAGGCCCATCCCCAGGCTTTGGCTGTTGGTTGGCAAAGGTTTCACCGGAGGGTGATAGCCTTTGGGCAAGGTATTATTCATGGATTGACGACGTAAAATTAAATCCACAGCCTTGGACAATGACGACCACTACGGATGGTGGGTATATTGTGGCAGGTACTACCCTGAAGGTGGGCCAGCACATACCTGGCTGGGTGCTCAAGGTGGATTCTTTTGGTTGCCTTGTGCCTGACTGTCATTTGCCAAATCCCACGATTGAAAATGAGAAACCGGAAATCGGGTTGTCCATCTACCCAAATCCTACTTCCGACTACCTGAACTTCCTCGTAAATGCACCAAAACCTGCAAGTGGGGCGACCATTCGCATCATCAATAGTGAAGGAAGTTTGGTAAAGGAGTTCAAAACGGATAGCTTTGATCAGACTTTTATTGTTCCTGTATGGGGATGGGCGAGCGGGGGGTATTGGCTACAGTATTGCATCGGCAGCGAGCCTATTATTTCAAAACAATTTCAAATTACAAAATAACAGCCATGAAAAAAACTAGCTTATTGATAGTCTCATTATTAATTTTTGTTGATGCTGAAAGCCAAATTCCTTTCGCACCTTTAGGAGCAAAATGGTATTACCAAGATATTCCTTGTGATCCAAATAGCTCTGATATATTCTATCACTATAGAGAAGTTACTATTGATTCAATCATACAAGGTAAAAATTGCACGTTGATAAACTCCGATTATTGTCCAATAATTCCTTCATGCGAATTTTTGAATTATGTATATCAAGAAGGAGACAAAGTGTTTATTTATGATCCTACATTAGAGTCTTTCCAAATTTTGTATGACTTTTCCTTGCAAGCTGGCGAATTATATTACCTAAAAGTCTGCTATGATACATGGGGAACTGATTCCATTACGGCAACTATTATTAATAACTCTAATGATTTAGACGGAGAACAAGAAATTTCAATTCATGCAAACCAACCTACTTGGTGGAATGATTATTCGGTTTACATAAAAAAGGGTGTGGGCAATAAAAATTCCAACCCGTTGTTGATGATTGATTTTTGTGTCACTTTGTCTGATCCATGTTTTGTCACCAGTCTTGCATGTTATGAGACTGCTCAATCGGGCGTTATTATCATCAACGGTGAAAACTGTATTTCTGCTGTCGATATAGAAGGCACAAATGGAAGTCAAATCAATTTTTACATTTATCCTAATCCTGTTCATAAGTTTTTCACCATTCAAAGCACCAGTGGTTTTAATAACGATACAGAATTAATACTATCTTCAACGGCAGGGCAAATCATTAAAAAATACCAAGTCCCTGCTTTTCAAAATCAATCCAGTTATAATGTTGAAGATTTAAGTACAGGGCTTTACTTTTGGAATATTTTGCAGGCAGGCAATCTAATTGAAAATGGTAAATTGATAATAATAAAATAAGTCCACTACTTATTAAAATCCTCAAAGCTTATGGCTACCCTGTATCCCTTTTCGGGATATTGATAAGAAATAGTAGCCAGAAGTTGGACTTCGGGAAATGTCGCCGGGCTATATTCTAGACAATGATGAGTGAAGTCAGAAGGCTCGGTGGCGGCAACCTGGTCATCGCTAAATAAAGGCGCTAGAGACTTTAGTTAATAGCAAATGGGAAGCCAAGGAAATTGCAAACTTTCATGAGTGAAGTGGATTGAGCAGGCTTAGCAGAACTTGTGCATCAGCATAAAGAAAAATTAGACGATTGCATCAGCTAAATTTTTCATCCAATACTGCATCAGCTTCATGGTCGGTGCAGTCTCTCCAATATCCAACCATTCAAACTCACTCAGCAAGCCAATCACAGGTTGGTAGCCTCTTTTTTTCCAAAAATCATTCAAGGGTCGGTAGTCGGCAGGTCTTGCAGGGTGCTCTAGAGGACGTATGACGCCGCAGAAGCAGGTGAATTTGATAAGCTCAAATGAACGGGCATGTGCTTCCCGCTCGTCAAAAAAGCGGTGGCCAAGGCCAAGGCCCCGGTATTGCGACAGCAAAATGCTTTCCCCAAAATAGAAAATCGTGGAAATGCCGAATCCCGCCCGTTCAAAGGGTTCCCGCACATCTTCCGTTTCGTCTTTCAAAGGAATACAAGTGGTTGCGCCAACCATTTCATGGCCATCAAATGCAGCAAAAAGGAAGGAATCAGGGGAATTGGCGTAGATTTTCAAATACTCCATTTCATAATCCAAACTCCCCTCATAGAGGTAAGGGAAATCATGAAATACAGCGATGCGCAGCTTTGCCAATGGCTCAAAAACGCTGTCAATCTCGGCACCACGAAAGGATTTATAATTAAGTTCGGACATGGTAAAGTCAAGGTTTTGAAGTTACACGGTAATTCGATGCATCGATGCAATTGGTGAAGCATTCTTGTCGGTGACTTTAGGCTATTTTCACGCCCTGCGAAATAGCACAAACGACATGGTCAGGTCGCCTACGGCGATGACAAAAGCGGCGACAATCCAGCATAATAATTCCTAAGTTGTTCACGATACCAATTTTATCCAAAGCGGAAGATTATAAAACGT
Organism: Bacteroidota bacterium; assembly: GCA_016124585.1. Classification (GTDB taxonomy): domain Bacteria; phylum Bacteroidota; class Bacteroidia; order Chitinophagales; family Saprospiraceae; genus UBA6168. Next base: position 47,580 of record WGNL01000025.1, on the reverse strand, counting down.
AGCCACCCGGGTGATTTTGCCGTTTTTTACTTCCAAAAAACTAGCGGCAGGCAACACGTAGCTCTGGCCATGGGCAGGCGGAAAGCCCTCGTCGGCTTTTTTATAAATGCCATTCACCGTGAACTCGGCGGCCACCCGCTCACCATTGGCCTCCGTGTAGAATACCATATCGGTCAGCGTTTCCTCATAGCTCTCGTCCATCATTCTCATGAACTCCGTGAAAAGCGCCAAGCCGATACGTGGCTCGCCTTGGTTGGGCTCATGGCGGATGTTGGGGTCCAGCATCGCCAACATACCATCGAAATCCTTGGCATTGAAGCGTTTGTAATATTCTTTTACAGTCTCTAAAGCGGTCATGTTATTATTTTATGTTTGAAGGGCAAAAATGGGATTTCCATTTCAATTCACAATTTCGAACAACAAAAAAGCCGGAAGAACCTTTCGTCCCTCCGGCTTTTAAGTAGCATTGGGTGGTTGAATTCATTGAGCTTACCACCTAGTTGACGTCATCAATTCTTCGTAACCGTGTAAGAATATTTCGGTTCGTTCAGAATCAATTCGATGGTGTAATTACCTGCCTCGGCAATGGCAATATCAGCGCCATTGTATTCCAATTTGCCATTTGGCCCATCATCGCCAAGATTGATGTCCCAGCCATCGTTCGCACGGAATTTGATGGAACCTACTGTCAAATCAACGGTGAGGGTCAGGTGGCCCGTGTTGACATCGTAGTTCATGTCAGTGTCTGAGTCCCAGCCAGTAGGCGTGGCATCACCAATGAGGCCCCAGCTTGTCAACAAATCTGTATAAGTCAACTGATTCAGGTCCACGTTCATCTTGTACATGCCCGCTGCGCCGAGGGGAATATCATCACCACCCGGATCAAGCGTTCCATCAAGGCCAGTGTCTCCCCAGTTCGTGTCCCATGACAAGCCTTGTGTAAACTTGTGCTTGGCGTCAGGATCAGCTACCCAAATATAGCCTTCGTAGGTGCCATCACTTTTTAGGGAAGTAATGACGGTAGAAGTGTTGGCAGGGTCCCAGCCCTGGTAGCTGCCAGGTACTTGGAGTTTTGGATAATCAACAGCTGCTTCAAACGGCGTGACCGTCATGGCGATGGATGGGGAAATCAGTTCGGTCACATCACTGCTCACTTTTGCCCTTACCCTTACCTCGATATCCGCTGGCGCTCCACCTGGGAGTTCCTTGGCTAGCAGGATGGAGTTCACTTTTTCATTGGTGATAGTGGTAAGTGTATTGGAATTGGTGGTGCCCAATGCCACTGCATTGGCGAAGCCATTGCCTGCTTTGTCCAATTCAACAGTATAGGTAATGGCAGCTTGGAAGCCAAAGTCTGCGCTTGTCCAGGTAAAATCTGAGAAATGGTCGGCAACGGTGGCCTCCTCCAACACATAAGTATTGCCACCAGAAGGGGTGGTGATGGTAGGTGCGGCACCAAGTTTTACTTCAGGGCCGAGGCTGTCTTCCTTGCATGCCTGAAAGAGCAGGAAGGAAACCATCATGAAACTAAGATATTTGCGAATCATCTTTGTTTAATTTTGATGAAGACAAGGTTGAAAGCTTTCAACCTTGTCTTGATTAAAAAATTTGGTTAGAAATCAATAACAACCCGTGCCATTTTGCTTCAAGTTGTTGTTGGCGTTCAAATCCTGTGACGGGATTGGGTACACGTCACGGCATTCATCCACGGCACTACCAGCAGCTACACCGCCCTTCCAAGGCCAGAGATAGGTGCCATTCGTGAATTGGCCATAACGAACCAAGTCTGTGCGGCGATGGCCTTCCCAGAGCAGTTCCCGTGCCCGCTCATCGAGAATGAAGTCCAAGGTCAAATCAGCGCTGCTGATATTGCCAGTCGGGCCATTGTAGGCTCGGGTTCGAAGGTCATTAATATACTGCAAAGCAGTAGCTTGGTCACCACCGGCACCGCCACGGAGTACGGCTTCAGCGTACATCAAATAGGCATCCGCCAAACGAAACATTGGGAAGTCGGTGTCAACAAAAGTCTGGTCAGATCCAGGCGCTCCAGTCGAGGTCACGTTCTTGTATTTTGCGACAGCGTAGCCATCAGTAAATTGTGAAATATCAGCTATTTCCAAGTTTTGACCATTGGTGTAGAACTGGTTACGAGTATCCGATTCCGTCGCCATTTTCTCGATGGAATAGGTATGATCTGGCGAATCCAGGTATAGCTTGATGGCATACAACCCATTTTCTGGGATGGCAATATTGGCACCACCTTCATTTAGGATGGCATCCGCACCATCGTCACCATAGTTCAAATCCCAAGCATCATTTGCCCGGAATTTTACCTCACCAGCTACGAGAGTTGTGGTAATGTTCCAAGTATTATCTGTTGCATCGTATGTCATGTTCTGGTCGCTATCCCAGCCATCGGCAGTTGCAGAGCCGATAAGGCCCCAGTCTGTCTTTAAAATAGTGTAGGTCAGGGCACCCAAATCAACATTGATTTTGTAGAAGCCATCTTCAGCGACTGTGATATTGTCACCACCTGCATCAAGTGTACCGTCAGCACCAGTGTCACCCCAGTTGGTATCCCAGCTACCCAATGCAAACTTGAACATTGCGCCTGCATTAAGCCAAAAATAACCTTCGTATTTGTCGTCGCTGTTTGGTGAGGACAAAACGGTCGTGGTCAATGCAGGGTCCCAGCCTTGGAAGTCACCGGGTACATTTACCACAGGGTAGCCCGTATTGCCTTGGTTTGCTGCCACAATGATGCTGCCACCACTGCCCGCTGCTGGATATTTGTTTACGATAGCACTGGTAGTACGGATACCGCCCCAGCCACCATCCAAGCCAAAATCGCTGGCGGACATACTACCACCTACTGGTGCGTGTACCAAAAATGTCATGCCGCCATAAGTACGGGTATGAACGCCATCGAAAGTGATTGGGAAGATGATTTCCTTCGATTTATTGTTGTCGGCGAGAAACAAATTGGCGAAGTTCGGTTCCAGTTCGTAGCCAGAATCAATTACTTTTTTGGAATACGTTACTGCATCGGTGTAAGCATTTTTGCCGACATAGACTTCGGCGTTCAAGTACAATTTGGAGAGCAACATCCAAGCGGCAGCTTGGTCGGCACGTCCATACTCGTTGCTGCGTGGTGCAGCCATGTCTGGCTCGAAAGCTTTGATTTCATTCTCTAACCAAGTGTAAAGGTCAGCAGCAGAAATCTGCTTAGGGAAGAAGGCACCTACCTCGTCCTCTTCTGTTACGAAGGGTACATTGCGGAAGAGGTCAAGGGCATGGTAGTAGCTGAGGGCACGCAAAAAGCGGGCCTCAGCACGGTAAGTCTTTATGTCGCTGCGCAAACCGGCATCTACGTTGCGGCTGTCCAATTTGGCATCAGTTGTTTCCCGAAGGAATTCGTTGCAAATGGCTACCTGATAGAAAATCCGGCTGTAGCAGGCATAAATAAAACCGTCGTCGGAGCTCCAGTTTTGTTTGTGAAAATCCTGGATTGTAGCATCATTCCAGCCAATAACCGCCTCATCAGTTGACAACTCCTGCAAATACCAGTACATGCGAAGGTATTGACCAAAGCCTTCATCAATACCGCTGATGTCAGGTTGGCCTGCCGGGCCTTGTTGGCCAGTTACAGCCAAGCCAGAATATAAACGAGCCAATACTTTTTTGTAGTTAGCTGGATCTTCGTATACAGCTGCCGACGTGAGTTCATCTTTGTCGGTTGGCACCGTATCGAGGTCCTTGAAGCAAGACGAGAATACGAGAAGTATCCCCGTTAGCCAGAATATTTTTGAAAATGAAAATAACTTCATGATTTAAGATTTTTTGAATTATCAAAACCGAGCATTCAAACCAAACAAAATGGTACGTGAACGTGGATAGACATTATTGTCAAGGCCACTGGCTACCTCTGGGTCGATGCCTTCATAGTTCGTAATCAACAATGGATTTTGAACTGTCACAAACAATTTTAGGAAACTGATTTTCTGAATCATGTCCCCAAAATTATAGCCCAGCGTCACGTGGTCTATCCGCAAGAAGGAGGCATTCTGAACGAAATAATCGCTCAAATACTGTGGGTTTTGAAAGTCTAAATAAGTAGCAATCGAATTCACATTGCCAAGATAACCAGTTGGATGGTAAAGGTTGGCGTAGCTGGTACCAGATTGTACGTTATTGTAAACGTAATTGCCAACATTGGCCCGTCCAGCAAATGAGAAATCAAAATTGTGGTAAGTGAAAGTTGAAGTAAAGCCAAGGAAGTAATTCGGCGCAGCTTTTTCATAACGATAGAGGTCGTCAGAATTCACAATGCCATCGCCGTTCCTGTCAACATACAAACCTTCAATTGGAACTCCCTGCTCATCATAAACCTGCTCGTAAACATAAAACGAATTGGCAGGATAGCCAACGCTGTGGATTTGAGCCGTGTTACCTACACCACCGCTGATATTGCCTGTCAGCACACCGTTGTAGGCAGGATCGTCGGAAGCAGTCAATTTGGTGATTTTGTTCTTGTTGGCTGTAATATTGAAACCAAAATCCCAATTCATCTTTGGGCTGCGGATTGGGTTCACATTGATAGCGAACTCAATCCCTTTGTTTTCAAGGTCACCGACATTCGTATTGATGTAATTTGTCAGGTTGGAACCAGCAGGAACAGGAATGAAATTCAACAAGTCCTTCGTCTTGCGTTGGTAAACTTCAAAAGAGCCATAAATTCTTTCATCCAAGAATCCGTAGTCGATACCAACGTTTTCAGTGGTAGTTTCTTCCCATTTGATTTTGCTATCATAACCGCCTGGGCGAAGTGTTTGAACAAATGTATCGCCAAATTGGTAACCTGCATTTTCAAAACTAGCCAAGTAGCGCGGTAAGTGTACGTAGTAGTCACCAATATTTTGCTGACCTGTAATACCCCAACCAAGGCGAACTTTGAGGGAAGAGACGGTACCTTTTCCATTACCATCTACTACCTTGAAACCAAGTGCGGCAGCAGGGAACAAGCCCTGACGGGTATCCTTTGAAAACCTCGATGAATTGTCGCTCCGCAATGTTCCAGTCAAGAGCAACCTGTCAAAAAAGGTAAGATTGACACGGCCAAACAAGGAAAGCAAGAACAATTCGCCAGAATTATCACCACTTGAAGTCTCAGTACCAGAGATATTGCTGTTGGTAAAATCATCCGTGAAGTAATTGCGCTGCCATGAGTAACCACCCATGACATCTACTTTGGTTTGCCCCAAATCTTTTACATAATTCAAGTAAAATTCAAGCAAGCTGTTCTCTTTAGTTTGGCTGTAAGTATTTTTTACGCCACCATCAAAAAAAGCAAAAGAGGCATATTCAGGAACATCAACGGTGCCCTCACCTTTCGATTTATCATAGGCCAAATTCAAGTTTGCCCTCAGCTCTGGCAAAAAGCCAAAACGATAGTCAAACCCTGAGCTGACCACAAACCGCTTCACATTTGAAACGTCCTTGCGAAGCATCAACTGAGCAAGCGGGTTGGCAGGTGCCAATACATTGGGGTCACCATTGTTTTGAGTCCAAGTGAAATACCCACCGTAGGGGCTGTTCTCGTCATAAATCGGATGGGTTGGGTCAAAAAATGAAGCTGCACCAATTGCACCCTGATTGCCGAAATGGTTGTCCGTGTTCATGCCTTTCAGGCTGAAATTCACCTGCAAACGGTTATCAATGAATTTGGGCGTCAGGTTGATAGAACCAGTGGTACGTTGAAAACGATCGGTAAGAAGTATCCCTTTTTTGTCGGTGTAGCCAGCTGATACACGATAAGGAACTGGTCCAATTCCACCTGAAACATTCAAGTTGTGGTCATGCCCAACGCCAGTTTCGTAGATAGCATCTTGCCAGTTGGTGTTGGCACTTCCGAGAGCAGCCCTAGCTGCATTGCCATCCGGGAAACGGCTGTTAATCAAGTCGGTATATTCGCTAGCATTTAGCACATCGCCAGTTTCAAGCGCATTGCTGAAGGAGATATTGCCGTTGTATTCCACCTTCATTTTTTGTCCAAGCTTGCCTTTTTTGGTGGTGATGATAATAACGCCGTTGGACGCCCGGCTGCCATAAATTGCAGTTGCGGAAGCATCTTTCAATACGGTAAACGTCTCAATATCGTTTGGATTCACAAAGTCAAAAACGTTACGTGCACCAGAAATGGTGCCGTTGTCAAGGGGAATGCCATCGATGACAATCAGTGGGTCATTTGAAGCACTCAAAGAAGACCCTCCACGAATTCGGATTTGTGCACCACCACCTGGGTCAGCACTAGGCGTGATTTGAACGCCAGCTACTTTACCAGCCAACAATTCCTGGGGCGCTGTGATAGAGCCCCTATTGAACACATCGGAGTTCACTTCCGTAACTGAGCCAGTTGCATCTTCCTTTTTAACTTCCCCGTAGCCAATCACCACGACTTCGTTTAGGAGTGTACCTGCGGCCATTTTTACATCTAACGTATTGGAAGCGCCAATTGCCACATCCACCGTTTCGTAACCCGTGTAGCTGAAACGAAGTGTCGTCGCTTCTGTCGGAACTGATAAACTGTAGGTGCCGTCCACATCGGAGACGGTACCAGTAGAGGTGCCAACAACTAGAATGCTTGCACCGATAAGCGTCTCACCTGAACTGCCATCTGTCACAGTTCCTGAAATAGTCCTTTGACTAAATGCAAGTACCGGCATGAAGGCCAGCCCAAGGAGCAGAAAGAAATTTTGAATAATTAGTTTCATGCAATCTTAAGTTAGGTTTGAGAAAATGATTTTGAAAATCTATTTAGTTAAACGTTTTTAAATGCGGTTTTGCGGATTAGGTTTTTGAAAATCTGTACAATTCAATTAGAGTGTTACAATATTGACTAAAACACCAAAGCCCAAAAAGTAATAACAAAACAATCTCAAGAATCAGGGCAACAAAGTCACGGTATTTAATGGAAATGGACTTCCTCTTTTTTTGCAAAAAATGATGTAATATTGTCCAATTCTTTTTCAAAATTTAAAATCTAAGGCAATTTTAATTAAGAATGAAACCCACATTTGAGCAAATTTCTGGGAATACCAACACCTCCTTCCTTTGGCGGCGATTCGTTCAAGCCCGGTTCGATGCTCCTTTTCATTTTCATCCTGAAATTGAGCTAACCTATATCATCAAGGGGCGTGGAAAACGAATGGTCGGCAGGCAAGTTTCCAGTTTTGAGCCAGGCGATTTGGTGCTGCTAGGCTCAAATTTGCCACATACTTGGCTTAGTACAGATTATCTTAATGACAGCAAAGCAGCTGAACAAGTAGTCATCCAGTTCAAAAAGGAATTCGTGGGAAATGAATTTTGGGAAATGCCGGAGATGGCCAAAGTCAACCAACTGCTGGAAAAAGCGAAATATGGTATCCATATTTTCGGGAAGACAAGGGATGCGCTAGGAAAAAAGATGAACCAGAAAACTGAGCTAAAGCCTGCTCAAAAATTTCTGCAACTCATTGATTTACTGCTAATTATTTCTGAATCAAAGGAGGTTTCTGTCATCGACTATCATTTTATGGAGCATCCGCCGACGCCTTTGGACACAGAACGATTCCGAAAAGTCTATGCTTTTTTATCGGAAAACTACACTACTGAAGTTCCATTGGAATCCATCGCAGCTGTGGCCAACCTTTCTCCCACTTCATTCTGCCGATTCTTCAAGAAAATTGCTCGACAGACTTTTGTTGAGGCATTGACACATTTCAGGGTAAACCACGCTGCCAATTTGCTGGCAACCACCGAAAAATCGGTCGCTGAAATCTGCTTCGAAAGTGGCTTTAGCAATATTTCCTACTTCAACAAAGCCTTTAAAAAAGCACTGGGTCAGAATCCAGTCACCTACAGGAAGAACCAATAGTCATTTTTTGGTTTTTAAAGCCTTGTTTTTCAAACTCTATTCATCAAGTATTCGAATTATCTTCGCCACCATGATTGCACGTCCACCACTCATCAGCATCATCACCGTGGTTTACAATGGCGCCTACTACCTACGTGGTACGGCAAATAGTGTGCTTGCACAAACTTATCCCCATATCGAATACATCATCGTAGATGGCGGCTCTACCGACCACACCCTGACAGCCATCGCCCTTGTGGAATTAGCCAATGAAAAATTACTGAATGCAAAAATCCTCAAATGGGTGAGCGAACGAGACAAAGGGCTTTATGATGCGATGAACAAAGGGTTGCATTTGGCCACAGGTGACTTCATTTGGTTTCTGAATGCAGGCGATGAATTGCCAGAAGCTAACACTGTCGAGAAAATGATGTTGAAATATGGCTCAGAAACTGATGTGCTTTACGGTGAAACCAACCTAGTTACTTTTACCCGCCATGTTCTTGGAACACGGACCGAATTGACAACGCAGAAATTACCTTCCGAACTGACATGGAAAAGTTTGAAAATGGGAATGGTCGTCTGCCACCAAGCATTTATTGCTCGGAAATCTATCTGCCCGGCGTTTAAGGAAGGGAACTTGGCGGCAGATATTGATTGGGTAATTGAAATTTTGAAAAAAAGCAGGCAAACAGTAAATTCTGAAATGGTTTTAGCCAATTACCTGACTGGCGGAGTTTCCAAGCAACGCCACCGCCAGTCACTTAGAGACAGGTATGAAGTTTTGAAAAAACACTTTGGTTTTTGGCCAAATCTGATTTCGCATTGCCAAATCGTCTTGCGTTCCATTTTTTCAAAAAACTCATATTGACTTCAATCCTTCAGTTGATTCATGATGCCCATCAAATCAAGTTCCTGCCAACTCCGGTATATTTTCCCATCCCGCATTTCATAAATCACCTGTCCTGTTGACGTGAATTTCTTGCCAGTAGCAGGCACACCAAAAGCATCGCCCATGTGGGTAGCTTCGACTTCGTAACGAATGGCAGCATGTGTATCATCTGCAAAAAGATGAGTGATAGTAAAATGTGCATCAGGAAAAGCTTGCTTGTAAAATTTGACAAGTTCGTACATGCCTCCGATTCCTTGATTGGATTCTGGCTGCAAAGGGTTGCCATCGCTCCAGTCTGGATGAAAAACCCTTGGAATAAGTGCTTCATTGTTTCCTTTGTTCCAACCTTCCTCATACCACAGTCGGATTGTTTCAGCATTGGTTTCTGCTTGGTGCAGTCGCTTGGCGGGCATACATTGCGTGAGCAAAAAAATAACGGACATGGGCAAGAGGTAGAATAGTTTTTTCATAACCAAGGTTTAGGTTAAAAGGAAAGAATGACACGCCAATTTAACATTTCTCAGGCGATAGCAATAACTTCGTCCCTCAAAATCTTACAATGCGTGAATATTGACGTAAGTCCAATTTAGATACAACATTTTCTGTTTTAAAACGTACATTCAGAGGCTGCAAACTGGCAGCCCATCAAACATCCGACATGCAGTTTTTATATCCTGGTTTTCTCTTCGCATTAGGCGCTTTGGCCATCCCCATCATCATCCACCTGTTCTATTTCAGGCGATTCAAGAAGGTGTACTTCACCAATGTCAGGTTTCTGAAGGAAGTAAAGGATGAGACCAGTTCCCGCCGCAAACTCCGGAATTTGCTTGTGCTTTTGGCCCGTTGCTTGGCGGTTGCTATGCTGGTTTTTGCGTTTGCGCAACCGTTTATCCCAAAAGATGTAGAAGTAAAACAAGGTGAAAACGCTGTGAGCGTTTTTGTGGACAACTCGTTCAGTATGAGCGCTTTGAGTGAGGATGCCCCTTTGGTGGAACGAGCAAAGCAAAAAGCCAAAGAAATCATTTCTGCTTATGCAGTTGATGATAGGTTTCAGGTTTTAACGAATGATTTCGAAGGAAAACACCAACGATTGGTAAGTAAAGAGGAGGCCATCGGATTGGTAGAGGAAATCAAAATTTCACCTGCGGTTCATACTATTTCTCAAATATTGGCTAGGCAAAAACAGGCATTAGGGAGCGGAATTGGAGCCAACAAGGTCAGCTACGTAATTTCCGATTTTCAAAAAAATATAAGTGATTTAGAAAATGTCAAGGACACAGTTTTGAGCGTAAACCTAGTGCCGTTGCAGGCAGTTCAGGAGAAAAATGTAAGCATTGACAGTGCTTGGTTCGAAGCCCCCGTGCAGATGTTAAGTCAACCCAATTCCTTAATTGTAAAAGTGAAGAACTGGAGTACTGATGCTGCTGAAAACGTAAGGCTCACCGTGAAATACGACGGTGAAACCAAACCAGTTGGCGAATTGAACATACCTGGAAGTAGCTCCATGCTGGACACCGTGGTGATTAATATCCAAAAGCCAGGTTGGCACGAAGCAGAACTGGCGCTGACGGATTATCCAGTTCAGTTTGATGACCATTATTATTTCACTTACAATGTTGCAGAGCAAATTAATGTGCTGGTAATCAACGAATTGATGCCAAGTCCCTACTTGGAAGCTGCCTTCAAAGGTATCAGCTATTTCAAAGTTGACAACCAATCTGTCAGTCAAATCACCTTTTCCAAGTTTCCTGAATACCAGTTGATTGTGGTTAATGGCGTTAACAGCATTTCAAGTGGCTTGGCATTGGAGCTTCGTCAATATGTGACCAATGGTGGCAATGTGCTCGTGTTCCCATCAAACACCTCGAATGTAGCGACTTACAACGAGTTTTTGAACTCAATCCCAGCCAACGAACTGCAAGCCTACGAGCAACAAGAGCGCACCGTTGCGGATGTAAATACGGAGGAATTCATCTTTAAGGATGTATTTGAAAACAAGTCGGCAAACTTAAAGCTGCCTACTTCCAAAGGGAACTATCATTTGAACACCCAAGCCAGCAGAGGCGAAGAAAAATTGTTGACTTACCGTGATGGCAGCACATTTTTGGGTAAGTACAAAAGCGGCCAGGGCATACTTTATCTTTGCGCAGCACCCCTTGACCCTGATGTAAATAACCTTGCCAACAGTGGGGAGATTTTTATCCCAATGCTCTACAAAATGGCCATCTCCAGTGCCCGCAAGCGTCCAATTGCCTACACCATTGGTAGGGATGAGAGTATTGAATCAGACAACCTGGTGCGAGGCGGCGAAAGTGTTTACAAAATGCGAGGTGAAGCAAAGGATGGCAAAGTATCGGAAGAGTTTATTCCTCAGCAAAGGATTGTTGCTTCAAAAGTTTTTATCGGGCTTCAAAACCAAATTTTTGATGCTGGTTTCTACGATTTGTTCCTGAACCCGGATTCCACACTTTCAAAATTTGCATTCAATTTTGACCGACGGGAATCAGATTTAAGCTACCTTAATAGCACTGCATTGCAAGAAAAAATTGGCAAAAACATCAGCATTTTAACAGATAATGCATCTGCCAGCTTGGAGAATGTAGTCAGTGACCGTAGTAAGGGGGTGTTACTTTGGAAATGGTGCATCATCATTGCCTTAATTGCACTAGCAATGGAAATCCTACTGTTGCGATTCTGGAAAGTTTAAGTGAAAAAAGCCCGCCTCGTTGCCAAGAAAACTGGCAACGAGGCATAAGTAAACGGGCTGGATAAGCATGAGGAATCACCCTCACTCAAAAAACTAAAGAGTGTGAATTCAACAAAACCAGCATTCTTCTTACCACGCAACTACTCATTACCCTCCTCAATCGACGAGAAAAGAATAAAGTCGCAGGCAATATAAATGCCTAGCAGTAACGGCCGTAACAGCCTGGTAAATATCAAATTTCAGGAAATGAACTATTGGGTAAGCCTACTTTGATGGAAGTTTTAGGGCTAAAAGCATCTACTTTTTTATCTCTGGCAGGGCAATCTACTTATTCGAACAAAACTAAAAGTAACAAATCGAAAAATTGTTCCGTCCTGATTACAATGAATTTAGAAACGGAGTTCCGGCAATTAAAATATTCATTTGCCATTTTTTAAGATTCTCAGTATAAATCTAGCAAAAAGCTGGTTAACCTTGTGTTCAAATAATTAATTTCATTCCCTTCGAATCAAACTGAAATGCAGCTTATCAAGAATCAGCCTTTTATTTTCAGGGTTTTGACCTTTTTGGTGCTTTTGTTGGGTTTGCCAGTTTTGAGCAAATGCCAACCCATGGCAGTTGAGGTTAAAAATAACAAAAAAGTATTTTTTGACCTATTACCAGCTGACAAGGTAACTGAGATTAACATTACCTCCAATTTTGATTCTATCAAAGCTAATATCCGCAACAAAGAATATGAAGATGGGATTTTTGAGGTAAAACACAGCAGGAAAAGCAGTACAAAATTCTCGGTAAGGCTACGCCCAAGAGGTAAGTCACGACGCATGATTTGTGAGTTTCCACCGCTCAAATTGAAATTTCATAAAGACTCGCTGAATGCCAATGGATTTGAAAGTTTCAATGAGTACAAGCTAGTGACACACTGTATGGAAAATGATGGCAGCGAGGTCAATATCATACGTGAATACCTGGTTTATCAGCTGTTTCGTCTACTTACTCCCTACAGCTTTAAGGCGAGCCTTGCAGAAATCACTTATCGGAATACAGGCAAGTCTTTCAAAAAAACTACCCAATTGGGTATCATCATTGAAGATGCTGAAAGCATGGCAGCTCGAAACAACTGCCACACCATGAGCAGAAAAATTATTCAACTGGACTCGCTGCACCTTAACCAAGAAAAAATCATGTCCGTGTTTCAATACATGGTAGGGAATGCAGATTGGAGCTACATGATGGCCCGAAATACGGAACTGATTCAGCAGGAGGATGGGCAAATAGTGCCAGTACCTTATGATTTTGACTATGCTGGATTGGTAGCCGCACCCTATGCAAGGGCAAATGCAGCGTTAGGTCAAAAAACGGTGCTTGACCGGGTGTTCCTTGGAAATGCCAAAAGCTATGAGGAACTAAGGGTCATTTTCAGTTATTTCAAATCAAAAAAGGAAGCAATCATTTCAACCATTGACGATTTTGATAGACTTGACATGGAAACAAAAACGGAAATGATTAATTATTTGGAAGGCTTTTTTGAATTAATAGAAGATAAAAACCGGGTCGAAACAGAAATGCTCGGCGTACTCAAAAAAGGCTAAAATCGAATTTTCATCGGCAAAAAAGCTAAAGAAAAACGTTGAAAATGGCGTTTGCCCTAAGAAATTAAGTTTTTCATCGAAAAAATATGGCATTTAACTAAGGGTAAGCCCACTTTTGCCACATCATCATTTTTAGTTAAACAAGTTTAATTCACCGACTGTACACTGCTGATTGGCAACCGTCAAATGGCCTACTAACTATTTGACTACCAACCAATTAGTGCCACTAAAATCAATCTTACCGACTTATGAAAAAGCTAACTGGACTCCTAGTCCTCCTGTTTTCTTTTGCTTTTATTTCTGCAAATTATGCCAATCGGGAAACTGGAATTATCAAAGGAAAAGTAATTGGCAACGATAACCAACCCATCAGCTTCGCCAATGTTTTGCTCTATGCCGTGCAAGATAGTGCTCTTGTAAAAGCAGAGTACACGGCAGAAGATGGCAGTTTCGAACTGCAAAGCATCGGAGCTGGAAAATACTGGCTAAACATTAGTTTCGTAGGGCTTTCTGATTACAACTCGCAAGTATTCGAACTGACCACTGGCCAAAACCTAGTCATCCCGGATATAAAAATGTCAAATAAGGGTGTGGAACTAGCCGAAGTGACCGTGAAAAGTAAGAAGCCGCTCGTGGAAGTCCACCCTGACAAGACTGTTTTCAATGTAGAAGGTAGTATCAACGCCACAGGGAACAATGCCATGGAATTGCTCCGCAAATCGCCAGGTGTGGTCGTGGACAACAATGACAATATCATCATGAGTGGCAAGGGCGGCGTTCGAGTTTATATTGATGGAAAGCCAACGCAACTCAGTGCAAATGACCTTGCTGCCTACCTTAAAACAATTCAAAGCACTGATATTGCCACGATTGAAATCATCACGAACCCTAGTGCCCGCTGGGATGCAGAAGGCAATGCAGGGATCATCAATATCCGCATGAAAAAAGATAAGCGACTGGGAGGCAACGGCAATGTGAACTTGGGCTATGCAGTTGGCCGTCGGCACAACTACGAAGGTTCCGTAAGTGGCAATTACCGTAATAAACTCATGAATACCTTCGGCAGCTACAGCTTCAACGATGGTGAGTGGCTCGAAATCATGAATTTTTATCGGGAACAAAATGGAACTAGCCTAGACCAAAAAGGCCAAAATGACAACCATTGGCGTTCCAACAATTTCAAGCTGGGCAACGATTTTTTCATCAATGAAAAAAACACGATTGGCTTTTTGGTGAACGGCTACGAAAACAAATCGGACGACATGGGCCACATCCGCACCCCCATCAGCGCCATTGGCGCTACACAGCCTGACAGTACATTGTTCTCGAATACCTCAACGGATGGTAAGCGAAGCAATTACAATTTCAACCTCAACTACCGATTTGATGATGCAAAGGGTAAAATCCTGAACATTGACGCGGACTACGGCTTTTTCAGAAACGAAAACAACCAAGTTCAACCCAACCATTACTATTTAGGTGACGGCGCCGATGGCAGCGTACTGCTTCAGGAGCATGATTACCACACAGTTTCACCTACGAGCATCGACATTTATACATTTAAAATAGACCATGAGCGGCCATTCTTGAAAGGTCAGTTGGGCGCAGGCATCAAATTGAGCTATGTAAAAACCGACAATGATTTCAACTTCTACAATATTGTGGAAGGCAATGACGAAGTGGACATTGACCGCACCAACTTTTATACCTACACTGAAAATGTAAATGCGGCATACACTACCTATTCCCGCCAATTTGGAAAATGGAGCATGCAATTAGGCCTCCGTGCCGAGCAAACAAACTCTGAAGGAGACTTGACTGCCCTGAAACCCGTGAACGACAAAAACGTGAAACGGGATTATTTCAACCTGTTCCCTTCTGGCGGCGTGTCGTACAATTTGAGCGAAAAACACAGTTTTGGCCTCAATTTCAGCCGCCGACTCGACCGCCCAAGCTACCAGGACCTCAATCCGTTTGAATACCGTTTGGATGAATTGACCTTTCAAAAAGGCAACCCCTTCCTAAATCCGCAATATTCCAACAACATTTCGCTGAGCTACACTTTCATGCAAATGGTCAGCACGTCGTTGAGTTTCAGCCACACGTCTGACCTTATCGAGCGGCTTGTGGATATTTCGGACGTAAACCCTACCGCTGCATTTGTGACTTGGGAAAACCTTGCAGAGCAAAATAACTACAGCATCAATATCGGCTCACCTGTTCCAATTGCAAAATGGTGGAATGCTTATGTCAACCTGAACGGTTACCACACGGACATCAGCGCAGACTTTGGCGATGGAAAAGTAGTGGATGCTAATGTGAATGCCTTCAATGGGTACATGCAACACACGTTCACCTTGCCGAAGGACTTCAATATGGAAGTATCCGGCTGGTACAATTCTCCGAGCATCTGGGGTGGCACTTTCAAAATGGACCCAATGTGGGCAATCGACGCAGGTATTTCAAAAAAGCTGTTGAAAGGAAAAGCTACTTTAAAGCTGTCTGTAAACGATATTTTCTACACCCAAAAATGGAGGGGTGTCAGCAATTTCGGCCAATTGTACATGACAGTTGATGGTCGTGGTGACAGCCGCAGATTCCGGGCAAACTTCTCCTATCGCTTTGGAAATGAACAGGTCAAAGCTGCCCGCAGACGCAGCACTGGTTTGGAAGATGAGAAGAACCGGATAAAAAACTAGAATCCTACAAAACTAACGTGTCTATAAATTTCATACTAATTCAGGCGGATGGCTTCGGTCATCCGCTTTTTGTTTTTCGGAAATTTTACCTTTCCGCCCAAAATCAATTTCATCATGATTAAAAATCTGGAACATATTGGCATTGCGGTGAAAGACCTGAAAGCAGCCAATGAACTCTACACGACTTTGCTTGGCACACCTCCCTACAAGGCTGAAGAAGTGGCTTCCGAGCATGTCGTCACTTCTTTTTTTAAAATGGGCGAAGCAAAAGTGGAACTGTTGGAAGCCACTTCACCTAATAGCGCCATTGCAAAATTCATTGAGAAACGGGGGGAAGGCATACACCATGTCGCCTTTGAGGTGGATGACATTTTGGCAGAAATGCAGCGATTGGGGGCGGAAGGATTTACCTTACTGAACAAGGAGCCAAAGCGGGGAGCAGATAATAAACTGGTTTGTTTCATCCATCCTAAATCAGCAAATGGAGTGCTGGTGGAATTGTGCCAAGAATTGAAAATTTGAAAAGATGGTGCTTCAAATTTCTTCAGTGCTGCCCATTTTGCCGAAAAAAGGCAAAAAAAAATCAATTGCCCAAAAGTCTACCAAATTACAAATAATATTTTGTCAACTGCCTTTTAGAAATTGTGAGGAGCTGTATGAAAAATCATACAGCGATTTTGACAGTCTGAGAACCTATCTGCAAGTGTAAATTGAATTTTTGAATCTCAAAAAAGCTATATGCAATTGTTTTTTGTTCCACAGATTTTCTGAGAAGCTGTATGCAAAGTATACTTTTAATAAATACCGCCTTTCATTGAAAACAATGGGATTTGGATTTCCTCAATCCTTCGAATCGTGAACTGCCCTCCTTAATCGGTCATTGATCGCCATACCCAAGCCTTCTTCTGGCAAAAATCGGGTGAGAATTATTGTCGCTCCGCAAACATCTGCTTTCCGCATGGTGGCAAAAAGATTTTTGGCAGCTTCTTCAAAATCAGCGTTGGCAGAAAGTTGAAAACGATGTTCAGCAGTCACGTCCTCAATGTTTTTTCCGAAGGTAATCACCGCTATTTTTTGGGGTGAAAATTGGGCGACCATATCTTCCGACCAATTCACGTAAAGCGGCGTAGTGGTAGCATAATGGCTTTTCAACTGCCCGGGTGCGACGGGATGTTCTTCCACGCCCGTTTGTATCAAGACTTTTTTCCCAATGGCTTCCTCAATGGCTTCCACCGCTATCCCACCCTTTCTGCGGATGATAACTTGCTGATTATCAAAGTCAACGATGGTGGATTCTAACCCAACCTGACAAGGCCCACCATCTAAAATATACGGGATTTCCCCGTTCAGCCCCTCCAAAACATGCTGCGCCGTGGTCGGGCTAACGTAGCCAAATGGATTGGCAGATGGCGCTGCGATGGGGAAGTCAAGTAAGTGCAAAAGTTGCCTAGTCAATGGATGTGCCGGAATCCGCACAGCTACTTTTGAACTACCCGCTGTTACCAAATCTGGAATGATGTTTTTTTTTTCAAGCAAAAATGTGAGTGGCCCTGGGGAGAATTTTTGAGCCAACACTTCAGCTTCATTGGGGATTTCAGTCACATATTTCCGCACGGAATCCCAGTCTGGCAGGTGTATGATGAGTGGATTGAAATGCGGACGGTTCTTTGCCTTGAAGATATTAAGGACGGCATCAGAGCTCAAGGCATTGGCGGCAAGACCGTACACGGTTTCGGTAGGAATGGCGACAGGATGGCCCGCTTTCAATATTTTTACTGCATTTTCTATGTCATTTCCAACAATAGTCTCCATAAGCTTTGCCTCTATATTTTTGTCCACCATTTATCCTGCCGTTTGTATGCAATTAATCCAACCCCTTTAATTGCTGCAATTGCTTCCACAAATGTGCATGGTTTATTAGAATTACAATTAAATAGCATTACGTTTTGAAATAATATGCCATTTATTAAAAGTGAATCATAAATAGTAGAAGAGGTTTCATCTGATATTCGAAAGTTAGAATAAAAATCATTGAAGGGGACTGATTGTGCTGTGTATGTTTCGGTGATGGCTTTATTAAAATTTATTTCCAATGAATAAAAATCGGTCTGAAGCCAATTAGTGCTATATGCTATAGTGTAATTTTCCAGGCAATATTGCATATGGCTTGGACTGTTTTCTTCGACTATCTTTTTGGTAAATGCTTCATTTTTAACGCATTGAAGGGTATCAAATTCATTACCGATTGAATCCACAAATACCAAGAAATTGCCAATGTTTTCTGGAAAAACATTATTGGGTGCAAACAATGAATCACATTCCAATGGCGCTGCGGGTAGTATAGGCGTCATATCATCATCTGATATTATGCCTGGGTCAGCGTGACAAGCAATAAAAAATACCATAACTACAAGTAAATAGCAAAAGTGTGTTTTCATAGATATGACTTTATACCGTTTTCAATTCATTTTCTACATTTATTAACCTTCCCTCAATCCCCCCTTGCCTTTCCTCTAGTGTTGTCACCTGAATTTCTTCTCTGTCCAGCATCGCATCAAAATCCTCAAAATTGGCGTCAATTTTCAGTTTGATATTCGTCACATAGCTGCGCAATTTGGTGGAAAGCTCTTCCTGTAACTGTGTCCTACCTTTCTCGACTTCTCTTTTGAAACCATCCACAATTTTACGCTTTTTAGCGGCGGAAGTGAAGCCTGCGAACAGCACTCCGATTGCTGTCAGTACGCCACCCGTTATATCAAAAACAGCCACTTTGGTTACCGCAGCAATGATGATTCCCACGACAGCCAAACCACTGCCAGTAGCGATGCTGGCAGTTCCTGGTTTTTTATCTGGGAAAAGCTGGTCAGCGCTAAAATTCTCAGGTCGATTGAGGAATTTGGTAAAAGTCTCCTGCAAATCCCCCATCACCGTGGCCCGCCTTTCGGCAATGTCGCTGAAAATATCGTGGTTGTTGCGAAGGATGGTTTCGCTGTTGTGGATTTTCTGGTCAATGCTTTTTGCCATCTGCTGAATACTGTCGGCGAGATCGGCCACGTTATCGTTGAGCTTGTTTTGGAGTTCGAGGTGGAGCTGCTGGTCGAGTTCCTTTGCTAGCCCTTCCAACCACTCCTGCGCTCCTGCTTTTTTGTTGAAAATCCCTGCGATACTGCGTTTCAATATGCTGAAAAAACTGAGTCCTTCCACCAGTTCTTCTTCTTTTTGCAGGGTGATACGGTCATAACCAGCCAGCAAGTTTTCCACCAGCATATCTACTTGCCGAAGGGATTTACCTTCCTGTTTTTCAAGGGTTTCTGAAACATCTAGTCGAAATTTACGGTCAGCCTCCCATTGTTTCCGACGGTCATTGATTCCCTTGCCAATGCGCTCGTTCAGGTTCCGGCAGGTGTTGATGTTATTCTCCAACTTCAGGGCAGGAGCTTTGCCTCCCGTAATATTTTCCCGGATATACTCCCGTAAGGGTAGAAAGCCGCTTTCCGAATGATTGCCCTCCTGTTCCATTTTGGCAGAGACCGCAAAAACGTGCGGTGCTTCAATGCCTTTTTTCATGGCATGTTGGAAAACACCTTGAACGTTAACGGGCAAATCCTCAGCAGCCATCAAATCCTTTTGTTGAAGCACAAAAATGACTTTGCGCCGCCACTCTGAGTTGATGAAATCAAAAAACTCCCAAGCAGACTGGCGATATGGATTTTTTGCTTCAAAAACAAAAACGATAAGGTCACTGGAAGGGATGAAGCGCTCCGTGATTTCTTGGTGGTGTTCCACAATTGTGTTCGTGCCGGGCGTGTCAACAATGGCGATTTCTTTCAATATTTCGACGGGATGCGTGATTTTTTTTAGATAGGGATTGATGTTGATGACCTGCTCCTTTTCCCCCCAAATGACTTGCTGAATGGTATCCGTCATGGGCTGTGGCGCAACTTTGCACACTTCTTTTCCCGTTGACAATAAAGCATTTACGAAACTACTTTTCCCTGCTTTCACCTCGCCAACTATGACAAACATGAATGGTTCGTTGATACGGTTCCGCAGTTCACTGACGGTTTGCCTGAGTTCATGGTGTCCAATATCCACCGTCAAATCGTGCAGGTCTTTTGCGATTTCATCGATATGAGAACGCAGTATTTGGAGTTTATCGTCGAGAATTTCTGTCATGAAAATATTTTCGTTTTACGAAAGATTAAGACTCACAAAACTACGTCGGTCACCTAATTTATCGCAAGCTAAATCGCACTGGCTGTGTGTATTGCACCCGAATTGGCTCTCCATTCCCGTTCAGTCCAGGCTTGAATTTGGGTAAAGTTTTTATTAAACGCACTGCCTCTTTTGCACACCCGCCTCCAATGTCATTGAGCGCTTTCACTTCCGTAATGGAACCATTTCGCTCTACCACAAAGCTGACAACAACTGTCCCTTCAATGGATTGGTCCATTGCCTGTTGCGGGTATGAAAAACCATTTTTCAAGTATAGATAAATCTTTTCTTCCGTACATTTTTCCTCCTTCTCTTTATTGGAGTTGTTGCATTTTTTGAAAACCGGCCTTCGGGCTGCTGAGACCATCGGAACTGGTTTGTTCGGGTCTTCTGGGGCAGGTTTGACAGGGTCTGTTTTTGGCTTTTCAACGGGTGGTTTTGTGACTGGTGGCTTTGTAGATGTATTCGGAGAAGTCGGTTTTGGAGCTATCTTAGGCTTTTGTTTTTGAACATTTGGTCTGGCTGGTTTGGGGGTATGGGGATCTTCATCTGGGACTACCTCAATGACTGCCGTTGAATCTACTGTCGCAACATCCTCCTCCCCACGATTTGTCGCATCCAACCATTGAGCCGCTTCAGAGGCATGTTTTCCCAAAGGATATTCGTTCAAATAATCCATTACCTTCTCGGACTCATTTGAGGCCAATGCAGATTGCCATGCTGCATCTTCCAAACTGTCCAAGAGCATCATTGCAGTAGTAGCCTCCGCTGCGGTAGGGTTTTCCCGAATAAATGCCTCCAAATCCGCTCGGCTGGGATTGCTTCTCAATTTTCTCAATTTACCAGCAGGGCTATTATCTACAACATCCGAATTAATATCAGGATTTGTATCAAAAATATACGGCCTCAAGGCGATACTACCAATCACTAAAACTACTACAGCTGCGGCAACTCTACCAATGAACCCAAGGCCAAGTGCCTTGCTGGCATTGGGCGCTTGCGGCATTGGAACTGGTGATGGTGGTGGAACGGATGGACTAGGCGGCGCTGGCGCTGGAATATTTGGTTGAGGCTCAATTCCCTTAACGCCATCAAGGGGTACTGCTCGCTGCTCTTCTGAATTGGTGACGTGCCAAGAATATCCCGCACTTACAAAATCGGGGGTGGCATCCGCTGGTTTTTCTGTAACTATCTGCACTTGCTCTTTCAAAACCTCGTTGCGCTTGCGCTCTATGCCGTTGATGATTTCGATGATGGAAATTTTCAAGACCAAAGGGAATTCACCTGCTTTCAATGGCGTCACGCAGAAAATCCATTCCGTCACAAGGTCTTTTTCCACAAATTGCACTGTGTCGTTCAAGGTGGTAATGGTGAACGCCTTGTCGGCGTTGGGGTCGAGGAGTTCGACACCCATCACATCTGAAATACGGAGGTCTTTCATCACATCTCCAACATGTATTTCAAAATCATGGAGAATCACTTTCCTGTCAAAAGCCAACCTAACGATGCATTCAGATTCAATTCCCAACTGCATTTTCTTGGGAATGCGATAAATGACTTCCCCATTGTAAACATCTGAAATACCACTTTCCGTTGAGGCAGCAACCATGCCTGGGATATCCGATTCTTTGAGCCCATTGATGAAGTCCAGCAGTTCTTTGCGGATTTTGTTGAATTCCAAGGTCGCCTCCTCATTGGCGATGATGCCTTGCAGTAGTTGCCTGCTGACATCTTGGTAACGCCCTTCCAGCAGTATTAAGTCATTGTGGCGGTCGGTGCCAGGAATCAAAGTTTTTTTTAGTGCTGCCAAGGTGAGGTCGATACCTTGGGCAATCAGGTCACGAAGCTCATTTTGAATGGTTTCCAAAGTTTTCATGGTGGGAAGTTTTGGTAAATGCAAAACGATTTTTGTCGCAACGAAAGCAACAAATCTGCAAAAACCCAAATCTAACGCAATTTTTCACTTTCTGAAAAACCGAACAAAACTTGACATGAAAATCAATCCTTGTTTGCCAATTGCCCGCAGGCAGCATCAATATCTTTACCACGACTTCGGCGTACAGTGGTCATCACGCCATTATTACTTAGAAATCTGGCAAATCGGTCAATCTTGTCTTCGTTTGCCTTCACAAAATCCAATCCCGATACTGGGTTATACTCAATGATATTCACTCGTACCGGGAAGCGCTGGCAAAGCCGGAGCAGTGCAACAGCGTCATCGTAGCTTTCATTGAAATCGTTGAAAGCAATGTATTCGTAACTGAGGCGATTTCCAGTCTGTTTATAAAAATAATGCAACGCATCCATCAAAACTTCCAAGTTGTTGGCTTCGTTGATGGGCATTATTTCATTCCTTTTTTCATCAGTAGGGGCATGCAGGCTAAGGGCGAGATTTATTTTTGCATTGTCATCAGCGAGCTGTTTTATCATCTTCGCAATGCCCGCCGTACTCACCGTGATTCGTTTCGGCGACATACCCAAGCCTTCAGGCGAAGTGATTTTTTCAATACTCTCCATCACAGGACGATAGGCCAACAGCGGCTCGCCCATGCCCATGTAAACGATGTTGGTCAACGGATGGCCGAAAGCCGCCTCACATTGGCGGTTCACCAGCAGCACTTGGTCATAAATTTCTGCGGCATCAAGGTTTCGCACCCGCTTCATTTGCCCGGTAGCACAAAAAGCACAAGTAAGGCTGCACCCAACTTGGCTGCTTACGCAAACCGTAAACCGACGGTCGTCTGGCACTGGTATCAGCACTGATTCGATAAGGTGGCCATCGTGCAGTCGGAAGCGGGTCTTGATGGTGCCATCATTGCTGTTTTGCACCTTGTCTTCTACAATGAAACGGATGACAAAATTGGCATCCAACCACTCCCGTAGCGGCTTGCTTAGATTGGTCATCTGCTCAAAACTATGGGCACCTTTTTTCCAAAGCCACTCCCAAACTTGGTTCGCCCGAAACTTTGGCTCGCCCTTTTCAATGAAAGCTGCCAAAAGTTCATCTTTTGACAATTGGCGAATGTCTTTTTTACTGGATACTTCAATCATAGGGCAAAGTTATGGATTGCTGAATTTTTAAGATGTACCATTGTGAAACAGGCGCCACAAACCTTTGAACCAATCTACCAGTCGAGAATATTTTTTGCCAAATTGACACGCCATAATTTACAATACCTGCCAAAATAATGACAGTTCGTCACATTTTCTCCAATGGCACAATCCCTGATAGGTGCGGTTGTCAAACGAGAATATTTATCCTAGCTGACAAATCTTGTTTGGTTTGAAAGTCATTCTGGATGAAAATTCCAACAATAAATAAATTCAACATTCAAAACAGTTAATTACTATGAAGTTTAAGCCTATCAATGACAGGGTTGTGGTGAAACCAGCACCCGCAGAAGAGAAAACAAAAGGGGGCATCATCATCCCTGACACCGCCAAAGAAAAGCCACAGCGTGGCGAAATCGTTGCCGTTGGTCCCGGCAAGGACGATAAGAAAATGACCGTGAAAAAAGGCGACATCGTGCTTTACGGTAAGTACGCTGGCCAAGAAATGAACTACGATGGCGTTGATTACCTCATTATGCGTGAGGATGACATCCTCGTGGTGATGGACAAGTAATTTGAGTTACGAATTACGATTTTGGATTCACGATTTTACGTCGTTTGATTCAAAATCAAATCATCAGGGCAAATAGCCAAGCCCAACAATTCAACAATATAACAATCCAACAATCTTTAGATTATGTCAAAAGAAATTTCATTTAATAGGGACGCCAGAGAGAAACTCAAAAATGGCGTTGACGCATTGGCAAATGCCGTGAAAGTAACCCTCGGCCCACGTGGTCGCAACGTAGTTATCCAGAAAAGCTTCGGCGCTCCTTCCGTAACAAAGGACGGTGTTTCCGTGGCTAAAGAAGTTGAACTGGAAGACGCAGTTGAAAACATGGGCGCTCAAATGGTGAAGGAAGTAGCCTCCAAAACTAGTGATTTGGCTGGTGACGGTACTACTACTGCAACCGTTTTAGCCCAAGCAATGATTACAGCTGGCCTCAAAAACGTGGCTGCTGGCGCAAACCCAATGGACCTCAAGCGTGGCATTGACCAAGCAGTGAAAGTTGTCGTTGAAGACTTAAAAAAACAGTCTGAAAAAATCGGTGACGATTTCAAGAAAATCCAGCAAGTAGCTGCTATTTCTGCTAACAACGACGACGAAATCGGTACGCTCATCGCTGATGCCATGAAGCGTGTTAGCAAGGATGGCGTTATCACTGTTGAAGAGGCAAAAGGTACGGACACCTACGTAGAGGAAGTGCTCGGTATGCAGTTCGACCGTGGTTATTTGTCTCCTTACTTCGTGACCAACACGGAGAACATGACAACGGAGTACGAAAACCCACTCATCCTCATCCACGACAAAAAAATCAGCAACTTGCAGGAGATGCTTCCAATTTTGGAGAAAGCTGCTGGTTCTGGTCGTCCGTTGCTCATCATCGCAGAAGACGTTGAAAGTCAAGCATTGGGCGTTCTCGTCGTTAACCGCCTTCGTGGTGGATTGAAAATCGTAGCAGTCAAAGCTCCTGGTTTCGGTGACCGCCGCAAAGCCATGTTGGAAGACATCGCCATCCTGACAGGTGGCCAAGTGATTTCCGAAGAAAAAGGCTTCACGCTGGAAAAAGCGCAAATGACTGACCTCGGTTCTTGCGAAAAAATCACGGTTGACAAAGACAACACGACTATCGTGAACGGCAAGGGCAAGAAAAAAGACATCGATGCTCGTGTAGCGATGATTAAGTCGCAAATCGAAACCACTACTTCTGACTACGACAAAGAGAAACTGCAAGAGCGCCTCGCCAAATTGGCAGGTGGTGTGGCAGTCCTAAACGTTGGTGCGCCAACGGAAGTGGAAATGAAGGAGAAAAAAGACCGTGTGGACGACGCCCTCCACGCCACCCGTGCCGCTATCGAAGAAGGTATCGTAGCAGGTGGAGGTGTTGCATTAGTTCGCACTATCAAAAATTTGGATGGTGTGAAAGGCAAAAACGACGACGAGACCATTGGAATCGCTATCGTTCGCAAGGCTTTGGAAGCTCCAGTTCGTGTAATTGCTGAAAATGCAGGCCAAGAAGGCTCTGTTGTTTTCCAAAAAGTAGCTGAAAGCAAAGGTGCTATCGGCTACAACGCCCGCACTGACGTTTACGAGGATTTGAAAAAAGCCGGCGTCATCGACCCAACGAAGGTGACCCGTGTAGCCCTTGAAAATGCTGCATCCATCGCAGGTATGGTCTTGATGACCGAATGCGTCATCAACGACAAGCCTGAGAAGGAAGCCCCACACGCACACATGCCTCCAGGCGGCGGCATGGGCGGCATGATGTAAAAAAGTTGGCAGTTCGCCAGTTAGCAGTTCGCAGTCGGTGACTGTGGATTTGCTAAATGAACTGTGAAATGTTTAAGATAGGAAGCCCCCACCGTTTTTCGGTGGGGGCTTCTGTTTTTTAAAACCCTTCTTTCATTCCTTTGTTAACTCGGTGCAATGGCTATCTTTGCGGCCTTGCCTGATTGAATGAACCACAGCCAGATTATTGTGTAGTAGCCCTTATTGCCTGATTCATCAATCAATACTCATCTTTTATTCATAAAAAAATGGCAAAAAGAAACTTGCCCGTTGGCATTGATGACATGGCCACTTACGTGCCTTCCCTCTACCTCGACATCCGTGATTTGGCGGAAGCCCGTGGCATCCAGTATGAAAAATTGGCCCATGGACTCGGCTTGCTGAAAATGGCTTTCCCCGATGTGCATGAGGATGCCGCCACAATGGCAGCGGAGGCAATCAGCGAATTGATGGAAAAAAATGGGCTAAGACCAGAGCAAATTGGCAGGATTTACCTAGGCACCGAAAGTGCTTTGGATGGCGCAAAACCCACCGCCACTTATGCCGTGGAAATGGTGCAGCAGCGTCTCGGCGGCAGCTTCCGCCACTGCGATGTGGTGGACATGACCTTTGCCTGCATTGGTGCCACGGATGCCCTCGAAAATTGCCTCGACTGGGTGGCAGGTGACAAGGAGCGCATCGCCATCGTGGTCGCTAGCGACTTCGCCAAATATGAAAGCGACTCCACAGGCGAGTACACGCAAGGCGCTGGCGCAGTGGCTGTTTTGGTGAAATGGAATCCAAGGTTGCTGGTGCTGACCCGACAATTTGGCGTTGCCATGGAAAGCGTGCATGATTTTTATAAGCCTCGCCGCAAGCAGTTTTCTGAGACGCCAGTGTTTGACGGCCCTTTTTCCAACCAGTGCTACCAATATCGGATGACGGAGGCATTGGAGCATTTCCGCCAAGTTTCAGGTGCTACCGAAACTGCCCTTAGCGACCGCTGGGAACGCATGGCCTTCCACCTCCCCTACTCTTTCCACGCCAAGCGGATTTATGTTGAGGAGTTCGCCAAGGAAATGATTGCCAAAGGTAAATGGGATGGAGAGTTTGATGCCAAGACTATTTCAAAATCACCTGAATATCAAGCGTTTGTCAATAAAAAACTGGAGAAAGCACAGCGAGCCAGCAGCCAAATCGGCAACCTGTACACTGGCTCCGTCTTCATGGCTTTGATGAGCACTTTGTATTTTGATGCTTTGGAAAACAGCAAGTTGGGAGGTAAAAAAATTGGATTCGTGGCATACGGCAGTGGTTCCAAATCCAAAGTTTTTGAGGGGATTGTTCAGCGAGATTGGCAGAAGGTAGCGAACAATTTTGATTTGTCCAACAAATTGGAAAACCGCCGTGCACTGGACTATGAAACTTATGAGCAGTTGCACCATCATCAAAGACAGCAATCTGTACTGCCAAAAGAGGACAAATTTGCGCTGCATTCCATTGGCAAAACTGGCAATGAGCTTGGTGCACGATATTATGGGGTTTTCCACCTAAATGGAAAAGCAGAGATACTCAGAAAAGATTTCGTAACTGTATAAATGGACCAACCTGTAATCGTTTTACCTTTGTTTTATTGTCCACCAGTCATGTGGTTTAAAGCGGTGGCCAATGCTTCTAAAGTATATTTGGAACAGAATGAGCATTATGTAAAAGGAAGCTATCGCAATCGCTGCATTATTGCAGCCGTAAACGGACCGCATAGGTTGTCTGTGCCATTGCGGAAGGGTAAAAACCAACAACAGGGTATTAGGGATGTACGGATTGCTTATGACGAACCTTGGCAAATTCGACATTGGAGGGCCATATGCACCGCATATGGCAATTCGCCGTTTTTTGAACATTATTCGGAACTATATGCGCCATTTTTTACGAAGAAAAAATATGAATTCTTATGGGATTGGAACTATGATTTATTAATGGTTTCAATGAAAATATTAAAATTGAACACGCCAATATTACTTACCGAACAATATGAGGTTTTACCTGAGGGCAAAACAGATTTAAGAAATAATTTTGAACAAAAGAATTCATCACAACGCACTGAAAAAGAATCAGTTAGATATCCACAAGTGTTTGAAGATAGACTTGGATTTATCCAAAATCTCAGCATTTTGGATTTAATATTTTGCGCAGGCAGATTAAATATTTAGCCACAAAAATCATCCACGAGTCCCTCTAATTCCAATTAGAATAGTTTGGCAAAATGCAACCATGTATTATACATTAAAAACGGCTGGAAAATGCTCGTCTTTTACAATTCTTTTACCAGCTTCAATACCTATATCTCTTAGCACTTCCTTATTTTTTGAATCTGACATTTCCCTTATTTTTTCAGCGACCACTTTTGGGAAACCCAGCTCATTAAGATAATTCTGTTCCAATGGAACATCATAACGAACATAATGAAATAATGGAGTCGAGGTCAGCAGGTCTTCACTTAAGTCACCAATTTCTGAATTTATTGCCTTAGCGGTCGGAGAAGTTGACATGTATTGGAGCAGCAATTGGTTGTGCATGTCAGCATCATCCATGAGCATCGCAGGCACTACCGGTGCCCATTTGACACCTGGAATGCCTACGCATTCATCTACCCTCCGCCGTACTTTTGCAAAGCCAGTTCCTACCGACACCAATTCAATCATTTCTGCCCCAGTTTTCCATCTGTAAGGGAAGCCTTTTAGCGTTGCTATCAAGAAAAGTAAGAGTGCAGGGTTGTTGTGCATACTCACTCCGCCATCCACGAAAGCCCCAATTTGTCCATTGCCTACATCGAAAGCCTCCGCATCAAAATAGGTAGGAGCAGCACTACTCGCCCTGACTGCACTTCTCAATAATATTCCCTTGTTGTCATCAAAATATTTTCCATCAGGATGATTAAGAAAAGCCCAAGTACCTCCAGTATCCGCACGCTTGGCTACGATGCAAAGACCAGTTAGAAGTTTGTCGCTTCCGAGTGTTTCCTGCCCAAGTTGCTCCTCAAGCAGTTTTTCAAGTTCGGCAACATCAAACTTACCGGGGCGCAGCAACGATAATAGCCGAGACTTACTGAACACCCTGCCACCCAAATCTTGGTACATCGCCTGGATTTCATCAACGCTTTTTCCAATTGCCAGCAATGTTGCAATGATTGAACCTGTACTTGTGCCGCCAATAAGGTCAAAATAGTGGCATAAACGAAAATCAGGACTGTTGCCATGTCGAATTCGGAGCTTGTCTTCAACAGTTTTGAGTATTCCCAAAGTGAGAGCCCCTCGTATCCCTCCACCATCCATTGCTAGTATCCGTTTAGGTTCTGAGGTAACTTTACTTTGGTATAAATGGTCATGCAACGTTTTCATTTTTGGCCAATTTTATTAACTAATAATTGTGAAATTTTGCCAAATGTAGTGACAATTAGAGATTTAACCCTCTCATCAAAGATTTTCAGCTTTTTTTCAAAAAAATACCAAATAAAAAGAGGCAAGGAGTAATTTTACCGAAGCTAAATCGATTCTTTACCATTTAATTCTAATACAATGGACGAAAAAGCATACTTAACTGAACGCGTTGATGACCAAATCAAATGGTTGGGCAATAAAGCCGCTTTTAATCAAACACGCTATAAAATATTACGCATCATTAGTTTAGTTGCCGCTATATTAATTCCATTATTATCTGGTTATAGTGAAAAAATTGGAATCGTGATTACTATTTCGGTAGGGGCACTAGGAGCAATAGTTGCTATTTCACAAGGCTTGCTTGCATTAAATAGGTACCACGAAAACTGGACAGAATACCGGATTACTGCCGAAGCGTTGAAACGGGAAAAATTATTTTATTCCACAAAAACAGCCCCCTATAATGGTCAAAATGGTTTTCAGGTTTTTGTCGAGAATATAGAAAAAATACTAGAAGGCGAAAATCAAAAATGGTTGAAAAGCCGTTTGGATTCTGAAAAAAACAATAAATAACTCCAAAAATAATTTAAGCAACACTTGTCAAAAATTATAACTAAAGGCGAAATAAGGGATAGGTATATGATGATATGATTGACGACATGTATTTGTGTTGCAGTTATAACCGTAAATTGGCCCAATTTCCATGAACCCTGTTTCAAATTTTTGTTTTCTTCCAAACCATCCATACCCCCAACTAAATGAATTACCGTATCCATAGTCATAAAATGAGTCATATCCATATCTTGATGCTGGAGCTGACATAATATTGAACTCGGCAAAAACCCTTGACCTCCGGCCTACTCTTAAGGATGCACCCACACCAAAACTATCAAAATCACTGTCTGAATATTGACTCTCAAAGTCATCATTTCTCAAAAAACTCAAATTCAAAAAATAATCTGGGGTACCGACCGAAATTGAACCATGAAAACCTGCAGAAAATGGAACAAAAGCAAAAGCACCAACACTAACATGAATATAATTACCAAGGTCCTGAGCAAATTTAATATCTGCATAAGGCAGAATTGAAACCAAACCAAAGCCAGCTGATATATGATCCGAAAAGCCAACTGATACGATATTGATTCCTAGTCCGATGTTTCTGTACTGCTTCTCTCCTTTTTCCATACCAAATCCAGTAGGAAGAAATAGCAGAGAACGGCCATATCCAAAATAGGCTGTATATTGAGGATTTAATTCATATTTTTTAACGTCTCTTATATCTTCAGAAAAAACCATCCCTTTATCATCTTGGATTTGTATCATTCCGTCTTGATAACCAAGCATCCTGCCCACTATCTTTTTGTTTTTTTTGCCCCAAAGTCTATACTCATTTGTAAAAGGTTCCTTTAGCAATAAACGCATTGCCGTAGTTGGCACAATAGATTCAATTTCAGTAGACTTCAACCTGATAGTGCCAGTATTTCCAGCAACAAATTGAATTCTTCCATTGCTCATTATTCTTTTTGGAAACCCATAATATATATTTCCATCTATGGTTCGAAGTACAAATATTTCAGGGAGCGAAGTGGTATTTTCTTTTTTATCGAGTATTTCAATCGAATTAACTTCATTTGGTGAGAAAACGACTTTTATATCAGAATTGGTAAAAAAAACTAGAGAATCAACAGTCCAAGACATCACTTTCCCCACGAATTGGTCGCTGCGATTTGTTTTGAGAAGGTAAGAGTTTGTGGTATCTCCAATTACAAATTTGCCTAGAACAGTTACCTGACAATTCAGGTCAACGTGTATGAAAAAACTAAGCAAAAAAAGGAGCGCAAAAATTGGCCGCATAAGTAAGTGATTTAATCAGACGAAATACGGACAAAAAATCGAAACCAATGTATTCCAAATGTTTTTTAACCAAAATAACTATCAAATATTCGCATCAAAATTCACCAGATCAACAAATTTCGAAACCCGCTGCTTGATTTCAAGGTGAGTCAAATCTTTAATCCGTTCGATGCCAAATTTCTCTACACAAAAAGAAGCCATGGCTGAGCCAAAAATAACAGCACGCTTCATATTTTCAAAGGATAAATCTCCACTTTTGGCAAGGTAACCAATAAAGCCTCCTGCAAATGTATCGCCTGCCCCAGTTGGGTCAAAAACCTCTGCCAGAGGTAAGGCAGGAGCGAAAAATATTTGGTCATCATAAAAAAGCAGTGCCCCGTGTTCCCCTTTTTTGATGACTAGATATTTTGGGCCCATCTCTAGAATTTTTTCGGCTGCCTTCACAAGGCTGTACTCCCCACTCAATTGCCGGGCCTCTTCATCATTGATAATCAGGCAATCAATTTTTTGCAGAACTTCCAAAAGGCGCTCCATAGCGATGTTCATCCAAAAATTCATCGTGTCCATAGCTATCAGCCTTGGCCGTTGTGACATTTGGTCAATGACCCGCATTTGCACGTCAGGAGTCAGGTTACCTAACATCACAAAATCACTGTTTTTGTAACTTTCAGGAAGCACAGGATCGAAATCGGCGAGCACATTCAGCTGGGTGTCCAGTGTATCTCTGCTGTTGAGGTCAGCATGGTAGCGACCAGCCCAGAAGAAGGATTTTTCGCCATGTTTTACTTGAAGCCCATCCAAATTAACCCCTTTTGATGATAGCAAATTAAGCGTATCCTGAGGAAAATCGTCTCCAATGACTGATACCAAATTGATACCATCCACGAAGTAGGATGCAGCTAGGGAAATATAGGTGCAGGCTCCTCCAACAATCTTATCGGCTTTGCCGAGTGGAGTTTCGATGTCGTCAAAAGCGACTGTGCCAACGGTAAGTAAGTTCATTGCTAAAATTGAAAATTGAAAGTTCTTACTGGGTAAAACAGAAAAGCCTCGCATTGCTGCGAGGCTTTTGCGCCCCCTCTTGGACTCGAACCAAGGACCTACGGATTAACAGTCCGGCGCTCTAACCGGCTGAGCTAAGGAGGCATTTTATAGCTTGAATCATTCTTCAAACTTGCCCTTTTTCAAAGGCGAGCGCAAAGGTATCATACTTTTGAAAAAACATGCAAGTCATTCTTAATTTTTTTTAAAAAAATTTAAAAAAAATAAATCTTTCAGATTTTACAAGGGTTTTACTCCTGCAAGCCCCAAACCCACTTTCCTTCCATGTCAAAATAGCCGACTTTGTCACCTTGCTCAACTCTGAACAGCCCTTCACCTGCGTAGCTAATGTATTCATAGTCAGGTTGAACAATCAGCTCACCCTGCAAATTTGTTAATCCACTGAAACCTTTGATTCGAACTTTTGCGAAGCCATCCTCAAACTGTTCAATTTTATCGTATTTGGGCGGGATAATTTCAATTCCCTGCTGATTGATGATAGCCCAATTACCATCCACTTGCACAACGGCAACACCATGCCGATATTGACCTGCTTTTTCATAAAAACCATTATAAAAACGAGACTGCTCGGTGATGTAGTAGAATTTGTAGTTGTCGTCCCGCACCAAGCCACGTCCATCCGCAAAATCCAAGAGTTTGTTGATGCCTGGTTCTATGATAAAATTACCGGCAGAATCAATCAGGCCAGCCCGTTGGCTACCTTTAAAAACAATGGCTTTCCCATCCTTGAAATCCATGCATTTGCTGAATTGGGGCTCCACTACAAACTTGCCAGTTTTGTCAATGAAACCACATTGCCCATCCAACCAAACAGCAGCTCTGCCTTCAGAAAAATCACTAGCCTTGAAAAAAACCGCGTCCACCACCAGTCTCCCGGTGGTATCTACGAACCCCCAATTGTCGTGGTATTGTACCCTGGCCAGCCCTTCCACAAATGGTTCAATATTCCTGTAGGGCAAATTGGTGATAGCTTGACCTTTAAGATTCACTAAAGTAAATTTTGTAGGGCTTCCACCAATTTCAGCCACAGCCAGTCCATGCTCGTTGAAATCGCTGAGTGAAACGTATTTGGGCTTTAAAACATAATTCCCTTGCCCATCAATCAAGCCTGAACGAAGGAATTGACCGGAGAGCTCTTCCACTTTGGCAATTCCACGGTCGAAAGAATATGCTCTAGGGAAATTTGGTTGTATCACCCAATTTCCAGTTCGGTCAATGTAGCCAAAATGAGGGCCCTCCCGTTTGGCTGGCGCTAGTCCGTTGCTGAACCTGCCCGCTTTTGAAAAGTTAAAATCCAGTTCTACCGCACCGTTTCTGTCAATATAACCCCATTTGCTACCAAGCCTAGCTGCAGCCAAACCATCGCTGAATGGCCCTATTTCATCAAAACGACACGGCACGACTTCCCGACCATTTTGGTCCACGAATCCCCACACGCCATTGCGCTTCACCGCCAGCCTTCCTTCACTAAATGACCCAATGTTTTCATAATGAACCCCAACTGCAAGCTGGCCTAGTGTATCTATCAGCCCATATTTTTCTTCCTTTTTGAAAACACGTAACACCTTGTTGCCCGTATTCTCCAAAAAACCAAGTTCATCATATCGGCAAGGGAGCAACTGTTTCCCCTTATTATCGACCATGCCCCATTTCCCATCAATCTCCACAATGCCTACCTGGTTTACAAAATCCTTTGCAAAAGAAAACTGGGCCGGGACTGCCATTGCACCTGTTGTATCTATGTAACCCCAACTGCATCCATCACAAATCAATCGGCCTCTGTTGTCAATATCCAAATCATGTTGGGTATAATCCGTCAAGGAAATGGGGGCAAGTTTAGATAATAAGAATCCCTGCAAAGAGCCCATATTATCTATCGAATTATCAAGTGTAGCAGACAATTTCCCTTTTTGGCTAGCTCTGGCCACTCCTCCGCTAAACTCTCCGATATATGCATTGTCTTTGCTAATGATTTTGCCGATTTTATTTACCAGACCATGTTTTCCGTTGGTGAAAATGCAACGGGCTACTGGCAGGCCACGATCAAAATCGTTCAGGCGTATATCTACCAAATCAAGCTCGTGCACTAAAAGACCAGTATCATTTTGTACCAAGCCATAAGCCATCTCAAACCGGTAAGAAGTTCTGTCAAACTTTACTTCTTGCATCATTTCGATGCCAACGAGCGTGAGGCCAAGTTCTTTTTGCACTTTGACTTCGTTAAAGGAGGGCTCAATCTGTACGGTGCCATTGTCCAACCTTCTCAATCCCCATTTATCATGTTTTGGTGAGTAAAACCACTCGAATTTTTCTAGTTCATAGGGGCTTTCTGCGGTATCATTAAATCCAAGTGTTTTCTTGTTTCCCCTAGTAACTTTTATGGTAAAATGGGAGCCAAAGCTGCTTTCATCCGCCAATTTCCCCTCATCATCAAAGTTGAATACACTGAGTTGACGACCTGAGTAGGCTTTCACTTCATCCTCTTCTAGCTCAATCCGGTCAAATTGAGGTGCGACCATCACCTTGCCTCGACTATTTGCCACACCGCATTTTCGATTGTTTACAACAACGCAGCGCCCATTTTTCATCGGTGAAATATAATCATACTCAAATGGTATGAGTATCAAATCATCCAATGTCACAATTCCCCATTTCCCTTCAAAATTAGCTCTGAAAGCCTCGCCCTCATAGGTCTGAATCTCATTGTACCTGTTAGCCAGAACGAGACTGCCACATTGGTCAATCAAGCCAAGAAGTCGCTTTTTCTTGCAAAGCACAAAATCATCTCCAAATGGGTAATAGGCTTCGAACTCCCCGCTGGTTATCAAGTTATTATAGACCAATGAGAAGAGGAAGTTTTTTTTGTTGGAAACCAATTTGATGAAGTTATTGGAGAGGCTGGCAAATTGGTCGTAGACATTGTCAAGAACCTGCTGCCCAAACTGGTTTACAGCACCCCATTTTTGGTTCCTTTCGAAAAAAATCAGGTCTGCACTCCAAATTCTAATTTCATCCGCTTTGGGTGGAAAAATTTCAAGGCCATTCGATTGAATGAGGCCAAGCAAGCCATTCAACCTTGTTTGAAAAAATAAGGTATTAACTCCAGAGGGTAGATTTTTAACAAGCAAAACTTCATCAAAACGTGGAGTAGCGAGCACCAACCCTTGTTCGTTTACGATACCCCATTTTTTGTTCTTTTTATAGGTCAGGAATGCTGGGGAAACAATAAAACCAATTTGACGCTGGCTTTTTAAAACTTCAACTTGTTCATAACCTGCTGGTAAAATCACTTGGCCTGCCAAATTCACCACCTTCCACTGTCCATTTTCCATGACGGTAATCAAAGTGCTATCCAATGCTTTCACGTCGTCATACTGGGGTGGTACAATTTCCACACCTTCTGAATTTAGCAGCCCTACCCTCCCTTTTCGCTGCATGGTTGCATAGCCAAATTGCTTGAACTCGCCAATGGCATCATACACCGGTTGTTGAACAAGCCGACCTTCAGCGTTCATCAAACCCCATTTCTTATCTTTTTTGATGGGAAACAAAGACTGCGCCTCCAACAAGAGCGGCGACAGAATGGTTAGCACAAAAAAAAGCGTTTTCAACAATCGCATACGGTGGTACTAAAGTCGTGGTTAGCTGCTCTGAACGAACGGGGGATTGAAAAAATTGACTGCAAGTCCAAGTTTTAACAGGAATTGAAGTCAAGATTTTACAAAGAAAAGGATTTTCAAAAGAAAATAACGCGGGTTGACCAAAAGGGAACGGAAAACTTAACACAATGTCCATTAAAGTCTTTCACCAATTCGCCGAAAAAATTAGGCAAAATAAGCTACCGTTGACTGCTTCTGCTCACCAAGCCCGTCAATTCCCAATTCCATCACATCGCCTGGTTTGAGATAGCGTGGAGGATTGAATCCAAGGCCAACCCCAGCAGGTGTACCTGTAGAAATCACGTCACCAGGTAAAAGCGTCATGAACTGCGAAATGTAGCTGACCAAATTTGGGATTTTGAAAACAAGATTGGAAGTATTACCATTTTGAAGCATTTCTCCATTGACTTTCAGCCAAATGCCGAGCTTGTCAATGTCAGCTATTTCATCCTTCGTTACCAAAAAAGGCCCAAGCGGCGCAAAAGTATCGGCGCTTTTACCCTTCACCCATTGCCCTTGCCGTTCCAATTGAAAAGCTCGTTCACTGATGTCGTTGTGCAGTACATATCCCGCTACATAATCCATCGCCACAGCCTCCTCCACATAACTCGCTTTTTTTCCAATCACGACCGCCAACTCCACCTCCCAATCCGTTTTTTCACTTCCCTTCGGAATAATGACATTGTCATCAGGGCCGCAGATAGCCGTGGTGGATTTGAAGAAAATAATCGGTTCGGTCGGCAATTGCATGTTACTTTCCTTGGCATGGTCGGAGTAGTTCAGGCCGACGCAAATGATCTTGGAGGGACGACTAATTGGTGAACCTAGCCTCGTCGTCGGGCTGACGATGGGGCAATTGGACTGGTTTTGTTGCAACCAATCGGAAAGACGTTTCAGGCCATCTTCTGCAAAAAATTTCTCGTCAAAATCCTGTCCAAATGCACTTACGTCGAGGCGGGTGCCATTGGGGATTAGGATGCCGGGTTTTTCATGGTTGGGTTTGCCGTGGCGGATGAGTTTCATAGTTATTTGATTTTCAGCAATTTACGAACTTGGGTTGCAACATTCGAACCTGTAAATCCAAACTTTTCATCCAATACCTTGAAAGGTGCAGAATAGCCAAAATGCCAAAGCCCCCAAATTAATCCACGGTCCCCCACTAGACCCCGCAGCGTAACTGGCAAGCCCGCAGTCATGCCGAAAGTCGGCACATTACCCGGCAGGATTTCCTTTTGGTATTTCTTGGATTGGTTTCGGAAAAGACCTTCTGAAGGAGCTGAAACGACACGCACTTTCAGCTTGTTTTCACTTCGCAAAATGGCCGCTCCAGCCACCAATGTGGCTACCTCAGAGCCATTTGCCACCAGAACCACATCCGGTTTTCCTTCGCAATTCTCAACGATGTAGGCACCTTTTGCCAACTCGTTTTGGTCGTTAGTGGGCAGATCCTCCACGCCTTGGCGGCTGAAAATCAGGCCAGTTGGGGAGTGGCGGTTTTCCAAGGCGAAGCGCCAAGCGGCCACCGTCTCTGCTCCATCGCCAGGCCGAAGGGCAATCACAGCATTTTTACCGGAATGGTTTTTCAATTGCTCCAAAAGCCGAAGTTGCGCTTCTTGCTCAATCGGCTGGTGCGTCGGGCCATCCTCCCCTACCCGGAAAGCGTCATGTGTCCAGATGAAAATGACGGGCGTCTCCATTAACGCCGCTACCCTAATGGCAGGCTTCATGTAATCGCTGAAGGCGAAGAAAGTAGCGCAAGCCGGAATCACACCGCCATGTAAACCCATGCCCACGTTCAAAGCGGCCATCGTCAATTCGGCCACCCCAGCCTGTAGGAAAGAACCACTGAAATCGCCGTGCTTGAATGCATGCGTTTTCTTCAAAAACCCGTCAGTTTTATCGCTGTTGCTGAGGTCAGCGGAAGTGACAATCATGTTTTCGACCTTTCCAGCCAAATACCCAAGGACGGCACTAGAGGCGTTGCGGGTAGCATCGTTTGGCTTGGTTTTTATCTCCGACCAATTGATTTCTGGCAGTTTTCCACTGAGGAAGAAAGTGTATTTTTCAGCCAAACCTGCATTGTCCTTTGCCCAAGATTTAAAGGCAGCTTTACGCTTTTTAGCCGCTTTTTTCTTTTGTTCCAAAACTGAGGCGTAGTATTCCGCCACATCTGGGAAAATCTGGAAGGGTTTGGAGGCATTCCCGCCAAGCCCCTCCACTGTTTTTTCAAAAGAACCGCCAGCACCTGTGAGCGGCTGACCGTGTAGTTCCACCTCGCCTTCGAACAAACTGCCATCGGCTTTGCGGGTGCCAAGTCCCATGAGGGTTTTACCAATAATCAACGTAGGTCTATTAATCTCTGCCAAGGCCGATTTCAGTGCGCCACGTATGGCTTCGTGGTCATTGCCAGGAATAGTGAGCACATGCCAGCCCCAAGCTTCGTATTTTTTTGCGGTGTCTTCGCTGGTCACGGCGTCCACTTCGGTGGAAAGTTGGATATCGTTAGCATCGTAAAACATGACGATATTTCCTAAGCCCAAATATCCTGCGATACGGCCTGCGCCTTGCGAAATCTCTTCCTGCACGCCGCCGTCAGAAATATAGAGGTAGGTTTTGTGCGACACCTCCTCCCCGAAACGAGCTGCCAAAAACCGCTCGGCAATGGCAGCGCCCACGCCAAATGTATGCCCTTGACCAAGCGGGCCACTGGTATTTTCGATGCCCCGCTTCACATCCAATTCAGGATGACCAGGCGTCGGACTGCCCCACTGACGGAAGTTTTCGATGTCATCCATCGTGAAATTCCCCAGCAAAGTCTGCTGGGCGTAGAGCATGGCGGACATGTGACCGGCATCCAAGAAAAAGCGGTCACGTAGCGGCCAAGCCATGTCGCTGGGGTCGTAGTTCAGAAATTCTGAATAGAGTATATGCACGAAATCGGCGCCTCCCATCGGGCCACCGGGGTGACCGGATTTGGCTTTTTCGACCATAGAGGCAGCTAGGATACGGATGTTGTCGGCGCAGCGAAGGGAAAGATTAGACATGCTAGAATTGAAAATTGAAAATTGAAAATTGAGAAGTGGAAAGTCAGGTTGCTGACAATCAACAGGTTAGCTTCTCTAATTTCAATTCTGTTAGAATTTGCCACAAAGAAAGGGAATACGGGCAAGAGCGTCGGCAAATGTTGAGAGCTTTTTTTGGATGTTGAATAAAAATTAGCAACCAAGTCAAGGAATGTTGGGTTGGCCATATTTAGCCTTAAAACAATAGAAATTGACCAATATTTTTAACCCCAAAAAATCAATATTTGCAGCGATTTTCAACCTAAAAAATGACCGCAAAATCAATCGTACCAGACCATCTTCAAGGCATTTTTGCCATTATTTTAGCTGCCATTTTTTGGAGCACAGGTGGCGTTTTTGTAAAGCTTCTGCCGCAGGACGCATACACCATTCTCTCCTACCGTAGCTTCCTCTCGGCGGCGGTTTTCTTCGTTTTTTTCCGCAAAAAAGTCTTCCAAATGAACGGTCAGGCATGGTTGAATGCCTTGTTTTACTGCCTTTTAGTTTTGAGTTTCGTCGTTTCAACTAAACTGACGACTGCAGCCAATTCCATCCTACTTCAATACACCGGCACCGTTTACGTGCTGCTGGCCGAGCCTTATTTTTTTAATATAAAAATGCAGCGGGTAAACGTGGTGACCATTTTCACCTGCATCATCGGCATGGTCATTTTGGTGGCAGGCGACTTGAAGGCAGGCAGTATGCTCGGCAATTTCATCGCTTTTTTGTCTGGTTTTCTAATGGCAGCACTCTTCATCGGGCAGCGGCTGAACGGGTCGGAGCGGCAACCCGCCGCCATTTTCTGGGGGAACGTGATGATGGCACTAGTCGGCCTGCCGTGGTTGTTGCAATCTCCGCTACCTACCTTGCCAGAAGCTGCCATGCTAGGTTGGCTGGGAGTTTTCCAGCTCGGGCTGGGTTTTGTGCTTTTCACCTTCGGTCTCAAAAGGGTGCTTGCAATTGAAGGGGCGTTGCTTGCCATGTTAGAACCTATCTTGAATCCCGTTTGGGTACTTATTTTTTATGGAGAAAAACCCTCGCTAGGCGCTATAATTGGTGGTGCCATCATCGTCATTGCGCTGGCGTCAAGAATTATTTGGCTGGAAAAACGCAAGAGGAAATTGCGCAGCATAGAAACTTCCATTTGATTTGAAACAAAAAGCGCCCTAAACTTGTCCTATTTCCCAAAACCCAAACTTTCAATTTTATAATTTCCAAATTCCACTACATGCTAGGTTGGCAATTTTCAGAATACATCCCAGAAGACGAAGGTTCCATTTTTGACAAACTATTGAAGCTTTTTCAGGAGCTGCTGCTACATACTTCGGGGAATGTGAGCGAGGCACTTTCATGGTTGACTGAGATCGACCGAAAGTACAAACTCACGAATGACGAGTATGGCATGGCCGATTTCATCCAAGACTTGATAGACAACGGGTACATCACTTCAGGAGAAGTGAGCGGCATGCCCGGTTATGTTCCAACCTCCAAAATGGAAATTGCGTTGCGGCGCAACGCATTGGATGAGGTATTTGGAAAGTTGAAAAAGACAAAACTTGGCAACCACTCTACCAAGTTTGATGGGCGGGGTGATGAACAGGCAACTGAACTCCGACCCTACGAGTTCGGCGACAGACTTGACACCATTGCAGTTTCAGAGAGCCTGCGTAATGCACATATCAACCATGGAATAGAGGAATTCCAATTGACACCTGAGGATTTGGAAGTGCAAGAGACTTTTTACCAAAGCCAAACAAGTACGGTGTTAATGATTGACATTTCACACTCGATGATACTCTATGGTGAAGACCGTATCACGCCTGCAAAAAAAGTGGCGCTGGCATTGTCGGAACTCATCACGACACGCTATCCGAAGGACACACTAGATATTTTGGTCTTCGGAAATGACGCTTGGCAAATTGAAATCAAAGACCTGCCATACCTAGAAGTGGGACCTTACCACACCAATACTGTTGCCGGTTTGGAGCTGGCTATGGAACTTTTGAAAAAGCGCAGAAATCCAAACAAGCAGATTTTCATGATTACGGATGGGAAACCGACCTGCATTAAAAAAGGTAAGAAATATTACCAGAACAGCTTTGGACTTGACCGCACAATCGTCACCCGCACCTTGAATTTGGCGACCAAATGCCGCAAAATGAGCATTCCTATCACCACTTTCATGATTGCTCGTGACCCTTATTTGGTAAATTTTGTGGACCAATTTACAAAGGCGAACAACGGCAAAGCATTCTATTCAAACTTGCAAGGCTTGGGTGAATTCGTGTTTTTGGACTACAAAAACAACAAGCGGAGAAGACGGTAAGCAACCATTTCTCAGTCCGAAAATGCTTACTTGAAATCATCAAACTCATAAACTTGGTTACCTTAGCGCCCAATAATTCAAATTTTGTGTCAGGAAAATCCGGGTTGAACTTCCGATGTGGCCAGCCGTTTTGACCATAAGCCTAACTTAAATAAATGTACGTTTTTGAATGCCAAAAGCGGGTTCGCTACAGCGAAATAGACCAGATGGGTTATCTGTACCACGGTCGGTACGTAGATTATTACGAAATCGGACGCTGTGAGATGCTTCGTGCGCTCGGAATGACCTATCAGGAAATGGAGGAGAAATACCGAGTAATGCTTCCTGTAGCATCCTTGGAAATGCGGTATGTTCGTCCTGCTCGCTACGATGAGATGCTCACTATCCGCACCACGTTGCGAGAAATGCCTACGGATAAACACATGGTTTTCTATGTAGAGGTCATCAATGAAGCTAAAAAAATCGTGAATGGGGGTCGTGTTCGCTTGGTATTTGTGGACATGAACACCATGCGCCCCATCCCAGCGCCGACATTTTTCACCGGGTTGCTGCAACCATTTTTCCAAGAAAATTGCCTTACCAACGCTGCCACTGAAACACGTCCATAAACTTTCGTTAAATCACTTTTAGCAGCAAACAAAAGTACCTTACCTTCGGGTTTAATACAGGCTACAGTCTCAAGCTGTCACCGCCATTCGCTTTTTATGGAAGACCCTACGCAAAAGGCTGAAAATCAAGATATTGGTAATAGTCGCAAAAAGTGGCGGCGTTTACTGCCCTTGATAATTCGACGGCTCGTTCAGACGCTGCTGGTCATTTTCCTTTTGCCTGTTCTGATTTTTCAAATCCCTTGGGTTCAAAACAAAGCAGCACAAAAACTCACAGCCTACCTTTCTAAGGAATGGAATACCACAGTTTCGGTTGGAAAAGTCCACCTCGGCATTTTGAACAAAATAAATCTTGATAATTTTTACCTCGAAGACCTTAGCCACGATACCCTGATGTATGCCGGCGCACTTGAAATTCGGCATTCAGGTGTGTTTGATTTGTTGCTCCGCAAATTCAAAATCGAATCCTTGCAACTGACTGACGCTACAGTCAATATTAGTCGTAAAGTCAATCAAAAAGATTTCAATTATCAATTCATTGCCGACTATTTTTCTCCTAAAAAACAAAAGGAAAAAAGCGAAAAGCCCCCTTTTCAATTTGACCTGAGGCATCTCTACTTAGATCGAGTACATTTTGTAAAGCCAGATGCGGTTAAGGGGGAGCTCTTTGATGTGTACTTGGCCCATGCTGAAGGGCATTTCAATGATTTTGATTTAGCTGGCAAGCAATTACATCTCAGCGATTTTGAATTGGACAACCCCAATGTGAAAATCACGCTGACCACCGCATTTCCCCTTCCACCTACAAAACTGCCAGTTGTAAACGTAGCTGAAGAATCTAGCTCTGATACTGCCAAATTGGTCATCCAAATTGACAATGTTGACTTGAGCGGCGG
Source organism: Bacteroidota bacterium (assembly GCA_016124585.1). Taxonomy (GTDB): domain Bacteria; phylum Bacteroidota; class Bacteroidia; order Chitinophagales; family Saprospiraceae; genus UBA6168. The sequence continues at coordinate 5,297 of WGNL01000025.1, read as the reverse complement.
ACGTTTTTCGCTTCGCAACTTGCGCAATGAACCACAGCGGCTCACCCCTGAAAACTTACTGAATTACAATTACTTGGACATCTTGGACATTGAAGTCCACTTCAACGACTTCAGGTTCTCTGACTTAGAGTTTGCCGGGGAAGTGGAAAAGATTTCATTGCGGGACACCACAGGTTTCATCCTTGAAAACTTATCCGCCAAGCAAGCTGCGCTTTCTTGCCGTGGCATGGAACTCTACGATGTCAACCTCAAAACTCCCTACACCGAACTAGGCGACACACTCATTTTCCGTTATAGCGGCTCCTACACAGCATGGGAAGATTTTGTGAACGAAGTGAAAATGGAAGGCCGTTTTCATAATTCACAAGTTGCTTTGCAGGACATCATGAAGTTTGCGCCAGCGCTTGAAAACAACCCATTTTTCAAGGAAAATAAGTACCAAGTGGTCAACTTGGACGGCACGATAAAAGGGCCAGTGAACCGACTTGATGGCAAAAACCTCAAAATAAACATGGCCGATGGGCTTGATATTGAAGGTAGTTTCAGTACACTCAACCTAGCTGTACCTGATGAACAATTCCTCCACCTTAACCTTAAGCAACTGCACACAAACGTGCGGACGCTCAAAAAGTTAATTCCAAAATTTAACCCACCTCCCAATTTTGAAAAACTTGGCAACCTTGATTTTAGCGGAAAATTCGACGGCTTCTTCGTTGACTTCGTGGCGGATGGCAAACTGAAAACAGATATCGGCCGTGCTGAAATGTTCATGAACCTTAAACTCAGAGAAGGTAAGGAAAAAGCCCGTTACTCTGGTGACTTGTACCTCTATGATTTCAACCTCGGCGCTTGGACGGACAACTCGGACTTTGGCAAAGTGACGCTTGGCTCCCATGTAAAAAAAGGGGTTGGGTTGACGCTGAATACGGTCTCGGCTGAACTTGAAGGTGTAGTTGACAGCTTGGTTTTCAAAGGCTACAAATACCGCAATGCGAACATTAAGGGCCAACTCCAGCGGAACAGTTTCATGGGAGATTTCAGCATCAATGATGGTAACATCGATCTGGTATTTGGTGGTAATGTGAATTTCACAGACTCACTTCCAAGTTTTGACTTCAAGGCGAATGTGAAAAAACTGGATATGCGTCCGCTGAACCTGACTTCCAAGGACTTGCAGTTTTTTGGGAATGTGGACATGAAACTGGTTGGCAAGCGTTTGTCTGACATCATGGGAACTGCACAAGTAACTGATTTTCAGATAGTCAAAAACAGAAAAGATAGCCTTTCGATAGACTCTGCCATGCTCACCTCAGGTTGGTTGTTGGATAGGTCAGAAAAGGTTTTTACTCTTAAATCAAGCTTGGGCGACCTTTCCGTGAATGGTGTTTTTGACATCGAGAAAATCCCAGCTCAAATCTCCAATTTTGTTTACACGAACTACCCACATCTAGCAGAGCGATTAAAACTCAAAATACCTGAACCCGTTCGGGATACTGCAAAATTTGACTTCAATTTTCAGGTCTATCAGCTTCAAAACCTGGTTAATTTTTTTGAAGAAGACTTAAAGGGATTTGATGCTTCCTCCGTCAAGGGCAATTTTGATGGCTTTGCAAACAAGGCCAATATCGAAGTGGAAGTACCAGCATGGGAGTACCAAAACATTAAATTTAAGGATGTGTATTTGCGGAGCAAACTAAATGGCCCTGAAGGAAGTGTTCAAATTGGTGTGATTGAAACCGCTTTTAGTGAAACCCAGAAGCTTTCACCAGTTTCGATTATTGGCTCCATTTATACTGACACCTTGGAGTTCTTGCTCATTTCCTCCAATTTTTACAAAATACTTGATAACATCAATATCAATGGGGTTTTGTCTTTGCAAGGTGACGATGCCTACCGAATCAGTTTCAAGCCTAGTGACCTGGTAGTGCTGAATGAAACTTGGCAAATGGACACCGACAACTATCTGGAAATTGGCAACGGTAAGGTAGAAACGGAAAATTTCATGTTGACTTCAGGGAAGCGGAGCATTAAACTCAACAGTGTGAGGAATGAGGGTCTGGAATTGGAATTGGAAAATTATCCAATAGACTCGCTTGAATTTATCCGTGAAATCAAAAAACACACAATTGGGGGAATAGCTGACTTGACGGCAAAGGTTAAGAACGTTTTTAAATTTGAAGGTTTGTCGGCCCTGCTTCGCATCGACAGCCTCAAAATCAACGGTGACGATTATGGGGTGCTGCGAGTCGATGCCTCAGCCAATAGCCCAAAGGAAACAATCACTGCTACCCTATCAATTGAAGGAGATACCAGCCTACTTACTGCCGATGGCTATTTCAACCCTCCCGGATTTGTGGCTACTTCCAAAAGAAAATGGATAAAAAATGAACCGCTATACTTTGATTTCAACATTGACATTGAAAAATACCCCGTCAAAATCGTCAACTATTTTGTGCCGGAAGTACTCAACCCTAAAGGAAGTTTGAGCGCTACGGGCATTCATTTCAGCGGTGTGCCCTCCATGCCGGACATCAGTGGCAATGCAACAGTGTCTAACGTGGAATTTACGATAAAACCCTTACAAGTTACCTATCGAATTCCGGAAGGACAGGTGGCCATTACCAATCGGATTTTTGATGCAAAAGATACATGGGTGTACGATCGTTTCAACAACAAGGCCCAATTGGACGGCGGAATCACCCATGACCATTTGAAAAATTTCGGACTTGACTTGACCATACGAACGGAAGCAGGCAGGCCATTTCTTGGCCTCGAAACTACGGAGCGAGACAATCCGATTTTTTATGGTAGAGCTTTAGGGACAGGATATGTACGATTCACGGGAAGCTTTGCACAACCAAGCCTGTATGTGAGCGCAACCACTTCCGAATTGACGGAAATGCACCTCCCGATGACAGGTACTACTGTTTCCAACAACAACCACTTTATTGAATTCACAAAACCAACGCTTGAAACTGAGACAGGTGGCAACGAAACTGAATCGGCAGCCGAAGCACGTGGTTTGAACATGCTTTTTGATGTGGACATCACTCCTGTTGCAAAAATGGAAGTGATTTTTGACCGTGCCTGGGGGGATAAATTGGAAGGCACCGGTTCTGGTTCATTATTAGTTTCCTTGGACCGTCATGGTGCATTCGACATGAGTGGCACCTACACAGTTGAGACGGGCAATTATTTGTTTACCTTGATGAAACTTGGGCTGAACAAGCCTTTCGTGGTGGAGCCTGGCGGCACAATTTCTTGGTCTGGCAATCCTTACGAAGCCGTCATCAATATTGATGCAACTTATTCTGGATTATCAACTTCGGTCTATAGTTTTATTGCCGAATACCTTACAACGACAGCCTCTCAGGAAGCGCAAGACATTGCCCGCAACAGTACGCCCGTCAACCTTACCATGCAATTGACAGGGCAATTGCTCAAACCTGATATTGCTTTTGACATTTCGTTCCCTAACCTTGATTCAGAGCTGAAAAACTATGCAGAAAGTAAAATGAGAACTGTTAGGCTTGACCCCAACGAACTCAACCGACAGGTATTCGGTCTGTTGATGTTAGGCCAGTTTTTGCCTTCAGGTTACACCATCCAAGCAGGTGACGTTGGCATCAACACCGTGAGTGAAATGCTGTCCAACCAGCTTTCCATTTATTTCACGGATTTTATAATGGAATTTTTGACGGGTAAAAAACTCATTCAGGGCATTGACTTCGACATTTCTTATAATCGCTACACTTCCAATAATTTCGACCCAAACAACCCGACAACAAGTTATACCAACAATGAACTACGCACCAGACTAAAAGTCATCGTCAACGACCGGATTTCCGTGCAAGCTGGTGGCAATTTTGGAAATGAGGCTTTTACTGGAAACAATGGCGTGCTAGGCGGTGAGTTTACCATTGAATATGTGCTTACAAAAGACCGCCGTCTCAAGCTAAAAGCATACGGTGACACTGAGGCAGATTTTACAGGTGGATTTCGAAAGCGTGGCGGAATTGCACTCAATTACAAGCGTGAATTCGATTCTTTCAGTGAACTTTTCGAAGGTAGAAAAAAGAAGCAAGAACAACGAAAACTGAAAAAAGCCGGGCAATAATCCCCTTATTTCAACTCCACGTAAACGGGTAAATGGTCGCTATAACCCCCAAAATAGCGGTCGCCTCCATACGTCCTGCTGGGTGCAACGCCATATTTATCATCCTTGTACATCATCCACTCTTGTTGAAAAATAACGGAGCTTTTATATTTCAATTCCTTATCTCCCTTAATTAAATTAGTGGACAAAATGATTTGGTCAAGCATATTCCAATTGCCCTTGTAGCGATAACTCCCCAAACCATTTTGCTTTAACTGATAAAAACAGTTGTACATCGTTTTGGCGTCAAGCTGACTAGCAAGGGGATGTGCATCAATATTTTGCAAAATGCTTGGGTCAGTTGGCTCATCATTCATATCGCCCATCACGATGATGTTGGCATTTGCATCCTGCTTGAAAATCTCCGCCACTTTTTTGCCAATTTGCGTAGCAACGTACAAACGCTTAGGCTCTGATTCTTTCTGTCCCCCACTCCTCGAAGGCATGTGCGCTACGATTATATTCAGTTTTTCATTGCCAGCAAATTTGCCCTCCACCACCAATAAATCACGGGTAGTGTAATCAGGAATATCAGGAATCAATTCTGCTGGAAACTTGATTCGGATCGTGTCAGAGGCCGTTACGGTGAACATACTTTTTTTGTAGAGCAGGGCCACATCAATGCCTCTGAAATCGGGAGACTCGTAATGCACAAATCCATAATCATGTGATTTCAGGCTCGTTTTTTTACAAAAATCCTCCAATACAGTTGCGTTCTCCACTTCAGCTAAACCCAAGAGTGCTGGGTAGCCCATGCCTTCAACCACCTTGGCCAAATGGTCAAGCTTCAATTGGTAGCGATCGGGGGTCCACTGTTTCTTGCTATCTGGTAAAAATTCCTCATCGGGTTTATTTGGGTCATCGATGGTATCGAACAGGTTTTCCACATTATAAAATGCAACCCGAAAATTGCCATGGTCAGCAGTTTGGGAATTTTTGGGCACCGAACATTGGCAAAGCAAAAACAAGGAGAAAAAGACGGTAAGTAACTTATTCATCATAAAAATTTGGCGGTGTATCAAATGTAAGGCTGCCTTTCTAAATTATATCTCCAAAAGAAATATCGTAAAGCAGCCACATGGTTTTCCAGTTTCTTGGAGAATGAAAGCCCCTTTCGTACAAGCCTACTGACCCTGGCCCT
>WGNL01000038.1 GCA_016124585.1 Bacteroidota bacterium | reverse complement strand
TATAATCGCGAAATTCAAATAATCGGATTTTCAAATTCAAATGCGAAATAAGGCAAGGTTTTCAATTACTCAATTTGCCTTATTTTCAAATTCAAATATCAAAAACTTAATTTTCTGAATTCATCTCGAAGTTCGATGTAATTACTTCAATTTTTGTCTTTCGCTTTGAAACCTTAGCTCCGTTTGAAGCACTCAAGGTTTTTTCAAAACTCTTCATAAACCAACCATTTTTCGTTGAGTAATCCTCAAGCATTTCATTCGGATAAGTGCTTAAAACAAACTTGCCTTTAATGCTTGACAAGGTCTCCAGTAGCTTCTCAAAATGCTCTAAGGTATATCCACCGTAATGGCCTTGATTTGAACCGACGTACGGAGGATCTACATAATGAAAGGTTGACTCAGTGTCCCGGCTCAGTATTACTTTGTGTGCTTCATTTTGCTCAATTTGAGTATTACTTAAACGCTCGGTGAGTACCTCTTGAAAGGCGTCAATCTTGTTTAAATGTTTACCCACACAGCCCTTTCCTCGATCATATCCCCATGTTCCGACCTGACAGGCGAAGCCTTGATTTGTAACCACCCAAAACGCCCAAGCTCTGACAACTTCATCGAAGAGCCAAGGACAATCGTAAATGATCATTGCCTTCTTGTAGGTCTCCCGGCTATGCAGAGTGGCTTCAACCTTTTTTCTGAGATCAAAGAATCCATGCTTCAGTACTTCATAGAAGTTCACAATATTGGCATTCACATCATTAATCACTTCAGCGTAGCTCGGTTGCTTGGCCCAATACAACGCACCACCGCCAAAGAAAGATTCAACATAGATTTTATGCTCCGGGATGACTGGGAGCAAATGAGGGAGCATGAGCTGCTTACCTCCGTAATAAGAAATAGGTGTTTTAATGGCAGGCTTCGCCTTCTCGTTTTTAGTATTCATAAGTAGTGTGTAGTAAAAGATTTTAAAAAAGAGGAATTCTCACGTTGATGTGAAATCGCAGTGTTCCAGATCCAGTATAATCACCTTTGTGAACCATTACCTGACCATTGTTAAACACCGTAATCATCATCATTTTATCCGGATAGCCGGAACCGGAGCTTGCGGCGGGAACCATAAAGCTGCAGTTATACAAAGGTCTGTAAGAGTTGTGACCGGCCACCACTGGCAGCGTAAATGCGACTTGATTGTTAGAGAATGCATTAGTCTCCATTGCTCCTCTCAACTCAAGATATTCACCGCTTTTGCGAATGCTTAGGTTTTTTGTATCCGAGCCAAAAGTATAGGTGGCTCCGTCTCCAAAAGCAGAGGAACCGTTGTATCCGCCAATAATATCAGAAGCGTCTCCAACTCGATGCCAGGAGTCACCGTAATCAAAAAGATCCTTGATCCGGTAATAGGCTGGCTGCGACGCGTATTCCTGAATTACAGCCTTGCGTATTTTATGAATATCCTGACTGGATCCATCGGCAAAGGAAACCGGAGAGTATCCTGTATTGGTGTATGTGTATTCCAATACGACAAAAACCGGATCCGAATAGCTTCCCCAGAGATTATCTCCTTCGAAATAATAGATTTCTCCACCCAACATTAAATATCCTGAACCGATCATCAATGCACCAAAGGCACCGGATCCAATTACAGAAATTCGGCAACCGGAAAGGATTGCATTTTCCTTTGACAATGCTTTGAAGCTATCCCGGAATGCATCCTGAAGAAAGACAATGTCATTGAGGGCCAACGGTAGACCGCCTGTATTACTTCCTGAAGAGATATCGAGCTTGTTCATATATATACAATTGAGTAGGTCTTACTTGCTTCTGTGTATCTGTCAATCCATCCTTTAATTTCGTCAACAAAGTCGGATAGTTCAGAAGGCACATAGACAATAAACTTCCCTCGAGGGATCTCTTGTCTAAAATATACTGGCTTATTGGTCTCACCTTCTTGCCTGAAATAGGTGGGAGATGATTTGAACGGTTCCTGCCGGAACCAAACCGGCTCGTTTTTTCTTCCATCACTATCCGTTTCAACACGAATACGATTATAGGCCTCATCAAACTTGCGATTAAGGAAAGAAGCCAACACTTTTTGCTGAGAAGAATACCGTATTTTACTACTCAGATCATCGGTGAAGTCAATAAAATCAAGGTGTAAATTTTCAATAGGTTTGATAAAAATATAGATATAGGAAAGCAACGCATCCTTCCTCTTTCGCGATCCAACGTTTTTTTGAATCCACTCCTTTATATCCCAATAGAAGATCATGCAGCAACGTAGGTTAATCCAGTCGCCCAAGCAGCATCGTGGATGTAATATCCTGAGACAGCATTATATTCCCGTGTTACGGCAGAATAAGTGCCACCGTGTTGTTTGGCCTGCAGCGATGTTAATTGAAAATCGACAGCACCCGAGACTGCTTCACCGGCATCCCTGTAACGGTTAATATTTAGATTCCCATTGTAATAAATGCCTTTCAAGAAGGATTCAAGAGCTGATTCAAATGCAGTTTTAAAATCATCGAGATCCAGTTTGCCATCGTAATAAACCGTTCCGGTAGGCTTAACTTCATCCGGATCTACTGAAACCAGAACATGATCGGTTCCGGCAAATTTTATATCTCGAATAAAGCTGTCCAGACTTACTCTTTCGGCAGATGAAAGAGGACTCAATACGCCTCCTGAATCTTTAGCCACCTTGATATACAGAGGGCTTCCCTGTACAACAGCTACGGCTTCAACCAACTTCGCATCTTCATCTTCCACTAAATACACCAGTTGACCGTCCACCTCAGTCAATGCGTAACCATATTGCCACCGTTTGACTTCGGAGGCATACCATTTGGCCGTGCCGGGAATTGCCGAGTCAGCAATCTCTTGTAGTTCAATTTTCTTAGCAACCCACATTGATTCCAATAGATGAGCTGCCATCGAAAAAAGTCCAACTAACAACTTCCAAACTGCAGTAGCACTTGTAGAAGTCAAGCCATCAAGATTTGAGTCCGCATCTTTGGCTGTGAGTATTGATTGCTGAATTTCGGAAACAGTTCGTGCCATTATCGTGTTGATTCTTCGAGGTGTTTTGGATCAAGCCATTCGAGAAATTGTCCAAACTTGACCCCAAATTGATACCATGAATTTTGGATTTTATTCAGATATAAAATTTTGGAAATTGAGATGCCGAATTTGCCAAATCGGACACCATCAGGATGTATCCACCAATCGTTAAATACATGCTGTCCCATCACGCCACCTGACATGTCATTAGCCAAAGCTGCATCAAAGAAATACGTTGTCAAGGCTCGTGGTTGGTTCTTCCCAATTAGTTTAATGCATGAATAAGGAACAGCCACAAAAAGCACGAACAAATACAGACCAATGGAAAGAGCCAATAGGAATATCTGAAGGTAAATTCTCAAAGTGAGTCTTCCACTTCGTGCTTGCATCCCGGCGATAATCGGAGAACCAATAACAACCGCTAACAGCAACTTAATTAGTATGTGCAGGAGCATCATTTTAATCTTCCTTTTTGGCTTCTTTAATTTGGATATAATCCTCAATATCCAAAATATCAACTGTCCCGTCAGCCATTAAGAACAAGTTAAAATCATCTCTTGGAATTTCACCCTTCAAAGTCACTCCACTGGACGTCTCCGAAAGATTCCCAAGAGCAATGTTGCACTGTTCCCGCAATTCGCTAATCTCCTTAACCTGCTGAGCAAAGTTTGCATCCTTTCCTTTGGTATCTTTTCTGACCGGGTAAGGAGGCAGATTGTATCCGGCAACGCTCCCAATAGGTGTTTTAACCTCAACACCATCGTGAAGAATTATCTCAACAATTCTCTTTTCTTCATGAACATCTTTCGCCCTCAAAATAGCCATGCGGTTGGCTTGGAGGAGTTTTAAAACAGATTTGGGTGCTTTCTTTTGTGCTTCAGGACTGGAAATGATTTTCGCCAGAATATCCACCAGTCGATAGGGTAATGGTTTTATTTTCATATTGGTTGAACTCTTGATTTTAAACTTCTGAGACTATGTCTGTTTTGATTATCATCGGAGTGCTTGCAGCTTCCGCAGCAGCTTTAGCCGCAGCTTCTGCCTTCTTACGACGAAATGCCATTACGAGTGAAACTGCGATATCTGCAAGCTTGGCTTTAGCAAACTGCTCAGCTCCTGCGGCATCCAAGCTGTATTTCCTTGTAATAATTGTTGGAGCATTGCTATCACTCGCCGGTTGAGAATCATCATAATTGGGATTTTCAGATTCTATTTCCTCCATCCAATCAGCAGGAAAATTATCCTGAATTGCTTCTATCAATTCCGGCACATTAGATGTCTTAGTAACCCATGTAATTATGGTTTCATCGTCTGCGATTGTGTATTGTTTTGTTTGAGCCATTGAGGTTAAATTAGATTAATTTGTTTCCATGTCGTGCCATTATACACCCACAAGCCTTTGGATGTTATAACTCCGGAACCTGCACTGGTGGCAACGACCATCAACCAGTCGGCAGGCGTTGTAATGCCTTCAACCTGAGCTCCGGTCATCCTTGGTATCAGAAGTCCTTTAGAAGTAGATGTGATGTCTACCAATGCCGTGCTATTGGGATTCGAAGTACCGATTCCCACCAATCCACTACCTAAGATGGTCAGATAAGTCGAAAGAGCAGATCCGGAACCGGCTAATATGTTTGCCGAAGATTGACCTTGAATATTGAAACTTCCTTCGCTCGCAAAACGCAGGGAGACCAAATTTTGACCGGACACAAATGACCCGGCATTGGTCGAGGCGTTAGTTGAATTAACAATAATTCCGGTCGGGGTAGTGCTACCTTTAACTGTCACAAACTTCCCATAAGGAGCTATACTGAGAAACCCGCTAATATTGGTTTGAAACTCCGTAAAAACTCCGGCACTATACGAAAGACGTAATTGGGGATCAACCCCGTCCAAGACTTCCAGTTTTCGGCCCGGTGCAACCACATTGATACCCAAACTGACGGTCGAGTATAATCCGCTTGCAGGATAGTAATACATAGGCAGTTGTTGCAACTTGCTGTTAGAGTCTACGTACAACAACTTGTTGGCAGTTGAACCAACAACATCATCCCCAATATCTATCGTTACATCGCCGGGTTTCCACTTAGAACTTACCGAATTCCAAACCAAAGCCTGACCATTGGTTGGAGGTGTGGTTGTATCCACATCCGCCAAAGAACCAATGTATTGATCAGTTATACTCTTAAGATATCCTTCAGTTGCATGATTTCCCCATGAAGAAGCCGCATCCCAATTGGATACCTTCTCTGAAGTAATACCGTTTAGCACATCAATATTCGAATGAGTATGAAGTGTATTATCAAACTCCTTCAGAATATTATCCGTACCGATCCCCAACAGCTTATCAACCGTTCCACCTGTAACCGCATCTCCGATTCTAAGCTCTCGAGGCTCGGTTTTTAAAGGTTTCTTTTCGGCTTGGTTGCCGTCTCCAATTCGTATCTTGACCATTACTTCAGCATTCCAATTTCAACTTCAATAGGATTTCGCTCACCATCATCAAACAGAGCATCCTGAACATCCAATTCGATTCTTGCATCCAAATAGCCTTTGGGCCAATCGATGGTTTTATCACGATCTGCCACGATCACCAGTTCATTTTCCTCATCGCCAATCACCAAGTCTTCAAAACCTTCCGCCTCCACCAACGAATACTGTGCTACCTGCCTTCCGTTGACCCGGAGGAATACTCTGCAGTCGTTCAAGTAATCCATGTCAAACGCCGTATCATCGTCGTTCTCCACGAAGTAGTTAAATGCAAAGTCGCTGCCTCTCAGATAGGTGTTCATTTGGATTGATGATTTCGCTTATAGTCTTCAAAATCTGCCTTCAGGCGATCGTACTTGTCTTTCCATGTTTTCTCCGCTCTCTGGAGCTTGTCTTGCCAGTGCTTTTCAATATCCGCAACCTCATCTTCCAGTCGCTTCACTTTGGCCGAAAGTGACTCCAGCTCTTGGTTGCGATTCTCAAGTTCGGTTATCTTAGATCGCATTCGATCGATCTGATCGTTAGCGTCCTTTACAAATCGATCATACGCATTTTGCATTTCCTGAAGAGCAGACGCCTCATCCGATTTGCCTTTAGCCTTCTGCGAACGGTAATTGAACACCCACATCAGTCCACCTCCAACTAAAGCAGATACCATTTCACTGACGCTATTTTGTATGAAATCCCACATCATCAGAAGACTTTAGCGTAAAAGTTTATGTCCGTCAGTGTGATATCATCGGCATTCACCAAATTCTTCACATAGAGCTTCATTTTCCATCCGGTTGCAAATGCTTTTACACCGCAACCGGAAAGCATTCCAATTCCGGCAGCAGATCCAATTGGGTCGATGGTCACGGATGTTTCTCCAATGGCGTACTGAAACGAACCTTCATCGTCAAAAATGCGCCACTGTGCGGCAATCTTCTTGGTGTCGAATGCGCCACCAACCGAGGCATACGCAGACCAGTTCAACTCGACATACTGCGAATCAGCGTGATTGAAAGTAAATTCTCCAAGCACGTCGTGCAACCAATCCTGTAGCACTACGACATCAGATGAACCAACATTCGCTTCCGTCCAGGTATCTGCAGTATAAATCGGAGTACCGGCACCACCGCCGAATTGCCCGGCCAGCCTTGGCCGAACATAGAGTTCAGAGAATTTGAGCTGAAGAGTTGACTTTAGAGTCGACATGTTCGCATTAACCCAATGACCACCCACGCGTAAAAGGATATCCCAATCTGCCGGGCTGAGGGCTCCTATTTCAACGATACTCGCATTAACCCCAACCAATGCTTTCAGCTCCGTAGTGGTTAAACCTTTAATTTGTCCACCGGTGAGCCTGCCTAATACCTGTTGCTCGCTGACAACTACTTCCACAACCTCTCCGGAGCCGTTTTTTATCAGCACCACATGGTTGCTGCCAAATAAAGACTTCTCGAGCTTGTCTGTATTGAGATTGGAAAAGTTCTGATCCAACTCGTTATGCGTTAACTCCTCGCCTTTTACCGCACGTAATGTTAGTGTTGACATTATTCCTCTTTTACATATCCATCCAATACATACCCGTCGGTCACGTAGGCCACTTTTGTCTTAACACCTGCCGATCCCGAATTCGGGCTAACACCTCGGGACGACAGGTAAGACTGAATCTTACGATTGCTCTCTGTAAGTTCTGGAACCTCATCCCGGATCTGAAGCTCTTGTCCCGGATACAAACTATCGCTTGGCGAAAGATTGTTGTCCATCAGAAGGTAGATGACCCCTTCAATGGCACCATACTCCTGCAGAGCGATATCCTCGGTTGATTGACCTGATTTTACCTTGATTGTCTTCATTCTTGCCTTTGAGCCTCCACAATTAAGTTGTTATCCTGATGGGATGCTTTGATTTCAACCCATCCATCGGCCTGCATCTGCAGACGCGCTTCACCTACTAAAAATTCCGCACCCTGTCTTTGCTTAACCATTCGCTTGACACCCACTCCTGTGGTTGGCGACGTTTTTATTTCTCCTTTCACGGTTTCCATCAGATCGTCCAGATTTTGCGTATCCGAATAATCAATGACCAGATCCCCGTCTTTGATCATTAGGTCACCTGTCTCCGGGTCGAGTATGAAATCAGTTGCCATGTCTCAGCTTATCATTTATCAGATTCGAAAAATCTCCTACCGATTGGCCTGCAAGACTGGTGGCTACATTGGAAAATGCAGTCGCTCCTCCATCTCCTCCGGCAACAGTCGGAGGCGTAGTTAAGACAGATATCAGCTTTTGAACAACACTGTTCGTTTTACTGATCTGATCAATCAGATCCTCCGCTCTGATAACACCGTACTTATCACCACCTATGAGAGCTTTGCTTATAGTGGAGACCGCAACCAAGTAGGACACATCCTCCATGATTGCAACGACCACCGTGCTTTTTTCCTCGGGATAAAACCGGCAGATAGCGCCTTCTCCGGGAGCATTTAGTAAAACTTCATCCTCCACATTCAGATCATCGATAAAGACAACACAAGTCTTTTCGGACACGCTTTGAACCGTTGCCTCAAACAACCATTTGGACTTACCGGATCCGGCCAGTCTTTTAATGGCCTCCCGGATGGTTAATTGATTTCGACCTCCTGAATTTTCTTTCATGATTGAGGAGCTTTAGCGCCGAATTCTACCACTCTTCTAAACCCATCGACTCCGAATGTGGTAGCTACCCGATCGATGTAATATCTGCTGTGTTTTATCTCACTCATTCGTGTATTGATATCCGCGATTTGACCATGTGAGGCCAACGGAAGCCCAAAGGTGGTAATGCTGCCTTCCATCCGATCGGTTTTACTCTCGTCGTAAAGCCTGTGCGCATAAGCTTCAACCTCGGATTGAGAAAGTCCCGGTATGGTGAGACTCTTAAGATCCCCTTTGGAGTCACCGGTGAACGTATTATGCAAGACCTTTCCACCTTCCTGCCGGGAGCGTACGCGAACTTTCACATACACATCCTCTGCAGAGCGATACTCCAGTCCGTTGTGAATTACATTTTCGTTAATGATATACTTGACAACCGGGGTTTGAACCGCATTCAAATACTGTTTACCCACCACCAAAACCGGGTTGCCATTAACAAGCCGGAAGAATGAATACAGGCCGTACACATCCTTTATCTTCTCAAGCACCTTCAGTGGCGTTGGTACGTCATTGTCGATCCGGAATATGCCACCAATGGATGAATCCAAAATATCATAGGTATATCCCGGAGCAATGTGCTTAATAATCGAGGATATTTTACCTCCGCTGAACTTGCGAGCAGAGGTATCGGTGCGCTTGAGTTTCCACATTTCATCCTCGCACTCGATCACCAGTGGCACTTTCGGGTGGACGTAATTCACATAGCCTTTAAACTCGGTGGTGTACACTCCATCGTAGCCAAGTTTTACCTCAACAGGATTCCCGGAGGCAATTACATCCTGAATCGGCGTGGATGCAAAATCAGCACCCTTTACGAAGATCTTCTTAGCAATCATGATCCTGCAGGTATCGGTATAATCCTTCCATGAGGATTCGATCTCAATGCGATTGGCAAAAGGAATTTGCACCAGCCCTTTGCTCGTTGTTATGGATATCAGGCAATTAAGGATCAGCATAATCATGCAGCCAATTCAAGTTCAACAGGTTCGTCACTTAATGCCCGGATTTCAAATGGCTGAACATTTGAAAAACCTGCCAAAGCAGGAAGGTCAAGATCCGTCACCACAATTCGATAAATCCCCAATTGGGTTAGCCAGTCGCTTACCACTCCGAGATCTTTGTTTTTCTGAAACCACTTTCTGAGTTCATCCACCCGGTCAATTGGATAATTGGATGAGTCGTAGTCGATGATAAATCCCTGAATAGTGATTGACCAGTCGTCCAGTGAGATATACTCTTTCACCGTGCCATCCTTGCCGGACATAGCCGTTTTTACGATATTCTTTGCCTGATGGTAACTGATCACCGTTTCGTGCGGCAATGCGTAGATCTCGCCCTGATCTTCAAAACGAAGTCGATCGGCAAGCAGCACTCCGGTTCCTGGACTAATGCGATCAACAGAGGATTGGTAATCTTCCTCGATGATAGTAGGAACATTCTCGTATTGGGGAAGCTGAGCAGATTGCTTATTTGTAACAACGCCAAAAAGAGGTGTCTGAAAACCAAACACCTCTTTGTACGCATCGTTCAAATTAAATTTTGCAATCGCCATGTTATAATGTCAATGACCCCGCATCCGGGGAGAATCGTTTATTTTCAAATGCCAACACCCATTTTAACTGCTGCCAAGCCTCAGACCATTCCTGATCCGTTAAGGTGGACGCATCCACTTTAAAGTGATATCGGATCAGGGCATTTATCTTTCTGGGCAGGTCTGTGCCGGGCGCATCCGATATCGGATTGGACGAGGCTAAAGCTTTTCCAGTGTCGCCTCGAGGAATTCAATTAGACGGTTCGCTTCAACAGCCGCAGCCATTGAAATCTTCTCGTCGTTTTTGATCCGTTCGTCACCGCCTAACCAACAGTTCTGAATGATGAACTCACCGGTCTCCAACACTTTCTGCTGAGTGAACATGCTCATAGCGCGTGCACTCACATCGCGACCCGGCGATTTAAGGTAACCGACCGATTGTTCACCTTCTTTCACATTTACACAGATCCGAACAATGTCACCATGCTCTTTCTTCCATGCCTTTACCTGTTCTGCGGTTGGTTCACCAACCACTAAGACTTTCTTATTCATGCTTGCGCGTTTACTTTAAGTCGAAAAATTTGATCGGGAGCCTTCGTTGAAGAGCTGACACACTTCCTCCCTGAACCGAAGTACCACTCTCGGTGAATTTTACATTGACCAATGTCTCTTTGAGTACCAACCCGTCTTTCACCTTAGTGATCGTGATCGGGAATGGCTTTAGTTTTAAGATACTGCCACCTGCAGCCAACTTCAATCCCAGATACTCTTCTTCCAACAGCACAATCTCGCCGGAATATTTGAAGTTACCACTTGTCCATCCTGCAGCATTACGGTTGCCCACAACCATCACTTCTTCCACATCCTGAGCTTCTTTGTAATCTATTTGGGAAACTCCCGGCACTATGCGTCCGAAGAAGGTAACATTCACATCTGCAGGCGAGAACCGCTCCTGATTAATTACTACGTCCATGATTTATTAAAACGGGTTATTGAATCCTACTTTCAGGGAGATCGAACGTCCGATGGCTACCGGAACCCCTGTGATCTCCACAACAAGGGTGTCGCCTGCAAGCAGATTCACTTGCTCATTGATGTAACAATCCACATCGCCTGAAAGGTCTCCATCGGTTTTCATGACCTCCAGTGAATCCGCAACCATATCCTCCAGTGAGGACTTTTGATGCGGATCCAAATAACCCGTATCCGGGTCCACCTGCAGACGACCTTTCACATACGGAAGGATCGCTTTGCGTGCCAATCGGATCATCTTGTTAATGGTTCGATTGTTTTCAATGAAAGCATAATCGGATGTTGCAAGCACACAGGTGTGCGTATCATTGAACCAAGCTCCTGTCAGATCCGGAACCGGATCGGCGAAAATGAAGCCTTTATCATCCAAAGTGGTCAGCGACGAGTCGGCAAACGTCGAAAGCTTCGCATTGGAACTCAGTCCCACATTTTGCCAATATCCTTTGGCCTCATCCAACAGGTTAAACTCCTCAACCGGCTCGCAGCAGGTTCTTGAAACTGCCGCTTTTGAAATCATTCCGGCGAAATCACCTATTGCCGCATAACCATTATAGAGTGCATCACCGCCGGATATATCATTGTCTGCGGCAATTACAACCGATACGCCTTCCGCATCTTTGGTTCGGAGGTCAAGCGCACTGGCAGCCGTGCCGTTAAAACTTCGTCCCTCCAAAAACACCGAGATCTCACGATTCTCAGAGGCCTCCTCTTCCACAAGAGCCTGTGCCTTAGTAATGGCCGCAATTACATCGGCATCTAAACCCGTAGCGAGGGTTGGTGTGTAACCCGATGCCGGGTTGCGGTTCACGCAAAGCATTTTAACTCTGCCTCCGGAATCCTTGCTGAGCTTCTTGGCGTTGGAAGTGTTAGCAATATCTACCATGTCGGCCATCGTTGCCGTTTGAGCCAGCACCATCAGATGCACTTCCGCAGATGGATTCCAATGATAAAGCCGCTGAAGGTGATGATACAACAAAACGGTGTTATCCGAATCGTACGTCGCATCCAAACCCAATGCTTCAACATCGTCAATGCTGTAGCATTTGTAAATTACCCCGAGGGTCAGCTTACTGGCAACAGCCACGCCGTTTCCAATAAAGCCAATGACACCATCGAGGTTAGTTGCCTTTCTCCCGAGCTGTCCGCTCTTACGAGTAATTGAGATGTTATTACGAGCCATTTTATCGTCGTTTGAATAGGATTATGAGTAGTATGAGGATGGCAGAGCTGAGCGCACCTATTGCGGCCATCTGCCAGTTGTTTTTATATTTTACCACCTGCTCACTCGAGGTGGATGTAGAAGATTGATCTACCTGTTTAATCAGCGCATCAATTCGTTGATCCTTTTTCTCGCATTCGGCTGTAATCCTACCCAGTGCGTCCAGATAGTATTTCATAGATATGCCCGAGTGGTTGTTTATTACCACCGTATCATCGGGCTTCTCATTTAACCGCTGTTTGAGCAAAAAATAGGTGGCTGAATCCAGCGTGGTATTCACAACGGCCCCGGGAATAGTGATCACCGAGTCGCGATAGAACTCCTTGTAATAATTATTGACCTCGTGGGTCGACTTGGGCTTTTTAAGCAGATTGCAACCACTAACCATTGCAATCAGAGCTAAGGCAAAAAGCGCAATCAGTATGTATGCTTTTCGTCTCATCCTTTGATTTCAAAATGTGGCAGGTCAACTAATGTCTGATCGGTCACGATAACACCGTCACCATCCCAGTTTCCTCCCCATCGTATTTCGGAACGAATCTTACCGGAGGACTTCAAAAATTTGGCAGTGGCCATTATCAATCCACCGAGATAACACATGTCCTTTGCATCATACGAGGTTCTGCCATTTTTAAAGGCGTAGATATCAAAGGCAAGGGCCGGATCGTAATTGTGTTTGCTTTTGGTGCGCACACCGTCAATTTTAGAACGTCCCGCTTTGTAGGCTTTCATTTGATCCTCCGGAGACCTGTACCCTTCGGCAATGCCAAAGTCGATTTCCGAAATCTCAATAGCGGCCTTAGCAAGAACCTGCAGATCCTTGTGGCAAGTCTTGAGTCTGTCCTGAGATGTGGTGGAAAAGGTAAACTTTGACATTGTTTCTGTGTGGTTAATTATCTGTTGCGCAAGCAGGACTCGAACCTGCGACCTCCGGGTTATGAGCCCAGCGAGCTACCACTGCTCTATTGCGCGTTAATGCTTTTACTCCTGAGAGTCTCCGGATGCATTATCCGGGTTATCATCTTTTGATTGGCTTCCGGCGATCAGTTCTTTCCTGCGAGCTTCAATAGCCGACAGTACTGTTTTCGCCTTTTCATCGGCAGCGTACTGATCCAACTGCTCAGCCGATTCTGCTTTCTGCGCTCTTTCGATTCGCTCTTCAGCCGTCAGCTTTACGGGTTCTTCGGTATCACCCACCTCTTCGGAATCATTGAGGTTTGCACGATGCATCACTTTGAGTTCCGAGTCCTGGAGTCCTCTTGCATGCAGAAAGGCGTCACTTTCGTCATTGAAACACTGTCCATCGGAGGTTACGATTTGCTGTTCGAGATCCTCGTTGGCATCAAACACCGCTTTTACTTTTTCAAATACTTCTTTGTTCATCCTTGTTTTGTTGTGGGTATTGGGTGGGTTCGCTTTCATCTGAACCCACCCTCACCGAGATTAACTGCGAGAAATTAGTATGCGTTCAATGGTGATTACGCGGCCTCAACCAAGGCAACCACTCCTTTTTTGTCTTTTCGGATCTTACCTCCGGCTCGAACCATTGCTGACATGATCGAACCGTAGTATTCGGGCTTGTCCTCATCGAGGAAAACCTTAGCATTGCCTTCAGCACGATTCACCCATCCTCTGTACCAGAATAATGCGGCAAGGTTATCTGTGGCCGCACCGGAAGCTCCAAGAGCTTTTTTCACCGGTGTTGCGGTGTTGTCGTAAACACCAGTAGAGGATCGCATGAATACGTCAAATCCAAGAATCCTACCGATGGATCCCTCAACAAGATTGGATCGGGATCCAAGTTTATCGGCATGCACAAAGTCGTCGATCGACAGCATGTCGCTGAGAAACTCTGCCGGGATAAGCATGAAGCGGCCATTCGCTGGCGCATCCATTCGGTTCATAATCTCAGCCACCTTAATGACATCATCCTTAATTACTCTCTTTCGAGTACCGGCTGCAGAAGGAGCAGAAGCCGTTCGTGTTGCTGTCCCGCTTGATCTGACAATGTTTGAAGCACCATCCGGAAGCCACTTGTTGGCCAGATAATCGGCAACTTTCGTATTGATTGTGTCAATATGATTCTGCAGCAAACTCATTCGCTTGTCGTATCTCAAAATCAGATCTTCTGTAACCTGAATCAGAGAAGGATCGGTTGTGAATTCCGCGATAGAATAATCGTCTGAGTCGTCTGTCCTTTTTGATATAGTTGCCGGAAGAGATGACCGGTCGATAGAAACAGATGGCTTTGCTCCGGCCACCCCTTTTCTAACCACGGAACCATTTCCCTCCGATTCAATAAATGGAGTATCATCTGTACTTTGCTTGTAAAATTCATTCGCCGGATAGATGTTCTCCTCTATGTCCTTTGCAAATACAATAGCGGTCGCCTCCGCATACAGATGTCCGGGCAATCGCTGGATGATGTTAAAGGGGAGAAATTCAACGGTCAGCTTAACAAGCGGCAATACAGGCCAGAACTTGGCGAGTTCCCCGCCCATTTCAAATGCCGCATCCACCACTGAAAAGCCGATGAGACCAAACAATGCTGTGAACAGCAATGCGGTGATTAAGCTCAGGGTTCTGGTTGTCTTTTTCATTGTCGTATTATTGATCCTTACTTGGTATTTGTGATGTGATTGATTGAGATTTGCGCCTTGATTAATCCGGATACACTCCGTATTTGCCTTTGAACAATTCCTTAAATTGATCGAAGCTTTCAGCTCTCATCTTGGCGAGCCCTTTAGGATCTTCTTTCTCCCACTTGCCGTAATCCCAGTCCTTTTTGGACTCATCGGCAGATGCAGAAGGATTTCCTCCACCCGGTCTAACTTGCGCATTAATGTCTACCCGCTTGGCAAGCCCGGACAAAATCTCAGCAGCACTGTCAAAGTCGCTGTCCAACATTTTCTCCCATTTGGGCTTTTCCTCTGCCGTGATCCTGCCTTCCTTGACAGCCGTGTCGACCAAAGCTTTGATCTGACCATCTTTTTGAGTTTTGATTTGACCTTGCAATTCAGCGATCTTATCGTCCTTAGCCTTCAAAGCTTCATTCACTTTGGCAGCGAATTGAGCCTCGGATACATTGTCTCCGAGGTCAGCAACGCCGGGTACAGAATTACCCAGAGCTGCCACTAAAAGTTCTTTTTTCATTTCGTATTCGTTGTTGGGAATAGACTGTACTTGTGCTGCGACGCGACCAAGAAGATCATCCGGGCATTTTGCCTGCTGAAGATCTTCTACGAGTTTGGAGGTGATAGCTACCGCATCGGTGATGTCGGTAACAAATCCCAGTTGCTTGGCTTCCTTGGCATCGCACCAATAATCCGCTTTCCACAGCTCATCAATGTCCTTTTCGGTTTTGCCGGTTGCCTCTGCGTATGCTTTTCGATAATCAGAGGTGATGGACTTCATGGCCTTCAGCTTTGAGGCCAAATCATCCTCGTTGCCGGCCATGTACACCATTGGTTTGTGAATCATCCAAAACCCATTGGAGGCAATCGTGCGTTTTTTGCACTTCAAAGCGATGCGGGTTGCTGCCGATGCGCATATTGCACCGATACGGCAGTCCGGTACCGAAGGGAGACCGTCAATGATGTTGCAGATCCGGTTGGCTGAAAACACATCGCCTCCTTTAGAGTCGATGTAGATCATGAAATTGGTGGCTCCTGCCTGAACAGCTTGGTTGACATCTTCCTCAAACCGGAAGGCGTTCCAGTCCTCAATAGGGCCTGTCATGCTGATTTTTGCCAGCTTACCTTTTGCTTCAACTGTGATTGATCCGCTCATTATCGATCACAAAGATTTGACGGCTCTTAAAGCGTCGCAACAGGCTATTTCACTGTGTGTGAGAATTATACCACTGAGTGTGAGAATTCTTACACACAGTGAAACGAGTCATATTTATAGCGGCCTTCTCATAAAATCTTTGTGTCTGAAATGGCCGTTAGCAACAAACAGAAAGCAGAGATCGCCTATGATCTGTACATGAACACAGAATATACGCAGAAGCAGATATGCGATATCGTAGGATGGTCGGAGAAGACTTTCACCAAGCATAAGCAGGAGGGAAGTTGGGATCAGGTAAAGGGAGCTCTGCAGCTCACGCCTCAAAAGATCATTCAGAACCTGTACGACCGCATGTTTGAACTCTCCTTAAACAAGGATAAAGTAGAGGCAGACAAACTGATTAAACTGGCCAATTCGATCGAAAAGATCACCGATCGCAGAGTAACCGTTTCCAATATCATTAATGTATTCAAGGAGTTCACCTCCTTTGTTTATGACCGAAACCCGGAACTGGCAAAACAGATCAACGGCCTACAGCAGGAATTTGTAAACCATAAAATCAATCAGGGTGGCTGAGATCATTCGAAAACGGGATCTTAAAGAGTGGCAACTGTTCTGCGAGCAGGTGCAGAACTCAACGGAAGTCTCCTTCAATGAAACCAAACAGGAGCAACAATCCCGCACGGCCAAAGCCAAAACGGATTACAACTTCTTTGTAAAGACGTACTTCCCCATTTATGCAGACAGCGACTGCGGTTATTTTCACATCCGGGCTGCAAAGCGCATAAAGAACGACATCAACTGCTTTGCGGTTTTGGAGTGGCCACGAGAACACGCCAAGAGTGTTCATGCGAACATCTTTATTCCTATGTGGCTTTTGGCCAACGACGAGCTCACCGGTATGATCCTGATGGGCAAGAATGAAGATGACGCTTGCAACCTTTTAAGCGACATTCAGGCTCAACTTCAATTTAATCAGCTCTACGCACATGACTTTGGAGACCAATACAATTTGGGGAGCTGGGAGGAAGGCGATTTCTCCACTCAAAAAGGCATCCGGTTTTTAGCCATAGGTAGGGATCAATCCCCTCGTGGAGCGCGTAAAAACGAGAAGCGACCCAACTATGCGGTGATTGACGATATCGACGACGACATCATCGTCAACAATCAAAAGCGGGTGAAGGACGTGGTCGATCGCATTTTGGGTGCGTTGTACTTTGCTCTATCCATAAAAGGAGCAAGGGTTGTGGTAGCAGGCAACCGGATTCATCACGCATCGATACTGGCGCATTTGGTTGGAGATGTGAAGCCCGGAGCCCCCAAGCGGGAAGGTATATATCATTCAAAGGTATTTGCCACCGAGAAGTCCCCCGGAGTCAAAGCCTACATATCCGAAGGCGGTCAACCGGCTTGGAAGGAGCGATATACGATTGCAGAACTGGATAAAAAGATTCGTACCGGTGGCATCATCGCCCGGCGAGAGTTCTATCACGAAAATGTGATCGAGGGTGAGATTTTCAAAGATGAAATGCTCCGCTTCAAAAAGATGCCCGGCTGGAAAAAGTATCAGATTCTGATTGGGTATTTCGACCCCTCTTTTGAGAACAAACCCACCAGTGATTTTAAAGCTGTCCGGGTGTGGGGACTCTTGGGAGACGAATTCCACTTGAAAGGATCCTTTGTTCGAAGGACATCC
>WGNL01000013.1 GCA_016124585.1 Bacteroidota bacterium | reverse complement strand
GGCGTGAGGGCCAGGGTCAGTAGGCTTGTACGAAAGGGGCTTTCATTCTCCAAGAAACTGGAAAACCATGTGGCTGCTTTACGATATTTCTTTTGGAGATATAATTTAGAAAGGCAGCCTTACATTTGATACACCGCCAAATAATTAATATGCGAAATTCAATTTAAAGATATTCATAAAATTGTAATTATGTTAGTATGATTAGCCTATTTTCTTTTGGTATGGCAATTTGAAATAGACCAATATCCCAATCACAATTAATGGCAGTATATTTATCCCAATAAAATCTTTTTCAGTCGTACTCGAAAAGTTAAGACCTATTGGTATTGAAAATACTTGCGAAGCATCAATAATTTTTTTTAATAACTCCGGTGTTGAAGCTGTCGCAAATATAGTTCTTGTTAAATATGGGATTTGTGCAAAAGGCCATATTTCAAGTAGGTGCGTATTTACAGCTTTGTTTTTAAAGTAAAGCACTCCACCAATAATGCCAATTAGTGATACAATTAACGAGAAATAATAAATTGGGGATAAATTGTCAATGAAAGAGATTATTGAAATAATAATCACAATTGCTGGAAATATGCTAGACCTGTTTATGCTTGAAAAGTTCATTATAAAAGTTTGGATGATTAGTTCAACTTTTCCCCTCCCCAAGATTAAAAAAAGCTGTATGGAATTGCACCACACAGCTCTATACTTAGTTATTAGTCCTCTTTTTTAGGCTCTAATTCTTGATTTTCTCCACCTTTAAGATAACTTGGTAAATTCAAGCCAGCCATATTGAAAAGGTCATTAAGAGGCGGAACTGTTTTCATCATTCCAGAAACAAAATTGGAAGTGGAACTATTGCCATTTTCACCATTTCCGGAATCCTAAACAGTGATCTTGTCAATCTTAATGTTCTTTACTGCTTCAACTTGTGTTTTTACCAATTCTGGCAGTTTTTCAATGAGCAAAAGTTGGAAAGCTTTAGTAGGGTCACCACCAGCTGCGGCCACTACTTCTTTGTAACCTTCTGCTTGTTTGGTCAATATCTCGTAAAGACCCTTTGCCTCGGCTTCCATTTTGGCAAAAATGGCATCCGCCTCACCTTTCGCATTTTCACGGATGCGCTCCGCTTCAGCTTGTGCTTCTATTATTGCACGCTGCTTCGCAATTTCAGCAGGAATCACAATGTTCGCTATTTGAGTCGAACGCTCCCGCTCCGAGCGAGCCAATTCAGCTTTTTGCTCAGCTTGGTATGCTTCTTCCATCGCTTTGGCCTGTTGTACTTTTTCAGCCGTTATGGCTATACGGTTTGACTCTGCCTCTTTCTCCCTACGCAGTGCGTCCGAATTAGCAATAGCTATTTTAGCTTCGTTCTCACCTCTAATCGCAATTGCATTTGCTTCAGATGTCTTCACACGAGTGTCTCTCTCTGCTTCAGCTCGCCCAATTGCTTCATCTTTTGCAGCGGATGCAATGCTGATTTCTCTGTCTTTCTGTGTAATGGCAATTTTTACGTCTCTGTCCCGATGTGTCTCTGCTATTTGAGTGTCTTTTTCACGATCGGCCAGCGCTTTACCCGTTTCCCCAATTTTCTCTTGCTCCGCAACGGATATTTTCGCTTCGTTAATTGCTTTGGCAGCGGCTTCTTTGCCGAGGGCAGCGATATAACCTGACTCATCCTTGATGTCCGTAACGTTTACGTTAATGAGTTTCAAACCTATTTTTTTCAATTCGCTGTCCACGTTTTTGGAAATGTTTTCCAAAAACTTGTCTCTGTCAGAGTTTATTTCCTCAATGGTCATGGTTGCAATTACTAATCGCAATTGCCCGAAGAGAATGTCTTTAGCTAGTTCTTGAATTGCTTCATGTGTCAATCCAAGCAATCTCTCAGCAGCTGTGTTCATACTTTCTATATCAGTGGAGATAGCAATTGTAAAACGACAAGGCACATCCACCCGGATGTTTTGGCGACTGAGTGCATTGGTCAGATTTGCTTCAATTGACAGAGGCTTTAAGTCCAAGTATGCATAATCCTGAATTACTGGCCATACAAAAGCACCACCTCCATGAATACATTTGGCAGAAGTTCCGCCAGTTTTACCATATACGACAAGAATTTTGTCGGAAGGGCATCTTTTATACCTTGAAATTAAGGTGATAAATGTGATGAATATGACGAACGCCGCCACAACGATGATGATAATTGGTTGCATGTTTATAATGGTTTAACGATGATGAGTTTATTGTTTTCAATGGCCACAACTTTTGCTTTTGCACCTGAAGGGATTTCTTCTTCTTCTGTCATTGCTTCTAACTCATGAATACTGCCTTTTACACTTACTAATATTTTCCCCATTCCCTTTCGTTTTGAAGGTATTTTTAAATAAACTTCCACTTCTTTATATAGGGTGTCAATAAGTTGAAAAGAATTGTCTTCAGCTAAACGTTGTAGTTGAGTGATTATAAAAAAGAATACCCATACAAATATTGCCCCAACAAGTAATGCAATACCTATAAGTGCAAATTGATTGCTTATTAGTTGATAGAAGGATATACCACTCCATGAAAACCCTAGTAAAAAGTTAATAAGGTTTCTGAAGGAAAAAAAGTGAAATCCATCATGTTCTGTGTCACCATCAGTATGGGGGGCAAAGTCTGTATCCATACTTTCACCAGCATGAGCCCCAACCAATGACATGATACTTTGGATGACAAATATTAGACTTACAGGTATAGCAACATACCAGAAAGTCTTGAGCAGCGGTTCTAAATTATTGAGCATTTCCATACCAACAAACATACTTGAATTTGGGACGAAAGTTGCTTATTTTCGATGGAAATCTAGGAATAATACGATGAACCCTAGTTAAACTTCTTCAACTGGATATTATGCTATCCTTATCCCTAATTCACCTAAAAGCCCCACAACATTATTGGCCGAAAATACTGCTTTCTTCAGTCGATTCCTTAAGGGGTCAATTGAGAAATTGCTGGCTAATCGTAAATCAGCACCTTCTAAGTTTGTGTTATCAAAAATGGCCCCTTGTAGGTCACAATTTTGGAAGCTAGCATTTGATAAATCTGCCTCAGAAAAATCTGCCTCCTCAATTCTACAATCAATAAAATTGGTGCCTTTTAACTTCAATTGGTAAAAAACTGAAAAATTCAGGATACAGGTCTCAAAACTAAAAGAGAGCAAAAACTGATTGCAGGCATCAAAATGTAACCCCAGCAGTTTGCATTCTTTGAATTGTACAGATTTGAAAGAGGTGTCCTTCAAATTAGCATTGCTTAAGTCGCAATTTCTAAAAACACATTCTATGAAGGAACAACTGGAAATATCAGCATCTGAAAGTTGGCAATTGTGGAACTCGCAATATTCGTAATCAGCAAATTCGAATTGATTTTTTTGAAAGTCACTTGGACCAAAATTTATGTCAGAAAAGGATTTTTTTATCACCAGCTAAGATTTTTTAGGATGCAATTATAACAGAATAGTGACACTGTACTCATTGGCAATCTTTTCTTGAAAAAGATTTTTTTAACTTTTTCGAAAAAGAGATGAAATATTCAATTCTAGGTGTAGATTTGCTTGGTTTTCTTGTTTATTTAGATTTTTCACTATTCGACATTAAATCTTTTCGTAACGGGTAATTACAAGTTTTGATACTTTAAGTAAAGTTAAAAGTACAACATCGGACTCAATTGGACATTGTCCAAAAAGAGATAGCAGTGCTTCTCACCAAATCGATGAAATCATCTAGTTTCTTCCTGCAAGTGTATGTAGGAATATCTTATAATTATTTCATAACCACCTAATTTTCTCTTCTTAAAATTTGTTAGCATGAAACAGTATTCAACGCTTCAACACAACATTAAAGTGCTAGGTAGCAAACTGCTATTGAAGCCTTTACTCATCCACTTTCCACAAAGGAATTTGACAAAAATTGTAAGCACATTTACTTCGTTAATGGTATTGCTTTTGTGTGTGTTTTTTGCACAACCAGTTTTTGCTCAAAATACATGTGCGAGTCCATTTGTTATTCCGAGTGTCCCTTTTAGTAGCGGCACACAAACTACATGCGGCACTGGTGACGACTATCCAGCTGGTTTTGCACCTTGTGTCAGCAGCAACTACGGCGGCGGTGAAGATTATGTTTACCAGCTAAACGTAACTGCAGCGCCAGTGGTATACCAGTTTACGCTAGGTGGTGCGGCTACTTGGAAGATACTTTCCTTGCATAGTGCTTGCCCGCCAGGTGCTGCAAACTGTCTAGGAGGTGTTGCAAACAGTTCCGGGTCAGGAAGTTTCAATTATTCCTTTACAGCAAACGGCACTTACTATTTGATTGTAGATACTTGGCCTACTCCCAATTGTGGTGAGTTTACTCTGAATATTGGAATTCCACCGCCTCCTCCATCCAACGATTTATGCAGTGGGGCAATACCATTTCCGCCAATACCTTCTGACGGGTCATGTTCAACTGTGACGGTAAATACCGCTAATGCAACTGGTACAGCAGATGCAACTTGTACTGGCACTGAAGATGATGATGTCTGGTATACTTTCACTGTACCAATCGGTTCTACATCTTTGCTTTATAACAATACAAATATTTCAGGGAGTACAGACCGGGTTCTTCAGATTTTAAGTGGGAGCTGTCCAGGTACTTCTATTGGCTGCTATGACCCCGAATCCGGCACCATTACTGGATTGGTAGGTGGTCAAACATACTTGATGCGGGCCTATACTTGGAGTACAGGTGTCGTTTCCAATTTTACAACTTGCCTACGAATCGTTCCACCTCCTCCAGTAAATGACCTTTGCAGTGGAGCATTGCCAATTGCCTGTGGTCAAACTTTGTCAGGTACAACAACAAGTGCAACAGCAGATAATGCTGGAACATGTACTACTACCAACACTCAACCAGGCGTTTGGTACACCTATGTCGGAAATGGTGGAACTGCTACTTTAAGCCTATGTGGGTCTAGTTTTGACACAAAAATTTCGGTTTACACTGGGAGCTGCGGCGCTTTTACCTGTGTAGTTGGCAATGACGATTTTTGTAGTTTACAATCTCAAGTTTCATTTGCAACAACTGCTGGTACCACCTACTACGTGCTTGTCCATCAATTTAGTACTACAGGTGGTGCGTTTACACTAGCGGCATCCAGCACGGCAGCTTCCAATGACCTTTGTGCAAATGCCACCCCAATAACTTGTGGTGAAACTGTGACTGGAAGTACACGGTGTGCTAATATTGATGGACCGACTACTGGTTGTGCTGGTGGTTCTGTTGGGCCAGATGTATGGTACACTATTGGAGGAAACGGGGGGACAATGACAGCAAGTCTTTGTGGCTCCAACTTCGATACAAAACTTGACATCTTTTCTGGAACATGTGGAGCGCTTGTATGTGTCGCAAACAATGATGATTTCTGCGGTACACAATCACAAGTAACGTGGGATGGAGTTCTAAATACAACCTACTATGTTAGAATTCATGGGGCCAATGGTGCTTCAGGTGAGTATACCTTCGCCATGACCTGTGTCACACCTTTGCCGCCAAACGGTGCTGCAACTGTCGCATGCCCTGCCTTGGCAGTTCCGCCTTCGCCGCCAGTCAACGTTCCACCAAATAATGCAAGTTGCCCACCCGTGCAGCCTGTAGGGCCTACAATAGTTGACAACCCTAGTCCTCTAACATGCCAAGGGACACGTACATATTCGTATACCTATACCGATTGTTTAGGTAGTGTAATTGGAACTTGGAGTTTTGTTTATACAATTGTTCGCCAGCCATTTACAGTGCCTGCAGCTGGTGCTAGCCAAGTTGCCTGTCCTGCCTTGATTGTACAACCAACTCCACCAGTTGTAACAAGCAATTGTGGCGAGGTTCTTACGCCGACTGGGCCAGTCATTACCAATAGTCCAAACCCAATTGTATGTGAAGGTACTAGGACTTATACTTGGACCTATACTGACTGCGCTGGGAACGTAAAAACATGGAGCCATGTGGTCACTGTTGAGCGCAATCCATTCAGTGTGCCTCCTAGCGCTGGTTCGACAGTAAGTTGTCCAGACCAAACTGATGCACAGCCAACTCCTCCAACTGTTACCAGTAATTGTGGCGAAGTGCTTACACCTGTAGTTTCCTCCACCGCAAAACCTGGCTGCGAAGGCAACCGTAACTGGAATTTTACCTACACAGACTGTGAAGGAAATGTGGCTGTTTGGACTTTTATCTACACTGTCGAGTACAATGATTTCGCAATACCTGCTAATGAGACGGAAACTGTCGAATGTCCACTAGTAGTATCAGAGCCAACGCCACCTACAGTAATGGACAATTGTGGGAAGCTGCTCAATCCAACTGGACCAGTAATTACTACTGTGCCAAATGCTACTGGTTGCGAAGCAAGCCGTACCTATGCCTGGGTTTACACAGATTGTGAAGGAAATACGCATACATGGAGCAAGAAGTTTAATTTCTCGTATACCGCAGATTTCTTTGTTTATCCTGATGGTGAACTGCCAGTTGGTTGTTTGCTCTTCGCTCAATCACCTGTTATTCCACCTACTGTTTACGGAATTTGTGGTGAAGAAATCAGTGTTTCTGGCCCAACTATTTCGGAAAGTGTAGATGCAAGTGGTTGTAGTGGTGTTCGTAAGTACACTTTTATTTATTCTGATTGTGGAGGCCACAGCCACCCATGGAGCTTTACTTATATTGCAAATGACAATGAACCACCAGTTGGAAATTGCGTCAGTGGTTCTGTGAACTCAGTTGATGTGACCAATTTGGCTTGCATCGAAGATGTGCCATGCCCAGGCGATTATGATTTTGGGCCAAAAATCCAAGAGATGATTGCCGCTGGAGATATCTATGACCTTTGCAGTGGCAGCAACATCAATGTGGAATTGGATAGCTGGTCTACTTTATGGCAGTGCAACGATGACGACGGAGATGGTATCAATACTTTCGGACGTACATTCTACTTTAGGATTTCTGACCAATGCGGAAACGAAATGCCTAGCCTTTGCTCAGTTACTTATTCTGGTATGTGCCAACCGTTAGAGACCTTCCTCCAAAGCGAGTGGGGTAACGAAGGTGGTGAACCGGGTCTGTCCACTCCAGCATTATCAACAGATTTACAGACTATTACTACACTGTTAGGACAAGGTTCTCTTACTATTGGTGGAAGCCATCGTTCACTGACTTTGACAGATGCACAATGCGTTCTTAACTTAGTTCCTGGTGTTGGTTCTCCAACAATTCTGGGCAACTGTATCCAAACTAATTGTAATGGTTGCAATCCAGCAGGCACAATTGGCATGAAGAACTCATTGGCAACCAACACCATTTCGATGATGTTGAACATGCGCTTCAATGTTCAGTACCACGGTTTGACGATGCCTAATATTCGTAATCAAGCACTCGGTTGCATTGAAATTGATCCAAACATCAAGTATTGTGTGGAAGGCGTTGGTTGCAAACTGCAAGTATTTGAGACTGATGGTACCGTTCATCAATTCCCATACACGTTGGGTGGCTTGTATGACTTGTCCAACCTTTATCTTGATGGTGAGCTTGTCCTGTCGCCTGGTTCGAAATTGGTGTATGCAAATGCCATTAACAATTCAATATCGAATGTGAATGCATACTGGCACAATGGTCAGACACCAACTACTTGCCCGCAAAATGCAGGTGTGCCAGTCACTGCTGACAATGGAAACAACCAGGTTCTCCCGGCCAGCAAGCCTAGTGTTTCAGGGGATAAAATGTTCAGTCTTGCGCCGAACCCTGCTGGAAGTGAGGTGACATTTAAACTTGCTGAAATGCCTGATGTGCAAGAAGTTTCTTTTGAAATTTACAATGCACTTGGCCAAACCGTGCTTCGTCGTGATTTTGGCAAAGTAGCTTTCGTAAATGAACGGATTGACCTCAGCAGCGTTGGAAATGGCTTATACATTGTCAGTGTAAAAGCTGGTGATTTGCGGTACGAGCAGAAGCTAGTAGTCGGAAAATAATTACCAAATCTTTTACCAAAGATTTGAATTTTATGAACGGCAGTCGCCAAATTGGTGGCTGCCGTTTTTATTTAAACGGAGATGAAGTAAGTTCCTTCCAAAGTTGATTGTCATCGACGTGGGCATTTAGCTTTTGTAAAGTATCAATCAAATGCTCTACGTTATCCTCACCAACTATTTCAACCATGTCATTTTTAAGAATTTCGGAAATAGTGATTCCTAATTTTAGCAATTCCTCGCCTTTGTTAGTTAAGTGAATGACGTTTGCTCTACCATCATTTTCATGCGGTCTAAATTCTATGTACCCCAATTTTTCAATTTCCTTGACCATTTTGGAGGTGGCTTGCTTGGTTACATGAATACAGCGGGCTAATTCGCTTGAGGTAGTCCCTTTGGAATCAATATTGGCAAGGAAACCCATGTACTGGATTTTGAAATCCAGAAATCCTCTTTCATGTGCAATTGTTTCTGCCCTTGCAGCCATGTACTTACCATATCTTATTACAAGTCGGTAAACATTTCGGCGCTTCATCTGACTATACATTTCGAAGAATTCGGTTGACAATTTTGTATCCATACCATTTAGTCGTGCTGCTGTTTTAACTTAATCTTCGGCAAAATTAATTTTTTTTATAAAAATAGTCAACTTGCTTGACTATTTAGTCAACCAAGTTTACCTTTGCCGCCGATTTTGGTCAACTAGATTGACTTGTTGGCCCTAAACTATGTCCGACTTCAAATTTTTCTACCATGGAAGCTCAAGAAAAAAAGAAAAAAAGCCCTGTCCGTTTTATCATAATTGGAGTATTACTATTGGTGGCTGTTTATTTTGGCTGGCAATGGTATTACAACAGTAAGCACTTTGAGACGACTGACAATGCGCAGATTGAAACGCATTTTTCCCCAGTTTTGGCAAGGGTGGCAGGCTATGTCCAAACGGTTACCGTGAGCGATTATGCAACGGTGAAAGCTGGAGACACCATTGCTTTAATTGATGACAAGGAATACCAATTGGCAGTACAGCAAGCCGAGGCTGACTTTGCTCAGGCTGAATCAGAACTTGAACAAGCAAAAGCTGACCTCGCAGCAGTACAAGCAGATTTGCGTGCAGCAAAAGTTGGTGTTGACAACGCAAACTTGAATGTGAAAGCTGTCGCTGCAAATGCTGAGGTAATTGCAGTGCGAAGGGACAAAGCCTTTCAGGATTATCAGCGTGATCAAAAACTTTTCGCTGAAAAAGCCATAACCCAGCACCAGTTGGAAGATTCAAAGGCCCGGTATGAGGAACAGGTGAAAGCCTATGAGGCTTCTATCGACCAAAAAGCTTTCTCATCCGGTGGAGTAAACAGTGGGCAAGCTCAAGTAGTGAAAGCCCAAGCCCAACTTCAGCGGATAGCTGCCCAACAAAGTAGGGCAGAGGCTGCCATTTCTGTCCGAAAATCACAGCTTGATCAGGCCAAATTGAAACTCACTTATACTCGAATCGTGGCACCGATAGATGGTAAAATCGGTCGGAAAAACATCGAGCCAGGTCAGTATGTCCAGCCTGGCCAAAACCTGTGTACCATTGTAAACGATGACCAATATTGGATTGTCGCAAATTTCAAGGAAACTCAAATTGACCGCTTGAAGGAAGGGCAAAACGTTGAGGTGCACATGGATGCCTATAAAAGTGTAAAAATTACAGGCAAAGTAGCTTCGCTTTCAGAGGCGACTGGCGCAAAATTTTCTCTTTTACCTGCTGACAATGCGAGTGGTAATTGGGTAAAAACGACCCAGCGTGTTCCTGTGCGAATCAATATTGACAACCCGGCTGAATTGAAGGGTGTGTTGCGTGCTGGTCTATCTGTTGAGGTAGATGTAAGGGTGAATTAATTACGTAATAAAGTCAGCCGCATTAAATCTTATTCTCCATTTTCAATTAATAAAAATGGGTTTCAAAAAAATAATCGTCGTCATAACGGTCATTACGGCAGCTATCATGGAGTTGATAGATACTTCCATCGTAAATGTTGGCCTTAATGAAATGTCGGGAAATCTTGGTGTAAATATTGAAGACGTTGCATGGGTAATAACGAGTTATGCGATTGCAAATGTGGTCGTTATTCCAATGACTGGTTTTTTTCAGCGTTACTTCGGCAGGAAGAATTATTTCATGGCTTCCATCGCTGTATTTACAATAGCATCATTTTTTTGTGGGTATGCCAGTGATTTATGGACCTTAGTAGCTTTCCGCTTTATTCAAGGTGTTGGAGGTGGGGCATTATTATCTGTTTCGCAAGGTATACTTTTTGATACTTTTGAAATTAAGCAACGTCCAATGGCCTCAGCTATATTTGGCATTGGTGTAGTACTTGGGCCGACCTTTGGCCCTACTTTGGGCGGTATTATAGTCGATAATTATCATTGGTCATGGATGTTTTTGATTAATATACCAATTGGAATTTTAGCTTTTTTACTTTCGAATGCATTTATTGAAAAAAAAACAGATGAATTGAATATCGACCGCTCTAAAATTAGAGTTGATGGAATTGGTATTGCTTTACTTGTTGGTTGGGTGGCACCATTACAATATGTGCTGGAGCGAGGAGCTACAGATGATTGGTTTGACAATCCAACTATTACCACATTTTCTGCAATTACAGTAATATGCTTTGGCTTATTTATATGGCGAGAACTGGCTACACGAACACCTGTTGTGGATATAAGGGTTCTTAAAAATAGAAATCTTGCAATAGGTACAATACTAATGGTAATAATTGGCTTTGGCTTATTTAGTTCGGTATTTATGTACCCACTTTTTGCACAAAGAATTACAAATTATTCAGCAACGCTAACAGGCTTGTTATTGATTCCTGGAGCGGGGTTCATGCTTTTTATTTTTCCGATTGTGGGTAAAATGTTGACTAATGGGGTACCCCCACGTCTCATGGTTTTTTGTGGTTACATTTTCTTTTTTATTTTCTGCATGATGATGACCCGCTTAAATGCGGATGCATATGCCTGGCTTTTTATCTCGGCCCTTATGGTACGTGGATTTGCACTGGCGTTTACGAACATACCACTTATCAATAGTTCTGTTTCTACGTTAACACCCCAACAAATGCCAATGGGAATTGCCATTAGTAACATGTTTCGTCAATTGGGTGGCGCTATGGGTATTGCCGTTTTAAATACTTTTATCCACAATCGTTCTGCGCAACACCGAACTGACCTGATTGCCAACGTTGTGGCTGGACAACCGCTAACCGACGAAAGGATTAATGGCATTACGAACTCATTGATAGGACGGGGCATGGATGCTTTTGATGCATCAAAACTCGCTTTGGCAAATATTGATGCAGTAGTTTCAAAGCAATCCTTACTGCTTTCTTATCTTGATTCTTTTCAAATGGTGGCAACATTTTTTGTGCTTTCGTTGCCCATAATTTTATTGATTGAAAGTAAAAAAGCTTCAGCTGCCTCGCTTAAAGCTGCGGCAGAAGCACATTAATTTGTGCCGTATAAACTGATTAATAAATTTTGCAATCATGAAAAAATCAATCATATTCTTTGTTGTTCTTTTATTTTCTCGTTTTGGCTATTCGCAAGATTCTGCCAACCCTGAATTGGTAGATTTAGTGCAAAAAGCATTTGACTATTATCCGAGATTTCGGGAATTGGAAGCAGCTTCCCAATCTGCTGCTATAAAAGTGGATATGGCACGTGGCCAACGTTTGCCGGTAATTACTTCGCAAGCCACATTCCAATATATCAGTCCGGTGGCAGAAGTTGCGTTTGGAAGCCCTGGACAAGAGCAGAAATTCAAATTTCAGCCTAATGACAACTACAATCTAGGTTTAAACGCTACCGGTTTGATTTTTGATTTCGGCAAAACAAAAGCTCAAATTGAAAAAGCAATTGCAGAGGCTGCCGTCAGCAAAGGCACCCTCGAAGCTCAACGTCAAGCCATTGCTTATCAAGTTGCTCAGGTATATTATGGATTGGTTTTTTTGAAAAAATCAGTGGCAGTGCAGGATGATCAATTAAAATCCTTGCAGGCAAACTTAGAACAAGTTAATTCGAAATTTAATCATGGCGATGCACTGGAATTGGATTTAATGAATGCAAAAGTTGCGCTTGCTAATGCCCAAAACCGACAAACTGATTTGTATGCAAATGTTGAAAAACAACAGGTTTTACTGGCTATGCTTACTGGTGTCGATAAATACGAAGTCAGTAGTCAAACCTTTGATTTTCAATCATTTAACTCAGATGCTAATCCATCTTCCAACCTTGAATTAGCGATAGCGCAAGCAAAAGTAGGTGTAGCTGAAAAAGAGATTATATTGAACCGCAAGTACCTACGACCTTCTATCAATTATAATGGTGGCCTTGGTTTTAGAAATGGCTATGTTCCTGACATTGAAGAGATGCGTTTTAATTGGGGAGCTGGTGTTGGGATTTCTTACCCATTATATGTGGGGGGCCGTGACAGGCAACAGTTGCATTTGAGCGAACTAGGTTTAAATGCTGCCAAAGCAGCAGCTGAGGGCGTTTCGGAAAGTTTGCGTAATGAGATTGCTCAAAACGAAGTTGATGCAAAGGCAAACCAGGTGAAATTTGACAATACAAAAACTATTATTGAGCAAGCCAAAACTGCCTTAAAATTAGCTAATGTTCGTTTCGAAAATGGGGTGGCATCAAATACTGATGTCCTAACAGCGCAGAATAATTTGGAGCAGGCCCAACTGCAATCTCTGCAGTATGAGTTTCAACTTTGCCAATCCGTATTGACATTGGAGCGTTTGCAAGGAAAAAAGTTTTGGTAATTGGAAATCGTAAATGGTGATAATGCCATTAAAGAAAAGCTGTAATGTAAATCCTACGATTAACTTTGACGCTGAAACTGCAGTTTAAGCAACAATTCAGCGCAAAGATGAATGAACTGAATCCTGCCAATTGGGTCGATAATTATACGGATTACCTGTATTCTCTGGCATTTCTGAAAACAGGAAGCAAAGAAGAGGCTGAAGATTTGGTGCAAGAGACCTTTCTTTCAGCTTTTAAAGCAAAGGAAGGTTTCAAGGGGGAAAGCAGTGAAAAAACTTGGCTCACAAGTATCCTTCGCAATAAATTAATTGATTTTTACCGAAAGAAAAATTCCCAAAGAGCATTGTCTGAATACATAATTGATACCGATTCGAGCTTTAAAAATTCAGTTTTTGATGAAACGAATTATGGCCGCTTTAAGTCAATTATACGTCCTAACTACTTCTCAAATAGTGGTGAGGACTACTTGCTAGGCAAGGAGTTTCGTGATATTTTGGAGGATTGTATTTTGAAAATGCCTGGTAAACTCCGCAGCGTTTTTGTGGCTAAGTACCTTGAAGATGTCCCTAGTGAAGAAATTTGTAAGGAACATGGCATTACTTCGTCAAACTATTGGGTGGTCATTCATCGGTCAAAAATATTGCTAAGAGCCTGTTTAGAACGACAAGGAATTATGTAATAAATGAAATATTTACACAAAATATTAAATAATTGCGAGGAAGTGTCGCTAATGGCCTTGCAATCACAGGAAATGAAACTTCCTTTAATCAAACGAATTGAACTTAGGATACACTTGTATTACTGTCGATGCTGTTCCAATTTTGTAAAACAGAACAAAGTAATAGACAAATCATTGGAAAAATATATCGAGAATATCTCTCAAAACCCACCTTTTTCTGCTTCAGATGATTTTAAAAAAAAGTTGAAGTCTAATAATCTTTCCTAAATCTGGATTTTTATAGCCATTCTATTAGTGTTTGTAAGTAAAATGCTAAAATTGGGTAGTATTGCTTTGCTGATTTTATTCCATGTAAATTCTATAAATTTTCATTTCAACCTCAAAATTTTTTTCTGCTTTGTAAGGAAATGATTTAAAAGCCGTCTATACCTTCAAAAAAATAGAATTATGATGTATCAAACCAGTAAATTATTTCCAATCTTTTTGGTTCTAATGTTTTCAATGAGTTCCTGTGCCCAAAAAAATAGGGCTACCGTCCAACAATTTGAAGTGAATAAAACTGAAACTGAGTGGAAAAAAATACTAACCCCTGAACAATATGCAGTATTGCGGGATAAGGCTACTGAAAGGCCTTTTACGGGGGCTTTATTAAAGAATAAAGAGGATGGCACTTATCGATGTGCAGCTTGCAATTATCCATTGTTTACAAGCGATGCAAAGTTTGAAAGCAATTGCGGATGGCCTAGTTTTGATGGTGAAATTGAAGGTCACGTCATTAAACAGGACGATAATTCACTTGGGATGCATCGTACTGAAATTTTATGTGCTCGCTGTGGAAGCCATTTAGGTCATTTGTTCGATGATGGGCCGACTGAAACGGGCTTGCGCTATTGTGTCAACTCACTTTCGCTTGGGTTTGAGGGGGCGGATGCCATTCAATCCAATATGGCAAATGCTATACAATTGGACACCATTACGATGGCAGGTGGTTGTTTTTGGTGTATGGAGGCTGTGTTTGAAGAACTGAAAGGGGTAACTTCTGTCATTTCAGGTTATGCGGGGGGCGAAGCAAAAGATGCCTCCTATTACACAGTAAGTGATGGGAATACTGGCCATGCAGAAGCAATTCAGGTGGTTTTTGACTCGTCTGTGATTACATTGGCAGAGGTGTTCAAGGTGTTTTTTACCATGCACGACCCAACTACGCTCAATCGACAAGGTGCTGACCAAGGTTCTCAATATCGTTCAGCTATATTTTACAGGAATGAAACTCAGCAAAAAACTGCTAATGAATTAATAGCAGCTTTCACAAAGGAAAAGGTTTATGACAATCCAATCGTAACAGAAGTGGTTAAATATGATGGCTTTTATAAAGCGGAAGAATATCATCAAGATTATTTTGCCAATAATAAGAATCAACCTTATTGTCGTGCTGTAATTCAGCCTAAAATGGAGAAATTTGAGAAGATATTCAAGGATTTGAAAAAGGACGAAATCAATAAATGAGAATAATCAGAGAGTGAAGTTTTGAGTGGATTATTTTTATTCAGAACTTCACTCTTCCTAATGTTTTTCTGAATGAGAAATTTAATCATTTTAACTTTATTGTCTGCATTTACTGTTACAACTTTAATTGCCCAAAACGTTGGTTCAAG
The DNA here is from genome assembly GCA_016124585.1 of Bacteroidota bacterium. Taxonomy (GTDB): domain Bacteria; phylum Bacteroidota; class Bacteroidia; order Chitinophagales; family Saprospiraceae; genus UBA6168. The sequence goes on along the minus strand of WGNL01000013.1, from coordinate 284,079 downwards.
CCTAATAAAAAAGCATTATAATCTTGAAAAAGATTTGGCTTTGAACGGGTATGATGCTGTTTCTTATTTTAATGGAAATAAGCCCCAAAAAGGAAAGTCAAATATTCAGGTAACTTCCGAGGGCGCTACTTATTATTTTTCTAATGAAAAGAATAAAGCAACTTTTTTGCAAAATCCAGATAAATACAAACCACAATATGGTGGCTGGTGTGCATATGCCATGGGAGCATCAGGTGAAAAAGTGGAAGTTGACCCCAACACTTATAAGTTAATTAATGGTAAACTTTACCTATTTTACAATGCTTTTTTCAATAATACGCTGACGACTTGGAACAAAAATGAATCAGAATTAAAGAACAAAGCTGATTCAAATTGGAAGAAAATATACAAGTGATTGATTTATTGGCATAGAATATACCTCCCCAATCCTCTTAATTTCCAAGCAAAACTTATACACTAACCAATCTTAATCATGACTATTAACTTACTAAAGTGGGCACTGCGCATCATCGCAGCTTTTATCTTATTGCAGACACTTTTTTTCAAATTTACAGGTGCTGAAGAATCTGTCTATATTTTCAAAACTATGGGAATGGAGCCTTGGGGACGAATCGGTTCTGGCATTGTAGAGCTGATTGCCAGTATTTTACTGCTTATTCCCCGCACAACTTGGATAGGTGCTGCACTAGCCTTGGGTACGATTTTAGGTGCTATCGCTTCCCATCTTTTTGTTTTGGGAATTGAGGTGCTAGGTGATGGCGGACAATTGTTTTTCATGGCTATCATTGTTGCTCTGTGTACGGCATCTTTGCTTTGGATGGAAAGGACTTCAGTTTTCAATTTTTTAAAGACAAGAAAGATTTAATTGACGAAGGGAGCATTTGCTGGTGGTTGGTAACTTTGCTGTACAAATACAAAGTACTATGCAAAAAATCCGCACTGCACTTGTTGATGACAATCCCCATGCGATTCAAATTTTACGTGACGACCTTGCTCGGATGTTTCCTGAAGTAGAGATTGTTGGTGAAGCTGACGGAGTAGTACAGGGTGCCAAAATGCTTCGTAAAACGCAGCCAGACTTACTGCTTTTAGATATTCAAATGGGTGATGGAACTGGTTTTGACCTATTGGAAATAGTTTCAGACCTTCGATTTCAACTCATTTTTACTACTGCTCATGATGAGCATGCAATACGTGCCTTTCGCTTTGCTGCGGTTGATTATTTGCTAAAACCAATAGATCCTGAGGAACTCCGAAGAGCGGTCGAGCGGGCAAAAAAAATGTTCAGGCAGCATGAACTACAGTTGACTCAATTGCCAGTTTTGCGGGAACATTTTACCCCGAAAGAAACACCCAAGACAATTGCCCTCCACACGGCTGAAAAGATTCACATCGCACGGCTCGCAGATATTTTCCGAATGGAAGCTGATGGGAACTACACTGAGGTCCATTTTGGCAATGGCCCCAAACTTTTATTGACCAAAACTCTAAAAGATTTTTCTCAAATTTTGGAAGCTACAGGATTTCTTCGTGTTCACCAATCCCATCTTGTAAATTTTGACCATATTCGTGAATTCATCAAGACTGATGGTGGATTTATTGTCATGACAGATGGGGCTAAAGTTCCTGTAGCAGTTAGAAAAAGAGCGGAAGTAATAGAACGTTTGGAAGGGAAGTGATTTCGATTCAACCAAAAAAATAAATTTGGTTTGTTAATCCAGCGACACAAGTAAAATTCAACTTTGGATACGTAGGGGAAACTACGTAATTTTGTTAACTGATGCTTACTTTCCCCTTGCAAGCATGATTTTTGCAGTTAATTACCCCGTATTAGCACTGTAAACAAAAACAAACAAACTATGAACAACACCGCATCCATTTACTCAGATGCTGCATGGTCTAAATTGGAGGTATTATCTACCATGCGCCGGTTCATCGAAAATGAACTAGACCATTCTAAATCCTTTCCTGCCGGATTTTCCAGTGAAAAGTTAGAACAAGCTTTACGTCAAATTGATGGCTTCAGTGCGGAGTTTTCCAGATTTCTGTCTTTAAAAAATAATCATTCTGGGGTGCAGGATTTGGAAATAGAATTTGACGAACTTTCAAATCGCTACGCAATGCTAATGCAGGACATCGAGGTGATTGTAGGTAACTGATTAGGCAAATTTGCGTACATTCTTCCACTCACTCATTAAAATAAAAAGATTGGCAAAACTGTAAACCGACACTGTTGAGAAAAGGCATTGCTATATCCCTCCTGGTTATTCTGGGTTGCCCCCTAATAGGCACCAAGGCCATTTTATTGCAAAGGAAATCGGTCATCAAGTTGGATATAAAGGCTAAATTGCTGGAAGGGATTAACGATGACGAACTGATACATTTTGCCTTTGTTAAACAAGATGCAATCGACCTGCTGGAGTGGGAAAACACCTTAGAGTTTGAGTTCAATGATGAAATGTTTGATGTCGTACGTTCAGTGGAGCGTGGTGACAGCGTTTTTTACAGTTGCCTGCACGACAAGGACGAGACCACGATAAACCACCAGCTTTCAGCGCTATTGCCTAAAGCAATGGGGACCGATCCGGCAAACGAGAAATGTGTGAAGGGGCTTTTTTCTTTCTTAAAGTCCTTGTTTGTTCAGGTATCAAAGCAGCATAGCCCAGTTGCTTATCAATCATGCAGAGTTTGGCATCTATATATGCCTTTAACAACAACAGTTTTAACCACACCGCCATCTCCACCCCCCGAAGTTTAGTCTGAAATGGCTATAAAAAAGTTCTGTTTCTCTATCTAGGTAGAAAACAGAGCAAAAGTATTTCCCTAGAAGAATGATTGAACATGGGATGCAAACATGCCTTTTATTTAGGCAATCAGGGTTGCTTTAACTTTAGTGTACCCTAAATTGTAGGTATTTCATGTTTCATTACAAACTGTTACGTCATGGATAGCACTCAAAGGCGGGTTTCTGCGGCTGCATGGTCAAAGCTTGAGGCACTATCTAAGCTCCGCAAATCCGTTCAGAAAGAGATGGATTTTATCAACTCCATATCTCCTCAACTTTCGTTGGGCAAATTGGAGAATACATTGATGGAAATAGAAACATTCAGTTCAAAGGTTTCAGAGTTCCTTTCAAATTTGCAACATTTAAATGATGATGCAATTGAAAATTACTATGAGGAACTGGATTCGAATTATCAGGTTCTGACTGATAAAGTATCACAAATGCTGGGACGTTAGCCTCGGCATGGAAAGCTGACCAACGGGCAATCTAGCCCGTTGGCCTTTTTATGCTTCAATCTCTATTTTGCCATTTATGAGTTATTTGGAATCAGGTACTCTAAGTTTATTTGTTCCAATAAAAATTGAGTGAGTGTAAAACTGTAAATTTTCCCAATTTCAGAAATCTGCTCTATCCACCGAATTCCCAAAACTGCATTCGACAAAAAGAGCTCCTCCGCCGTTTTGAGTTCACTTATATCCAATTGGGATTCATGGCTCTTGATGTCATGTTTGTTTGCCAAATCAAGAAGAATGGCTCGCATTGTGCCTGCCACACAGCCTTCCGTCAATGGCGGAAAGTACAGTTCCCCATTTTTTACCATGAAAATATTTGAGCTCGTGCCACAGGCAATCCGATTTGCTGTGTTGAGCATCAAACAATCATCCCATGCTGCTTCTTTTTTTGCAATGGAAGCAAGTACTTGGATGAGCGCAGCGCTGCTTTTTATGGGTGGGTGTACAGGTTGTTCTTGGAATGTGGTTTGAGGAAGCAAGTATTTTTTGAAAATACCAACGACTAGTCCTTGATGGTTTAGAGTAAAAAAAGAATCGGGTAGGGGAGTCGCTTCTATCAGAAATTCACCCAAATTGGTTTCTGGAGAATAAAGCCCACTGCCACTTCGCCAGACAGTAAGTCGCACTCTCCAATTACCGCTTGCCTCAGTTAATTTTTCAATTTCATGTTTAAAAAAACTCGGGCAAAAATTTTCCCCAAATTCTAGCCCAAGCATTTTACAACCTGAACTCAACCTATGCCAATGTTTTTCAAAAAATGGCATCTTCCCATCAAAAACCCTAATGGTTTCAAAAAAACCATCGCCGTAACGGAATGCCCTATTGTTAGCTGTAAAAATTGGCTGGTCCGCCGCCATAATTTTACCATTGTAATTGAGTGGCATGTTAAAATGTTAGTTGTGAGAAAAGTTGAGTTTTAACGCAAGAAAAGAATTGTTGGAACAAAATTCAAGGTATGCTGTTTTCAAAAACACTTTTACTAACGTACATAAAACCTATCCAAAAATGGATAATACTCTAGAAATGTCCTATTCAAAAAAAGAATCTTACAATACTGGAATAACAGAGAAGCTCACAGAAAATTATAAAAACATAATTGATGAGCTGGGGGAGGATTCATATAGGGAAGGACTAATAAAAACACCTGAACGAGCTGCCAAAGCCATGCAGTTTTTGACTTCGGGATATGAAATGGATGCAGAAGAAATCCTCAGGTCTGCCATGTTCAAGGAAGAATACGGCGAAATGGTCTTGGTAAAAGATATTGAAATTTATTCGCTTTGCGAACATCACATGCTTCCTTTTCTTGGCAAAGCTCATATTGCCTATATCCCGAATGGATACATCGTTGGTCTTAGTAAAATACCACGGGTTGTGGATGTTTTTGCCCGACGTCTTCAAGTTCAGGAGCGCTTAACCTTGGATATTCTGAATGCCATCAACAACACACTAAAACCACAGGGCGTGGCCGTTGTGATTGAAGCCATGCACATGTGTATGATGATGCGTGGTGTTCAAAAACAAAACTCAGTAACTACGACTTCCGCATTCCGTGGCCAATTTGAAAAACAAGAAACCAGAACCGAGTTTTTAAAGCTGATTGGTTCCAAATTGCATTGAATTTAGCGTTGTTGGGTGCTAAAATTGCTGATTTGTTGGATAGTTGATTGGTTCCGGTGTTTCTTTGCCGCTCAACTTGTTACAAAAATTCAAAAATTTAGCAAACGGAATTATGAAAGCATTTGTATTCCCCGGTCAAGGTTCTCAGTTTGAGGGCATGGGAAAAGATATGTACGAGAACAATGGCTATGCCAAGGAGCTTTTCGAACAAGCCAATGAGGTATTGGGTTACCGAATTTCTGATGTAATGTTTGATGGGGATGCCGAGGCATTGAAACAGACCAAAATCACCCAACCAGCTGTTTTTATCCACTCCATCATTAGGGCAAAAATTGCAGGAGAAGACTTCAGTCCTGGTGCAGTTGCTGGGCATTCATTGGGGGAGTTCTCAGCTTTGGTTGCTGCAGGTGGTTTGTCATTTGAAGATGGGCTAAAGTTAGTGCACAAAAGGGCGCTCGCCATGCAACAAGCCTGTGAAATTACAGAAGGTACCATGGCTGCAGTGCTAGGCTTGGCAGATGATGTGGTTGAGGAAATTTGCAAGAGTATTCCTGATGTGGTTGTGCCAGCCAATTACAATTGCCCTGGTCAATTGGTTATTTCTGGGGCAGTAGCAGGAATTGAGGCTGCGGTCTTAAAATGTACGGAAGCTGGCGCTATGAAAGCCATCGTCTTGCAAGTTGGAGGCGCTTTTCATTCACCGTTGATGCAACCTGCCAAAGAGGAGTTGAAAGCAGCCCTGGAAGCGACGAATTTTACTAAACCAATTTGTCCAATTTACCAAAACGTGGATGCCATGCCGCAAACCGAACCGGCTAAAATCCTGCAAAATTTAATTGACCAGTTGACAGCACCAGTGCGCTGGACCCAAACCATGCAAAATATGATGGCAGATGGTGTCGCCGAGTTCATTGAAGTTGGTGGGACAGGCAAAGTCCTTCGTGGGTTTGTCGCACGAGTTGACAGGCGATTTCCAACAGCTACTTTGTAATTCAATTTGACAATGCAAAAAATTTAACGATGTTATTTTGCATTTGAAAGCTTGTAAATGGCTCTGTTTCAATTTGCATAAATGAAAATCTAGCTGCAATTTGGCGCTCGTAAAATTCATACATGGAAGAGACTAAAATCCAAAGTGGGAGCATTCTTTTGGCTGAGCCGTTCATGCTCGACCCTAATTTCAAGCGCACGGCTGTTTTGCTTTGCGAACACAATGAGGAAGGCAGCATCGGGTTTATTTTGAACAAAAGACTTGATATGCGAGTGGATGCCTTAGTCAATAATTTTCCAGAATTTGACTCAAATGTCTATTTCGGTGGACCTGTGCAGACCGATACCATCCATTATATTCACAATGTTGGAGAGTTGCTCGAAGAAAGCCGGAAAGTTGCCGATGGGGTCTGGTGGGGCGGTGATTTTGAGAGACTTAAATTTTTGATATCCTCCGAATTGATCAAGCCCGACAACATCCGTTTCTTTGTTGGCTATTCTGGTTGGTCTGAAGGTCAGTTGGAGGAGGAAATGGGGACAGGGTCTTGGGTGCCAGCCCACATGCATCCAAACTATGTTTTCAAGTCAAAACCTGACTCCTTGTGGTCCCAAATAATGTCTAATAAAGGCGACCTTTTCACAGTAATTGCAAGCATGCCTGACTCAGTAACCTATAATTAATCGGGATTTCCCAAACCTGGCTTTTATTGCAATTCAAAAAAATCATTCCCACCCAACCATTTGGGAAATCATTTCTGTCTTCCACAACATCAAGTTTTAGATTTTAATGTGCATTGGCTTGCAGGGAATCTCAAGCGTTGATACCTTGTCATGATTTTTTCACTAAAAAAATTGACATGAAAGGAAATACGCTTTTGTTGATGTTTCTGATTGTTTTGATTTCAGGAACAAAAGGATTTGCTCAAAAGACGAGCATTGACGTTGTAAAAATGAAGGATGGCAGTACGCTGACCGGGAAATTGATGCAGTACTCTCCAGGAAGTATTTTGAGAATTGAGCTTTTGGATGGCACAATGATGGAAGTTGCAGATGAAAATGTTGCAAACATCCAGCAAGGTGTTGAGGTGCCTAAAGAGGAAGTCAAAAGACTACCAGCGATTTCATCAAATCAATCTCCAATCATAGCAAAGACGCATGGCTTTTATGCTATTTCCATGTTGTCATTTGCTGCTGGAGGCAGTGATAATGAAGGGCTTTCATTGGGGGCTGGATTCAGCCAGGTTTTTGGCTACCAGTTGCTACAATATTTGGGAGTCGGAGCTGGGATTGGAGTTGACAATTATTCCCGTAGGGGTGAAACTGTTTATCCTTTGTTTGGTGAGGTACGTAGTTATCTGCCATCAAAAAAAAGCACAGGCAATTTTTATGTATTGGCAGCCGGCGGCTATGCTTTTGCATTTCCAAGGAAGCATCTAGACATAACGCATGCAGAAGGAGGCTTGATGGGGCATTTTGCACTTGGTTACCGGGCTGCAACTACTGAGGGACTTGATATTTACGTTGACATTGGGCCAAAATTCCAAAGTGCTTATTATGAGCGCCAACTTTATAATTCTGATGTTGAAATCCGTAGTGTTGATTATCAACGAATTGTTATTCGGGTTGGGCTAGGACTTTGGAAATAAGGCAAGCCCTAATTGTAATGATGTCAATTCATAGGAAATTGGTAAAAAATTAATTTTATCAACCAGCGAAATCGGTTTGTTTCAAAAAAAGCAACATACAGACGAAGAATTGGTCAAAGGATGTGTCGCCAATGATCGCTACTGGCAAGAGCAGTTTTATCGCCGTTTTTTTCCAACCATGATGGAAATGTGCCTACGCCGTACAGACGACAAAGACGAGGCGATGTCTATTGTCAACAACGGATTTTTAAGGGTATTCAAGAAGATACACCTTTATTCATTTAAAGGCTCTTTGGAGGGTTGGGTGCGGAGGCTAGTCTGGCATAGTCTAGCAGACTATTTTCGAGACCAACAGAAATACGTGCATTTTTTAGTTTTTGAAGAGCGGGATGAACCAGTTTATGCAAATACTGCAAGCCAACTTTATGTGGAGGATATTCTAAAAATGGTCAATTCCCTTCCACCTGCCAGTGCTGAGGTATTTCGGTTGTATGCCATTGAGGGCTTTTCACATGCTGAAATTGGTGAGCAGCTTGGCATTAGTGACGGCACCTCAAAATGGCACCTTTCAACCGCTAGGCAACAACTCAGAAAAATGATTCATCAACAGGAAACGAGTAATTATGCAGGATAAACGAATACATATTGACGAAAAATTCATAGACAGGTCATGGGTTGAAATGCAACTCCTGCTTGAAAATGAGATGCCTGTACAACAAAAAAAGCGGAGACGTTTCATAGGTTGGTGGTGGTTAGGCTTAATTGGGATTGGAGTGTTATTTGGTGCTGTTTATTTATTCGGCAATAAAAAAGACAAACCTGAAACAGTTACTAATCAACCAATCGCTAGTTCTAATTCTAAAGTGGCTGTAAAACCTGGACATAGTGAAGGTGAAAATCTTAGCCATGAACAGTTAAAAACGGTTGGAGAATTAAATTCACCTATAAAATCCTCTTCAGGTTTGATGTCTAATAAAGGTCTAAATGCTGGATATTCAGAATTAAAAAGGAGATACACACATTCCATTAAGCCTGAGAATGCTGATAATTCTCGGTTAAATTTAATTGTTGAATCTAAATCTGAAGGCAAACCTTTATTGGGAGGTAAGGAGTCAATAGAAGCTGTTCAGTTTGATGGAAATGAGTTAAAGACAAATGAGTATAATTCAATTGAGAATCTTGAAAAACTTGCTGCAATCCCGATTAATCCATTATTGAATCAACATGAATTTGAATTTTTACTTTCTAGTCAAAATCTATATAAACGCAAAGTTGAATGGTCAATACAAGCAAGTGTTCTTGCTGTTCCAGATTTAAGTGGTGGAGGTTTTTCATTTGATTTATTGAGTTCTAATCGATTGATAAGTAATCGTCTTTTACTTAATGCAGGACTAGGATATGCTTTTATTAGTCAGCCAATATATGCTGGGATAACTTCTAATTCAATAGTGCCAGATGCATTTGACAATAATATTGTTTATGGAAATGCTAATAAAGACATGGCATTTGAAGGACTTGACCCCAACTTCGTAACAATAAGAAATCAAACGCTTAAACTTCATTATTTGACTGTCCCAATTCAATTGAATTACCAATTAACCAATCGGTTTGCATTAAATGTTGGGGTTTCAACTGGAGTACTGCTCAAATCAAATTCAGGTTATTCCAAGGCTGGTATATTGAATAGCTTTGCAAGCTCAAATAAAGACGCCTCAAACAACAGTACCAATTCAATAATTTCTAATTTTGATTTTTCAATTTCAGGTGGGATTGGATTCAAATGTTCAAAAAGTCTAAGCATAAATTTGGACTATTTGCATGGACTCACTGATGTTCTACCAAACAACAATGTTGGGGATTTCAACCGTGAGTTAAAATTAGGTTTCCGTTATAAATTGAGGGCAAGACACTAACTTGCGGTGAAATTGGTACTGTTAATTTAACTGTACCATAAATTCTCCGCATTATGCTGTCATGCCAAAAACAACTGTTTTCTATTCCAGAGGAGGTTTCTTACCTTAATTGCTCCTATATGTCCCCGCTTCCTGAACCAGTGGAATTTGCTGGTTATCAAGCTATTGCGAAGAAGACAATGCCTTTCGAGATTTTACCAAAAGATTTTTTCGAACCTGTTGCCAAACTTAAATTGCTTTTTGCCGAACTAATAAATGCTAAAGAACCAGAGCGCGTGGCAATTGTCCCCTCCGTATCTTATGGAATATCTTCAGCAGCAAATAATATTAATATTAAAGCTGGTCAAAATATAGTCCTGATTGATGAAATATTTCCTAGCAACTATTATCCATGGCATCGTTTAGCAATGAATAATAGTGCTGAAATCAAAATTGTAAAGCGACCAACGTCAATTGAAAATAGGGGTGAGATATGGAACAGACAATTGTTGGAAGCAATAGATAATCAGACCGTTGTGGTGGCATTGTCAAATGTGCATTGGGCAGATGGCACCTTATTTGATTTAAAAAAAGTGCGACAAAGAGCGAATGAAGTAGGCGCCCTCTTAATAATTGATGGCACGCAATCTATTGGAGCATTACCATTTGATTGCGAAGAAATCAAACCTGATATACTTGTATGCGGAGCATATAAATGGTTGCTTGGGCCTTACAGTATGGCATTGGCATTTTTTGGAGAAAAATTTGACAACGGTGTGCCTATCGAAGAAAGTTGGATGAATAGATTAGGTAGTGAGAATTTTGAGAATTTAACTGTTTATCAAAACGATTATAAACCTTTGGCTAATAGGTATAATATGGGCGAAAATAGCCAGTTTATTGGTGTACCAATGTTGACTGTTGCACTGGAATTAATACAGGGTTGGGGAGTTGGGAATATTCAGGATTATTGCAAAAATTTAGCGATGCCCTATCTTCAAGATTTGTTGGATATGGGGTTTCAGATAGAAGAAGAAAGTTTTAGGTGCAATCATTTACTTGGGTTAAGATTGCCCAATGGGTTAAAATTAGAGACAGTAAAAAATTCCACTAGTCAAAGAAACGTTTTTGTTTCCTATCGAGCTGGAGCAATGCGAATATCCCCGCATCTTTACAATGAGCCAAAAGATTTTGAGCGACTTGTTGAGGCAGTGGATTTAGCAACTAAAACTTAAATACTGCCTGCCGTCATGTTTAACCTAAGATGCCCTGTGTTTGTTATTTTATGCCTTTTACTTGCTGTGCCAAAAGGAAATGCTCAACGTATCGTTACTGCTAAATTATATAGCAATTTCGGTCTAAACAGCGGCTTAACGATACCTTATTTTGAAGAAGAAAATGGTGGTGACATCATCAGGTATAAATGGCTTTCCCCGGCTATCAATTATCAATATGAAAATAATCGCTATCGAGAATGGGAGTTAACGGATTTCCTGCTTCAAATAGCACCTGATGGAGAAACTGACACAAGATTTTCAATTGGCTTGAGGTATGAATACGGGGCAAGATTAGTAAGACCAAGTAATAAATTATTAAAGATAAACGTGGGTGGTTCCATTCGCATGTTTGGTGCGTTGGAACAATTGAATTCAAGCAATATTATTGGATTACCGGTAGAAAATAAATATTATGGGATTTCTATGGCTATTACCCCACACCTTGAATTTGAAATTACAAAACGTTTAAGATTTGAATTAAGTCCTTATGTCGAATTGGTTAATGGGACAACAAAACTGGAATATGTCTATGATGAATTTATTGATGAAGATCAGCGTGGAAGTATAGATTTCTATTTTAAAAGTTTTCAAACAATTTTCAGATTCGGGTTAGGATGGAGTTTTAAATAAAAAAGCCACTCAGCAAAATGCTGAGTGGCTAAGTGGAATGTTATCACAGTCTGGGAAAGTGTTAGTTTATGTGATATTTGTTTGGATTCCAAGAAATAAAGAGGGCTAAATTGTATGTGAATGAGGTATTATCGTTGAACAAATATTTGTTTGGAGCTTAATAATTTCCCGTTTTCCATTAAATTGACAAAATACAAACCAGGCAACAAGTTATCTAAGCTCAAATCAATGGAAGTTTTTTCCCCATTAGGAACTGTGTGCCGGATTACTGGTTGTCCAATTTGATTATAGATTAAGATAGTTCTGGCTCCGTTGCCCAGCGCAGATGGAAGTTCTAAATGTAATCTATCAAAAGCAGGATTTGGACTCACTAACATTTCGGTAAAACTTCTACTGGATGTGTCAGTGGATTTTGTTTCACGTAATTGGTTACAAAAAAAGAAAGGGTCGCAAGAGTCTTCTTCATTGGATATTTTAGTGGCGGCTTCGCTGGCTATGCATTCACCATCTTCATTAGCGCAGGCAATGCAACGGAATTTTTCTTCAGAACGTAGTTCAATTTCCGTACAAGCAGTTGCATCCATACCATGAGCACCGTATCCATCTTTCATCTTAAAAACTAGCCTAGGTTTGAAACAACCTCTTTGAAAAGGGATTTTAATATTTTGTGAAACAAGAATGGAATCATTAAATGGGTTATATTCAACAGGAAACTCGCCAAAGTTAATATCATAGGATTCATAACCGCCAAGTAGTTCTTGCGGAGTAGGCAAATAGGTAACTATAAATTTTGCAACCGGCTCTAGTCCGTAATCATTTTGTGCCAATATGGCGGTACTTAATGTGATTTCGCAACCTTCACCATACGGGCAGCTATTATAAGCCATTTTTATGCTGTCTCCGCTACAAATTTCACAAGTAGTGTATTCCACACAATTGACAATGTCAGCACCATTGCTTGGGTCTCCGTCTTTGTCTATTTCAAGGCAAAACTGGTACCCTCCAAACTTTTTAAAAGAATGCTGGAAGGCTAGGCCGTCATAGGAAGCAATCAATTCACCATCACTTGCAGAACGGATTTTCCAGGTGTATTTCCAATTAGGCCCTTCAAAAACGTCGAAGCATTCAATATTGTCAAAATCAACGTACCCAATGAAGAAACAGGGTTCTGGCTGGCTGATAAGATTTTGAATATCCTTGATGCATTGTGTATGGGCATTGAATGCAAATACAAAGAGTGTTGAAACTGTCAAAAAAATTATCTTTTTCATAGGACGCAATCAGTTTTTAACCGGAAAATGGATATGGGCTTACTGACAATTTTCATTTTAATCAAAGCCCAAGCAAGGGGAGGCCGGTTAGTTATATTAATGGTTAAGCAAAAGATTCGCTTCAGCTCGGATTAAGCCGACAGTTTAGGTAAGTGTATGTTGGATAGGTTTGCTGTGAAAAAGCTTAATAGCATTTTCAAATTAAAGGCACTTAAATGAAATTGAAAAAATGTAGTCAATGACTACGAAAAGGAGATGTTCAAGGGAAATTCTTAGAAGAATAAAATTGATAATTGACGATGAATTCTGTCAACTATTAAGGGGTGGGCCGTTAAAGATGGCTCCGTTTTTTCGTTTTGATAATGTTCTTGGCACAAAGAAAAGGGAATTAAGTTGAAAATAAAATATTCTAAAGAAAAAAATATTAATGATTTTTTTTGCTTTGAACTGGAAGCCCTGTAAAAGTCATTATTATTATAAAAATAAAAATATGAAAAATATTTTATTTCCTCAGCTTGATAAAAAAAATGCCTTCCGGAGCTAATTACCGGAAGGCATTTTGTAGGCCAAATTTAAAACAATCTAGATTAGTTCATCAAGGTGACATCTCCCTTAAATAATTCAACCCTGCCATCAATAAACTCGATTTCAGCAAACCAAGTGAAGACTGCTGGATCCATTTTCTGATTCCGATGCATTCCATCCCAGCCATAGGCCGGGTTGTTTGGCTCAAAATTGAAATATTGATACACGGATTCTCCCCACCTGTTGAAAACAAGAAATGATTTTACCTTGCTTACACTTTTGGTATTTGAGAATATCATGAATACATCGTTCGTGCCATCCCCATTTGGGGAGAAGGCATTTGGAACGTAAACGCCATCAGTTTTGTCGACGATGAAAAATACTGGAGCGCTGTCCTTGCACCCATTTTTCGAAACAACTGTTACTGTGTAAGTTGTAGAGGCAGGAGGGGTGGCAATTGGATTTAGGCAATCTGTGCAAGACAAATTGAAAATTGGAAACCAGTCGATGGTCTCGATTTCAGAGTTTGGCACACTTACCAGAGTATTCAATTGGTAACTATCACCCAATTTTATGGTCACTTGTGGCTCAACTTCAATATTGAATAAATCCGATTGTTCAATCTGGATTTCATCTTCGTAGGTACAACCTTTGGCATCCTGAATAATTGCGTTATAGGTTCCAGGTTCCAAATTCGTGAAAATAGCCGAGCTGCTAAAATGCTCACCGCTATCAATCGAGTACAAATAAGGCGTTGTACCGCCTGTGGCACCAGTTAAAACGATAGAACCCTTGTCTCCATAACATGGCGGCTGAATTGCGTCTGGAGTAGTGGTTGGGCCTTCTCTCGTTACAATGACCTCGTCCATGCCAGTACAGCCATTGGCCATATCAGTAACAGTTAGCAGATAAACCCCAGGCTCTGAAATTGATGGGTTAGCAGTCGTGGTTCCACTGACCAAATTCCCATTTTGTGAAGTCCAGAAATAGTTCAGCGTACCTGTACCTGTAGAACCAGAACCATCCAAATTATTCAGTTCCTCAAAACAATCCATCACAAACGATTGCCCGGCATCTGCAGTAGGTTGTGTAATGTCTTGATTTATAATGGTCTGTGCAGTAATTGAACAACCATTCGAATTATTAGTAACTGTGAGGATGTAAGTGCCTGGCTGATTAATTTGTGGTGAAAGAGTTGTTTCTCCAGTTAGAATTGCCCCGTCAGTAGTTGTCCACAAATAGGTGAAATCAGCACCTTGAGATGCAGTTGCAACAAGATTTAATTCTTCCACTTCACAAGTCAAAGTCGCTGGAGGAGTTATTGCAGCTTGTGGCAAACTGTTGTCTTGTCCCACAACTACATCGTCAGAAGAAGTACATCCATTTACTGAATTAGTCACGGTCAAGGTGTAAGTTCCTGACTGATTAATGGTTGGAGTAAGCGTTGAGGTTCCATTGACGATATTTCCATTGCTGGTTTCCCATAAATATGAAATTCCAGCTCCGGTACTACTTCCATTCCCATTCAACGAAATTGTTGTTGAATTACAAGAGAGTTGATTGGCAGTACCGGCTTCTGCAGTTGGCGCCTCTATATCTTGATTAACAGTTACTAAGGCCGTTTCTGTACAACCATTGTCACTATTGCTAACCAAGAGCTGATAAGTCCCAGGCGAAGTGATAACTGGTGCAAGGGTCGTATTGCCACTTTGGATATTTCCATCCACAGTTGTCCATAAATAACTGATGGTGTTTCCAGTAGAACTTCCAGTGCCGCTTAAGGTCAGATTTAAGTTATTACAGTTCAAGACCCCAGGTGTTGTAGCTACAGACATCGGTGCATTCAAGCTTTCAGCTACAACAACCTGGTCGGTATTCACACATCCAGTTTGTGAGTTAGTGACTTGCAATACGTAGGTGCCTGGCAAATCAACTGTTGGGTTCAAAATTGTATTGTCCCCTACAATATTTCCATCCACTGTTGTCCATTGGTAAGTGTAATTAGGACCCAATGCAGATCCGTTTCCATTCAATGACAAAGACGTTTCAGTACAAGTCAATTGTGAGGAAGGTCCAGCCTCAACCAATGGCAAAGTGGTTTGAGAAGCTACCGTTACACTTGCGATATTACTACAATTGGTAGTTGTGTTTGTAACAGTGAGCAAATAAACCCCAGGTGCAGTGATAACAGGGTTCAAGGTACTGCCCCCTGAAAAAATACTGCCATTGGTTGTGCTCCATTGGTAGGTATATTCTGGACCCGTTGCCGAACCAGAACCATTCAACGTCACTTCTGTCACATTGCAAGTGATAGGCGGGGATGCAAGTGTTACAGCGGCTGGTAAGCTATCGTCTTGTTCAATTTGAACCATGTCCGAAGCAGTACAACCATTCGTTGTGTTAGTAACAACAAGTGTGTAATTCCCTGGCGAATTTATCGTAGGCGTCAGCGTGGTTTCGCCAATAGTTATGCTGCCATTGGATGAATCCCATTGATACAAATAGTTGGCACCTGAACTTGAGCCACTCGCATCTAAAGTCAATGATGTTAAACTACAGGAAAGGGTGTCACCAATACCTGCGTCAGCCACAGGTGGGGTAGTGTCTTCACCAATTGTCACAGTTGAAGTAGCTTGGCAATTATTGGTGAAATTAGTTACCAATAGCTGGTACGTGCCAGGCATGTTCACAACCGGTGACAGAGTCGTCTCATCTGAAACTAGACCTGGGCCAGTCCATAGATACTGGAATTCTTGACCAGTGCTACTGCCATTTCCACTTAGGTTAAGCTCTGTGATTTCACAGTTAAGTGTTGAGGGCGACCCAGCTATTGCATTTGGTAAATCAACATCTTCCTCAACAACAATTTGCTGAGTTGTTGTACAATTGTTCAAAGAATTGGTAACCAGTAAACTGTAAGTGCCCGCAGCATTTACAACTGGGCTCAGGATAGTATTGCTTGTGACAAAACTGCCAACTGGACCTGACCAATCGTAATTAAATGCAATTCCAGTGCTAGTACCCGTTGCATTGAGCGCTACAGTGTTGCTGTTGCAGGTCAAGATATCTGGGTTGGCAATTGAAATTTCAGGTGCCTCGACATTTTCATCAACAGTAATTTGGCCGAGGCTGGTGCACCCATTTTCAGTATTGGTGACCAAAAGATTATAAGTGCCAGGTGCCGTAATATTTGGTGTTAAGATGTCCGATGGTCCATTAATCTCGCCATCCAATGTAGTCCATGAATAGTCCAAAACACCACCATTTGGTGCATTAGGAACCGAGGCATTCAAATTAGTTTGTGTAACAGCGCAATCTAGCGTTGGCGTGGCAGGCATAACGATATTTGGCAAAACGTTATCCACTGTCACGGTAACACTACTTTCATTGTCACAATTATTACTGGAATCGTACAAGGTCAAAATATATGTCCCAGCTGCATCCACGATTGGCGATAAGGTATTTTCTCCCGAAAAAATATTGCCATCTGGTGTTGACCATGCAAATGTGATGGTAGAGCCTTGGCTGGATCCAGATCCATCCAGTTGAACCTGTGTATCAATACAATCGATATTTCCAGATGAAACTACCTGAACATTTGGTATGCTTGCATCTTGGGCCACTTGTACGGAAGCGGTTCCAGTACAGCCGTTACTCACATCTGTAACCATGACCTGATAAATACCTGGAGATGCTGCTGTCGCATTTTGTGTATTTGTAGCTCCATTGAACGATCCGTTTGCCGAACTCCACTGGAAGGTGAAATTTGAAGGGTTGCCAATAATGTTGCTACTCAAAGGGACTGTGCCCTCTGTACAGGTTATTTGTCCTGTAGCAGAGGCGGTAGGGGAAAGTGTCGAAATATTTTCCGTAACAGATGTAGCGTAGCTAGAAGTGCAACCTGTTATCACATTTGTCACCACAATTTGGTAGTTACCTGGGATAGTGGCGATGGTAGTTAAATCTGTTGCACCAACGATTGGTGTGTTGTTATAGCTCCACTGGTATGAATAAGTTGGCCCACTGGAAGAGCCATTCCCATCAAGCGTAATTGTGTCAATAGCACAAGTAAGCGGAGACGGTTGTACAATATTAGCATCCGGCAAATCAGCGTTGTTAACTACATCTGCAAGCGCAAGAGAGGTGCAGCCATTGGAAGTATTGGTCACCAAAAGTGTGTAAGTGTTTGCTTCACCTACTACTGCTTCAATATTGTTTTCACCACCTAAAATATTGCCTCCAGTCCATTGGTAGGTAAATTCGGGGCCAGTCGAAGAGCCGTTTCCTGAAACGGTTGTGAAATTTTCATTGCAATTTAGCATGTTGCCAGTAGCAATGGCAATCGGCGGCTCCAAGTCAGCAGTTACAAAGGCTGTGGCAGAGGCTGTACATCCGTTGGCAATATTGGTAACCACCAAAGTGTACAACCCATCAGATTGAACATTTACGTCAATTTGGTTATCCGGCCCGTTAATGCCTGGCCCTGACCACAAATAGGTAATTGAGGGCCCAGTTTCGGAGCCTAATCCTAAAACTGTCACAACTTGCGTGGCACAATCAATTTCATTCAGGGATTGTACTTGTGCAATTGGCAAAGCCACATTTGACACAACTTCTGCCGAGGAAACGGATGTACAGCCATCTAAATCAGTAACTGTTACTGAATAGGTTCCTGGGAATAGACCAGTAGCATTTTGCGAAGTTGAACCATCAGACCATAGAAAAGAATATGGTGCCGTTCCACCACCAACATCCAAAGTAATAGTCCCGCCGAAAGGGTCATTGCAATTAATTTGGGAACCCTGAGCTGAACTAATTAATTGTGGTGGTGAGGTAATAATACCAGTTACAGATGAGGTGCAACCATTAGCATCTGTGACTGTGACTGTATAGCTGCCTGGCAATAGCCCGATTGCTGTTTCAAAACTTGGAAATCCATTGCTCCAAGTATAGGTATAAGGGGGAGTTCCTCCATTTGGGATTGCCGTCATGGTGCCATCTGCTCCACAGGTGTAAGGAGTGACGACTACGTTGTTGAAAATATTAACTTGTTCTACCACCGCAACACCGGTAGCGGGCCCGGAGCAATCTCCCACTTGAGAAATTACGTTCGTAAGTAGATATACACCTGGTGTAGTCGCATGGATAGTATAAGGGGTGGAAGTGACCATAATTGGTACTTGTGGGTTACCATCAATGGAATATTCCAAAATCCAGTTAGGGGTACCTGTAAAATTAACTACCAAATCCACGGAGCTGTTCGGACTACTTGAACAGAGAATACCACCGCTGCTCGGCATATCAGCAGCAGGTAATGGCGCCACATCAACAACAGAACTTGCTGTAGCAGTTGCACCACAAACATCAGTTACTGTAACTGTATATGTCGTGTTTTGGGTAGGAACAGCTTGCAAGATTGCATTCGTGCTTCCATTATCCCAGAGATAAGTATAGGTAGAGTTTGGAATACCGCCAGTTGGCATAGCCTCCAAAAAAATTGGTGATGCTTCACAGGCTTCCAAATCCGGCAAATCCAATTCGACTGGTGGCGGGTCGTGTATTTCCAATGTCATTTCTAAGCTACTACAAGAACATGAATTGGTAAGGCTTATCACGATGGTTTCAGTTCCTTCAGGGATATTGTCAGCAATGACATTGACTGGCAGAATGACCTGGTCTAAACCTGGCGGGATAGTAACGGTAAGTGGAAACGGCATGTAGTCCACACCGAGAGTTGCTGTGCTGGATGGAAGCACTGTAAAGTTAAGGACTAGAGGTAGTGAGTTGTCCCCTCCAGCTCTTGTAAAAATATAAGTACCATCATTGCAGGATTCATAAACGACATTTGAACCACTAGACGCTGAGAATGCCTCTCCTGTGGCAGTACCTCCTCCAACAAAAGAACCAGCTTCTAAAAAAACAGCGGAATCAAAAATGCCGTCAGATACATCAGCTATCACCAAACGAATATGATAAGTTTCACATGGAATGACGTTAGCTACAGCTGTGAGTGGTAAAGTCCAACCATCATATTGGATGTCGTCCATATTTGTGGTGCCTCCACAGTTGTCTTGATTAGGTACAAAATAGCCTGAATTGGTTACTGGATTAATATTGTTAATTGAAACAAAGACACCTGATCCAGGTAATACTGCTATATCCTGTCCGTTTGAAGAAAAACCACCGCTGATACCAGGTCCACTAATAAAAAAACCAAATATATCATTGATGCCGCCATTGGGCGGGGCGTATTCACAATATTCTTCCGAAGCAAAAACATAATTGAAACTTATTTGAGAAATTGTAGGCCTAAAATCAAATTCAATTCCAGACACATTATTCAGGCTTCCGCCAGCAATCAAGTCAAGGTCTGGGTCGGAGGTCGGTCCTCCACTATTCACTCCGGCATTATTTGAATTGTTTGGTCCATTTGCAATGCCTACAGGGCCTGTTGCTAAAATTACACCGCTATTTAGAATTATAGATGAAATTCCATCATTAAATGTCCCCCTATTACCGTCAACACCTATCGGTTGAACGTTAGTAACATCAAAACAATTGCCACCAATAAGGACGTCTTTAATTAAGGACTCAGGGCTGCCACCCTGAGAGGCACTGATTTTGCCAAATGGGTCAAAGCCCTTTTTCTTACATGAATTGCAACTGATGGAAAACAATACAGTAGAAGTTGTGCAAGTGGGATTGGATTGGTCTTTTCTCAAAGTGAAATCCATGCAGTCAGAAGTGGCTACAAAAGTGAAAGTTGTATTGAATTGACCTGAGCCAGCAATACTTGCAGTTGGATGACAGCTTGCCCCTAATGTATTTGCCCATATTTGATAGGTCTCCCCTTCTACCAATCCACAAACGTGAACGTTATGCTCTATACCAATGAAGTTGATTTCTTCCCGGTGTTGCGGATTTGTTAGGTTGATGTTATAGGCGTTTTGAGCAACAAGTGAGGTTGCAACGGAAAGGAAAACTCCTGCCAGCGAAATGATGGGTAAAAGTATCTTCATCTTCATCATCAGTTTAAAACTAGTTACGAAATTTAAGACAACCATGAACGGGGGGCGTGGCAATGCAATGCACGACAGCTTGTTCCGCTCACTTGGGTTTTGGTCAAATAATTAGCACACTGATAGGGTGAGACAAGTAAACTACTCCCAAGGTGGGAGGGAATCTATGCTTGTTCAAAATGTTTGTTAGAAATTTTTGAAAGGAGCGTAATTTTTAAAATAACTGGCTAACTCGTGTGCAAATCTTTCGTTTGGATATGTGCATGAACGCATTTAAAAAAGTAGGATGGGACAAATTTAGAATTATCAGCCAGAAAATTCCTAAAAAAATGACGCTACAAGCATTTTTTGATGCTGAAACAGAAAATATTAGTCAAAAAAGTGGCTGTCGCAGCCTAAAATCAAACAAACTTTTTCAACCTAAAAGTGAATTTCATCTTTTTTTTGTTCCGCTTAATTACCAATACAATTTTTTTCCCTTCTTCTTTTCTGAAAATCTGATTGATTCTTTCCAAGCTTAGTAGGCTTGCAGGCGCAAAATTTATACGTTTGATTTCATCGCCAGCCATTAACCCTGCCATTTCAGCGGGGGTGCCTGGCAAAACTGAATGAATAATGAATTTATTTAACTGAAAATCAGAGGCGATGACTATCAGGCCGCTTTTGTCAAACTTGAATTCTTTTTTGTAACTTTTGTTGGGTTGGAGATAAATTGTTTGGCCAGGGTAGTCAATAATTACATCGAAACGACTGAGCACTCCATTGCCGATGATGCCATTCCTTTCTTTCATCAAAGACGAGTCCATCTGACTAGTCAAATCCTGAAAATTAGTTACAACCTCATTGCATTGCAAGTCACCAAAATTTAATTCTGATACCCTGCCAACGTGACCTTTCAGAAATCCGCCCAGACCAGTTCCAATATTGCCGCTAATTGCATTTACAGGCGGTTTCAGTCCGGGATGAGAGTCTGTGTTGAGTAACAGGGCAAGCATGGCACCGGTGTCAATCAATAGTTTAACTGGAACAACTGTGTCGTTTTGGGTACGAATAAAAGTGTTGAGATAGGGTTTGTTTTTTTCAATTGCGATTGGTAAAGCATGGTAGCCTCCATCCGGTGACTTGCCACCCCCACTTTTTGTTAATGTGATGACTTGGCGTTCATAATTGATTTTAACAATTAGGCCTTTAAAGAGGTTTGCTCCTAAAATACCGTGGATTTGAATTCCCAATAATTCTTCAAAATTGAAATAATCTTCTTCCAATACCAGCATCGATTGATTTGGCAAAACCATGTCTTCAATCTTCAAGTGAATGCCCCTGATAAGGTAAGCTGTAAGTACGGTTTGAAGGTCTGAACCTAGCACTTTGAATTCCCGTTCATAATTCACTCCTAGAAGGTCTGTTATACTCCGCTTGGAAAGTATTGTATTTTCTGCTCCTGTATCAAAAATGAATTTTAGCGGAAATGTGTGCTCGAAAGTTACATTGACAAGGATAAGGTTGTTCCTGAATTCAAATGGGATTTCAATTTTTTTGACATCTTTCAAAATTTCATAGCCCGGCTGTGCTACAGCTGACAATGGCAAAAATAAAATCAAGCCGAACAGGAGGTTAGGGAATTTCATTTTGCAAAAATTAGGGCTCAAAAAGTTTATCAAACAGAACCAAGTTCAACCAAGCTGGTTCCAATTTGGTGAAAACTTACTAAACCTACTTCACCTGACAACATTCTAAATAGTAAGGTTGCAGCTGCTGAACCAACTTCTTCACCAGAATGCCTGATGTGAGAGATACTTGGGTACAAATAGTATGGGGCTTTACCATCACTAATTGAAATCAGAGCAATATCGTCTGGAATTTTCAAACCTAGCCTGTAGATAGCGTGGTAGGCTTTTACAAGGAGTTTATCAGACATGGTGAAGACTGCATTGACGGAACTTACGTCTTCCAAACGTTTGAATATTTGTTCTTCAATGTCAAAATCGTCATTAATTGTAAGTAGTAAATTTGGTTCGATTCGCAGTCCATTTTTCTTAAGCGCCTTCACATAGCCTTCTGTTCTCAATTTGGTCATGGTCAATCTTTCATCATCAAAAATGCCTAGTATTTGGTTTCGGTCTTTTGACAACAAATATTCTATTGCATTAGCGGTCGCTTTGGAATCGTCAATTGTCAAGTAAGGTATTTCATCATTTTTCAACACCCTGTCAATCAATAACACGGCAGCGCCCATTTTCTTTAGTTTGAGAAGATGGTCAAGATTATCGGTTTCGGCGGAAACGGAAATCAGAACCCCTTCAACATACATTTGAATACAGTAATCAATTAGCTCTTGCTCTTTTTGAAGCCTATTGTCGGATTGTAGGAAAATAAGGAAATAGCCATGCTGTTCTACAATTTTACTTATGCCTTGCAGAAGTTCAGGGAAAAAAAAAGTGTTGACTTCAGGTAGGATGGCCGCAATTATTTTAGAATTTTTTGAATGCAGGAATTGGGCACTTGGGTTTGGGTGGTAATTGAGTGCTTTAGCGACTTCATGAACTTTAGTCTTGGTTTCTGGAGCAATGTCAGGATGGTTTTTTAATGCCCTAGAGACACCTGAGACTGAAAGGCCGGTAAGTTTGGCAATGTCCTTTAGCGTGGAACGCTTCATGTTGGAATATTAACCTGAGGCAACCAAGATTTGTCATTAACAGATTACCCCTAGTGGACAAATAAATCAGATCTAAAGTTAAAGCTTCATTATAGAAATTCGAAAAAGTTTTCAACATCAAACGTTTGAGCAAACGTTGAAGTAATTTTTACACGTACCCAAATAAAATTTTAATCTTCTGGCATCACCTTGCAATTGTTTTATTTTAGAAGATTTACACAGTTTTTTAAGCCAATAGGATCACAAATCGACAAGTTTGGTCGTTTAGAAGTTATTTCGCAGCTTTGCCCCGTTAGCGTCTATTCTACACCAAATACCCCATCCCCAAATTTGTTTTTTATCCCGTTCATATCCTCACTAGAAAAATTTACAACAACTTTTGTCTAACTAAACCTAATTAATGTATGAAACTTAAGTACGACTATCTCACGAAATGTCTTTTGCTGCTATTTGTGGCAATGGGCATGAGCAGTCTGGCTATTGCGCAGCGCACCATAAAAGGTACTGTGACCGATGCCCAGTCTGGCGAATCGCTCATCGGCGCCAACGTGCTTGTAATAGGTACCAGTGCGGGTACCATTACAGATATTGACGGAACCTATGAGATAAGGGTACCCGATGGGGCTACCGAAATTGAATTTACTTATACAGGTTATGCAGCTAAAAGGGTGCCACTCACCGCTTCAAATGTTTATGATGTGGCAATGGATGCTGGTACAGTGCTTGACGAAGTAGTAGTTATTGGCTATGGTTCAGTGAAAAAATCTGACGCAACGGGAGCCGTGTCTTCAGTCACAGACAAAGATTTCAATAAAGGGATTGTGTCCTCACCGGAACAGCTTATCCAAGGTCGTGCTGCTGGTGTACAGATTACCAACAACTCTGGTGAGCCAGGTGGTGGTATTAATGTACGTATTCGTGGTACATCTTCAGTTCGTGGTGGCAATAACCCGCTTTTCGTTGTTGATGGAGTTCCACTCAGTGGTGGCGACGTTAGCGGTGGTGGCTTTGACTCAGGACTTGGCCGTCAAACTACTCGTAACCCACTTAGCTTTATCAACCCCGCAGATATTGCTAGTATCGACATCTTAAAAGATGCCTCAGCGACAGCTATTTATGGTTCCCGTGGTGCCAATGGTGTAGTTATCATTACTACCAAAAGTGGTAAAAGCGGTAAAGGTGTTCTTGACTATGCCTACACTATCGGCTTCAGCAACATAACTAAAAAAGTTGACGTGCTTAGCCGTGATGAATTCCTACAAGCCTATACCGATTTCAATGGAGCTGCTGCAGCGCAGGCACTTGATGGCGGCGGAAATACTGATTGGCAAGATGAAATCCTCCGCACAGGGATTACTCAAAGCCACAACATCTCCTTTGGTGGAAATGACAAATCTAGCGATTACCGTTTCTCCTTGGGTTACCAAGACCAAGAAGGTATCATCGAGCACGCAGGACAAAAAAGGTTAACTGCTCGATTTAATGCTAACAAGAAGTTTTTGAACGACCGTTTGAAAATTGGTTCACAATTCACTGTTGCCAAAGTTCATGACGATGCTGTTCCAATTTCTGAAAATGTTGGTTTTGAAGGTGACCTTTGGTCGAATGCATTGAAGGCAAATCCAACTCAGAAAGTAAGGGATGAGAATGGCGAATTGATCCAACCTGGCGCAACTGAGCCTAATCCCGTAGCAATGTTGGAGTACACTAAAGACTTTACCAACACACTTCGTGCGCTAGGAAACATTAATGCTGAGCTTCAAATTGTCGAAGGTCTTACTTTCAAAACTGTTGTTGGCTTTGACCAATCAACTTCAAGCAGGAAGTCTGCATGGTCTCGTGATTTGAATGCAGGTACTGGGGGACCTTATGGAAAGGGATTCCTTTATGTTGTTGATGTGGAAACCAGCAACAAACTTTGGGAAAACTATTTCACCTATACCAAGGACTTCGGAAGCCTAGACTTCACTGGCTTGCTAGGTTATTCCTATCAACAGTTTGATTATGCTTTCAAGCAAATCAAACTCACAAATTTCCGCACTTCCGATCTTGATATCATGATAAACAACTTTGCTGCCGCTGATCAAGCTGGTGGAAAAGGCATTGTTGGTACTAACTCTATTAACACGGTTGATGAACTGCAATCTTATTTTGGCCGTTTGAATTTTGGCTTTGTTGACAAATATTTGTTTACAGCAACACTTCGTGCCGATGGTTCAACCAAGTTCGGTGGTGACAACAAATATGGCTATTTCCCATCTTTTGCTTTCAAATGGAGAATTGCTGAAGAAGACTTTGCTCCTGAATTCTTCGATGATCTTGGCCTTCGTTTGGGATACGGTGTTACTGGAAACCAAGAGATTCCTCACAACTTATATCAACAGCGCCAACGTTATGGCAACTGGGATATTAACAGTGGTGGTGATGTAACCGGTGGTGGCCTTGGTGATGTTGCTTTCCCAAATCCAGGGTTGAAATGGGAAACTACGGTTCAGTCAAACATAGGTATTGACTTTGCATTTGCAAACTACAAGGTTTCAGGTTCTATCGATCTTTACAATAAGAACACAAACGATCTGCTCATCCAAGTTACTTCTGCACAGCCTGCCGTTAATCCATTCGTTTGGAAAAACCTTGATGCCGATGTAGTAAACCAAGGTGTTGAACTTTCCTTGAATTTGGTTGCAGTTGATAAGGCAGCATTTGATTGGAACATTGTTGGAAACGTAGCTTACAACAAAAATGAAGTTAAAAACTTCAGTGGTCTTATCAACACTGGAGAGATCAACGGTCAAGGTTTGACAGGTGCATTCGCTCAACGTATTGCAGAAGGTCAGCCTTTATTTGCATTCTTTGTTCGTGAATTTGACGGTTACGATGAAAATGGTATAACCAAGTACAAAGGTGGTGACGTTCAAAAATTTGTTGGAGCAAGTCCAATTCCAAAAGTTACTGCCGGTTTGACCAATATCTTCCGTTTCGGCGATGTTGATTTTAGCTTCTTCTTCAATGGACAATTTGGTCATTATTTGTATGATAATACTGCTAACGCATTATTTACTGCAGGCTCATTGGCCAACGGACGCAATGTTCGCAAAGATGTAGTTGGTAATGGTGAGGGCAAATTGAATGCACCGGACGTTTCAAGCCGCTTCCTTGAAAAAGCTGATTTCGTAAGGTTGCAAGACCTGACAATTGGTTACAACATCAAAACTGGTCTTAAAAATATCTCTAACCTTCGTGTTTATGTTACGGGTCAAAACTTGTTTGTAATTACTGGTTACAGCGGCCAAGATCCTGAAGTAAATACCAATAAATCTTTGAATGGCGTTCCTTCATTGGGAATTGATTACAGTGCCTTTCCAAGGGCTCGTACAATCCTTTTAGGAGCGAATGTTTCATTTTAACTAAAAAATTATTGAATTATGAATCGTAATAAATATCTATTCTTCCTTCTGATTGGGATGGTTGGTATGGTTACAATACCAGCTTGTACTGATCTTGAAGTTGCAGAGTCAGATTCTGTTGTTGTTGAAAGCTCAGGTGGTTTTACGGCTGGAAACCCGACAGATCTCCTTAGCTCAGCCTACAATGACCTTGGCGATTGGAATGACCAAGCCAACCTGTATTCACTTTATGAGCATGTTACGGATGAAATGCTTCCTCCGACACGTGGTGTTGACTGGGGTGATAATGGCGTTTGGAGAACTCTCCACCAACACACTTGGGATGCAACCCACTCAGGAATTTTGAATACTTGGAACAATTTGAACTCACATGCTTACAAGTGTAATCAAATCTTGGCGTCAAATCCGTCTCCAGAGGAGGCTGCTCAAGCAAAGTTCCTCAGGGCTTTTTACATGTACCATGTAATGGACCTTTGGGGCCAAGTTCCTTTCAGGGAAGTTACAGAGGGCGTTGACGTTAATCCGCGTGTACTTACTCGTACAGAGGCGTTTGACTTTATAATTAACGACCTGAATGAAGCACTTCCAATGTTGCCAAATCAAGGACCAAGTGCCGACATTGCAGTATCTGGCAAAGCTTCAAAAGCGTCAGCGAATGCCCTTTTGGCTAGGCTTTATTTGAACAAAGCGGTTTACACCAATGCAACTCCTGAAGGTCCATACAAATTTGAAAATGCTGATATGGACAAGGTAATTGGTTATTGCGATGCAATTGAAGGTGATGGCTATTCTTTGGAGGACGAATATTTCACAAATTTCTCAACTTCAGCATCAAAAGAAATCATCTTTGAAGTACCAACTGGTTCTGCTCAAAACAGGTGGTTTATGACTTTGCACTACAACCAAAATCCATCTGGATGGAATGGTTTTACAACTATTGCTGAGTTCTACGACAAATTTGAGGCTCAAGACCAAAGGATTGGTAACTACCCAACACCAGATGGAACTGAGTTCTCTGGCATTGGAAGGGGATTCCTTATTGGACAACAATACAATGATGATGGGTCGATTTTGAAAGACACTCGTTCTCAATTACCATTGGTTTTTTCTAGGGACGTTCCACTTTCAGGTGCGGCAACAGAAAAAGGAATCCGTGCAATCAAATGGCACCCAAGTAACGCTGGTCAAATTATCCTGATGCGTTGGGCTGAATTTATGCTTGATAAAGCGGAGGCAATGATGCGCAAAGGTGACAGTGCAGGTGCATTGGCTTTGGTAAATGAACTTCGATCCAAGCGTGGTGCTTCTGCGCTAGGAGCACTTGACGAGCCAACTATGTTGGATGAGCGTGGCCGTGAGATGTACTGGGAAGGTTTCCGCCGGGTTGACCAAGTTCGCTTTGGCACATTCTCTGACACATGGTCCGAAAAAACGGTTACTGAGCCATTCCGTGTACTTTATCCAATTCCTCAACAGGCATTGGACTCTAACCCGAACCTTAGCCAAAATGCTGGGTATTAATTGGGGTTAGTCAATAATATTACTTTGAACCAAGAAAGGCTGCCCGCAAAGGCAGCCTTTCTTTTTATCAAATCGGCTAATTTTAGCAGGTTTTTGAAAAGGGCTTGTGTTGAGCTAGGCTTATCTTTAGCAAAAATTTGCCTGCAATGATTTTGACCGCTATGAGATATTTTAGTTTTTTCTCTTTCCTCATTCTCCTCACATTTGGATGCAATTCTGATAAAAAATCTGATACTCTTTTTAGGCAAATGAGTGCAGCTTCGACGGGGATTCAGTTTACGAACAAAGTGGAAAACACGGAACGCATGAATATTTTCAGCTACCGCAATTTCTACAACGGTGGTGGAGTGGCCTTGGGGGACATTAACAATGATGGATTGTCAGATGTGTTCCTTACCGCCAACATGGGGGACAACAAACTTTACCTCAACAAGGGGGATTTCAAATTTGAAGATATAACTGAAAAAGCTGGAACAAAAGGAAGCAAAGCATGGAGCACGGGAGTGGTCATGGTGGACATCAATGCTGACGGATGGCTTGATATTTATGTTTGTAATGCTGGCTATTTTGAAGGTGATGATCAAGCTAATGAACTTTTCATAAACAACCATGACTTGACTTTTACTGAAAAAGCTGCAGAGTATGGTCTTGATGAAAAAGGATATACGACCCATGCTGCCTTTTTTGATTATGACTTGGACGGTGATTTGGATTGCTATATTCTCAACAACAGCTTCATGCCTGTAAATACCTTGAACTATGCCAACAACCGGGATATGTATGCCAAAGACTGGCCAGTTGCTGATTTCCTGAAGGGTGGGGGAGACAAATTACTGCGCAATGACGGTGGTAAATTTCAGGATGTTTCAAAAGAAGCGGGTATTTATGGTTCCCTAATAGGTTTCGGTCTTGGCGTAACTGTCGGCGATGTGAACGGTGACAGATGGCCAGACCTTTACATTTCAAATGATTTTTATGAAAGGGATTACCTCTACATTAACCAAAAAAATGGCACATTCAAAGATGAGATTGAAGACTGGACGGAGCACCTTAGTTTGGCTTCAATGGGAGCCGACATGGCCGACATCAACAATGATGGCTTCCCTGAGATTTTCACCACTGAAATGTTGCCAAATGATGATGCTCGACTCAAACAGCTAACTGTTTTTGAAAACTATAACATCTACCAGTTGAAGCTAGACCGTGGTTTTTATCACCAGTATATGCAGAACTGCCTTCAACTCAATAACCGAAACCACAGTTTTTCTGAAATCGCCAACTTTGCTGGTGTTGCCTCTTCTGACTGGAGTTGGGGGGCTCTCATGTTCGACATGGACAACGATGGCAACCGGGACATTTATGTTTGCAATGGCATTTATCAAGACGTGATAGACCAAGATTTCATGGACTTTTTCGCAAATGATGTGATGCAAAAAATGGCACTTACCGGCAAGAAAGAGGAGATAGGTAAAGTGACGGAGAAGATGCCATCTGTGCCAATATTGAACAAGGCTTTCCGAAATATGGGAAATCTGAACTTTGAGGATGTAGGGAAAAATTGGGGCTTCACAACGCCAAGTTTTTCAAACGGTGCTGCCTACGCTGACCTCGACAATGACGGTGACCTTGACTTGGTTGTAAACAATGTGAACGAGGAGGCATTTGTGTACAAAAATTTTTCATCCGAAGACCTGGAGAACCATCATTTGACAGTACAACTCAAGGGCAAAGGGCAAAATACTTTTGCAATTGGCTCAATAGTGAATGTGTATCGTGGAAAAGATTTATTGAACTTCCAACTAGTGCCAACTCGTGGTTTCCAATCTTCCGTTGATTACAAAATGGTCTTTGGACTTGGGCAGGCTACGGATATTGATTCTCTTGTTGTCATTTGGCCAGACCTATCGAAATCTATTGTTTTAAACCCACATGCTGATTCCACCATAACCCTTGATTGGTCTAATGTTAACGATGGTAGATTGGCTGTGAATCCTTATGATATAATACCTGAAGAGTCAAAACTAGTGGAAGAAGTGCCGTGTAGTTTTGCGAAGCACCAAGAAGATGGCTATGTTGATTTTTACAACGAAGGTCTCATTTTCAGAATGGTATCTAGGGAAGGCCCCAAAGCCGATGTAGCTGATGTGAATGGTGATGGATTGGATGATGTTTTCATCGGCGGCGCCAAAGGTCAACCAGGACAGTTGTACCTTCAAAATTCGCAAGGGGATTTCACTCAGGGTGACCGCAAAACGTTTGAACAAGATTCCAGCTATGAAGATACTTCTGCCGCATTCTTCGATGCCGATGGCGATGGCGACCAGGATCTTTTCGTCGGTAGTGGTGGCAATGAACTTCCGCCAAATCACAGGTTTCTTTACGACCGGATTTATTTCAATGATGGAAAAGGTCATTTTATCCTAAATGAAAGGGCGCTCACCCCTAACGGCATGAACACGGCCGTGGCAGTACCGATTGATTTTGACGGTGATGGTGATCTGGATATTTTCGTAGGTAGCAGGTGCGTGCCGGGAATTTATGGTACTCCTGCACGTCATTTTTTGTACGAAAACAACGGCAAAGGACAATTTCAGGATGTTGTAAAAACGAAATGCCCAGACTTGCTTCGCCTTGGAATGGTTACGGATGCAACACTGGCGAATGTGACCGGCGATAGTGCGCCAGAGTTAATTATTGTGGGGGAATGGCGTAACCCGATGGTTTTTGAGGTGAAGGACGGGCTGCATTTGACCAAGACAAACCTTTCTAGTTATTCAGGGTGGTGGTATGCAGTGAAGGCTGCTGACCTTGATGGCGATGGCGATCAAGACTTGGTACTGGGGAACAGAGGTGAAAATTTTTACTTTACGGCATCCAAAGAAAAACCAGCTAAACTTTGGGTAGGAGATTTTGATTCAAACGGCATGTTAGAAAAAATCATGACTAGAAGCATTGAAGGAAAAGACATGCCCATTGCTATGAAAAAAGAACTGACCGCTCAGCTACCTGGCCTCAAAAAGGAAAACCTTCGACATTCAGCGTATGCCCAAAAATCAATTCAGGAGTTGATTCCAACTGATGCTCTAAATAGGGCTTCTGTCATGGAGGCTAACTATTTCTCTTCCGCTGTTGCCATCAACGAAGGGAATGGCCAATTCAAAATGGTGCCGTTGCCGAAAGAAGTTCAGTTTTCAAGCATTGATGCAATCCAAATTGTTGACTTAAATGGTGACGGGCAACTTGATTTGGTTTTGGCTGGCAACGATGCTGGTTTCATGCCACAATTTTCAAAATTAGATGCGAGTTTTGGCCATGTCCTGTTGAATCAAGGACAGGGGACTTTTGATTGGGTAGAAAATAGAGTTTCTGGTTTTTGGGTTCGAGGTGATGTTAAACAAATAACGCTGCTAAATAATGGACAACATCAGTCCTTGCTAGCGCTTGTTAATAACGGTTTGCCTAAGATATTTAAACTGCTAAAGGGAAGAACAGTTAATTGATTTTGAAAAAGCAACTTCACAGATTATTGATTATCAAAATTTTAGGAATGGGCATTTTTTGCACAAGTAATTTGACTGCCCAAAATCTAGTTCCAAACCCAAGTTTTGAAGACTTGAAAACTTGCCCAACGGGTAATGGTCAAATCGCAGTGGCAGAACCTTGGCAGTGGGTACTTACGCCAGATTTGTACAATTCCTGTTCAACAGACCCTTCTCTCAAAGTCCCATTTGTACGTAGTTGTGAATACCTTCCTGCACATACTGGTGAAGGTTACGCTGGTATGTATGTCTATAATTCAAGGGAGTATGTAAAAATTAGACTGCTTGACACTTTAGAAGCTGGCAAATATTACTATGCAAGATTTTATGTGGCTCCTGATGAAGACTGTGCAGGTAATGTGCCGACTAGCTTTACTGATGCAATTGGGCTTGGCCTAAAAGGAACAGCTCCCAACGACAATTTCGAAATAGTGGCTGAGCATTCAGGAACGGTAATAATGGATACTGCTAATTGGACGAAGGTGAGTGGTTGTTTTCAGGCAAAAGGGAATGAACTTATACTTCAGATTGGCAATTTCAGAGATGAAGATGAAACAATTTTAGAAACTGACATGCCGCAGATACCTAATTCTCAACAGTTTAATTATATGTACATCGATGATGTGCTCATTACTCTCTTTGATCCATTTCCAGATACAGTTTTGATGTGCAATGGACAGCCTGTCAATCTGGACGCATCCTTCTACGACGCTGATTTTCAATGGACTACAGGTGATACCAATGCTTTTACGGTTGTTTTTGACACTGGAAGTTATACCGTAATTGCCAATATAGATGGTTGCACCTTAAGGGAAAAGGTGACGGTCGTTGATGCAAATTTTGCCAACTTAATGCCCACAGATACTACATTCTGTAAGGGTGATGAAATTTTGCTTGCCCCCGGCATACCAGGTCAGTACAGTTGGTCGAATGGGAAAAAAACGGAAAATATCAAGGTTACTAAATCTGGAACCTATTCAGCCACAATTACCAACAACTGCGGTGAATTTAATTTCAAGCAAAAAGCAATTGCAACTGATTGCCTTTGTCGCATATATGTTCCCAATGTTTTTTCTCCCAATGGCGATGGAATCAACGACTTACTTGAAATTGGAATGGGTTGCGATTATGAATATGAAACAAAGCACCTTGAAATTTATGACCGTTGGGGTAATTCCGTTTTTTCGACAAATAAAATTGGAACTGAAAAATGGGATGGAACTTACCGGGGTAAGCCAGCACAAACTGGTGTTTATACTTGGTTTTTAACGTATGATTTGAGTTATGAAGGAAAAATAAGGTCAATTTTAGAAGAGGGAAGTGTGACGTTGTTGGATTAGCTAAAGAATTGAAAATCAAATTTTTATGAAAAATTTTCTATTCATTTTCTTGCTGCCAAGTTGGCTTTTTTCTCAATCAGATATTTACTTTATTAATGCAGGAATAGGCATTGAAAGAGTTAAATCTGATGGTACAAACAGGCAGGTAATACTTGCATGGGATTTCGTCACACCACAAGGAATAGCACTTGATTTGACCAACCAAAAATTGTATTGGACCGATTGGATAGCGAATAAAATACAGCGAGCCAACCTTGACGGTTCTAATGTTGAAACCATAATTGACACCGGGTTGGAATTGCCTGAAGGGCTTGAAATTGATGCTGAAAACGAAAAAATTTATTGGGTTGACAGCGGCACAAAAAAAATACAAAGAGCAAATTTTGATGGAAGTGGTGTCGAAGACCTTGTCACATATAATCTGGTCAATCTTGATGCTTTGGCACTAGACTTACCTGCTGGAAAAATGTATTGGTCGGAATGGGGAGATGGTGCAGCGCTAGGTAAAGTGAGAAGGGCAAACTTGGACGGAACACAAAAAGAGGCGCTTGTGACCATTCCTGATGCAATTATTAAAGGCATTGCGCTTGATTTGACACATGGAAAAGTATATTGGTCAGATTGTAGTTTTAATAAAATCCAACGTGCCAATCTGAATGGAAGTCAAGTGGAGGATATTGTAGCGCCAGGTTCCGGTTCTCCAAATGCCATTGACTTAGACTTATTGAACGGTAAGGTTTACTGGACAGATTTCGGTCAGCAAAAAATTCGGAGAGCCAACTTGAACGGTACAAATGTACAAAACGTATTGACCAACAACCTTAATGGTTTGCAAGATATTGTACTCAATATCAATGAATTGGAAGCATCATCCAATGCAGATGAAACTTTTTGGGAAAAGGGATTTTACCCAAACCCAGCTAAGGATTACATAAAAATTAACGGAATGGAGCCTGGATTTGAATTGATACTTTATGACCAAAATGGACGCCAAATCCTAACTCAGACAAGTGCTCAAATTGACATAGAAAACTTGGCTGTTGGACAATATTTCGTACAGATTTTTGATGCAAACAAGCAAAAATACAATCTGAGGTTTATCAAAAATTGAGAAAAACAAACATGAAAAAAGGGATAATTTTTTTGACGTTGTTGGTAGTGGGTTTGTCTGCTTGCCAACCTGGAGGTGGAGTAAAAGATGTCCAGTTTAAGCTGCTTCGAAAATCTGAAACAGGGCTTGACTTTGTAAATAACCCAATTCAAAACGGAGAATTCAATGTGTTGAAATACATGTACTTCTTTAATGGAGGAGGCGTGGCTGCTGGTGATTTCAACAATGATGGCCTGATAGACTTGTTTTTTACTGCCAATCAAACCCAAAACAAACTTTTCCTAAACCAAGGCGAATTCAAATTCAAGGAAGTCACTGATGCTGCGGGATTGAAGGAAAATTTAGGTTTGTCTAAATGGAGCACCGGAGCATCTGTAGTTGATATCAATAATGATGGCATGCTCGACATTTACGTCAGCTGTGTAGGGAATTATCAAAATGTGAAGGGGCAAAATGAACTTTGGATATGCCAGAAAATTGAAGATGGAATTCCAATTTATGAAAATCTAGCAGTTCAGTATGGTCTTGATTTTCAGGCTTTTGGAACACAAGCTGCCTTTTTTGACTACGACTTGGATGGTGACTTGGATATGTACCAACTTAACCACTCGCTCCACCAAAATGGCACTTTTGGGCAGCGTCGGCAATTTGTGGGAAAACAGCACCCGCTGGCTGGAGACAAATTGATGCGCAACGATGGCGATAAATTCACGGAGGTAACCCTAGAGGCTGGCATCAATAGCACAGTGATTGGCTACGGCCTTGGCATCGTAACTGGCGACATCAACAATGATGGTTGGCCGGATATTTACATTGGGAATGACTTTCATGAAAATGACTACCTCTACATCAACCAGCAAGATGGCACTTTCAAAGAGGTACTCACCGAGTCAATGCAGCATACAAGCCGCTTTTCGATGGGCGTGGATATTGGCGATGTGAATAATGATGGGTGGGGGGATGTCGTCTCCCTTGACATGCAGCCAGAAGATCCTGTCATTTTGAGAAGCTCTTTGGGCGAGGACGGTTTTTCAACTTTTCAGTTCAAATTGGGCTATGGTTACAACGAACAATTTGCACACAATGCCCTCCAATTAAATCTTGGGATGCATGCACCTGGTCCGAATTCTGTTCCTAACACCATTGGACTTTCCCCTAAATTCAGCGAGATTTCTCATTTTGCTGGCGTTCCTGCCACCGACTGGTCCTGGGCGTCACTTTTTACCGATTTTGACAACGATGGTCGGAAGGACTTGTTCATCAGCAATGGTATCCCACGGAGGATGAACGATATTGACTACGCTAATTTCATGTCCAGTGACGAGAAAAACGAAAAATGGGAATTCGTGGATAGCCTAGATTCGCCGGACTTGAAGGTGGTAGAGAAAATGCCTAAAATCAAGCTCCCGAATAAGTTTTTTATTAACGCGACAAATGGAGGTGGGGTAAAATTTGAGGACATCAGTTCCCAAATTGGAAATAGCCAACCTAGTTACTCCAATGGCTCCATTTATGCTGACCTTGACAATGACGGAGACCTAGACATCGTCACCAATAATATTGAAGATGAGCCATTTGTCTATCAAAACATGACGGTGGAAATGAGGCTACCTAATCACAACTACTTGAATATCAGACTAAAAGGAACTTCTGAAAATGTAAATGGCATTGGGGTAAAGGCGGTTGTTTTCAAAAAAAATGGCGAAAAAATCGTTTATGAAAACTATGCTGTGCGAGGATACCAATCCAGTATGATTGGCCCTTTACATCTTGGAATTGGTGACACAACGGCTGTTGATTCCGTGGATTTGATTTGGCCAGATAGAAGCTACCAACGGCTTTCAGGATTCACTTACAATTCAACAATTGAGCTTGAATGGAAGTCCGGCTTACCAATTTTTGACTTTAAAATTTTAGCA
This sequence comes from Bacteroidota bacterium, assembly GCA_016124585.1. Classification (GTDB taxonomy): domain Bacteria; phylum Bacteroidota; class Bacteroidia; order Chitinophagales; family Saprospiraceae; genus UBA6168. The sequence goes on along the minus strand of WGNL01000013.1, from coordinate 248,419 downwards.
GAAAAGCCAATCAGCCCATACAAGTTCAGCGATTTGACTGCTGATCTTGGTCTAAATTTTCGACATAAGGAAAACCCTTTTGTTGAGTTCAATCGGGAAGGTCTAATACCACAGATGGTGTCTGCAGAAGGCCCAGCTTTGGCTATAGGTGACGCCAATGGCGATGGTTTGGACGATGTGTTTTTTGGCTCCGCAAAACGGGAAAGAAGTGCGCTTTATTTACAAACAAGCCAAGGGAAATTCACCCTTAAAACTCCTGCTTCTATTATAGCTGACAGCCTTTTTGAAGATGTTGATGCTACATTTGTTGACATGGACAAGGACGGAGACCAGGACTTAGTAATTGCAGCTGGAGGAAATGAATACCGAGGAAAGGAGGAGGCGATGAAACAGCGTTGGTATCGAAATGATGGGAATGGGAACTTTCAACGCATTGATTTTCCAGATGTTTTCATGACCGCTGCATGTGCCACCGTCGGCGATTTTGACAAAGATGGTTTTCCAGATGTATTCTTGGGGGCTCGTGCTTTGCCTTGGAATTATGGATTGTCGCCAACCTCTGTTCTGCTCCGAAACAAAGGGAATGGAGAGTTTGAAAACGTCACAGATAAAATTGCGCCTGAGCTTGCTGAAGTTGGATTAGTGAAAAATGCAACCTGGTCTGACATTGACCAAAATGGCTCCCTTGACTTATTATTAGCGATGGAGTGGGGCCCAATCACTATATTTTATAACAAGGAAGCAAGTTTTGAAAAGGCTGAAGTTCTAACTCAAGCAAATAAATCGGCAACCCCACAAACCCTCACAGGTTGGTGGAATTTTGCCCTTCCTTTCGATTTTGATGGCGATGGTGATCTAGATATTCTGGCAGGCAATACTGGCATGAACAGCCGTTTTCATCCAACCCCATCAGAACCGATTCGCATGTATGTTTCCGATTTTGACAAAAACGAGCAAGTGGAGCAGCTTCTAACATATTACCTTGGCGGTAAGGAAGTACCGTTTGCGACTCATGCAGAAGTCATCAAACAGATGCCCGGATTACGTAAAAAATTTATTTATGCTAAGGATTTTGCCAAAGCAGGTGCTGCCGATTTAGTTGGTACAGAAAATTTATCAAAAGCAGTGGAACGGGAGGCTAACGAACTGGCAAATATGTATTTTGAAAACAAAGGGAATGGTCTGTTTGAAGCGCATCGACTACCGGACGAGCTACAGTACTCTACCCTCAACACAGCTCAATTGGCTGACTTGGACCAAGATGGCCGTATGGAGGTGCTTCTTGCTGGCAATTTTTTTGAATGTAATATTGAAATGGGTAGGTACGATGCAAATTATGGGAATGTGCTAAGCTTCACAAAAGATGGTGGAATGGCAGTCTCGACGTTAGGTGACCAAATGATAGATGGTGAAGTTCGAAGGATTCGAGCTATCCAAGTTGGTGGTCAGCAGTGTTTTGTGTTTGCAAGGAATAATTCCACAGCTATTTTACTGGGTTTAGATAAATATATCCAGTAGTGGAGTTCTTGGTTGTATTTTGTTTTGAAATTTTGAAGAAAACAGGGGCATAAGCCTATGATTTCATGTCATCTATTCGGTAAAATTCTTGAATTTGTTAAATTCGCCTAGTTTAATCTTTTATTTTTTCATTAAAACAAAACGAAATGAATACTAACAAACTCTTAGTGGGTGCTTTACTAGGTGGAGTGGCCTATTTTTTTATTGGATGGGTACTTTACGGCATAATTTTCAAGTCAACCATGGAGTCAATGATGGCTGCCAGTGCTGCTTCAGTGACAAGGTCTAATGCTGACATGGACTTCGTAGCGTTAATCATTGGAAATTTAGTGGCTGGCTTTTTACTCGCTTATATCTTTGAAAGATGGGCAGGTATTCGGACTTTCAAGGGCGGTCTAATTGGCGGCGCCACTGTTGGTTTTTTGATTGCATTGAGCTACGACAGCGTTATGTTGGCTACTACAACACTCTTGACTTGGGGAGGGGTCATATTAGATTCAGTAATTTATGCCGTAATGGGAGGCCTAGTAGGAGGTGTAATTGGTTGGTGGTTGGGCTACAAAAGATGATTAAGGCATGATTCAACAAAAAAAGCCTGTTCAATTTGAACAGGCTTTTTTTGTTGAATCAAATCCTTATTGTCTTTCGCTTCTTCTTGGGCTTTTCTACTGGCTGGGTTTCTTCGGGCAAAGGCTGCGAACGCTCATGGAGCTCCTTGATGTCAGGCATGGAAAATTCCATATCAAAAGGGTTTCCAAAATTGAATTGATAATTGTTATTATCACCATGGGGCAATGTTTGTTTAACGCCATCAGGATTTGGTACAACCAATACTTCTAATGGACTGGTTTCCAGTACTTTATCATTCGACGTAACACTGGCTGGGAGGATGTAAAACAAGCCCGTTTCTTTTGGCTCTACAAAGTAAGTGATGGTCATTTTCTTAGAAATATCACCGTTCACAATGCTCATTGAGGTGCTAAAATTCGGCCCACTGATGATATTGAAATGTTGGCTAAAATCAGGTGCTTCGAAGTTCTTTCCATCCGCATTTTCTAAAATGAACTTTACTTCAAAATAGTTGTCCATCAAGATAGAATCAGTGCTGACTGAAACAGTGAATTTGACGGGTTTATCCTGTGAAAGTGCAAAAGTGATACAGGAGAAAATGAAGATTGATAAGAAAATTGCTTTTTTCATAATTTTCATTTTGACTTTGTGAAACAATGTTAAAAAGAAGGTTTTACGTCAAAATTGGTTGCATTATTTTTCAAAAACTGAATTTTTTTGCCAAATCACTCCGAAATTATCTTTTTTTTCAGCTCAAAACTCATTCCCAAGTAAAGTCGCCTCACCTGTTCGTCACTGGCCAATTCCTCCGCAGTACCGTCCTTAAGAATTGAGCCGTCGTACATCAAATATGCTCGGTCAGTGATGGAAAGTGTTTCCTGAACATTGTGGTCGGTAATCAAGATGCCGATATTTCGGGCTTTTAATTTGAATACAATTGCTTGTATATCCTCCACGGCAATTGGGTCGATGCCAGCGAATGGTTCATCAAGCAGAATGAAACTTGGGTTGCTGGCCAGGGCACGTGCAATTTCCGTTCGTCGTCGCTCGCCGCCAGAAAGCGTATCACCATTGCTTTTCCTGACTTTATCCAAACCAAATTCCTCTATCAGCGATTCCAGTTTATTGGATTGCTCATCCTTATTCATCGGCATCATTTCCAGTACGGCCTTGATATTATCCTCCACACTCAATTTCCTGAATACAGACGGTTCTTGGGGCAAATAGCCAATTCCCAATCTGGCTCGTTTGTACATCGGCAGCGAAGTGATATTTTCATTTTCCAAAAAAACCTTACCGGAGTTAGGCTTGATAAACCCGACAACCATGTAGAAGGTAGTTGTTTTGCCTGCCCCGTTCGGCCCAAGCAAGCCAACAATCTCGCCTTGCTTCACATTGAGCGAGACTTTTTTTGCCACTGTTCGCTGGCCATAGGCCTTTACCAAATTTTCAGTCCTTAAAATCATGGTTCAAAGTTCATAAGAAAACGCAAGTTCTGAGAAAAAAAACGCCCATTTGCTTTTTGCTAATGATTTGATTTTCATCTTTGCCATTCTACGAGAGAACCTTCACAAAACTTGATTTAAGCCTTTCTAATTTACACATTAATTATATAGCATAGCGTGATAAAATTTAGAACCTATCTAAATAACTCAAGCATTTTTAAAATCTTGTTAAAAAAATGGTTCTCCTTTTATCTTTGCGCCGACTTAGGAATTTAAGTCATGTTTTTGTCAAGATTTGAAGTTTACAACCTTGCGAAGATGATATACAAACGACTGAATTACAGTATTTTAGTTCTGCTTTTCACCTTTTCCCTGTCCGCCTTGTTCGCTCAAGACCAAGCCGCCGTTGAAGCAGGGAAGGCACTTTTCAAGAACAATTGTGCTTCTTGTCACAACAAAAACATGAAAGACAAGCTCACTGGGCCTGCGCTTGGTGGCGCTCAAGAGCGTTGGGGTGACGATGAGGCATTGTACAAATGGATCCGCAATTCACAAGCAGAGATAGCTAGCGGCCACCCAAGGGCCGTTGCCATTTGGAATGAGTTCAAACCAACTGTAATGACCAGCTTCCCCAGCCTTTCTGATGGGGACATTGCCAATATTTTGGCTTATATCAATTGTACTGCTGCTGGTAATTGCCCGGGTAATCCTCCGCCTCCGCCAGTTGATGGAGGTAATAATGCAGGTGCTGGGAACGCTGCCGGTAACAATAACCTACTCTACGTTTTCCTTTTCCTCATTTTGGCATTGTTGGCAGTCATCCTATCAAGGATCATTTCCAACCTGAACCATATTTCGGCAGTAAAGGAATTGGGTGCAGATGCGCCTGCCCGCAAGTCATTGGCAGAAATATTAACGAGCAAAGGTGTCGTTAGCTTCGCAATTTTTGCAGTCATCTTGTTTGGCGGATATTTTACAGTTCGTAATGCCATCAATCTTGGTCGCCAACAAGGTTATCAACCAACACAACCTATCAAGTTTAGCCACGCAACACACGCAGGTGTCAACAAAATTGATTGCAATTACTGCCACGATGGGGCTCGGAGAAGCAAGCATAGTGTCATTCCTGCTGCAAATACTTGTATGAACTGCCACAAGGCCATCAAAGTCGGTTCGACATATGGAACGGCTGAGTTGACAAAAATCTACGCTTCCATCGGCTTCGACCCTAAAGGTGATACACTCATCAAGGATTACGACAAGAAGACGGATAAGGAAATCGAGGCCATTTACAAAGGCTGGATTTCTGAAAACTACATCAAAGAGAAAAATACGATGGATGCGGAAGGTGAGGCTTTGCTTGCATCGCAATGGGATGGCATCGTGGCTTCTCTGACTGACAAGAAATCAGGTGATACCAAAATCCAAGGTCCGATTGAATGGATTCGTATCCATAATTTGCCTGACCATGTATTTTTTAGTCACCAGCAGCACGTTTCCGTTGGTAAAGTAGCTTGCCAAACTTGCCATGGCAAAGTGGAGGAAATGGATGAAGTGAAGCAATATGCACCACTTTCTATGGGCTGGTGTATCAACTGCCACCGTCAAACGGAGGTCAAATTTGCAGACAACAAGTACTACGACAATTACTACGAAATGTACCATAAACAGATGGAGAACAACGAACGTAGCAAAGTAACCGTAGAAGATATTGGCGGAACGGAATGCCAGAAATGCCATTATTGAGTTTTGTAGGATTTGAAGGTTGACTTAATTTTTATCAATTCTTCAAACTTTGATTCTCAAACCCTTTTTGCAAACAGCATTTTCAACAAAAGATGAAAAATCAAAATAATAATACGGAAGTCTGGATTGGGGTGGAACATTTGGAGCAGGATCCAATTTTCTTGGAATCTATCAATCGTGAGTTCAGTGATGCTCCAGCTTTGTCACATGAAGCTGCGCTCGAATCCGGTACTTCAAGGCGTGATTTCTTAAAGTACCTTGGTTTTAGCGTGGGTGCGGCTACCATTGCAAGCTGCAATATTCCCGTCAAAAAGGCACTTCCTTTTGTCGTCAAGCCTGATGAAATTGTACCAGGTGTAGCCACTTACTACGCTTCGACATATGTCAAAGGTGGGGATTACTGCCCAGTTCTGGTTAAAACACGGGAAGGTCGGCCAATTAAAGTTGAGGGCAACACCATGTCTTCTGTTACACAAGGTGGCACTAATGCTCGTGTTCAAGCCAGTGTACTCAGCCTTTATGATACGAATCGCTTCCAGTCTGCTATGAAGAACAGTGGCGGCAAGATGGCAAAAATGAGCTGGGAAGACCTGGACAACGAGGTAGGTGGAAAATTGTCTGCTGGTTCAATAAAAGTAATCACTAACACCATTCTGAGCCCAACTGCAAAGAAAGCTTTGGGCGAGTTTTTGGCAAAATACCCGGGTTCATCAGTTGTAACCTATGATGCTGTTTCCTCATCTGCACAATTGCAAGCGAATGAAGAGGGGTATGGCAAAAAAGCTATTCCAAATTACCATTTTGACAAAGCAGACTTGATTGTCAGCTTCGGTGCCGACTTTCTAGGCACTTGGATTAGCCCAATTGAATTTGCTCGCCAATACGCACAAAACCGTAGGATTGATGAAGTCAGCAAGGCAAAAATGTCTCGCCACATCCAAGTAGAAAGTGGCATGACGTTAACTGGCTCAAATGCCGACCACCGGATTTTGGTTCGTCCTTCAGAAATGGGGGCAGCCATTGCCAATCTGTATAATGCAGTTGCAAGTAAAACTGGCGCAGCTACTGTGTCTGCACCTAAAGTAAATGATAAGGCAGCTATCGCATTGGCAAAAGTTGCCGATCAATTGGTGGCTAGTAAAGGCAAATCACTTGTTGTTTGTGGCACAAATAACGTGGGTGAACAAACTTTAGTGAACGCTCTCAATAACATGCTTGATAGCTGGGGCAACACCATGACTTTTGCCAATGCTTCCATGCAACGCCAAGGCATTGATGGAGAAATTCAAGGCTTGATTCGTGAAATGGGAACTGGCGCAGTAGGAACCGTAATCGTTTGGGGTGCAAATCCAGCTTTTGACCTGCCTAATAGCGATGCGTTTGTGCAGGCATTTTCGAAGGTGAAAACTAAGGTATCCTTCAACGGCACACCTGACGAAACGACAGCACTTTGTGATTATGTTGCGCCATCTCATCATTGGTTAGAGAGTTGGGGAGATGCTGAGGCCAAAGAAGGGCACTATACTTTGATGCAGCCAACGATTGCACCAATTTTTAAAACTCGTCAAGCAGAGGAAACATTGCTTCGCTGGTCTGGTAGTCAAAATTTTAACCATAGTGCGGAGCAACCATATTACGAATACTTGAATGCAAACTGGCAGGCGACGATGTTCAATCGCCAACGCAATTTTGCCACTTTTGAAGGTTTTTGGGATAGTGTTCTCCACGATGGTGTTTTTGAAATTCCATCAGAAACTTTATCTGAATATGGCTGGAATGGCGATGTTCAGTCAGCTGCTGGAAAAATTACCAAACCTGGTGGTGGAGATTTAGAAATTTCATTTTTTGAAACTGTAAATGTGGGCGGTGGGCAATATGCTGACAACCCATGGTTGCAGGAAATGCCAGATCCTATCACTCGTTGTGTTTGGGGGAATTACCTCCAAATTCCGATTGAATTTGATGGCAACCGCCGTTTTGATGGCGTAGGTAAGTTCAAAGGTTTGAATGCCAAAGAAGCCTACAAAGAGGCTGACATGATAAAAATTGCTGTTGGTGGCAAAGAACAAACTGTTACTTGTGTTCGCCAATTTGGCCAGAAAACGGATACTGTGAGCATGGCCTTGGGTTATGGTCGTAAAGTTTCTGGTGCGGCTGGCCGCAATATTGGTGTGAATGTTTACCCATGGTGCAGCATTGATACCAATGGCAACACTCAATATTTTGCCGCAGTCGGTACTGTTTCTGAAAAAGTCGGAACTGATAACTATGCCAGCGTTCAGTACCACCACACAATGGGAGTTACTGGCAAAGCAGACGGCTACGAAGGAAAGGTAAATGTTGATGAGATTGCCCTGATGACTGTAGGGAAAGGCTTCCAAGGCTCATTGGTAGATCGCTCTGTGATCAACCGTACTAATTTGAGCGACCTTGGAAATTTCTCCAAAGAATTGGAGGAAAAACGGGCTGAATTTGAAGAGTTGAATCAAAAATCATTGTACCCTTACAATGAATATGTGGCAGAAAAATATAGCCAAGGACATCATTGGGGCTTACATATCGACCTTAACTCTTGTACGGGTTGCGGCGCATGCCAAGTTGCTTGTATCGCTGAAAATAACGTTCCCGTAGTTGGTAAATATGAGGTCTATCGCCACCACGAAATGACATGGCTACGTATTGACCGCTATTTCTACGGCGATTATGAAAACCCGAACGTGGTTTACCAGCCGATGATGTGCCAGCACTGCGACAATGCTCCTTGTGAAAACGTTTGCCCAGTATCTGCTACCAACCATAGTTCTGAAGGTTTGAACCAAATGGCTTATAACCGTTGCATTGGAACCCGTTATTGCGCAAATAACTGTCCTTACAAAGTACGCCGCTTCAACTGGATGGATTACACTACGGCAGACCTGTTCCCAGTAAACGAGCACGGACCAGAGCCATTTGTTCCATACGATGGTGAAGTTCCTTTTGGAGCCGATAACCTCACCCGGATGGTACTTAACCCAGATGTTACGGTTAGGGTTAGGGGTGTGATGGAGAAGTGTAGCTTCTGTGTACAACGTATCCAAGAAGGCAAACTGACAGCCAAAAAAGAAGGTCGTGCCCTTCGTGATGGTGATGTTAAGTCGGCTTGTATGACCGCTTGCCCAACGGGTGCTATCGTATTCGGTGACACGAACGATGAAAACTCAGCGATTGCGAAGCGATATAAAAATGAACTGAACTATATCGTTTTGGAAGAGGTGAATACCCGTCCTTCTGTGCAGTACACAACTCGTGTGACAAATAGAGACGAGGCGTTGTTGAGCTGATAAACCTAATTTTCAAAAAAGTAGCTGACTGAACTTTAGAAAAAAAGTTCAAGAAATTGATAAAATATGAGCGCAGCAGTATCACGAATTCGTGAACCCCTGATAATGGGGAACAAAAGTTATCACCAAATCACGGAAGACCTGATCGGACCTACCGAAAAGGCACCTAACCGGATGTGGATAATTGCATTCACTTTGTCGGTGATGACTTTGGGTTATGGCATATTTTCCTTGTGCTGGACCTTTTGGTTTGGGATTGGTGCTTGGAACGCCAACCGTACCATAGGCTGGGCATACGACATTACCAACTTCGTTTGGTGGATCGGTATTGGCCACGCAGGTACACTGATTTCGGCTATCCTTTTACTATTCCGTCAACGTTGGCGGACTGGGGTTAACCGTGCTGCAGAAGCGATGACCATCTTTGCGGTAATGTGTGCAGGCTTGTTCCCTGCTACACATACTGGCCGCCCTTGGTTTGACTTCTTCATGTTTCCTTACCCCAATACACGTGGGCCACTTTGGGTGAATTTCAACTCACCATTGCTTTGGGACTTGTTTGCCATCTCGACCTATTTCACAGTTTCATTGCTCTTCTGGTATACAGGTCTAGTTCCTGACCTTGCTACCGTTCGTGACCGAGCTAAAGGTGTTCGCAAGAAACTATATGCATTCTTTTCAATGGGCTGGACTGGCAAAGCCAAACACTGGCAACGCCATGAATATTTGTCTTTGATTTTGGCAGGTATTTCCACGCCCTTGGTGCTTTCAGTGCACACGATTGTAAGTTTTGACTTTGCCACGTCGGTAATTCCAGGTTGGCATACAACCATCTTTCCGCCATATTTCGTTGCCGGTGCGATTTTCTCTGGCTTCGCAATGGTTCAGACTTTGATGGTCATCACACGGAAATGTTTTGGTTTAGAAGGATACATAACTACTAATCATATTGAAAGCATGAATAAGGTGATATTGGTAACAGGAACCATGGTCGGTTCAGCTTACCTGATTGAGCTTTTCATTGCTTGGTACTCAGGTTATATCTATGAGCAATTCGCCTTCTACAACAGGGTACTAGGTCCTTACTATTGGTCCTATATTGGCATGATGGGTTGCAACTTGCTCGCACCACAGGTTTTCTGGTCAAAGAATATTCGTCGGAATATTTGGTGGACTTTTTTCATATCCATTTTCGTGAATATTGGAATGTGGTTCGAGCGTTTTGTAATTATTGCCACTACGTTAGCCCGTGATTATCTGCCATCAAGCTGGAGTTATTACTGGCCAAGTTGGGTTGAGATTGGTATTTATGTGGGTACTTTCGGCTTGTTCTTTACGCTTTACTTGGTATTTGCTCGGGTTGCCCCTGTAGTTGCCACAGCAGAGGTTAAGGCAATCTTAAAGCAATATGGCGACCAATACATGGGTGAAAATGCAAAACACCATCACCATCATCATGATGCGACAGAGGATGTTGAACATGACGGACATCACTAATTGATTGGAAAACAGACTTTTATCAAAAATATTCAAATTAAATGAAAGGTCATCATAAAGAAGTTCTGTTCGGGCTCTACAATGACGAAGAGGTACTGATGAATGCCGTTAAAAAGGCTAACAAACAGCACCTCGATATAATGGATGTTTATTCACCATTTCCAATCCACGGTTTAGACCCAGTGATGGGGCTAGAGGAGTCGAGATTGCACATTGTAGGCTTCATTTTTGGGATGTTAGGCACGCTAACTGCATTGATTGGTATCTCTTGGATATTTGGCGGCAGCTTGATGTTTCATGGTGATTGGCCAACTATATTTGGTGGTAAACCATACTGGTCACTTCCTGCCTTCATTCCTATCACATTTGAGTTGACAGTGTTGTTTTGTGCTATCGGCATGACTGTCGTTTTCTACATCATTTGTGGGTTAGGCTTTGGTGTTGATAACCCAGTATTGGATGACCGTATCACAGACGACAAATTTTGTCTGGCATTCCAGACAAATGATATGGATGCCAGTGCAGTGGACAACCTTAAAGGGTTTTTTCAATCAACTGGTGCCGAGGAAGTGCACACAAAGACTATTTGAAAACTAAATCGTAAAACTGATTTTGGTGAAATTACCGCATGCTGTTCATCGGCAGGTTATTGAGCCTAAGCATATTCAAGATTCATTTTTGAAGATGAAATTCAATCCAAATTTTCTAATCGCATTGGCAATAATGGCTGTCATTTTTGGCACAACTTCTTGTCAACAAGCTGGTAAAGACTCCACGGGAAGTGAGTTCATTCCTGACATGGCACATGCTACTGCATACGAAGCCAATATTTTGACCAAGTACAATTTGAACTCTTGGGATGAAGAAAGTGTGAAGTCACGTCGTGAATTATCTATGCCACATCAACCTGTGCATGGAACCATTCCTCGTGGTTATGCTGGTTCAGCCTCCTACAATGGTGTTTACGCTTCTGCTCTTGACGCAGTTCAAAGCACGATGAGCAGGATGAATCACAATGGTGGAATTGAATACACCCCGAACGGACATGTGCCCTACACCTATCCTGATACTGAGGAAGGCCGCAATTTGGCCATTCAACAAATAAAGTACAATCCCTTTCCAATCACAACAGATGGTTTGGCAAGAGGCAAGGAACTGTATACAATCTATTGTGGAATTTGCCACGGAGGCAAAGGTGACGGTGGTGGTTATTTGGTCAGAGACGATGGTGGAAAATACCCTGCCCAACCTGCTAATTTGCTAGATAGTCAGTTTGTGGCATCATCTAATGGCCGTTTTTTCCATGCAATTATGTATGGTAAAAATGCGATGGGCAGTTATGCAGATAAATTAGGTTTTGAAGAGCGGTGGGAAGTAATTCACTACATCCGTTCCTTACAAGCTGTTGCTAAAAAAGCGAATTATTCTGAGAATGCAAACAGCCTCAATGCAGAATTTGGAATTCCAATGGCAAACATCCCAAAGGCGGTTCCAACAGTGGAGACAACACCAACAGAGACGGAGGAACAAATGGATGAACAACATGGGAGCGAGCCTGAGCCTTCCCAAACTGAACATCATTAGTTTTCTGAAAACCTGATTTAATCAAATTCTGGCCATAACCAGCAACAAAAAAATACCTGCAGCATGAAGCAGTTTACTTTCGAAGCAAAACAAAAGAACTTTTTAATTGGAATGATGGGGTTAGGCATTCTTTGCTTAATTCTCAGTTTCATCCTTGAGCCTGCTCAAATTGCAGAAGGTGGAACACACGCCCGTTTTTGGTCCAACTTCTTGCTCAATGTTGTCTTTTTCACAGGAATCGCTTTCATGATTACTTTTGTGATAGCGGCATTTACCCTTGCATATGCTGGTTGGTATGTTGTGTTTAAGCGTATTTGGGAGGCATTTTCTTCCTTTATGTTGCCTGGCCTTATCATGATGGTTATTATCGGAATAGCCGTATATGCTCACATGAACCACTTATACCATTGGGCAGATTCTGATGCTGTGGCTTCGGACAAAGTGCTTACTGGTAAATCTTCATTTTTGAATAAAAACTGGTATCTCTTTGGATCCATCATCATTGTAGGTAGCTGGATTTTCTTTGGAAGAAAGTTCCGCCAGATTTCAATAGAAGAGGATAAGCACGGTGCGGAAGTCGCAGATTTCGCTTACCACAGAAACCTAAGAAAATATGCCGCTATCTTCCTGCCTATTGCCGCCTTTACAGGCCCAGCCATAGTGTGGCAGTGGGTAATGTCAGTCGATGCACACTGGTACAGTACCTTGTTTGCTTGGTATTCAATGGCCAGCTGGTGGTTGGCTGGTTGTTCATTGACAATTATGCTGATTATTTACTTGAAATCGAAAGGTTATCTTGAAGCAATAACCAAAGAACACCTTCACGATTTGGGTAAATTCATGTTCGCTTTCAGTATATTCTGGACATACTGCTGGTTCTCACAATATATGTTGATTTGGTACACTAACAACGGAGAGGAGACCATTTATTATTTTACTCGCAAGAGCGAATATCCGGTTCTTTTCTTTGGTAACCTTGTTATCAACTTCGTATTGCCATTTTTGATTTTGATGCGCAACACCACTAAGCGCCGTTATGGAACTTTGTTTTTTTCAGCAGCACTTGTATTTTTTGGTCACTGGTTCGATTATTTCTACATGATTAAACCTGGTGTTTTCATCACAGCCAAAGAAGCATTGGAGCATGGTAAAGAAGGTGCACATGAAGCTGCAGGTCATGCAGTTGAACACGCTGCTTCTTTCGTACCTGGGTTCACAATCCCCGGTTTGTTGGAGATTGGTGTATTCCTTGGATTTACTGCATTTTTTATCTATTGGGTCTTTAATCAATTGACAAAAGCGCCTTTGATGCCTTTAAATGACCCATACATGGAGGAGAGTCTGCATCACGAAGTGCAGTCCTACGAATAGTGAATAAAATCGGGCTTTAATCAGGTGGGTTTCTGCCTAGCGATTATTCCCAATTCTTGAAAAATTATTAATTCGTCAAAATGAGTACTGGATTAATTATCATAGCTTGTTTAATTCTCATTGTCATTGTAATCATACAAATTGGCAAGGTCACCGATTTGGCAGCCAAAATCAGAGGTGAAGAAGCTGTTCAATTGGAAACCAATAAGAGAACAGCCAATTTCATGTTGATTTTCATGGTGGCATTTTTAGTGCTTACTTGTTGGTCAGCTTGGCACTACAAAAACTGGATGCTCGGCTATGGCCCTCACCAAGCTGCCTCAGCTCACGGCTCATCTATTGACGGCGCTTTCAATATTACGCTGTTCTTCACCGGTATTGTATTTGTCCTAACTCATATTGCTTTGTTCTGGTTTGCATACAAATATGCAGGAAAGAAAGGTGTTATTGCCGAGTTCATGCCGCATGATAATAAGTTGGAAGTAATTTGGACCGCAATTCCAGCTGTGGTAATGTGCTTTTTGGTAATTCGTGGACTTGTTGCTTGGAACGAGGTGATGGCTGATGTTTCCGAAGGTGAAGATTACATGGAAATTGAAGCTACCGGCCAACAGTTCTTATGGCACTTGCGTTACCCAGGGCCAGATGGCAAACTTGGAACTCGTAATTTTAAGTTGATAAAATCTGGCGAAAACCCTTTGGGGCAGGATTGGACTGATGACAAGAACTTGGATGACATCATGCCTTCAGAAATAGTTTTGCCAGTTGGCAAGCAGGTAAGGGTACGGATTACAGCGATGGATGTTTTGCACAGTTTTGATTTACCCCATTTCCGGGTGAAAATGGATGCTGTACCTGGCATGCCTACCTATTTCGTATTTACTCCTTCAAAAACAACGGAGGAGTATCGCCAAGAATTGAGCAAATATCCAGAGTACCAACAACCTAGTGACCCTAACGACCCCAAGAGTGCCCCGCTTTGGAAAACATTTGAATATGAACTAGCCTGTGCAGAGCTTTGTGGAAAAGGTCACTTCTCAATGCGTCGTTTAGTCAAAATTGTTTCTGAGGAAGAATACCAGAAATGGTTGAAAGAGCAACAGTCCTTTTATCTAACCAATGTAAGAGGTAAGGATTTTGACCCACGTAAAGATGAAGTCTTGGGCATTGAAGTTCAGCAACGTAAACAAGATTTTAATTCGACTGTTGAGAAGGCACTTTCAGCAGAAAAACCTGAAGATAAAATCATCAGGCTCAACTATGTTTATTTTAAAACTGGATTGGCTGAATTGGACGACCGCTCTAAATATGAATTGGATAATTTGATAGCAGTACTTAACAAATATCCGAATATGACCATCGAAGTTGCAGGTCATACAGATAGCGATGGTGACGATGCTGCTAATATGACTTTGTCTCAAGAAAGGGCGAAGGCAGTTTACGATTACCTTGTTACAAATCAAGTGGCTTCAAACCGCTTGCGTTCTAGGGGCTATGGTGAAACTAAACCAGTTGATTCGAACGAGACAGAAGAAGGGAAGGCTAAAAACCGCCGAACTGAATTCCAGATTTTAACCCAATAAGAACCACCAAATTTTAGAAGAAAAAAATCGAAATATGGCTAACGCACATACAGCAGTTCAAGATCGGGATGACATGTTGATAGAGGAACTGGGATTTGACGACCATTTTCATGAGCATGAACATGGCGACAAATACAAGTCGAACTTCATTATGAAGTACATCTTCAGCATGGACCATAAAATCATTGCTCGTCAGTTCCTCATTACTGGGATGATTTGGGCTTTGATTGGTGCTGGCATGTCCTTGATTTTCCGCTTGCAATTGGGTTTTCCAGAAGAAAGTCTTTCTTGGCTCCGCCCATTGCTTGGCAAATGGATTGAAGTTAATGAGGCTGGAGTTGGTACATTGGCACCTGAGTTTTATTACGCTTTGGTTACAATGCACGGGACCATCATCGTATTCTTTGTATTGACGGCAGGTTTGAGCGGTACTTTCAGTAACCTCTTGATTCCGTTGCAGTTGGGCGCCCGTGACATGGCTTCGCCGTTGCTCAATATGCTTTCCTATTGGTTTTTCTTCTTGGCCAGCATTGTCATGTTCTATTCCTTGTTTCTCAGCACTGGCCCATTTGCGGGTGGCTGGGTAGCCTACCCGCCGTTGAGTGCATTGCCTCAAGCTTCTGATGGTTCTGGAACAGGTATGACACTTTGGATTTTGAGCTTAGTTTTCTTCGTAATTTCAGTGGCATTGGGAGGAGTTAACTACGTTACCACTGTGTTGAACCTTCGTACCAAAGGCATGACCATGTGGCGGATGCCGCTCACGATTTGGGCATTCTTCGTCACTGCGATTTTGGCACTTTTGTCTTTCCCAGTGTTGGTTTCTGGCTTCCTTTTGTTGATGTTTGACCGGAGCATGGGCACTAGCTTTTACCTCAGTGAAATTTTCATTGGCGGGCAGGCACTTGACCATGTTGGTGGTAGCCCCATTCTTTACCAGCACTTATTCTGGTTCTTGGGTCACCCAGAGGTTTATATTATCATTTTGCCTGCGATGGGCTTGACTTCAGAGGTTCTATCAGTGCATTGCCGCAAACCAATCTTTGGTTACAAGGCGATGGTTTATTCAATTTTGGCAATTGGTTTCCTTTCGTTCATCGTATGGGCGCACCACATGTTCATGTCCGGTGTGAACCCTTTCATCGCCAATTTCTTCGTAATCTTCACACTTATCATAGCGGTTCCTTCTGCGGTGAAAGTGTTCAACTGGATAACGACCATTTATAAATCGAATGTCCGATACAATGCGGCATCTATGTTCGCAATTGGTTTTGTTTCGATGTTCATTTCCGGTGGTTTGACAGGTATCTTCTTGGGTAACTCCGTGATTGACATCCAAATGCACGACACTTATTTTGTGGTTGCTCACTTCCACATTGTGATGGGTGTCGCAGCGTTCTTTGGGATGTTCGCTGGTGTTTACCACTGGTTCCCGAAAATGTTTGGCCGATTCATGAATGAGACGATGGGCAAAATGCACTTCTGGGGAACCTTGATAGGTGCTTATTCTATCTTCTGGCCGATGCACTACTTAGGCATGGCTGGTGTTCCACGTCGTTACTATCGTTTCGATAACTTTGACACATTTTCCCATTTTGCTTCAATGAACAAATTCATCACCATCGCAGCCATTGTGACCTTTGGCTTTCAGGTGTTGATGTTTGTGAATTTCTTCTACAGCATTTGGAAAGGTAAAAAAGTCACTAGCAAAAACCCTTGGGGAGCTACAACCTTGGAGTGGACTACACCAATTAATGTTGGCCACGGTAACTGGCCAGGTAAGCTTCCTGCTGTGCATCGTTGGGCTTATGACTATGGTAAAAATGGTGAAGAATTCGTGCCGCAGGTAGAACCGATGCGGGATGGAGAAACGGAAGACCATTGATTTTGCTAACATTTTGATTAACAATCACTAGTGAATAATAATACAAAGGTTGCCACTTCCTCGCCGTTCAGATTGGTTTCGCAAAAAGTGCGAGATTTTGGGGAATTGGTAAAATTCAAGTTGTCATTGACTGTTGTTTATTCCGCAGTGATGGCCTATTTGATCGCAGCACAAGGAAGCATAGATTGGGTTTCTGTGCTAATACTTTCAGTTGGAGGCTTTTGTGTTTCTGGTGCAGCGAATGCGTTGAACCAAGTCCTTGAAAGGGATTTTGACAAATTGATGAAACGTACCGCAGACCGCCCATTGGCGGCTGGCAGGATGACGGTTTCTGAGGCAGTGTTAGCGGCAGGGATATTGAGCATTATAGGCTTGATGTTGTTGGCATTATTCAACCCTTGGGCTTCATTTTTTGGTGTTATCGCCTTGTTGAGTTATGCATTCCTCTACACGCCAATGAAGCGGATTGGGCCATCAGCCATAGCGGTTGGAGCACTTCCAGGAGCTTTGCCGATGCTGATTGGTTGTGTTGCGTTTCAAGGAGAATTGACATCACTTGCATTGACTTTATTCTTGTTGCAGTTCTTTTGGCAATTTCCGCATTTCGGGGCTATCAGTTGGCTTGGATTTGAGGATTACCAAAAAGCAGGCTTCAAGTTTGTGGTTTCGAAAGATGGAAAGCAAGATAGAAGCATTGGACTTCAAGCTGTTTTTTATGCGCTTTGTCTTTTGCCTGTTGGGTTGGTTCCTTTTTATACCAATATCACAGGGTTGGTTTCATCCATAATTGTTAGTGCTTTAGCCGTTGGTTACGCTTGGTTTGGATGGAATCTTTACCTCAAAAGCAACCGCAAAGCAGCGATGCAGTTGATGTTTTTCTCGTTTTTTTACTTACCAGTTGCCTTAACTGCGCTCTGGTTAGATAAAATCTGAAAATGGATTTGACAATTCAAGAAAATACAGGTAGAAACAAAATCCACCCTTGGAAATTCGCCGTTTGGGTTGGGTGTGGTTCTATTTTGATGATGTTTGCTTCACTAACAAGTGCATACGTGGTGAGGCAAGCAGCAGGTAACTGGTTGGAGTTTCAGTTACCCAGTATTTTCAAATTGAGCACTTTGGTGATTTTGTTAAGCAGTGGAACGCTTCATGCTTCATTTATTGCTTTCAAAAATGGAAAGGAAAAACAGTACAAAGCCTTGTTGGTGATTACTTACTTGCTGGCAATCCTGTTTTTTGTTTTTCAATATCAAGGTTGGGTGGCGTTGTCTGACAATGGAATTCCATTCACCCTCAATCCCTCTGGAGATTTCATCTATGTGATTTCATGGTTTCATGCGGCACACGTGGTTGGAGGGCTTGCAGCTTTGACAGTTGCTTTGATTCATGCTTATGGCCTCGACTTCAAAGTCACAACAAAGCGCAAATTAAGATTCGAATTAACTTTGACCTATTGGCATTTTGTAGATTTCCTTTGGGTCTATTTGTTTATATTTTTATCATTTTATCGCTAAATGATTGATTGCTGAAATTTCAGATTTGGTTGAATTTCAAAATGATGTTCAATCAGACTTCTAAAATAAAGTAATCCAATAATTTTCAGTCATTATGGCTTCAGATGCAGCAGTTTTAGAGCACGGCCACGAAACGGACGAGCAACTTTGGTCGGGTGGGAGAGAACCTTTTAAGGCGAGCTATGGCAAGCTGATGATGTGGTATTTCCTGCTTTCAGATGCATTTACATTTTCAGGATTTCTTATAGCTTATGGCGCTCTGCGCTTCAGCAGTAACACTTGGCCAGTTCCTGATTTTGTTTTTGAAAAAGCACCTTTTGGTATTCATAACCTTTTTGGCGGCAAGGCTCCACTGGTTTTCGTAACCTTCATGACCTTCGTCCTGATTGCGAGTTCGGTCACTATGGTTCGTGCCGTTCAAGAAGGACACCGTGAAAATAAACGTGGGGTCGTGCTTTGGATGTTTTTGACAATCATTGGTGGTGCAACATTCCTTAGCTGCCAAGCGTGGGAATGGACAACGCTTATCAAGGAGGAAGGTGTAACCATTCATACAGACCCATTTTCCATGCATACAGATGGTGGACAGTACTTATCTGGCCAGGAATTGGAGGCAGCAGGCTTCTCCAAGGTTGAACAAAATGTGCATGGTGCAGAATCAGTTTATTATCTTCCAAAAGGTAAGGCAGACATAGAGGAGAACCGCTACTTCGAAAAAGTCGGCCACGATGGTAAAAAGTTTGCTGGTGAAAAATTCGAGGCAGAATCGCCATATTTAATCACCATCAATCACAATACCCATCAATACGAACATGGGGCATACAAATCTTCTACAGGTGAAATCCTAAGGGAGGCATTTGGCCCTGTAGCCTTTGGTGCGCTTTTCTTTTTCATCACTGGTTTCCACGGTTTCCACGTATTTTCTGGCGTTGCCTTTTTGACGATAGTCATGATAAATGCAGCAAGTGGAATCTATGGCAAGCGCCACAACCACTACGAGATGGTGGAAAAAATTGGTCTTTACTGGCACTTTGTGGATTTGGTTTGGGTATTTGTGTTCTTGGTGTTCTACCTTCTTTAAATCTCGAACCACTAATTTTTAAAACGAAAAAAATCTAAATTTTAGGAAATATGGCAGGTCATCAATCGTACGAAGAACAGAAAAAACTGGTGATGTATGGCTTGAAGTTATTGGGAGCCATTACATTGATTGAGGTTTTTATTGCCTTGCTTGCCAAAGGGCATATCGTACATAGTATTCACTTCACAGGTGTAATGCATTACTTCTATATGGCGCTGATGGTTGGCTTCAGTCTTTACAAAGCCTATTTCATCGTGTACAATTTTATGCACATGGCGAACGAGGTGCAAGGACTTCGTTGGAGTGTACTTTTGCCGATGCTGCTGTTGGTCTGGGCGGTGATAGCCTTTTTCCAAGAAGGAAAATCATGGGGTGCACGGCGAAATCAGATTGATAAGTTCAATCACGAGGAAGCTGGGAAGAAACCCGCCACCGGTAGTATTGACTACGATGAGGCCACGGCTCAGTTCCTGATTTAAGAAATCAAAAAGGCGAGACCCAAAAGGCTCGCCTTTTTTGTTATCAAATACTATGGAAAACATTGAAGAAGTAAAACCTGCAAACAAGTTTTGGCGAGCAATGATGTTCGCTGTATTGTTTCTATTGCCCTTTGGTTCACTGTATTATTTGTACATGGGGCGTGCTCACTCCCGCACTGCCAAGGCGGAATTAGAAGAACTAGGCAAAGTCTCAGGCTTTGAATTGAAAAACCAACAAAATGAGGTAATTACTCCTGAAAGCCTGCACGGAAAGGTGACAGTTGTAGATTTTTTACCGAAAGATTTAACTGTAGCAAAGCCTAAAGCTGACCGAATGAGCAAAGTACATCAAAGTTTTGATGATACGGACGATGTTATTCTGCTTTCATTCATTGAAAATGATACTTCACAAACCCTCTTGCAAAGAGCAACCCAACTCGGTATCGAAGACCACAAACAATGGTATTTGCTGGGAACATCGGCTCAAGAATGGGAACATTTGGCCAAGGATGTCTATCATTTGACCGACCCTCTCAACGGTGTAGCTATGGCGGATACCAGCTTGGTTGTTAGGAAGTTGTACGATATAAATAATAACCAGCAAATGGGTAGGATGATAGAGCACATCGCCAAAGTAGTTCCAAAACAAAAAAGGAAATAAGCTGTTTCTTACCCAAATCTTTCAAAAAATGAGTTTAGTTCAACCTGATATTTTACTTGAAAAGAAACTTAATCGTATAGCGTGGGCTGTTACGGTAGTCGTTGTGCTACTTGTATCAGTCATGCACAAAATCCACCTTGATTTTGGAGTGGATTTGAAGTTTTTACCTGGAGTCTATTCAGTACTGAATGCTTTGACAGCTGTATCATTGCTTGTTGGACTTTATTTTATCAAAAACAGACAGCAAAAAAAACATGAACAGGCTATGACCTTGTCAATGATTCTTTCTTTGCTGTTTCTGCTTGGTTATGTCTTGTATCACATTACAAATCCTGACACTCCTTTTGGTGGCCAAGGCTGGATTAGACCTATCTATTTTTTTCTGCTCATTTCTCATATCGTTTTGGCGGCAGTCATTTTTCCTTTTATTTTATTTACTTATATTCGTGCATACACTAGCCAATTTGCCAAGCACAATAAAATGGCAAGATGGGTATATTGGTTTTGGCTGTATGTCGCCGTTACTGGCCCAATTCTTTATTTGATGATTAAGCCTTACTACAATTGATTAATTGATGATGAAAAATAAGCTTCTCAAAATTCTCTTGTTCGCTTTTTTTCTGGTTATGTCAGTGCCAGCATCTACTCAATGTCCAATGTGTAAGATTGGTGCAGAAAGCAACCTGAAAGCTGGAGGAACTGCTGCAAATGGACTAAACAGTGGAATCCTATACATGCTTGCCATGCCATATTTGCTCGTCATGACGATGGGCTTTCTGTGGTATAAGAACAGAAAAAAAGATTCTGAACTACCAGGTGCTTAATCAGTTGGTAAGGGAGTGTTTTTCCTTTCTGATAACCAAAGCACAAAGATTACTAGTGCGGCAATTACAGCGGCAGAACCCAATGCGTTGAATAATACACCCAGTGTGGTCACTCCGGCCACTGCAAAAAAGACAATTGAAAGCACGAGGAAAACCAAACAGGCCAAGAGTTTTCCAGTTGGAAAACGCATTTGGAAGGATTTTTTCCAATGTTGCATTTTTAGCTTGAATTTGGTAAGGTGTTCTCTAATTTTCTCCTTAAAATGATGGTGCCTAATTCTTTTGCTCTGGGTAATTTGTCTTGATTGCGCAATTGGAGCCTTTGATTGATTTTGCTTTGCAATAGCAGCAGTACAGTAATAGGGTAGACTAATGAGCAATGTTAACGCAATGATTGATATCCTAAATGACAGTTTCATAGTTGATTGATTTTGTTGAATTCGTAACTACCTATTTGAAATCAAAAATTTCAAGCTTAAAAATGTTGCTCGTAATATTCTACAACTCGCTCGTCAGTAAGAATGTCGGAAGGTTTTAATTTTTGTTTTAAGACAATGCCTTCCAAAGTTCGGCAACGACTGAGTGCGACATAAGTTTGACCATGTTCAAACGCTCCTGAATCCATGTCAATTATTACTTTGTCAAAAGTTTTTCCTTGCGACTTGTGGATAGTCACTGCCCATGCTAGCTTTAGCGGGTATTGTTCAAAGGTTCCAATAACCTCTGCTTCAACCTCAACTGGGTCATCTTTACTGGGTCTGTAGCGGATGATTTCCCATTTAACTGGTACAACAGTAATGACTTTAGGCACACCAGTTTCAGCTGAAAATACCTTAATTCCTGTTTCATCAAAGTCTGTCACTTTGCCGATGGTGCCATTAACAAAACTACCATCGGGGTCATTTTTGATGAACATCACTTGTGCCCCAATTTTCAAGCGGAGTTCAATTTCAGTTGGATATTGCTTAGGGTCAAAAGTTCCATGAATTTTGGCCATGAAGGTTTGAGTTGGTGTCTCTAGGTTCATCAATTCCCTTTGGTTGATTCTGTCAACCTTAACGTTTCGAGGTGAAAGCGTAATAAATGATTGTTCAGCTTCAAAACCTGGATTATACTGCTGGTTGATATCGTCAAGGTCTTCCCAATCCACTGTATTATGACGGACTGCCTCCAAAAGACGCAGGAAATGCCGATGCTCTTGGCGATAAACTTTGCGGAGCTCCATTTTTTCAAAATCAAAACCCTTGAGTACGTTTGCGGAGAAAAAATAGGGTGTTTCATAGGCCATTTCAAACAACCTTTTTTCTTCCTCACTAGCGATTACGGGTGGTAACTGGAACAAATCTCCAATGAAAACCATCTGTACCCCCCCAAAAGGCTGATGATTTTCCCGATTAAGTCGAAGTGAGCGATCGATGGCGTCCAGTAAATCGGCACGTACCATGCTGATTTCATCGATAATTATTACATCTATCCGCTTAAACCATTTTTTGTTGAAATGCTTGGAGATGTCTTTGGCTTGGATAAGGCGGGGAGGAAATCCGAAGAATGAATGGATAGTTTGGCCTTGTACATTCAATGCAGCAATTCCAGTTGGGGCCAGCACCACTATTTTTTTGCGTGTAGTGCTCCGAAAAAGCTGTAATAAGGTTGATTTTCCTGTACCTGCCTTGCCAGTTAAAAACAGACTCTGCCTAGATTTTTCCAATACGTCAAGTGCGTATTTGAAGCCTTCATTCAATTCAAGAGGTACTTTGCTGATAAGAGACATGAAAATCAAATGGGTTTTGGCAAAATTAGGTTTTTGATAGGTAGCAATCTTGAAAATGATAATTTCACTTTATTTGAGTTTGTTTGACTTCCACTAAGTAATTGGCCGGCGAACATTTCCGCCAGAACAAAAACTTTCGAAATAAATCAATATTTATCAAATAGTATTTTCACAAATATTATTAGCAACAGCTTATGAACGCTTGAATTGGCTTGAATTTTCTTGAATTTACCTGTCACAAAAAATTAATTATTGTCAATTTTTCGCTTTTACAGCGCACGACTTTTGTACTAAGTTAAGTAAAGCTTTTTTATACCCTCCCTTTTGTTCCTCTCATTTTGTCGATTGTTTTGATAAAGTGAAGTTGTTTAGAAACACCCTAGTTTTTTACAGTTTTTTCACCCTTCCCTCCGCAGTTAGTTATTATTAAATTGTCTCACTTGTTAAAACAATTACTATGAAAATGTTTATTAAACTACACAGTTTAGTGGTGTTTTGTATTTTTTCTTTTAATTTATTTGCACAAACAAATCACAATTCCATAGCTGCAAGAATTTCGAACAACCTAGATTCTCCGCAGTTAAATACTACTTACCAGCTATTCACAAAGCAAATTGCGGATTTAAAGAATTTGGCTTCAGTTCAAAATGGAGTCAATAATGCAACTCTCCTTTCTCTTCAACCTGATGTAATTAAACAATTACTTGCTGAAAGACCTGAATTTTTAGCAATGGAAATCCCCATTAATGGAGCTGTATCTTTAGAGCTGCAATTATTTAAGGCTGATATTTCAACACCTGATTTCATAGTCACGACGGCCTCAAGCAATGGCGATGTTTATCCTTATGAACAAGGGTCTTATTATTGGGGTATTAAAAAAGGTGACATTAATTCACTAGTTGCAATTTCTATTACTAATGATGAGGTGATGGGATTTGTAAGCTATGGTGGTGATAATTTCATTATAGGTAAACTGGACAAAAGCTCAACAGGTGAGCATATTTTTTATCGGGAAGGCGATTTGAGAACTCAGCCTTCTATTGGTTGTGAAACTGAAGAAATAGAGCAACCAAGGATAAAATCTCCATTCGTAGGAGGTGAGAAAAGCGGCGACAAGTGCGTAAGGGTTTATCTTGAAATTGATAACGACCTTGTCATTGCAAAAGGGGGGGTTACACCTTCACTTGATTATCTAATGGGCGTATTCAGCCAAGTATCGCTGCTTTATGCCAATGAAGGGATTGACCTAAATGTAAAGCAAATAAAGGCTTGGGATATAACTGACCCATACATTGGCCCAAGTTCAGGGCAATACCTCTCCCAGTTTAGGATGAATCTAAATGGCAACTACCCTGGTGACCTTGCTCAACTAGTCGGAACCAAAGGCGGGGGAGGAGTCGCATATGTGGACGTGTTGTGTAACAGTATTGTAGGAACAAGTTACAGTCCAATCTCATTGTCGTATAATGATGTTCCTACTTACAGTTGGACTGTTCATGTTATTACACATGAATTGGGACATAGTCTTGGTTCTCCGCATACACATGCCTGCGCATGGAATGGAAACAATACTGCATTGGATGGATGTGGGCCAGCAGCAGGTGCAAATGAAGGGTGCGCTGGGCCATTACCTACCAATGGAGGCACAATTATGAGTTATTGCCACTTAGTTAGTGGGGTAGGAGTTGCCTTCAGTAACGGTTTTGGACAACAACCAGGTGACCTCATTCGACAAAGAGTGGCTGATGCACCATGTCTTACTTCATGCTCAAGTGGTACATTAATAGATGGTGGAATAGCCTCAATAATTTCCCCGCAATCCAATATTTGCGAAACTTTCATTAGTCCAACTGTAGAGCTGAAAAATTTTGGTACTCAAGTATTAACAAAGGCGACCATTGCTTATCGAATAAATTCCAATGAACTTTTATATTTTGATTGGATAGGTTCGCTTGAAAGCAATGCAACAACAACCGTCGCACTACCAGGTATGGATGTGAGTGGTAGTCAAAATTATTTTTTTGCAAAAACTACTGCTGTAAATGGTCTGATGTATACCAATCCAGCTAATGATGCCAGCACTTGTAGCTTCTCCTGTTCCAGCCAGAATACCTATTATTTAGATAAAGACGGTGATGGATTCGGAAATCCGGATACTTATGTATTGGATTGCATGCCACCTGTAGGTTATGTTAGCAACAGTGGAGATTGCAATGATTCCAATGAAGCTATTCACCCAGGCTCACCATGCTCTGATGGCGACGACTGTACAATCAATGATGTACTGGATATGAATTGTAACTGTTTCGGCACATTTGCAGATAGTGATAATGATAGTGTTTGTGATGCCAATGATATCTGCCCAGGTGGAAATGACCTCGAAGACGCAGATAATGATGGAATTCCCAATTACTGTGATTGCTCAACAGGGGTCAAACCTTTCTCGAACAATATTTTAACCCATGTTGGTGTAGGTTTTAGTGCGAGTACAGTTGCCTTTTTACAAGGTGACAAAGATTTATCCTTCGTTATTTCTGGTCTAAGCGCCAAAACCAGCGGCAATCCTAGCAGTAGATATATTGATAAAGTAACAGTGGAATACCTTGACGAAAATGATGTTTCACATTTTTACGGAAGCTATTATGGTACTGATTTCAGTGTGGTCAATATCATGATTAATGGTATCGTCAAATCAGTTACTATTTCATTAGAAGATGGTTATGATGGAGACTTCAGTGGAAACGTTTCAATTAATTTAGGAAATATTTCATACTGTCAAGGTTGTATAGATTCAGATGGCGATGGAGTTTGTGACGAGATAGACCAGTGCCCAAATTTCGATAATAATCTGATTGGCAGCCCATGTAATGACAATGATGACTGCACAGTCAATGATATTTGGAGCTGTGGAGCTTGCTTAGGCACCTATCTTGATTCTGACGGAGATGGCATTTGTGATAGTAAAGATAATTGTCCTACTACTCCAAATGCTGACCAATTGGATACTGATGAAGATGGTGTTGGAGAGGCCTGCGATGCTGTAAATTGCTCCAACCAGATTATTTCGAATTTCAGTCAAAACACACTAACGCATACCGGAGCAGGTGCCTCACAAATCGAAATTGATTTCCCTCCATTAAATTCTAATGTTAGTTTCACAATCAGTGGGCTTAACTCTAGTAATGCTGGTGGACCCAATAAAAAATACGAAGAGCAGGTGACTGTCAAATATGTCAATGGATTTGGTGCAATTGTGACTCAAGGAGTTTACAGCTCCACACAATTTTCCACTATTGCAGTCAGTATTTCAGAAATTGTAAAATCGCTGACTATCAGCCTTACTGATGGGGACGGAACACCCAGTTCAGCCACTATGAGTGTAAATATTTCTGAAGTAACTTCATGCTTGTCGAATGGAATGGGCTTGCCTTCTTTGCCCATTGCTTTAAGCCAAGTTTATCCAGGCGGATTTACGATGTATCCAAACCCCGCCAATAATTTGGTACTCTTGACTTTTGATGATACTCCTGATGCTGCAGTGATTAAACTGACTAACATGCAAGGAGTGGAGCTTGGGCGTTTTGAAACTAAAAACCAATCCTTTTTTCAATTGAATTTGGATGAGGTAACAATAGGTAGCCAGTTTATTTTCGTAACTGTTTACAAACAAGATGGCCTACCGATGACAAAGCGATTAACCATAACAAACTAAATTTATAATGGGGTTCGCTTAGGAATTCCTATGATTAGGCCAGACGGATTTTAAATGTTTGCCTATTACAATTGTGTTTTCTTTTCCCTAGACATAAAAACGGCCTGTGGAGTTGGTGTCCACAGGCCGCTGTGTTTATGGCTTTAGCAAGAATTATTGCTTGAAGATCTGGGTACGTTTTGAAATATTGCCATTGATAACTTCAACAATGTATTGGCCTTCTACCAATTGTGGCAATGTGACATTCAAAGTTCCACTACCTTCCTGCACCTGTTTTGAAACAAGCACGCCTTGTAGGTTATAAATGTTCACTAAAGTTGAAGTGAGTGCGTCTTCAGGAAGTACAATTTTTAGTTCACCTTTTGTTACAGTTGGGTAAACCAAGATTTCTCCAACATTACGCATCAATGCTGAAGCAACTTGACTGTATTCGAAGCCGCCATTAAAATCTATTTGTTTCAGGCGGTAGTAGTTAATGCCAGCCTCTGGACGCTGATCCATGAATTGATAAGATTGTGGCTCATTTGTATTTCCATTGCCAGCTTTTTCACCAATGACCTTAAATGTCTTTCCATCGGTGCTGCGCTCAATAAGGAATTTTTCGTTATTAATCTCAGAGGCTGTATTCCAGTTGAGTTCAATAGATTGTTTTACTGGTTTGATTACAAAAGAAGTTAACTCAACTGGAAGTGAGCCGATGACAGATATAATTACTCGCCCACTTCCACCTGCACCAGAAACGGGACCCGAGCCGTTACCCTTACCGCCGCCGCCGCCGCCTGGGGTACTTCCTAAGGTGCCAGAACCACCGTTAGCACCGCCAGTTCCTCCAGTACCAGTACCAGTACCTGCTGCTTGGCCTACCCCTGGGTTACCATTTGAACCAATAAATGCACTTCCGCCGCCGCCGCCGCCAACGTTTGAAGCTGCAGTACCACCTGCACCTCCGGAAAATCTGATTGTACCAGTTGAGCTTGCAGCTGCTCCTCCTGCGAATGGTCCATCTCCACTACCTGAGCTACCTCCTACTGCGATTACAGTTGAGGAGAAGCTTGAAGTGCCACCTTGTAAACCTTGAGAACCACCTGTTCCAACTGTAATAGTATAATTTCCAGGGCCAACTACAAAAGTTGAGCTTGCATAGGCGCCGCCGCCGCCGCCGCCAGCTCTACCAGTACCAGTTCCTCCACCGCCACCGCCACCCCAGACATCGACGGTAATTGTAGCAGAGTAACCAGCAGGAACTGTCCAGGTTCCACTTGAGTTGAAAGTTTGACTAGTAGGTTGAGCATAGCAGAGCAGCCCAACGAATATTAAAGGAAAGGAAAGAAGTAATCTTTTTTTCATCTTAAGTTAATTATAGTGTTAAAAAGTAGCTGCCTTTTGGTAAGGACAACCTTGATTTCGGAGCCATTCTAAAATGGCGATAAGTTTTATCTCAATTAGTAGCTGTTAGGAATAACTTTTTCAGGTGAGGAAACCTTAACAAATGACACGCAAAGGTAATCTTTTTTTTGAATTTGAACCAAAGGTTAAATTATATTAAAGATAAAATTCAATGCTAACTTTGCGACCTTACTTTTTGAGAGTTTGAAAAGTAAAGAATTTGTTGGGAATTTTCTATTTGCGACTTGTAAAAGCTGAATTATCCTCGCTCATCCTTAATCTTTGTAAATACGGGTCCGTTTAAGCAGTTTCCCATTTGCTACAGAAACAATGTATTGCCCTTGTGCCAAGGGTGGCAAATTGATAATAGCATTGGCTGCAATATCAATTGCTTGACTAAAAACCAACCTCCCACTCAAGTTGTAAATGGATAGTTTTGTTTCATTTGAACTGCCTTCAGGAATCACGATGTGCAACTCTCCATCTGTAATTGTTGGATAAATTAATATTTCCGACGAATTGTCGCACATGACAACTTTGACTGGACCGTACTCAAAATTGCCGTTGTAGTCTAGTTGTTGTAATCGGTAGTAATTGAGACCAAGAACTGGATTATTATCCATGAAACGATATTCATGCTCTAGTTGGGTAGTACCATTACCATTTACTTCACCAATTGCTTTGAATGCAAGTGCATCCGCACTACGTTCAATGATGAATTTGTTATTGTTAAATTCGGAGGCAGTAACCCATTTCAATTCGATGCCTGTGCCTTTTTTTGTTGCAGTAAATCTTGTTAGTTCAACGGGCAGAGGAGTTTGCACATCAATTTGCCGCTCTACAGAATAAGCAATCGGGCATGAGCCATTTTTTATCACAGCCCTGTAATCCCAGAGCCCGGTTGAAATTGGAGTTTCCTGGTAGGTATCTGTTGTATTTGCAAAGTCGGTATAGCTGCCAAAGTTTACTCTTTTCTGCCAATTGAGAACAATACCCGTATAACCGCTTAGCGTCATAAGCCCAGTACTTTCTCCCAGATTGATGATGTCGATTCCTCCAGTGACTACCCCACCGATGCTTGATTGTTCCACCACGATAGTTGCGACATTCGAAGTAGAAGAGGCACAGGCTCCATTTGTAACGACAACTCGATAATTGTATGTGCCAACTGTATTGATGGTTTCGGAATAACTCGGATTAGTTGCGCCTGAAATATCCATGTAGCCCATTCCATTTTCATCTTTTTGCCATTGTAGGCTACCTGTATAGCCACTCAAGATTAATGTTCCAATATTGTCACCAGTGCAGGTCGGACTTTTCCCTCCAGTGATTGTGCCTCCAACACTTTGTGCATCAACAACAATCGATACAACTGAGGAAGTAGAAGAAGCGCAGGCACCACTGGTTACAACAACTCTATATTCCCATGTTCCTGCCGAGGACGGTGTTTCTCCTGCCCACATTGTTTGGCCACTTGTGCCTGGTATATCAGTAAAAGTGCCAGCCGGGGAAAGTCGCTTTTGCCAAGTGGTCACAGTTCCAGTTTCTCCACTGAGGCTCAAGGCACCAGTGCTTGAACCAAAACATATGGGAGAGCTGCCTCCACCGAGGCTACCGCCAACACTGGCTGGTGATACTGTAATCGTATTTTCAACTGAATTTACAGAAGGGCATGATCCATTTTGAACGACCGCCCTGTAGTAATATGTGCCAGGAATTGTTAAAAGGTCACTCCAGGTCATATACCCTGCACTCATGGGAATATCAGTGAAAGTGCCGGCGCCAATCTTTTGTTGCCAAGTCAGGACGGCTCCTGTTTGGCCAGACAAGGTCATGTCACCTGTATTTGTGCCTTCACAAATAGTTGATGTTCCACTTACAGAGCCACCAACACTATTGGCGTTTACGGTTACAGTTACGGTGCTAGAAGTAGAAGATGCACAAACACCATTTGTTACTACAACTCTGTAAATATATGTTCCAGGGGTTGCTACTGGACTGCTGTTCGTGTAGCTTGTGCCAGTAGCTCCTGTGATATTCTGAAAACCAGCTCCTAAAGCATTTAACTGCCATTGGAATGAGGTTCCTGAATAGGAGCCATTTTGTAGTGAAAGCGTTCCGATATTCCCGCCTTGACAAAACGAAAAATCACCATTGCTCATCGTACCACCTACACTAGCATTTACTGTAACTGAGGTTGGTGGGGTTGATGTCTTTGAACCACATGATCCATTGGTGACTACAACTTGATATTGCCAAGTTCCTACTGTAGTTGGTATATTGGACAATGTAGCTCCATTAGCTCCCAAAATATCTGAAAAACTAGGATCGGAAGGGCCTTTACGTTGCCATTGTATGGTGCCAACATAACCTGAAACTGACAGTGATGCTGCATTGGTGAGGCAAAGGCTAGGGGTTGTAGTAGAAGTAGTGCCAGCTACACTTCCTATCGTAACTGTGGGTTGGGAGGTAGGCGAGTAGTTATTTGCGCTACAATTTATGGGGTCACCAGCCATAGTTGTCCATTGGAGCGGTAAACTTTCAACGGCGGGGGTGGTAGCCGTAATTGTGAAAATAAGTGTTTCTCCATTTCCTATTCTATTGCCAACTCCATTATTTGTACACATTGAAGTTATGGTATTTCCACTTCTTGAAATGACCCATTTCAAATTAGGGTTAGGTTGTTGGGTAATAACGGGAGTGCCAAGTGAAGTAAATCCTGTAGGTATTTGAACTGTAAAACAACCTATTTCACCTGTGGCACCTGTGGGGATACCCACTGAAATTGTCCAAGTCCTACTAACGTTTATACACTCTACTGTTGGGGAGATAATACTAAAATAAGAAGAAGGCCCTTGTGCTTTTAACTCAGTATTATTAATACAATTCAGAAAAAACAAAATTGTCATTAAAGGATAACATAAATGTTTTTTCATTTTGAAAAAATCAAATAGGGGTGTTTTTAAGGATAGTTGTTTCATTTTATGTTTGTTTTGCTGTAATTACTGTTCCGCTAACTGATACATACGTATTACTTTCTCAAGACGTTTTTTGGAACGCCAAAAAGTAACGGTTCTTGTGCCTAAATGATTTGAGTAAGACTAGTGTTGTTGCAAAAGAATAGGTGAGATTTGCTGCGAATTAGAGCACAAATTTATTCTTTATTTGGAAAATTTAAAAAAAACTTCAAATTTTATAACAAACTATGGCTTTGAGACTGCTTTTACCATCATCAAATAAACTGGAAAGTGATCACTATAACCCCCAATATAATTGTCAAAATCAAAAGTGCGGAAAGGATAGCCC
The DNA here is from genome assembly GCA_016124585.1 of Bacteroidota bacterium. GTDB lineage: Bacteria > Bacteroidota > Bacteroidia > Chitinophagales > Saprospiraceae > UBA6168. Next base: position 217,166 of record WGNL01000013.1, on the reverse strand, counting down.
TTGTATTGCCCTGATTTTTGAATCAAATAAGGTTTGTTGTAAACATGCGCTTTTTGGAAACGGTAGCCATCTTGCCGCTCCTTGACAAGTCCTTGTGAGATGATGACTTGGTCGAACAAACTCCATGCATCATTGTATGCCATCGTGCCAAACCCCTGCTTAAAAAAAGCTTCCATTGGGTTGAAAAAGCCACCTTTCTTTACCTTGGATTTATCACCAGACGCTGCTAAAACCTTTTTTACACTTGGGCTGTTTGGGTCGTCATTCAAGTCGCCCATGACAATGACTTTTGCATTTGGGTCAATCGTAAGCAATGAGTCTTTAACTGTCTTACAAATCAGCGCAGCAGCATTCCGCAAAGGACGGGTAGCAGCCTCGCCACCACGGCGGCTGGGCCAGTGGTTTACCAAAATATGCAATGGTTCACCATCCAAAAGACCACTAACGTACAGTATGTCACGGGTGTATATTCGAGCACCATCGTCTCCGTAAATCATCAATGGGATAGCACGACTGCCCAGGACTTTGAAATATTTAGGTTGGTAAAGCAGGCCTACATCGATACCTCGATGGTCTGGAGATTCATAATGTACGATTTCATAATGGCGGTTTGCTATTTTCTCCTGCTTCACCAAATCCTCCAAAACCAATTGGTTTTCTACTTCTGCAACACCTAATATCGCCACACCGTCAGGGGTCATTTCAGTGCCTAACTCAGATATCACTTTTGAAAGATTCCCCAACTTTTCTTGGTAAACTGCTGGGGTCCAGTGCCTCTTGCCGTCTGGCAAAAACTCAGAGTCATCCGTGTCAGGGCTATCAATCGTGTCAAAAAGATTTTCCAGGTTGTAAAATCCGATACAGGCGACTTTGTACTGTTGTTTTTGTGAAAATATTGGATGAAAAGCTAGAAGCAAAAGGAAGGATAGACAGGTTTGTTTCATTTTTCTCTTGATAAAATTTAGCGGCAAAGCTACAGCAACAAGCGGTTCATTTGCCGCCAACAAGAGTTAAGTTTTTTGGAAAATTCATAGAAAACATAGCATAGAATTGCTTGATTGCTGAATTGCTTCCAAATTGCCACAACCATCAAGCGATCAAACAATTCCACGAATAATTTAAGACTTCACCACTAGTTTAGTCTTCTGTCTTCCATTTTCCAAGCGTAGGTTGAAATAGTAATTTCCACTTGGCAAATCACCGTTTTCATAAGTGATTGTGTGTTCTCCCGCATTCAAGCGTTTGTTAATCAACACTTTAAGTTCTTGGCCAGCATTGTTGAAGACGCTTAACCTGACATGCTCGTTCCCAGAGGAGAATTTCACGTTTATCACCCTGCTGAACGGGTTTGGATAAGGGACAATTGTCAACTCTGCTGCTGGTAATCCAGCTGTTGCACTAATATTGCATCCATCAACTAAGGGTATATAAGAAAAATCTTGGAACAATAGATTCTGTACATCTGCCTGCTCGACTTCAAACCAATCCATGAGTATCGAACCATAAACATTGCGGAAATCATACTGCATTGCTACCGCTTCTTCAACTGAAGGATTTACAGGGATTTCTGGGCTTTCGCCTGTAAAACCAGGTCTTACACATGAGCCGAAAAGCATCAATGGGGCGGCATCACCGTGGTCGGTGCCAAGGCTATCATTGGAGCGAATGCGGCGTCCGAACTCACTAAAGGTCATCGTAATCACCCGTTTTTCAATCCCAAGCAATGCTAAATCCTGTTGGAAAGAAGTCACGGCGTCGCTCAATGTTTGCAGTAATTCGGAGTGGGTTCCAAGGGTCGGGTCTGTTACCACCTGTCCTGCATGAGTATCAAATCCACCCAGATTAACAACATATACTTTAGTTTTTAATCCACCTGAAATTAGTAAGGCTACATTTTTCAATTGTTGCGCAAGTAGATTGTCAACTTGATAATTACCCATGTTGGAGCCTCCGTTTGCAGCTGCTTCAATTACATCACTGTAGGCATTTGTTGACTCAATAGTTAGACGAAGGAACGCCAATTCTTCTCCATAAGGAGTTGAAGACGGCGTGGAATCACCTCCGGTGCTAAGTGTGGTTAGGTTGAATGGGTCGTTAATAGCCATGCTAAAATTAGCAAGAGTACCTTGACAAGTTTCCGTGACATTGCCGCCCAGCGTGAGAGCAAATGGATCAGGATACTCAGCATTTGGATAGCCGTTAGGGAAGTTAGGTTGGCCCTGCTGGAAATATCGGCCTAACCAACCAGTTGTCCAATTCTCGGTAGCTGGTGAACCTGAAGTCCAAATATCTGTGCTTCGGAAATGGCTGCGATTCTGGTTAGGGTATCCTACGGCTTGAACGACGGCCATTTTGCCTTCATCAAAAACGGATTGCAATCCAAACATTGATGGGTGAAATGCCTGGTTGTAACCAACATCCAATAGACTTCCCTGTGGAATGAGGATATTGCCTCTAACGTTAGCCAATTTGTCATACTGGTCTAATGGGGTAATCATACCCAGTCCGTCGTTGCCGCCACTCAACTGAATAAGCACCAAGACACGGTCGTTTTCATTTGAAATACTGGTAAACAAAGAGGACTTCGGTGTTGCTCGCAGCTTGAATCCGTTGAGTAGCATTGGCAATGAAAGTCCTGTAGATTGTATAAAATGTCTCCGTTTCATAGGAAAGGATTGATTGAATTAAGGATTGATGGATTGGGTGAGAGAATGAAAAAACTACTTGACTAGCTAAGGTAAAACTCAGGCATAGTCATCATGCCCGTAAGCAGTTGTCGTAATTTGACAGTTACCTCATTCTTCAATGCATTATTATTAGGTGCATTCAGGTAGGCATTGTAGGTATCCGTCCATTCATAATCAGGTAGCCCAGGCAAAAGGATTCCTTTCAGATAGTCATGCTGACCCTGAGTGATGGGTTGTGGAAAAAGAATTTTCACAAATTCATCAATCAAATTATTTGGCTCAATTGGGTTATCAATGCTAGCAGCAAATTTCAAAACATCAATGGGGGTTGTAAACTTGTATTCATTGCCTTGGTCATCGAAGGTCGAAAAAGTTATCCCATTATTGGTGAGCATTCTTTTGACAAATCCTTCTCTGAATGGAAGAGTGACTGCATTAATCCAAGTCCGATAGTAGCTTGGCTCTTGATAGTACGCCTTCCACCCAGCCACACTTGGAGGGTCGTAATAAGGCATTTGCATTTGTTGGATTGCTGAGGTGTACACTCTGTTCAAAAGTCCATAATTCTGGGCTAGACTGGCCTGCGAAAAATCAATATCAAAAATCCGAAAGACACCCATGGTGAAATCAATCGGGTTCTTGATCATTGGCCCAAAGTTCAAAATGTCAAAAAAGTGTTCGCTTCGCAAAAGGGCTTCCAACGCCGGCCTGATTTCGTAATCATTGGCCAACATGATTTGGGCCATTGGCGCAATCACCTCGTCCTCTACCTGCTGTGAAATTTCATAATAAACAAACCAGCGGTAAAGCTTACGGCAAATAAAACGGGCGCATTCATCTTGCGAGAAAATGATGTCGATCAAATTCGAATATTCTTGTGCCCCAGCATTTGGGATTTGGGTATTATTGAAGCGAAAGGAAAGCTCCTTAGTGGTTGTATTATGGAAATTTGAATTAAAAACTGAAACAATGGACTGTGTTCCTACATTTGGTAAAGGATTGTCGAGGATGTTAATGCGCCAACCTGTCAGCACTTTTGCCATTTCAACTACATCTTGCTCCGTGTAATTGGTGTAGTCATTAGGGCCTACTAAGGGGCCTTTGCCTATGGTAAAAAGTTCCAATAATTCCCGGGCATAGTTTTCATTGGGCGATGTAGCAGTGTTGTCTCTTCCGTTTAAGTAAACCAGCATGGCCGGGTCAATTGTCATGGCTTTGGTTAATTCCTTGAAATTGCCCGTGGCATGTTCCCGAAGTAATTTTGAGTAATTGTAGACAAACCGTGTGTCAAAAATATCGGCGGTAGGAAAATGGTTGTGCCAGAATAGCACCATTTTTTCACGAATATTTATGCTCTCTGTCCTAATCAAATCCAGTGTCCAGGACCTTAATGACTGATCGCGGTAGGCTTTAAACCCCATCACATTTGGAAGAACTGGTTTGTTAACCCAAGTTTCGCCAATTTGTGTTCCAGTGTCATCCGTAAAGCTAGGGTTCACTGGAGCCTCAGGTATTGGCAAGGTTGTAAACAACTGATACAAAGCTGAATCCAGTCCCATGTTTGCGACTTCCTTGATTTGCTGATAATTAGCCCCGAAGGTTGTTCGCCGAAGCAAATGGGCCGCTTGCTCGTATTGAAATGGACCCGAATAGGGCGTAAGTCCTGATACCATTTCTATTGGAGCAACAGTTGTTTGGGCTATTTTCTGACCAAGTAACTTGGAAAGGGTAGTTCTTCTATCCATTAGTGAAAAATTTTGATAATCGATGGTTTCTTACAAGGAAGTGATGCGTTGACTTATCTTGTTTTGAAAAGTTTAAAGGCAGTCAAATATTTTTTAACAATTGGTGAAAAAAACAAGCCAAACATTGCAATGAAGGCATAAAAAAAGCCGAAAAGTAGGCGTGACCTATATTTCGGCTTTTATGAAATTAGTTTTGCGCAATTAATCGCTTTACATGATACCGAAAAGTTTGGCGTATTTCATGATCTCAGCCGTGTTGCTGATTTTTAGTTTTCCGGTAAAAACAGCCATCATCGGATTTAATTCACCCCTGAGCAGCGCAATAAAGTTTTTCTCTTTGGCCGTAATCTTGCACTTTGGCTCTCCCTCAAAATGAGGATAAACTTCCATTTTGTTGTCCTTGACTATAACGCTGAACTGACCACCACCTTCACCATCGATGTCAAAATGGAAATTCGTATCCACATCATTCAGCCATTCTGGCTTCACATTATCAGGCAACGATGTCAAGAAGTCACGTGCATTTTCTATTTTAAGTTTGGGAATTTTGTTCAAGTCCATTTGTATAATATTGAATTGGAAAATTTTTGAAATCGAGCCGGCAAGATGCAATTTTTCAAATTAACCGCTCCATCCATTCGACTAAAAAGGCCAAGACCTCGTTTTGTTGCGGTTCATTGTGGATTTCGTGCTTCAAACCCTGCCATTCTTTTCTCGTCACTTCTCCACTTGCCTGCTTCGCAAAAATGGCTGAGCCATCGGGGCTAGTAATTTTATCCGCTGTTCCGTGCATCAAAAGCATTGGTACGGATACTTTTCCTTTGAATTGCGCCAAATATTCTGCGCCTTGTAATAGTGAAGTACCTGCCCGAACAGATATTTTATTGTGTACAAGCGGGTCTTTCAAATAGGTTTCAATCACTTTTGGGTCATTGGATAACTCGTTGGTATCCAGTCCGTTAGCCTGAGTGAGCGATGGTGAAATTTTGTCCATGATTTTCCCAAAAAGCACCAAAAAAGCAGAAGGTGGTTTCGGAAGTTTTATCCAAGGTGCCGTAGCTATCAAGCCATTTATTTTAGTTTTTCTTCGCAATGCGTAATTCAATACCACATTGCCTCCCATGCTATGACCATAAAGGAAAACGGGTAAACTGGGATATTTTTCATCCGATGTTTTTAGCAATAAATCCACATCATCCAACATGGATTCAAGGCCATTCGTATGCCCCCGCTTGCCATCAGTTCGGCCATGCCCTTGGTGGTCGAAGCCAATTGTTGCGATGTTCCGGCTTGCCAAATACTTGGCTACATGGTCGTATCGGCCAATGTGCTCACCAAGTCCATGCACGAGGCAAACCACAGCCCTAGGCCATTCCACCTGCCAGTTTCGAAAATGAAGGTTTAGGCCAATTTTATTTTGTTGCTGAAAATCAACGATTTGCATTTTTCCAAATTTTGAATTGCAAAACAAACAAACGAATCAGAAACTGTTTCCCAAAAGCCAAATAATTGCCAAATTAAGCAACCGCACTGCCAAACTTCCCGTTGAAAATTAACAGCATTTTTCACAAACAATTTGCTTTTGGCATGGTTGGAGATAGTAGGTGCAAAAAAAATCCAAAATAAAATTTGTCAACTTTTGGATTTTCAGCGAAATAAACCCCAGACCACACCGAAATTGTCCGTTTAAAATTGCAAAAAAACATTGGTTTGATTGTCATAAAATCAGTAAAACCAGTAGTTTTCATCACAATAATTCGCAGACCGCATAATATTTTTTGTATCTACTTTTGCGCCTGAAAATTTGAAGTCATGAATCCGTATCTTCCCATTCTGATGGTGTTGGCAGTTGCCCTGGGCTTTGTGGTTGTAACGCTTTTGGCGACACATTTCCTAGGCCCGAAGCGCAAAACCCAAGTAAAAGATGAAGCTTTTGAGTGCGGAATCGAATCCATTGGTGACGCACGTTCCCCCATTTCCATCAAATATTTCCTCGTAGCGATCCTTTTTGTTTTGTTCGATGTAGAGGTAATCTTCATGTACCCTTGGGCCGTCAATTTTAAGGCGTTGGGCATCAAAGGTTTATTGGAGATGTTCGCCTTCATGGCCGTGCTTTTCGTCGGCCTGATGTATATTTTCAAAAAAGGAGCGCTAAAGTGGGAATGATGGGATTGCGGATTTAGAATTGCGGATTTCGGATTGTATGCCGAAACCTGCGACCTTAAATCCGCAATCCGCAATTCGAAATCCGCAATGAATATTGACATCCGTCCAGAAAATACGCCGCCCGGCATTGAAGGCGCAGGCTTTTTCGCTACCTCGCTCGACAAGGTGGTCGGTCTTGCCCGTGCCAATTCGCTTTGGCCGCTGCCATTCGCCACCTCCTGCTGCGGCATTGAATTCATGGCGACGATGGCGGCTCACTACGACCTTGGCCGCTTCGGTGCCGAGCGTCTTAGCTTCTCCGCCCGCCAAGCCGATTTGCTGATGGTTATGGGAACCATTGCGAAGAAAATGGGACCCATCCTGCGGCAAGTTTATGAGCAGATGGCCGAGCCAAAATGGGTGCTTTCGATGGGTGCCTGTGCCAGCAGTGGCGGCATTTTCGATACCTATTCGGTCTTGCAGGGCATTGACCGCATCATCCCCGTGGATGTGTATATCCCCGGCTGTCCGCCACGCCCAGAACAGGTGTTGGATGGGATTCTGAAAATTCAAGAACTGGCAAAAAATGAAAGCTTACGCCGCCGACATTCTGCTGAGTATAAAGAAATGCAGGCTAACTACGGATTGGAATAAAAACAAAACAATTAGCTGATTAAATTATGAAGCAACCGATTCTCAAGGCACTGGCGTTTGCAATATTTCTCACAAGTTTGAATTCATGCGGCATTGGTTTCGGGCTGGGTCGGAAGAGTCAAAACACCCAAATTAGCATCAGTAACCCAACTGCTGAAATTGAACCCCTGAAACGGGATGAATACGAGGTTTTGGGATCTACATCGGGGACTGCCAGTAGTTCTCAGTTTTATTTGCTTTTTATACCTATAGGAAAGCACAAAACTGCTGAGGAATTGTATGATAATGCTTATTACGAAGCGGTGGAAAAACTGCCCAATTCTGATGGTCTGCTTTTGCCAAGGCAAAAAGTCAAGAAATTGGTAATCCCATTGTTGATTGTAAATTATTACCGAAGGGCTGTTGAAGTCACAGGGTTGGGAATTTCAGTAAAGGGCAAACAGCAACAAAAAAAATAGTGCCTTGATGAAAATACCGATTGAAATAGACTGGCTGGAAGAAGTCGCCGGGCGGCTTCGAGAGAATTTTGGGGAGCAGGTACTCAATGTAGAGCAGGCCTATGATTTCCCGGTCATCGTCGTTGAGAAGAAGGCAATTATTGACATTTTGGCCTTTTTGAAAAACGACCCCAGCATGGGCTTCACCTTCTTGACCACCCTCTGCGGATTGCATGTCCCCAATTACGAAGGCGGCGAGTTCGGTATGATGTACCAGTTGCACAATATGCCCGAAAATAGGCGATTGCGCATCAAGATTTTCATGGGTGAGAATGACCTCGACGTTCCAACTGTTTCCGCCCTTTGGCCAACGGCCAATTGGATGGAGCGTCAGGAATACGATTTCTTTGGTTTCAATTTTGTCGGACACCCTGACCTGCGGCGCATTTTAAACATGGATGAAATGAATTATCATCCAATGAGGAAACAGTATCCGTTGGAAGACCTTGGGAAACATGATAAGGATGATGCGAAGTTTGGAAGGTGAGTTGGTCGTGGAATCCCAACCCTGTTAGGGTTCAAAACCCTAACAGGGTTGGGATTCCACGACAGAATAACTAAGCTTTGTGAAATGTTTTTTTCATAAATGACAGAGAATCAAAACATACTCGTTCCTGAAAAGGAATACACGACGCTGAACCTCGGTCCAACGCACCCTGCCACGCATGGTATTTTCCAAAACATCCTGAAGATGGACGGGGAAATCATCGTGTCAGCCGAGCCTACCGTCGGGTACATCCATCGAGCCTTCGAAAAGCTGGCTGAGCGCAGGCCGTACAACCAAATCGCCCCCATCACCGACCGCCTCAACTATTGCTCGGCCCCGATCAACAATATGGGCTGGCACATGACGGTCGAGAAGCTCATCGGCTGCGAAGTGCCCAAGCGGGCGCAGTACATCCGGGTCATCATCATGGAATTGGCCCGCATCGCCGACCACATCATTTGTGACTCGGTCATTGGGGTGGATACTGGTGCGCTATCGGGCTTCCTTTACATCTTTCAGGAGCGGGAACATATCTACGAGATTTTCGAAGAAGTTTGTGGCGCAAGATTGACGACCAACACGGGTCGCATCGGAGGTATGGAACGTGATTTCTCCCCAAAAGCTTGGGAGAAACTGGAGTATTTCGTGAAGCATTTCCCCGAAAAGCTCCAAGAATTCGAAAACCTGCTGCTCCGCAACCGCATCTTCATGGACCGCACCATCAACGTTGGGCCTATCAGTGCAGAGCGAGCTTTGGCTTACGGTTTCACCGGACCCAATCTCCGTGCCGCTGGTGTGGACTACGATGTGCGGGTGATGAACCCTTACAGCAGCTATGAGGATTTTGATTTTCAAATCCCTGTCGGTACCAATGGCGATACTTACGACCGCTTCATGGTTCGTTTGGAAGAAATGAAACAGAGCCTCGGCATCATCCAACAGGCGATGAAGAACATGCCGGACGGCCCTATCCACGCCGATGTGCCAGATTTTTACTTGCCGCCAAAAGAAGATGTGTACTCCAAAATGGAGGCACTGATTTACCAATTCAAAATCGTGATGGGCGAGATGGACGTGCCAAAGGGCGAGGTTTATCACAGTGTCGAAGGGGGCAATGGCGAATTGGGTTTCTACCTCATCAGCGATGGTGGGCGGACGCCGTTCCGCTTGCATTTTCGTCGGCCTTGCTTTATTTATTATCAGGCCTACCCGGAGATGATAAAAGGGGCGATGCTCAGCGATGCGATTTTGACGATGAGTAGTTTGAATGTGATTGCGGGGGAATTGGATGCGTGACGTGGCGGCGACCCCTGACCCCTAAAGGGGAACCTAAATCATTCATTCCCAGCTTAATTCGATAGTTAAATTAAGCAGTAAACTTGAAAATATTGAAGTTCCGACGATTGTGCCTCTGTGGGTTCCCCTTTAGGGGGCAGAGGTAATATCACGAGAAAACCAAATACTATGGAAAACCCACACGACAAAATCCCAATGCACCAAGGGGCAATGCCCAGTGTATTTGAAAATGCTAAAAAAAATCGGCAGCAAAACACCCCTGCCGAAGCCGCATTATGGGAGGCCATCCGCTTAAAGAAGTTGGATGGATTCAAGTTCAGGAACCAACACGCAATCGGTTCTTATGTCGTTGATTTCTACTGCCATGAAGTAAAACTGGCAGTAGAAGTGGACGGCGAGTACCACCTCGACCCTAACCAAAAGGAATATGATGAAGAAAGAACTATGCGTATTGAAGCTTCTGGTTTGAAAATCATTCGATTTACGAACCATGAGGTTTTGACAAACTTGGAGGAGGTTTTGGTGAAAATCAGGGCGAGTTTACGGCGATAGACCCCTGACCCCTAAAGGGGAACCTAAATCCAGTCAGTTTTTGGATAATCCAACTGAGGATTGCCGATAACTTTTTAAATTATTCTTTGAAGTTCCTACACCTGTGTGCCCGTGGGTTCCCCTTTAGGGGTCAGGGGTTAAGTCAAGGCAGAAGTAATAAAATGACCACAACTCAATACATAAAATTCAGCGACGAAACCTTGGCCTTGGCGCAAAGGACCATCAAGCGCTACCCAGCTGGCCGCCAAAAATCGGCGCTCCTCCCAGTGCTGCACTTGGCGCAGGCCGAGTTCGACGGTTGGCTGAGCGTACCAGTGATGGACTACGTGGCCTCACTTCTCGAACTCCAGCCCATCGAAGTTTATGAAGTGGCCTCGTTCTACTCAATGTTCAACCTCGAACCAGTGGGCAAGTGCCTCATTGAGGTTTGCCACACCAGTTCCTGCTGGTTGATGGGGGCTGACGACATCGTGAAGCACCTGGAGCAAAAGCTCGGCATCAAAAAAGGCCAGACCACGCCCGATGGCAAGTTCACCCTCAAGACCGTCGAATGCCTCGGCTCTTGCGGCACAGCTCCGATGATGATGATTGGGGCGGACTTTCATGAGAACCTTACACTGGAAAAGGTAGATGCGCTGGTGAAGGAATGGGATGGAAAGGGGGAGAGGAGTAGGTATTGTTGAGATGGAAATTGCAATAGAAAAAATATTGACACTATTTGGAATAAGGTACTGGGCTTCGCTTTCAGATTTCAGTTATGGAGAGTGGGTTGTTTATGAAGACAATTATCCTAAATATCTAATCAGTGCTTTTTCAGAGGACACGAAAAGTCAAAAAAAAATGTCCATTTGGCTTCGGAAATCTAATATTCAAGAGATTGTTAGGGAAATAAATGAGAAAAAAAAGAAGAAGCTAGTAATTGAAATATCAAGACCAATTGGATTTAGATTATCAAAAGTAAAAGGAATTTTAGAGGACATTCCTTTCGATTGGCTTGATTAATAACCCTGCTGCCGCAAGAATGCTTGTGGCAATAGCCAAACTCCAATTTTGTCATTCCTGAAGGGAAACAGCAAAGCCATGAGGGCAGCCCCGCAAGACGTTGCGGATTGCCTGCAGCAATGACAAAAAGCCAATTAAAACCGAACATTTGGTTACTGTCATCCGACATTTGTTTACTGTTAGTTTGCTTTTGGTTACAGTAACCTAACTACCAGTTGTCATAACCTAACGTCAAGTTGTAAGAACTTAACTACCAGTTGCGACGACTTTACGTTAAGTTTCGGCAACCTGAAGTAGTATTTGGATAAAACAACGCAGTTTTTGGGAAACCTTACAATGATTGCTAAGCGTAATATGATTTTTTAACCCATTGAAAATCAATTGCTTAGAAGAATTAAGACAAAATGTCTCGAAAAATACTAATTAAAAACGACCACATCCCCGGCATCAACACCTTGGAGGTGTACCAGAAGTACGGGGGCTACGAGGGCTTGAAGAAGGCGCTCGGCATGGCCCCGGATGCCATTGTGGAGGAGGTGAAGAAGTCCGGCCTGCGGGGCCGGGGCGGTGCGGGCTTCCCGACGGGCATGAAGTGGAGCTTCTTGGCCAAGCCGGAGGGAGTGCCACGCTACCTCGTCTGCAATGCCGACGAGAGCGAACCCGGCACTTTCAAGGACCGCTACCTGATGGAGCGCATCCCGCACCTGCTCATCGAAGGGATGATAGCCAGCAGCTTTGCGCTGGGGGCAAGGACTTCGTACATCTACATTCGGGGCGAGTATTTCTACATCCTGCGCATCCTCGAAAAGGCGATTGACGAGGCTTACGCCGCCGGATTGCTCGGCGAGAACATTCTCGGCAGCGGCTTCGACCACGATTGCTACGTGCAAATCGGGGCGGGTGCCTACATCTGCGGCGAGGAGACCGCCCTGCTCGAAAGCCTCGAAGGCAAGCGTGGCAATCCCCGCCTCAAGCCGCCATTCCCGGCCGTAAAGGGGCTTTGGGACTGTCCCACGGTGGTAAATAACGTGGAAACCATCGCCGCCGTCGTGCCTATCATCGAAATGGGTGGCGACGCCTACGCTGGCATTGGCATCGGCAAGAGCACGGGAACTAAGCTCATCTCGGCCAGTGGCCATATCAACAAGCCGGGGGTTTACGAAATCGAGCTCGGCGTTCCCGTTGAGGAGTTCATCTACTCCGACGAGTACTGCGGCGGCATCCGCAACGGCAAGGACTTGAAGGCCGTGGTAGCGGGCGGTTCGTCCGTGCCCATCCTGCCCAAGCACCTCATCCTGAAAACCGCCACCGGGGAACCCCGCCTCATGAGCTACGAAAGTCTCGGCGATGGCGGCTTCGCAACGGGCACGATGCTCGGCAGCGGCGGCTTCATCGTCATGGACGAGGACACGAGCATCGTCAGGAACCTCTACACCTTCGCCCGTTTCTACCACCACGAGAGCTGCGGCCAATGCAGCCCCTGTCGGGAAGGCACGGGTTGGATGGAGCGCATCATCCAAAAAATCCTCGCTGGCAAAGGTACCTTGGCAGACATTGACCTGCTCTGGGACGTGCAAAGCAAAATCGAGGGCAAGACTATCTGCCCGCTCGGCGAGGCTGCGGCCTGGCCCGTTGCGGCAGCGATTCGGCATTTCCGGCATGAGTTTGAGGAGTATGTGACGAGGCCGGAGGGGATAAGGGAGGTAAGGCATTATTATCGGGTGAATCGGTTGGAGACGGTTTAAATATTCATTGAAGCAAATGAAGATTTCATTTTTCATAAGGATAGCTGATGAAAAATATTTGAGGCAAACTCAAAAAGAGGGTATCCTTTATATGAACCCAATCAACCACCATAAAGCCATCGAGACAAATGTTGAAAGGCGAGACGATTTTGAAGGAATCGAAAGAATTGAGCAGATGGATTGGTTTACCGTTAAGTTGGAGGAAAGGGAAATTAATTTTACTAAGCTTGGCCCAAGTCCCAATTTAACTACGGCTCACATGAGGATAGACAATGCAGGGCTAACTGGTAACATTTTCTCTCTGATTGCAGTAACATCAGAACTTGTTTCTGAATTTGAGAAATTAGATGAGAAGTTGATGGAATTTGGCAACGCATTTTTAATAATCAATAATCCAAGTGAGTTTCTGAATAGGGTAAAAAATGCGCTTAATGAGCTCAACATTCAACCCACAATGGGCTTAGTTGAATACTATGATGAGAATGCTCACACAGGTGACCTAAATGTTTTTTATAAACCAAAACGATTTAAGCACCAAAGTGAATACAGAGTCTTCGTTGATAGAGGTGAAAATTCACCCTTTGTTTTGAAAATTGGTTCAATTGAAGACATCTCATTTTTTTATCCAATTGAAAAATTGAAAAACCTCAGAATGAAAATAGGTGATGCTCCAATGTTGGGAATCGCTGAATAAATATTTGAACTTAGGTAAATGCCACTCGTAACCATAGACGATTTCCAAATCGAAGTGCCCGAAGGCACGACGATTCTCAATGCGGCCCGCATGATTGGCGGCGACCTCGTGCCGCCAGCCATGTGCTACTACTCCTCGCTGAAGGGAAGCGGCGGCTACTGCCGTACCTGCCTCGTGAAGGTGGAACAAGGCTCGGCCAAAGACCCACGGCCCATGCCCAAGCTGGTGCCAAGCTGCCGCACCACGGTGATGGATGGCATGGTCGTGCGCAACGAAACCTCGCCGGAAGTGATTGAGGCTAGGGCGGGCGTTACCGAGTTCTTGCTAATCAACCACCCGCTCGACTGTCCCGTCTGCGACCAAGCAGGTGAATGCAAGCTACAAGACCTCGGCTACGAGCATGGCAAATTGGACACCCGCAGCGAATTCCGCCGCCGCACTTTCGAGCCGATTGATATTGGCGACAAAATCAAGCTGCACATGAACCGCTGTATCCTCTGCTACCGCTGCGTGAAGGTTTGTGAGCAAATTACGGACGGCAGGGTTCATGGTGTCATCGGCCGGGGCGACCATGCGGAGATTTCCACCTATATCGAACAGGCGATTGACAACGATTTTTCCGGCAACGTGATTGATGTCTGCCCAGTTGGTGCTTTGACCGACAGGACTTTCCGCTTCAAGAGCCGGGTATGGTACACCAAGCCGGTGGAGGCGCATCGCCATTGCGAAAAATGCTGCGGCAAGGTTCGCCTCTGGTACAAAGGCGAGGAAATCCTTCGGGTGACTGCCCGCAAGGACGAATTCGACGAAGTGGCCAAACTGGAAAACGGCGAGGCTGGCTGGATTTGCAACGAATGCCGCTTCGAGAAGAAACACACAAACGATTGGGTGATTGATGAAATTACGCATGTGGACAGACATTCGGTTATCTCCGCCAATCACTATGAAAGCGATGAAGGTGAACGTTTCGAAGAAAAACAATTGGAAACAGCGGCACTTCCACATGGTGATAAGGTGACGCTGGGCGAAGGAGCGCTGAATCCTAATAATATTTGAACAAAAGGAATGGTAAGCCCGACGATAGGAGGGATTGCTAAGCCTAGAATTAGAGATTAAATGGCTTAATAATCCTTCGTTCCTCAGGCTTATCAATCCATTTTGAATCTAAATAAGATGACCGTATTAATTTTCAAAATAATCCTCGTCCTGTCCGTTTTCGGCATCACCATGCTGATAGCGATGTACAGCACATGGGCAGAGCGGAAGCTTTCCGCTGTGATGCAGGACCGGGTCGGACCGAATAGGGCAGGGCCACTGGGGCTGCTGCAACCGCTGGCCGATGGCATCAAAATGTTCACGAAAGAGGAACTGATTCCGCAAGGGAGCAACCGATTCCTCTTCATCATCGGGCCGGGCATTGCCATGCTGACGGCGCTCATCACTGGGGCAGTGATTCCTTGGGGCGGCGACGTGAACATCGGTGGCGAATCATTTGCGCTACAAATTACTGACATCAATATCGGGGTGCTATACCTTTTTGGTGTCGTATCAGTCGGGGTTTACGGCATCATGATTGGTGGTTGGGCGAGCAATAACAAGTACTCGCTGTTGGGCGCCCTACGAGCAAGTTCCCAAATGATTAGCTACGAAATTGCGATGGGTTTCAGCATCATTGCGATGGTGATGATGACGGGGACTTTGAGCCTTCGGGAAATCGTGGCACAGCAGGATGCAGGTCTCGCCAATGTGGCCTACCAGCCGCTGGCCTTCTTGATTTTCATGATTTGCGCTTTCGCCGAAACGAACCGTGCTCCCTTCGACCTACCTGAATGCGAGACGGAACTCATCGGCGGCTACCACACCGAGTATTCTTCGATGAAACTGGGCTTGTTTCTGTTTGCGGAGTACATCAATATGTTCATCTCGTCGGCCATCATGGTCAGCTTCTTCTGGGGCGGATACAATTTCCCCTTCCAGCACGAGCTTGGCCTAAGCCCGAACGCCCTCGCCACGGTGCAGACGGTAGTGTTCTTCGGGAAGGTATTTGCCTTCATCTTCCTGTTCATGTGGGTGCGCTGGACATTGCCCCGTTTCCGCTACGACCAATTGATGAACCTCGGCTGGAAAGTGCTGCTGCCACTGTCGTTGCTGAATATCTTCTTGACGGGGGTGGTGATGTATTTGACGGGGAAATTGAATTAACCCCTGACCCCTGAAGGGGAACCCAAGGACGCACATTTTTGGGAGCTTCAAATAAGTAGGTATGATGTGGTTATTAATGTTCGTTTTTGGACTTTTTACTCAAATAGGTTTTGATAAAAAAATTGAAAACACTTCGTGTGAAATTTGTGGAGAATACAAAGGTGGCAGATTTGGGTTTTCCTGGGTGACTTTGAATTTGAGTGAAAATAGGGAATATGATTATTATGAGGGTCGTCACACCATGTATTCAATCAAGGACAAAGGAAATTGGGTTTTGCGGAGTGACACCTTGTTCCTAAATTCTACCAAAAAAACAAAATGGAAATACAGACATAATAAAGGAAGTAAAAAATCCTACTTTTTCAAAAATCAAGTTTGTCGAGTCCAGAACAAGTCAATTTTGATTGAAAAAGAAAACGATGCAAGTTTTAATGAAGCTTACTACTTGCTGGAAAATAAGGAAGATTGAATTTAATTATTTGATAATCAGCTTAACACATCATTGATAAATAGCTGAGAATTCATGGTTTTAGGTTCCCCTTTAGGAGTCAGGGGCAAAATCACGAGGTCATGCTTAATTGGGCCGATTTTGAAAAGATAGAAATGCGGGTAGGTACAATAATCGCAGCTGAGGATTTTCCGAAGGCGAAAAAACCGGCCTACCAGTTGACAATAGACTTTGGTGAATTTGGCGTAAAACGCAGTTCTGCCCAAATCACCAAATTGTA
Organism: Bacteroidota bacterium; assembly: GCA_016124585.1. GTDB lineage: Bacteria > Bacteroidota > Bacteroidia > Chitinophagales > Saprospiraceae > UBA6168. Next base: position 200,732 of record WGNL01000013.1, on the reverse strand, counting down.
CGAAAAAGCAGATTTGGTGGGAAAACAGGTGATTGCCGTCACCAATTTTCCCCCAAAGCAAATCGCCAATTTTATGTCCGAATGTTTGGTGCTCGGAGTAGTTGGAGATGAAAAAGAAGTGACACTTTTGCAGCCCGAAAGGCAGGTGCCGAATGGGTTACGGATAGCTTAGGGTTTAGAAAATTTAGATGGTTTAGGAGGTTTAGTTTGGGACCTCGTTAAACCCTCTAAACTCTCTAAACCCTTCTAAACCTCACAAAATGTTAACGAACAGAAGCAAAGTGATGGAAAAAAAGCAGATGACGCTCGCCGAGCGGCTCTATCTGCCTGCCATTGCTGGTGGGATGTCCATCACGTTCCGCCATATTTTCAAAAAGAAAGCAACGGTACAGTACCCGGAGCAACTGCGCCCGATAGCGCCCGTTTACCGGGGCCATCATGTACTGAAGCGGGATGAGGCAGGTGCCGAACGCTGCACCGCTTGCGGACTTTGCGCCGTGGCTTGTCCCGCCGAGGCCATCACGATGACGGCTGCCGAGCGGAAGAAAGGCGAAGAAAACCTCTACCGGGAAGAGAAATACGCCGCCGTTTACGAAATCAATATGCTTCGCTGCATTTTCTGCGGACTGTGCGAAGAAGCTTGTCCAAAGGAAGCAATTTTCCTGACTGACCGCATCATTCCAAGCAACTATGGCCGCAATGGTTTCGTATTCGGAAAGGACAAACTGGTTGAAACGATGGAAAACCCCGTGGATGTAACGAGGCGGCAGACGCCTGCGATGTTGGAGTTCAAGAAGGACAAATTTCACCAGCACAACGTGACCATTAAGGACTTGATTGATTTAGACGAACATTAACGAAATGCCAATTTCAGAAATACTTTTTTGGTTCTTATCGGCAGTGGCAGTGATTTGCGCCATGTTGGTGGTCGTGGTCAAAAACCCCGTTTACAGCGCACTTTGCCTGATTCTGACCTTCTTCGCCATCGCCGGGCATTATTTTTTGCTGAATGCCCAATTCCTCGCAGCGGTTCACATCATCGTGTACGCAGGTGCCATCATGGTGCTTTTCCTCTACATTATTATGATGGTCAATATGCACGGAAACATGGGCTTCACGAAGCGAACTCTATTCGAAATCATCTCAGCCATTTCCGCCGGATTGTTGCTTTTGGTGCTGACTGTTGCAGGAAAACAAGCTGATTTGAGCCAATTGACCAAAAGCGCCGCCAATATTGGAACCGTCGAAAGTCTCGGCAACAGCCTCTTCAATGAGTTTCTGTTGCCGTTTGAAATATCCGCACTACTTTTCCTATCAGCGATGGTGGGAGCGGTTTTGCTTAGTAAAAAGCAACTATCTTAATGGTAAATGATAAATGGTTAATGGTAAATCAGACTTCCAATTAATCATTCATCATTTACCATTTAACATTGTAAAATGCCAATCAACTACTACCTTATCCTTTCCGCCATCCTGTTTTGCATTGGTGCATTCGGGGTGATGTTTCGTCGGAACGCCATCCTGAAATTCATGTGCATTGAGTTGATGCTGAATGCGGTGAACCTGCTCATGGTCGCTTTCAGCACGGTTTGGGGACAGGCGCAGGGACAGGTTTTCGTTTTCTTCATCATGGCTGTTGCTGCTGCAGAAGTAGCCATCGGCTTGGCCATCTTGATGATGATTTTCAGGAATATCCGCTCGACGGATACTTCGATTTTAAGTAAACTTAAATGGTAAATCAGGGATGAGGAATGAGGGATGACCGTGCACTTTTATCCCTCATTCCTCACTCTTCATTCCTAAACTCGTGGATTTATTTATAAAAATAGCCGCCTTTGCCCCGCTTGTGAGTTTCTTGGTGATACTCACTTGCTACAAATGGCTGTCGAAAACGCTGACGGCAGTGGTGGCCTGCTTGGGAGTATTCACCTCCTTTGTTTGCGCCTGCGCCATTTTTTACGACCAATACACCAACCCCCACACGGCGGTGGTGAGTGTCTATGAATGGATTTCCAGTGGCACTTTCAGTTCGTTGTTCAACTTTTTGATTGACAGACTGACGGCGGTTTTCTTAATGTTCATCACAGGGGTAGGCTTCCTAATTCACTTGTTTTCAGTGGGTTATATGTGGGAAGACGATGGGTTTCGCCGATTTTTTTCCTATCTGAACCTTTTTACGTTTTTCATGCTCGTGCTGGTCATGTCTGACAGTTTCCTGATTACCTTCATCGGTTGGGAAGGTGTTGGTTTCTGTTCCTTCATGCTTATCAGTTTCTATTTCAAAGAAATGAAGAACAACGACGCCGCCAAAAAAGCCTTCGTGATGAACCGCATCGGCGATTTTGGTTTCCTGATGGCCATGTGTTTGCTCTTCGTAAATGTGGGCTCCTTGGAATACCACGAGCTTTTTATGGGGGAAAAATTGCCAGTGCTTCAACAGCTTTCTCCAGGCTTACTCAGTCTGATTGCTGGTTGCTTGGTGCTGGGTGCAGTCGGGAAAAGTGCGCAGATTCCATTGTTCACTTGGCTGCCAGATGCGATGGCTGCCCCGACGCCTGTTTCGGCGCTCATCCATGCAGCCACGATGGTAACGGCGGGCATTTACCTCATCGCCCGAACACACTCCCTATTTGAATTGACACCGGGCATTTCCATGCTGGTGGTCACCATTGGCACAGCGACTTCTTTGATTGGTGCAGCCATCGGCCTTTTGCAAACAGATATTAAAAAGGTTTTGGCCTATTCCACCGTAAGTCAGCTGGGTTTGATGTTCATGGCGCTGGGTTTGGGTGCTTACACAGCAGCTATTTTTCACGTGGTTACTCATGCGTTTTTCAAAGCACTGCTATTCCTCGGCTCAGGTAGCGTTATCCATGCCATGAGTGGCGAGCAGGACATACGTCGGATGGGTGGTCTTCGCAAACATTTGCCCATTACGTACCGGACTTTCCTCATTGGCAGTTTGGCCATTTCAGGCATACCACCTTTGGCGGGTTTTTTCAGCAAAGACCAAATACTTGCTTCTGCCATGGAGTCGGCGCCTATTTTCTTCGTGCTTGGCTTGGGCGTTTCCTTGATGACGGCTTTTTACATGTTCCGGTTGGTGTTCTTGACCTTTTTTGGCGAGTTCCGGGGAACGGAGGACCAGCGTCACCATTTACACGAATCCCCCGCCATCATGACCATCCCATTGATAATATTGGCAGCACTTTCCATCGTTGGTGGCTGGGTAGGGATACCTCATGCAGTAGCTCATGCGGCTGGAATTCACGGGAGCATTGATGCTTTTTTAGCCCCTGTTTTGGGTACTTTCGAACTTAATGCAAGTCTCGGAAGTGAGCTTCTGACAATGAGCTTTACGACACTGCTTATTATCGCTGTCATTTACTACGCCTACCAGCTTTACGTGAAAAACCGGGTTCGGCCAGTGCGTGATACGGAGGAACTGACTGGCGCTTCCCGCTTGGTAGCAGGTCGCTTTTTCATTGATGAATTTTACAAAAATTATATCGTGCGGGCCAATGACAAATTTGCCGAACTACTCGAAAAAGTGGTGGAAGGCCGTTTGCTCGATGGCTTGGTGAACAATGTCGGCGTTGCCGTGAATTCCGTCAGCGGTCAACTTCGAAAAATACAATCAGGGCAGTTGGAGCACTACTTGGTGGTGTTCGTACTGGCCGTTGCAGCGTTGATTGCGATACTGATATAAATGGTTTTAAGAGGAATTTGGCATTTGAAAAACTCATCCGCCAACCTTTCAACCAAACTGATTAATGCTAATTTTACCTATACTCATCATCCCTTTGGTCACGGCGATTCTTACCTATTTTTCGGGTAAAAATGCCAAGTACGTGTCGCTGGCCGGGTCGCTGCTCAACCTCGCCTACGTGTTGTTCCTGCTGTACCATTACAACACGAACGGGCAGGAGACCCTCACGTTTTCCATGCCTTGGATTCCACAATTGGGAGCGAATTTCAACCTGATGTTGGATGGCATCAGCCTCATGCTCACCATCCTTTCCTCCATCGTGATGCCGATGGTGCTCTATGCTTCCTTCAACCGGGACTACCCCGACCGCCACGTCCTGTATGCCCTGATGATGCTGATGGACTTCGCAATGGCGGGCAGTTTCATCGCTGCGGATGGCTTCTTGTTTTATGTTTTTTGGGAAATAGCGCTAATACCCATTTACTTTATTTGCCTGAAATGGGGTGGGGAAGGCCGCCAACGGGTCACCTTGAAATTCTTCCTTTACACAATGGTCGGCAGTTTGTTCATGCTGTTTTCCTTCATCTATTTGTACCAGCACACGGCCGACCATTCTTTTGCGCTGCAATCACTTTACGAAGCAGGCCGGGCTTTGCCAGTCACGCAACAGGGCCTTGTATTTGCTGGGATTTTTCTCGCTTTTGCCATCAAAATGCCCATTTTCCCGCTCCATACTTGGCAGCCGGAAACCTACTACATCGCCCCAACACCAGGAGCCATGCTGCTTTCAGGTATCATGCTGAAAATGGCGACCTACGGTATCATACGCTGGTTGATTCCGATAGTGCCGCAAGGAGTGGGCGAGTACGGCATTTGGGCCGTGGGTTTTGCGGTGGTGAGCATCCTCTACGCTTCCTTCATTTCGATTGTTCAAAAAGATTACAAACGACTTATCGCATTTGCTTCCATTGCCCACGTTGGCTTGATTGCAGCGGGCATTCTATCTGCCAACGTGCAAGGTGTTCAAGGTGGTTTGGTGGAAATGTTGAGTCACGGTATCAACACTGTCGGGCTTTTCTTCGTGTACGACATCATCGTGACCCGCACAGGCACTTCCGATATGGACAGGTTGGGTGGCATCCGGGACATTGACCCAAGGCTCGGGTTTATGTTCCTCATCATCGTGCTGAGTGTGGTGGCACTGCCTTTCACCAATGGTTTCGTGGGAGAGTTTTTGCTCATCATCGGCCTGTTTCAGTACCACCAAATTTTGGGTGCCTTGGCAGGGATAAGCATCATTCTTGGGGTGGTTTACATGTTCCGCTCCTTCCAGAAAATGATGTTGGGAGAAGTGAAGGACGAAGCTGTGCTCTATAAAAAACAGACCCGCCAAGAGACGCTATTGTTGCTGGTGGTTTGTGTATTGATTGTCGGATTCGGCGTTTACCCGAAACCCATTTTGGCTATCTCCGAAAAATCGGTGATGGAACTTTTACAAGGCTTGAAATTCTGATATGACTGAACTGATCATACTTTCCTTGACAGGTGTGGCCGCCCTCGTTTCCGAGTTTTTGAACCTTCGGAAAATACTGTTGCCTTTGGCCATTTTGGCTCTGTTGGTCGTCTTGGGGCTGAGTTTTTCGCATCTGGGCACGTCCGAATTGGTGTACAACATGGCCAGTTTCGATGGATTTTCCAGGCCATTTTTGATGGTGCTTTGTACTTTAGGCGTGCTATGGTTTTGGGGTTTCCGCCGCTTTTTCGAAGCTGAAAAAACAACCACAGACTATTTTGCGCTCACGCTTTTTTCCTTTGCCGGTGCAGTCTGTATGGTTTCCTACACCAATCTCGCCATGCTTTTTTTGGGGGTGGAGATACTGTCAATACCCGTGTACGTGCTGGCAGGTAGCAACAAGTCAGACGTGAAAGGCAACGAAGCCTCGTTCAAATATTTCCTGTTGGGAGCGTTCTCTTCTGCATTCCTGCTTTTCGGAATTGCCTTGCTTTACGGCGCTACCGGAACATTTGACTTGGCCGAAATCACTTCGAAAACGACCAACTTAACTTCCCAAAACCAAGGTCTCCTGCAAGTTGGTTTTGTGCTGACGGTCGCCGCTTTTGCCTTCAAAGTAGCAGCAGCCCCCTTCCATTTTTGGGCACCCGATGTGTACGAAGGCTCACCCACTCCGGTCACCGCCTACATGGTGACAGTGGTCAAAGTGGCTGCATTTGCTGCCTTGTTGAAGTTTTTCCAGGCTTTTCAAAATGCGATTCCACAGACCGTGGCTTGGTCAATCTACGGACTTTGCTTCCTCACCCTGATGGTCGCCAATTTCATTGCTGCTTCGCAAAAAAACGTGAAGCGCTTGATGGCTTACTCAAGCATTTCACATACGGGATTCATGCTGATTGGCATTTTTTGCCAAAAAGAAGGTGCCGAGCATCTGCTGACTTACTACGCCTTGGTGTATGGCATTGCCAGTCTCACAGCTTTCAGAGTCCTTTGGTATTTGAGAAATGAAGTGGCTGATATTCAGGACTTTAGGGGATTGTTGCACACCAATCAATTGGCTGCTGTGTCCGTCATCATGGCGATGCTTTCGATGGCGGGGATTCCACCGTTGGCAGGTTTTATCGCAAAATACCGGGTACTGGCGGCTGCCTCAGCGGCTGGGCAAGGCTGGCTGGTCGTGGTAGGGATTCTGGCTTCGCTTTTGGCAATTTATTACTATTTCAAAATCGTCATTGTGATGTTCGAACCTTCGGAGCAGGCTCCCGTTCGGCCATTGCATTTGGCAGACAAGGTGTTTCTGTATGTTTGCTGTGGTTTGTTGATTGCTTTGACGGTCTGGCCAGTGGTGTGAAAAAACTTAATACTTCTAAACTTTGAAAACAATTCAACTGATTTTCCTCTTTATTTTTTGCCTGTTAACAAAAGGGTGTTCATCAGATAATTGGGAGTATGAAGTTTGTGGGAAACATCTAGAATACAAATTAGGACTTCAGAAAAAATTTGAACTGCCATTTCTCTACGATTACCTAGAAGGTCTTAATTGCGCAGCATCTCAGCATAAACCTGTACTTGTAGTTTTTACAGTCTATGCTTGTGTGGGATATGACGTTTTTGCGAAGGATTTATTAAAAAGTAAAAAAGTTAGAGAGATTTTAAAAAATGATTTTGTCACTGTGCTTCTTCATGTGGACGACAAAAATAATTTGAATGAAAGTGAAGTGGATATTCTAGAAAGATATGGTAAAGCTGGAATCGAGTTTGATACTTCTAGAAGGTTTGAAACAATTGGCCATTTAAATTCTGCAGTTCAAACAAGTGTTTTTAAAAATAATTCACAAGTGTTTTTTGGACTTGTAAATTCAAAAGGTCAAAACCTAATTCAGCCATTCTCTTACAACAGGAAAGATCCAGAATATTTTATTTCAAAATTGATTCTAGCGCTAGAAAGTTGGTCTGAACAGGTCAAATAGTTTTTTCAGCGTAAAATCCACTCACTCCCCCCACCATCATCACCCGCCCCATCAGCCGCCAAAAAACCAATGCCTGCTGAATCAAAAAGAAAACCACCACCAATCCGACGGTCACCATCCCTGATTTCCCCTCCAACCACCAGTAAAGTGCCAAAGCCAGCAATTGCAAAGCAGTGAAAGCCAAGAAGATACCCGCCAAACTGAAATAATTTCGAAAGCCAAATCCCAGCCCTTTTTTCAGGGCTTTCCAAGTGCTTAATCCCAGTTCAATGATGGCAGTTTTGGCAATGACGGAAGCACAAAACAAGTAAACAAAACCTGCCAACCAGACTATCACCAGCACCAGCAGGTAGCCCAAAACCGTTTTTTCAGAGGCCATCGTTTCGAGGTTGACTTGGAGATTGGCAAGGTAGGGTAGGATGGTGATGCCTGTCCAGACCAGCAGTATGAACAAGAAAATCGTTGAAATTTTTGTGAAACGATAAAAATAGGTGGCGCCACCCGTCCAAAAGGCCAGCCAGTTGGGTGTTTTTTTTACCAAAGTGAAAAGCACACCTGCATTGATGAAAACACTGGCCACCGCCCAAACTACCAGCGCCCAACGCAATTGCCCGATGAGTGGCGTGATGCTCCCCCCATGTACTTTCAGGAAATCAGAAATAACCGTGTGGTCGTAACCTGGTAACAACTTGTTGATTTCCAGCGAGTTGCCGATGCTCGCTTCAAGAACGTGCCATACCTGCATGGCCAGTGGAATAGCTACTAGCAATTGAAGGAAATAGACCAGCAGTACTATTTTCCAGAACTTTAGGCCAGTAATGAAAGCCGTTTTTATCGTTGAAATCATATTTTTTAAACCAAAAAACTGACGGATTGCATCAGGTTTTGCATCCAGAAAACTGCCTTCAAAGTGAATTTCCAAAAAACCGAATCCTTGGGTTTCAAGGAAAGGCTGTTGTTGTTCAGGTCAATGTCCAGATAGATTTTCTGCGCTGGGTCAATATGGACACTTTCGATTTTTGACTTGCTTTGGTAGCTGAAAATCTTGGTGCGGTCTTGCCCGTCCCAAGGTTCTGTTTTAACCGTTCCATCCTCGAATGTAATTTCTACATCCACCGGAAAAATCAACTCGCCCAATCGATGCAAGGTCGTGGAGGTAGTAAAATCACCGGAAGGTTGCCCCGTCTTAAACTCGAAACCACCTTTCCCGTCATCGTAAAGGCCATGTGACGTGAAATTTTCGATGTTTGAAATTTCGGAAACTGCGTAGTCGCAAACATCCGTCCCTTGCAATACACCTTTGAAAAGCCAATCCAAATTATTGCCAAAACTGGTGTTGGGGTGCTTGGCCACCCACTCGTTTGCGACAGCAAAAAAATCAGTACCACGTGGGTGCTTGAATTGCCATCGGTCGAAGTAAGTCCGTATCAACTCATCCATCGCTTCATCACCAAAAATGGCCTGCATGGTGCGGAGCATCGTAGCAGTTTTGCTGTAGATGATGCCTTTGTGCCGTCCGTCAAACGTCCAACCGGGCTTGTCGGCGTAGTCCTCCTTGGGGTTTGGCATGCCCGTGTATTCATTGCGGGTAAGTTCGTGGTTGCCCATCCGATAGCCTTCAAAATCCACGTAGCCCGTTTTTTTACCGTAATAATGGTCTGTGATTCTGTCCTCAAAATAGGTCACGAATCCCTCGTCCAGCCATGCTTCCTCCTTCTCATTGCTGGACAGCATCATCATAAAATACTGGTGTACGAACTCATGCACTGCCAGCGATTCCACGTTTCGGATGCCTTTCGGGGTACCATAAAACGAGCCTAATGTGATGAAGGTCGGGTATTCCATCATGCCACTTCGCAAGGCATGAAACGGCGGGTCGTCCATGGTGATGCTGGCAAAAGGGTAGGGGCCAACATGCTCGTTCATGTACTCCAAACTCTGTTTGACGGCAGTAATGAACCGCTGGGCGTGCATGGAATGCTCTGGGGCAATCAGTAGCCGGATATTCACATGCTGCCATTTATCTTCGTAAACTTGAAAACCGGGATAGGCCGTCCAAGCGAAATCAATCACATCCTCCACCAAAAACCGCCTTTTGACAAGGTTGCCAGATAGTTTTTCTTCGCTCATCAAGCAACCCGAAGCGCCAATGACAAGCTGATCTGGTGCGGTGATGGTTACATCGTAAGTACCAAAATCGCCAAAAAACTCCGTTGTCCTGAAAAACTGGTGGCAGTTCCAAGCCCAATCCCCAGTTGGGTTTTGCTCCCAAACACCCAACTGCGGAAACCAATGCACCCAAAGCGCATAATCGTCTTTGCTGTACCCCGCACGGGCTATGATTTTGGGAAGTTTTGCTGAAAATTTTAGGTCAAAAACAGCGGTCTCTCCCGGTTGAACTGGTTTTTGAAGTGTAACGGAAAGCACCGATTGGTCGTCTTTGTTTCCATCGTCCAACTGGATATAACGCATTGATTGCGAGAGGTTTGCTCCTTGTGCATCAGCAATATCGTCCACCCGAATCCAGCCCCAAGTATCTTCCCCACGGCTTCCGATATTTTGGTCAAAAATATTCCCACCACTTCCTTTCAAAAAAGTAGAGTTCATGTTCTTGAACGAATTCAGATACATGTAAAAATGCAACTCGGTGATAGGGACTGGTGAGTTGTTTTTGAAAATAACCTGACCAGTTGATTTGATGGATTTCGTCGGAAGGTCGTATTGCACGTCCATCACATAACTGGTCGGACGTGCGCTTTTTGGTGGGACAAAATGCGGGTCGCATTGACCGAAGATCGACCAAAAACTAAAAATAAACAGGCTGAATGACAACAGAATTTTCATCAAAGCAAAGAAAGTCTAAAGCTTTTAAAAGATGCAAGCCAAAATTCAAAAAACGGTTATGGATTAAGCAAAGACCGGGGCTTTTTGTTTTATCAGCTATAATTAGCTCTGTCTTTTTATTGTAAAACTGTGAAAATGGGCCCTGTTTTGCCCCGATTAACTAGAATTACCCTATTGTTGCTTCCTCGAACTTTCGAGTTATGGACACATTTTCACAAAACTATTTTCAAAATGAAATACGTAAGCATTTTCCTGGTTGGATTATTTTTCATCATCAGCTGTGCCAAAGACCTTGGCTATCAGCAGGCAATACAAGGTAATTGGCAGGGCGTGCAATGGTCGGTGGATGGTAAGCCGGATGCACGGGATGCTGCAGGCGTGAAATTTTCTTTCACAGATAATTCCTACAAAGCTGTGCTGGGCGCACGAGAAGAGGCTGGCAGCTTTCGGGTGGAAGGTGATAAACTCTACACCCACGCAGAGGGTCAGCAGGAAATTATGGTGAAAATCATCCAACTGACCGCCGATTCTTTAACTTTCGATATGAACCGTGGCGGCGTTTCTGAAAAATTGACTTTGAAAAGAGAATAAATACATGAGGATTATTTTCATGGGCACACCCGATTTCGCTGTGCCTTCGCTTGAGATTCTATTGGACAATGGATATGAGGTAGTTGCCGTCGTCACCGCTACCGACAAACTTGGTGGCCGTGGAGGAAAGCAACTGTTGGAGTCGGCAGTGAAAAAGTGTGCTGTCAGTCATGGCATCCCAGTGCTTCAACCGGAGAAGCTTCGTTCTCCAGAGTTTTTGGAAAAATTGCGAAGCTACGAGGCTGATTTACAGATTGTTGTGGCTTTTCGAATGTTGCCTGAAGTGGTGTGGGCCATGCCTAAAATCGGCAGTTTCAACCTGCATGGTTCACTCCTCCCCAAGTACCGTGGCGCAGCTCCCATCAATTGGGCGGTCATCAACGGGGAAACGGAAACTGGGGCAACGACTTTTTTCCTTCAACACGAAATTGATACGGGCGACCTGCTTTTCCAAGCAAAAATGCCAATCGGCGAAGACGAAACGGCAGGCGAAGTGCATGACCGGATGATGGTGATGGGAGCCAATTTGGTTTTGAAAACGGTGCAGGCGATTGAGCGGGACGACTATGTTCCACAAAAACAAGATGATTCACAGGCTTGTCATGCACCAAAGATTTTCCACGAAACCTGTGAAATTGATTTTTCGAAGACTACCGCTGAGGTTCACAATTTTGTGCGGGGCCTCAGTCCGTTCCCCGGTGCTTGGAAGGTGGTGGCGATGCCATTGACTTTGGAAGATGGAACCCATTGGCAATCAGCGAATTGGGAAGCAGTGCAGGGCGTCGAACTAAAAGTTTTTAAGACGAAAAAGGAAGTCGCAACACACGAATTTAAGCCCGGCCATTTCGTCACCGACGGAAAAAAACTGCTGAAAGTGGCGACTTCCGATGGGTTCGTTCATTTGCTGGAAATGCAGTTGCAAGGCCGAAAGCGGCTGTCAGCGGTGGATTTTTTGAACGGACTCAAATCTTGAATGGCGAAAAAAGAAAACCCCTTCCAATCGAACTCGGAAGGGGCCTTAGGTGGTGGTGCGGGAGGGATTTGAACCCCCGACACATGGATTTTCAGTCCATTGCTCTACCGACTGAGCTACCACACCGTGCTTTGTACTGACTCATTTGTCAAAAGCGAGCGCAAAGATATTGGCTTTTTTAATTTTTCAAAGTGCTTCAAAGATTTTTTAGAAAAACATCATTTGAACACTTAGTTCCGATTCCGCTTTTTTTCTTTGAATCTCAATGATTTCAAACATTTTCATGAATAATTTCCAACCAAAAAAAATTTTATTCAGGCTAGTCTTAGCGACTTTTTTGATAGTATTGGCTTGCATCGCCTACTACCAGTTTTGGTTTCTGAGAATGCCTACCCGCCATACCCCGAATGATAGCGCTGCATTCATCAGCCCAGCAAACGGAGAAGTGGTAGCGGTACTTCACTGGACTGCCGACTCCATTGCTTGGGAAAAGGATGCCGGCGTAGTGCAAGTGATGACGACCGACGTGGACTCCAGCGGCTGGCTAATCGCTATCGAAATGGATGTGACGAATGTGCATTACCAAAAAGCTCCTATGGCAGCCCGTTTTTTGAAAAATGAATACGTGAAAGGGCAATTCAACAACGCCTTGATTCAAACCAATCGCTTCGGGCTACGGCTGGAAAACGAGCGGAACGATCTACTTTTTGAGACAAAAAATGGACTGCGTTACAAAGTCATTCAAGTGGCAGGATTGCTAGCTAGACGGATAGAGGATTATGTAGAGCCACAACAGGAAGTAGTGGCTGGCGAGGTAATTGGCCTAATCAAAATGGGCAGCCAAGTCGGGCTAATTTTACCAGAAAATACCTTGCCCACTGTCAAAATCGGTCAAACGGTCATTGACGGCGAGACGGTTTTAGCCAAAATAAAATGAACCTACTATCAGTATTTTGACCAATCTTCCTTTTCTGCAGCGGCCCTAACTGCATCGGCAACCTGCCAAGCCACTTGCTCATCGAGCGTTGCCGGGATGATATTGTCAAAAGTCGGATTGCGAAGATGGTCGGCAATAGCATAAGCGGCTGCCAATTTCATGCCTTGGGTAATGCGTTTTGCCCTCGCATCCAGAGCCCCACGAAAAATGCCAGGAAACCCGAGTACGTTGTTAACTTGGTTTGGCATATCGCTGCGGCCAGTTCCAACGATGGCTGCTCCGCCAGCATATGCCTCATCGGGCATGATTTCGGGAATCGGATTGGCCAAGGCCAAAATGATGGGGTCTTTCGCCATCGTTTTCACATCATTTCTGTCCATCAAATTGGCGATGCTCACCCCGATGAAAACATCGGCACCGACGAGTGCGTCCTTAAAACTGCCTTGTTTATTGGTCAAATTGCTGAATTCAAGTGCCGCTTTTTTTGAAGAATTCAGGTCATTGCGGTCTTTGTGCAAAATGCCTTTCGTGTCGCAAAGAATCACTTCCTTCACAGAAACCCGGCGTTCGCTTTCCTCATGGCCAACGCCTTTCAGCAGCTTCGCAATGGCAATGCCCGCTGCGCCTGCACCATTGATGACCACCGTCAGGTCATTGATTTTTTTGCCAATCACTTTGGCTCCGTTGAGCAAAGCCGCTAGCACCACGATGGCCGTGCCATGCTGGTCATCGTGAAAAACTGGGATGCCAAGGTCTTGCAGCCGTTCTTCGACTTCGAAGCTGCGAGGTGCGGCTATGTCTTCCAGATTAATCCCACCAAAAACAGGGGCGATAAGGCGAACGGTTTCCACAATTTTATCAGTGTCCTGCGAATCAATGCAAATCGGGAAGGCGTCAATCCTTGCGAAACGCCTAAAAAGCAAAGCCTTTCCTTCCATCACTGGGATGGAGGCATGAGCGCCGATATTGCCCAACCCAAGCACAGCCGAACCATCGGTGACGATAGCCACCGAATTGGATTTTATGGTGTAATCCCAAACTTTCTCAGGTTCTTCTGCTATTTCGAGGCAAGGGGCTGCTACTCCGGGCGAGTAAACCAAGGACAATTCTTCTTTTGTCCGAACGTCCATTTTTGGCGTGATTCTGATTTTGCCCTTCAAATTTTTGTGAAGGCTGAGTGATTCTTTAAAATAATCCATGTTTGGTTAGGTTGTGAAATGGATTGAACAATTACCAAATCCGATAAGCAGCTTTAAGTCCGGCTAGCATGATTGCTCCCTCTCCTGTTGGTTCACCTTTGGTTTTTATGTTTTTCTCAAAACCATAAGCAACGGTAGGCGTCAAGGCAAAATTATCGCCAATGGCAAATGCCCAGCCGAATTCCAACGTAGGCTGCAAGACCAAAATATCAGTTTTTCCTTTGATTTCACCACCAGCTTCCAAATTGGTTGTCCAGTCTAGCTTGTTCGCCCAAAAATCAGTACGCAGACTTAAACTAGGCCCCACAAAATATTTTTTAAAATAATGTTTGTATCCTAAAGTGCCCCCATAACCAGAACCCTTTTCACTGTCATGTTTTCCTTGGTCACGGTGGTCAATAATTTGGTAGCCAAACCGCACTGTTCCCAAGTCTCTCTGGCTAAAACTTTTTTCAGCGTAAAAGCCGGGTATATAGCCAGTTGGGTAGATCTGTGCCTCAATGCCTATGTCGAAAACCTTTTTTTGCGCATTGCAACAGATAAATGCGAAGAGTAAAATAAAGGTGAATAGGTGGTTAATTTTCATGTTGAAAGGTTTGATTTTGGGCAAAATTAAGTTTAAATCCGTTCCAGTGAAATTAACTTTGGGGCAATACGGCAATTTAGACGAAATATGATTTTGTTTGCCTTGCCTTGAAAACGGAATTATGCCTGAAAATTTTACGAACAGTCCAATTGTCCAAGAAGCCCTTCGAAAGAAAAATGTGCAAATCGAAGCCGATGAGCGTGATTTGAAAAACCTTGCTGTAAAAAAACCTACGCTTTTCATCGTCAACCAAGCCTTGGATGATGTAGACGAATTGGTCCTAATCGGGCTGCTAGAAGGCAGGGGAGTGCCGTTCAAATTGATAGAGCGGAAGAGCATTCCAGAACCTGCACTTGCTCACCATTTTTTGCATTTGGATTATTACTTAGTACAGTGGGAAGATTACGTCCGGGCTATTTTTAAGGAATTGATTAAAGCAAAATCAGGTGGCTATTCCCTCTGCTTAATCCTTCATTTCACCGATAGAACTTTGGACACTCCGGTAAGAGATCGATTTCTCACTCGACTTATGCGGTCGGTAAAAAGAGCTGAGATACCGGTAGTGCCAGTTCGTTTGAAAACATCTTTTCCGGGATTTGTGAGGCCGAGTATCGGGGGCCGAATAGTCCAGTGGATGCGTGGCGAACCCCATAAAATGACTGTGCGGGTTGGCAGCTCAATTACCGTGGAAGAGCAAGATAAATTTGAAAGGGCGAAGGATTTCAAGCGTTTTATCCAATCCCGGATTTTCTCTTTGGGTTCTGGTTTGGAAGTGAAGCCGTTTTATTTTTTGCGCAATTTTTTTACCCAGCAAGAGCAGGAAGAACCGATTGCAGAACCAATTGATAGCCAGTTAATTGAAGAGGAAATTGGACATTTCAAGTTCAAGTCCTTGATAGCTTCTCAAGGCGAATATGATATTTTCGTTGTAGAAGCCACGGACATTCCACACACCATCAAAGAAATTGGAAGGCTCCGGGAATTGACCTTTCGTCAAGTAGGTGAAGGGACTGGCAAGCCTCGGGATTTGGACGAGTACGACCTTTACTACAGACAGCTGATTCTTTGGGACAGGGAGTCAAAACAGATAGCGGGTGGCTATCGGATGGGTGTTGGCGATGAGATTTTTGAGCGTTATGGCGCCGAAGGCTTTTATATCAGCAGTCTTTTTAAAATCAAGGAAGGTTTTCACCCGTACATGAAAAAATCAGTGGAATTGGGGCGTTCCTACATCGTGCCGCAGCACCAAAAAAAGCGCTTGCCACTGTTTTTGCTTTGGAAGGGTATCCTTTATTTTTTATTGAAAAACCCAAGGTTTAGCTATCTCTACGGCCCTGTCAGCATCAGCAAATACTACTCAAATCTTTCACGTGGGGTGATAGTCGCTTTCATAAAAAAATACTTTTTCAACGATGAATTGGCCAATTTTCTCAAACCTCGCAAACCTTTCAAAGTCAAGGTAGGTAAAGTAGATATTGAAATGTTGGCCGAGAATCTTGGTGATGAACTGCAAGCACTTGACAACTTGATTGAAGACATTGAGCCGGAACATTTTCGCCTACCCGTTCTTGTTCGTCAATATCTCAAACTAAATGCCCGCTTCATCAGCTTCAATGTGGACCCCAACTTCTCGGATGTACTGGACGGGTTTATCATTCTCGACCTAAATGATGTGCCTATTGCCATGATTGAATCGCTAAAAAAGGAAGTTGGTTGAGAAACACTTCAAATTACGTGGGGTAAAAAACTAGATAATTCGGAAAACAAATAGCTTTGCCCACTTTTTTGAAATTCAGCACAGGCAATTTTATTAATGTATGAGTTTGATTCGAGTTATTTCCAGGATGATTTTGTTGGTAGGCTGCCTTGTGTTTCACATTGTTTGGGTTGTTGTTCCAGGAATATTTAAAGGAAGGGATGTCGATCGTGCCTTGAGAATCAGCCAAATTTGGCTAGGGTGGTTTTTGCGAAAATTGGGTCTCAAAATTGACAAACAAGGAAAGCCACCTACCGGAAGCTTCATTTTTGTTGGAAACCATCGCTCTTACTTGGACGGCATTATTGCCATGTCAGAAGTGCGCTCACTGCCTGTTGTGAAAGCAGAAGTTGCCAATTGGCCATTGGTAGGTTATGGCGCCAAGCTCACCGGAATTATTTTTGTGAAGAGGGAAAGTAAAATGAGCCGCTCAGCTACTTTGGATGCGATGCGAGAAGCACTGGAAATGGGTTATTCAGTATTGGTTTACCCAGAGGGAACTACCCATCTTGAGCCTACTACGTTGGAGTTTAGAACTGGCGCCTTCAACATGGCTGCAAAAAAAGGGTATGGCATAGTTCCAATGGCTATTGATTATGAGAACCTGACAGATGCCTGGGTCGGTGATGATACATTTATCGGTCATTTTATCCGAAGCTTCAAAAGGAAAGAGATGCACGTTAAAATCAGGTACGGGCAGCCAATATTTGCAGATGATGTAGAAACATTAGTAAGCAAGACTAAACAATGGATAGATGACAAAATGGTAAATATCCGGCAAGAATTTGACGCTGAAAAAACAAGAAAGTCGGATCCGTCGTTTGCCAAGTGAAACTGTATGAAATACCCCTCCTAATCTAAAGTATCTATGAAAAATTATTTGACAATTGTACTCCTCTTGCTGGCCAGTTTTTTTTCTTTTCAAGCTAAGGTGCTTGCACAACAACGGTTCAAGGCCGGATTAGTAGTTGGCGTGAATGCTGCCCAAATCAAAGGAGATGATTCGGCAGGTTACAACAAATTGGGATTGCATGGTGGGCTCAGAGCTATCACTGTTTTAAAGGACAAAACTGATTTGTTGATTGAACTGCTTTACTCGCAGCGAGGCAGTTTTGACAATAATGTTGACCAATTCCCCAACGGTGACCTGAGCATAAAATTGAATTATGTTGAGATTCCAATCATGTTGGCCTACAAGGACTGGTACAAAGAAGAAGAGGATTATTACAAAGTTCAACTAACTGGTGGCTTGACTTTTAGCCGGCTTATCAATGCCTCGGCCGAAGGCAGCAAGCATGATGCAGAGGTAGGTAGTTTCAACAACAACGATTATGGAATCACCATTGGCGCAGATTTTTTTATTTCTAAACATTTTGCATTAGGAGCAAGGTGGAACCACTCCATCAATTTGTTGTACAACAATAAAAACAACCAGTTAGGCTTAGACTCACTTGTGGGCTATTTTCTTGCCTTCAGAAGCATGTATGTTTTTTAGATTTTTTCATTTTTTTGAAATCTACTTTCACCAAATTGGTACTGAATTTGGCACAAACCCAATATCCTGAATCTTTCCCATATCGAGCGTCAAATTTTGTGGCCTGAATGCTACCATTTCTACATCTTTTTGAGATTTACTGGTGATTATAGCATTAGGCAACTGGTAATGTTCAGCGGCTAGCTTTGCAAAATCCAATCTACTCATGGCTAGCCCTCCGCCAACGTTGAAAATGCCAGAAACATCTTTTTTCAACAGCAAAAACAAACCCTCAGCGGCCAACTTTCCAGGCAAGAATGACCTAATTTCATCTTCAAAAGCTGTGACAGGTTCGCCCTGCCTCCAAGTTTCCAAACATTGACCTAGAAAGTTTTTGATGCCAAGGCCTGCTTGGCCATACATTACAGCAAAGCGGACAATTGTAGCCGCCGCATCAATATCTTGGATAGCCTGTTCTGCAGCTAGCTTCTGTCGTCCGTATTCGTTTTGGGGAATAGGCTGATTCAGTTCATTATAAGGGGCAAATTCACCATCGTAAACCTGTTCACTTGAAGAAAAAAAGAATTTACATTTTCTCTCTGCACACATTTCTGCGAGAGTGGTGCTTGCATTCACATTTATTGCGCTAGATTCTTGTTGATTTGCTTCGCAAAAGCTAGGATTTGAGGCTGCGGCTAAGTGAAATACTGCATCAGGTTGAATTGCCTTTAAACAATTCCAAGTTGCATCACGGTCTATTAAGTCAAGTTGCACAGCCTCGGATTTAGAGGGCAACCTATTGGGGTTATGATGCCAAGTACCCACTACCCGCCAGTCGGCAGGAGCCTGTTGAATGACATACCAACCAAGGAACCCTGATGCTCCTGTTACTAGTATTTTTTTCATTGAATTCAAATAAGAATTTACTCATTCAAAAAAATCCCCTCAAGATTTTTTGAGAAAATAAAAAATTATGACACTTCAATCTGTTGCAATTTTTCAACATAAAATAAAATTGAAATTGCTACCAAAGTTATTGTTTTACTATTGCGAAGGTTGAGATTTTTCTTTGCACAGCGGCCAGATTTTCTATCTTCGCCGAGATTTTTTTTGGAGAGTAGGGCTGTGCAATTCAAGATAAATGCACCATGAAACTTAACCTAGCTTTTCACGATTAATAAATTTTTCCATCCCCAAAACAACACTAATAAATCCTATTTTATGTCAGAAGGTGGTGTTAATTACGAACTAATAGAAAATGCTGATGGTTTAGCAAAATTTGCGGAAGCCAATAAAGGTATTGAATGGATGTGTTTTGATACGGAGTTTATTGGTGAGAGGCGGTTTCTGACCCTCATTTGCCTAATTCAAATTGGCACCCCTCATGGTTTCTACCTCGTTGATCCTCTGAAAGTAAAAGACATCCAGCCAATCATCGATTTGCTAGTAGACAAGAACGTGCTCAAAATTGTTCATGCTGGAGACAATGATTATCGCCTATTCAACACTCATTTTGGAATCCTTCCGCTCAATACTTTTGACACACAATTGGCGGCTTCTTTTATTGGCTATAAACACCCGGTTGGCTTCAGTAAATTGGTGGAAAGTGAATTAGGCATTATGGTCAGCAAGGGCTATACAGTTACAGATTGGGAAAAGCGTCCATTTCAACCTAAACAGCTCAAATATGCACTCCACGATGTAGTGCATTTATATGACCTCTGGAAAAAAATATCAAAACAATTGGAAAAAAAAGGCCGCCTCTCTTGGGCTTATGAAGAATTTAAATTGCTCGAAGACCCCAGCAGCTACGAAACTGACCCCTACAAGGAGGTACTTGAGAGCAATATTGTCAAAAGTTTACGTAAAAGAGAGCAAGTGTTTTTGCTGCGTCTGATGCTTTGGCGAACGGAAGAGGCACAGCGCCGTAACCATTCTAAAGAAATGGTGTTGCCCAGCAAGTATATTGGAGCTATTGTACGTGATGTGCATTCTGGACTTGATGCACTCCAAAATGACCGCCGTCTTCCTGATAGTTTGATTGGAAAATTCGGCAAAAAATTCGTCGAACTCTATGATGCACCAGCCTCTGCCGAGGAAAAAGAGGTGCTTAGCCGCATTCCAAGGGACAACAGCGACAACCCTAAGCAAGATATCTTAATGGAAATGTTGGATCTTTTGGTTCGCTACAAATGCTTACAGGAAGGCATTTCCCACCATATTGTCATGCCTCGAAATATCCTGAAAAAGATGAAAAATGACAAGGACTACTTTGATGATGAAGTCTTTTCTGGTTGGAGACGGGAGTTTTTAGGTGAAGAAATCGTGTCGTGGTTTAAGTTCCGCCGCAACTTGGAAATCAAGTTCTTGGATGGAAAATTTGAACTAAAGATGCAGGAAGCAGAGGTTGAGTAGCTTCAGCTGGTTGTTAACTTAAGTTTAGATTTAAGAGCAAACAATTACTTTGTGAATCATTTTACCAAAGGAAAGGCTTTTAAGTGATATAATTATCAGCTGCATTAATCATTTTCATTTTTTTAAGTCAATAAACATAGGGAAGTGACTATTTTATAGAAATGTTGTATCAACAGCTTCAAGTTTTGCTACGTATGATATTACTTGTATGTTAATCAAGATTTTGATGCTTGTACCTACCGCTATTTTTTTTGATTTTATTGATAGAACTATTTCCAACTGCCTGTTGTTTCTTGCCTTTATTGAAAACAAAAATGGCCGTGACCAACTTTTTCGGGCCTCGAAAATCAACTTAAAACAGGCATATGCGATTTGTTCTAATACTAACCTTCCTTACCTATCTTTTTTTCGGAAAAACTGTTGCCCAAACAGTACACGAATTAAGCTTACAACAGGCAATTGACTTGGCACTTCAAAATGCCGAGGAACTGCAAAACCTCCGACTAGACGAGAAAATCCAAGAATTGAACAACAAGGAAGTGACCGGTTCAATTTATCCACAGATTTCTGCATCTGGTCAAGGCACCTACTATACCAATCTTCCAAAGGTTCAATTCCCAAATTCAAACTACCCGATTTATCAGGTATTGCAGAATGAGGGCGTTAGAGACCAAAACGGGAACCCAATAACCACGAGCAATTCTACGACTTCCTCCCAAGCGATAAGTTTTCAGGCGCCATTAAACTTTCAATTTGGCGTGGCAGTTAATCAATTGCTTTTTCAACCAGATATTTTTGTTGCATTAAAGGCTAGAGATGAAGTGCTGCAATATAATAGAGCAAATACAAGAGTATCAGAGGAGAAAATCAAAGAGGAAGTCCAAAAGGCTTATTATTCTGTTTTGATCGCAGTTGAGCAGAAAAAAATCGTTTCAGAGACATTGACAAGATTGGACAGGCTCACTACAGAAATGACGGAAATGTTTAATAGCGGTTTTGCTGAAAAACTTGATATTGATAAATTAACTGTCTCAAAAAACAACACCAACACGGCCATTAATCAAATTGACAATTCAATTAACATCAGTAAGTCTTTGTTGAAGAACACAGTTGGCTTGCCCATGAACGATGAAATCTTGTTGACTGAAAAACTGGAACCTCAGGACTTGCAGGCCTTGTTATTGGAAAGCACTGATAATTTTAATTACGAGAATCGCAGTGAAATAGGGCTATTATATTCTGCCCGCAAGTTGCAGGAAGTGGATTTGGTGCGCCAAAAATCTGGCCATTTGCCAACTATTGCTGCTTTTTATCAACTCCAACGTGCGGGCCAACGCAACCCTGATTTTGCTTTGCCGGGGGCAAGCCCTTGGTTCTATTTTAATACTGGCTTGGTTGGTCTGAGCATTAATCAACCTATTTTCGATGGATTCCAGACCAAGTATAAAGTCGAACAGGCAAAGCTCCAAGTGGTAAAGGTTGACAATAGTCTCAAGCAATTGAAAAGGGCAATTGACATGGAGCAAAACATTGCAAAGAACTCTTTGAAAAATGCTTTACTAAATCTTGATGTACAGCAAAGGAATGTCGATTTGGCCAAAGAAGTATTTGAAACCACACAGACAAAATATGAGTCAGGTGTAGGTTCTAGTATTGAATTGATACAGGCAGATGCTGCTTTGCAACAGTCCCAAGGTTCTTATTTCCAAGCATTATATGATTGCTATGTTGCCAGAATAGCTTTTAATAAATCAATAGGTAGGCTTTAAGCCAATTCTAAATCAAAACAAACCCTCACAACTTTCAACAATAAAATTATGCGTAGCAAATTCTATATCCTCTTTTTTATTGCTGTTTTTAGTGCTTGCAATAATGCTGGCCAAGATTCAAAAGGCAGCAAAAACTTGGCATCAAAAAATGCTGAACTTACGAAATTGAAAGCCCAACAATCTGATTTATCTCAGAAAATAGCTGCCCTGGAAGCTGAGATAATAACACTGGATCCTTCAAAGGCAATACAGCCTAAATTGGTATCTGTGGCTGAAATAGCACCAGAGGGTTTTGAGGCATATATCAATCTGCAAGGTTCAGTAAGTTCTGAGAATATATCTTATGTAGCACCAAGAAATGGCATGGGCGGCTATGTTAAGGAATTATATGTGAAAGAGGGGCAAGCTGTCAAAAAAGGCCAGTTGATTATAAAATTGGACGATCAAGTGCTTCGTCAATCAATAGAATCTATAAAGACCCAGCTAGCTTTTGCCGAAGATGTTTATAATCGTACAAAGGCATTATGGGATAAAAAAATCGGAACAGAGGTTCAATTGCTCAGTGCTAAAAACAATGTTGACAATTTGAAAAGCCAGATAGCTGTCCAAGAGGAACAATTGAAAACATATATGGTATATGCCGATCAAAATGGCATTGCTGAAATTGTGAATATCAAACCTGGCGAACTTTTTACTGGAATGGGTGCTACCGGCCCACAAATTCAAATCGTAAATAATAATGACCTCTCGATTAAAGTGAATGTTCCTGAAAACTACACAAACGATGTTAAAAAAGGTACCGAAGTTTTGGTTGAGATTCCTGCTGTCAACAAAACATTCAAAACCACTGTGGAGAGGATTAGCCAGTCAGTGAATGCCTCCTCCTTGGGGTTTACTGCCGAATGCAAAATACCTTCTGCTGATGGCCTCAAACCCAATATGTCTGCTTCAGTAAAAATCCTCAGCCATTCCAATGCCAAAGCAATTGTTATATCAGTAAATATCGTCCAATCCGATGAACAAGGGAAATATGTCTATTTAATGCGTGATAATGGCGGCAAGAAAGTAGCTGAGAAAGTAACCGTGAAACTTGGGGACTTATATGGCGACCAAATTGAAATATTGAGTGGCTTGAAACCTGGCGATAAATTGGTGACAAAGGGTTATCAAGATTTATACGAAGGCCAACTATTGAACAATATTTGAACAGGCATTGATAGCCCAATAATTTTCGCCTAATTAATTCAAAACAAAATGCAAAGGTCACATATTAAAGAAGAAGTTTTCAAGGAATTCAAACCCACGAGTTGGGCTGTGAACAACAAAACAGCATTGTATGTAATTACCATTATCATTACGCTGTTTGGTTTTTATACGTTTACCTCTCTCCCCAAAGAACAATTCCCAGACATTGTTGTCCCGACAATTTCGGTATCAACGGTTTATGTAGGCAATTCACCCCAAGATATTGAGAACCTCGTTACTAGGCCGATTGAAAAGCAAATAAAGGGTATTTCTGGTGTAAAGGTCAATAAGGTGAACTCTATCTCCATGACGGATTACAGCATTATTATTGTCGAGTTCGATACAGATATTACCCCAGAAATTGCGAAGCAAAAAGTAAAGGATGCAGTAGATAAGGCAAAGACAGACCTGCCAAATAACCTGACTAGCCAGCCTGATGTCATTGAATTTTCATTCAGTGATATGCCAATTATGTTCGTAAACATAAGTGGTGATTATGATGGTCTTAAATTAAAGCAATATGCCGATAAATTAAAAGATAGATTTGAAACATTAACCGAGATTAACAAAGTAGATATTGTAGGGGCCCCAGAACGTGAAATTCAAATCGACGTTGATCCATTGGCAATGGAAAAGTCGATGGTCACTTTCAATGATATTTCCAATGCTATCGCCAGTGAGAATATGAACATTAGTGGTGGTCAATTGGAAGTAGGTGAAATGAACCGGGCATTGCGTGTGAAGGGCCAACTTGCTAGTAGCCTTCAAATTGGCGGCCTCATAGTTAAGACCCCAACTGGTGGTAGTATTCGATTGAAAGATATTGCTGAAATCAAAGATACTATCAAGCAGCAAGAAAGCTATGCAAGGTTAAATGGGAAAAACGTAGTCACGCTCAATATCGTAAAAAGACCTGGGGAAAACTTGATTAATTGTGCAGCGAAGGTAAAAGAAGTGGTTGGTGAGATGCAAGTTTCAGAACTGCCGAAAGACTTGGATATTGTAATTACTGGCGACCAAAGTAAACAAGCTGCCACCTCCTTTAATGAACTGGTCAATACCATTGTCATTGGTTTTATTTTGGTATTGTTGGTTTTGATGTTTTTCATGGGTGTAACGAATGCCTTTTTTGTGGCATTGAGTGTGCCGTTGAGCATATTCGTTGCATTTATGTTCTTACCAGCCGCCGATTTAATTGTGGGCAGCAATGTCACTTTGAATTTCATTGTACTTTTTGCATTGTTGTTTGGTTTAGGAATTATTGTGGATGATGCAATTGTGGTTATTGAAAACACGCACCGTTTATTTGAAAATGGTAAAATGCCAATTGTACGTGCTGCGAAAATGGCGGCAGGTGAGGTATTTGTTCCAGTATTGGCAGGTACAGCTACAGTAGTTGCGCCATTTTTTCCGCTTTTGTTTTGGAAAGGTATTATTGGTAAATTTATGATTTACCTACCGACAATATTGATATTTACACTGTTGGCATCTTTGATAGTAGCTTTTATTGTCAACCCAGTATTTGCGGTTAGTTTCATGCGTCCAGATGAAAAGCAGCAAACCAATAAATACAGCATTTTCAAGAAATGGTGGATTTATGCGATGTTCATCCTTGGCATATTGGCACGACTTGCTGGTGTAAAAGCATTGGGTACGGTTTTGATATTATTCCCAATATTCACTTTGATTAATAGATTGTTGTTAAAAGATATAATCTTCTATTTCCAAAACTCCATTCTGCCTAAAATGATGGGGGGCTATGAGCGGCTTTTACATTGGCTTTTAAAGGGCAAAAGACCAGCTTGGGCGTTCTTTTCCGTGTTTATTTTCTTTTTCATCGCCCTTTTTGCATTGATTGCACGCAAACCAGACTTGCCTTTTTTCCCAAGTGGACAACCCAATTTCATTTACGTCTATTTAAAAATGCCCATTGGGACTAAAGCGGAGGAAACAGACCGAGTGTTAAAAATATTGGAAGCTAAAACCAATAAAGCATTAGCCAGTCTGCACCCTGGAGAACCCGGCTCTATTGTTGAGAGTGTTATATCAAATGTGGCGGTAAATGCCAATAATCCAATGGACAACAACAGGAGTGTCCAATCAAACCTAGGTCGAATTCAAGTCTCTTTTGTTGAATTTGCGGAACGTCCTTACACCCCTACATTGCCATATCTTGATAGTGTTCGGGCATTGGTTAAAGGCATACCTGGTACCGAAGTCACTGTGGAACAAGAAAGTTCAGGACCACCTACAGACCCACCCGTCAATATTGAAATTGCAGGTGATGATTTTGATGCGATTGCAATGGTGGCCAAGGATTTGCATAATTTCTTGGATACCAGTAGGGTAGAGGGTATCGAAAATTTAGCGATTGATGTTGATTTGAACAATCCCGAGGTTGCCATCGTGGTAGACAAAGAAAGGGCAGCCGTGGAAGGAATTAGTTCTGCTCAAATTGGGAGTGCTATCCGGACAGCCCTTTTTGGTTATGAGGCCAGTAAATTGAAGGATGGTGAAGACGAGTATAAAATTCAAGTAAGATATAAACAGGAAGAGCGAAATGATCTGCAAAATCTATTGAATATGCGTATCACTTTCCGTGATTTTAATACTGGTAGAATAAAGCAGGTTCCTATTAGTTCAGTAGCAAAATTTGACTTCACGAGTACTCCAGGTATGGTCAAACGGAAAAACATGAAGCGAATGATTCAATTGCAGTCAAGCGTGACTGACCTTGCTGCTGCACCAAAAATCAATCAAGTACTTGGACAAAAAATAGGAGAGTTTAAGGCAACCTATCCAATGCCGGAAGGAGTAACAATTGTTCAAACTGGTGAAAGTGAACAACAAAAAGAAACCAACGCATTCCTCGGCAATGCACTTATTATCGCATTAGGAATGATATTCCTAATATTAGTCTTGCAGTTTAATTCTTTGAGTAAGCCATTTATTATTCTAACGGAGATATTCTTCTCGATTATTGGGGTATTGGTAGGCTATGCAATAACTGGGATGTCCATGCCAACGATTATGGTATTGGTCGGAGTTATTGGTTTAGCAGGTATTGTAATCAAGAATGGTATATTATTAATTGAATTTACCGATGAACTAAGAATGCGAGGCTACAAGACGAGAGAGGCAGCAATTGAAGCTGGAAAAGTACGTATTATACCTGTATTGCTTACCGCTGTTGCTACGATATTGGGTCTTGTTCCTTTAGCAATTGGTTTTAATATCAATTTTGTCACCCTACTCACTGATTTTAACCCACATATATGGATAGGTGGTGATAGTGTCGTGTTTTGGGGCCCATTAGCTTGGACGATTATATTTGGTTTAATTTTTTCATTCTTCCTCACTCTGCTAATGATTCCAAGTATGTATATCATGTCAGAGCGATTGAGGAGGCCCATGGAAAAATTCTATGGAACGAAGTTTATCGCATTGCTGGGTTTCTTGGGGCCACTTTTCTTCATTTTTGTTGCATTCATGTACCTTGTACGTTGGATAACAGGTAAAAAAGTCTGGAATGGCACCTATGCCTGATAAAATTGAAACGCTGCTATTGCAAATTGTAATAGCAGCGTTTTTAGAACTCCGAGTTTACAAAAAGATAATCCCCTGTTTATTGATATACCCGTTACTTAGCCGCTGATTTTCATGATTTTGTTTTATCAAAACGATGGACGATGCGGACTTTATTACCTACACCTTTTGGCCTTTTCCTAGTTTTTTTTTCCTTATCTACTATTGTTGTTGCTCAGCAAGAAGACACCTTACAATTGCTGGTACTAAAGCCTGTTTTCGTCGTGGAAGCAAAGCCATCGTTTGCCACCAGCAGCCGAAACATTACCGCCATCACCAATTCTGAAATGAGGGAAACTGGGGCGCAAACCTTGTCGGATGCACTAGCAACGCTGCCAGGCGTGGGGCAATTGACGACAGGCCCTGTTTCCCGGCCTGTTATCCGTGGTTTATTTGGCAATCGTTTGCAGATAAACTTGGGAGGACAGCGCCTCGAAGACCAGCAATGGGAAGATGAAAATGGACTTGGCTTATCGGACATAGGCGTGCAGCGAGTGGAACTGATAAAAGGCCCATCATCACTTCTTTTTGGTTCTGAAGCATTGGGTGGTGTGGTTAACCTAATCGAAGAAGATTACGCAGGACTTGGAAAAACCAGACAAGAACTAAACTTAAAAGCTTTCAGCAATACTTACGGTGCAGGCTTGGATTATGGGATAAAGACTTCAGGGAAGTACCAATTCCTGCTTCGAGCTGGACTGGAAAATCATGCAGACTATTCCGATGGCGATGGTAATCGGGTACCAAACACCCGATTTGCCATGTACAACCTCAAAACAGGCTATCTTCTACATCGAAATAATTGGACGTCGGATACTAGGCTGCATGTCTCCCTAAATCAATTTGGCTTCCTAAAGGATACGGTAGAAGTGCAAGAAGCAGCTTCGGAGCCAAGGCTCTCAAGAGAATTTGAAGATGAAAACCAGCGTGTGCTGTTTACAATTTTGAGCAGCAAAAACACGATAGAGCTGGATGAAGACTGCAGACTGAACTTGTTAGTTGGCTTGCAAGCCAACCATCGGCAAGAAGTGGAAGGTGAAGAAGAATCTAGCCTCAATTTATGGCTCAAAACTTTTACGCTGAATGCTTCCATCTTGAAACAATTTGACAACAATTGGGCCTGGACCATTGGTACGGCTGCAATGGCCCAAACCAACCGGAACATCGGCGATCGCATACTCGTGCCGGATGCAAATACACTGGAGGCTGGAGTTTTCAACTATTTCAAAAAACAAATAGCCACGGAAAGGCTTCAGGGCAATTTCGAGGTGGGAATTCGGTATGACCGACGCCAAATCAAGACGCTGGAGACGGAAACATTGAATCCTGCTCAAGGTGTGGTTTCACCGTTTAGTAAACCATTCGATGAGTTGAATGGCTCCATTGGCCAAAGTATTATACTCGGAAACCTGGTACTGAAAGCAGATGTTGGAACTGGCTTTCGGACTGGAAATTTGGCAGAGCTTTCTGCCAATGGTCAGCACGAAGGCACCCCACGTTGGTATGTAGGAAATCCGAACTTGAAAGTGGAGCAATGCATCAATTTGGACCTTTCAGCACAGTGGAGGCTTGGTGGCTTCGCATTGCAAGGTTCTGTTTTCAGAAACCACTTTCGCAATTACATCTACCTCAATCCGACGAATGATCGCATCATGGATTTTCCTGTCTTCCGTTATGAGCAAACGGATGCAATGCTCCAAGGTTTTGAGGCGAGTGCCAGTTACGAACGAGTGGGGAAATTCCAAATAGATGCGGATTACGCCTTCTTGGATGCTCGTCGGAACGACGGGACATGGTTACCTTTCATTCCTGCCAATCGATTTATGGCCAAGGGTAAATACTTTTTGCCGATAAAAAATACAGTTTGGACACTGCCATTTGTTTCTCTTGGAACTAGTTTCACCCAGGCTCAAGACCATCCCTCTGTCAATGAAACAAGAACGCCATCTTATTGGCTAGTGCAAGCAGGGGCTGGTGTCACAATTCGTTCCTTTCGAATTTTGCTGACCTGTCGCAACCTTACAAACAGGGTTTACAATGATCACTTATCCTTGTTGAAATACATCAATATGCACGACCAAGGACGGAATTTTGTATTGAATTTGGGTTGGCAGTTTTAGGTGAAACATGTTGGGTAATTTCGGTGGAATGATAGGCAGGCTTGAGATTCTAACACGTTTCTGTCACACCAAAAATTTTAAAACTCTCCTCTCAGCTGTACTTTCACCTCACTTCTTCGATGACCATTTGTCGTTTCGAGTCCACTTCCGATCATATCTTGGTCTGGGTAATAAGTGGTGGCATATCTCATTTCCAGTCTAATTTGACGATTGACCCGATAACCTAAATTCACATAAAAACGTGTTCCACGGTCATAATAAGCTGGTATGGAAAAAGCATTCAGCACATCCCGTTCGTAGGAATAAAATCGGACATTATAACCATCCGTTGAAAAAATGGCAAACCGAGTGCTGGCAGAGAATGGGGAGTTTTGTGGTTTGATAATCAATTCCTGAAATAGGGAAATGCCCTTGGTTTTGTCGCCCGGCACCTCCGAACTTCCGAGGTCGAGACGGCTCCGCCATTCGACATTGGGATTTAGTTTTAACCCAAGGTTTAGACGGGCTTGCAGGTTATGGCGAAAAACCAACTGGTCAATTTTCGTTTCATTGGCTGGCTGGTTTTCTTCTTTTTTTTCGCTTCGCAATTGGGCATAAACCTCCAGTTTTCGCTTTTGTATGTATGTCGCACGAGCCAGCCATTCACTGCCCTGGGAAGGTGCATCGACAGAGAACCTGAGCCAATCATGGTGCCATTGGTCGAAGTAAGCATTCAAGAGCCAATGTTTGTTGGGCGTAACTTGAAGGCCTAGGTAGGCTCCTTTTTCGTTTAATCCCCCTGAGGAGGTTTCAGCAAATGGTTTGGCGTTCAAGGATTGATAATCCCTTGCAAAATTTCGTAACACCAACGCCAAATCAACTCTTCGGTCCAGTGCAGCAACCAACCCGTTTATGCTGGATACCGCACCATTCTTACTACGTGCTGTTTCACCAAAAAAATACACATTGCGAAGTGACCAATTATAGTCAATGCTCATGTTTAACAGGGATGTGCCATTGAAATAATATTGGTTATAAACAGCAGCAGTTCGCTGAAGCGGCTTGTCAAGGTGTTCATAAAGCCCATTTAATGCGATGCCAAGACGTTTTCGTTGGAACTTCAAAGAAGCCCCTGCCGAGTTCTGTTGAATAGCAGCTCTGTCAGCCAATTCATTTTTTGTACGGTGCAGCCCACTGGTTTGTAACGAAGTTGCAAATTCCGCATCGGGGTCATCAGTTCCGTCTTGTGTGTCGAGGTTGGCGTCCCTTTTTCGACTAGATGCGAAGGCCAGCAAGTCTAAGTTTTTCCCCAAATCAATGACTGTGGCAGCACCTCTGAAAAAATCATACTCACTGACCGAACTGAATGCCCTGAGTGGCCTTCCACTTCGGCTCACGAGGGTAGTAACGGCACTTTTTCTTGGGGCAAATCCTTGGTAAACCAAAAGCCCTTGGCCCATAGTGACGGCATAGTCACCAAGTGCCAAAGCCTTTACTCTTTGTACTGGATTTTTGATGAATAAATGTGCACTGTAAAAGTCAAAACCTTTGCGATTGCTACCCTTGAAGAATTCTTCCCCAGCATCTTTCTCGGCAGTGATTCCTGCTGAAATTCGGTCGCCACGGGTAAAACGGTACCTAAAATACAATTGGTCTGGGCTGCCAAGGTACCGGCTTGCTGTTAAATCCGTGTCTGGAACGAGAAAGCCATTTTTTTTCTCCAACTGCCTCGACCAGCGCATAATTACTTGTTGGTGATTGTTGCCCAAGGTTTGCCTTTCTTGGTTGAGGAGGCCAGGCCCAGTTACAGTTACAAATGGCAAGAGTTGCTTGATAGTGGCCACATCAAATCCTGGAATAGCCTGTAGTTCATAAATTGAAATCAGGTTACCGTATTGATTGCGGTATATTGGTAGTGCATTCCGTTGTAAATCTGTCAGGAATGGGAACTCTGCTAGATCGGTAGCTGTAGCCTTGTTGAGGTCAAGTGGCCGACGACGCAAATAGGCTAATCGGTCGAAAAGGTCGTTGTAGTCAAAACTCGCTTCCTCTTCTTGGCCCTGCGAGTAGGATTCAAGTAGGTCCTCGC
Source organism: Bacteroidota bacterium (assembly GCA_016124585.1). GTDB lineage: Bacteria > Bacteroidota > Bacteroidia > Chitinophagales > Saprospiraceae > UBA6168. The sequence goes on along the minus strand of WGNL01000013.1, from coordinate 169,978 downwards.
TACTGGGTGCAAGGTTGAGGCTGTCGGTTTGGGCCTCGACCATAATTCCGATAAAAAGTAAAAATATGACGCAATGAAATTTTATCATCTGTTAAAACTTGAATTTAGCACCTACATAATAATTTCGGAGTGGGGCTGGTTCATAAGGTTTTGAAGCGTCGATTCTGACATTGGCATTAAACCATTTATTATAGAGGTTGTTAGCGCCGCCAAATAGAGACATTTGAATAACTTTCAATGAGAAGGAATAATCAAATTTCAAATAACCATTCCAATATGGTTTAATCTTGTTTTCATTGTCGTAATATGAGTAAATCCGGCCAACACGGGTATTTCCATAAGTGAGTGAAATTCCATTCGGAAATGAATAAACAACTGACATCCCCAATACATTATTAGGAATTCCGGGAGTTATTTTATCTCTAAAATCACCATATTCATTGATTGTAAAGTTGCTATGTGTGTAGTTGATATTTGCATAAATGTTTTTGGAAAATTGCCCAGAAAGTATTGCTTCTAAGCCCAATCTAGTTGATTTGCCAATATTGTCATATTGGGAGTTTGAACTAAGGTCGGGTCTGTATAATATGATTTCATCTTTAAGTTTTATCTTGAAAATAGACGGTTCGAACCTTATCTTTCCGTTGGCCATTGCTATTTTATAGCCAATTTCAATAGATTTAGATTTTTGGGGCTTTAACTGTTTGTTGGCAGATTGGCTGATTTCAAGTAGGGTAGGGGTTTCGAAATTTTTATTGAAATTGGTAAATAGATGGAACCCGGGTGCCAACATGATTGAAAAACCAATGGAAGGATTGAGTGAGTGGTAGGAGTCCACTAAGTCTAAATCCGGTAATGAGTTTGGCGTTTTATCATCTGAAGCTATTCGGACTGCATCATATCTAAATGCAGGTAACAGGGTAAAATGTTGCCCCAATTCTAATTTCTGAACCAAAAAAATGCCAAGCGAACCAAATGTTTCCGTTCCATATGCATATTGGTCGCCTCTTTCTCCTCCATTATTTTCAAATCTACTTCTGTCGTCGGTCTGTTTTTCTAAGTCAATACCTGCTGTGAACTGCCAATTAACTGTGTTAGGCTTTGTTTCGAATTGATAGCTAAAACTTCCTCCAGTATATGACCGCTGAAATTGTACTATATCATTAATCAAATTGCTGTTAAAGCTGCGGTTGGTTTGAAAAAAGCTGGTGTTAATACGATGCTGTTTTGAAAACTTCTTTATCAACCCAATGCCCATGCGTACTTGCCACAAGTTCTCTCCAGCATCATAATATTCATAATTATTGCCTGGACTTGTTCTGTCTTGTATTATTTGTTTAGCATTTAAACCGCCCGGATCTTGTGCCAATGGGCTATTTACGAAAGTAAATACTCCTCGTATGCTCAATGAACTATCAATAGGCGCTAAAAAGCCACCATTTAGGAGGAAATTCCTCATAGCACTATGTTCACGATAGCCCTCTAATGCAACATATGAACTGTTCAAGGAATAAAGAAACTTATTGGTTAAACTGCCTCCAAGCCTTAGCTGGCTTTTATGGAAGCCGTAACCGCCAATTGTTGAACTCATTTCACCCCATTGCTTCTCCACAAAACGCATAGTGTTGAAATTAATATAACCACCACTTGCATTACCATACAAACCACCTGTGCCGCTCCGAATAACATCAATTCCAGTCAAAGCACTAGGGTCTATGGCGTCCACTTGAGCGGTACCATCTGGGGTGCTTTCTGGGAATCCGTCCACAAGTATTTTTATTCCACGAATCCCAAATGCTGACCTAGCACCAAACCCCCGAATACTTATCCGAATATCTTGGGCGAAGTTGGTGCCATTCTGAACAAAAACACCTGGGATATTGGCCAAAGCCTCATCGAGCGCCAGTTGCTGTGTTCCTGTTTGAAGTTGGCGCTCATTGATTCTGGTAATTGAAAGTGGTGTTTCGAGGTCGGTCGTTTCAAGCCGGTAAGCGGTGACGGTCACTGTTTGCAAATCATTGGTTATCAACGTGTCAGAATCTTCTTGCTGCGCAAAAACCGTAGGGCGAAATGACAAGAGGAGCAACCAAAATAAGATAGAAGGTGCAGCTTTTTTCATCAATAAATTTTTCACGAAGGAAAGGAAAAACTGCTGGAAGCGACTGTTAATTTTTGGTGTTTTGACAAAAAAAGAAACCGCCCCCTTGCGGGAGGCGGCCCAAATTTTACTCCAAATCTATCTGTCTTAGGTTTAATTTGGGTGTGATTGGAAGCTAGCAAATGTTTCCATCGCCAAATTCCAATCACATCAATCATTTACTGAACAATGGTCATTGAGCGAGAACCCGTATAGCTGCCAGCTTCCAATCGGTAGTAAACCAGCCCTTCAGAAGGCAAGGCATTACGGTCAAGTTCGATTTCGTTGTAGCCACCAGAAAAATTGTCCGTGATGCTAGTCAAGGTACGACCAGTGGCATCAAAAACAGTCAGGGTTGCTTCGCTGGCAGTAGGTAGCTGGAACCCAATCACTGTTTTTTTACTGAATGGGTTAGGGATATTTTGGAACAATTCGAAAGCAGGTCGAGAACTATTTATAGTTGCCGAAGTATTGCCGTTAGTCACAATCAGCGCCACATCAAACTGTTCTACTGGTTCACCAACGTAAGCTTCTGCAGCGGTAAATCGGGAGTTCAAGGCTACTGCATCAGAAAGGTTTCCGTCAGCTTTGGCGATGAAATTTAATTTGATGACAGGGACGCCGTCTTCCAAGGTCATTGGAGGATTGGTCTCCCAACTAACTGTAACAGCGCCTTGGTCGGTCATTGTGGTTCCAAAATTACCCAAGCCAGTGATGGAAGTCTGTACAACATTTTGGAATTCAAGCAATTGTGGATTGAAGTCGATGGTGAATTGAAAACCATAAACGGTGTTGAAGTCTTTAGCTTTAAACGTTACTGGTACAGACTGACCCGTTTGGAAAGCAATATTTTCCATGGTAAAATTCAAGGTGCCATTGCTCCTTTCACCCGTTGGTTCACTTACCACACCATTCACTGTTGCACTGCTGTTCACGTCACCGATTTTGATTGCCACGAAGTCCATCCCGCTTTGTGCGGCAGGTAAATCATTGACGTTGATGACTTCGGGGAAGACTTCAAGCCAAGGGTTGGTTGGATTCGGAAACTGATAACTTTTGTCTACAAATCGCCAAGAAGTGTTATTTGGAAAATCAGCGTTGATGAACAATATCAGCTTCCTGATTTCCACAAGGTCGAAAGTCGAGACAGTACCTGATTTGTTTGCATCCGCAGCAATGATTTGATAGGGTGAAGTGAATTTAGCCACCCCAAGAATATGCTTTGAAATAAGTACCAGGTCAAAAGTGGTTACACCATTTAGTGGATCGTCATCTTTTTGTGGAGTGACAGTGTAGTCTTCGCCAATTGTCAGGCCTGGGAATTGATAATTTCCATCTGCATTTGTCGTAAAATCCTGATTTCCTGAGTTGTTGTTATTGAGCATGACTGTGACACCTTCTACAGGTTCAGTTTCAGCAGTCGCAATCAATCCGTTCAGTGGCGCTCCATTTGAACAGCTAAAAGTATTGTCTTGGACGTCAATGAAAGTCGTGCAAAAGTCTTGATTACCGGCAGCATCCGTAACCCAAATGTTCACAGGGTTCACCCCGAAATCAAGGCAAGTGAAAATCCTACAAGAATCATTTACATCTGGCGAAAATGAAATCTGTAAATCGCCTGGGCAGTTATCATAGCTACCATAATCCAGTGCTGCCGCACAGACAGGCACCATCCCAGTTTGCATTAGTTCTACGGATATGCCATTTTCACATACTGCCGTTGGTTTTTTGCAATCTTTCACTTCAAAATTGACGGTAATCTGTGCATTGTTGTTGCAACCATCTTGTACCACATAAACAATCCTGTGCTTGCCTATTGGCAATGCTCCTTGGAAAAAATCGGTGCCATTTAGGTCGTAAGTCAGGTCGTTATTGATGTCCAAATGGTACACGATGGTAAAAGCATTAGAGCAAACTCCGTCAATTTGGATAGGTAAGTAAACATCTCCAGACGTGCAGGTAGCATCTTGGCTACAAAATACATCATCGAATGGGTAGCTGAGCACTGGAGGCGTGTCGTCGTATATCTTGATGATTTGCTGATACTGGTATGCTCCATAATTGTTGAAATCTTCTTCGTCCACCCAAATGCCAAGCGGGTCATGGTTGACTACCTGGTAAGTTAGGGACGTATTGTAAGTACACCAGTTGATTACCTTCCAAGTCCGTACGATTTTGTAACATGCACTGTCACCTAGCGTCAGGGCAAAATATTGGTCTTCATGGCTCACTGCAAATAAGTCGCAACCGAAATTGACTACTTCAATGTCCTGTGCATCCACAAAGTCATCGCATGAGCCATAAAAATCAGCAGGGAATTTGATAACCCAATCCGAGTTTGGAACAATATAAATTGGTTGGTCACAAGTACCAGATACATTGCCAGAATTGTCTACCACTTGCCAGTGACGGATTACATGGCCTTCACCGCAGGAGTTGATGTCTTCAGTGTAAGGTAATTCTGTGATTGTTGCTTCACAATTATCGTAATAACTGGCATCGCCAAGACCATCCAACCAAGCTTGGGTAATATCCGCTGGCACGTCTGTACAAGGAATGATTTTCTGTTGGGGAGGGATGCAAATCGGATTGATTTTATCCTTCACATGTGTCACGACCATACAATCGTTTGAATTGCCGTAGCAGTCTACCGCTCGCATTACCACCATGACTTCCGGGACATCATCACAACCAAAGTCAATGGAAGGGGCAAAACTGGACTCAGGTTCGCTTAGGCGTTTTACTAAAAAATGGTCAAGGCAACAGTTATCATAACTGGCTAAATCGAAGGCATCGGCTGGCACTTCCGTGAACCCATCAGCTTCAAGGGTAACATCGGTAAAAGCAACACAAATTGGAGTAGGTGCAATTTGGTCAACTACATGCGCTACCACATTTAGCTCAGTAAAATTGCCGCAAGCATCTGTTACTTTGTAGGTAATAATATGAGTTCCAATTTTCAAACCTGGGTACGGTACATTTCCACCGTCCTTGCCATCGACACCATTCACATACACGGCTTCACCCACGGCTGTAAAAATTCGAACGGTGACTTCATTACAGGAGTCAAATACAACAGGTGCAGGCAAAAGTCCGGTTGATGCACATGGATGCGGGTGGACACCTTGTAGATTGGCATTGATGACAATGTCCGGTACGCTGATGGTCGGTTTGTTGAAATCCATCACCTTAATCAACTGCTGGTTTTTGTCTCCTTCGAAATCCTCAAGGATAACCTGACTAGTACACCAATTGATTACTGTCCAAGTACGGATAATTTTGAATGAATTTCCACAAACGGACAGCGTATCATCCACGTGCGAATAATTATATTGGCAATATGGCCCGCCAACTCCATAAGGCTTCCCCGAACCTGTGGTGTTCAGGCTATCGGTAAGTGGAGTTGCGTCCGTGATGTTTGGATATTCTGCATACTGTGTGCATGTCCAAGTTGTGTCTTTCGGAAAATCAATCGGTCCATTTGGACTAATGTGCAAAGTCTCAGAACAATAGCCAGTGTTTCCGTGGTCATCCTGCGCCGTCCAATTACGGGTAATCCAGACGCCGTCGCAGACATTGGTGTTGTTGGCTTGGTAACCCACCAAATGTACTTCAATGTCAACGTCGCAATTGTCAAAGACCAATGGCGCTGGTATGGAATCAATATTTGCATCACAAGGAATTTCAATGGGATCAACTGGACAGTCAAAATATGGCTTTAGCTTGTCCTCTACAGTTATAGTTGACCAGCAAGTATTGCCACTACAGCTATCTTTTACTTTGCCTACAAGCGTCATTCCCACATGCGAACAATCCAATTCATCCCCAATGAACACTCCTGGCTGCGTGTAGATTTCAACAGAGAAGCTTCCGTATGTATTGTAGGTTCCTTCCAATAACATATCAGGCGTGATTTCAGACACTCCATCTTGGTCAATGGAAACCTGAACTGAATTTTCACAAATAAGCAATTGCCGCACGATATAAACCGTATGGAAATCAGATGCAGTCACGCCGTTTTGGTCAGACTCCACCACATTCACACTTTGTGTGCTGTTTTGGGGGCCATACCAAGTAACTTCGATGGAATTGCCGAGATTTTGTGTGATGACACCGCCTGGAGTTGTTGTCCAAGACCATGAATGGCCAGCAACAAAGTCAGTGGTATAGAGGTAGGTATTGAATTGACAAACTACTTGCTCTCCAGTAATAACTGGGGTAGGTTGCGCAAATGCAAAAACACTAAATGTGCAGAAGGCCAACAAACATGCAAAAAGTCGCCTCCTGAATGCCGGAGTAACTGCCGGATTCACCATGGGATTGGATTTAAGTTAAAGAATTGGAGTGTGAAAAATCAGCGAGCCGTCACTGTACAAGTTCAGAGCGCTGAGAATTTGGAAGTAATAATTGAATTTGAGCTTACAGTTTGGAAGCCAAACTGTCAATACCCAAAAATCAAGAAATACCTCAAAAGCTCAACCATAGAATTTGTGCATTTCGACTTGTTGGAAAGCCTTTTCTTTAATCAATGGAAGTGTAAGACAATAGGAAAAACAGAAGGAAGTAGTTTTCTTGAAATCCCAATCAAATTGAAAGCCTCTAGATAGATTTATTTTGACTTTGGCTATTTGATTCGACCTTTTTGATGGAGCCTTTATTTCTTTTCTTATTCAACACATTAGGCAAAAACGTTGCCTGTTTGTGTACCAATTAGTTTATTGGTAAGGGTATATTTTGAATTGAAAAAAAATAGAATGTTTAAAGAATTTGAAATCAATCGAATGAAAAAAGATTTCAATTTAATTTTTTTTCAAAATTGTTTCTTTTGTCAAGTGTGGGAGACAGCAAAATCAAAATTACTTAAACTTGAAAACAAAAAAAGCCTGCACATGAAGGGGGCATGGCAGGCTTTTTTATTTGAAAGCTAGATTAACTACAGTTCTCCAGCCATTGCTTTTTTCATGGTTTCGCCAATTGTAGCCGGTGATTTTACGACATGGATTCCACATTCAGCCATGATTTTCATCTTAGCCTCAGCAGTATCATCAGCACCGCCAATGATAGCACCAGCGTGTCCCATTTTACGGCCTTTAGGTGCTGTTTGACCTGCGATAAATCCTACCACAGGCTTCGTACCGTACTGTTTCACGTAGCGGGCTGCCTCGGCTTCCATACCACCACCTATCTCACCAATCATGATGATGCCGTCTGTTTCTGGATCATTCATCAAAAGCTGAACGGCGTCTTTTGTAGTTGTACCAACTATTGGGTCTCCGCCAATGCCGATACAGGTTGATTGTCCCATGCCAGCTTTAGTTACCTGGTCAACGGCTTCGTAGGTCAATGTACCTGAACGGCTCACAATGCCGATCCGGCCCTTGCGGTGGATGAAACCTGGCATGATACCACATTTTGCCTCGTCGGGAGTGATGACTCCTGGGCAGTTGGGGCCAACGAGCCTGCATTCAGGCTTATCTTCCAAATAGGCTTTCACTTTCACCATATCTTGCACTGGTATGCCTTCTGTAATGCAAATGATGACTTTGATACCAGCCTCTGCAGCTTCCATGATTGCATCAGCAGCAAATGGAGGTGGGACAAAAATGACTGAAACATCGGCTCCACCCAATTTTACAGCATCGGCTACGGTATTGTAAACAGGCTTTTCGAGATGTGTGGTACCTCCTTTTCCAGGTGTAACGCCACCTATCAAATTGGTTCCATATTCTAGCATTTGTGTTGCGTGGAAAGTGCCTTCTTTGCCAGTGAAACCCTGGACGATAATGCGGGAGTTTTTGTTTACTAAAACAGACATGAATGTATAAAATGGGTGAATGATGATGATTAGGTGTTAGTAAGTTGGGGGTGACGGATCACAGCCCACATCTATCAACCCCTATTTTTCCTCTATGATGAAAACATCTTCGTCGGATTTGTGCATGTTGTACTTTTCCCGAGCGAATTGTTCTTTATTTTGGTTGATATTTTCTTGGTCTATTTTGGCTTGATCCAATTTGGAATCATAATATGCTTTGTCATGTTCAAGCCGCTTCACTGAGCCTCGCAATTTCCATTGCGTCAGCAAATCGTGTTTATCAAAAAAAATCATAACGGCTGCAAAAATGGCGATAGCCATGAAATATTTATTGCGAAGAGGCTTTGGTAGTTTTTTCGCAATGATTTGCAGTGGATTTTGTACTTGTAATGCCATAACTCTATGATTTTGACGGTGCAAAGCTATGACTTTTAGCCGGGAAATGCCTGAAAACTTGTTCGACTGAAGAATGCAATTTAATAAGCAATGTCTTTGAACTAAACTCCAACATAATTGCCCGGTTCTATTTGCTTGAGTTCATTTTTAATGGATTCACTGACAGTAAGTCCATCAATAAATTCATGGATGTCTGAGCGGGTTACTTGTATTTTACCACGTGTTAACTCCTTTAAAGCCTCATAGGGCTGAGGGTAGTTTTCTCTTCGCAAAATTGTTTGAATCGCTTCAGCCACTACCATCCAGTTGTTTTCCAAGTCTTCTTTAAGTTTAGTTTCGTTCAGAACCAATTTGCCGATTCCTTTTTGGATGGACTGCAAAGCGATTAGCGAATGCCCAAACGGAACCCCCACATTGCGAAGCACCGTGCTGTCAGTAAGGTCTCGTTGCAAACGAGAAATCGGCAACTTATCGGCCAAATGCCCAAAAATGGCATTGGCGAGTCCAAGGTTGCCTTCTGCATTTTCAAAATCAATCGGATTTACCTTATGTGGCATAGCCGATGAGCCAATTTCTCCCTTCACGGTTTTTTGTTTGAAATATTCCATTGAAATATAGGTCCAAATATCTCTGCACAAGTCGATCAGAATCGTGTTGATTCGGCTAATGGCATGGAAAATAGCCGCAAGGTTGTCGTAGTGTTCAATCTGTGTGGTGAATTGTGACCGAACTAACCCGAGGTGACTCTCCAAGAAATGGTTGCCAAAAGCAACCCAATCCGTAGCAGGGTAGGCTACGTGATGAGCATTGAAATTGCCAGTGGCCCCGCCAAATTTTCCTCGCCACGGAATTTCATCCAGCTGGCGCAATTGTTCATCTAACCGTTCCACAAAAACCATAAATTCCTTGCCTAGCCTTGTAGGGGAGGCTGGTTGACCATGAGTACGAGCCAGCATAGCCACATTTGCCCAGTTTTGCGAAGCATCAAAAATTAAGTCACGTACTTTTTTTAATTCTGGCACTAGGATGTTTCGAATGGCATCCCTTGTGAGCATTGGAGTTGCTGTGTTGTTGATGTCCTGGGAGGTGAGGCCAAGGTGGATAAACTCTTTAAATTCGGATAGGCCAATTCGGTCAAATTCTGATTTGATAAAATATTCAACTGCCTTCACATCGTGATTGGTTGTGCTCTCGATGTCTTTGATTTGCTGCGCCTGCTCCACCGTAAAATTGGTTGAAATTGCTTCTACTTCGCTCAATTTTTTTCTTTCAATTTTTGCAAGCTGCGGTAGTGGGATTTCACAAATGGCAAGAAAGTACCTGATTTCCACAAGCACTCGGTATTTTATCAGGGCGAATTCGGAGAAATATTCGGAAAGTTGCTTTGTTTTACCCGCATAGCGGCCATCTATTGGTGAAATTGCTGTGAGCATTATTTTTCATTTTAGGCCGCAAAGGTAGTTTTTAGGAATGAGGAAAAAAGAATGTAGATGGAAAGTAAGGCTATCGCATGAAAATCGAGCCCTAGCTTTCCTGCGGTTGTTTGTCTAGGTGTGTGCGGCTTTTGGTGGAAAGTTTAGCCCTTCAATTTCGGGCAAAAAAAAGTGCCATCAACAAGGATGGCACGACAACATAACCATGAAAATAATTAACCAAACTTTATTCATAATCCTGCCAATGTGCAGGTGTCTGATGAAATTTAGCGCAAAAAAATTGCGAGTTGGAAATGGTACATTTCCCAACCTACTTTTCAAAATAAATGACTTTGAAAAGTGAAAGGGAAAGAATCACCGGGAGCCTTTACGGCGGGGGGATGCCATGTAGAACTTCCCGGTGAAATGTGTTTCAAAGTGCGAGGGAACAAGCAGTTTTTAGCATGACCTCTCGAATAGTTTACTTGATAAAGTAAACCAATCTAAATTCATTTTAATATTTACCAACTACCGTACCAATATGAAACGAAGCATCATTTTTTGCATATTTTCATTAATTTTAATTTCAACAGCCTGTAATTTTTCAACTCCAAAACCGCCGTATGAGGTTGTTCAGAACTTAGTGGGAGACTCAGCGATGGTCGTAGCAGAGCATCCTTTGGCTGCTCAGGTTGGAAAAGAAATTTTGCAAGCTGGAGGTAATGCTGTTGATGCTGCCATTGCTACGCAATTTGCTTTGGCAGTCGTGCACCCTAGAGCTGGTAATATTGGCGGCGGCGGGTTCATGGTGATTCGACTTGCAGATGGAACAGTCGATGCATTGGACTATCGTGAAAAAGCGCCTGCTCTGGCCACACGTGATATGTATTTGGATGAAAATGGAAATGTTGAAGAAAGCCTTAGCAAAGAAGGCCATTTAGCTGTTGGGGTGCCAGGTACTGTGGCTGGTATGGAGCAGGCCTACATGAAATACAGTAAACTCAAAGATTGGAAAGCTTTGCTTGCACCTGCTATTCACTTGGCTGAAGATGGTTTTGCCATTACGGAGTCAGAGGCCAGCCGTCTGAATGAGTATAAGTCACAATTTCAAAAAGCAAACCCTGACCCAATACCATTCGTTCAGGAAGCAGTTTGGAAAATGAACGACAAGTTGGTTCAGTCTGACCTAGCAAACACCTTGAAGCTGATTAGCGAAAATGGGTCAATGGGATTTTATCAAGGTGAAACAGCTGATAAAATTGAGTCTGAGATGAAGCGGGGTGGCGGTTTGATAAGTTTGGAAGATTTGAAAAACTACGAGGCAAAATGGAGGAAGCCCGTTGTCGGAAATTACAAAAATTATAGGATTATCACGATGCCTCCGCCATCAAGCGGTGGAATTGTGCTCATGCAAATTTTGACAATGCTGCAACGATTTCCCCTAAAAAATTATGGGTTTCAATCTATAAAGTCTGTACATGCAATTGTAGAAGCTGAAAGAAGAGCCTATGCTGACCGAGCGAAATATTTAGGGGACAGTGATTTTTACTATGTCCCAGTTGATTCGCTTTTAGATACCACTTACCTAAACACCAAGATGGCGGATTTTGATTCAATGAAGGCAACTCCGAGTGCGGTACTTGGCCCTCAAGTTAAAATTGGTGTGGAGTCCTACGAAACAACCCATACATCAATTGTAGACCAAACTGGAAATGCAGTATCGGTGACCACCACCTTAAATTTGAACTATGGCTCGAAAGTCATTGTACAAGGTGCTGGTTTTTTCTTGAATGATGAAATGGACGACTTTAGTGCCAAGCCTGGTGTTCCCAATTATTTTGGGTTGATTGGAGCAGAAGCCAATGCCATCCAACCTGGCAAGCGGATGCTAAGTTCGATGACGCCAACAATAGTGGAAAAAGACGGAAAGCTGTTCATGGTATTGGGTGCACCGGGTGGTTCAACCATAATAACGGCAGTATTGCAAACCTTACTCGGTGTTACTGATTATGGGATGAACTTAGACCAAGCAGTGTGGGCGCCTCGATTTCATCACCAATGGTTGCCAGATGTGATAACCTGCGAAGAAGCTGCAATAGACACTACGGTAAGAAAACAGCTTTGGGCAATGGGGTACAAGCTGGAGAATGTAAGTAGGATGGCCCTAATTAAGGCAGTGATGGTGCTGCCAGATGGCAAGCTTCAAGGAGTCGGCGACAACAGAAACCCAGACGACCATGCTTGTGGATTTTAACATAAAAAGGAAAAAAAAGAGCGTGAATTTGTTGGCAAGTCACTGCTTTGGGAGCAGCCGCCAGTTGTAAATCGGTTTCAGGATAGCCTCTTCAACTGATACAGAAGTAGTGCATCCATAGTACAAAAGATTGACAATGAGAATGTTATGGGAAAATAAATGCAGGTAGGTTAAAGAAGAAGCCCAAAGGTAAAAACGGCTTTTGGTTTACCAAATAAATCTAGGTGTCATCTTTAATTTTTTTTCAAGATGACACCTAGATTTATTTGGTATTACTTGCAGGGAATGACCTCAAAATTTTGTGAACCGCAATGTCTGGAAGGTCCTTCCAGCTTGGATTTTTGTGAAATAATTGCCAGTTGGTAGGTCGTCAATTGGAAGTGTGAATTCAGAAATATCGCTTTCAAATTTAGTGACCTCAAATAACTTCCCGTTTAAATCAAAAATCTGAATCGTTCCTTCAATTTTGGTTGGCTCACCAAACTGGAGGGTTATTACATTGTTGGCTAAAGTTGGGTAAAGTGATATTTCTTGTTTTGCATCAATGTAGAATACATTGACAACTTTGCTGTATTCGATATGTCCATCAAAGTCTTCTTGCCTAAGACGATAATAATTGTTTCCAGCAACAGGGAAGTAGTCAATAAAAGAATAATTGTGAGTTTCAGTGGAAGTGCCATTTCCTGACACAACTCCGATTTCTTTGAAGTCAAAACTGTTTGTACTTTTTTCAATTGAGAAGAGGGAATTGTTCAGCTCGGAGGCGGTCTGCCAAGTTAAATACATATTGCCTTGATTTTGATTTGCTTTGAAATCAGTCAACTCAACTGGGAAAAGAGATTCTGAGGCATTTATGATTAAATCATCCCCGAAAGTTCCGTTCGGGTCATTGAAATACCATGTACCAGTGTTGCCGCTCGCATTCCAATTAACAACCCTGAAAGTCACAATTGTGCCGGGTGAAATATTTTGTAAATTAGTTATTCCTGTCAGTGAAATCAAACTTTGCGGGTTACCTGCAGAAGAAGTATTGCTACCCCAAGTAATTGGAGAACCTATGTTATTATATAATCCTGTACCAATCCTGTATTGCCACTGACCTGTAGTTGGCCCAGTTGAGGATCTTCTAATATTATAAAAATCAATACTTGAAAAAGAAAGCGTATAACCTGAATTTGGTGTTATCGTAAAAGTTACGAAGTTTCCCAACGAAACTGCTGTGCTTAAATCGGTAGCCCCATCCCAGCCATTACCGCCCCAAGCATTTGCCGCCCCACTTAATAGAGTTGTAACTCCAGAGCCTCTAGTTAAGCCCCCAACTGTCACATTTGTGCCAGTGGAAGTAGCATCGTATGGGCTAGGTCCAAAGTTACCTGTTCCACCAGGAAGTGGGTCAAAATCCCAACCAGCTGTAAGCTGACCAAACAAAGTAATTGAGGCACTGCAAAAAATGAGCAGCAGTAGGTAGTGAAGCTTTTTCATAGAAGATTTGTTTTAATAGGCTAGTCTCCGTCTTACATGTTGGGCAATAAGCGTGTGCTGTCAAAACCAAAAGAGATGTATTATCATATATTATGACATACATCTCTTATTTTTCATTATCTATGATTAGATAATTTCTATATTTTTAGTGGTTTTACTTCTTTACAAACCTTAAGGTTTCTGTAGTTTGTCCTTGGAATAATTTAATAAAATATGCGCCAATTTGCAGTTCGTTAATGGAGATTTCTAGGGTTTCAGTTTCTGAATCAATGTTTATTATTTTTACAAGTTTACCATTCAAGTCGAAAATCTGAATGCTTCCACCTTCTTCTATTGGGCTTGGGAATTTCATTGTAACTTTATCATCTGTAATTGTAGGGTAGAGTAGGGTATGTCCATTTCCTTCACCAAAATAAACGGATACTACTTTTGAGTATTCAAAATTGCTGTCAAAATCAACTTGCTTAAGTCGGTAGTAATTAATGCCTTTATCTGGCGCTCTATCTACAAAATTATAGTTATGTGTTTCAAGGCTGGTTCCATTGCCTTGGACTGCGCTAATTTCACGAAATGCAATGCCGTTATTACTTTTTTCAATTGAAAAATAAGAGTTGTTAAGTTCAGATGCTGTTTCCCAAAACAGTAAATTATTGTCAAATTGATTTTTTACTTTAAAATAAACCATTTCAACTGGCAATGGAGAAGTGGTTCCATTTATTACAAGGCTGTTTATTCTACATGTACCTGTAGTACCCCCTCCAGTAGTTGAACGGGTTCCGTATAATCGAAAAGAAATTGTTGAATTTGGGCCTTGAACTTGGTTAATATTACCAGTTAAAGTTCCATTTCCAGAAGAAATTGTACCTAAGGATGTAGAATAGCCATCAACACTCCAAAAAAGAGTTGCCCCATTAGGTCCTGTCCCAGATGATGCAATTGTTACTGACACAGTGGTAATGTCCGCAGTATAACCTGATTGAATTGGAAGTGTGAATTCGTAGTAGTCATTTTCTAACATTTGTTCAGTTTCATCATCAATATCGTTAGTTGATTCCAACCAACCTGATGAGTTCATTGAATTTGAACCTGCATTGGGACTTAGCCCACTACCTCTAGATAAAACACCAGTCCCAATACCAACAGCACTAGATGCGGAATTCTGGGTAACTTGAGTTCCAGGTTGACCAGAAAAATTCCAAGTTAAGAGTTGAGTGAATGCTAAATTGCAACTTAAGGCAATAAAAAGGAGGGTGAAAATTTTTTTCATGAATTTTTTTTGTAATTTAATTAAATCAAAGAGTAGAGATATTGAAAGATATTTGCATTTGTTATGAAGTATTTGCTTCAAGATTGTTTGATATCAGTTCTATTAAGATGCTTATTAAAACCAATTTAAACAATAAAATAAAATCCTCATAAACTGTTTTGACTTAAATTAAAATCTTAAGTCACAATAGTTTTGACATAAGCTTCAATATTTTACTCTGAGTGAAAATTCATATGCAAAGCTATGTCTTGCTAATTTATTTTTTCTTTCCCAACAAAAAATTAACACAGAAATCATACTTTTGAAACGAAAACCAAATCAACTTTGCTTCTCAAAAATAAAACTAGAACAAGCAAGAAATGAAACCACTAGCCCTGCTTATTCCTCTCTTTTTGTTGTTTAAAATATCCAATGCCCAATCTCCCCTAGAAGCAGGTCTTTTCGGAGGGGTTGTTGTCTACCAAGGAGACCTTTCGGAGAGTGATATTTTTGAAATCAACGAATTCAACCCAGCTTTTGGAGGGCTGCTTCGATATCATTTTGATGACAAGTGGAAGGTAAGGGGCCATGTGATTTATGGACACATTTCAGGTACAGACAAAAATGCCAAGGACCCTGCATTGTATGCAAGAGGGTGGAGTTACGAATCTTTTTTGGTTGAACTCACTTTTGTGGCAGAATATCATCCTTGGGGAAGGCCACGAGAAGACAATGCAGGATTTTTTAGACCGCAACTGTCACCTTATGTTGGAGCGGGGGCTGGCTTTGTTAACTTCAATCCAAAGGTTAAAGTTGAAAACCCGCAAGACGCAATACTTTTCCCAGAGTCACAACGTACGACAACTGCTTTGAGTTTGCCAATCGTTTTGGGCCTGCGTTATGATTTTAACGAACACTATATTGCTACACTAGAAGGTGGGTGGCGGGTGACATTCAATGATTACTTGGATGGTGTTAGCCACAACGGCAACCCAAAAAAGAATGACCCCTTCATTTTTGTAGGACTTTCCATGACCTACTACTTTGGATACGAAGCCAAATATCACTTTGGGAAATAACCGACTTATTTCAGAATTTAGCGAAGAATGTCCCTAGCGATTACCACTTTTTGAATTTCGCTCGTTCCTTCACCGATGGTACAAAGCTTAGCATCCCTATAAAATTTTTCGACTGGAAAATCTTTGGTATAACCATACCCACCAAAGATTTGAACAGCTTCATTTGAAATCTGACAGGCAATCTCTGAAGCATAGTACTTAGCCATTGCGGATTGCTTCGTACACTTTTGCCCCTGATTTTTTAGATTTGCAGCTTGTCGGGTTAATAATTCGGCAGCCTCAATTTTAGTAGACATGTCGGCCAATTTAAAGCTGATAGCTTGGAATTTTGAAATAGTCTTGCCAAACTGCTCCCTTTCTTGTGCATATTTTACAGCGGCCTCATAGGCGCCTTTGGCAATTGCAAGCGAAACTGCAGCGATAGAAATCCTTCCGCCATCCAGAACTTTCAGGGATTGAATGAACCCGTCTCCAACTTCACCTAATACTTGATTCTTGTGTATCCTGCAGTTGTCAAAAACCATTTCGGCGGTTTCACTCGCTCTCATTCCGAGTTTGTTTTCCTTTTTTCCTCCAGAAAATCCAGGTGTACCTCGCTCCACCACAAATGCGGTCATCCCATGACTATCTAACAGTTCTCCTGTGCGGGCAATTACAACGGCCACATGCCCAGATTTGCCATGTGTGATAAAGTTTTTTGTGCCATTCAAGATGTAATAATCGCCATCTTGCACAGCCACACACTTCATCCTTCCAGCATCACTGCCAGTATTGGGCTCAGTCAGTCCCCATGCACCTATCCATTCCCCACTTGCTAGTTTGGGAAGGTATTTTTGTTTTTGTTCCTCATTCCCGAAGGACAAAATATGGTTAGTACAAAGTGAATTATGCGCTGCAACAGAAAGTCCAATTGAACCGCAAACTTTGCCAATTTCAACAATTACAGAAATATATTCTTGGTAACCCAAGCCAACTCCACCGTATTCTTCTGGAACAAGCACGCCTAGAAAACCAAATTCCCCCATTTTGTGGAACATCTCAATTGGGAAATGCTGGGATTCATCCCATTCCATAATATAAGGTTTGATGTACGCCTCCGCAAAATCTTTGGCGCTTTGTTCAATCATTGCAAGGTTATCAATCAATTCTGCTGTCATCTTTCTAATTTTGGTAATAATTTAGTTAGGTTCCATTGCTCATTTAACTCAAATATTAAATGGAGGTTTGGATTTTTCCATTCAATTTTCAGAAAACCCAAAAGCAGTTCGCATTTTATAATATAGTGCCGTGTTTTCATAAATCCCCCTAAAAAGTTCAGATTTAGGGCCAAAGGCAAATACAGGTACCATCGCAGCTGTGTGTCCATTGGTGGTGAATTTTGGATTCAGGACCCTAGCTGTGCCACCGTTTAGTCCAAGGCCGCCAGTTTCGTGATCGGCTGTTACTATCACCAAAGTTTCACCATTCTTTTCAGCAAATTGTAAGACTTTCTCAATCGTCAAATTGAAATCTTGCAATTCGCTATACATTGGTTCCACCTGATTTGCATGGCAAGTCCAATCTATTTGAGAGCCTTCCACCATTAAAAAAAAGCCTTTGTTACTGCGTAGTTTAAGATAATCAGCTGCAATTTTCGCTGCTTGGGGTAAATAATCCCTTCCTTGAAATGCGGGTAATGGTTGATTGTCGGCAGTAAAAAAAGCAAATTTACTGCTGGGGTCAGGCTTAACTTTGTTCAAGTCATCGTTGAAATAGTTGTAAACATTGAACCCTTTGTACTTCAAAGAATCAAGTAAATTCTTGTCATCACTTTCCCTTCTGTCAAAATACTGTTTTCCTCCACCAATAAAGAAATCAATATTGGAATTGAGAAGGTCAAGCGTAATTTCCTCGTAAAGATTTCTGGCAATCCTGTGCGCAATAAACCCACCTGGAGTGGCATGTTGGATAGAGGAGGTCACAACCATACCCGTAGCTAACCCATTATCACTGGCTTCTTCTAAAATAGTCTTACAAGGTTTGCCATTCACATCTTGTCCTAGCACTGAGTTATTAGTTTTCTGGCCACTGGCAATTGCCGTAGCTGCTGCTGCTGAATCAGTTATTAAATTATTAGCTGAATAGGTTTTTTGAAATCCAATTACAGGGAAACTTTCGAGGCTAAACTTTTGGTTGTTTCGGTAAAAACCTGCTGATATTTGAGCCAGACCTGTTCCATCCCCAATCATTAAAATGATGTTTTTGGGGTTTGCTTCAAAGGAGGCTTTATCAATAGGTCGATGTTTTTCCCAATAAAAACCTACTGTCAAAATGGATATGAAAGAAAATGCAATAAATTTCACTTGTAAGTTAGAAAATTCAAAATATGAATGGTAAAGGTAGTTTTTGTTAAGAAAATAATCCCTTGAAATGTTTTCGTTTTAAATTTTTGACTTCCTCCTGTGTTCTTGTTTTTATTTTTTGCAAAACACATCGTTACTTAGAAACCCCAGCAAACAAAAGGGTATTTGAATTTTTCAACATTTGTACCAACATTTTTTTGAAAAAAGATTGAAAATAATTTGGATTGGTTCTATAAAAGTTCTTTTCTTTGCAACGTTGATTTATTTAATCAAACAAAAGCTTAACAAGCTTCTTTGAATTTTTGAAAGTAATTTTCTTAAGATATAAAGCAAATAATTTGCTTAAAGATTTGGTTTTTTGGGGTTAAATAAGCTGGCTTCCTTCACTGGAAGTCGGCTTTTTTGTTTTTGTTAATTCTGTTCTCATGTCTAAAGTTTTGACCAATCCTGATTCTATTTTTCAATCCTTTGAAAATCAACGGATTATGGTTGTGGGCGATGTAATGGTGGATAGGTACATATCAGGTTTTACAAGCCGCATTTCACCTGAAGCACCTGTACCAATTGTTGAAATTTTGGAAGAGGACAATCGATTGGGCGGTGCCGCAAATGTTGCACTAAACTTACAAGCCTTGGGGGCTATACCAATTCTTTGTGGGGTAATTGGCAAAGATGCTGATGGTCAAACTCTCCTTGACAAAATGGAGGCGCATGACTTGGATTGCGAAGGTGTAATGAGCAGCTCTGATAGAATCACAACTGTGAAGACTAGAATAATTTCCGGCAAACAACAATTAATTCGCTTAGACAAAGAAAACACGCATGAACTAACGAAAAGTGAATCTTCACAATTCTTAAAAAGAGCCCTGGAATTATTAGAAAGAAAATCAATTACTGGCTTAATTTTTCAAGATTACAATAAAGGTGTGCTTACTGTTGAGGTAATTCGAACCTTAATTTCTGCATGCAAATCCCTTCATATTCAAGTTAGTGTAGATCCAAAATTTCGTAATTTTTGGAACTATCCGCATGTTGACCTTTTCAAACCTAATTTAAAAGAGGTTTGTGACGCAGTTCAAATGAAGGTTAATCCTAACTTACATAACTTGAAAACTGCTTCAGATATCATCAAGGGTAAATTAAATTGTACAATTACGCTAATCACACTTTCTGAGCTTGGTGTTTTTCTAGATGATGGTCATGATACCCAAATTTTTCCAACAAAACCACGGAACGTTGCTGATGTTTGCGGAGCAGGTGATACGGTTATCAGCATTGCTGCTTTAGCTTTAGGTGCAGGATTACCATCGAATGAAATTGCTTTGTTGGCAAACTTGGCAGGTGGGCAAGTTGTCGAAAAAAATGGTGTAGTTACAGTTAATAAAGCTCAGCTAAGGCGAGAATTGCTTCAGATTTTGTTAGAGGTATAAAATTTGTAACTCAAAAGACTGTGCATCCTTGACCAACATCTTTACCTTTGCCCAAAAGTTCCTTGATCCGCAACACTTATCAAGAAAGGCTGAGGGAATGGCCCTACGACGCCTTGACAACCTGTCCTAAGATTCACATCTGGATAAGGTGTCAACTCCAACCTTGCTCTTGCAAGGGTAGATAAGTCGCTGTGAGTGTTTAACAATTGAAAATCATACCTTTTTCAAAATATTAAGCTCATCTGGCGACTTGCCAGATGAGCTTTTTCATTTTGGTAAGTTGCGAACCACAGCTATTTCTTGGTAAATGTTCGGCGCAAGATTAATGACGCACAAAAATATTTACCAAAATGTCCTATCAAAAAAGTTTGAACATTGGCCTTTTCGGCTACGGAGTGGTTGGGAGTGCTGTTTTTGAGGTATTGAACCATACCCCTTCCCTCCAAGCCCAAGTATCAAAGATTTGTATCAAGAACCCAGACAAGCCTCGCAATATCAGTGGGAGTTTTTTTACTACAAACAAATCGGAATTAATTGAAAATGAAGAGATTAATGTCATCGTTGAAATGACTGACGATTCCGATGCCGCCATTGATATTGTTCGTGAAAGTCTCCGTAGGGGCAAAGCTGTCATTTCAGCAAACAAGAAAATGGTTGCTGAAAATTTAGCTGAGTTGATTGATTTGCAGCAACAATTTGAAACTCCATTGTTGTATGAATCAGCTTGTTGCGCAAGTATTCCTGTTATTCGAAATTTGGAAGAATATTATGATAATGATTTGCTGCACGGTTTGGAAGGCATAATAAATGGCAGCACAAATTTTATTTTAAGCAAAATATTTGACGATAAACTTTCTTACCAAGAGGCTTTGAAACTGGCTCAAACGCTTGGATTTGCTGAAAGTAACCCTGCTCTAGATGTTGAAGGCCATGATGCCTTGAATAAACTTTGTTTACTTCTTGCACATGCCTATGGAATTGTTGTGCATCCCACTAAACTATTATGTCATGGCATTCACAGAATAAATTCAATTGATAGTGAGGTTGCATCAGCCCAAGGCTCCCAGATAAAATTAGTCGCAAGGGCAATAAAGCAGGCCAACGGAGAAGTTGCCGCATTTGTGCTTCCTCAATTTGTAAAACCACCACACTTACTACACAACGTTCGAAATGAGTACAATGGGGTAGTTTTGACCAGCGCTTTAGCGGACGAGCAGTTTTTTTATGGTAAAGGTGCTGGTGGTTTTCCAACGGCTTCGGCTATCCTTGCTGACCTTTCAGCATTGCGCTATGACTACAGGTATGAGTATAAAAAGCGCTTGCTGCAAGCTCCATCAGTCCTGTGCGAAGATGTGAAGTTACAAGTGTATGTGAGCTTTCAGGACTGGCAGATGCTTCCTGTTGATGCCTTTGAGGAAATAAGTGAATATTATTCCGGAAAATCATTCCATTATCGAAAAGGCATTGTTTCAATGAAAAAAATGCAACAGAATGATTGGTGGAAGAAGCCAGGTGTTTCACTGGTATTACTGGAAGAAGGTATTGCTAAATCTTAAAAAGTAAAAGCGCTGTCGAAATCTCAATTCGACAGCGCTCCTTTTAAAACACAAGTTTGTGATTTTTTTATTAAATCAGTACCCGGCTTCGGGATATTTTGTCTTTTACAATTGGTTTTAACAAGTCTGCTGCTTGTAAAATTAGGCTTTCACTTGTTGGGAAAGGTCGTGGTTGATTGCCAATCTTACGCTTAGAGTCATCTGTAAGTGCTCGTTTATCTCCATCAAAACGGGCTGCATAGTTTTCGAAGAGCGCATCAACCGCAAGTGGTTCAGCATGTACTATTTCACGGCCAATATTGTCGTAAAACTCCAAGACTCCTCCAACATGACCCTCTTTGCGTTGGTAGGATTCAAAGACCCTAGCTTTGATGAGCACTTTTTTGGGAATTTTAATATCGTTTCCGGCGCTATCTTTTCTAACATTTCCATTTTTATCAAGCAAGTATTCCCAGCCATCTTCTATTGTTTTGTCGTCGATATACTCCCGCTCTTTAACTAAATCGGCAGAAACAGCAATATCCGTCAAGCGCATTGTAACAGTATAATCGTAATTGATGTTGCTGTTGGCATTAAGGTGAATAGTCTTCCAATCACTTTCTAAATCCCTCACGCTTATTTGCTTAATTGCTCTTTCGAAATCTCTAGGAAGAAAGCTGCGGCTGTCGTTTTCTATTTTGAAAAGCACATTTATTTTGCCTAATTCCCGAGCACGTTGCATCAGCTTAGCTTCGTCTTTGTAGTTTTTGTAATACCTTTGGATGTCTTCGAAATTTTCAAAAGCTAGGCGAGCAGCAATTTTGTCTCCTTGTTCTGCTTCCTCTAAGTTTCGCACACCTTCAGAATAACAGAAATCAGCAGCTTTCTTTTTAGATTCAAGCTCCAAATCTTCAATTTTCACGAATTTAAAATCCGCTTTGTAGCCATCACTTGAGTAAAGTGGGAGCAGTGGCTCAATTAGTTGCTGACGATATTGAATTCTGCGGTGTATCCGGTTGATTTCGATCCAATTTTCATCCCTATTTTCTTTTTCGAGCACAGTTATCTCCCTCATATCCGATAGAGTTGCTCTTGAGAATGCGGATTCTAATGCTTTTACATATTTGACATTTTTTTTCTTTTTTCCTGACAATTTTTTGATGCTTAACGAAATCGCATCTTCGTAATTACCACGTTCCAATAATTTTTCAGGACGTGAACATGCGCTTAAAATTAAAACAATAGAAAACGCAAACAGAACGGATTTTAATGATGGTGTTAACATGGCTGAATCGTTTTGATGTAAAATTTTTATCTTTTCAGCAATGTAGGAGGGTTATCAGCTTGCACCTGCTAAAATCCAGTTAAAGGAGCAAGTGCATCTGTTAAGAATTAATAACTTAATTCTGGAAATGTTAAGACTAGTTATTTCAGCAAATACCTGTAACAAAAATTAGGCTTTTTCTTCCCAAATCATCGCTAAATGAACAATAGTAAGCACAGCAGCCTCCATATCCTGAACCGAGACCCACTCTAGTTTTGAGTGAAATGCATGTTCGCCAGCAAAAATATTGGGACACGGCAAACCCATGAAGGAAAGCCTTGATCCATCAGTGCCACCTCTGATGCTCGAACGTTGAGGCATCAAGCCAGCCCTTCGAACGGCTTCGACGGCATTTTCCATTACTTCCGGATGTTGGTCAAGTACTTTTTTCATGTTACGGTATTGTTCCGTTACTTTGAATTCAGCCGTAGAATTTGGATACTTTTTAAGGACTTTGCCCATAGTTTTGCGTAGCAAATCTTCATGTTCTGCTAATTTTTCATCAGTGAAATCACGAATAATAAAGCGGATTGTAGCTTTTTCAACCATTCCCTCCATTACTACGGGATGTATAAATCCTTCTTTACCCTCGGTGGTTTCAGGTGAAAGACCAACTTTGGGCAATGCAGCCACAATTTCGCTAGCAATTTTAATGGCACTTTCCATTTTTCCTTTTGCAAATCCAGGATGTGCGCTCACGCCATTTATTGTAATCAGTACGCCATCAGCAGAAAATGTCTCGTCTTCGATTGAACCCGCTTTTTCACCGTCTATTGTATAACCAAATTGGGCACCTAGTTTTTTCATATCCAATTTGTCCACCCCTCTCCCAATTTCCTCATCAGGTGTAAATAGGATTTTGATTTCACCATGTTTAATTTCAGGATGTGACATTAAAAATGCCGCTGCATCCATGATTTCAGCTAAACCTGCTTTGTTATCTGCCCCAAGTAAGGTGGTCCCACTTGCAGTAACTATGTCATTTCCAATTTGGTCGGCGAGATGGGGATGTTCACTTGGGCGAAGTACCTGAGTTGGGTCATCTGGAAGTTCAATATCAGTGCCTTGATAATTCTTGTGAACAATCGGTTTGACATTTTCACCGCTACAATCAGGAGAGGTGTCCATGTGTGAGCAAAAACAAATTGTAGGTACCTGTTTATCTGTATTAGAGGGAATGGTTCCTATTATGTAGCCAAATTTATCAAGCTTGGCATCAGAAACCCCTATGGCTTTCAGTTCTTTGACCAATATTTTCCCCAGGTTTTTTTGCTTCTCTGTAGATGGAGTTGATTTAGAAGTTGGGTCAGATTGGGTATCAATTATTACGTAACGAAGGAAACGTTCAAGGACTGAGTGTTCAATTTTGATAGTCATAAAAAAAATTAACGTTGATAATCAATGCATTGCGAAAAAGTAAGTCATGAACTTGCTGCAAATTAAGCAAATCATTAGTGAATAATTGTTGCCAAAAATCAGATAGTTTCTTGTTACACCGCTATAAAATGTGTTTCTTTGCGGCGCTGTTAACAAAATATTAATCATTTGACAGGCATCATTCCTACCATTCTGCACGTTTTTGGGGCAAAAAATGGGTTCACCACAAAATTTTTACACAAATAAAGTGAACAAATACCATTTGTGACCTCTTTAACGGTTAACTATCTTAAATACAAATCTAGTTTGAACAGGTTTGAAATTTGACAAAAGGAATTATCCAAAAATCCCAAAAGTTAAAGTCCAGAATCTTTCAAACAAGGAAACCATAATCACTTAACTTAATTTTCAAATCAACATGAAAAAAATTCTTTGGATTTTCTCCAGCTCACTTTTACTTTCTGCGGCCATTTTTACCACCGGTTGTGGTGATGACAGTACCACTGTAAACGACCTCGCTCCAGTAGTTTCTTTGACTGATGGGCCTAATCCTGCATCAGTTACAGAGGGCACTGATACTTATGTGACTGTTACAGTAAATGCTATTAAAGGTACTAAAGCCTTGAAATACGTATATGTTTACGAATCAGGTGTAAAGGTTTCAATTGATGACTTCAATGTTAATGGTAAGTTGGCCGATGCTAACCCTAACCAACTTGCAAATGTAACAGACGCAATGGACTTGGACATTGATATTAAAGTTACAGCAACTGAAGGTGTAGTTGATTACACTGTAAAAGTTGAAGATGAAGGTGGCCTTTCTGACGAAGTATCTTTCACAGTTAATGTTACTGCTCCGGCTACTCCTCTTGATGCGACCATTACAGGTGCAACCATCCAACTGTGGAATGCAGGTGGCCCTGCTGGCAAAGGTGGCATTGACCTTGACAATGGAGCAAGCACTGGCACAAAATTGAGCTCTGGTGGCGACGATAGCTACTTGATGGCTGAACTTCGTGACATGGGAATTGATTCTCAAGCTGTTTCAACTGCTACTAACTGGCGCCGTCGTTTGGGTGGCATCAATGGCACTCAAGTTCGCTTCGTAGGTAACACAAGCGGCAGCACTGACTTCGGTGCAGTTGCTTCAAAAGAAGCTATCGAAGCTATGTTTGATGGCGGTACTGACTTCGTGCCAGCAAATTCTACTATCGATGGTCACCTGGTTGTTTGGGGTACTTTCTTGGTTAGTGATATTGTTCAAGAAGGTGACGTATTTGCGGTTTACAAAAGCTCAACTAATACGTACTACCTAGTTAAGATTGACACGATCACTCAAACTGACAACGACAACAACGACAATTATAAGGTAACTATCAAGTATTGATAGAACATAAATATGTTGTGTTCAAGGCGCCCGGGCAATACATTTGCCTGGGCGCTTTGTCATTTTAACAGGCCGTTAACACATGTTCAGTAGCTGTTGTAATGGGCTGGGCATGAGATTGGCTTAGCTTTGCACAGCTGAACAGCACGTTTATTTTGTTTTCAAAATTTCGTTAATTTTGCGTCGCTGTTTTCATCGCAACAAAAATTTCATCACAAAAAAATTTAAGAAAATGTTGAAGCAAATCAAATTTGGTTTTCTCACTATGCTGACTGTAGCTGCACTCGCAAGCTGCAAAAATGACACTGCCGACACAGCAAACGCTTCTACTGGCACCGATGTCACTCAACCTGCTGCTCCTGCTGAAGGCGGCCAAGCAATCACACAACCTGGTGTAAACGCCAATCCTGCTGAGCCTGCAGCTCCAACTGGCCCAACAACTGTTATGTCTTTCAGTGAAACTGAATTCAATTTCGGTAAAGTAAAAGCTGGTGAAAAAGTAGAGCACGAGTACACTTTCAAGAATACTGGTAAAGAGCCATTGGTTATCAGCAATGCAAAAGGTAGCTGCGGCTGTACAGTGCCTGAGTGGCCAAAAGAGCCAATTGCACCTGGTGCTTCAGCAAAAATCAAAGTTAACTTTGATAGTAAGGGCAAAAGCGGTCCACAGACTAAGCAAGTTACTATCACTGCTAACACTGACCCTGTTCAGTCAATTATCTACATTAAAGGTGATGTAATTGCTGATCCTAATACTGCTGCCCCTGCTGCTGGTGCCCCACAATCGCACTAATTTATTTTAGATCATAATGATAAAAAGCCTGCACACTTAAGAGTGTGCAGGCTTTTTTTTGTCATTTTGCCAACCCAATGTCTCCTCTTTTGTTTTTTCCCTAATCTTGCGGAAATAAATTTGATTTTGAAAAGATACCTGTCACTTATTAAATTCAGTCATACCATTTTTGCCATGCCTTTTGCAGTGCTTGGCTTTGTTCTTGGTATTCAGGCAATTACTTCTTCTTTAGATTGGCGACTACTAGTATTAGTGGCATTATGTATGATTTTTGCTCGCAGTGCAGCGATGGCTTTCAACCGTTATTTGGATAGAGAAATTGATGCAAAAAATCCTAGGACTGCGATTCGTGAAATCCCAGCCGGGGTGATTTCCCCAAGTGCAGCTTTAGTTTTCACCATAATTAGTGCTGTTTTGTTTATTGGAACTACCTGGTTCATCAATCCTATTTGTTTTAAATTGAGTTGGGTAGCGCTGGTGATAGTTTTGGGATATAGCTACACAAAAAGATTCACATCATTATGCCATTTTGTTTTGGGTTTGGGGTTATCGCTTGCCCCAATAGGTGCCTATCTAGCAGTGGTTGGACATTTCGCTTATTTACCAATATTATTTTCTATTTCCGTTTTCCTTTGGGTGGCTGGATTTGATATTGTTTATGCGCTGCAGGATGAGGAATTTGATAAAGATAACAATTTAAACTCGGTACCAGCAGTGCTTGGTAAAACTAGGGCTCTTAGAGTGTCAGAACTTTTACATTTCTTCAGTACCATCTTCGTGGCCTATGGAATTTGGATGGCTGTTAATGAATACTCTCAATTAGGATGGTTGAGTTATTGTGCTGTTGCATTCTTTGGAGGTTTACTTTTCTATCAACATAAATTAGTGAAGCCAGATGACTTGAGGAGGGTGAATCTAGCCTTTTTTACAACCAACGGTATTGCCAGCCTGATTTTTTGTAGCTTGGTTATTCTCGATTTTTATGTTTAGATTTTGAACAAGTTATGTTTTTTTAATGCAATTCAAAATGGATAACCAATCGCTAACTGGTAACGAATATTGTTATTGAACTTCCTAAATACATCACCTACACTATTGATTTTCCACAATTTTGGATCAATAAAATAGGAGTTAGCACGCGCTGGGTCAGGGTAATTGTTCCGAATGGGCGTTCCAAAATCGAGTCGAAAAATAAAATAGCTGAAATCGAAGCGCAATCCAAAACCAGTTGCAATTCCCATCTCTCTGTAAAATGCATCTTCCTCAATTTGGCCTTTCTCATTTATCTTTTGCCTAAGTGTGAAACGGGAACCAACCCTATCTGGGTCG
This sequence comes from Bacteroidota bacterium, assembly GCA_016124585.1. GTDB lineage: Bacteria > Bacteroidota > Bacteroidia > Chitinophagales > Saprospiraceae > UBA6168. The sequence goes on along the minus strand of WGNL01000013.1, from coordinate 142,640 downwards.
AAATCCTTTGTCCATACATTACCACCATCCAAGAAAACGGCACCATATATATTGAACATGCCAAATGGGCGTGCAGCAAGAAATCGATACTCTAGGTTGTACTCCAATTTTATATCACCTGCTTGATAAAACAAGTTTCTATTGCTTGCATCGTTGGTAGTCAAGTCTTTGTAAAGTCCTGGTCCTAACTCACGTGTGTACCAACCCCGAATATCATAAGGCCCACCCACATAGAACTGTTTGACATAGGGTATTGAATTCGACTTGTAAAATGGAAGAGCCATGCCTGCGTTCAATCTTAAAATTAAACTTCGATTAGTACCGAATTGCCAATAGTGCCTGCCGTCCAACTCCAGTTTCGCATAATGGGAAAAGTCTACCCCTTTTACTTTAAAGCTGGTATTGTTCCCTGAAATTGCATCGTAAACTGCATTAGCAGCCATCACTTCTATACCGGAAATATCAAAATAACCCCTGAAATACCACGAACTTCCGGCTGGTTTAGGTGGGCTCGTGTACACAAAATTGATGTCCCTAAACAAAAAACCTGTAATAAACTGTTTGTCAAAACTGGTGCGCAAGGCAGGGTTTTTCTGTAACAAAGAATCAAAAATAGAACCCGGCACAATTCTCGGCAGTACAAGGTCTATCCCAAAATGATTGATGGATACTTGGTGGTTGATGGATACAGGGACGTCATACCCGTAGGAAAGGTTAGTGAATTGAAGGGTATAGTTGCCCCTCAAGTCCAATAAATTGTAACTGGCAGAAGCACGGCTAGTCGCCTTTTGTCTTAGGTTTTTGTTGAATTGTGGGCCAGTGATTTTCCATTTTTCCAGCCGCCCCCAAATCCCCAAGTAGTCACTAAATCTTGGGAAATAAAGGTCGTTTTGCCACCTAAAATCCAAAGAATTAACCAATTCATCTTTGCCACTAAAAAAGTTGAACTCTGCCCCAAAATTCAAATTGGCCACCAAAAGTTCAGCTCCTCGTAGAAAATTTCGATTGCGCAGCGAAGGATTGAATGAAACACCGATGAGGTTTTTGTTTCCAAGCGCTGGTCTTTCAGTGGTGCTAAAACCGCCTTCCCAACCAATTTCCCATTTTTTATTGGCTGTCAAAAAGATAAAAATGTTGAGGTTTCCGGGATTTTTGGAGTCTTCCTCCATCCGGAGTGTTGGTGGGCGGAATACACCCAGTGCTCCCAATTGCCTCATGGAATTATCCAGTGCTTCTTGGCTATAAATTTCACCGGTTCGGATAAAAATTGAACTGGCTAAGGTTCTTGGTTTTACCCTAAACTCTTTTCCGCTAGTACCAAAAAATAATCCATCAATCAGTGTGTCAGGCTTGATTTGGTCAGTATTTGGGTCATAATCTGGGAATACGTAAATGTTCCCTATCGTGTATTTGACATTGTTTTCAAGCTTGGGCGGAGTCAGCACTTTTAATCGAATGCTGACTGTCCTCTCCACATTTGAGCTGTCAAACCCTTCAAGGGTCGAGATGTATTGTGGGTAAAAATAGGTGTAACCATTGTCCCGCAAGTGCTTGGTAATTCGAGCAACTTCCTGGTCATAAAGTTTCACATCAACAGGATTGCCGGGCTTCAGAAGGGAGCTTGGTGCGATTTCATTTAGGATACGGAGTATGGCAGTATCCTTGCTCTGAAATTCCAAAGAATCTATTGTAAACCTAGCTTCAGGATGGACTTCGTAGGTTACAGTAGCTTTCGTAGTGTCTTTGTTTGACTTGACCTTGTAGTTTACGTGTGCAAAAAAATAACCCCTGCTTTGCAAATAGGACTCCATAGCCAACTTCGTTTCTTCCACGGAGGCAGAATCAAAAAAGACAGGTAATTCGCCCCGTTTAGCTTCCCATCTTGTAAATGCTAATCCAAATTTTGACTTGTCAAACGTATCTTGTGAAACATAGTAGAAATATTGCCTTGGAATGCCAAACATTTTTCGATTCTCCTTTTTGACATAAAGCTTTGCCAATTCAGCAACCAGGTTTGATTTGTTTTTGACCTTCCCATTCGATTCATCAAGCTCAATGATGTTTTTGCGCAAGTATTGTTCACCTTTCGATTTGTCCAAAAACTGGGTAGTATTGCAACTGCAAAGCACTGCCGCAAGCACTAGGAAAAAGAAATGGCGATTCTTGAATTTCATTTTAGAAAACAATTGATTTTTTCAAACCCTTTGAATGCTTAACCTGAATTTGGACATGAAATTATCCATCAATCAGTTAAAATACCTTAAATCTTTGCGTGAGCGCAAATACCGCCAAAAGTACCACAATTTCATAGTGGAAGGCGTCAAATTGGCAAATGAGACATTGATAAGCAATGCTCTAGATGTAGAGATGGTAGTTGCTACTTCTGAATGGTTGTCGCAAAACGCAAACCTGCTCAAAGCAGTTGATAATATAGTACCAGTAACAGAAAGTGAACTCAAAAAAATCTCACTGCTTTCGACCCCAAATCAAGTTTTTTTGGTGGCAAAACAACCCAACCAACTTTTTGAAAAAAATAAAATTTCCCCAAAACTCTCCTTGTACCTTGATGACATCCGTGACCCAGGTAACCTAGGTACGATTCTTCGCATAGCAGATTGGTTCGGAATACCGTGGGTCTTCTGCTCACCTGGCAGTGTAGAGGTATTTAATCCCAAGGTAGTGCAGTCAAGCATGGGAGCTTTTCTACGGGTTAAATATATGGAAATTGAATTTGAAGATTTACTGGCAAGACTTCCTGAAACTCCCGTTTACGGTACCGTGTTAGATGGCAGTTCCATTTTTTCCGAACAACTCCTGTGTCCAGCCATCATTGCGATTGGGAATGAAAGCAATGGGCTTTCTTCTGAAATTCAATTAAAACTCACACACCGTATTTCCATTCCGAGAGGGCAGGGTGGAGGTGCCGAATCCTTGAATGCAGGAGTGGCAGCAGGTATTGTTTGTTCAATGTTTACTAATAAAGTTATGTCGTAAGATTTGGCTGAAATTCGTCTCTATTTCAAAGACATGTTAATTGGGTCCCAGTGTACTACTTTTTTTTCAAAATAACTCAAATTTGCCGCTAGTGAAGGTGCGGCCGCTCGCATCCCAAACACAGCATCTTCTACAGGGGTCTCGCCATTTCTGATGCAATCATAAAAATTAAAATGGTGTTCGTAGTGGTCGCTGTAATCCTCAGGCACTTTGTAAACCTGTTCAGCAGGTTCTTGGATAGCTGGTGGCAGACTGGGGTACTTGGCTTTAAACCATGCTTCATATTCCTTCTGTTGGGCGCTGGTGAATGTGTCAAAACTATCCCAGCCGCCATAACTCGGCATAGTGTCAAGTTTATGCCGGGTCACAATGACGCTTCCACCCCGCAGTTCAATGACGCCATCTGTCCCGACAAAACGGGTTTTTTGTCCACCACCATCACCACTTTCAAAATTTACCCGAAGCTGCAGGTTAAAAGCAGGATGCGTTTTAGCTTCAGGGTAGTCAAAAATGGCCTGCATCAGGTCAGGAACATCACGGCCATCCTTCCAGTATCGGGTGCCACCACTGGCATAAATCCTTTCTGGCCCCGCAGATCCAGTTACATTGTGGATTCCTGAAAACAAATGCACGAAAAGGTCCCCAGCAATTCCAGTACCGTAATCCTGATAATTGCGCCAGCGAAAAAAGCGGTTTACGTCGAAGGGCATTTTAGGGGCATCACCAATAAAATTTTCCCAATCAACCGTTTTCGTAGAAGCATCGGTTGGTATGGAATACTGCCAAGCCCCATTCGAAGATTGACGGTCATTCCAAGCTTCTGCGGCAACTAATTGACCGATGACCCCAGAAGCAAATAGCTCCCTTGCTTTGCGCTGAACCAGGCCACTCACTCCTTGACTGCCTACTTGCAGCACTTTCCCAGCTTTTCTTTGTGCCTCAATTACAGCCTTGCCTTCGTCCAAATGCTGTACCATTGGTTTTTCACAATAAACTGCTTTGCCTGCCTGTAAGGCCGCAATGGCAATATGGTCGTGCCAATGGTCGGAGGTGGCAATTATGACTGCATCAATGTCCTTCCTTTCCAAGATAGCTTGATAGTTTTTGGTAGTGAACAACTGGTTACCGAAAACTTCTTTCGAACGGTCGAGGCGACCTTGATACAAATCGCAAGTCGCTACCAACTCAACCCCAGGGACTTCAACGGTGGTGCGGCAATTGTTGAAGCCCATAATACCCATGCCAATACAGGCCACTCTAATTTTATCATTTGCGGAAAATTTCTGGTAGGCCTTTTCATATTCCAGCACTTTTACTTTCCCTTCAGCATAGGCTTGTTTGGGGATAAAGCCAGCGGCAAAAGCTCCCGCTGCCAGTTTTTTCACAAACGAACGTCGAGTGTTTTTCATGATAAAAAAATTGGTGAGTGTAATAATGAAGTAGGTTTCGGCAATTTTAGCAAAAGGCAGCTGCAAATTTCTGGTCTTGCCCATTTTTTATTGAAAAAGCTGGTTATTTGCGCCAGGAAACTTAAAACAGCAAGATGCTAAAAGAAACAGCACAGACAACTTCAAATATATTGATGGTACGCCCGGCCAATTTTGGCTTCAATGATGAAACGGCAGCTAGCAATGCATTTCAAACCAACGATAATTCAATTTCTCAAACTGAGATTAGCCGCAAAGCAATTATAGAGTTTGATGCTTTCGTGGAAAAATTGCGTTCTGTAGGGGTAAACGTCATCGTAGCCGAAGACACAAACCGCCCCTTGAAACCAGATGCTGTTTTCCCCAACAACTGGGTGACCTTCCATCAAAATGGGACAATTGTGACCTACCCAATGACCGCAGTTGTCCGTCGGTTGGAGCGCCGGGAAGACATAATCCGCCAAATTCAAGATGCATTCCGGGTGGAACAAAAACTGCAGTTGCAGGAATACGAAGAAATTGACCAATATTTGGAAGGCACTGGTAGCATGATTATTGACCGGCCAAACAAACTGGTGTACGCTTGCCTTAGCCCCAGGACGCACCATGATTTACTGCAAAGGTTCTGCAAATTGATGGGTTACACAGCTGTGCCCTTTCATGCAGTGGATGCTGATGGGATGGAGGTTTACCACACAAATGTGATGATGGCATTGGGTGAAACTTTCGTAATCATCTGTTTGGAAACGGTACAAAGCGAGTTGGAAGAAGAGTTACTCCACAAAAAATTCGAGGCAACTGGAAAAGAAATCATTGAAATCTCCTTGGACCAGATGATGCATTTTGCTGGCAACATGCTGCAAGTTCGAAATGCCAAAGGCGAGACTTTTTTGGTGATGTCAAGTCAGGCTTTTGAATCATTAAATGAGTCGCAAATTGCTCAGATAAACAAACACACCAATATTTTACATTCGCCAATTCCAACCATTGAGACCTATGGAGGTGGTAGTGCAAGATGTATGATGGCTGAAGTGTTTCTACCTGAAAAATAGCCCTTTGTATTTGCAAATAATGCTTTCATCTATAAAAACTCAGCACCCAATAACCGTGAGCTACTTTCGCTGTTTGCCAATTTACATTTAGTATTTCATCATTTATCTTCATAAAATGAGTCAATTCCTCAAAAATGTTCTTGCATCTTGTCTCGGAGTATCCTTGGCATTTGGGCTACTTTTTTTCATTTTGCTATTCATCGGTATTGCCGCCGGCAGCAGTGGAGACAAATCTGTTTCAGTTTCTGACAAAACAGTGCTCAAATTGTCCTTTGACCAACAAGTGCCAGAACTAACCAACAATGTTGAAAAAAACGCTTTTTCACTGAAGCAAAAAGATGTGCTCGGCCTGACTGACATCGTTGAGACACTGGATCACGCAGCTCAAGATGACAAGATTAAAGGCATCTATCTTAATCCTGAAAATGGCCTAGGTATGGGAATGGCTTCAGCTGCTACTCTGCGAAAGGCAATTGCAAAATTTAGGGAAAGCGGCAAATTCGTAATTGCCAATTCGAAATATTATTCGCAGGGTGCCTACTACCTTGCCTCAGCGGCAGATACTGTTTATATAAATCCACTTGGAAACATTGACTTTCATGGATTTTCAGCAATGATTCCATTTTTCAAGGATATGCTGGACAGGATTGGGGTCAAGATGGAAGTCTTTTATGCAGGCGATTTTAAGAGCGCCACAGAACCTTTCCGACTCAATAAAATGACCGATAAAAACCGGCTCCAAATGCGGGAATTTTTGGAGCCTGTCTATAAAAATATCCTAACCGATATTGGTGCATCAAGGCACATTGAAGTGGATACTTTGCGTAGCATCGCAGATGGGTTAAAAGTAAGGACAGCGGAAGATGCTTTGAATCTGGGTATGGTGGATAAGGTTGGTTATACTGATGAGATTATCGAGCAAATGAAAAAAAGAATAGGAATAAACGCTGATGACAAATTGAACATTGTGACTTTGGAAGATTATGCCGCCAGCTTTACGAAGAAAAGGGACTACAAAGCCAAAGACCGGATTGCACTAGTATTTGCCGAAGGTGATATACTAATGGATCAAGGCGGTCGTGGCACCATCGTTGACCAAGACTATGTAAAAATACTTCGTGAAATAAGGAAAGACGACAAAATAAAGGCAATCGTGCTACGGATAAATTCAGGTGGTGGTAGCGCAATTGCATCTGAAAATATTTGGCGAGAGCTCCAATTGAACAAGGAAGCTGGTAAAAAAATTGTGGTATCAATGGGCGATTATGCAGCTTCTGGAGGGTACTATATTGCTTGTAATGCCGATAAAATCTATGCTGAACCAAATACTTTGACCGGTTCAATTGGGGTTTTCAGCATGATGCCAAATGCCTCCAAATTATTTGATGAAAAATTGGGTATTCATTGGGACACAGTCAAAACGGCCAAATACAGTACCGGTGTAAATCCATTTTACGACATTGCCCCTGTTGAGGCAGAGCAACTGACGTACTCAACCCAAGCTATGTATGCTACTTTTTTGAAAAGAGTGGCTGATGGTCGTGATATGACGACTGATAGCGTGCATCAAATTGCACAAGGCCGTGTTTGGATAGCCGAAAAAGCTAAACAAATCGGCCTAGTTGATGATATTGGGAACATTGACATGGCATTAGCTTCAGCAGCTGAACTTGCTGGGATTGAAAAATACCGTTTACAGGAATATCCCAAGATGGCAGACCCCATGCAAGAACTTATCCAAGAGTTGACTGGCGAAAATGAGGACAACGGCATACAAGCGAAAGCTATGGAGCGTGAATTGAGCCAAATTTACCCTAACTACAAGCAAATTAAGGGCTGGCTAAAAATGAAAGGGGTGCAAGCCAGGCTGCCAGTTATTGTAAATTTTAACTAAGAAGTTTTTTTGCAATTAAAATTTCATGTTGGGTTTAGCTGAATCTTATTACATTTCGGTCTTGTAGTTTCATTAACACTAACTCAGCATTCACATGAAAGAATCAATTGCAATACTTTGCGCAGGCGGGCCAGCCCCAGGTATCAATACTGTAATCTCCACGATTGCCAAGGTTTTTTTGAAAGATGGATACAATGTGATTGGTATTCATGATGGATTCAAAAACCTCTTCAATGGCAATGCAGATGTTGTCAACATTGATTTTCATTACGCAGACAGAATCTTTCCCAGAGGTGGCTCAACGCTTCGAATGAGCCGTTACAAGCCAAAGGACCATGAGTTTTCTGCTGATTTTTTTGTCAACAACAATGTCAAACTACTGGTAACAATTGGTGGGGATGACACGGCTTCCTCAAGCAACCGCCTGACAAAGTGGTTGGAGAGCAAGCACATCAATATCCAGAATATCCACGTTCCGAAAACCATAGACAACGACTTACCATTGCCAGACCTCATGCCTACTTTTGGTTTCAACTCGGCCAAGGACGAGGGCGTTAGGATTGGGAATACCATTTACGAAGATAGCCGCACCAGTAGCACCTGGTTTGTGATTAGCTCGATGGGGCGTTCGGCCGGGCACTTAGCTTTTGAAATTGGAGCAAGTTGCCACTATCCCATCATCATTATCCCTGAGATGTTCAACAAGGTTGATGTGACCCTAGACCTGATAGTTGACTTGATCATCTCGTCCATGATTAAACGCAAAATCAATCACGTGGATCACGGTGTGGCTATCGTCAGCGAAGGTGTTTTTCATATCATGGACGAAGAGGTAATCCGGAATTGCGGTATCACGTTCACATTTGATGCGCACGGACATCCAGAATTAGGCAACGTGAGCAAGGCGCATATCATCAATGTGCTTTTGCAACGCAAACTGAAGGAGCTTAATATTGACATCAAAAGCCGGCCAGTAGAGCTGGGTTATGAACTGCGATGCTGCCGGCCAGTGGCCTTTGACTTGACGCTTTGCACAGTGTTGGGCATGGGTGTGAAAAAACTGTATGAACAAGGTATGAAGGGGTGCATTGTCTCGACTACTAGAATGGCTGACATTGTTCCCATTTTCATGAAAGACATTGAGGATGAGACCGGTAAGATTCCGCCTCGATTGGTGGACATCAATACTGAATTTGCAAGATTGGTTTTAAGTGACCTTCATGTTTTGAACCATAATGATTATGAAAAAGCAAAAAAATACCTTTTAAATCCTCATGCTTTCGATTTCTATAAATTAATGAATTGGGAGTTTAAACCATCAGCGGTTTTACGACCAATTGAAGACTAATAAAAAAAGGGGCGATTTCATCTGAATCGCCCCTTTTGCTTTAAATATCCATCTTCAAGATATGTAGTGGATATTTGTCGATACGGAGTTCGACGAAATTCCAATCATTGAACCAATGGTATGTCTCGTTGGTAAGCAGGTCGGTAACTTCTAGATTAAACCACTTTCCTTTTAATCCCAGTAATTCCCGTGGCACTTCAACGTAGCCAGCATGGCTGTGCTCAGCATCTAGGTTTATGATACACCAAATAATGCTCTTTCGGTCGTCAGTTGCTCTAACAAAGCTCAGTAGATGGTCATTATCAGTACCTGTAAAGGTGAGGTTAAAAACATTGTGCAATGCAGGATTTTCACGGCGAATTTGATTCAATTTAGTAATAAAGTCCGTGAGTTTGTTTCGTTTTGACCAGTCGTGGTTGGCAATTTCATATTTTTCAGAATGGTTGTAACGCTCTTTGCTGCCAGGGAATCGTTGGTTGTACATCAATTCAAACGCTGGGCCGTAAACACCGCAATTTGATGAAATCATGGATGCCAAAGCATATTGAAGCAAAAACGCATTCTCTCCTTTTTGCGCCAAATAGCTGGGTAAAATATCCGGGGTGTTAGTGAAGAAATTTGGATGAAGGTATTCACTGGTATCTCCGTTGATCAGTTCAGAAACGTACTGTTGGATATCGTTTTTGTTTGAATTTCGCCAAATGAAATATGTGAATGATTGGTTGAAACCAACTTTTGCCAATTCCTCTTGGATGACTGAGCGGGTAAACGCACCTGAGAGGAAAATGGCATCGGGGTATGCCATTTGCACTTCAACAATTAGCCAGTTCCAAAATCCAAATGGCTGATGATGAGGTGTGCTGGCATAGAAAATCCTTACCCCTTTTTCAGCCCAAAACAGGAAGATTTTTCTCAACTCCTCCCAGAGATTTTGCCAATCGTCACACTCAAAATTGAAATCTACGATATCCTGATAGTTCAGAGGAGGTACTTCCTCGACTGCCAAGCGGCCGTCGGGCATCAAATTGAACCAATCTGGGTGTGACTTGGTGTACGGATGATCGGCTGAGCAACGCAGGCTAATGTCCAAAGCCAGTTCAATCCCAAGTTTTCTGGCATCTTTTACAAGTGCCTCAAAGTCTTTGATATTTCCAAGCAAAGGGTTAACAGTCATGTGCCCTCCATCGGCATTTCCCACTGACCAAGGTGAGCCTACGTCGTTAGGCTCATGAACTACACTGTTATTTTTGCCTTTACGGTTGGTATTTCCAATAGGAAAAATAGGTGGCAAGAAAAGCACATCAAATCCCATATCAGCTATCCGAGGAAGAAGGGCTTTGCAATCCTTCAAGGTGCCATGTTGCCCCTCAATTGGACTTGAAGAGCGTGGAAACATCAGGTACCAAGTACTAAACAGCTCTTTAGGTCGACCAACACGCACGAGCATGTTTTTGTCAAAGACGGTCGGATGTAATTTCAACTGGCACTTCCCTAAAATTTTGCTAGCTTCTTCGCTCAAAAGCAATTCACATGCTTCCTTGTATTTAGCAGGGTTTTCCATGATTTTTACCCAACTATGTAATAATTTGGAAGTGGCTTTGTCGGCCTGTTCAGCTGCTTTTTTCAGCCATCCAGTGCCAATCAGCAAGTCGTTTGCTAAGTTTTGGCCAGCGTTGCTTTTCCACTGGAAACTATGGTGCCAAGTAGCTAGATGGTCTACCCAAGCTTCGATACGGTAGTGGTAAAAACCAATTTTTTCAACATTGAAAGTTCCTTCCCATTGTTCATTTTGGGTTGGTGTCAAATTAGCTTCATGCCAATTGGCCTCACCTACAAGCTGATAAATGACAGCTGCCCTTAGCAATTCATCGCCATCGCAGTAAATATCTGCAGTGACTTTTACCTCTTCACCGGGTATTCGCTTGATGTAATAATTGCCGTCGGAAAGTAAGGGTTTTACATTGTTGATGATGGCACGGTTTCTCATTTTTTGAGTATCAGGATGTTAAAGAATTCAGTTATGGTTAGGTTTTGCTCTACCGTTCAAAGGTATATCCAAGTTTGTATTGAGCCAAATAATTTGAAAAAACTCACTGTCTAACCTGTTTTTCAAAATGAAAAGCGGCCAGATTGAAAAACCTGGCCGCAATTTATTCTATTGAAAATCAAATTATCATAAAAAAAGAGGATGTAAAAAGAAAGAGACTATCTTCTTCCACCGCCTCCGCCACCACGATGGCCACCACCTCCACGGTTTCCGCCACCACGATGGCCACCACCTCCACGGTTTCCGCCGCCTCCGCCATCACCGTTGTCAAGGTATTCATCGTCAGTTGGCATCGTGCCATCTGGTTTTACCATCAGAGCCTTTCGGGAAAGTCGGAATTTACCAGTTGTTTTATCAATACCAATCAGTTTGACTTTCACAGGGTCGCCTTCTTGGAAAACGTCTTCAACTTTGTCAATACGGGTGTGCGACATTTCAGTAACGTGAAGAAGACCGCTTTTTCCGCTGAAATCAACAAAGACGCCATACGGCATAACTGTTTTTACAACAGCTTCGTAAACATCACCAACTGATGGCGTGAAGGTAATTTGGCGCACCCTAGAAAGTGCCGCATCAATATTGGCCTTGTTTGGGCTGGCGATAGTAACACGGCCTTGGTCACCGATTTCTTCGATATTGATGATAGTACCAGTTGTGCTTTGAATTTCCTGAATGATTTTACCACCTGGCCCAATCACAGCACCGATAAAGCTCTTGTCGATAAACATTTCCACAATACGAGGTGCATGTGGTTTGAGGTCTTCCCTAGGTTCTGCCATCGCTTCTGCCATTTTCGACAAAATATGGATACGGCCTTGTTTAGCCTGAACCAATGCTTGTTCTAAAACTTCGTAGCTCAACCCATCGATTTTGATATCCATCTGGCAGCCACAAATGCCATCAGCAGTGCCGGTTACTTTGAAGTCCATATCACCAAGTGCATCCTCGTCACCAAGAATGTCACTGAGGATGGCGTACTTTTCACCTTCGGCAATCATACCCATGGCAATACCTGACATTGGTTTTTTGAATGGAACCCCAGCGTCCATAAGTGCCAGAGACCCAGCGCAAACAGTCGCCATTGATGAAGATCCATTACTTTCGAGGATATCAGAAACCACCCGAACCGTGTACGGGAATGAATCCGGCATCATCATTTTCAATGAACGGCTGGCGAGATTGGCATGGCCAATTTCTCGACGGCCTGGTGCCCGAAGTGGCTTTGTTTCACCAACAGAATATGGTGGGAAATTATAATGAAGAATAAACTTCTCATGGTACAGTTCCATAGCTGTATCTATCATGGCCTCATCGAGTTTTGTACCAAGAGTGACAGTGGTCAAAGATTGAGTTTCACCACGAGTGAAAAGAGATGATCCGTGTGGTGAAGGAAGATAATCCACCTCGCACCAGATATGGCGAATTTCATCAGACTTACGTCCGTCCAGACGAACAGCATCGGTCAGCACCATGTTTCGTACCACTTTTTTCTTCAAGCTTCCGATACATTCTTTGATGTAGCCTTTGTGCTCCTCCATGAACTCTTCGTCCTTTTCGGCTGTGAAGGTCTCTATGACGCTTTCTTCAATTTCTGCAAACTTTTTTTTCCGTTCCCCTTTGTCTAGGAAACCTTTTGCAACTTCGTAAATCTTGTCCTTGGCTAGTTCAGCAACTCGGCTTTTGATTTCTTCGTTCTCATATATTTCTGGCACTTCCCGCTTTGTCAAAGCTACTCCACCAACTTTTTGAGCAAGCGCCAATTGGGCGTTGCACTGTACTTTGATGGCTTCGTGTCCAACTTTGATGGCAGCAACCAAGTCGTGTTCAGAACATTCAGCGGCTTCGCCTTCCACCATCATGATGTTTTTCAAATCTGCCGCAACTATGATGTTCAAATCTGCATTTGCGGAGGCAGTTTTACTTGGGTTCACGACAAATTCACCATTGATGCGGGCAACACGGCACTCGGAAATTGGGCCTTGCCAAGGAATATCAGCGAGGGTAAGTGCAGCAGAAGCCGCCAACGCTGCATAAGCATCTGGTAATTCTTCCTTGTCGCCAGAAATCAACTGAATGATAACTTGGGTTTCTTCCATGAAACCATCAGGAAAGAGTGGGCGAATAGCACGGTCGACAAGGCGGGAAGTCAGTACTTCGTAGTCGGAAAGTTTGGCTTCCCTGCGGAAGAAATTGCCGGGGATTCGACCCGCTGCAGCAAATTTTTCCATGTAGTCAACAGAAAGCGGAAAAAATGACTGGCCTTCTTTGACGGTTTTTGCTGCGACAACGGTAGCCAGCAGCATAGTGTTGCCGACCCTAATGACGGCAGACCCATCGGCTTGGGCAGCAAGTTTGCCCGTTTCGATGGTCACCTCTTTGCCATCAGGCAAGTTAAACGAGGTGGTTGTTGGAATTTGTTTACCCATTTTAAACTTGAGTGATTGTGGCCTAGCCGTTTGCCAGACCGGATTATATAATGATACTGTAGTTACTGTTCATATCCAGCTAAAAGCCAGAACCCGTATTATCGGGATTTGAGTATAAAAGCAACGAATAAAGGGGCAGTGCCCCAGTTGCAATCGTTTCTGTTTTAATGAAATGAAAAAAGAACCGGAACAGGTTACTTAGATGTGCGCTGTTCCGGTTTTGTTTTCTTAACCACGTAGGCCTAGCTCCTGAATCAGCGCACGATACTTGGTAATGTCCTTGCGCTTGAGGTACTCAAGCAGGCTTTTACGCTTACCAACCATCATGATTAGGCTGCGACGAGTAGCGTGGTCCTTCTTGAATTTGTTGAGATGCTCGGAAAGGCTTTTGATGCGGTAGGTGAAAAGTGCGACTTGTCCTTCAATTGAACCGGTATTGTTTTCGTTACCGCCGTACTTTTGGAAGATTTCTTGCTTCTTCTCGTTCGTTAAATAAACTGCCATTAAAACTAAAAAATTGCGCAAAAAACACCGCTCATGTTGCTGTAACTTGTTGATTTTCAACAAATTGGAATTTTGTAAAACCATTTTGAAAAAAACATCAACTCATCCCATGAGCCTGTTTTTAGCCGTTAGTGATTACGGAAATCAGTTACAGCGGCGCAAAGGTAGGGATTTTTGATTCACCAAATTACAATAGACTCATTTTTGTTTTTGTGAAATGTATAAATAAACTTGCTTTGGAAATTCCTGACGCTTATTAAATTTGTGAAAATTCATTTTCCAAATGAAGAAGTGTTACTTGCTTCTTATTTTTTGCTCCTTTTTTGGGCAATACAATCAAGCACAAGTCGATTTCATCGACATTACACAGGAGGCTGGAATTGTTCAACTTGGCTTGAACAATGGAGTTGCCATTGCTGACTACAACAATGATGGGTTGGACGATATTTTTGCGACTAGAAGTATATTAGGCGGGCAACTTTATAGGAATAATGGCGACGGCAGTTTTGCGAATGCAACCGAGATGGCAGGCATTACAACGAGCAATTCAGCACAATTTGCCGTATGGGGCGATTTGAATAATGATGGGTGGCTCGATCTTTTCATTGCAGCTCGGGATGAAGGAAATTCCTTGTTCTTCAATAATCAAGATGGTACTTTTACTGACATGGCATTATCTGCTGGAGTCGGAACTGGGACAAAAGTAAAGGCGGCACTTTTGGCTGATGTGGATATGGATGGCTGGCTGGATATTTACCTTGCAAGGCTTGGCATGGAAAACATTCTATATCACAACAATGGCAATGGCACATTCTCAAATATTACCATTATCTCTGGGGCTTCGGATCCGTCTATTTCAATGGGTGCAGTTTTCGTTGATTATGACAATGATGGCGACCCGGACCTTTATCTAACACATGATGCTAACATTCCAAATATACTTTATCGAAACAATGGCAACGGCACATTTTCCAATGTTTCAGTTATTTCAGGTGCCAACATCGCAGCAATGGGTATGGGCGTGGATGTCGGTGATGTGAACAACGATGGCTGGCTTGACATTTACATTACCAATTTAGGGGCTAATACCCTGTTGTTAAATAATGGCAATGGCAGCTTCACGGATATTAGCCAAACAGCTGGAGTAGGGGATACTGGAATGGGGTGGGGGTGCAGTTTTTTTGACTTTGATAATGACGGTTGGCAAGATATCTACGTCGCAAACGATGGCTATTTTTCTCCCAAACCTAATCTGCTTTATAGAAATAATGGGAATAACACATTTTCTGTTGTGAGCGCAGATTCACCTTTGCAAAGTATGGAAGCTGGCTATGGTTTTGGTTGTTTTGACTTTGATAATGATGGCAGGATTGACATTTTATTGGCCAACAATTCAGGTGTTTTGGGCAACCAACTTTTCAGAAACAATGATTCAAATGAGAATAATTGGTTGAAGGTAAAATTGAACGGTGTTGAATCGAATAGCGCTGGAATTGGTGCAAGGCTTCTGTTTAAAATAGGAGACAGAACTTTGGTCAAAGAGGTAAATGGTGGAAGTGGCTGGGCATCTCAAAACAGTTTAGTGCAGCACGTTGGTCTTGGGAGTGCGGGGCTAGTTGACTTGTTAACCTTGAATTGGCCAAGTGGAATTATTGATAGTTTTGAGAATGTGGCTGCCAATCAGATATTGGAGGTAACTGAAGGAGAGACAAAAATCGTCATTGTTGAACCAGCACCTGAACCAGATACTTTAAAATGGATTGCTCCAATCGGGATGCCTTCTCCGCATGACATTGGGATGTCGAGCGCAACAGATGAAAACTCTGAGGTAAAGCTAAATTTTGAAATTCAGCCCAATCCAACAAATCAAAGTTTTTCAATTTTGTTCGAAGGAGGGTTATTTTTTTCTGAGAGTTTCCAAGTAAATGTCCTGAACGCAATTGGCCAAAAAATGCACAGTGTCAAGGACATAAAAATGGATGCCAAATTTAATTCGATCAAAATAGATGCGTCTAATTTTTCACCAGGCATTTACTTTGTTCAAGTCCAAATTGGAGGCAAAATGATGACCAAAATACTGTTGAAAACCTAATAGTCATTCCAAAACAACTCCGTTTTCAACCATAAATTTTTTATAGTCGCCATTGAAACTACTTGTCATTTCTGCTGCCCGCTCAGGATGGGTGTCGGTAATGAAAACTTGCCCAAAATCACCATTGACCAATAGCTCAATTAACTGGCTTGCACGTCGGTCATCTAATTTGTCAAATAAGTCATCAAGTAATAAAATGGGCAGTTTTTGTTTGTGTTGCCTCAACAATTCGTATTGCGCAAGTTTCATCGAAATCACAAAAGATTTAAGTTGGCCTTGCGATGCAAATCGCTTGAGGGGTAAGTTTTTTAGGTGAAAAGCTAGGTCGTCACGATGAATCCCACAACTTGTTCGCTGCAATTGACGGTCTTTCTCCAAGCTATTCGTAAGTAAATGCTCTAGACCTGAATCATACAACTGTGAACGGTAGTTGCATTCAACTGGCTCTGCTTCTTGACTAATCGAAGCATAAAAATGATTGAAAAGCGGCTGAAAAAGTGAATTAAACCATTTTCTTTTTTCAAAAACATAGGTAGCTGGCTCCGTCAATTGATGGTTGTAGGTTTCAATTAAAACTTGGTTGAAGCCACCATGTGCAGCAAATTGCCTAAGTATTGCATTTCTTTTTTCAAGTAACTTATTATAAGCCACCAGTGATTCTAGGTATTGCTGGTCAAGTTGACATAGCGAGTTGTCCATAAAACGCCGCCGCTCCTCACTTCCCTCCAGGGCCAATGCCGTGTCATCTGGGGCCATGAAAACAATGGGCAGCAACCCAACATGTTCGGAAATACGAGGGTATGGGGTATTGTTCCTTTCGATTGTTTTTTGTTCACTGGGCACTACTTTTGCCACTATTTTTTCATCTTTCTCCAACAGGAAATCACCTTCCAATCGGAAGAAAGCTTCTCCTTTTTTTACCACGTTTTTATCCGTACTCTGGAAATGGCTTTTGCCCATGCACAGGTAATAAACTGCATCAAGTAAGTTGGTTTTGCCCATGCCGTTTAACCCTGAAATAAGGTTGAGGCGTTCCGAAAAACCTATTGATTGGAATGCGTAATTCCTGAAATTGGTAAGCTTGATTTGCTTCAAGTACATCCTACAAAAATAGGCAAGCTTATTTTGAAAAGGTGGGGAAATAAAAAGGAAGGGGGTAAGAAAAAATAAAAAAAGGCAGTAGCCCTAAAGCCACTGCCCAAAAACAACTTCTATTGAGATAAAGGCTTTCCAAAATTGAGGGTCAGTCAACGGTCACTTTTCCTGATTCAACTATCCTCTTTTTACCGTTGGCCAACTCATACGCAAGGTCTTTTTTGAAAAAAAGCAGTCGGACTTCGTAATTGCTGCCTTCTTTTGCCTGCGTATTGATGTATCTTATCGAGACGGGCTTACCGTCGTACTTGAATTTATAGCCCATAGCTCCCATTTCACTTTTTGGGAAAGCCATGTTTTTTTCATTAAAAGGCATTACTTCATTATTGTCAAGGTCGAAAACCTGCAAGACAAAATACTCATCCATAATAGCCTCTCTATCAATATTGTCAAGGTCAAAATCAATGAAAGTGTATCGCCAGTCATTGTCATTTTTCTTGATGTTTTTCAATTCATTACCACCCTCACGGTTTCGAAGGGAAATGGATTCAAACTTGACCTGAGTTTTAGTCATAATGTTTGATAGACGCTCTTGCTGCCTTGAAATAATGGCCGCCTGCATCTCTTCTGAAACATTTGGCCCACTCAAATTAGGGGTGTTAGACTCAGCAGGAGATTGGTTGATGGCCGGAGGCGCTGGCATAAGTGGCGCTGGATCGACTTTATCCATTTCAACACGAGCTGAATTTTCTATAGTTTCAATTTTTGCATTGTTAGTTTGCTCGTCAATTTCATTTTTTTTCCTAGCCTCCATGAGCGCAATCCGTTCATGGTCTATTGCTTCCATTTTTTTAAGCAGATTGTCACGCTGCTGCTCTAAGTCTTTAATTCTGTTGGCATTATTTTGCCCTGATTCTCTTAGTTTTTTAATTTCAGAAGTCAATTCGTTAACCTTGTCGTCATGTTTTTGAATGACTTGGTTAAGCTTCGAAATAGTGCCCTTTAAAGTCTCTATTTTAGCATGCAGGTCTTTGTTTTCAAGTAGCAAAAGGTTCACACTGTCTTTGTAAACTTGCAACTTAGCTTCAAGCTCTGCTGAAATCCCAACCTGTTCCTCCAATTGAAGATTGACTGCTAAGATTTTCTTGTCTTTGTTCTGTATGGTTTGTTTTAGATCTGATATATAGCCACCTTGGTAAAGAATGACGGCGACTAGGGCAAGTGAAACGGCCGATGCCGTTATAATCAAGGGTAATTTTTTTGTCATGCTGTTCATGGGACCCGGTTATGGGCAGCACCAGAATCAGAAAATCCAAGCCTTTACGTTTATAGTCTATCAAGCCTTTTTCCTGTGTTCTCCTGCTGCGGTGAAAGTTATTTTAAAATCCCATCTAGGTGCTTTCTCTAAGCTATAACGTGATGGGGGGTGTTTTGGGTTTCAGTTTTTGTTAAAAATTTATAAAAAAATAATTTCGTAAAAAACTGATTGTTAAACATCTAAACAGCAAGACTTTATTCAAACATTATTCCAAAAATACATTTATCGAAAAAATAATTTAAATTTCTTTCTTCTACGTACTTCATGTGCTTAAGGTTTTACCTTCACCTCAGAACCTTTCGCTTTGTTTTCAACAATTTTACCAAATAAAAAAGCCTGAGCTTTAAGCTCAGGCTTCATATTTTTTTGAATAAGGATGAACAACCTTAAACAAAGGGCTTTTGAATTACTTTGTCAAAATTGACTTGCCTGGATAAAAAGCCATCTCGCCAAGTTCATCTTCAATCCGAAGAAGCTGGTTGTATTTGGCGATCCGGTCAGACCTTGAAGCTGAACCGGTTTTGATTTGGCCGCAATTTAAGGCAACAGCAAGGTCGGCAATCGTTGTGTCCTCAGTTTCACCAGACCGATGACTCATCACGCTGGTGTAGGAATGGCGGGTGGCAAGGCTAACTGCATTGATTGTTTCCGTTAGTGATCCAATTTGATTCACCTTGATGAGAATGGAATTTGCGATACCTTTATCAATTCCTTGTTGAAGGCGAACGGTGTTTGTAACAAACAAATCGTCTCCAACCAACTGGATGCGCTTTCCGATAGAATCACTCAACCCTTTCCAGCCATCCCAATCATCTTCTGCCATGCCATCTTCAATGGAGAAAATCGGGTATTTTTTGCTCCAATCAGTCCAAAAGTCTACCATTTGAGCTGGCGTAAGTTTATCGCCAGTTGATTTTTTGAAATGGTAAACGCCTTTTTCTTCATCAAAAAATTCAGACGCTGCAGCATCCATAGCTATCATGATGTCTTCCCCAGGAACGTAACCAGCTGCTTCGATAGCCATTAAAACAGTTTCAATAGCCTCGACATTAGATTTCATGTTTGGGGCAAAACCGCCTTCATCGCCTACGTTGGTTGAATACCCCTTGCTTTTCAATACACTCTTAAGGTGGTGAAATACTTCAACACCCATGCGAAGCGCTTCCGAAAATTGATTGGCACCAACTGGCAAAATCATGAACTCTTGAAAATCAATGCCATTGTCAGCATGTGCTCCACCATTTAGGATATTCATCATGGGAACAGGAAGCACATGTGCATTTGCTCCACCGACGTAACGATAAAGTGGCATTCCGCATTCCTCAGCTGCTGCCTTGGCAATTGCCATTGAAACACCGAGAATTGCATTTGCACCAAGTTTGCTCTTGTTTGCCGTTCCATCTAGGTCAATCATCAATTGGTCAAGGTACCGCTGATCGGTAACTTCTTCCCCAATCAAATGGTCGGCGATTATTTCCTCTACATTCTCAACAGCTTTTTGCACTCCTTTTCCCAAGTAGCGCCCTTTTTCGCCGTCACGAAGTTCTACGGCTTCATATTTACCAGTTGAAGCGCCAGACGGAACCGCAGCACGGCCAAAATAGCCTTCTTCTGTAAGTACTTCCACTTCCACAGTTGGATTGCCCCGTGAGTCGAGGATTTCCCTCGCTATGATGTCAGAAATTGCACTCATTTTCTAATGTTTATTGGTGTCGGCAAAGGTTCACGAAAGTGGGAAAGACGATTATGAAAGAAGCTTGAAAATTGATTCAACCCCTGATGTCCTCTTTTTCACCTACGCTTACTTTTGTCAACCTAGATTTAAAGCTAGTTTTGAAATTGTTTCGTTCTTTGATTCAGCAATCATTGTAACAAAATTGTTGAACAAATACCTGGCATCGTGTGGCCCAGGTGAAGCTTCAGGGTGATATTGCACTGAAAAGGCATTTTTCTTTTTCAATTTGATGCCCTCAATGGTATCATCGTTCAAATTGACATGGGTAATTTCCACGTCATCCCTGTCCATCAATTGGTCGGCACGCACCCCAAAGCCGTGGTTTTGACTGGTAATTTCACAATGTCCTGTTACCAAGTTTTTTACCGGGTGATTGATGCCACGGTGACCATTGTGCATTTTGTAAGTTGAGATTCCAATGGCCAAAGCCAAAATTTGGTGGCCTAAACAAATCCCAAAAAGAGGTTTTCCTTCTGCTAAAATTGCCTTTGTTGTTTCAACGGCATAATCCATGGGTGCAGGGTCACCAGGGCCGTTGGAAAGGAAATAACCATCAGGGTTCCATTTTTTTATTTCAGCTAAAGGAGTTTTAGCTGGGAAAACTTGTAGGTAGCAACCACGTTCCACCATGCAATTCAGTATGTTCTTTTTCACACCAAAATCAAGTACAGCAACTCTGTATTTTGCATTTGACTCACCTAAAAAATACGGATTATCGGTGCTCACTTTACTCGCCAATTCAAGCCCATCCATGCTAGGTACTTTGGCGAGTTTAGATTTAAGGTCATGCAAATCAAGGCTTTCGGACGAAATGATGGCATTCATAGCCCCTTTGTGGCGAATGTGCCTGACTATAGCTCTAGTATCCACATCAGAGATTCCCACCAATGACTCGTTTTCAAAATAAGTTTGGATGGATTCAGTGGCCATTAGCCTACTGTATCGAGTGGTAAAGTTCTTACAAACTAAGCCTGCAATCTTGATTTGAGCTGATTCCGTTTCGGATTGAAGTGTCCCATAATTTCCAATATGGGCGTTTGTGGTGACGAGGATTTGACCAAAATAAGAAGGGTCGGTAAAAACTTCCTGGTAACCAGTCATACCAGTATTGAAACAAAGTTCACCGGTTGTTGTGCCAATTTTTCCTGCTGATTTGCCATAAAATGCTGTACCATCTTCAAGGAGAAGTACCGCTGGAACTTGCGTCATGCCTTCAGTTTTTTAAAAAAATTTGGTAAAAAATGGAAAGGGGAAAGGCTTGAATCAATCAAGCTTAGGAAGCCTATTTGCTGGTGTTTATTGCTTTTTTTAGCCACGTAGTTTGTTTTTGAACAACAGCTTTTCCAAATCGGTGGCAAATATAGGGCATCAGCTGCAAAACAAGCAGGTGATTTCAGGAATGTTGAAAAAATGGTTTCTATAAAAGTTATCTAAACATATTAGAAGCCTTCAACTTTTCGGACGAGTGGGACATTACGCTCAAAATCAAACAAAGTGCTGTGGCGAAGGTCATAAAATGCTAGCCAAAATGCCTTGAGCGAGTTCATGTATCCGACCCTTGCCAACTCCTTTTCGCTGACAGCTACCCCAAGGTCAAGGACATCAATCTTGCCAATATAATAGCGGTTTCTGGTCATTTCTTCCCGTTTAATCGAAACATCATATGCCCTTTTCGAAAGTTCAACCTGTGTGCGTAACAAGTCAAATTGTTTTACTTTCAGTAAGATTTCCTGTTCGAAATTAACCCTGCTTTGTTCAACTGTGAGGCGGTCAAGTTCACGCTGTGTGTATGCAGTTTCGAGGCGTGCCTCGCCTCGGCCCCAGTCTAAGATGGGTACCCGAAGGTTTAACCCAACAACTTGGTTGCTCTCCAATGAATTGTAAGCTTTGCTAACGGTAGCACTACTCTGGGTGTAACCGATTTCACCAGAAAGATTTGCTTGGAAGCCTCGATTTGATTTTGCTTGTGCAACCCCTGCATCTGCCTCTGCCAAAATCCTTTCAAAACGGATGATGTCGCTGCGGTAGAGTGTTGCATATTTGAGCGCTTCGTCAGCGTCAACGACAAAATTGGGAATGTTTTCTGGCGCAAGCATTTTGAAAAATACAGCCTTTTTCAAGCCTAAAAAATTTCTCAAACGCTCAGTTCCGCTTTGCAAATCGAGTAGTGCTCGCTGTTCAGCAGCGTTGGCATTCATTGCGCTCAATTCAATTTGCAACAATTCGGTTTCTGCTATTCTGCCAACCTCAAATCTACCCTTGGAGATATTGTAAAGCGTATCCGCATTCGCTTTGTCACGCATGGCAGCTTTTAAATTCAACTGCGCAATAAGCACATCAAAAAACAAGGCAGAAGCATCAGTCCCTATTGATTCCATCTTTTCAGCATAGTCACGGGTTGCCTCCTGGTATTCAAGCGGTTTTATTACTTTATCCCATTTAAGACTGTTGTAGCCAAAAATTGGTTGATCGAAACCAATATAAAATGGTCTAGAAAAATAAGACGTGATATTTGGAGCGCCATCATTCAATTGGTCAAGTCGGTTAAGACTGCTGCCAGCGTAGATGGTGCCACCAGTTTTGGTAATTCCCTGCGACAGGGAAATTCCAGCAGAATTAAAAAGTTTGGATTGGCGAACAAATGAGCTGGTGCCATTCGGCAAAATAATAGGAACGATTGAGCGATTCAAATCGGGCAAGACCCCATTAAAATACAATCCTGGGCGGTAGTTGGAAAGAAAATTTTGGTTAGCCCAGTACCTGTTTTTCAATTGCATGGCTGCCGCAAGTGCTTCTGGTGCATCGCTTTGGGCAAGCGCTACAACTTCCTCCAAGCTCACGGTCATGGTGTCTATTTGGGCTTCAAGGTTTTTTACCCATAAAAAAGGAAGTAGCAAAAGGAATAACTTGGATTTCATGTAGCCTGCTAATTTTATGTATTGAGGGTTGAAACGCATATTTAATCTATTCAATGCGAAGCGCCTTGATAGGGTCTTGCTTGGCAGCCTTTCTGGCAGGGAATAGTCCAAATACTAACCCAATACTGGCTGCGACGCCAAACGAAAGTGCAATTGACCAACTGGAAACCAGCGTAGGGATATCTGAATATTTGGAAACCAATTTTGCGGCGATTACACCCAACCCAACACCAAGTATGCCACCAATCAAGCTGATGATAACAGCTTCAAATAAGAATTGACGAACGATATCGCCCTCTTGGGCCCCCAACGAACGGCGCACTCCAATCTCCTTAATCCGCTCCATGACAGAAGCGAGCATAATATTCATAATGCCAATTCCACCTACTAGTAATGAAATGCCTGCAATGGCGGCAAGAACGCTGTTGAAAATGTCTTGGGTTTTCTGCTGCTGCTGAAGCAGCAACTCAGGCACTTCCACTTCAAAATCGACGAGGTTTTTATGTCGTCTTTTTAGGATTTTGGCAATTACTTCCGCCGACACTTGTAGTGTTCCAGAGTCTTCTAAACGGACTACTAACTTGTCTAGCTGATGGTAACTATCTTCGTCAGATTTGTTTTGATCGTTGTCAAAATCGTTTTGTTTGATTTTGGCGGCAGTTACTCTTGCACGGTTTTTCAGACGGAGCATGGCACTTGTTACCGGTACATAAACATCGGCATTGTAATCCCGTATGCCCAGATTTTCGAGGCTTTCCTTACTTGCAAGCCGCTTCTCAAGCACTCCAATTATTTGAAACCAGGAAGTTCCACATTTTATCCACTTTCCAATCGGGTCAATTTCTGGAAAATACCTCGTCTGCACTGTTTGGCCAATAATGCATACTGGTTTCCCACCTTCCAAATGCTCTGGATGGAAAAAATGGCCAGATGCTAGTCCGAGATTGTTCAGCTCGAAAAAAGCGTTGGTGATACCTACAACTTTAGCCTTGCCCGTTTTACCTCCCTGCACGAGGTTGGTTGGCTCCACCACCTCAGGACTGATTTTGTCAACACCAGGCAATACTTTCTGAATTGCCATCACATCTTGCAGTGTCAGTCCTGGCGACCATGGTCGTTTACCTTCTTTTGAGGCGTTGTTGCCTCCGCTAGTGGTCTGCGCTGTGTTCGCAGTGGCCTCTCCTGTGCCATCTCCTTCTTTGAGTACGATTGAATTGATGACGATATTATTGGTGCCAATCAGCTTCATTTGGTCAAGCAATGCCTGCTTTGCACCTGTGCCAATTGCAAGCATCGCAATTACGGCAGCTACTCCGAATACGATTCCGAGAGCTGTGAGGACAGAGCGTAGGATATTGTCCTTGACACCCTCCATGGCCAGTATGAAATTGAAAATTGTGCGTTGCATGATCGTGAAAATAATATGTGTGTATTAACCAAAGATTATCATGCCGCCGCCACCTTTTTCATTTTTGGGCTGGTAGTCTTCCTTTACTTCCTTCATTTTTTTTAGTGCCTCATCTTGCCGCTTTTTCTTTTCGTCTTCCAATTTTTTTCGCAAGTCTTCTTTGATTTTTTTATCAATTAGGACAAGCGGCAAATGTTCGGCATCGTCAGGGATAATGAGTAAAACTTCGTCTCCTTGGGCAAGTCCATGCTCAATGATGACCTCATTGTCGTTGGTTTCCCCGGTAATCACTTCTTGTTTTACGGTTTTGCCATTTGCTTTTTTATAAACAAAGGTGACGGAGTCACTTTGAATGGCCTCCAAAGGCAAGTAAAGCACGTTTTGGAAAGTGTAAGTCAATACCTCGTTGCTAGTTGTCATTGCTGGCCGAAGAATAGAATCTACGGATTCCAATTGGACTGTCACTTCGAAAACTTTGGCGTCGTAACCTTGGAGTTGTTCGCCGACATTCGCCACAGTGATTACTTTGCCTGTGTAATTGCGGTCAGGGAAGGCGTCCACTTTGATTTTTACGTCCTGCCCTTTTTGCACCTTACTGATGTCCACCTCGTTCACATAGGTTTTAGAAATCATGGAGCTGAGGTCAGGCAGCTCTGCAACGACTGGATCCCAAGTGCTAATCTGTGAACCTGGGCCTACTTTCCCGTTCCAACTCCGAGCATAAATGACCATCCCATCTTTCGGTGCCTTGACAACGAACTGGTCTGCCAAGTCCACCAAACGCTGTCTTCGTAATTGAACTTGACTTAGCGTCGCCAGAATTTCACTGATTTTAGCTTTGGACTTAGTTTGGGTGAGTTCGTATCTTTTTTCAAGTTGCGAATAATCTCGGAGCGATTTTTCAAGGTCAATTTCAGCTTGCTGAATCACCATACGAGGTTCGTATTTGCTTTGCTCCACTTGTAGCTTTTTCTCTTCCATTGAAAACTTCAAATTGATAAGGTCGTCCCGAAGTCCTCTTAATTCAATGGCTGTATCTATTTTAGCTTGTTCTAACTGGGTTTGCGTTTTGTCAATTTCGGTTTGAGCTTCCTTCAGCTTAGTTTCCAATTCAGTACGGTCTAAAGTGGCCACATAGTCCCCGGCTTTTAGGACTGTGCCTTCTGGCACCATGTCAGAAATCGTTGCCTGCCAAATTTGCGCAGAGCGCATTCCACTAGGACCTTTAATTTCTTCTGAACTTTTTGCCTTAAGCTCTCCAGTAGCTGCAACATAAATCTTGAATTCTCCTTTTTGAACCTTGGTAGACAAGCTTTTGGATTGGGCTTTTTTGTTGCCACCATCACATGCAGCGAAGAGAAGGATGGAGGAAAATAATATTAGCGACAAGGAGAGTTTGAAAAAATTGGGCATAACTAATTCAGTTGGATGAAAGCGGAACAATGATTTTCGGTAAAGCAATGTCACGCATTTTTCAGTTTGCAAAGTGAAGAAAGGACGTTATAGCATGTCTAAGGGTTGCCTCATAAATATAACTTAGGCGGTTTTCTTTAAAAGCATTGGAAGCTTAACGCAATATTGACAAAAAGTATCAATTTGGTTCGGGTTAATCGACATGTTTGAGAATCAACCCGAACCAAAAAAACTATGCTTGAGCAGTTGGTGTGTTAAAATTCATCGTCGGATAGGGTGGTGTCTCCGGTTCATGAATGGAGCCGAACTGTGTCTCATACCGTTTGATATTGTCTGCTAACGCCATCATCAACCTTTTGGCATGCTGTGGTGTAAGGATGATGCGGGATTTAACTTTGGCTTTTGGAACGTTAGGTGCCATCATGATAAAATCGAGTACAAACTCAGAATGGTTGTGAGAAATGACGGCTAGGTTAGAGTACTGGCCTTCGGCAATGTCCTCAGGGAGTTCGATGTTTAGTTGGCCGGGTGCAATTTTGTTATCTGCCATGAATTCAATTTTTATTAAATAAAGGTTTTATAAAAAAGTCCGGCAATATCTACATAATTGCCGGGAGTGCAAAATCATGGAACGTTTTCTAATACTCAATGGTTTCGCCTATTTTTCAACCCAATTTTTCAAATCACAACAGGCTAAAAATGGAAAACCAGTGGCAAACTTATTTTGAGCAAAACAGAAAAATCTGGAATGACCGGGTTGAAACACACCTAAAATCCGATTTTTACGACCATACCAGTTTCATGGCTGGGAAAAGTTCACTAACAGAAATTGAGGCAAATGCACTTGGAGATGTAAATGGTAAAACCTTGCTACACCTCCAATGTCATTTTGGGCAAGATTCCCTTTCTTGGGCGAGACAGGGGGCATTGGTTACTGGTATCGATTTTTCAGAAAATGCCATTGAAACCGCAAAGCAAATCAATGATGAACTTGGCTTGAATGCTCGGTTTTTGAACTCAGATGTTTACCAACTACCCGAAGTGCTATCTGGAAAATTTGATATTGTATTTTCCACTTTCGGTGCGATTCCTTGGCTGCCTGACCTCGAGAAATGGGCCGATGTGGTTAGCCATTTTCTAAAACCAGGCGGTATTTTTTACCTTGCCGAGTTTCACCCGACATTTTACCTTTTCAATTTTGAAAACCACAAAGTGGAATATGGCTATTTTACTGAAGGCAAACCATATTCAGAGGAAATCAGTGGCACTTATGCTGACAGGTATGCGGGAGTTCAGGGATTGGAGCATTTTTGGAACCACAGCCTATCTGAAGTCATGTCCCCACTGTTGAAAAATGGCTTGCAAGTGCTTGATTTTCAAGAATTTGACTTCTCACCTTACAATTGTTTCCCAAACATGGTAGAACGGGAGCCAGGCCGTTTTTGCTGGGGAAATTTTGGCGTTAGAATACCGCACATATTCAGTTTGAAGATGCAAAAACGCACATAATATCTGACAAAAAGGGGAGTTCAGAATCATTGATTCTGAACTCCCCTTTTTAAAGTTTGATTATCACAAATCAATACCTGCGGCGAACCAATTTGATGAATGCTTTCGCCTTTTCTTTCTTGTCCTTATGGGCCCAATTAAATTTAGATGCCACGTTTCGAACCAAGTAATCCTTAGCTTCATCATAACTGCGCAACTGATTTAGCGTAGCAACTGTCGCATCAAAAGCCGAGGCATCTCCGCCGAACAAGTCATTTTGAGTTGAAATCCGCTCGTTGAGACCCATCGCCTTTTTGATGTCCGTGATAGGTAATTCACTTAATTTTTCGGATAATTCGGTCGCTGATTTGAAAGCAAAAAGTTCGTCTATTTCTGGATCAGAAACTGAGGCTGTTTTTGGAGGCGTAGGTGCTGGCGGTGTAAATTCAACTACTGGCGCAGGAGGTGGGGTTGGTGCCACAACAATAGGGGTTGGTGCAGGTGCAGGCTCTGGTACAATTTCCACTTTTGGCGTGTCAACCACCTTGACAGGTTCTGGTTTTGGAGGTTCTGGTTGTGGGTTCAAGGGGGGAGGTGGTGGCGTATTTGTTTCTGGTTTCCGTAGTGTAATTCGAGGCTCAACTGTCTTTGGCTCGGTTGGAATTGGAGTAGTAGTAGGGGCAGTTGTAGTCGGCAAATCCAAAAAAGACTCATAAAATTGCTGGATGTAGCTCTTCATCAGGTCCATTTCAATGCTGGAAACATTGCGTGGATCACTGCTAATGTTTTTGTAAAGCGCATTTATCTTTTCAAGCAGGGTTCTGTTTTTTTGAAAATCCATGTCTCGTCAGGTAGTTTATTTAATATTGAATAGGTGACAAAAAGTGAAGGCGCAAAACTATTGAATTGATGCTCAATAATTTACATCGTTCATTTTTTATTGGATGGTCACTTTCAGAATAGATGTTTTTTCTTTCAGACTTAGTTTTTTGTGAAAAAACGGGAAACTTCTACCTTCGCCCACCCAAATTGAATTTCAAGGCCGAAAGGTAGGCAAATTCGTACCATACCCCCAAGCACTCTTAATTACGACTTGGTTACTTGCTCATCAAACTTCCGCATCACTTCAAATATTTGGTCTCTGCCCAAAAAAACGGTACATTTTGAATCAACTTTAATATAAACAGCTCGCTAACTTTATACTTTCGCTTCTCATTTTCATTTAGATTTATGTTTCTCGAACCACATTTTAAAGGTCAACGTAACGGATGGATTGAAATAATTTGCGGAAGTATGTTCTCCGGCAAAACGGAGGAACTTATCCGCAGATTAAAGAGGGCAAAAATCGCCAATCAAAAAGTGGAGATTTTTAAACCAAAGATTGATACACGTTACGATGAAGTGAAGGTGGTTTCACACGATGAAAATTTTATTCTCGCTGTTCCCATTGACAGTTCCCGAAAACTGCTGGAGCTGACAGAGGGGATTGGTGTAGTTGGTATTGATGAGGCGCAATTTTTTGACAACGACTTGACTGATGTTTGCCAGCAATTGGCGCTCCAAGGCAAGCGAGTAATTGTTGCTGGCCTCGATATGGACTTCAAAGGACGTCCTTTTGGGCCAATGCCAAACTTGTTGGCTGTGGCAGAGTACATCACGAAGGTGCATGCCATTTGCCAGCATTGTGGTAATCTGGCCACGCATTCCTTCCGCCTTGCCAGTGAGGGGAGCACAGTGCTTTTGGGCGAGAAAGACAGTTACGAAGCACGCTGTCGCACTTGCTACAGCATGGGAAATATTTTAAAATTGCAAACTGAGCCGAGATGAACTGATGTTCGCATCATTGATTTTCGGCGAAGCAGTAAGAAACTTAAAGAACAAACACCAATGACATTTGAACCTGAATTTGAGCGACAGCTTACAAATTTTATTGAGAATGCGCTATTTGAGGATGCGCCACTTGGCGATCGTACTTCCTTGGCTTGCATTCCGCCCGATGCACAATGCACTGCCAATTTATTGGTGAAAGATGCTGGAATCATAGCAGGGATTGAAATTGCTCATCGAATTTTCAAGCATGTTGACCCAAACGCTGTTATTACGAATTTTATCGAAGATGGGACACACGTTAGCTTTGGCGATGTTGCCTTTCAGGTAGTTTGTAACACTCAAGCCCTGCTTCGTGCAGAGCGGGTAGCGCTCAATATTATGCAACGTATGAGCGGAATCTCCACATTGGCGCATGAATTTATTTTCGAAGTGGAAGACTTGCCAGTGAAAATTCTGGATACCAGAAAAACGACACCATTGTTGAGATTTTTGGAGAAATATGCTGTTCGTTTGGGTGGTTGCCACAATTACCGTGAAAACCTTTCAGATTGGTTTATGATAAAAGACAATCATATAAAAGCCTGCGATGGGGTGCGAAATGCCATTCTAAGGGTAGCGGAATACCAGAAAGAAAACGGGCTGAATCTTGGAGTGACAGTTGAGGTTAAAAATTTGGTAGAACTCCACCAAGTACTTGAAGTAGGTCAAATAACCCGGATCATGTTTGACAATTTTGAGCTGCCACTATTAGCGGAAGCTGTGGCGACTGTAAACAAACAGTTTGAAACGGAGGCATCTGGTGGTGTAAATATCCACACCGTTCGTAGGGTGGCACTTTCTGGTGTTGATTATATTTCAGTAGGTGCGCTGACCCATTCAGCTACTAGTTTAGATTTGAGTTTGAAAATAAAATGAATTGGTACAAGTCCCTAATAACAAAAGCCATCAATTTAGTAATTGATGGCTTTTGTTCGATAAAAGGCAGTTGATTAATAAACAGTTGCCCAATGTTGGCTTAGAACGCTATTCAACAGGGTACCCTTTAAAAATCATTACAAAAAAAATAATTGCGCTGATAACAACCAGCCATAGCCTGATATCCTTTAAGATAGCTACTTGCTTGTTCATTTGTATTGTGTTTTTTGATAAATGGTAAAACAGTTAAGGCCATCAATATGATAGACACTTTGCAGAAAAAATAGTATAATGAAATGGGAGAAATAATGAGAAGATAACCTTGGTAATCAAATAGGATGCCAACAGTTTTTTTATTAATTTATCACAGAGTTTTTATAGGTCTTTGAATTGTTTAAAATGCTTCAAAATACCTTGGTTTATGCACTTTACCAAGCTTGGCCCTTCATAAATCAAACCACTGTAAACCTGTATTAAAGCTGCTCCGGCTTCTATTTTTTCAATTGCATCAGCTGCTGATGCAATACCAC
Organism: Bacteroidota bacterium; assembly: GCA_016124585.1. GTDB lineage: Bacteria > Bacteroidota > Bacteroidia > Chitinophagales > Saprospiraceae > UBA6168. The sequence goes on along the minus strand of WGNL01000013.1, from coordinate 112,206 downwards.
CAACACCAATTATCGTCAATTTGCCCTTCGATTTTTCATGTAAGTATCTTATTATTTCTGTTGAACGAGATTTTACTGGCTTTCCACTAAGGCCACCGGCTCCTATTTTTTCAAGCTCTAACTCTTTAGTATTCAAATATTTGCGAGAAATAGTAGTATTTGTAGCAATTATTCCATCCAATTTTGTTGCTTCTGCAATTTCAAGGATGTCATCTAGTTGACCATCAGTTAGGTCGGGGGCGATTTTGAGTAGCAATGGTTTCGGCTTCGGTTTTTTTTGATTCAGAACCTGAAGCCCTGAGAGCAAAGCAGTTAGGGGAGCTTTTTCTTGCAAGTCTCGGAGGTTGGGAGTGTTTGGAGAGCTAACGTTCACCACGAAATATTCCACAAATGGGAAAAGCGCCTCAAAGCAAATTGCATAATCTTGAGCTGCTTCTTCGTTTGGAGTAATCTTGTTTTTCCCAATGTTCCCACCAATCACGATTGTACCATTTTTACGTTTTTTCAGGCGCTGCACCAAAGCCTCCACACCTTCATTATTGAAGCCCATTCTGTTTATAAGCGCATCATCGGCAGGTAGCCTAAAAAGCCTAGGCTGAGGATTTCCAGCTTGAGCAACTGGCGTTACTGTCCCAATCTCAATAAAGCCAAAACCTAATGCAGCCATGGCTTCGAAATGCTTACCGTCCTTGTCGAACCCAGCTGCAAGTCCAACTGGGTTAGGAAAATTAAGCCCAAAGACTTGACGTTCCAACCGCTTATCTTCAACCTTGAAATAATTGCGAAAAAGCCACCCAACAATTGGAATTGCTAGAGTTAATTTCAGAAAAAACAAAGTGATGTGGTGTGCTTTTTCTGGCTGAAAAATAAAAAGTATGGGTTTGAGAATGAATTTGTACACGTTGAAATTGTAAAGATTAAGGTAGTCTAGGCTAGTAACTCAAATCCATTTCTAGAGAAATGATTTGTCAAAGGCCAAAGGAAGCAGGTCCAGCCCATTTTCAAAAACATATACTGGTCCAGTCTCGCCTTGCAAAATTACACGGATTGGATGCTTGTACCTCATTTCTGTTTCACAAATTACTTGCCTGCAAGCACCACACGGCAATCCTGGCCTATCGATTAACTGTCGAGGGTTTCGAACAGTTACCGCCAAAGAAATTGGAACAATACCCGGGAATTGATTAGCTGCTGTTGTAAGTACGGTTTGCTCTGCGCAAATGCAAAGCGGGTAGCTAGCATTTTCATAATTACTGCCACCCAACATTTCACCATTCAAAAGCAAAACAGCCGCACCAACCTTGAAATTTGAGTATGGGGAATAAGAATTTTCGAGCGACTTTTTAGCAATAGATAGCAATTCTCGGTCTACATCAGGTAGCAAATCTACTGAGTCGTAGCTTGTGAATTCAGTCTGAATCGTTTGTTTCTTCATGAAAAACAATTGGATATTTGGCCAAACCTACGTGTAAATATTGATTTATTGAAGACTGGTGAAATAGCTTCTTTTTTCGACCACTTCGTATTTTTAACGATTGTGTACCTTGCGGCCTCATTCAATTTTATACTTAAAATATGAACAATATCTTGATTTTAGGGGCGGGTCGTTCAGCGAATGCCTGTATTCAATATGTCCTAAAAAATGCAAAAACGTACAATTGGTCGGTGGTTGTAGCAGATTCTGACCTTGAAACTGCTGTGAAAAAAGTAGGGAAACATACGAATGGCAGAGCAGTTTGGTTGGATGCGACTAAAGCCGAAGATCGGCAAGACCTGATTTCAAGGGCGGATGTAGTCATTTCACTTTTACCACCGCACATGCATGTCGATGTAGCATATGATTGCATCCGCTTGAAAAAGCATTTGATTACCGCCTCATATGTTTCAAAAGATATTTACAAACTTAGTGATGAATTCAGGAACAGCGAGTTGATTTTCATGGGTGAAATGGGGCTCGACCCAGGCATCGACCACATGTCGGCAATGCAAAAGATTGATGAAATCAAAGCTAGAGGGGGTAAGATAACAGCTTTCAGCTCCAATGCTGGAGGGCTGGTTGCGCTTGAAAATCTGACCAAAAACCCATGGCGGTACAAGTTCACATGGAACCCAAGAAATGTGGTGAAGGCTGGACAGGGCACTGCCCAGTACCTTGAAAACGGCAAATTCAAATATATCCCTTACAATCGGCTTTTCAAGGAATACAAGCTCATCGAAATTCCCGGTTACGACGAGCCATTTGAAGTGTATGCGAACCGTGACTCCTTGCTCTATCGAGAAGCCTATGGCCTTGATGACATTCCCACATTGTCTAGAGGAACCATTCGCTACCGGGGTTTTTGTGACGCATGGAATGCACTCGTTCAAATTGGTTTGACCGATGGAACTTATCCAATCATGGATTCTGACAAAATTAGTTACCATGAACTGATGGAGGCGTTTTTGAGTAAACCAGGAAGGGCAGGTGCTTCGGTGAAAGAAAGAGTGGCAGAGATGTTAGGCGAATCCGAATTTTCGCCTGTCATGAAAAAATTGGATTGGCTTGGACTTTTCAGCAAAAAGAAAATTAATACACCCAATGCAACACCTGCACTGATATTAGAAGAACTTTTGCTTGAAAAATGGAAGCTTGGGTCAAAAGACAAAGATGTCATCCTGATGCAACATGAGTTTGAATATGAGCTTGGTGGCAAGAAGTTCCAGCTCACTTCTACCATGAAGCTGATGGGCGTTGACAGCGATGACACGGCAATGGCCCGATTAGTAGGTCTTCCTCTCGGTATTTTCGCTAAATTTTTGATGACAAACAAAATTGTTACGGCTGGCGTAAATATTCCTGTGCTCAAGGAAATCTACGATCCCGTGCTCGAAGAGCTGAAAGCTTACGGTGTCGTTTTTCAGGAGCAAGAGCGTGTGCTAAACGACTGATTACCAAATGGTTAAATGTTTCGGTTCAACAAAATAAACGCACTGCAAACATTTCAAGTTTTGCAGTTTGGCACCGCCATTCTAATTGGGATTTTGTTGGTTAAGGCTGGTTTGCCTACCGCTCTCATTTCTGTTTACGAGACATTAATGTTCATCGCAAGCCTATTTACTTTTTTTTGGGTAGCAGGTGGCCAAAATGCTTTGTTGCAAATTTTTTCGAAACTAGATATCCAGTCTCAAAAAAGGGCAATTTTTAATGTCTTCCTACTGTTTTCGATTACTGGTTTTATTGCAGGTAGTCTGCTTTTTCTTTTACAAAAAACTGTAAGTCAGTACCTTACGAACATTGAAGAGTTGCCTTTTCTCAATTTGTTGGCCATTTTTCTTATACTGAACTCCCCAAGTTTTTTGCTTCAATTTTTTTATTTGCTGTTGGAAAAATATCGGCAGCTTGTACTTTATGGTGTAGTAAGTTTTGGGCTTCAGCTTGTGTTGATTGTACTCCCCATTTACCTTCATTTTTCACTTCGAGAAAGCATTTACGGCTTATTGATTTGGGCTGCAATTAAATTGGTTTGGACTATTGTAATCACCTTCCGTTATGCTAGTTGGCAAATCGACCCACTTTTTTTGAAAAAATACGCCGTGTTAGCTTGGCCTTTATTGCTTTTTGCGGCTATCGGAAAAGGGGCAGAGTACGTGAGCGGTTTTTCAGCTTCAGTACTTTTTCAGGATGAAAAAATCTTTGCAATTTTCAGGTACGGAGCGAGAGAAATGCCGCTGGCCGTTTTGATGGTAGGAGCACTTTCGCTGGCACTGATACCGGAATTAGCTGAAAATCAGGTACTTGGGCTAGAGCGTATCAAATCTCAAACAAAAAAATTATCTCATTTGCTGTACCCATTGAGCATGGCCACAATGCTCACATCGCCTTTTTTGTTTCCCTTTTTTTTCAATGATGATTTTAAGCCTTCAGCTCGAATTTTCAATATTTTCACACTGTTGCTATCCAGCCGAATCTTGCTGCCCCAAACAGTAGCTATGGGCGCTGGTAAAAATAAAATCCTCGTTATCAGCGCTTTAGCAGAGTTGTTGGTGTTGATTACGCTATGTTTTTGGTGGGGTAAAATTTTCGGAATTGAAGGGATTGCTTGGGCGGCAGTTGCTGCTTTTATGGTAGATAGGGTAGTGTTAATTTGGTATAACTGGCGTGTGCTACACATTCACCCCAGTCAATATATTGACGTGAAAACATGGGCAGTTTACAACACAGCTTTAGTAGCTATTTTCTTGATTTCCATGCAACTATGAAGGGAAAATCAAAAATTGGATTGGCACAGAATTAATGAGCCAAACTCCATTTTCGGATTGAAAAAAAGTATGGCCAGCTTGATGCATTTCACCAGATTTTACAAATAAAACGATGGGCTTTCCGTGTCTCCCTCCCACTTGGATGGCAGTTTTTTCATCGCTCGAAAGATGCACGTGCTGACGTTTGGCTTTAACTAGTCCATGTTTTTTGATGGATTCTAAATTCTGATGGGCCGTTCCATGAAACAAAATTTCTGGTGGACATTTTGGCTCCAGTGCTAAATCTATGCTGACGGAATGACCTTGATTTGCTCGGATTTTTTGAAAATCGTCTGAAAATGCGAAACGCTGCTTGTTGTTATTTTGAACAATGATTTTAAGTTGTTCTAGGTCAATCTTGAATCCATGATAGTTGAGTTTTTCAAGCAGGTCAGATGTGCCTACCCACCCGTTTTGATCAAGAACCAAACCGATTTTATCAGGCTGATGTCTTAGCACTAGGGATAGGAATTTGCTGGATTTAACTGGGTCTTGCATAACTTTGAATTTTTTGCTTCCAAACCGCTCGTTTTGATTTTAGGTTCCATTACCCATTGCAAACGAAACACATAGGCAAAATACCCGTTTTTTCTATCTTGCGCCGTCAAATCAGCACCGTGTCATGAGTAAAAAACCTGCTAAATCCGTTCGTCAATCTTCCACTTCATCATCCCCCAAAGCAAAGTACAACCCTGATAAATGGGTAACTCGACTGGTGCCTACCTCTGAAAAAGACGGGCTGTACAAAAAGATTTTTTTTGGTTTGAGTGTAGTTATCTTGCTGATAACCATTGGGTTAGCATTTGGGAGTGGTATCAATGGGGATGACGAATACCAAGATGACTACTCGGCACGTCTGATGGAAAACTATGCCGGGAATGTTGACGCACTCAAAATTGACCCAAAGGCGAATGACCCATACAACAAGGGCAAAATGTATTATTACGGTGGTTTTTTTGACATCGTGACTGGATTTGCAAACAAGGCGATGGGTTATACTTGGCAGGATGCAGGGTATCATTCTGTCCGCCATTTTTTCAATGCTATTTTTGGGGTACTTGCGATGCTGTTCACAGCACTGTTGGCCAAAGAAATTGCTGGTTGGCGAGCAGGCATTTTGACCTTGCTGTTTATGTTCCTATCGCCTAGGTTCCTTGGCGACTCGCTCATGAATCCAAAGGATATTCCTTTTGCTGCCGGTTATGCCATTGCACTATACTACATGGCGGTGTTCTTCAGAAAAATGCCCAACCCGGATTGGAGACCCACCATTGGGATTGTTATTGGGATTGGCTTGGCCATTGCAACAAGAGCAGGTGGCTTGTTGCTTGTTGCTTTTTTGTTCCTTTTTGCTGGCCTTGACTTTTTGTTCAAAAATGGATTTGCTGGGCTAGGCTCGGAAGGAAAAACAGTCGGAAAATATGCAGCTTGGTCAATCGGGATTGCCATAGTGGGATTTGTTTTTTCGCTGTTGTTTTGGCCGTATGCTATGCAATCCCCAATTAGCAATGCGCTGGAAGCACTTAGTGAATTTTCAAAATTGGGTGTAAAAATCAGGGTGCTTTTTGAAGGCGATAATGTGATGTCAGATGATACTCCCTGGAACTATGCACTTACTTGGATTTGGCGAACCATTCCGATTTTCAGCCTAGTTGGATTTTTGGGTGGCTTGGTCTTTTTGGGCAATTTTTTCAAAAAATACCAACCGCTGCCAGTGTTCATGGCCGTTTTTGCAGCTTTATTCCCGCTTTTTTATATCATTTACAAAGACAGTATTTTGCATGATGGCTGGCGACATTTGACTTTCGTTTACCCAACCATGACGGTGATAGCGGCTCTGTTTTTCCTTGAATTGGAAGCTAAACTAAAGGAAAATAAAACCGGAAAATACTTGGTTTATGCAGCAGTTGTACTGATGATGTTGGAACCTGCTGTCTTTATCGCCCGAAATACAAAATTCCCTTATGTCTATTTCAATCCGATTTCTGGAGGCATCTCAGGTGCCTTCGGCAATTTCGAAACTGACTATTGGGGTGTTAGCATGAAACAAGCAGTAGACTGGTTGGAAGCCGAGGGCAAAATCAGCCCAACCATGAAAGATACTGTGACCATTGGCACTTCTTTTTCCTATGTAGCGCATGCTTATTTGGATAAAAAATTCAATGGTAAGGTAAAAGTGACTTATGTGAAATTTGCTTCTCGCTATGAAAAACCTTGGGATTATGGGATTTTCCCGTCCCGATACATCAAAGGGCCGCACCTGCTTTCGGGTCATTGGCCAAACAAGCGGACCATCCACACCATCACTGCGAATGGCGTTCCATTAACTGCCATTGAGAAAGGGGGTGGGCCGATATTTGAGGGTGAAAAAGCCTTGAAGAGACAAGATTTTCAGGGTGCAATCGCTGAATTTCAGAAAGAAACCCAGCAATACCCTGATAACGAGCAGGCTTGGATGAAAATGGCGATGGCCTACCTCAATTTGGCAAATCCAGTGGAAGCAAAAAAAGCCGCAGCCAAAGCAGTTGAAATTGCCCCAGGTGATACTTCTGGACCATTTTATATGGGACTTGCAGGTCTGTATAGTGGCGATTTTTCAGGTGCAGCCAATGATTTTCGGACAGCGATTAAATTGGACAGCGATATTTTGCCAAACATCAAGAGTGCCTATGAAAGATTAGCGCAGTCCTACGACCAACAAGGCAATGCTGCTGCGGCACAGCAGGTAAGGGAAGCAGCCAAAAATTTGTGATTTACAACAACCCCCCCAGTGAATAAATGAACTACAAACTCCTTTTCCCAACCTACCGTAACCGTTACCTTTTCATTCGTGAGAACCTTTTGAGATTTGGTGCCAACCGAAAATTTGCGGAAGGTTTGAACCTTGGAACCGGGGAAGGGGATTATGACCCCATGATTGCTGAAGCATGCAAAAAACTGACTTCCTGCGACATCAATGAGCATGACATTGCTTTCGCAAAACAGATGAATAGTGGCATCTCAAATTTAGAATATCGCATTGAAGATGCCCTAAACCTAAGTTTTCCAGCTGCTAAATTTAACTTGTTAACTAGTGTCGATGTTATGGAGCACGTTGGAAAACCTCAACGAATGACTGAGGAAATTGGAAGGGTCTTGGCGCCGGGAGGGCTGGCATTTATCACATTTCCGCAAACCAATTTCCCTTTCACTTACGACCCCATCAATCGGCTGACGGGGAGACGAACCATTGCCCAAGGGGCTTACGCTTTTGGCCATGAATACCTTGTTGATACCAAACGCTTCAGGGAATGGGTTAGCTTGTACGGTATGGAAATTTTGGAAGAGAAAAACCTCAGCGGTTATTTTATCGGCCTGCTTGAAATGTACTGGACTGGATTGATTCAACGGTTGTTTAAAGAAAATGCTGGGAATGTTTCCGGCAAGGCAGAAAAAAAAATCAAACTACGTCCATCGTTGAGTGAGCCATTTTTGACCATTTTCACAGATGCGATCATAAAACTGGATTTTGCGTTGTTCAAGAACAGAAAACACAGTGTAGGAAAGGGCTTTGTTCTCCGCAAAATTTGAAACTTGTATTTGCAAACCCACAATTTCAGAACAAAATGGACCTACAAACACTAAGAAACGACACCCCCGGCTGTACACTTCACCACCACTTGAACAACGCAGGTGCCAGCCTTCCACCAAAACCCGTTTTGGAAACGATATTGCATTATTTGACAGAGGAATCGCTTCACGGTGGCTATGAAATGGCAGCAAAATATGCACCTGAAATAGCTGGATTTTATGATGCAACCGCTAGGTTACTGAATACCAACCCAAAAAATATTGCCTTTGCTGGAAGTGCCACCGATGCCTATTTTCGGGGGCTCTCCGCTATTCCTTTCGAGCCAAATGATGTGCTGATTACGACGGACGATGATTATGTTAGCAACCAGATTGCGTTTCTTTTTTTGGAAAAGAAGTTCAAGATAAAGTTGGTGCGTGCCGCAAAATTGCCAGAAGGCGGGGTTGACCCACAATCAATAAAAGATTTAATTGAAACCCATCGACCCAAATTGGTTGCCGTGACACATGTTCCGACCAACTCAGGGTTGGTTCAAGATGTTGAATCCATTGGGGAAATTTGCAAGAAATATGATGTCTTGTATCTCGTGGATGCGTGCCAATCGGCAGGTCAAATACCTTTGGATATTAATAAAATTGGCTGCGACTTTCTAAGTGCCACTTTACGAAAATGGCTTCGAGGCCCACGTGGAGCTGGCTTTCTGTTTGCTTCAGACAAAGTGCTGAACCTAGGTTTTGAACCAATACTGCCTGATATGGCGGCAGGAGTTTGGAACGCTCCAGACCATTACGAACTGGAACCAAGCGCCAAGCGCTTTGAACAATGGGAGAAAAACTATGCACTGGTTCTAGGGGCAAAAAAGGCAATTGAATATGCAAATTCATTGGGATTGGATCAGATTGAGATGGCAGTGACTTCACTTGGCGACTACACTAGAGCTCAACTTTCGACAATTCCTGGTGTCAGATTGTTGGACAAGGGCAACCGAAAATGTGGCATCGTCACTGCGTATTTTGAGGGGAAATCTCCTCAAGCAATTAAAGCTGTATTGGAAGCGGCCAATATAAATGCCGGAATTGGAAACACAAATAATGCATATATTGATTTCAGGGAGAAAGGAGTAGAATGGGCGTTACGGCTGTCCCCGCATTATTACAACACTAAAGAAGAAGTAGATTTGGCCATCGAAGCGTTGTCAGGAATTTAGTAATTTTGAGAAAATACTCAGCCAATGGATAATTTCCAGCATTTTCCATCAGATACCAGGGTGTGGATATATCAATCCAGCAAACCATTTTCGAAAGAGGTGGTGCCGCAACTAAAAGAAATAGTTGAGCGGTTTGCACAAAATTGGGTCAGCCACAACAATCAACTCAGGGCACACGGTGATGTGTTGCATGAGCGCTTTATTCTCTTGGCCGTGGACGAGAGTCGAGCTGGTGCAAGCGGTTGTTCCATCGATAAAAGTGTACATTTTTTGAAGCAAGTAGAAAAGGAACTCGGTATTGACTTGTTTGATAGAATGACATTTGCTTGGAAGGAAGGAGAAGAGGTGAAAACAGCAAGCCAAGCCGATTTCTCCAATCTTTTTCAAGAGGGGAAAATAAATTCAGAAACCTTGGTTTTTGATAATTTGGTCAAGACAAAAGGAGAGTTGGAAGAAAAATGGCTCAAGCCCCTCAACCAGAGCTGGCACCGGCGGTTTGTTTGAAAAAAGGATTGAAAATTGTCGAATCCTAGAAATTTAAGTAAGCCAGCTATCAACTAATTTAAGAATCAAAATATGTTTGGGAAAGTAAAAAAATGGTTGGGCATCGAAGGTGTAAAAGTGGAGTTATTACTACCTGAAATGGCATTTGAGGAGGTAGGTGCAGTGAGCGGCCAAATGCTTTTCCATTCAAAAAATAGGCAATTGGTTACTGGTGTTCGATTGAAAATGATTGAAAAATACAGCAGAGGTAGGGGGAATGAAAAACTAGTAGATGAATATCAGCTTGGCCAGATTGCTTTGAAGCAAAAAATTGAAGTGCCAGCCGACGAACCTATTGCAGTCGAATTTACGCTACCATTTCAAATCCATAAATCCAGTGTAGATGAATTTGGAGATAAGAATTTCCTCACGAACGGATTGGTCTCATTGGCAAAAAAAGTACAAGCTGTTAACTCAGAATATAGAATTGAGGCAGAAGCAGATGTGGAAGGCACTGTACTGAACCCATTTGCAAAAAAAATAATCAAACTTAGAAAGAAGTAGCTGCAAAAACAGTGAAATCACTACGATTAATGGGAGCAGTTCAATCTCCCATTAATCGTAGTGCCATATTATAGCTTAAATATTTGCGTTTTTTGGGTGTAATTCCCATTATTTACCTGTACGACGTATTGACCATTTGGTAATTCAGATAATGGTATCTGGATTTTTTCAAAATCCTCATATTTTTGTTTAAATAGAACCAGGCCATGTATGGAAAATATTGCAATTTCAGTTGCATTTACAGAATTTTGAGGCATTATAATATTGAGTTCGTTTTTTGTTATGGTTGGATAAATGTTTATTGAATCCATTGGTTTGAAAGCTACAGTTTCTACATAGCTATATTCAAAGTTGCCATCGTTGTCAATTTGTTTGAGGCGATAATAATTGTCACCATTGTTAGGATTTTTATCAATAAAATGGTATTGATTAATATTAGTTGAAGTTCCATTGCCTCTAACCTCACCAATAGTTAAAAATCCACTGCCATTAAAGCTTCTTTCAATAATGAATTTTTCATTGTTGTTTTCAGAAGCAGTTTCCCAGGATAAATCAATATTTTGGTGAAGAGGCTTTGCCTCAAATTTTGTTAATTCAACTGGCAAAGAACTAAGTGCGAGTACTGTCACAGTAACTTGCCCGTCTTGACCATTGCCCGATTCACAGGTGCCAGTTGCCTTGCCGCCGCCACCGCCGCCAGCAAAAACACCCACATTACCACATGCATTTACCAATACTCCTCCAAGCCCTACGATGGTGCTCAAAAGTCCAGTAGCATCAAGTACTGCACCGCCGCCATCACCACCAATTCCAAGACTCGTAATGCCATCTATTCCATTCCCACCATGGTGCTTTGTGTCACCTTGACAATTGGATTCTTGGCCGCCTTGTCCTCCTGTAGCCCCACTGCCTGGCAATCCACCTGCAGCGACAACGCTATTGAAATAAACAAAGCGGGAGGCACCACCAGCATGGCCAATGTTACCGTCTGCAACACCACCAGCCCCCACCTCTATGGCATAGCTTCCTGCAGAAACATTTGTGAATACACTGCTAGCATATGCTCCAGCGCCTCCACCACCTTTGCAACTGTTTGTTCCGCCGCTGCCGCCACTGCCACCACCACCCCAAGCTTGGACTAAGATAGTGACTATGTAACCTGTTGGCACAGTATAAGTGCCATTTGAATTATAGGTGCAGACTTGAGCAAGTATTGGATTGCCCGGTGGGATGCATTGAGCAGAAAGTGATAGATAAAATGCCAAATAAATAATGGATAAAGCAATAATTTTTTTCATGATAACATAATATTAAATTTTTATAAGCTGGAACATGAGGGATGTCCAGAAGGATACATTCAGGAGGGCAATTTTTACTTTAGATAATTAAGCAATATAAAAGGGTATGTCCCTAAAAACGATTAAGGTAGTCATCACAAAAAATATATCTAGAAATCAGCAATAACAATGCCTATAAATGTTAATAGCAATGCTAAAATAATGGTATTTATTGAATTGTTTTTGATTAAAATGTGTATTAATTTGAAATGTTTCACTACTTCTAAATAGAGGAATTTGAATTAGATAATTATTCAGTTTACATTTATTTACCCTAATTTCATTCATGAACAGCTTTCAAACAATCGCCAATGTTTTTGAGTTATTAATGCCTCTGGTATAGGCAAGCATTATGATGACATTGTGTTATTGATAATGAAGAAACAGCTTTGCAAATTAAACTACAAAGCTGTTTCTTTTAATTGTAATTTATTTTTTAATGAATTTAACCATGCGGGCCTTACCTGTAGATTCAATCTTTAGAAAATAATAGCCTGAGTCAAGTTCATGCACATTAATTTGATGATTAAAACTAAGCTGGCTATCATTTAGCTGTTCAAAAGTCACAATCCTCCCGAACGTGTCAAAAATTTGAAGTACTGGTTTTGTCAGCAGTTGAGAAGCCTCAAGATGTATGTTGAGAGTTTCCGAAGCTGGGTTCGGGAACAAAGTAACATTTGCATCTAAAGTAGGATATACAACAGAAGATGATTCCAAAATATTGATAGTCATAGTCGCTGTATTAGATAGAGAACTGCCATCTGCTACTTTAAATACAAAACTTGTATATGGTGTTCCTGACTCGTCAGGCTCCCCTTTAAAAGTTAGGTTTTCGATATCTACAATTTGGATGCTTTGACCAGCTGTAACTGCGTTTCCATTTAGTTTCAGTGCTCCTTTGTTTGGCAAGCTGATAATTCTAATGGCATTTTCTGGGTCGTTTTCAATATCGGAATATGGAAAATCTGATGCTTTAAAAATTAATTGAAACTCTTTTGAGCCAGTTACTTCTGCATCTTGAGTAGTAGGAGGGTCATTGACAGGGGTGACATTAAAACTGGAAGTATATTCGTCTAAGCTCCATAGTACCCCATCAAATACTTTGAATTTAAAGTTCGTATAGTTTGTCCCAAATTCATTCAATGCTGGGTTGAAAGTTAGACTTGCCAACTCTGTAACTTGTATGATTTGGTCAATGGTCGCAGAATTGGAACCAAATTTCAATATGCCATTATCTGGCAAAGCTGTAATTTGTACAGCCTGTAATTGCTGCCCCAAATTATCATCAAAAAAACTGAAATCAGTTGCGTCAAAAATGTAATTACCATCCTCAGGCATATTAATGGAATTATCGGCTGAAGTTGGTGGATATTCAACATTTATATGAAGGTTTTGGTAAAAATATATGTCACTACCGAAATAATCATTTACAAAAACATCCATATCTCCATCGCCATCAATATCAGCAGGTGAGGGGAATGCTATATATAAGCCATTGAGTCCAATTCCGAATGGATTGTCAATACTTGGCCCAAAAGATGGAACAGTTACAGTTCCCGTGTTTTCCCAAAAGGTCATTGATAGGCCGTAATAGCTTCCAGTAAGTGAAATCAGGTCATAATCGCCATCCCCGTCAAGGTCAGCAAGTTGTGGGATAGAAATTTCCCCGGGTTGCGATAACCCAAAAGGGCTGGCAATTGGGGCTGCGAAGCTTGGAGAATCGATAGTGCCAATGTTTTCAAAAAATGAAAATGAGCCCGATCCACCACCGCTCAAAATATCCAAATCACCATCATTGTCTAAGTCAGCAAAAGTGACACACTCGTAAGGTGAGGTCAACTGAAGCCCAAATGGATTGTGTATTGGGGGCTGAAATTGAGGAGCTGTGGCGGTGCCTGTATTTTCTTGGAACTGAAAACCGCCCCCATAAAGTACCCCAGAAAATAGGTCTAAATCACCATCATTGTCAATGTCGACGAAAGATGGCTGTGACAGATAAGCCGCAACAATTCCAAAAGGATTTACCACATAATTGTCAGCTGTGAATGCCGGTGTCTGAGCAGTACCAATGTTCTCAAACATTAAGAATTTGTATTCTTCTGTTACATAATCATAATTATTGATAACTAAATCAAGGTCACCATCTCCATCCAAATCCGCAAAGGATTGATAGCCGGAAGTTGTGCCTGGCTCTATTCCAAAAGGTGAGGCTATGGCAGGTGCGAATTGTTGTGCAGCGATTGGGTTTGAGAATCCGATGCCAAGCAAAAATGAAATTCCAGATAATGCTGTTTTCAAGTTAGCTTGTGGAATCAGGTGTCTAATTCGGTTCAAGCGATTCTTCAGTCGATTTAAAAGCGACCTTCTTTCCTTTTGGGTAAGTAGCTGGAAATCCCCAGACTTGACCAATTGGTTCACTTTCTTTGCAAGGTGTTTATACCTTCCAATTTGTGCCGAAAACGGCTGGTTGCGTGCCTTCATAATTTTAGATTTATTTAGTTGAAAAATTGGTGACTATTCTTGTTTAGGCTGTGCCCAATAGGTGGCATTTGGTGTTAAAAGCCCTAACTTGTATTCCGGTTTTTCAGTGTTCAGAATACCTGGCCGCTGGCAATTTGGCAATACTTGCACATCATAAATTTCATCAACAGAAGTTTGATACCTAACCTCACCAACAATTGCGCCCGAGGGCAAATGAACTACCGTTACTCCCGCTGTTGTGGCTTGATTAGCAAAATTTAGCTTTGCAAAAGTGGACGAACTTTTCCTAAGCTTGGAGTGGCCTATGAACAAATAATCGCCATGCCTGCATAGACCCCGAACAAAGCCTTTTAGTTGGGTGATAGTTATTTTTTTTCCTGAGTTTTTTTCCAGTTTCACCAATTCACCTGTAGCTGAGAGCAGCAAATACAATTCATCGTCAAAAAGCCTCGGCGAGTGTGGCATCGGCAAGTTACGTGCGATGATTTCGCCGCTATCCACATCAATCACGATGCCTCCATCGATTACCCGCTCTCGCCAACCTTGCGGTATGTCTGTATCATGAAATGCAGTGACGAACTTTGGTATTCCGTTTTCCAAAGCCATTCCGTTGAGGTGGCAGCGGTCCTCACTCGCCAACTTGGAGATGAATTTGGGTTTCCAAACAGGTGTGAAACTGAAATTGTCGTCAATTTTAATTACACAGGAGAAGGAAGTATTTACGGCAAAAAGTTGGTTGTCATGGCCGTAATCAATATCGTGGATGTCAATCTGACCAGTGAAATAGCTGGCTCTGGGCATATAAAGTGCATCGTAGGTATCGGGCTTTTTGGGGTAATTCATTGCCAGTTCCTTTGAATTGACAAGTACAATTACTTCGTCAAGGCATGCAATGGCCATTTTATTTCCATGTAGGGCAATGCCCATAGGCTTTGCAAAATTTCGGGGAAGCTGCGTCAGTTCATCATCGTTTTTTGCAGAAAGAAAAATCACTTTGCCCGCTTGGAAAGTGCTGAGGGCTATTGTACAGCCTAACCGCCGAAGTAGTTCAGGCAAATTAGGTGAATAAGTACAGCTGAAAGGTGGCGGCGGTGTAGTTTGCATTAACTAGAAGTTAGGTAGCAAAGTAAATATGCAGTTGACATCATTGTATTTTTTTAGTTGTTAAAAATTGCCAAAAAAATGAAACCCGCACTAATACCTACCTTTGCCTAAACCACTGTTAATTAATAACACATAACGAATTCAATGTCCGTCGAACAATTTTTTGAACTGTTTTTGGAGGAACTGAAAACCCGTGAAAAACTCCGGGAATACTACAAATTTCATGATGACCCTTCCAAATTAACTTTCCGAAAAGCCTATTTCTGCCAACGCCTCCAATATGTTTTGGACCAAGTTCAATCCTTTCGGCCTACAATTGGTCCATCCTTAAACATCTGGGATTGTGGATGCGGCTATGCCACCACCCAAATTTTTTTGGCAATGAACGGCATCCCTTCCAGGGGAACTACACTTGAATTTTATTTTAAAGAAATTCCCTCACGATTGGAATATTGGTCAAAGTATGGTGACACTTCGCTTGTCAAAACAAGCTACGAAGATGTTTTTTCTACCCAAATCAAGGAAAATTCAGAAGACCTAATCATTGTTCAGGATACTTTACACCACCTTGAACCCCTGCAAAACAGTTTGACCATTTTTTATGAAACGCTCCGTCCAGGGGGTAAGCTCATTGCAATAGAGGAAAATGGAAACAACCTAATTCAACGGATCAAACTGTACAAGCAGCGAGGAAGTAACCGCATTATCGACTACTACGATGAAGGCTTGGGTCGCATGGTGACAATGGGTAATGAGAACATCCGACCTTATGCACTTTGGCGTTCGGAGTTCGTGAAGGCAGGTTTTGAAATGGAAGAGGACAAACTAAATTATGTAAGGCTTTTTCCACCTTCTCTTTTTCAAAGAAAACGACCGACTGAGGTTGTTCAACAAGAACAAAATCTATGGCAACGCTATGGTTTGCTTCGGGAGTATTTCTTCTTTGGCGTAAATTTCGTGGCAAGTAAATCAGCATAAACATGAGCGATGTGGTTCAAAATGAAACGCATCGCTCATGAATCCAATTACATTTTTCGAATCCAAATATTCCGGTAGCTTACCAAATCGCCGTGGTCTTGCAGTTGCAAAGGGCCATCCCCGTGAGCAATGTTTTTGGGCAACCCAATATATTCTGTTGTGCCTTTGATTTCAGTGTGGTTCTGCACCACTACGCCATTGTGGATTACTGTTACATACCCAGGCACTGTTTTTATGCCATCTACACTGAATCGGGGCGCAGTGTAGATAATGTCGTAAGTCTGCCATTCACCCGGAGGACGGCAAGCATTTGCCAATGGAATACTTTGCTTGTAAATGGAAGCTGTTTGCCCATTTGAATAAGTCACGTTATTGTAACAGTCAAGCACTTGGACTTCGTAGCGATTCTGCATGAAAATACCACTATTCCCACGGCCTTGCCCTTCTCCCTTTACGACACTTGGCGCCCGCCATTCGATATGAAGTTGGTAGTCTCCAAAGACTTTTTTTGTGAAAATTGCTCCTGAACCCGGTTTTACAGTCATAGCCCCGTCTTTAACTTCCCAGGTAGCAGGCAGGCCATTCTCATGGGTAAATTCATTCAAGTTAGTACCATCGAATAGAATGATAGCATCGCTAGGAGCAGCGGTTCCATTGCCAGGTATGACGATTTTTGGCACCACCTCCCAAGCTTCGGTGAGTTTTGGGTCCCATTTTTCTGAGGCTTTTTGGTCAGCCACTTGGGCAGTGAGGAGCCGCTGTACGGCAAAGCAAATGAATACGATGAAGAGAAGTTCTTTTTTCATGTTGTATTTTGTTTTAAGCTAAAGTGCAAAGCAAAGAAAGCGAACTTCATCAAATGATTGAATTTTGAAACGTAATTATCCTTGCTTTTTGAATTTCACAAAAAAACGCAAACTATCTGGGTTCCGCATTGAGTCAAGGTTTGCTGCCTTGTCCAACGGTTTTCCCATCAAAATCTTCTTCACGGGGGCTTCCATTTTTTTACCACTAATGGTGTAGGGAATGTCAGGGCATTCTATGATTTCGTCAGGTACATGCCTAGGGGAGTATTCCGAACGCAGTGTTTTGTTGATGGTGGTTTTTAGTTCCTCATCCAACTTTTTCCCCACTTGAAGAAGCACAAAAAGGGGCATATAGTCGCCGCCGCCTTCTAACTCAACATTCACAATTAGGCTATCCTTAATTTCGGGGATTTTGTCCATCGCCCTGTATATTTCTGCGGTGCCAATGCGCACGCCCTGGCGATTCAGGGTAGCATCCGACCTGCCAAAAATGATGATACCATCGTGTTCCGTGATTTTTATCCAATCTCCATGGCGCCACACACCGGGGTAGGTGTCGAAATAACTTGCCAAATAGCGCTCCTGATTCTTATCCCCCCAAAAAAACACAGGCATGGAGGGCATCGGCTTTGTCACCACTAATTCCCCAACTTCATTTTGGACTGGCTGACCAGCTTCATCCCACGCTTCAATGGCGGCTCCTAAACAGCGGCATTGAAGCTCACCAAGCCAGACTGGGCCAAGTGGGTTGCCGCCAACCCATGCGGTGCATACGTCAGTGCCGCCTGCCATACTGCTGAGCCAAACGTCATTTTTTATTTTTTCATAAACATATTCGTAGGCATCAGGTGGAAGTGGCGAACCAGTCGAGCCGATGCTCCGCAATGCACTGAGGTCATGTTTTTTGCCAGGTTCAAGTCCTTGTTTCAGGCAGGCGCTCAGGTAAGGTGCACTGGTGCCAAAATGTGCGATTTGCCCTTTTTCTGCCAAAGCCCACAACCGGTTCAAATCTGGATAGCCGGGGCTGCCATCGTATAGCACAATGGTGGCACCAGCCAGCAGGCTGGCGTTGACGAAGTTCCACATCATCCAGCCAGTGGTGCTAAACCAGAAGAACCGCTCTCCGGCATGGACATCGTTGTGGAAATGCAAGTATTTCAGGTGTTCCAACAAATTTCCACCATGCGAGTGCGTGATAGCTTTTGGAATTCCAGTCGTACCGCTGGAGTACAGCACGTAGAGTGGATGGTCAAATGGTACAGCTTCAAAACTGAGTTCGGAAGTAGGGCGAAAGGTGTCGTTCCAATATTTTGTGTTTCTTGATTGTCGATTCTCAATTTCAGCTGCTGGTTTATCGCCGAATTTTAGTCCTCCCGGATTCAAATAGGGGATAAGAACCAGGTGTTTTACGGTTGGCAATTTTTCACACAGTTCATTGATAACTTCCATTTTGTCGAATGGCTTCCCATTGTAAGTGTAGCCATCTGCAGCGAACAAGAGTTTGGGTTCTATCTGTGAAAAACGGTCAACGATGCTGTTGGTGCCAAAGTCGGGTGAGCAACTGGACCAAATGGCACCAATGGACGCACAGGCCAAAAATGCAAAAGTGGCTTCAGGAATATTGGGTAAGTATGCTGCCACGCAGTCTCCTTTTTGAATACCGATGCTCCGAAGGTAGGCAGCCACGGAAGCCACTTGGTCTCGCATTTCTCTCCAACTGATTTCCACTAAGTCGTGCCGTTCTGAGGAAAAAACAATGGCAGTCTCCTCTTCAAAATCCCAACGATGAAAAATGTTTTCAGCGTAATTGAGCGTAGCACCTTCAAACCAAATTGCCCCAGGCATTTTACGTTCCTTCAGCACTTGCTTGTAGGGGCTGTGCGAAATGACACTGAAAAATTTCCAAACCGTCTCCCAGAAATCTTCAATATTTTCAACGGACCATTGCCAAGCAGCATGGTAGTTTTGAAATTTCAAATTGTAGTTTTGTGCCAACCAGTCCAGATACTGGTGCAAGTGGGAGTGTTGAATGAAATCCTTGTTTGGTTGCCAAAGCATTGGTAAGGGAAATTGAAATATTGATAAAATCAGACCTTGAAGCGAAGGTAAAATTAGCAAGGTTTTGCAGACAAACTAAGTGCTTTATATTTCAGAAATTATAGAGTTTTCGGACTTCTTTTATAAACCTTGCCCCTAAATCACTACATTTGAAATTATCAAAAGCCATTTTATGAAAAACAAAACGACAATCTTTTCAAAAAATCTATTTCCTTTTTTAGCGGCTTGTACAATCGTTGTTTTCAGCGCCTGTAGCACACTGATGGGTGGTATAGGAGGCGACCAACAAGTGCCCAGTGATTACCCGCCTTATCCCGAAATAGACAATACACCGGTTAGTTTCAACATCTTGCAAATGAACGATGTCTATGAAATTGCCCCATTGGAGAAGGGCAAAGTGGGCGGAATGGCAAGGGTAGCTACGTTTCGCAATCAACTTTTGGATGAAAACTACAACCTGATGACGGTTTTGGCTGGTGATTTTCTCAGCCCTTCATTGCTAGGAACCATGAAATACGAGGGCAAATCAATCAAAGGCCGACAAATGGTGGAAGTGATGAATGCTCTTGGAGTTGGGTTGGTTGCATACGGAAACCATGAGTTTGATGTAAAAGAAACGGAACTACAACAACGCATGGACGAGTCCTATTTTGATTGGCTGGGAACGAATGTTCTTCACCAAAAAGGCAATAAAATTGAACCGTTTTACAAAGAGAGTTACGATTACAAATATTTTGCCCCGGAGACTTACGTCTGGGAAATAGAAAACTACAACGGGAAACCTGTTCGTGTCGGTTTTTACAGTGCTACCATCAATGATAATCAACAGCCTTGGGTGTACTATGAAGATCCTTACCAAGAGGCAACAAAAGCGTATTTGGAATTGGTGCAAAACTGTGATGTAATCGTTGCGTTGACCCACCTTGAGATTGGGCAGGACATGAAGTTGGCGGCGCTTTTGCCCAAAACAAAACTCATCATGGGTGGACACGAACATGAGAACAGCCTAGATACCATTGGCAATGTGGTAATTGCGAAAGCCGATGCCAATGCCAAAACTGTATGGGTGCATCGTTTTACCTACTACCCGGATACGAAAATAACATCGCTGGAATCCGAGCTAGTGCCAATCACGGATGAAATCGAAGCGGATCCAGATGTAGATGAAATTGTGCAGCGCTGGCAAGAAGTTTTGACACAGCAAATCAAAACAGTGGTGGATGACCCGAACCAAGTGATTTATCATGCCAAAACCCCGCTTGATGGACGTGAAAAATCAGTGCGGAATTTTCAGACAAATCTTGCTGGAACCATTGCTGCAGGGATGGCTGCTTCGGCTAAAAAGCCTGTGGATGCTGCGTTTTTCAATGGTGGTTCCATC
This sequence comes from Bacteroidota bacterium, assembly GCA_016124585.1. Classification (GTDB taxonomy): domain Bacteria; phylum Bacteroidota; class Bacteroidia; order Chitinophagales; family Saprospiraceae; genus UBA6168. Next base: position 91,958 of record WGNL01000013.1, on the reverse strand, counting down.
CGCCTTGATGACCAATTGGTGGGCGATATTACGGCCGTGGATGTATTTCGAGCATTGCCGTTTGGTGGCGGAATTTACGAAGTGGAACTTAAGGGTAATGTTTTGAAAAAAGCACTAGATGCAGGCATGGAAAACAAGGGGCTAGGCGGCTATTTGCAGTGGTTTAATATCGAATTCAATGAATCAAGCAAATCATGGAAGGTGGCTGGCAAGCCATTGAGCGACAGCAAGATTTACCGGATCATGGTTTCTCAGTATGTTTTTGAAGGCAAGGAAAGCCGCCTTGATTTTTTCAACCAGAAGAATTTCATTAAATGGGAAACGGCCAAAGAGGGGGATGAAAAAGACTTGCGCAGCGATATCCGTAAGGCAGTCATCAATTACATGAAAGGATTGAGGCAATAGTTTGCTCCATGAACTTTGCAACCTTTTGATTTCAATTTTCAACACTAAATTTTTACCAATGAAAACCCAGCTACTTTGCACTTTTTTTTGCTTGGCATCCATGCAGCTATCTGCGCAAAATGCCTGGAACGATGCCGTGCAACTTCGGGATTATTTTGAGTTCAACCCAGATAGATACCGGGTAGAAATTGACAACTCTCAAGATGATGAAGTTGGTGCTGCTGCCATCCATATTTTAGCAAATTACTGCCAAGACTTGGACGGAGATGGAACCATTTCAAAATCAGAATATAAGACAAGTTTTGAGGGGAACCCGTTTATTTCACAGGAACAGATTGCGCAATCCTTGTTCAACCTCGCTGGTGTTTTGAAGACTGTAGCACCAGATAGGGGAGGGATTGGCATGGAGTCGGAACCTAGTGCTGGTGGGGCATTGGCTGGCGGAAACTTCATCACACGTCTTGCGGATGGCTTGGCGATTTTCATAGTCAAAAGGACGAAGGAAGAACTGAATGCCACTTTTTTTGAGGGCCTCCGTAAGAAAATGGAGGAAGAGCCTGCCTACCGTTCGTTGTTTCCCGCCACTTATGATTTGCTCTACATCATCGGAAACGAGATTTACAATTACAATGCCTACATCAAGACACTACGAGAGAGTTTTATCAATGATTTGAACATGTTGCCATTAAATTTTGAGCAGTTCATCATGGACAATCAATTGGTGAAAAAACAGGAATTTCAGATTGCACTGGAAGACTTGGTTAGTAGTTCTCAGATGATAATGGATGGGGAAAAACCCATGCAAATGCTAGATTTTATAGCCAATGAGGCCGCCTTGCAAGATTCATCCCGGTGGCTATTGATTAATAAAAAAGAGACAAGGGCCGCCATGCAGGACTTGGCCATGAGCTTGAAAATATTGCAATTGCTGACGGTTTCTCTCACTCAAAAAGACAGTAACTACACATGGGTGGAGCCAAACGAAGTCAAGCGGCAAATGGGCAATTTAGAGCATGTTTATATTTATTTAGGACTGCTTTGGCAGCAGGGTATCAATATTAAATTCAGCAATGGAACGGATTTTAGGCAAGCACTTGGAGCAATGGCAACTCAGGCCACCACGCCACTTTCCATCAGAAACTATTTGGTATCCTTGGTGCAAACGGTGAGTTTGTTGGAGCAAAGCGGCAAAGAATTGCTGAGCCAAGCCAAAAAGGTCAAGTCGCTCAAAAATATTGACCTAGATTCTTTGACTTCGGCAGGCAAAGACTTTGAAAAAGAGCTGCAAGTATTGGTGACGCAAGTGAAAAGCAATGCCTTTTTGAACGATGAATATGTCCGATTTGCAGGGCTACTTTTCGATTTTTACGATCAGGCAAGAGGACTCCGTAAGCTCTTTTTTTCTAAAGACAACAAGCCCAAAATCAATAACCCAAAAGGACAGTCTGTCGATGAAAATGAACCTAACAAACCTGATAAACCAAGCAAAATAGTGATGCCAGAACTACCTCCGATAGACCAACTGGAGCGGCAACTATTCAGTGTCATGCGGAACCTCTTCGATTTGGAGTTCAATATTCGACAAGGGCATTACACCACAGCTGTCACTAACCTGACAGGTATTCTGACCGAAATTCTTCAAGAGGACGATTTCAAATACAAAAAGCAATTCCTCCGCCATGTGAATTTTATGGCAACGGTCGCAGAAGCAAGGGATGCCAAGGAAATCGAGGCAGCCATAGAATTGTTTGCGCTTCCTCCTGGCAGTTCGAGGATGAAAAAACAATCGCCAGTAAGCGTCTCCCTGAACTCCTACGGTGGCATTGCCTACGGTTGGGAACATGACATCAACAATGTGGTTGATGCAGCGATAAAGGACAGTGAGGTTCTGTCAACATCTGCACCCTTAGGTATCGACCTCAATTTCGGATTGGGCGACCAAGGAAGTTTAAGTTTTTTCACACAAGCCATTGACGTCGGGGCACTCTTTGCATATCGTTTCAGCAATGAAACTGAGCAGATTCCAGAATTGAAGTTTCAGAACATCATCGCCCCAGGATTTTATGGGATTTATGGGTTTCCGAACAATATTCCGGTGTCAATTGGGATAGGTGCCCAGCTTGGTCCGAATCTGCGGAAAGTCAGGGATGACTTAAACTTGGATGTCGAAACGACAAACGCTTGGAGATTCGGTTTTATCCTTTCAGTGGATATTCCTATCACTCATTTTTATACAAAATAAGCTAAGCGGAGAAAAGTAATTGATTGGCTGAAATTCAGCACTTATCTTTACTTCACTTCGTAAAAAACATATGAGGCCCGCTCAGGGGAACAAACGGCGAGTCGGTCTCCTTCTGCAATAACATAATATTGGAAGCCACCGGGTTTGGGCAAGGTTAGGCTGTAATTGTCAGCAGTGGCGGTCATTTCCACCTGTGAAAAAGGCTCCTTTGTACTGCTTCGATGCATCAGCCAAACTTTCTGAGCATCCTGTACCTTGGCTGTGATGGTCACTTTACCTGCGGCCACGCTATGCTTTATTTCGCCCATAATTGGATTTTTGCCTTTGAAAATAGGGTGGTCGAGCAAAATTTTGGTCCTAGCTTTCATCAGCTCTTCGATACCAATTACTTCAGAGTTCCAGATTTCAGAAGATGAATGAAGGTTACGTTCAAAATCATCAAATGAGTACAAGCGGTTGGGGTCAGCTTTTACTTCATCTCGAATAAAACTTTGCATTTCCACTGCCTTTTTGAGGTATTCGCCATTTGCAAAGTTTTCCATTAAAATAGTACGACAATGCCCGATATATACTTTCCGCCAAAATGAATTGGTTAATACATTTGTGATGAGCGGCCGCTTCGGGTTTTTATTTTTGAAATGCGTAAAAAGGCTAAAATCTTGCAGTTCTTCATTAGTCAATTCCCCTTTTTTTTCACCATCCAACCGAAAGCCTCCAAAGCTGATATTCATATCCCAAATCATTGGAGTCATCAAACCATCAGGAGTTTTGTAGAGGTAGAAATTGTGACTGAAACGTCCCGTGTAGCTGTCCAAGTTTACTAGTACATGGTTAAACGCATGCATCCAAAGCGTGGCATCCACATTTAGTACCGATTCAATCTTGTCAGGGTTTTGATTCAGGATTTTTGAAAGGTGGATAAGGTCTTCAAATTCTTGTTTTTCGTTCTTGTTCTGCGGCTCGTACCAGCCTTCGTAGCACTTTGGATTATCTCCAACATAATACAATGAAGAGAATTCACCTTCCTTGCAGCCAGCGGGAGTGGTTTGAACATCTTCCCATTCTGGGTCACATTTAAAGAAGGTGTCTTCGTTTGTGTTATAGCTGTCCTGCAGTAGTTTTGCATCTACGGATTGGGTATTGTTGAATAGCCCAATATACTCATCGTTGACATAGACTTTTGCAAAATTGCAAAGTGGGGCGGGCATATATTTTCTGGCAATTTCATACGAGAGATATTCCCGCATGAAGCTGGGATCCATGAAAACATTGCTCAGTTTCAAGGTCTCGTAGCCACCCGGAAAAGTCAGCTTTTTATCTGTGTAATCAGCTTTTAGGTTAAATGGCAATTTGGCTTTGCCATGCTTTTTTGGGTTTTTGTAGGAGCTATTTCCTTTGTACCGAACACCAACACCTTCGAAAACCTGCCCATCAATCTCTACGGTGGCAACCATCCTTTCCTTTTTTCCGCCATTTTTTAGAGAGTCAAGTTTTTTATCCCAATCCTTTGTGTCAAACTTGATTTTGATGACCGGAATATGGTCAGGACTATAGAGGTTTTGTGTGTAACCCGTACTAAAGAACAGTATCGCAAAAAGGAAAAGCAGTAATCGAATCATAAATTTCATGTTAAATGGGTGATTGGAATTGGGTGATTGGTAATCAGGAAGAGTTTGATTTAGCACAAAATCGCTAATTACCAATCACAATTCCAACTCACTTATTCAACGCTTCCAGCGTGGATTTATGCTTCTCCCACATATAATTGGCTGGGCTATAGCTTACCAGACCAGGGTTTTCCGCTTGGATGTAGTATTCAATCGCATCTTCTCCGTTTTGAGGAACAATGGTAACGCCGAATACATTGTTGTTCGCAACACCATCATCGTTTTTGCCATCATCCAGCATTGTAACTTGGCTAAATTTGCCAGTATCTCCAAGACGGTAAAATAATTCTACTCGGCGTGGATACTTGTCAACTTTAGCTGTGATATGAAAAAAGACCATTTTCTGGCTGGACAACTCTTTGCGTTTTTCCACCTGTACATCCATGATGTCGGGCGGGAAAATGGCGATGTCAGGGTGCGATTTTAAATAAGAAGTGCGACGAGTCATTAACTCCAACAAGCCCGGTATCTTACTTTTTTTACCAATTGTCTTGTCCAGACTCTCGTCAAATTCTTCAATAGTGTAGTACTTGTTCGGGTCAGCAACTACATCTGGCCGGATTGCTTTTTGCAATTCCCTTGCACGTTGCTCAAACTTTCCGCTAATGAACCAATCCTGTAAAAGTATTCGCAGGTGTGAACGGTAGATTTTATTGTAATTGGCATCTTCCAATAACTTGCTAATCAAAGGTTTAGTTGGATTGTCATACTGAAGCAATGGGTCAAGTTCCTGCAACGCTTTCAATTTTAAGTCGGAACCGATACCGATATTTTTGAAACTGCCAAAAGCAAGGTTTAAATCCCAAACGATAGGTGTGAACCGACCATCGTCGTCTTGATAGAGATAATAATTGACGCTATGCTGCCCAGTATAGCTGCTCAAATTCACGATGACATTGTTGTAGGCCAACATCCAAAGTGCCCGGTCCACATTTAAGATAGTTTCGATTTTGCCTGTTTCTTGGTTAAGGATTCTTGCCAAATCCATCAGTTCTTTTGTGCCATGCTCTGATATTTTTTCAAAATTGTTTTCATAACAGCTGACGGATTCATCGTATTCCAATGAGCCAAAGATATTGTTCTTGCAGCCTGCAGGTGTCTTGTCGCCAGCATCTTGGTTTACCTTGAAAAAAGCATTATCGGTACTGGCGAAATAACGGTTGAGGAACTGTTCTTCATTTACCGATTCAACATTCGCCAACACACCATACAACTTGCCGTTGATGGTGACTTTTGCAAAATTTGCCTTGGGTGCAGGCATGTAGCTTCTAGCTATTTCATACCCCAATACTTCCCGAAGTAAACTAGGGTCCCGAAGTGTATTTGAAAGTTTTAGTACATGATAGCCCTGATATGTCTGTGATTTATCTTTCATGTCCAGCACGATGTGCAGTGGATTTCGGGGAGTACCAGGCGCAAAGGACTTGAATCCACGATAGCGCACACCAGCATTCTCGAATTTTTCGCCGTTCACTTCCACCACGGCAGGCAATAGGCCATCGCCATTGAAACGAAGGGAGTCCAAGTAATAGCTCCACTTTGCTTCTTTGAAAGTGATATTGATGGCTTGCACTTTGTCTGTAGAATAAAGTTCAGTAGTTGTCGCAGGCTTAGTTTGCGAGGTGGCCACTTCTAGGCCAGCAAGCAAAAAGGTGAACAAGAAAATTAAAAGATGCTTCATGTTTTTAAATAACGATTGTCATTTTATTCCAAATAATGATTTGAAAATCAATGGTTTATGCTGAAATGGCTGGATGAAAGCATTTTTTTTCAACAGCCTGTTTGATTCAACCTGCAATAATAAAAAATCTTGGTGTCCAACCAGCAGTTGCTCAAGGGGTTTCCTCAAAATATCCGGTTTTTGTGTTCTTCCTGACCTTGTTCCAATCGAAGTAACGCCCATTCATCACGACATAAACCCCCGGTGTCAAGGTCTGTAAAAAGGCTAGGGCGCTTCCCAAATTGAAAAACCCATCCGAGGACGTGCCAAATGCGTAGGGAACCATTGCGCCAGTCAATACGACGGTCTTCCCTTCCAGTCCATAATTGGCTAGAAATTCTGCGGTCTTTACCATCGTATCGGTGCCGTGTGTAACAAGGATTTTATCATACTGGCTACGCTTACAGTTGTGAGCAATGATTTCCCGGTCAGCATCAGTGAGTTCCAAGCTGTCCACCATCATTAAGGTTTTTACATCAAAATCCACGGTACAGCGTCCCCGCTCCAGCATAGTTGGCACATGGGTGCTACGGAAATACAGGTTCCCGGAAATGTAGTTGTACTCTTTGTCAAAAGTCCCTCCTGTGATAAATACTTGTACCATCTAAGTGGTTGAAATGGTTAGGATGGGAAGATGTTCAAAAATGTGCCATCTGGCCCACTAGGTTTTGGGGCAAAGATTAGGAATTCTGTGAAGGGTGGGGACGTTTTGACAAAAATAATTGAAGCTCGTACAAGTTACTTTGAAAAATGCCCAGTCGGAATTGTAATCACAAGTTTGGTATCGGCCTTATTTCACGTTTGTGACAAAAGCCAGTTTCATGTTCTTGTATTTTTCTTTTTCGAGCATCTCCTTGAACTTGATCATGGATTGCAATGGGCCTTGGTCGGCGGCTAGGTTTACCATCCATGCAGGGATATTGCCACCAGGGTCGGAACTGAGCGTATAATCCACACTTACTTTTCCATTGTCCATAGGGGTGAATACCCAATCAATATCCGCCTTTTTTATCCGAACGAGGCCGTCTTTCTCGGCCTCCATCCAATGGCAAGAGGTTGTCTTTGAATGTAGAGCAAGTGTCTTTTTGTCTTGCCAGAAAGTAGAATGTAGCACTAAATCCCGGTTGTCGAACGGCCATGGGAAATCAACCAAGGCATAGTAATAGACCTCAGTATCTGAAATTCTTTTGATAGTTCGGGATTCCAAAGAGCCGTAAACCCAGTCATTGAAGCCTTCCACATGGGTTAGCACTGCAGCAATTGTTTGCATGGAAGCATCTACAGTAGTCGTGAATTTCAGTGCTTTGAGGCTGGTTCCGGCCTGTTCTTTTACATAAACTTTGATGCCACCTTTATCACGTTTGAGTTGCCAATCCTGGGCATTTGCAGCGACTCCTCCAATGAGGAAAGCAATTAAAAAAAGGAGGGTCGTTGAATGTGATTTCATAAAATTTGATGGATAGTTCCGTTGGGTTATTTGATTTAAAGAATGCAAGCAGTAGAACGAATAGAAAACCTGATTGTTGACCTAGTTTTTCTTGGGTTTGTTACTTTTGGGCAAAATTTTTTTTAAGACATGCGCCAGTACCTTGATTTACTTAAACATATACTAAAAAACGGCACTGAAAAAAGTGATCGGACAGGAACCGGAACAATTAGTGTATTCGGTTATCAAATGCACTTTGACCTTAGAGAGGGTTTCCCGCTCCTAACCACAAAAAAACTCCATACCAAATCCATTATTTACGAATTGCTTTGGTTCTTGAGGGGGGACACGAATGTGAAATACCTTCAAGATAACGGTGTCAGGATATGGAACGAATGGGCAGATGAAAACGGTGACCTTGGCCCAATTTATGGCAAGCAATGGGTCTCCTGGCAGGGCAAGGATGGCCATGTTATCAACCAAATTGCGCAGGCGGTAGAGCAAATTAAAAACAACCCTGATAGCCGTCGCATCATCGTCAATGCTTGGAACGTGGCTGACTTGCCAGAAATGCATCTCAGTCCCTGCCACGCACTTTTTCAGTTTTATGTATCTAAAGGGCGGCTCTCATGCCAGCTTTACCAGCGCTCGGCGGATGTTTTTTTGGGCGTTCCTTTCAATATTGCCTCCTATGCTTTACTAACGCAAATGATGGCGCAGGTTTGTGATTTGGAGCCTGGTGATTTTGTGCACACATTTGGTGATGTTCACCTTTATTCTAATCATGTAGACCAGGCTCAACTGCAATTGACCCGATTGCCACGACCATTGCCCCGCATGGAAATTAACCCAGATGTCAAGGACATTTTCTCCTTTAAGTTTGAGGATTTCACTTTGTATGATTATGACCCGCACCCACATATTAAGGCGGAGGTTGCGGTTTAAATAACTGACAATTTTCTATTTCAATCTTTCAACGTGGATTTACACTTAAAAGACAAAGTTGTTATAGTAACTGGTGGTTCGAGTGGAATCGGAGAAGCAATTACCCGATTACTGGCTGTTGAGGGGGCCATTCCAGTCATTGCTTCCAGAAATACAGACCGTAACGAAACCTTGCTGGCTGAATTAAAAAGCAAAAACCAAAATGCTTTCGCATTTGCAGGCGAGCTGAGCGATGCTTTTTTTTGCGAAAGGATAGTGAGTGAAACATTAGCGCGTTTTGGTAGGATAGATGCTTTGGTAAACAATGCTGGCCGGAACGATGGGGTAGGGCTTGCCAATGGAAATCCAGCATCTTTTGCCCAATCTGTCATTGAAAACCTTGGCCATTATTATTATTTGGCTCATTTCGCACTCCCCAGTTTAAAGGAAGCAAAAGGCAGTATCGTCAACATTAGCTCAAAAGTGGCCATGACAGGGCAGGGTGGAACAAGTGGTTATGCAGCTGCCAAGGCAGCTCAGTTGGGCTTGACGAGGGAATGGGCAGCCGAATTGCTTCCGTTCGGAATTCGGGTAAATGCCATTCTTCCTGCAGAAGTGATGACGCCGTTGTACGAATCTTGGATAAATACCTTTGAAAAGCCGTCGGAAAAATTGGCCTCTATTGTTTCAAAAATACCCTTGGAACAAAGGATGACTACCTCCGCCGAAATTGCTTCAGCAACCGTTTTTTTGCTTTCGGCACAGGCTTCGCATATTACTGGTCAATGGTGGGTGATAGATGGTGGCTATGTTCATTTGGATAGAGCTTTGACATGAATTCAATCAAATTTCAAGCTTATTTTAAGGTAATCAATTCGTTTTTGCTAAAAAAACTTACCCGTCGAAACTACCTGATTTTGGCTTGTATTCTTATCGGTATAGTGGCTGGAATGGCAGCGGTAGTTATGAAAGTCATGGTTCATTGGGTGGAGGAGCAGGTGCAGAATGGATTAGGAAGCCATCAATCGAATTATATCTGGCTATTCGTAACGCCAATTATAGGCATTTTGTTAAGTGTCAATTATGAACAGCGCTTTTTGGGGGGCAAACTCATAAAAGGCATTACTAAAATCCTGTATTCTATTACCCGAAGGAAAGGCGAACTTGATCGCCGGGATATGTATGGCCACCTTGTCACCAGTGCACTGACAGTTGGAATGGGCGGGAGTGCAGGATTGGAGGCTCCCATCGTACTTACGGGTAGCGCTATCGGCTCCAATATTTCCTCTCAACTTCAATTGGGTTACAAAGAACGTACGTTGTTGTTGGCTTGTGGAGCTTCGGCCGGCATTGCTGCTATTTTCAACGCCCCCATTGCTGGGGTTATCTTCGCAGCAGAGGTTTTACTGGCTGAGATTTCTATCCCTGTTTTTGTACCCCTCCTCATATCTGCCGCAACAGCTTCCGTACTTTCACAATTTTTCTTTCAAGATAGACTGTTTGCATTGATGGAAGAAGGTTGGCGACTGAAAAGCATCCCTTTGTACTTCCTACTGGGCATCGCTTGTGGACTAGTCTCGGTTTATATGACCCGTATGACGCATTATTTGGAGCGAAAACTCAGTGCTTTCCGACTCCGAATCAGAAAGGCACTACTTGGTGGCGCATTGTTGGGGTTGTTAATTGTCATTTTTCCACCACTTTATGGCGAAGGTTACACCGTCATTGAAAAGCTCATGAATGGCAATGAAAGCCTGCTTCTTCAGCGCTCGCTTTTTGGATCTTTGCAATCAGAATGGATGCTACTTATTTTTTTAGCAACACTTGGATTCATGAAGGTAATCGCCACTTCTCTGACGATTGGTTCGGGGGGGAATGGCGGCATTTTCGCTGGTTCATTGTTTACAGGGGCATTGACAGGTTTTGTTTTTTCAAGGCTAGTTACCTTATCGGGCATGTTGAAGGTTGTGGAGTCGAATTTTGTGGCAGTAGGCATGGCAGGAGTGATTGCGGGTGTAGTGCATGCTCCGCTCACTGGTATTTTCTTGATTGCTGAAATCACAGGTGGGTACTCACTTTTTGTGCCCTTGATGATTGTAGTAGCTATGTCATATTTCATTTCACGGAGATTTGATACGACCTCGGTTTATACTCGTCCTTTGCAAGAGGAAGGCACCTACTTCCAAGCTGACCGGGACACGTTTTTGTTGAACAGCATTGATTTGAAGGAAATCTTGGAAGCGAATATTGAAACCGTACCTGCAACTTTACCAGTTCGGGAGGTAATTAACCGTTTCATCAAGAGCAAACAGAATATCTTCCCAGTAATTGATGAACAAAAGAAATTCGCTGGCATCGTGCTACTTGAGGATTTGAAAGACATCCTATTTGACCACGAAAAATCTGCCAACATGATTGCGAGGGACGTTGCCATACGCCCGCCACACACATTGGTATTGGGCGAAAAAATGGCTGATGTGATGCACAAATTTGATGAAACCTGGGTCTGGAAACTCCCAGTTTTAAGTGAAAAAGGAGCCTTCATCGGCTTTGTTTCCAAAAAGAAAATCTTTACCAAATACCGTGAAATGCTGAAGCTATACAGTCACAGCGATGTAGTGGCGTGAGGCTCTGAGGTTGGCTTAAACAACAAAATACATTTCCACTTCCCCAACATTTTTTGCAGGGACTTTGCCTCTGTATTCACATTTAAAATTCTTCTTCACCTGTTCATAAGTGCTGGCAGAAATGTTTACCCTGCCAACCTCGCCAGATGTTTCCATGCGTGAGGCAACGTTGACGGTGTCGCCCCAAATATCGTAGGCAAACTTTCTGGAACCAACTACGCCAGCTACCAATGGCCCCGTATGGATGCCAATCCTTGCCTCAAATGGAGTTTCCCCATTCCGAATTTTCTCCTTGTTCCAATCTTTCAAGAATTGCTGGATTTCAAGCCCTGCTTTCACAACATCGCTGGGGTGCCCATCGTCCTCAGGTAGGCCGCCAGCACACATGTAGGCATCTCCGATTGTCTTGATTTTTTCTAAGCCATGTTTGCCGATGATTTGGTCAAAATGCTTGAAAGCATAATGTAGGTCATCAACCAATTTGACCGGGGTAAGCTCCTTTGAAATGGCACTGAAACCTTTGAAATCTGTGAAAAGAACGGTAGCTGAATCGTAATGACGTGCCTCGGCACTACCATTTTTCTTTAGCTCTTCGGCGATGCTTGCAGGCAAAATGTTCAGCAATAGCTCCTCCGAACGCTTGCGCTCAGCTTCAATAATTCGATTCTTTTCGGATAAAACGGCATTGTGTTTACTGATGGTTTGGTATCGGAAAAACAGCGCCGCCCCAAAAAGTGCAACAAAACCAACAATAGCCAATAGCAAGTTGCGCTGGCTGTTTTTAAGTTCAATTTCCGCCTGCTTCACTTGCAATTCCGCCTGTTGTTGTTCAACAAGGAACTGTTTCTGGGCCAATTCCATCGAATCCATTGCCCCAGCGTAATGCAAGGAATCCAACATTCTGGACTGTTCTGAATACAGCAATTGCTGCTTGATTTGAGCAGCTGACATATTTTTGATGGCCGCTTCCTTGGCTGCAATCAGTTTTTGAAGACCTTGCTGTTGAGCTGCGAGCTTCTGCTTTTCATCTGATAGGTTGTTTACCTCTGCAGTTAATTCCTGATTTTGAGCTTGCGCCATTTCGTAAGCAGCCTCGGCCTTTTTACGTCTCGAAAAAAAGCCTCCTTCAGAAGCAGCTGGAATATTAGTATCACCGCCGTTGAGCACTGCAATTTCCCGAAGGATGCGTTCTAAATCTTTTTTCTTGCCCAATTGGATCGCCAATTCCTTCATGTTGAGCAAATTATCCAATTTAAGGTCGGCATCAGTGGTTAGGGAGTTGCTATCTTCAAATGCTCTGAAGGCTTTGTTTTTTAGGTTGTCCCGTTTGCTGGGCACTTTCATCTGTGATTTAGCCCATTGGTTCAAGCTGATAGCTTCGTAGTTGGTTAGCTTGAGTTTTTTTGATGCTGTAGCCGCTTTGTCTGCCCATTCAACCGATTTTTCAAAGTAGCCCTCGTTGTAAAGCCAATCAGCAATGGTCAGCGAATTGTTGATATAATCCTCTCCGGATAGCTTGGCAGTTGTTGCTTCCAAATTTTTGATGGCCTCAGATTGCGCCATCAAAAAGGAAGATGCCAAAAGACTTGTAAATAGGCAGATTAGGTATTTCATTTGACTGGGAATTCAATCTAGAATTTTGATGGATTTTAGCTTACGCAAAATTAATATAACGGTTGTACTGGGAGAGTTAATTTTGCATTTGTAAAAAACAGTTTTTATGAAACATTATTATTCCGCATTAATCCTGACCTTTTTTATGATGAATGCATCAGAATCAAATCTTCGGGCTCAAAACTTTGACTGGCAGGGGCATCGTGGTTGTCGTGGATTGATGCCAGAGAATACCATCCCCGCATTTCTCAAAGCCCTTGATTTTCCGGAAATAAAAACCCTTGAATTAGACTTGGCGGTTTCAAAAAACGGAGAACTGATAGTCAGCCATGAGCCTTGGATGTCTGAAATTACTTGCACGAAACCCGATGGCACACCTGTTGCAAAATCTGAAGCAATGGCCTTGAAGATAATGGGGTTGACTTACGAGGAAGTCAAGCAATTCGACTGTGGTAGCCGTGGCAATCCCCGCTTTCCAAATCAGCAAGCAATGAAAGTGTACAAACCTTCATTGGAAGATGTTGTAACAGCAGTACGGCAACATTGCGAAGAAAAAAGCATGAAAATGCCGCATTTTAACATTGAAATCAAAAGCCACCCGGATGGAGATGGGCTCTTTACACCAAAAATTGAAGACTTTACCAAATTGGTATTGGCCGAACTCGAACGCCTGAAAATAACAGAACTCACCTGTGTCCAATCATTTGATACAAGGGCTTTAGTTTGGGTGAAAAAATTAGCACCCAACCAAACCATTGCCTTCTTGGTAGAAAATAAGGATGGCTATGAAAAGAATTTGAAACTGCTTGATTTTCAACCAACTATTTACAGTGTTGACTATAATTTGCTTCGCAAACGGGATGTGAAAGCCCTGCATAAATTGGGAATCAAGGTCATACCTTGGACGGTGAACAATATTAAGTCAATGAAAAAACTGCGTCGTTGGGGAGTGGATGGCATTATCACGGATTATCCCAACTTGATTGCCGAGGTTGAAAACTAAAGTATTCGACAGTTCGGCGACAGTGAAAAAAAGTAGGTCTTTCATCTCGTTCCTTGATTTTCAATACTTTAGCTGAAAATTAGTTGAACATGAGATTTGAAAGCCTCGTAATGTCCATTTTTCTTGCTTTTGCTGCAGTGGTTTCGCTTACTGCCCAATCTGCAAAAGCGTTTGAAAAAGCGGGAGACAAGGCTTTTGCCGAGAAGGATTTCTACACAGCATTTGTCCATTTCCGTGATGCAATGGAGCGCTCGCCTGAAGAGGTTGGACTTTGGTTCAAATACGCTGAGGTCACTCGTCAATTCAATGCATTCGAAGAAGCTGAAAAATATTACACCAAAGTGGCAAATAGCCAAGAGGTGTTCAGGTATCCATTGGCCTTATTCTGGCTAGGACAAGTAAAGAAAACACTCGGGAAGTACCAGGAAGCTTATGAAGATTTTGAAGCATTTTTGAAAAACAGTACCGAGTCTGACTACTATTCACAATGGGCAAACGAGGAACTGAATTCATGTCGCTGGGCCATAGCAGACCCTGTGGGACCAAATGATAAAATTGTTCGGGTAGAGCATTTGGATAAAAAAATCAACACACCATATTCTGAATTTGGAGCGGTTCAGGTTGGAAATACCACTTACTATTCCTCGTACCGTTTTGATTTCCCTTCGGATAAAAATACACCTGAGCGAAAACTTTCTAAACTGTTGACTTCGGAAAATCTGGCCAAAGGGAGAATTATGGGCCGTGATTTTAACGACGATAAAAAACTTACGGCACACACCACTTTTTCTTCAGACAGGAACCGGATTTATTTTACGGTTTGTGAATACGTGAACAGCTCGGACATTCGGTGCGAAATCTTTTACCGGGACAAAGACAAAAGGGGGCGTTGGGAAAAAACACCGGTAAAACTTCCCGAAATTATTAACAAAAAAGGATTTACTACTACGCAGCCTAGCCTCGGTTTTGATTCAGTCAGCCAAAAAACCGTACTGTATTTTGTCTCAGACCGACCCGGTGGAAAAGGCAAATTAGATATCTGGTTCTGTGAATTGGTGAAGGATAAATTCATGGAGCCAAAAAACTTGGAATTCCTCAACACGCCAGAAAATGACATCTCGCCTTTTTTTCATGATGCTTCGCAAACGCTTTTTTTTAGTTCGGATGGTCGTGGTGGTCTGGGAGGTTATGATGTTTTTGAATCCAAAAAAAGTGAAAGCTGGGGTGATGTTCGCAACCTAGGCAAGCCAGTAAATTCTAGCTACCATGATATTTATTATTCATTGGATGACAATGCCAAGTCAGGATTTGTTTCTTCCAATCGACCAGGTTCTTTCTACCTTGACCCCAACAACAAAAGCTGTTGCCATGATATTTTTCGTGTGATTTACGAAGAAAAAAAAGATTCAACAGCGAGTACATCCCCCCCTGAGATTGCTATCAATCCAACTCCAGCCCTTCCGACTTTTGAAAAACTTGAAGATTTTTTGCCCCTTGCCCTCTTTTTTGATAACGACGAGCCAGACAAGCGAACAAACAGAACCACGACTAAAAAAACTTATGCGGAGACCTTTGAGAAATTTTATCCTCGTAAAAGCGATTTCATTAAACAGTACACCAAACCAATCACGAACGAAGAAGAAGTGGATGATGCCACAATTCGCATTTCCGACTTTTTTGAAGAAGATGTAAAAACAGGATTTGACCACCTTGGTTTGTTCAGCGAGATATTGCTAAAACGACTTCAAGATGAAGAGCGGGTTGAAATTGTGATAAAAGGTTACACAAGTCCAAGAGCCAAATCAGATTACAACGACTTCCTAGCTCAACGCAGAATCAGCAGTCTCCGAAATCAGTTTGAGCAGTGGCGGAGCGGTATTTTTCAGCCTTTTTTGAAAAGTGGTAAGTTGGTGATTTCCGAGGCACCATTCGGCGAGTCCCAGGCGGCGAGTGGCATCAGTGATGACCTTTTTGATGAACGAAATTCCATTTATAGTGTGGGTGCATCCAGAGAACGGCGTGTAGAGATTATCGAAGTAAAATAAGCCGGACAAATTCTTGTAAAACGTGCCACAGGTGGCTTTTCAGTTTAACTGCTTTTCCATCCATGCAATTTGGTATTAACTTTGCCTTTAATTTAAAATACCTGATAAAGTGGTATTTCAAATTAAATCAAAATCCAAAATCGAGATTGCCATGACGAAGAAACTAATGTTTTTCATTGTGTTTACGGCCCTATTTTTTGCCTGCCAACAAGATTCCAAATCGAATGATTACGAGAAAGTCGATGGGAACTCAATTGTTCCAACTGGTGCAACTTCAACTGATATTTTAACCGCAGCTGCATTGGAAGAGACAGATTATTTGCAGCGGATAAAGCAGTCATTTGTGCCATTGGAACAGGAATACCAAAAAGCTAATGGGGTGGTACCTGGAGTCGGGGAGGTTCATGTTTTTGTGGATAAAAACTATGTGCTGCTTATAGAAAACACCTACAAAGGAAGTGTTTACCAATCAAAGGTAAATCTCAAAAATTTGAACAATGCCCAAGGTGGGATGTCTCTCATGCCCGATAATGCACCGGGTGAATTTCCAGGTTTGAAAATTTATGTAAAAGATGGAAAGCCAGGTGTTGAAATGCTGAAAGATGGGAAATTGGTAAAAGAGGCTCGAGAATTAGATATCTATTTGGCTGACCGGGCTGGAATTGAACGGGTAACTCCAGCAATTTTGCAGGGTTTGAACGTTGCAAGCGGGAACCTGCCAGAGTAAATAGAGACTTTGACCGTGGTTCCTAGTAAGTTTCCACGGTCAAAGCTGTTTGTCTTGTCAAAGTTTGACCAACTGAACATTGACTGCAACTGGGCCTTTTTGGCCCATTTCTATTTCAAAAGTCACCTTGTCATTGGCCCTTAATGGTTCTTCCAAGGAATTGATATGAACGAATATACGCTCGTCTGAGTCCCGGTCGATAATGAATCCGAAACCTTTAGATTCATCAAAAAAACTAACCCTTCCTTTGCGAATAGGGTCTTCTTTTTCCCTTTTAGGTACGCCCAGCTCTATATCATCTTTTCTAATTTTTTTGCGCTTGGAAGGGTCGGGTTTTTCGGGCGTAAGGTTGCCGTCCTCATCTACATACATGATCATGTCTTCGAAGGATTTGCCCTCTTCTTTTTCAGCCTTTCGCTGTTCTTTTCGGTTTTCTTTGTCTTGCCTTTTCTTGTGTTTTTTCTTTTCGTTTTCTTTCTTGCTATAAGTCTCTCTTGATTTTGCCATTTTAAAAATTAAAGGTGAAGGAATCACGAAAACTGTTTGCATGAAAACAACCAAGTTATCGAAATTCTGAATTTCGCAAATCTAATACTTATCTGCGCCATTTCGTAAACCCTAGCTTTGTTATTATTTATTGTGTAAAAATTGCGTTGAATTTGAAACTGCGCCTAGGGCTTAATATCTAAATTAACGTCACCACTTGTAAAAAAGATTGTCATTCGGCTCAAGACTATCGGCAGCAAGCCGTAGTTACTTCCTTTTAATTTTATCAAAACAAACTTTCAAACATGAAAAAATATATACTCTCCACTTTGGCATTGCTTGCCATGATTGCGAGCCAACTTTTATCCCAAAACTTGAAAATGCCAGTCACTACCAATCCCAAAATGAGTGCAGAAATTACGATTGGAGTGACCCAAATCGACATCAATTGGAATGCACCTGGCGTTAAGGGTAGAGAAGGTAAAATTTGGGGCACGAATGTGGCCAACTTTGGCTTCATCAACCTTGGTTTTGGTTCCGCCACAGCATCACCTTGGCGGGCAGGTGCTGATGAAAATACCACCATCGCCTTTTCAACTGATGTTACAGTAGAAGGCAAAAAATTGACGGCTGGTAAATATGGCTTTGCGATAGCACTTTACCCGGATTCCTGTATTTTGGTTTTTTCCAAGAATTATTCTGGCTGGGGCACCTATTTCTATGACCCAAAAGACGATGCACTTCGGGTGACAGTACGCCAACAAAAAGACTTGCCACAGAGTAGGGAATTGCTGGCCTATACATTTTTAGACCCAACAAAAAATTCAGTAGAAGTTGCTTTGGAATGGGAGCATTGGCGGATACCATTCAAGGTGGAAACTGATTTTGTAACCACCTCGCTAACTGCGATCCAGCGCCAAATGAGCGGTGGTCTTGGCTTCGACCCTCCCAGCTTGCAGGCTGCAGCTAGGTGGTGCGTGGACAACGACGTGAATCTTGACCAAGCCTTGTTTTGGATAAATAGCGCCACAAACCCAAACTTGGGTGGACTGCAAACATTCAGTGCACTCTCCACAAAAGCAGACTTGCTTCGCAAAATGGGAAATGAAAAAGAAGCTAAAGAAACAATGACAACTGCCTACGACCACGCAACTGTCCTTGAACTGCACCAGTATGGCAGGCAGTTGATTTCATCGAAGAATTACAAAGAAGCCTTGGTTGTTTTTGAAAAGAATCATGAAAAAAATGGAGAAACTTGGCCTGTTAACGTAGGCTTAGCCAGAGGCTATTCCGCAAATGGTGACTTGAAAAAAGCCCTCATTTATGCTAAAAAAGCCTTGGCACAAGCCCCCGACGACCTGAATCGGTCTTCTTTGTCGGCGATGGTAAAAAACTTAGAGGATGGAAAAGCTTTGCCTCAATAAGTAGCCTAAAATGGGAAGTTGTGAGGTAGAATGGAAGTCTTTACTGCTCCCTCTCCAAATTTTTATCCAAACTTTCCCAAATTTGCCCCAAAATCTACCATATGCCCAAGCTTGACGATACCCAACCAATTACACCAGAAGGAATTGAAATCCCATCTAAGTTCGAACCTCGTCAAATTGAACATCAGAATTTTGTTGCTGGAATACCTCCTTATTTAGGGGGCCCATACAGTACGATGTACCTCACCCGGCCTTGGACAATACGCCAATATGCTGGCTTTTCCACTGCTGCCGACAGCAATGCATTTTACAGAAGGAATCTGGCACAAGGGCAAAAAGGACTCTCCGTAGCTTTTGATTTGGCGACACACCGAGGATATGATAGTGACCATCCTCGTGTGCCCGGTGATGTGGGAATGGCGGGTGTAGCCATTGACTCAGTCGAAGACATGAAAATCCTTTTTGACCAAATTCCTTTGCGGGAAATGTCTGTTTCAATGACGATGAACGGGGCTGTGATACCGATTTTGGCATTTTACATCGTGGCAGCTGAAGAGCAGGGTGTGCAGCCAGAACAACTCAGTGGGACGATACAAAACGACATCTTGAAGGAATTCATGGTGCGCAACACATTCATTTATCCTCCCGCCGCCAGTATGCGCATCGTGGGAGATGTCTTTAAATACACAGCGGCTAGAATGCCAAAGTTTAACAGCATCAGTATTAGCGGCTACCATATTCATGAAGCGGGAGGTACCGCTGACATTGAATTGGCCTACACATTGGCTGATGGACTAGAATACCTAAGAACAGGGATAGCAGCTGGATTGGACATCGATGATTTTGCACCAAGACTTTCTTTTTTTTGGGGAATCGGAATGAACCATTTCATGGAAATTGCCAAAATGCGTGCAGGGCGCATGCTATGGGCGAAAATCGTGAAGCAGTTTGAACCCAAGGATGAAAAGTCGATGGCTTTACGTACGCACTGTCAAACAAGTGGCTGGAGCCTCACCGAACAGGGCCCATTTAACAATGTAGCCCGCACGGCAATTGAGGCGATGGCAGCTGTTTTAGGGGGCACACAATCTTTGCACACCAATGCATTGGATGAAGCAATCGCACTACCAACTGATTTTTCTGCAAAAATTGCCCGTGATACACAGCTGTTCATTCAAAAGGAAACGAGTGTCACCAACCTTGTAGACCCATGGGCCGGGAGCTATTTTGTTGAATATCTAACCGAACAACTCTGTGAAAAAGCTTGGGTGTTAATTGAAGAAGTTGAGACAATGGGTGGAATGGCAAAAGCCATTGAGGCGGGACTTCCTAAGCTTAGAATTGAAGAGGCTGCGGCCAAGAAGCAGGCTAGGATTGATGCTGGCTTAGATCAAATTGTCGGTGTAAATACCTTGGAAGTGGAGGAAGAGTCGCAGCTTGAAATTTTAAAAGTGGACAACACCGCAGTGCGGGAAGGGCAAGTCGCTTTGTTGAAAAAAATCAAAGCGGAGCGGGACGAGGCGGCCGTACAAACTGCATTGGATGCCATTTTTAATGGTGCAAACTCTGATGCCAACCTTTTGGAACTGGCTGTGGTGGCTGCTAGGCATCGTGCTACACTTGGTGAAATCAGTTATGCAATGGAGCGTGCTTTTGGCAGGTACACACCTACAACTCGCAGTGTTTCAGGGGTTTATTCAAAAGAAATCAGCATGGATGGACTTTTTCAAAAGGCCCGAAAAATGACAAACGAGTTTGCGGAAGCAGAAGGACGTCGTCCCCGTATTCTAGTTGCGAAACTCGGCCAAGACGGCCATGACAGGGGTGCCAAGATAGTTGCTACTGGCTTCGCTGATATAGGCTTTGATGTGGACATTGGGCCTTTGTTCCAAACGCCCGCAGAGGCTGCCCGCCAAGCTGCTGAAAATGATGTTCATATTCTTGGAATCAGCAGTCTTGCTGCAGGACACCGCACTCTGGTGCCGCAAACGATAGCCGAATTAGAAAAGCTTGGACGCCCGGACATTCAAGTGGTCGTAGGTGGAGTAGTGCCCCAGCTGGATTATGATTTTTTATATAAAAGTGGCGTAGCCGCCGTGTTTGGGCCAGGAACGAAAATCGCAGAAGCAGCGATTGTTGTACTACAGAAACTGATGGGCGGCGGGGGGAATAGACGATTCAGGCAGGGTCTGATTAAGTGACAAATATCACCTTGCCAATATGACAAAGGTCAGCGTTGGCAGGTTTGAAAGCAGTATAAATTTGTGCCATCAAAACTAATTCTTCACAAATTTAATACTGCGAAATATGAAACTGTTTGAATTGAATTTTGCCCAAATGCTTATACGCTATTATGTCATGATGATGGTAATTATCATCGCTGGATTCACGGGGCAATGGTGGCTTGCTGGCTTGTCACTTTTTATTTTCTTGGGGGCAATTATGGGCGCAAAGTTTGAAAAGGCGAAAAAAGTAGAGCAGAAAGCTGGGAAAATGGTTCATTTGGAAACTGGCATTGAAATGAGAAAGGCAAGCTAATTGCTTAATAATATATAAAAAGGCCGCCGCTCCCGATCGGGAGCGGCGGCCTTTTTATTCATCCAATTTTATAATTAGCCCCCACCAATTCAAGGAAACTTAATTTTTTACCACCTTTTTTTGGAATAGCTCCCCGTTTAAATTCAGCACTACCAGGTATATCCCTGGAGGCGTATTTGCAGGGAATCGATAAGTAGTCGACTGTTGACCACTTCGCAGGTTTATCGTTTTAGAATCCAATAATTGTCCGCCCATGCTGAATAATTTTATGGTGGTATTTTCAGGATTGGGTGCTTGCAGAGAAAGAATGAACTGCTCCTTGGCAGGGTTGGGGAAGATAGCTAATTCAGCAAGCTG
This sequence comes from Bacteroidota bacterium, assembly GCA_016124585.1. GTDB lineage: Bacteria > Bacteroidota > Bacteroidia > Chitinophagales > Saprospiraceae > UBA6168. The sequence continues at coordinate 70,753 of WGNL01000013.1, read as the reverse complement.
ATTTGCCACTGCATCTTTCACTGCCGTTAGGTCTAAGTGGTCTTTTGCAAAGAAGATATCAGGTTGCAACAATGGAATATCTGTATTGCGAAGCACAATATCGGAAAGGTGGGTGTTCGCAATTTCGTTGATTTCTTCAGTTGAGAAAGCAGGGTCATTTTCAAAGTAAAAGCGGTCGCCGTTGCGCAAATCTTGATATTGATGTGCCAGAATGAGCTGAACCGTAGAACCAACTGTACTGCCTGCTTCATGGTCTTCCGACAACATACCTACCCAAGGGTCGATGGAATTTACATCGCCGTACAGTGCTGTCAAATTTGTTTGTAGTTCAGGAGAAGAGGTTATTTCAGCAAAAGAAGTAACCGCACCCATGCCAAAATCAGCTCGTATTGTATTATAATCCGGTAAGCCTCTTTCCCTGCCACGATTGATGTTGATGGCTACCAAATCCAAACCGCCAGCACCAGGAGGGCCAAAGAGGAAATTGCGTAAGTCGCCTACAACTTTCGCATCAAAGGTTTGCTGCCGTTGTGTTGCCATTCCTTTAAGAAATGGCTCAATGCCACCTTCATTCTTAATCACAAACGGATTGAAAAAAGCATCCTTTAACCTGACCAAACCTTGTGCAAGAGTATCACCATTATTGTCTAGTCGTACCAAGTGGTCGTTCAGTAAAGTATGTCCCAAACGGAAAGCGGCCGCTGAAAAAACATTCATGATATTGGGGTTGGTAGCATCGTCATAACCATTGTATGTCTCAATGGGAATCCCAAGTGCAGGTAGCCACTCGTTGTACACTATGGCATTGACATAGGCGCCGACCATTTTTCTAGCTTTTTGAAAGATCTCTTCATCTGTAAAGCTGGGGTTCGATTGCGCAATTTCTTCGCAAAGCCGATTGTGTTCCCGAACCCAAAGCGTGTGCATGCAGGTCAAAATCGGTTGCTCATTTGCCCTCAGGTCACCTGCCACGAAATGCTTAGGCATCGGAATGCCTTCAATAATCATGAATGGTGCATTGGCATCAATGTCATCGTCAAATTCACCCGTCACAGTATTGAAAGGAAGAAGGTTCCCTGCTGATGTTTTGAGTTTTCCCCCACTGAATGTCCGCAGCCAATTTGCCCTCGTTTCATCCGAACCATAAACATTCGAGGCATCTATCCATGCAGTAATATCATTCATTTGAGTTCGTGGATTGCCAATGGCTGTGCCAGTTGTTGGGTCATATTTTGAACGCCTCATAAAAATTTGCTCAGTGCCTGTACCAAATGGATCGAAAAAGGGATCGTTCAGGGGCACCGCAATGGGGATTGGCTCATCAAGCATGTCGTCTACGAAAGTAATATCGTGGTCAATGAATTGACCAAAAGCCCAACCATAATCACTGATATTATAAGGGTTTGGCAATGACTCTGATTGTTCAAATATGGTATTGCTGATAACCCGTGGATTGGGATAGGTGGCCATGCCCGGCGCTGCCATTCCATCGGCATATCCATTGCTGACCACTCTTCGTATTTCTGCGGATTTGGCTCCCCAATCAGGATGAGTGAGATTATTCATTTTCCCATCATAGCTGCGGTTTTGGGCGTTGGAAAAAAGACTTACACAGGTAAGCAATGCAAAGGTGAGTAGACTTGATTTCATTGAATTTAGATTAAGCTGAAAGTGTTTGAGGAACCATGTTGGACGGAAACATGGCTGCTGTTTACCTTGTTAGGTACCTAGCCAGCGCTAATTTATTTTATTATTTAATTCGTTTACTTTTTTTGAATGGAAGTAATGCACTTTGTAAGAAATTTTGCAAAAAAACAAATGTCCCTTTCTGAATTCACTCGATAAACTGGCGTTGCCAATTTTAAGCCTAATCAAAAAGGGACATCCAAATCTAACTCGATAGGAGATTAAAACCCGTCACCGTCAATCAAATTTCCTAACCCGCCAAGAACTGAACCTTCTTCTTTACGTTTGCCACCACCATAGCGCAGTATTCGGTCTGCCAAACGGCTAATGGGCAGCGACTGCAACCAGACTGAGCCAGGCCCCCTGAGCGTGGCAAAGAAAAGACCTTCACCACCAAAAATTGTGTTTTTAACGCCACCCACAAATTCGATATCAAAGTCAATATTGTGTGTGTAAGCTACAACACATCCAGTGTCAACCTTCAGGATATCGCTGCTTGAAAGTTCTTTTTTTACGACCATACCTCCTGCATGAACGAAAGCCATTCCGTCGCCCTCTAATTTTTGCATGATAAAGCCCTCGCCACCAAAAAGGCCGGTTCCCATTTTTCGTTGAAATTCAATGCCCACCGAAACACCTTTGGCTGCACAGAGAAAGGCGTCTTTTTGGCAAATGACTTTACCGTCAAAACAGCTGAGGTCAAGTGGGATGATTTTGCCAGAATAAGGCGCTGCAAAACTCACCTGTTTTTTGCCTTGACCAATATTGGTGAAGGCAGTCATGAAAAGGCTTTCACCAGTTAAGATTCGTTTTCCGGCACTCAGTAATTTCCCAAAAATACCAGCTTGCTGAGTGGAGCCGTCTCCGAAAATGGTTTGCATGGAGATATCCGCATCCATCATCATGAAACTGCCGCTTTCTGCTACTACGGTTTCTTGGGGGTCAAGCTCTATTTGGACGAACTGCATTTCATCGCCAAAAAGTTGGTAGTCTATCTCGTGATTTTGCATATTGATTTGAAATTTATGTAGATTTAGTTTGAAACAAAGATTGGGAAATGCGCATTCAACCTGCAAGTTTTTCTACAAAATTGAAATTTGGAACGAAATATTAGTGTCAAATGGTCACTTAAGTAGTTTTGTGGGATAAATCGTTTGTTTTACTTTTTTCATCCCTATGTTTCCAGAAATCATCTACTGACGGATAAAATAAAGTAAGAATACAGTTTATTTGCCCATAAAATATTTGACTATGAAGTTTGCTTTTACCGTCATTTTTTCCTTTTCCTTGTTGACAGCATTTTGTCAGAATGGTCAGGTAAAAGAAAGCCTGAAGGTCAAAAGTGCCATTTTGGGGCAAGAGGTTGAATACTGTGTTTATTTGCCAGCAGGCTATGATGCAACCAATCGGCGTTACCCTGTTCTTTACTTGTTGCATGGATACACGGATGATGAAACTGGCTGGGTGCAGTTTGGGGAGGTAAATTCTATTGCTGACAAAGGCATTTCTTCTGGTGAAGCCACTCCTATGATAATCATTATGCCAGATGCAGGTGTTTCATGGTATATCAACAGTTATGATGGCAAAGTTAAATACGAGGATTTTTTCGTAAAAGAATTGATTCCATTTATTGATGCCAATTATCGGACACGGCCAGTCAAGGATTTCCGGGCAATTGCTGGGCTTTCAATGGGTGGGCATGGTAGTTTTCTACTGGCTGCTCGTCACCCAGACTTATTTGTGGCTTGCGCACCATTAAGTGGCGCATTCTGGACAGAGGAGGAAGTCATCAAAAGCCCCGAAGAGACTTGGACTAATATTTTTGCGCATCTTTACGGCGAAAACCTAAAAGGAGCTGAGCGATTAACACCGCATTTCAAATCGTATTCTGGCGTAGAAATTGTGAAGAATGGTGATGCCGAAGCGCTGAAAAAAGTGAAATACTATATTGACTGTGGTGATGATGATTTTTTGATTCAAGGAAATATGGCGCTCCACTTAGAGATGAAAAACAAAGGAATACCGCATGAATTTAGGGTGCGGGATGGAGCGCATAACTGGCCATACTGGCGTTCAGCCTTGCCAGAAGTTTTGAAGTTTGTAAGCGATAGTTTTCATCGCACCTGAAGAAATAAGAAGGAAGGGTGGCTCAATTGTATGCCTTGCTAATTTTTTGAGCGCCCTTCTTTTTTTTGTAATCACCAACCGTTTAATCATTATGAAAAAAAATCTCTTCCTCGCTTTTTTACTATTGACTGCGCTTTACGCTTGTGGTGTAAAATCCGCACAGAAGACTTCTGAAGCCAAGTCTTCAGGAGAGGTAGTGAATTCTGCTGAATACACTGCAGGCCAAACTATTTACAAAGAAAAATGTGGCAAGTGTCATCCTGCTTTCCCAGTGAAAGAAAAAACAGTTGACCGTTGGAATCAGGTGTTACAACCAATGATTAAAGACAAAGCTAAACTAAACGAAGCAGATGGTAAACTTGTGGAAGCATACGTCTGGGCTGAACTTGGCGTAGCTGGCAAATAAAACTTTTAGTTCGTTTTTCCGTAAAAAAGGTTCGGTACGTTAGCACAAGGAGCAGCGTCCGGACCTTTTTTTATTGTTTTAATAAACAGAAAATTCTGGCTAAAGCTTTTGAAATAGCAATTTACCGCTAAATTCAGCCCCGATTTAAAAGCTCCGTCTAGTCGTTGATATTTATGTGATTTTCGCACTGAATTTCATGCTGTAATCCCATTAAAATCAAGGTCAGACTTATTCCAGCTTATTTGCAGACTTTACCCTAATCATTATGGTTCTTGGCATTCTTAAAGAAGATAGTTTCGACAACAGGGTCTCCATTATTCCTGAAACAGCTGCCGCATTCCTGAAACTTGGATTCAATGAAATTCTGGTGGAAAAAGGTGCCGGAGAGCGAGCTGGCTACAGTGATTCTGACTACTTGGCTCAAGGGGCTCAATCAATTTCTGAAAGTGAAGTATTTGCCAAGTCGGATATTGTAGTAAAAATCAATCCGCTGACCCCATCTCAAATCAGCCTGCTGAAACCTGCTCAGATGTTGATAGGGCAATACAATCCGTTGACAAACAAAGAAGTGGTAGACCCACTGCTCAGTGGAAATATTACTGCATTCAGCTTGGATATGCTGCCAAGAAGTACACGTGCCCAAGCGATGGATGTGCTATCGTCCATGGCTACTGTGGCAGGTTACAAAGCAGTTTTATTAGCAGCTTCAGAGTTCAATGGCTTTTTTCCAATGTTCATGACGGCTGCTGGCACAATCAAGCCTGCCAAAGTATTGATTCTTGGGGCTGGTGTTGCAGGGTTACAGGCCATTGCGACAGCCAAACGACTGGGGGCCGTGGTAGAAGCCTTTGATGTTCGAGCAGCGGCGAAGGAAGAAGTATTAAGCTTGGGTGCCAAGTTCGTGGATGTAGAAGGGGCTGCCGAAAGCGCTGCTGCTGGGGGGTACGCTATTGAACAATCAGAAGAGTTTAAACAGCGACAAGCTGAAGCCGTGCATAAACATGCCAGCATGGCCGACATCATAATTTCCACAGCACAAATTCCGGGCAAACGTGCTCCAGTTTTGCTTCGCAAAGCTACTGTGGATGCAATGAAGCCAGGTTCGGTTGTTGTGGATTTAGCCGCTTCCTCTGGAGGTAATTGTGAATACAGTGAAAATGGCAAAACTGTAAATGTAAATGGGGTAAAAATCATTGGCGATTCCTATTTACCAGCTTCAGTACCTCGTGATGCCAGTGCCATGTTCAGCAAAAATGTGCTGAACTTCATGAAAATCCTTGCCCCTAAAGGTGAGCCGGTGCTCAATTTTGAGGATGATATTCTTGAAGGCAGTTGTATTGCGCACCAAGGAAAAATCATTAGTCCAAGGCTCAAATCCTTGTTGTCCCCTGCCTAATTTTTAAGATTAATTCAATTTTAGCATTTCATCAATCCTTATTAATATGGACGCATTAGCCAGCTTTTTTTTGGAAAATCAGGACATGATTTACATAGTCATCCTGTCTATTTTCCTCGGCATTGAAGTCATTTCCCACGTGCCAGCTATTTTGCATACACCGCTTATGTCGGGGGCGAATGCAATTCATGGGGTAGTTATCATTGGAGCTATCATTGTGATGGGACACGCCAAAAACGACGACTACTTGGCATTGTCGCTTGGTTTTTTAGCGGTTGTGTTAGGCACTTTGAATGTGGTAGGTGGCTTTGTGGTTACCAACCGAATGCTGGAAATGTTTAACAAGAAAAAGTAAAGTTGTGAGAAATTATTGACAGATTTAAATGTAAAATCTGCCAATAAAATATCGCCAATCAACAAACTATGACTTCTTTTTTCCTCGAACTTTCATACCTCCTTGGTTCTATCACCTTTGTGGTTGGGCTAAAAAAACTAAGCCACCCAGAAACAGCCCGTAAAGGCAATTTATTGGCGGCGGCTGGGATGGGCTTGGCTATTTTAGCCACTATTCTCTTTCACGAACATGATGGTGAAAGAATTGGTAACATTGGATGGATAGTGGCAGCGATGGGCATTGGCACATTTATCGGCTGGACGATGGCCATGAAAGTGAAAATGACAGGTATGCCACAAATGGTTTCCTTTTTTAATGGAATGGGAGGTGCGTGCGCTGCGATTATTTCCATTGTAGAATATCATTCACACCCAGAAGGGGCAGCTGGGTATTTTGTCGTGGTGTTTCTTGGGCTAATCATAGGTAGTATTTCTTTTAGTGGGAGTATGGTTGCCTATGGCAAATTGGATGAAAAAATTAAGGATTTTTCTGCAAAATGGCTTACCGTTTTCAATTTGATTTTGTTAGCGGTTATCATTGGAATTTTGGTGGTAGCTGTTAATTCTCCCGCAACTTTTGGCCCATCTGTTCTTTGGATTTTATTGGCAATTAGCTTGCTCTACGGGGTCCTTTTTGTCATGCCTATTGGTGGAGCAGATATGCCAGTAGTTATCTCCTTGCTCAACTCATTGACAGGTATGGCTGCTGCTTTTGGTGGCTTTTTATACGATAATCAAATTATGCTGACTGGAGGTATTCTCGTTGGTTCAGCAGGGACTATCCTCACGGTTTTGATGTGCAAAGCGATGAATCGGTCTTTACTAAATGTAATTATCGGTTCCTTTGGTGGAAGTGCTGGTGGTACCTCAGCCGCAAAAGACGACCAAACAGTCAAGGAAATCAACTTGACGGATGCTGCAATACTTTGCTCATATGCCAGTAAAGTTTGCATTGTGCCGGGTTATGGCTTAGCTGTTGCGCAAGCGCAGCATATTTGCCATGATTTGGAAAAGCAATTGGAAGCAAAAGGTGTGGATGTGTATTACGCAATTCATCCAGTGGCTGGACGTATGCCAGGCCATATGAACGTTTTGTTAGCGGAAGCGGATGTGCCTTATCCAAAACTCATTGAAATGGAAGATGCCAATGGGATGATGAACAGTACGGACGTTGCCATCATTGTAGGTGCCAACGATGTGGTGAACCCCAGTGCTGAAAATGACCCTAGCAGCCCAATTTATGGAATGCCTGTTATTCAGGTTTGGGAAGCGAAAAATATCATTGTGATGAAACGTAGTATGCGTTCTGGCTATGCTGGTATCGAGAATCCGCTGTTTTTTCACGCCAAAACAAAGATGCTTTTTGGCGACGCAAAAGACACTTTACAGAAACTAGTTGGCGAAGTTAAAATGACATAGAAAACATGGAACAGCGCTGGATGACCGATAATTTTAAAAACAGAAAGGCTGCCCTTGGGCAGCCTTTCTGTTTTTGAATATGTAATAGTAATTTTCAAGCTAATCTAGTCATGTCACGAACTAAGATTTTCCCACGATTGAAGTAAATCATATCTGATTTGCGCAAGTCGTTTAGCACCAAAGTAACCGTTTGGCGGGAGGTACATGTAATATTGGCGATGTCTTGGTGTGTCAAGGAGTGCTTTAGCAACATTTCCATTCCAACTTGACGGCCAGTTTTGGATACAGAATCTTTGATAAATTCTACGATACGTGTACGGGCATCTTTAAAAATCAGTGACTCCAATTTGTTTTCAGCCCGCATAAGTCGGTTCCCAAACAGGGCCATGACACGGTCGCAAAGTTCAAAATTCATGCGCATGAGCTTTTTCAAATCTTCCACCTTTAAGGCGTAAATATGAACTTCCTCACGAAGCGCCTGTGCGAGGTCCTGCCGACGGGTTTCCCCAATGATGCCGAGCTCTCCAAACATTGCCAATGGTTGGAACAGTGATTTGATAATCTCTTTGCCATCATCGGAGTGCATGGCGATTTTGATTATGCCTTTTGCAAGGAAGAAAATCTGGTCGGAAGATTCGTCAGGCAAGTAAATGTAGCTGAACTTCGGCTTTACACGGTATTCAGCCATCGCCTCTAATTTCGCCTTTTCATCAATATTGAGGCAATCAAAAAGTGGAAATTCAGAGATTGTAGCGATGCGGTTGTGTGTAGTTGCTGATGTCATGTCTTTCAATTTTTCTTTGCTGTGATAACTAAAATGAGTTTACGTCTTGAAAGACACGGAAACTGATCAGTGCCCCTACGTTTGGATGATTTTTTTCAAAATAATCATCTGCCAATGCTCTAAAATGCTGGCTGGAGAAATGTGCATTTGAATAAAATTCAGCATTAAAATCTGTTTACAATAAAATAATATAGCTCTAACAAATTTTTATTTTGAAAAATGCCTGATTGGTATAAAATTGATGTTTGCAGAAAAAATCATCGTTTAAAGTTCTTGGCAAAAAAAAATCGTGCAAAGCGCTCAATGCTGTGCACGATTTTTTATCGCTTGATTCAATTTTGACTACCTCCTGAATCCAGCTTTGGGTGCAGCAGGCATCTTTCCTGATCCAAAGCCAGGCATTTTAGTCATCTGGTGCATCATTTTTCGCATTTGGTCAAATTGCTTGATAAACATGTTGATTTGATTCAAATCCTGGCCACTTCCTAAAGCAATTCTTTTTTTGCGGCTCATGTTGAGCAGTTCTGGATTTTTACGCTCTTTTGGTGTCATTGAAAAAATAATGGCCTCCACCCGGTTCAAGGATTTGTCATCAATATCTACATCTTTGATTGCTTTGCTTACCCCCGGTATCATGTTCAATAGCGATTTCATGTCTCCCATTTTCCGAATTTGTTTGATTTGGCTGAGGAAATCCTCAAAATCAAACTTGTTCTTCATGATTTTCTTCTCCAATCGCTTGGCTTCAACCTCATCGAACTGTTCCTGGGCTTTCTCTACCAACGACACAATGTCGCCCATGCCCAGAATTCGCTGCGCCATCCGCTCAGGGTGGAACACATCGAGTGTGTCCATTTTTTCACCCATGCTTACGAACTTGATTGGTTTGCCAACCGTGTACTTGATGGACAATGCTGCACCGCCACGGGTATCGCCGTCCATTTTAGTTAGCACAACCCCATCAAAATTCAGACGATCGTTGAATGTTTTGGCAGTATTTACAGCATCCTGCCCTGTCATGGAGTCCACTACGAAAAGCGTTTCGTTCGGGGAAATCGCTTCTTTGACCTTCGTAATTTCCTGCATCATTTCCTCGTCCACAGCAAGGCGGCCAGCTGTATCCACGATTACCACATCGAAGCCGTGGGCTTGTGCATGGGCAATGGATTTCAAAGCAATTTCAACAGGGTTTTTATTCTCTATTTCTTTATAAACTGGAACTTTGATTTGTTCACCGATGACGCTCAGCTGGTCGATGGCCGCTGGTCGGTATACATCGCAGGCCACCAACAGGGGCTTTTTCTCACGCTTGGTCTTTAGGTAGTTGGCCAATTTCCCGCTAAAAGTCGTTTTACCAGAGCCTTGCAAACCTGAGATTAGAATTACGGCTGGAGAGCCTTTCAAGTTGATACCAGCTGCTTGGCCACCCATCAAATTCGTTAGTTCGTCGCTAACGATTTTCACCATGAGTTGTCCAGGGTTTACAGACTTTAGCACGTTTTCAGTCCCCAGTGCTTTTTCACGCACACGCTCTGTGAATTCTTTTGCAATGGAGTAGTTTACGTCGGCGGCGACTAGAGCACGGCGCACCTCCTTGATACTTTCTGCAACATTGAGTTCGGTGAGTTTGCGCTCTCCTGTGAGAGATTTGAAAGCAAGGTCTAACTTATCAGATAAATTATCGAACATGGCTACTTAGTAATGAATGATAAATGGTAGAATTAGTAATCAATGGGCGCAAATATAGCTTTCTTGAAGGAATTGAATAGCAGGCTAACTTCAGCTTACCTCGTGAAATTTTTCAAAAAAAAAATGGCGGCTCGGCCTCTCCGCCGAACCACCACAAAGGAATTTTCTCCACGTAATATCTTAGGCAAAAGATTACCACTGCTTGAGCACAGACTCAGCACGCTGGACCTTTCCGTCAAATTTTATTACGATAAAATATAGGCCTTGGGTCAAATCCACAGTCGGGATTGTAACATTCAATGCATCTTCAGGCATGGTAACCAATGATGCCCTTCGGCCATCCGCTGTGTAAAGTTCACAGGTGACCTGCTTGGCATCGTATCTGTCTTGGATTTCAACATTCAATTCTTCCTTAAATGGATTGGGCCAAATCAGGGCAAAATTGAAATTGCCGGCCACCTGCACATCCACTGTGTTTGACCAAGCAGTTGACTGGTCTGGGCCGTCAAAACGCACACGATATTGATTTAGCCCACGTTGTGCAGTTTTGTGCATAGTTTTGAAGTGCATGTAGCCACTCAGTTCTGTTTCTTCCTCTGGGCCACCTATTTCTGTAAAAGGTGCACCATTCCAGGACCATTCTACCGTGAAATTGGCATCGTGTGAAAGTGCAATTGGGTATACCCAATCCACCATTACATTGGTTGCTCCCATGTTTTCTGCATCAATTACAATGGCATTCCCGCAGAAGCTTGGACTGTTTGTGATGCTGATTTGGTGAACTGCTGTGGATGTGCAACCATTTGCCGTTACTGACAAAGTCACAGTCTTTAAGCCCCAAGTATTCCAAATTACACCAGAAACATTTTGGGTATTGGCAGTGGCAGGGATTCCGCCATCAAAGTTCCAGGAATAAACGGCTCCAGGTCCATTGCTCAATGAAGTGAAATTGACTGGGTCACCGACGCAGGCAACGTCAGCTGCTGCGATACTTGCCACTGCATCATTTCCGACCGTGATTGTAACGATGTTCGATTCCAAAAAGTCAACGCAATTTTCCCGCCTTACACAACGTACAAAATAGGTAGTTTCATAAAGTGGCCCGGGTGCATAGTTGGGGCCCGTGGCACTAGGAATGGCTGTCCAATTGCTATTGAACGGGCCAGGTTGGTTGTGGAACATCCAGATGTATTCTAGCGCTCCTGAGCCTCCAGTTGGCGGATTCACGCCAGTAAGTGGTGCAGGAATATTACCCGGGCCGCAAAGTGTTTGGTCGCAACAAATTGTGCCAGGGTAAGTCACATTATCACAAGGCGGGCCAACATGGAATCCAGCATCAATAGTCAGGTTTATTTCCCCAGATGCCAGCGTGTAAAAAGCCGTCATATTTGTCAGTGGGTTTACGTCACTGTCAATTGCATCGTCGCTACCTTGATTTTGTAGGCTGATCAAATAACCATTTGGAATGCTAAATGTCAATTTGTATGAACCTGGTTGAACCACGAACATGTACATTCCATTAGGGCCAGTGTTCATGCTTGCCGTGTAATTGTTGCCATAAATAGTGGTTCCAGTTACGGTTACATGAACACCATCAATGCCAACTTCACCCGTATCTTGAATCCCATCTTCGTCAGTGTCTATCCAAGTAAAATCTCCCAATTTCGCTGGTTGATAAAGCGTGAAACTGCACGAAGTAGTACAACCAGTGGCATCCGTTACCGTCACAGAATAGAGTCCGGGGCCGAGGTTGCTAACCATTTGCGTAGTTTGTCCATTTGACCATAAATAACTGTATGGTGCCGTTCCAGCAGTTGCATTTACCGTCAGTTTGCCATCATTGCCATTCAAGGTGGTGATGGGTTGTGTCAAAACTACTGTGCATGTTGGTGGCGCTGTAACGGTAACTTGAAATGATTTTGTTGCGGTGCAATTATTGGCATCTGTAACTGTGAGGGAATAAGTGCCCGCTGCAAGGTTATTGATTGTTGGTGAAGTAAGCCCATTAGACCACAAATAACTGTACGGCGACGTACCTCCTGTAACGCTTGCTGTAGCTAAACCCTGGTTGCCACAGGTGCCATTTGTCACGTTCACATTTGCTATGAGTTGAGTAGGTTGGTTGACTGTGAACGATTGCGACTTAGAGCAGCCGGTAGCATCGCTAACTGTTACTGTGTAACTTCCAGCGGTCAAACTTCCTATATTAGCATTGGTAGAACCGTTGCTCCAGATATAGATGTAAGGTGTTGTACCGCCAGTCACATTCAGGCTAATAGCTCCGTTGTTTCCGTTGAAACAAGTCACATTTTGCACATTACCATTAATTGTGAAAAGCCCGCCTTGTTGCAACGTGATACTTGCGGAACCAAAACATCCCTGACTGTCAGTCACTGTTACGGAATAAGTTCCTGCTGTGAGTCCAGTGGCGGTCTGCGTTGTTTGGCCATTAGACCACAGATAATTAAGATTGCCATTTCCGCCAGTTGTATTTGCTGTTGCAGAAACAGTTGAGCCAGTGCAAACGAATGCTGGTGCCATGATGTTCACGGCCAAACCAGCACCAAGTTGCACACTTGCTGAGCCTGTGGCAGTACAGCCATTGCCATCTGTTACGGTTACTGAATAGGTGCCAGGAGGCAAATTTGAAATTGTGGCGGTCGTCCCATTGTTTGACCACAAATAAGTAAGTGGTGCTGTGCCGTTGGTTACATTGGCAGTTGCTGTTCCGTTCATCGTCCCGTTACAAGTAGTATTGGTGGATGTGACGTTCAGGTTCATTAGTGGATAGGCAACGATAACCGTGTTGGCAGTAAGTGTACAACTGTTGGCATCTGTAACTGTAACAGCATAGGAACCTGGTGCCAGATTAGAGATATTCGGTGTAGTGGCACCGGTGCTCCAGAGATAGCTGTATGGAGCTGTTCCACCCGATACATTTGCCATGCTAGTTCCATTGGTTCCGCAACTGCCCGGTGAATTGCTGAAAGCAAGCGTAAGTGGACTTGGTTGATTGATTGTCACAGTTTGGCTTTGAGAGCAACCAAGGTTATCTGTGACCGTCAGTGAATAAGTTCCTGCTGTAAGATTTGAAATGGATGTTGTAGTAGCTCCATTGCTCCACAAATAAGTGTAAGGTGAGGTGCCTCCGGTTACTGCGGAGCTGACACTGCCTGTGCTGGCACCATTGCAGAGAATTTGTTGTACAGTCAAGTTCAAGTTCATGGTGGGACTACCCGTAATGGTCTTCGTAGCAGAGCCAGTACAACCTTCTGAACTGGTCACGGTAACAGAATACGTGCCTGCGGCAAGCCCATTGATGGTCTGAGTGTTCCCACCATTCGACCAGGCAAAATTGAATGGTGCCGTACCGTAAGTAATGTTGGCAGTCAGTGTTCCATTGTTGTCATTTCCACAAACTAAGTTTGTACCAGTGATGCTAATGTTGAGTGTCATCGGCTGGGTAATTGTTGAAGACGCCGAAGCAGTACAACCTGCTGCATTCGTAACGGTCACAGTGTAATTTCCAGCACCAAGATTGTTCAAGGTTTGTGTCGTGCCACCATTGCTCCATGCATACGTGTAAGGGCCAGAGCCACCACTAGGTGTTGCGGTCAGGGAACCATCCGTTGCTCCGCAATAGGTTGCATTTGTAACAGCAACAGCTACGGTGAATGCCGGAGGTGCTGTTAGCGTAACTGAGGCAGATTTGGTGCACCCTAGTCCGTCAGTTACTGTGAGCGAATAATTGCCAGCGGCTAAGTTTTGGATGTTAGGTGTAGTGGCACCGTTGCTCCAGACGTAGCTCAAAGGCGCTACTCCTCCTGTCACGCTAGACGTCACTGAGCCATTCATCGTGTTGCTACAGGTAGGGTTCGTTGGTGTCAAATTTATTTGGATGTTGCTTTGATAAACCAGGGTGGTATTTTTTGTTGCAGAGCAACCAAATGCGTCTGTCACTGTAACAGTGTAACTTCCCGCAGCTAAATTTTGAATGGTCTGCGTTGTTCCACCATTGCTCCAGGCATAGGTAAAAGGTGCCATTCCACCCACAGGTTGTGCGGTCGCAAAACCTGTATTGCTGCCGAAACAAGTAGGTTGTGAAACTGAAATGTTTACATCAAAATTTCCATTGGTTATTCCGACAGTACCTGAGGCAGTTGCTGTACAACCGTTTGTTGCAGTCACAGTTACTGTGTAGGCGCCTGGCGGCAGGCTATCAATGGCTGCAGTGGTTTCACCATTACTCCACAAGTATGTAAATGGTGAAGCTCCACCAGAAACAGTTGCTGTTGCAGTGCCACCGGCCGTCCCCCCACAAACATGTGAAGTGGTTACTACGACTACCGAAATTGGCGGCCCGACCCATTCACAAGTCACATAACCACAGTTGTTAGCATCCATGACTGTGATACAATATTCACCTGGAGCAAGATTATTGATTGTTGGGGTAAGTTCCCCGGTGCTCCACATGTACATGTATGGAGGTACACCACCAGATACGTTTGCGGTCATGGAACCTGGAACAGCACAAGTGTTAACTACAATGTCTACCACTAAAATTGGAGGTGAGGTCAAGGTCGTAGTTGCTGTTCCAGTGGTGCCATTTGCTGCGGTAACAGTTACCGTGTAGGTGCCGACAGGTAAGAAATTGATTGGGTTGGTGGTCATACCATTGCTCCAAAGATAAGTATATGGAGCAGGCCCTCCACTTACATTTGCGGTTATACTTCCAGTTGAGAATCCGCCACAAAGTGGATTGACCGTTTGTAGAGTTACGTTTAACTGTCCAAAAACAGGGAATGCTGAAAAAACAGCAAAAAGGAGGGGTAGCCAGACTCGTCGATGTTCTTTTTTTATCAAGAACGAACGACAGTCAGTCTTTGGTAATTCTTTTTTCATGGAAAGGATTTTAATTTGTTAATAATGCTTCAGTGTAAGTTTATAGATTCGTTGATTTTATTGCATCTGACTGATTTGCAATTAGTTAGGTTTTGGATGGTTTAAAATAGCATATTGAATTACCTAAATTTTAGGCATCAAAAACCTTATCCTAAACTGACATTTAAGTCAGTTTACGGCAAATAAGTCCTAGTGAAGGGAGGGTAGGATAGATGAAAAAAATGTAGTGTCCTTAACGAAGTTGGTAGATGTGATGTCGTCCTTTTTTCAGGCGTAAAATTAGTTCAATTTTTCACAGTAAGAAGCAAAGGAGCATTTTTCTTATCAAAAAAAATAAATATGTTTTCAGCCTCGCCAACCGTTGCGGAACTTCCAGTTTTCTTGTAGGTGACGATATTGTTCGGCCCTTTTCCCGAACACAAAATTGAGACTGATACCTGCTGAAATGGAATGGTAAGAAGCAGTGTGTGCTGGAATTATGAAGACGCCATCAGGGCGTTTTAAGTAATTATAAGTGTAGCCAATTTCCAGCATGGTGTGTTTAGCCATTGGGATGGAGAATCCCAAGCCGCCATTTAATCCTAAAACAGCATCGTAATCTTGGTTAAATTTGAATCCATTTTTCTTTAAGCTTGCAGTAGTGTTGTAGGCACCAGCTCCAATTCGAAGTACTAAACCAAATCGCATGGCAGGGTAGCGAGAAATTTTAGTCCGGATGAACCCTCCATAGTAAGTTTCATCAAATGCATATTCATCAGTGGCGCCTTTGAAAGTTGGATTGGTGAGATTTGAGCGGTATTCACCACCGACCTGAAGGTGGTCAGCTCCAAATCCAAGACGGCCACCAAAGCCTAAATAGGCTGATTTTGAAGAAAGCTGAATGTCGGGCGGTACGTTTGTTGAAGAGTACCTTGTTCGATTTAGCCTGCCAAATCCTTCCAAAAAAAGCTGCTGCGCTTGCAAAACAAGCCCTGATAACAAGAGAAGTCCGGTCAAAAAAGCTTTCATTTAGAAGGATGCATAATTGAACAAAGGCCAGACAATCAATTGGCTGGCCTTTGTTTTATTAAAATACAAGGTTGACAAAACTATTAGAAATTACATCAATCGCATTGCCTGAACCAAGAAAGTAAGTGGGAATGGAATAACAAGCCAAAACCACTGTGGCACCCAAATCAGCATTGCCAACAACACGATTGTGGAAACAATAAAAAGTAGCCAAGATGTTGCGGAAGATGTTTTTTCAGTATTCAT
Organism: Bacteroidota bacterium; assembly: GCA_016124585.1. Lineage (GTDB taxonomy): Bacteria > Bacteroidota > Bacteroidia > Chitinophagales > Saprospiraceae > UBA6168. Next base: position 54,697 of record WGNL01000013.1, on the reverse strand, counting down.
TGTACAATTGAGTTTTTTTGTGCGGCAAAAGTAGAAAGGCTGAGCTAATCAGACAAGCTATTTTAAAATGATGTTGCGTAATTTAAAACGGTTTTACATAAAACTAGTTGCCGCACTTAGGAGATTGATGCGGATTGTACAATGGTTTCCATTGCGGATTTATCGACTTCTTAATCATTTCAAGCTTGGAATATTTGGATTCCCTTCAAAAAATCGTGTAGGATTGCAAGTTTGGTGGCAAGATTTGCCGTTTTATCTCGTGGATATTTTGTGCCTGCCAGAGATAGTGGAAACCTTCCTTGATTTTGCTAAATGGGGTACAAGACTTTTGTCGCCACTTGAAATAAAAATGGCAGTCTCCGTTTTTGGTACTTCTTTGCAGTTAAATGAAGTAAGAATCGATAATCGAGCAAGAATTAGTTGTAAGAAAAATAGAATCGCCTACGTGAGTTTTTTCACGATAAATGCATGGGGACCACTCCAAGCGACAACTTTTATCCATGAACTGGTCCATGTTTGGCAATTTCAAAAATTTGGAAGTGTTTATATTCCAAAAGCACTCAGGGCACAGCGATCGCCGCAAGGCTATGACTATGGCGGCATTGATGCCCTGAAAATTGCCAAACAAAAAAAAGGCAAACTGACAGATTTCAATTTTGAGCAACAAGCGGATATCGTTAGTGATTATTTCGCTATCCGAGAAGGGAAGCATCCTGTTTGGGGCAAGGCTGTTTATACTGATTTGCCGATTTATGAATACTTTGTTCAGCAAATCAGATAGTGAAAATTGACTAAGTCCAAAATCATTTTTACCAAGTAGTTGGGTAAACGGCAGGATGCCTTATGTTTGTGGCTAGAAGGCTTTGTTTTTGCGCAATTATTGTATAAAGTTTTGATAACCAATTTTTTGTGTAAATTAACTTTCTGACATCAATAGGCAATGGTAAAATTTTACACCAAGGAAGGCGGTAAATTAAAGGTGCTGGATGCGCCCGAGCACGCCTGCTGGGTTAATATTTCACCCCCATTTACGCCTGAAGAACTTGAAGAAGTAGCACAGCAATTTGATATTCCGTTCGACTTTCTCACGGACCCTTTGGACATTGATGAACGGCCTAGGTATGAGCGGGATGAGGATAAACGGCTCATTATTCTTAGCAGCCCTATTGTCAATCCTTTTGAAGAAGATATTGACTCTATTTTCATAACGGTGCCACTTGGTATAATTATGACCCCAGAGCATGTGATTACCATTACTTCTCAGGAAAGCCCTGTGCTAAACCTGTTTTTGGATACCAAAGTCAAAAACTTTGACCCAGATGATGAGCAGCTTTTTGTGCTTCAAATCTTGGAACAAACAGTCTATCGTTTTTTGAATTGCCTGAAACAACTCAACCAAAAGCGAAACCTGATAGAAAAGGAACTTTACCACAGTAGCCGTAATCAAGAGTTAAAAAATCTTCTGAGTATAGAAAAAAGCTTGGTCTATTTTAGCGCTTCCCTCAGTGATAATGAATTGCTGAAAATGAAAATGAAGCGAACGGATTTTTTGGGAGTTGGTAAAGACGAAGAAAAATTGGAGATTTTTGAAGATGTTATCATCGACAACAACCAGGCCCAACAGATGGCCAACATGTACACCAACATTCTTAATGGAACAATGGATGCATACGGCTCCATCATCTCTAACAACCTAAATCTAACGATTAAGCGACTGACTACCATCACCATCATCTTGATGGTTCCTACTTTGGTTTCATCTTTCATGGGTATGAATGTTGTCCTTCCTTTTCCAGAGCATTCCAACTACTCCTTTTTTGTGATTCTGATAATTTCATTGGCCTGTAGCCTGATACTTGCCTGGTACTTTCAGCGGAAGAATTTATTTTAAACCTTGCTTTCAACTTTTTGTGACACAATACTTTTTGCCATTACACTGTATAGATTGATTGTCAATAGCTTAAATGTTATCCTAAATCCATTGTTTCAAGTATTTGGTGACAATGTTTTTTCCACTGCATTTGGAGTTATCCACACAAGCTCTATTTGTTGAAAAAATTCATCTAATTGATTTTCAACGAGTTATGTTATTTATCCACATTGTGTGGAAAACTCAAGCACGAAATTCGCATGTGAGGCACTACTTTCGTGCTTACAAATCGCATACATGAGAGAACCACTATCGACCAATCATTAGCGGTTTTTTATGGGGGGCGTATTTGCCAACGAAAGAAGGCAACCCATCCTTTTTTAAATTCTATCTCTTACTGATACTAGAACGGATTTTAGGTAATTGGCTTTGCACCTGTTCATGTACGAACAGGTGCAAACCATTGGTAAACAAAACAGCTTCGAGTTGAGGTAAGGCTATAATAATCCATCGTGTAACACTATCAATTTTTCTTTAAATCATGGAGACCTTAGAAGTGAAAAGAAAGGCCCCAGTTAAAAATGGGGTAAAGGCCAAGCCAAAAACTTACACATTCAAAGAAGCATTGAAAGCATCAACGGAGTACTTTAACGGTGATGAGCTTGCTGCGAATGTTTGGGTCAATAAATACGCATTGAAGGATTCTTCGGGTAACATTTATGAAAAGACCCCTGATGAAATGCATAGAAGAATCGCCTCAGAGCTAGCTAGGATAGAGCAGCGGTACCCTAACCCTGTTTCTGAAGAAAAAATGTTTGAGTTGCTTCGCAATTTCAAATACATTATTCCTCAAGGTAGCCCAATGTCAGGCATTGGAAACAATTACCAAGCTTCTTCGCTTTCAAATTGCTTTGTGATTGGTAGTGGTGCTGATTCCTACGGTGGAATCATTCGTGCCGATGAAGAACAGGTGCAATTGATGAAGCGCAGGGGTGGTGTTGGTCACGATCTTTCGCACATACGTCCGAAAGGCAGCCCTGTTCTGAACAGCGCACTTTCTTCGACTGGTTTGGTCCCATTTATGGAGCGGTATTCAAACAGTACCCGTGAAGTAGCCCAAGATGGGCGTCGTGGAGCCTTGATGCTTTCGGTTTCCATCAAGCATCCTGATGCTGAGGATTTCATTGATGCAAAAATGGAATCTGGTAAAGTCACTGGTGCCAATGTTTCTGTTAGGATGGATGATGAATTCATGCAAGCCGCTGTTTCAGGCAAAGAATACACGCAGAAATACCCAATCATTTCAGACACACCAACTTATCAGAAGACTATTGACGCATCAAAACTTTGGGATAAACTAATCCACAATGCTTGGAAATCTGCCGAACCAGGCATTCTATTTTGGGACACAATCATTCGTGAATCTGTGCCAGACTGTTATGCTGATTTGGGTTACCGCACCGTATCTACTAACCCTTGTGGGGAAATTCCACTTTGCCCCTACGACAGTTGTCGTTTGTTAGCTATCAACTTGTTCAGCTATGTAAATGAACCATTTACCAATAATGCAAAATTTGATTTTGAAAAATTTGCACACCATGTGCAAATGGCTCAGCGAATGATGGACGACATCATTGATTTGGAAATTGAGAAAATTGACAAGATCATTGAGAAAATTGAAAATGACCCCGAAGCAGAAGATATCAAAGCTACTGAACTTCGACTTTGGCAAAAAATCCGCCGTACCTGCGTGGAAGGTCGTAGAACTGGTGTGGGTATTACCGCAGAAGGTGATATGCTTGCCGCTCTAGGATTGAAATACGGCACAGACGAGGCGCTAGATTTTTCAGTTGAAGTACATAAAACATTGGCTGTCAACGCTTATGGTTCATCCGTTACAATGGCCAAGGAGCGTGGAGCTTTCAGTATTTTCCATGCAGCAAGGGAGGCAAAAAATCCTTTTATCAATCGCTTGAAAGAGGCTGACCCTGAGATGTACGAGGACATGGTGAAATATGGTCGGCGCAATATTGCACTACTGACCATTGCCCCAACTGGAACCACCAGTCTCATGTCTCAAACTACTTCTGGTATTGAACCTGCCTTTTTGATTACCTATAAGCGTAGGCGTAAGGTGAACCCAAATGACAAAGAGGTTACGGTTTCATTCGTTGACGAAGTGGGCGATCACTGGGAAGAATACAATGTTTTTCACCATAAATTTTTGGATTGGCTGCAAGCTAATGGCCACGACATTACTTCAGTGAAGCACATGTCATCTGAGGAATTGAACAAATTGGTAGAGAAATCTCCCTACTTCAAAGCCACAGCTAATGACGTTGATTGGGTGCAAAAAGTAAAAATGCAAGGTGCTATCCAAAAATGGGTAGATCATAGCATCAGTGTTACCGTGAACGTGCCGCAGGATACCTCTGTGGAAATGGTAAAAAAGATTTACCAAACCGCATGGGAAACTGGGTGCAAAGGCTGTACAATTTATCGGGATGGATCAAGGTCAGGAGTGCTTGTTTCAACCGATGACAAAGGCAAAAAGCAAGATGACTCAGCTTCAGCTACAACTGATTCATCGCATATACCAACTAGTTCAGCACCTAAGCGTCCAAAACGTTTAGAAACGGAAATTATCCGATTCCAAAACAATCATGAAAAATGGATGGCTTTTGTCGGACTGTTAGATGGACAGCCTTACGAAATATTTACTGGTCGTGCTGAAGATATTTTCATGCTTCCACCGTGGGTGACCAATGGTTGGGTCATCAAAGAAAAAGACGACGAGGGCAACAACCGTTACGACTTTCAATTTGCAGACAAATATGGCTACAAAGTGACCATGGAAGGTCTTTCTCGTTCTTTTGACAAAGAGTATTGGAATTACGCTAAATTAATTTCAGGTGCGCTTCGACATGGGATGCCTCTCCCTTATGTGATTAACATGGTAGCTGGCTTGAATGTCGAGCAAGAACATATCAATACATGGAAAACAGGTGTTGTAAGAGCTTTAAAGAAATTTGTTCCAGATGGCACTTATGCCATTAAGGAGAGTTGTCCGCAATGTGGCGATAAGGATGGTTTGATTTACAAAGAAGGTTGCCTGATTTGTAAAAGCTGCGGCCATTCAAAATGCGGTTAGTTAGCCTTAAATTAATTGGTAAGGGTTTGTTTCTAATTGTTGTATACAAACCCTTACCAAATTGATAAAGAATTACGTTTTCTCATAGACTGTTTTCGGGTAAGCTGTTGAGGATAGCAGCTTGCCTTTTTTTCATAGGGAATTTCTTCCCAACTTGTCTCACACACTGATTAGTTTTAATGCACAATTACCCTCCGGGAGCTTATTTCACTTGCTGTTTTTAAAGTGACAAAATAAGTTCCCGGAGTCAAGGTACTGGCATCAAAATATTTACTGGATTGACCAGCTTCAATTTTTCCATCAAAAATTGTTTTCACCTTTCTGCCAAAGACATCGTTCAGGTCAAGTGTTATCTTAGTTGAAACTCCCACGTTTAGAGGGATAACTGTTTTGGAAGAGGCTGGATTCGGGTAAATTTCTTCAAAATTCAAAAAGGATATCTCGTTGACTGAGGACACCTCATCGTCAATCTTAAATCTGTAATAACCTTGGGGGGCTGCCAGTGGTCTCACCTGTGTTTTAGAAGAATTCGCAGTGGCAGAGATGTAGTAATAAACATAGTTCCCGTTTGCTTGATGAGGAATTGACGCAACCCAATCATCTGTGCCAGTTGTGTTTTGCATGGGCACTGCCTGATAGGCAAGTGTAGTGTCTGTTCTATAAAAAATCTGTGCATTGGCTATGCCGCTTTTGTGCTTAATCTGCGCATTCACCTCGTAATTTCCAACATCGTTATTGTTTTCAACATCCCTAAGCCGCTGGTGAACTATCCAAAGCGGATCGGCAGCACCAATTTCTTTAGTAATGCAATGCAATGCCCCATTTAGCCCTATGATGCTGTTGCAGTTGATACCTACAATTTTGTATCCTGGATAAAATTCATGGTAAATCCGCAAAGCAGTGGAATCATATTGCGGGGCATAGGTTGGGACAAGGATAGTTTTGTTTACAAAGACAGCATTTGTATAGGTTCGATAATCGCCGTACGGCGGATAATTGCCATTCCCTGAAGGTGGTTGTAGGATGCGGACAACGTTATATGGAGAACCAAAAGTTGAATTGAAATTGTCAAGTACGTAGTTAAGATTCGCTTCAATTTGAGGCCCATCGGACATACCACTTGGATATTCGCCAACCAGCAATGTTTCTTCATCCAGCAATCGCATGTGCATATCAATGTGATGAATTTCATCATATGGAAGGGTTTCCATTTTAATGAATCTTTCAATCCCCATATAATTCAACATGATATTGTCAATTTCTAACTCTGTCAATGGCCCAGCATTGTATTCGTTGCCAGGGGCATTCTCATTCAAAATGAGTTTGGAAGCAAATGCAGTTCCTGAGCCGTCTGACATAAAATTGCCCCCTGTATTAACCATTCTATCGGGACTTAAGGTAGTGGAATAAACAGGGATGTTTAAGTAATCGCCAGCTGCCATTGGTAAGGCATCGTCCAAAGGGCGGTTAGTTCGGTTATACACCCAATCAATAAAATTAAGGTCTTCTACATCATTAGCATAGACCGAATTCGGGCCGTAATCTCTAATCCAAATTGAATTGTTCGGCGCTATGACAAACTCTATGTTGTCCATATTTGCTCCTGCCGCTAGGAGGCTTGCCTCCGCACTATTTTTCACAGCTTCCGTGTCACAAAATATTAGCACTTTCACCTCCAATGCAGCATTTACGGCTATTTCGGTCAAAATGCTGTAGAACTGCCGCCACGTGATAGCCAAAGCTTGTAGTTCTTCCCATTCTGCCATGTGCCGAACAGGGTAGGGTGGTGGCATTTCGATTCCGGTCGGTGGAGCTGTTAACGTGAACTGTTCCCAATCCATCAGGGCCAACTCTTCTTTCGAAAATTCTCGTGGAAGAATATCTTGTTGTCCAAAAAGGGGAGAGATGAAAAGAAGGAATAGAATTGTAGTAATGGATTTCATAGCCAAATAAATTTATGGAAACTGTGCCTAAATTTAGTACAAATTCAAATTAAATTCTGAATGCAACCCACCGTAATAACAGCTATTGTCATTCAGTTGCTATAATTTTGCAGCATAAATTGGAATACACAAAATTCCTGCTTAAAGAACTGGATAAAGTGAGAAACAGCCTAATATTTATAGTCCCAATTTTTCTGGCAATTGGTTGCAACCGGTTGAAATCACCCAAATTGCAAAGCGAAAAAGGACTTAAAGTTCGCTTTGAAATTAAGAACTTTCAAGAAAAACTAGGGGATTGTGACGAAGTCGAGGGCGATTGTGCCCAAGTGGACATGGTTTACCCAATTGTGAATGATGGCGTGCCGGGCGTCAGGCAGGCAATCAATGATTCCATTTACAGTTTTTTGATTCAAAGTTTAGTTTTTGAAGGATATGAAGGCAGTTTCTCAGAGGAAAGCCTTGGCGTAGCCGCCAGTAATTTTCTTCAAGAATGGCAAGCTGCCAACAAGGCTGAACCAGACGACGAATCCAATGCGGGCTGGGAAGTAAGCGTGACGGGTGAGGTAGGACTCCACACTTCCAAAGTGGTTTCCATTACAATGGGGTCATACTCCTATGCTGGAGGGGCACACCCAAACTCCTATGTCTCAGTCCTAAATTTTGACCTTAAATCTGGGAAAACCTTGTCGTGGGACGACTTTATTACTGACCAGAAGGCATTTGAGAAATTGGCAGAAAAGGCTTTCAAAAAGGCAAGGGAATTACCAAGCAATGCTGACTTGGTGGAAGAGGGGTTTTTCTGGGGCGAGCATTTCGAACTGCCTAGTAATTTCGAGTTGCAACAGGATGGAATTTATTTTTGGTATAATCCCTTCGAAGTGGCAGCATACGCCGTTGGGCCCACAGACTTTACGATTTCATACGCCGACCTTGGCAAATTGGTCAACAAGGACCGGATTTTCTAGCTGATTTTTTTATGGATTTCTGACTCCAAATATCCAATCAACGCCGTGATTTCTTTTGGATCGAACGCCTTCCAATGTGGATCCTTGCGAAACCAAGTTGATTGCCGCTTTGCATAGCGCCTACTGTTTTGTTTGATTTTTTCAATTGCATCCACTAAACTGCATTTTTCATCAAAAAAATCAAAAAGCTCTTGATAACCAACAGTTTGTAAAGCATTCAAATTTCTAAATGGGTAGAGCTTCCTAGCTTCTTCCAGCAATCCAGCTTCCACCATTTTGTCCACACGCAGGTTTATTTTTTCGTACAAAATATTGCGCTCCATTTCCATCAAAACGTAATTTGGTGTAAACGGCCGTTGCTTTTTTTCTTTTGTTCGGAAGCTGGAAAATGGTTGTCCGCTTTCTCGGCAGACCGATAGCGCCCGAACCAATCGATGTGGGTTTTGGATGTCCACTTGCTCAAAATACAATGGGTCAAGTTCTTTCAATTCGGATTGCAGTGCCTCAATTCCAATTTCGCTCAGTGTTTTTTCCAATGCCTCAACTGTCGATTTTGAAACTTCAGGAAACTCGTCCAACCCTTCGCAGAGCGCCCTGATGAATAACCCTGAACCGCCCACCAGAACCACGCAATCGTTTTTTTGAAATAAAACGGCAACCAATGCTAAAGCTTCAGACTCAAAATCTCCAACAGAATAATCGTCATGAATAGAAAGCGAATTGATAAAATGGTGAGGTGTTTTTGCCAACTCCTCAGTGCTTGGTTTGGCTGTTCCGATGCTCATTTCACGGTAAAACTGGCGGCTGTCAGCAGAAAGAATTTCCGTTTTGAAGTGATTTGCAACCTGAATTGCAGCAGCTGTTTTGCCAGTTGCAGTGGCTCCACCGATGACGATAAGATGTTTTTGACGATTCATTTTCAAGAAAATGCTTGGGGCGGTTGTACTTTTGGCGCTTGTTGGTAGCGACGACAAATTGAGTTTGCAAAATTTTACGAACAACTAATGATTTACAACCTTGTCAAACCTTGCGCAAAGATAGCCCTGTCGGTTTACTTTCGGAAAATGAACATCTCGCACAAAGAACGCATTCCGAAGGGCAAACCTGTTGTACTTGCTGCAAACCACCCAACCGCTTTTATTGAGCCCTGCATCCTGGCTTGCTGGTTGGATGAACCTTTGAATTTCCTTGCTCGTGGAGACCTCTATGTGAAAAGCAAATTCGTGCGTAAACTTTACGAATGGTTCCACATCGTGCCCATTTTTCGACTAGATGATATGGGCTATGGAGCACTCAAGACAAATTATGAAACCTTCGGAAAATGTTATGAGGCACTCAACGAAAATAAACAAGTCATGATATTGTCAGAGGGCAGGTGCATCCACGAAAAACGCTTACGCCCACTGATGAAAGGAACTGCACGCATCGTTTTTGGTGCCCTCGAAAAATACCCAGATTTGGACATCCACGTAGTGCCAGTTGGTGTCAATTACACGAATCCAGATGAATTTCGTTCGGATGTTCGTATTGATTTTGGCGAACCCATCCGAGTACAAGACTATGCTGCCGTTTATCAAGAGAATCCCGCTAAGGCGGTGACCGCATTGACCCAAGAATTGCGGAATCGGCTTTACGAAAGAGTGGTTCACCTTGACCATCCTTCTGATGATGAATGGACTGAACCACTACTTGAAATAAATCGAAATGGAAATTCGGCTAAACTCTTTCCAGCTTATTCCGAAAGCCCTGAACCGTTATTTGAAGAGAAAAAATTAGCCGAAAGGATTAATGCAACTTCAGGGTCCGAACGGATAACATTGAAGGAAAAAGTTCAGCAATATTTGGGACTACTTCGCAAATCGGAAACTACAGACAGAGGCCTAATGGATCATACTTCTTATTCTTTGGGAAGCGCACTATTGCTCGGTTTGGGCTGGATTCCTTATATGATTGGCTATGTGCTGAACTGCACTCCACTATTACTTGGAAATTTGTTTGCAAAGAAAAAAACTAAAACCGTGGAGTTTAGGGCATCAGTGGCCATTTTCACTTCCATGGTTTTATACATTATTTACTGGCTCATTTGCCTAATTGTAGCCTTGTTTGTATGGGAATGGTGGTTGATAGGTCTGGTTGTGATTATGCCGTTTCTCGGCTATTTTGCTGTTGCCTACCACGACCTCGACATTCGCTGGAAAGATTGCCAAAGGGCTGCTGTAATTGATGACGCCACCGAAGAAAAACTGCTTGAAATGCGGGAGGATTTGATGAAAATTTAGTTGAAGAAGTGAAAGAAAAACCAGCGATGCTATTGTTGGTCACAAACACACCACTGGTGAATTTTATCATTGTTTCAAAACCCTTCCTGCCATCCAACCCTCTTCCGTTTGGATTTTGAGGAGATAAAAGCCATTGGCGACATTGCCAAGGTTTATTTCATGCCTGACATGGGTATTACCATCTTGAATTGATTCTTGACTAATCATTTTTCCTACCGAATCGAAAAGCTGAAAGCTTATTTTACCGGGCTTTTTTACATAAAAATCAGCCCAAAACTGTCCGTTAGTAGGGTTTGGAGACAGCGCAAGCGTGGAGGCTGATGAATCCATTTCATTTGCACCGGAGGCACAAGTGTAGGCTGGATCATAGGCAACACCGAGGCTAAATTCATTGGTACATCCTGATGATTCATCTGTAATTTCTAAAGTCATTAAAAATACACCCGGCTCCATGAGGCAGTAGGAAGGCCCAGTTTCATCAACCAGCAGGTTGCCATCCATGTACCATTGCAAGCTGTAATCGGTAGGTAGCTGGACTGTATTGGAAAGTGTGAATTCATTGCCAACCACTTCAAAGACAGGGCTATTAGGCAATGGTAATAAATTGACCTCCACCACCTCTGATTGTGCCTTGCAGCCTAAGGGGCTTGTATACTCCAGCCAATAATTTCCTGCAGAGGCAACGTTCAATTGTTGATAAACCTCACCGAAAAGCACGGTAGTATCTTGGTACCATTGAATATTTTGGTCGTAATCAGCCACCAATTCCACGTCTTCACCTTGGCAAAGATTTAGAACTCCGGAAGGTGTGACGAGTGGTGGGGAAGGTTGTTCATACACCGTCACTATTCCAGTCGATTGGACAGTTTGTACTGGGTGAATGATGTCCACTTGAACATCTAAGTCGCCACTTGTCAAGATGCCAGTCGTGGTTTTTGTGAAATAAATATAGCCGCAACTTTCAGACCCGAAAGTGTCTTCATCTCGGACTTCCAGTTCATAGGTGCCATCCCCCAACGGGAGATTTATATTGAAAATGGCAGGAAAAGGGGCATTGTCCTGCACATCGGTGATGACTACAAAATTGCCTTGAGGATCCCTGATCTTTACATAAAGGTCAGGCTTTGTGTTGATGATAATATCATTGCAGCCTGCATCCAATACTCGTACGGTGCTCACTTCGTAACCAAAAGTATCAATCGTTGCGGTGTAATTTACAACGTAATCACCTGCCATTGTGTAGGTAACTGGCGATGGGTTTTCAAGGATTGAAGTGCTACCATTTCCAAATTCCCAGAAATAACTGTAACCGTTGTTGCCATTTGAAGGCATGTTGTTTTCAAAAGCAACGGTCACTTCCCCACAACCAGAATTGTTCTCCATGGTGAACCCGTCATTGTTACTGCTGGATGGAGCGATGTAAATTGGGAAAGAAAACGAAGTGGACTGGTTAAGGGTCAGTACTGTTGCCGTCACAAAAACCTCTACGTTGTAAAGCCCTGGTTGGAGTGGTGTACCACAAAATTTCACACAACCATCAGTTTGGTTGGATGGATTAAAGCTGAATTGGCTAGGCTGCCAGTTGAGCCCTGGCGGAACATTAACCACTGCTACAATATCTATCTGGCTGATGTTGAGCCCAGGTGGAGTGTCAGGATCCGTAGCGTTTACAGGTGTTGTAGTTTTGGGCATCCTAAAACTGATGTCGTGGTCGTAAATCTGACCAGCTTCACCGTCAGGAGCATCGCTAATGTAAATCGTATCAGCGGGGAGTGCTGGGAGGCTTACATTACAGTTGGGGCAGCCAACTTGGGCTGCGATTTCGGTGGTAAAAAAAAGTTGCGAAGTGAAGAAGATGAACAAGAACAAGTACTTGGAGTGTAATCGAATCTGGTACATAATCAGTTTTGATTGGGTTTAGATTTCGGGTCATTGACAGGATGGATACCTTAGAACATGAACCTTAACCTAAAACCATTAGTAATGTGTGATAAAATGTTGATAGTGAATTGGCAGCATTGGCTTAACGCTGTATCGTGATGGGCTGGCTCGGTGTGTGGTACGAAGATAAAATGGAAGGATAGATTTTGGTTGTTTTTTCCACAAAAAAGTCCTCAAGCTTTGGTTTTCTTTGCCGAAGGATTAATAATTCATGGTTGCTGTATTTTGGGTTTCAATGTGGAAAGTGCCTATAAAAAGCAGCATTTGAATTAAAGCCGGCTTTGTACAAACCTTTTAAACTTATGAAAAATCTACTTGGGAAAAAGCCTGTAACACTTTTCGTTGTGCTTGGAGGTTTTTTTGTCACAAATGCTATTGTGGCGGAATTTATTGGTGTGAAAATCTTTGCCTTTGAGGACACATTAGGCCTCAACCCACTTGAATGGCATCTGTTTGGCCAAACTGGTTCACTGAATTTAACTGCTGGGGTATTGCTTTGGCCCGTCGTTTTCATCATGACTGACATCATTAACGAGTATTTTGGAAAGAATTCCATTCGGTTCCTTTCCTGGTTGACGGCGGCTCTAATTGCATACGCTTTTCTCATGGTTTTTGGGGCTATAAACCTAACTCCACCACAATGGTGGCTTGATTCTGGCCAAGAGCGTGGTGTCCCAAACATGCAGGATGCCTTCAATGGCATTTTCGGGCAAGGGCTTTGGATAATCTGTGGTTCTTTAGTTGCATTCCTTATCGGCCAGATTGTGGATGCTGGTGTTTTTCATAGACTGCGAAAGATTACCGGGGAGTCAAAACTCTGGCTTCGCTCCACTGGTTCTACTTTGATTTCACAGTTCATAGATAGCTACGTGGTGCTATACATTGCCTTTGTCCTCAACCCGAATACGCATTGGGATTGGAATTTATTTTTAGCTGTTGGAACTGTGAATTATTGCTACAAATTTGTGGTCGCCATTGTCCTGACCCCTTTGATTTATTTAATTCATAATTTGATAGACCGATATTTGGGTGCGGAGGTATCTGAGGAATTAAGGATGGACGCTAGGAGCCATTGACTACTTTGTATCAGACTTCAAATTCCCGAAGTTCATTTCAAAACCGATTTTTTTGGCTGGTTCATCATCGTCAAAATCTTCCCAATTGGTGACCTCCTGTACGAGTTCTTCAAAGTGTCGAATAATGTAGGGATCTTTCAATTCTTCTGGGCGATAGATAGCTATGGTCTTCGGAGGACGGGGCTGCCCATAATTTTCGATGAAAGGATACTGTATGATTACCATGATCTTGCCGTTGAAAAGTTGCTGATAAATCAAGGAACCGTTATGCTTTACCAGTGGTAATTCTATCCCTTTTTCAATCTTTTGAGACATTCCACTTTTCACTGTACCCAATGAAAGTACAATGGCTTCCATGTTCTCCAATTGAGGTTTTTCTTCAATTTTTACTTTCAGCTTTACGTCGTCTGCAATTTTTTGCAAAAGCTTGAGAATCATAGGTTTAGTATCTGTTTGCCAAGCCTTGCGGTAGGTGTCCGTGTTTTTTAGGACTTCTTTGTAATGTTCTACTTTGTTCTTCAGATTGTTGAGTTCCATGTTTTGGTGTTGAATGTAGAAAGTCCTAAAAGTAGAAGCTTTGGGTTAAAGTTCAATTATTGAGGCAAAAGAAAAGCCCCCGTTGTTAACAACGGGGGCTTTAAGTAATCGTAAATAACGTTTTACATCATGTTGTTGAGCATAACGACGATGCCGGCTAAACCAACGGCGATCATCATGACTGGGAAGAAATAGCCTTCCATTTTGCTCTTAGTTGAATAGTGTTCCTGCTGAAAAGTGTGAGGAGTAGTATCACTTGTCATTGCTCATGGGTTTTAAAACATCAAAAAAGGATTACAAATTTTGCCATCATAACGTACATCGTAAACAGCACAAGACCATCGGTATGTCGGACAGACAAATCAATTACACAACAAAAGAGCAACTGTGATGCCTTGGTGGATACCAAAATATCAATACTCTTAGGGTTGTAGTAGTTCCAAACTTGTTTTGTTGACCAATGGGTGGATTATAACCTGCCTGCCGTTTTTGTCCCTGAGAAAAGTTGTACAGGGTTCGAAAGTCTAAATGCAAAATCGAAATCTCTGCTACCAGAGGCAAGCTGCCACACGGAGTGTGGGTAAATGGTGTCTATCAGTACAGTAATTTTTTTACAAGTGTTTCAAGTGTGCGTCAAAGTCAATTTCAACAATCCTACTGTAACGTTGTATCGAAGAATCATTTCACTGCCAAACATTAAATTTGGCCTTCAAGTATGCCAACAATTTTATTTGAAAATCTTGTTAGCAAGCCTTTTATCCTACGGAAGTTGAAAACTGTTGTTGCAAAGGTAAGTATTGTATTTTTAAAATTAGCATATTTTGTATTTTTTTTTGAACTTGAAATGAAAAAATAGGATTTTTCACTCTGAGTATCAAACCTTTAGAAAGAAGGGTAACATTTTGCTAGTATTTGAGTAAAAATAAAATGACCGAAAAACGATGTTAGATACTAGGCGTAACAGAATTTAAAAAAAATAAATTATCCAGAAATTAAGCACAAAAAAAACTGTAAATCAGTGATTTTGGCTTTATCTTTGGCCTTTGAAAAAGACTTTCCAACCAGCACGTCATTTTCCCGATTTCCGTAGTTACCTAAGACTTTTAGCTTGACAATAATTTCAAGTTGAAATATCTTTAGATTAGTTTTTTGGTGTTGGTTGACAAATTATAATCCAATGAAAGTAACTGACCTTACACAAAGCCTCTATCGTATTTGGGGTAAACAACTTCTTTTTTGGGCTCTGGTGTTTTCAATTACACCTGCCGCCTTTTCGCAATCACCTTGTGATACTTCCGCAGAGTTTACCTACAACAATCCTTCTTACTGCCAGAATGGTACTGATCCAACCCCAAACCACACAACAGGTATTGACGGGACTTACACTTCTGCAACAATATCTGGTGGCCCATTTCTAAGCCTGAACGCCAGTACAGGTGTTTTGGATTTGAGCGCTAGCGACCCCGGCATTTACAACGTAACCAACACCGTAAATACAGTCAGCGACGGTCCTATGGTCATAGTTGGAGTGGTGGATGGGCCTTTATCCGGGGGAACCCCTAAGGCAATGGAATTATATGTTCTGGAAAGTATTCCAGATTTGAGTGTTTTCACTTTGTCAGCCTATTTCAATGGAAACACAAACCCTGGTGCCAATTATACATTTCCAAGTATTTCTGCTGCTGCTGGAACTCGAATTTGGATTGCTTCAACTGCTTCTGCTCCACCAACTAGCACGACATTTTTTGACTATTTTGGCTTCGAACCTACCTTCGTAAACAATGTGGTAAACATTAATGGTGATGATGCCTTCCGCTTGTTCCAAGGAGGAACGGTGATTGACCAGTTTGGGGAGGTAGGTGTGGATGGCACAGGTACTTTCTGGGATTATCTGGATGGTTGGGTTTATCGTGTCGACAACTCTGGGCCGGATGGGGCAACTTTTCCACAAGCAAATTGGATTTTTAGTGGTGTTGATGCATTGGATAATACCACAACGAATGCTTCAGCCCCAAATCCTTGGCCAATTGGCACTCATCAAAATATGTTGGCACAGACGGTTACCTGTACCCAACAAGTTGAAATTGTAGCACCACCTTTCGCTGATGCAGGCCCAAATCAAATGGTTTGTGAAAATGAAATCGTGACTTTGGCTGCCAGCGGGACAGGTACATGGTCTGGTGGGAGTGGCGCTTTCAGCAATCCAAATAGTCCAACTTCAACTTACACGCCGAGTGCAGGAGAGGTGGGTTCAACCGTCATTTTGACTTGGACGGTGCCAAGCATGGGGGGCGTTTGTACGAATGCAACTGATTTCGTAGCCATCACCATATTGGAAGCACCTGACGCAGAATTTTTTTACAACAACTCCATTTTTTGTCCAAATGCAATAACTAATCCTACTGTGAGCCATGCAACAGGATCTGATGGCCAATATTCTTATGGAGTGATTAGTGGCGGCCCATTTCTCGACCTGAATCCAACGAATGGTGAAATTAGTATTGCAACTTCAAATCTCGGGACTTATGGGGTGACTAATACAGTAAGTGGTTGTGGCAATCTGGTCATTACTGGTGTTGTAGATGGCCCACTGACTGGTGGGATTCCCAAAGCGGTTGAGTTTTATGCACTGGCTGATATTACCGATTTGAGCATTTATGGTTTTGGCTCCGCAAACAACGGTGGTGGTTCAGACGGTCAAGAATTTACTTTTCCTGTTGATGCAGTTGCTGCTGGCACACATATTTGGGTAGCAACGGAGGCAACAGCATTTACTTCATTTTTTGGATTTGCACCTACCTACACCAATAGCCTTGCACCTAGCATCAATGGCGACGATGCTATCGAATTGTTTTGCAATGGACTGGTCATTGACGTATTTGGCGACATTAACCAAAGTGGAACTGGGCAAGCTTGGGAGTATTTGGACGGCTGGGCTTACCGCTTAAATAATACCGGTTCTGATGCCTCTTTTTTTCAGCTAGGAAACTGGTTTTTTAGTGGGGTAAATGCCCTGGATAATGAGACTTCTAATGCCACTGCCGCAAACCCATTTCCTATCAACACCTACTCAGGCAATCAAGGCGGTGTTTGTCCAAATGATGAATTCACTGTTCTGATTACCATTAACGATACAATTGCACCAGTCCTTACTTGTCCTCCAGCTATAAATTTTACACTTCATCCTGGCGATTGCGAAGCGGCGGTACAGTTAAGCGGGGTTTCCGCAATTGATAATTGTGACCCTACCGTTGGCATCGCGCAAATTGCTGGGATTCCATTTGGTTCTTATTTTCCGATTGGTAATAACCCCGTTGTTATGCAAGCTGCGGACGACCAAGGCAATACAAGCACCTGCACCTTTGATGTCGTAGTAATTGAATACCCATTCCCATCTCAGGTCATGGTTTGCAATGATGATGTTCAGGTTACTTTATTGGAAGATGGTACTGCCTTCGTAAATGCGGACATGGTGCTTGAAGGCGGTCCATACGGGTGTTACGATGATTTTCTAGTCGAAATAACGAATGATACTGGTTTTGTCTTTGTCAATTGGCTTTCTTGCGATGAAATTGGTCAGAATCTTGTCGTACAGGTAACCGACCCTGATAATGGCAATTCTTGCTGGGGATATATCAATTTAGAAGATAAAAACCCTCCAATAGTCAACTGCCAAGATTGGACGATTCCTTGTACAAAAGCTGTTAATTCAGTAGAAAAGCCTTCAGTTGTTGATAACTGCGATGCACACCCAACTTTGATCGCAGGGGGTGTCTCCCCAATAGAACTGGATGCTTGTGATGACAATGCTGTTCGGTTTTTACGTACCTGGTATGCCAAAGATAAATATGGAAATACTTCGACCCCTTGCACTGAAACCATTACAGTGGAACGCCCTACCGAAGTTGATTTCCCCGATGATAAAGTTTTTAACTGTGGCCAATATTCAAACAGCCAGCTATTTCCACCTTCTTCTGGTCGGCCATCAAACATTGTAGGTGAATACTGTAAATACAATTACACCTATTCCGACGAAAAAATATTTACATGCACGGGTGTTACGAACGTTTTTGAAATTGTTCGCACTTGGACTGTCATAGATTGGTGTACAGGTGATGTAATAATCACAGGTGTTGGCGGTGAGGACAATGTTCAAGTGTTGAAAGTAATGTACAATGCTCCGCCTGTAATTACAGCTGCTGATTTAACTTTAAACGCAAATGTTGTAGGAGAACATCCGCTGCCATGCCGTTCTACGGCAGCATTTCCAACTCCTACAATTACGGACAACTGCTCAGGGGTAGATAGTTATTCCATCATTATTCAACAGTATGGACAAGATGTGGCTGAGGTAATCAACGGTCATATTTCCGACCCAGGTTTGCCCATCGGCATCTACGCAGCAAATATTCAAGCATTTGACAAATGTGGAAATATTGCCAATAAAGTCGTAATGCTAACCATTGTGGATGGTATTGCGCCAACCCCAATTTGCATCAGTAACACACAAGTTGACATTGAATCGACAGGGTACGCAGAAGTACTTGCTGATGCATTCGATCAGGCTACGACAGATAATTGTTGCCTTGACCATTTTGAAGTGCGCCGCATGGACGATGATGCCTGCGATGATGGTATCAATGATTTTGACTTCGGACCTTCAGTTCATTTTTGTTGTGAGGATGCTGGTAAAACAAAGACAGTTGTGTTCAGAGCATTTGACTGCTGGGGGAACTACAACGATTGTATGGTTCAAGTGGAAGTGAAGGACAAAATTGTGCCCGTATTGGTATCTTGCCCTGCCAACCAGCGCATTACCTGTGACTGGTACGCTGATAATTTGGAAACCCAACTTGCCAGCCTTGCCACAGCTTCTGAAAAAAGCGAGTATCTAGACCAAGTTTTTGGAACACCTACGTTTTATGATAATTGTAATTTGACTATCAATAGGAACTATGTTAGTAACATTGACCAGTGTTTAGAAGGATTTATCATCCGGAGTTTTACAGCGACAGACCCTGCGGGCAACACTGGTGTTCAAGCTTGTACCCAGACTATTTCCATAGACCATGTTTCAGATTGGGCAGTCGAGTTTCCAGCCGATATCTCTATCAACTGTGGAACGACACCGCCAGATTTCGGCGAGCCAAAGATTTTTTATGAAACCTGTGAATTGGTCGCCATTTCATACACTGATGAAGTGTTCAATGTGGTTGCCAATGCTTGCTACAAAATTGTGCGTACTTGGGAGGTTATCAATTGGTGTGTAGTTGGAACAAATCCTGGAATCGTTGACCAAGAGGTTATTGAACAACCTGAAAGCCAACTTGGGCTTCCATTTCCACAATGTGATGTGGATGGCGATGGCGATTGTGATGACCGAACTTTTAGGGATTCTTGGCGAAGTGGCTCACCGGCAAATCTAAACCGCCCAACAGCGTTGGATGCCAACCGTAGCACAGGCCCAGATACGGATTTGGATACAGATCCATGGGATGGTTACATCACCTACCAGCAAGTCATCAAAATTACTGATAGCGTTGATCCAGAGTTTACCAATGGCTGTGATATTCCAATGGTTTGTATCAATGACAATTCATGTTCTGTGGACCTGCTTTTGCCGACACCTGATGTCATGGACTGCAGTACAATTTTGACAATTTCAGCCAAAATCAAAATAGGAGGTGTTTGGTTATCTGGCTTTGGACCTTTTGCAGATGTGCCCCCAGGCATGTACGAGGTACAATACAATGCAATGGATAATTGCAACAACCAATCAATTTGCAATACAACTGTAAAGGTGAAGGATTGTAAAAAACCTACTCCATATTGCAAAAATGGAATCATAATCGACTTGATGAACGGAAACCCACCGATGATTCCAGTCTGGGCAAGTGATTTGGACGATAATAGTTTTGACAATTGTGACACTTTATTGCAATTTTCATTCTCTCCTGATACGACAAACACGAGCATAACTTTCTTCTGTAACAATCAGAATTCAACCACTTTCGTGAACGTGTGGGTAACTGACGACTGTGGCAATCAGGATTTTTGCTCAACGTTTATCACTGTGCAGGATAACGCCAATTTTTGCGCAGATCCACTGGTTAACTTAGGCGGCTTAGTTTCAAGTGAAGAAAACGAAAGCATTGAAGACGTAGAAATGCACCTCAGTGGTCAATCCAATGACATGGTGATGACCAACCAAAGTGGCATGTATTCATTCGACATTCCCGTGCCTGGAGGTGATTTTACAGTTGTGCCGCATAAAGACATTGACCCATTAAATGGGGTGTCCACCTTTGATTTGGTTCTAATATCAAAGCATGTGCTGGGCGTCTTGCCATTGGATTCGCCCTATAAAATCATTGCGGCAGATGCCAACAAATCTGGCACTGTATCAACTTTTGATATTGTTGAAATCAGGAAATTGATACTCTTCATCAATGATGACTTCCCTAACAACACATCTTGGCGATTTGTGGATAAGAATTTCACTTTCCCAAATCCTGCGAATCCCTGGCAAACACCTTTCCCAGAATTCTACAACATTAACGACCTTGTGGCAGACCAGATGGCTGCTGATTTTGTTGGGATAAAAATTGGGGATGTAAACGGAAGTGCTCAGACAAATGGATTTACAGGAAATACTGGCGAACGAAATCATTTTGATGATTTGGCACTTCATGTCAATAATGTTTTGGTGGAAGAAGGACAAGAATTTACGGTACCTTTCACTACTGATGGATTTGAGGTAGTAGGGTTCCAATTCACTTTGAATTTTGATACTGAAAAATTAGAATTTTTAAGTGTAGAAGACGGTGTAGTTTCAAGTGAAAATTTCGGTTATTCTTTATTGGATAAAGGCGCAATTTCTGCTAGTTGGAACCAACCTGATGGCTCTAGCTTTAGATTTGAGCATTCAGTTTTTGGCATAACATTCAGAGCGAAGCAAAATGGTGCGTTGAAGGAAATGCTTTCTATTAATTCCCGTTTCACGGCTGCGGAAGCATATTCTGAAAAACAGGAAAACATGGGCGTGATACTGGATTTTGCTGAAGGAAAAAACAAGTCTGACTTCGAGCTTTACCAAAACACACCGAATCCATTTGGTGAAACAACCAAGATTGCATTCAATCTTCCCAAGGCTGCAAATTGCAAGCTTAGTTTCACTGATGTTTCAGGAAAGGTTCTTAAAGTTTTGGAAGCTGATTTTAACGAGGGATACAATGAAATCAAATTACAACGTGATGATTTGAAGGCGAACGGTGTTGTGTACTACCGCCTTGAGTCCAGTGAATATACTGCTACCAGGATGATGGTCTTAATCGACAAATAATTTTTTCGGCTAGATAAATACGGATAAATGCAAATGAAGGGCAGCTGTCAATTGATGTGCTGCCCTTCTACTTTTAAAAAATAACAAAAAAAATTGCGCTGACCTGTATCCTTTGAAAACCTTGGCATTATGAACCCGAAACAGTACGGGAGGCACAGCTTCCTGATGCTGGGATACGGAAAAAGGAAGTTGCCATTTGCTTTGTCAAAGTGTTATTTATTAGGTTGAAGAAATATTCGCACTCCTGGTTAAGCCAAATTAGTTTTTGAAAGATGAATTAGATGAAGCAAGGGCAACACCTTTTACCAGTAGCGTCAAGCTGTGCACTAAATGCTTCAGGACTTTCAAATAAATCGTACCCTTGTAAAAAATGAAGGGCTGATGAATTCCTTTCGAAGGACTGTTTCCAACGAAGACATACAAGACGAATGGCACACCATTCAAGCTGCTCAGGCAAACCCCGCAGCTTTCAGGCTATTGTATGACAGGTACTTTGACGCCATTTTTCAATTTATCTACAACAGAACCCAAAACGAGGAATTAAGCGCAGATATCTGTTCCCAAGTATTTCTAAAAGCAATGCAGCGGCTTGGTGACTACACCTTCAGGGGTGTTCCTTTCTCTGCTTGGTTGTATCGTATTGCTAGCAACGAATTGGCGCAATGGTACCGCCAATCAAAAAAGGTCAGGGTGGTGAGCGTAGAGGAATCTAACCTCGTGAGTATGTTTGAAGAGGCGCTAGAGGATGAACTTGAGCGCTTCAGGCCACTCTTGATTCCAGCATTGGAAGAACTGAAAGAAGCCGATTTGGAAATCGTTGAGTTACGATTTTTTGAACAAAGGCCCTTCAAGGAAATTGCTGAAATGCTGAATATAACTGAAAGTAACGCCAAAGTTCGAACATACCGAGTGCTGGAGCGCCTCAAAAAAATCATTCTTAACCAAATAAACGATAGCCACTGAAAGCTGCATTGATTCCGGCGTGCTACCTAAATAGTAAAGCATGAAAAAGAATTACGACATACGGCTCAATCCTCAACCCCTTTCCAAGGCACAAATTGCAAAGTACAAGGATTTTGATGGTTTGTTAGAAAAGTGCCAAGCTCAACCTAAACAACGACCCATAATTCGGAGATTGATTTGGGTAGGTGGCGCTATTGCCGCTTCACTTACGGGAATATTTTTGATTTTTCAACTAACGGGTGACAAACAAGATTTTCAACAAAGACAGCAAGTTTATCTAAACCAAAAACCCTACGTAGACCAGCCCTTGTTGAACGTCAAGCCAAGTTTTGCAAGTTTCAAAATAGACCCAAGTGAAGGTGGTATCTATAAATACCCTAGTGGTTCACAACTTGTTGTTCCAGCAGCAGCTTTTGTGAATGATAATGGGGAAACTCTATCAGGGGAAGTCACACTGCATTATCGGGAAATGCATGATTTTGTTGATTTTTTTGTCTCAGGTATCCCAATGACATACGATTCAGCAGGCGTGAATTACAATCTTGAGAGTGCTGGTATGATTGAGATTTTTGCAGAGCAAAATGGCAAACGTGTGAAAATGGCACCAGGAAAAAATATCAATGTCGAGCTAGTTTCCAATGTGAATACTTCGCCTTCAATCGATATTCCTCCAGGTTACAATATTTATAAACTTGACGAAAATAAAAGGAATTGGGTCTATCAAAATATTGATAGGATGCAGGTAATAGGGGATGCAATTACAGGTGAAAGCTTGGATGAGAACAGCCCATTTTATCCAGCACAAAAAGCATTGGCAGAGCGGATGTTGGCCATTCAGGTGAGTGAGGCTGCTGAAGTTGCTAAGCTGGAGAAAACCATTGCAAAGCAAAAAGAGCCAACAAAGCCTCAGCGGGCCAACAGCTCCGATTATGTTTTCAATTTGGATTTGAACGACATTTTCACACCTTCAACAGGCAATGAGGTTAAGAACGATGATGAAATCGAGCTGCGCAAATTGTACAAAAAGTATTCTAAAATGCTTTGGCAACTGAGCCCAGAAGCCACCATCAGCCCAGAGCGGTTACAAAAAGAATTCAGTACAGTTACGGGATTGAACATCAAAAAAATCAATGAAAGGGCTTATGAACTAGAATTGGAAAAAGGTGGGCAATCTACCAAAGTACTGGTAACACCTGTATTGAGCGGTTCGGATTATGACAAGGCGTTGGCGGAATTCAATCAAGATTACGACAATTGGAAGAGACAAACTGAGGTTCGAGAAGCCAAACTAGCAACTCAAAGAGCGGCTATTGCAAAGCGTTTTGAAGAAGAAAAAAAGCTGGCCACGCTGAAGTTTGAAGAACGGATAAACGAACTCAGGAGTCAGGGGCTTAATTATGCTGCGAACAATGAAATTATCAAAAAGAAGGTAGTGAATCGTTTCACTGCTTCAGAGTTTGGTATCTGGAACTGTGATAGACCCTTGCCACCTGAGATGCTTCAATTGGCAGCAAGTTTCAAGGATAGCCAAGGTAAACCTCTGACAAATAGGACTGCCTATCTGGTAGATAAAAGCAGGAATACCGTTTATCAATTCTTGGCTGATAAAGATACCGAATTGCGTTTCAACAAGAATTCCGAAAACTTGCTTTGGTTGATTACCGATGAAAACAAGATAGCAGTATTCAGGCCAGAGCAATTCAAAGCAATAGCATCTGACAAATCTAAGTTTGAATTTGTCATGGAATCAGTTGAAAAAGAAATAAAAACTGAACAAGACATTCGGGAAATCTTGTACCTGTAATTCCCCATAGTACCGTGAACTAACCTTTATTCTCTTCATCATAGATCCTGCATTCATTTGGGTGCGGGATTTTTTTTATCTAAAAATTGACAAGTATAGTAGAGGTTTTTCCAATGCACTTGCATCAATTTATAGTTTTGGCTTCCAATTTTTATCTACTTGGATAAAACAACCAACAGGAACCATTTTATAACGCAATTAAATCACCCTTTTATGACAAAGAAGATTGTACTTTTTACCCTCTTATTATCCAGTGTTTTTACCTGCTTTGGCCAATTGAACATGAGCTATGTGGGCTCTTACCAATATAATTTAGACCTAAGTGACATTTGGGGATATGCTGCACCGGACGGAACGGAATATGCACTCGTCGGTGTAAACAACGGGCTATCCATCGTCAACCTAGCTGATCCAGCCAATCCTGTTCAAGCTGACTTCATTAGTGGCCCGAGCTCAATTTGGCGAGACATCAAGACTTGGGACCACTATGCTTATGTTACCAATGAAACGGGTTCAGGCCTTTTGGTGGTTGACCTTTCCAATTTGCCCGGTACAGTTACATCCTATAATTGGGCACCCAATATTCCTGGGTTAGGCACCTTGAGCAATTGCCATAATTTGTGGATTGATGAATTCGGATATATTTACCTATCTGGCTCAAATTTGAATGGTGGGGGACTCGTTGTCCTTGATGCTTTCACTGATCCTTGGAACCCAGTTTATGTCGGTAAGTGCCCATCGATTTATTCCCATGATGTTTTCGTTCGAAACAATTTGGCATACAGCTCAGAAATTAATGATGGTGTTTTCACCATTTACGATGTAACCGACAAAGCCAATCCAATTGCATTGGGCAGCCAAGCAACCGATGGCCATACCTCCCACAATGCCTGGCTTTCCGATGACAGCAGTATCCTTTTTACCACCGATGAAACTGGCAATGGGCCGGTTGGCTCTTATGATGTTTCTGACCCAACCAACATCCTCACTTTGGACCAGTTTCGCCCTTTAGAAACGCTTGGCGAAGGAGTAATCCCCCACAACGTGCATGTTTGGGATGATTATTTGATAATTTCCTATTACACCGATGGGTGCATAATCGTCGATGCTTCGCATCCCGACAATTTGATTGAAGTTGGAAATTTTGACACCTATATCCCTGCCAATACTGGCTATGATGGCGCATGGGGTGCTTACCCATTTTTGCCGAGTGGACTTGTGCTGGTCTCTGATATTGGGAACGGTCTTTATATTCTTCAACCAAACTATGTTCGAGCCTGCTTTCTGGAAGGTAAAATTACAGATGCCGTTACGTCAAATGGGCTAAACGGTGCTACGCTGGAGATTGTTGGTGAACTGGCAAATACACTAAGCAATCCAATTGGGGACTACAAAACGGGCCTTGCCACTGCTGGCACCTATCAGGTTTTAGTAAAAAAAGCTGGTTACGAGCCCAAAACAGTTTCAGTTGATTTGGAAAATGGGGTAGTCACAAACCTGAATGTTGCGTTGCAGCCGCTAGCCTCGTTTGTTTTTGGTGGAACAGTGGTGGACAAAAATTCTGGCATGCCAGTATCCGACGCAAAGGTTCAACTCATCAATGCAGATTTTGAGTTCAACTTGACAACGGGGCCGGATGGCAAGTTCAGCGTTCAGCAATTTTACAATGGCGATTATGATATTTTTGCTGGAAAATGGGGTTATAAAACTTCCGCCTTAACCGCTGCACAGATTGATGAGAATTCAGGGAACCTTATCGTTGAAATCGAAAATGGTTACGAAGACATTTTTTCGCTGGACCTTGGTTGGTTGATAAATGGCGATGCTACACAAGGTGTTTGGGAGCGTGGCACTCCAATTGAAGTAGCACCCGCCCAAGTTCCATACCCCATTCAATCGGGGACAGATTCTCCTGATGACCTTGGTAATTCTTGCTATGTCACTGGGAATATCGCAGACTTGTTTGGAGGGGTTCAACTTTCAGGGACAACAAGGTTGATTTCACCGCTCATGGATTTGACTGGGATGAACACCCCACACCTCAGTTTTAAATCTTGGTTTTTCAGTGTGAGTACAAATGGCGCTGCTGTCGGCAACGACAAGTTAATCGTCAAGCTATCGAATGGAGACCAGACTATCAATGTCAAAGAAATTTCGTTCACAAGCTTGTTTTCACCACCAACTTGGGAATCCAATGACCTGGATATTTCGACATCACTTCCACTGACGAACACCATGCAAGTGATTTTTGAAGTAGGAGACAACGATCCAAGTTTCTTGGACGCAGTCGAAGCGGGTATTGACTTTTTTGAAGTTTACGATGCGAATCCACCTAGCGGCACGGTGGATTTCACAAAAAACTCTGTATCGCTCACTGCATTTCCAAACCCTTCGAATTCGGGTTTTAGCATAAATTATGAAATCAAAAATTGGAAGGGTGGGGCTACCTTGTTGATTTACAATGCTTTAGGGCAAATTGTGGAACAACAAGATTTGAAAAACGAATCAGGAAAATTGTTGGTAGGAACAAAACTTTGTGATGGTGTTTATTTTGCTCAAATTCTAAACGAGGGCGAAATAAGCCAATCGATAAAGCTGCTAAAACAGCGTTGATAAAAAGGAAAGCAGCGGTCAAACTATTGCCGCTGCTTTCCTTTTTTATTTTAATTGCTTGAAGTTTCCTGCTACTTCAAGCTCCTTAATGTCAGGTCTGTAAAAGTAAAACCCTTCACCTGATTTCACACCGAGACGTCCCGCAGTGACCATATTTACCAGCAAGGGACAAGGGGCATATTTGGGATTTCCAAAGCCATCATGCAGTACCCTCATAATTGCCAGACAAACATCCAAGCCAATGAAATCAGCCAGTTGGAGCGGCCCCATGGGATGGGCCATTCCCAATCGCATAACTGTGTCAATTTCCTCCACACCAGCTACACCTTCGTAAAGTGTGTAAATCGCCTCGTTTATCATTGGCATGAGTATCCGGTTAGCCACGAAACCTGGGTAGTCGTTCACTTCTACGGGCACTTTACCTAAAGCTCGGCTCATCTCCATCACAGCGTTAGTAACTTCGTTGGATGTGGCATAGCCTCGAATCACTTCCACCAATTTCATTACTGGCACTGGATTCATAAAGTGCATACCGATTACCTGTGTAGGTCTGTTTGTGACCGCTGCAATTTTTGTGATAGAAATAGAGGAGGTATTGGTGGCCAAGATTGCTTTTGAAGGCGCCAATTCATCCATTTGGCGGAAGATTTTCAGCTTTAAGTCAACGTTTTCAGTGGCAGCTTCAACAACGATGTCAGCTTGTGTCACTGCTGGTTTCAAGTCAGTGAATGTGCTAAGGTTGGCGAGCGTTGCAGCTTTTTGCTCTTCATTCAATAATCCCTTCAAAACCATCCGGTCGAGATTTTTCGAAATGGTGGCAGCGGCTCGGTCCAGGGCATCTTGCGACACATCCACCAAATTGACTTTATGTCCGTTCATGGCGAATACATGGGCAATCCCATTTCCCATTGTGCCTGCACCAATGACAGTGATATTTTTCATGAAAACAAGTTTTAATAATTTGATTTTAATTTTTGCGGTGCAAATATAGTGCTTCAAATACCTATGCGCTACCTACTGTTTGAACGGCTCACTTCTCATTTTTTACAGAGAATTTGTAAATAGTTGTTGAAGAATAATGGTCTCCAGGAACAAGGATTGTGGATGGGAAATTCAGGTGGTTTGGAGAATCGGGGAAGTGCTGTGTTTCAAGACAAAGCCCCCAACGGTCTTGATAAATGACTCCTCCCTTGCCCTTATATTTACCATCCAAAAAATTGCCAGAGTAGAATTGCAAACCAGGTTCAGTAGTCCAAACTTCCATGTACCTGCCACTTTCTGGCTCCAAAACGGTGGCGGCTAGTTCCGGTTGGCCACCGGGTTTGTGTGCTGCTAAAATCCAGTTGTGATCGTAACCTTGAGCCATTTGCAGTTGTACATCATCAAAATTGATGTCGTCTCCAATTGGTTTTGGTGACTTGAAATTAAACGGTGTACCGTTGAGCGCACGGAGTTCGCCAGTAGGAATCAACCCTCCGTCCACAGGTAAAAAACCATTGGAATTTATGCTAAGCTCATGGCCCAAAATATCTCTTTTAGCGCCTCCTGTTAAATTGAAATAACCATGATGGGTCAAGTTTACAGGTGTCTGTTTGTCGGTAGTGGCGAAATACGTGATTTTCAGCTCATCTTTGTTCGTCAAAGTATAAACTACTCGCACTTCAAGATTGCCAGGATAACCTTCCTCTCCATCAGGACTTACATACGTCAAGTTTAAACTCGCTTCTCCAGCACTAGTGTCCGGTACGGCTTCCCAAACCACCTTGTCGAACCCTTTTATGCCTCCGTGTAGGTGGTTTTCACCATCATTTTTTGCCAAATGATAAGTAGTGCCGTTGAGCTCAAACTCCCCTTTTGCGATTCGATTACCGTATCTTCCTACAATACATCCAAAATAGGGGGAATCCTTCATGTATTCGTCCAGCGTTTCGAATCCCAGCACAACATCTTCTAATTTTCCGTTCTTATCGGGTGTCATCAGTGAGACAACAATACCTCCATAATTGGTTATTTTGGCTTCTAATCCATTATAGTTGGTCAAGGTGTAAAGGTCAATGTCTGTTCCATTTGGGAGTTTGCCCCAAACTTCTTTTGTGACTTTGGCTTTCTTTTCGTTTGCGTTTTGGGATGTTTGATTTGACTGGCAACCTGTTAGTAGCAACAAGGATGAGCCAGCAATCGTCAAGATTTTTTTTGCCATTTTATTAGTTTTTCAATTATTAAACGAGGGTTTATTACGGGGCATGCCTCAGTTTACGCATTGTGCACAAAGGAAGTTTTTTTTCACAGCACATTTAATTTCTTTATCATTTTTTGGAAATTCGTTGTCGGCTCATTTTTAGATTGTGGCAGCGCCTGCTCATTCACACCATTCACTTTTCGTTAAAATATAAGGTAGCAGCAATGCCTAAACAATCATTATCAACTCAGTTTTCAAGTGAAATGTACCGATTTGAACTGCCATACGGTACGTTTTTTGAAAATGCATAAAAGTCCCTCCTAATCTGGCACCAAATTATTCATAATTATACCACCTTTTACCCTTACTTTGCCAGAACAATCCCTTGTCAATTACACACCCTGCGAGATGCTTAGAAATTTACTTACCCTTTCATTATTGCTTTTTTTGTTGCCAATTTTTGCGCAGCAGGAACCAGTTGCCATCCAAATCATTCCAGATGAATACGCAAAAATTCATCACCAAGGTGAAATGGCCCTGCTGAACATGAAGTACAAAGAGGCACTTTCACATTTCAAAAAAGTGCTAAAACGATACCCTGACTTTTCACCTGCATTGCGGAGTTCAGGAGCTTGTTATGAATTGTTGGGGGAACTGGGAGAAGCCTCTCATTACTATGTAAAAGCATTGGAAAACAGTCCTAATTTTTCAAGAGCGCTCTATTTTGAATGCGGTAAAATCTATTACCAATGCGGCAAATATGAACTTGCCTTGAAATATTTTGAGCAGTTTGACAGCTTGAAAACTGTTCCACCAGCCATGTTTGCCTACAATGGACTTGAGGAGCAAAAAGTAGAAGAGAGCTATTATGCCCAATTGGAAAACAACCTTCGCTCTTGCCGCTCAGCTACCGATTCCCTTCAGTTTTTAAATATTTCATCCGTAGAAAACTTGGGTTCTGCCATCAATGGCAGTGGTGATGAATACTTCCCTTACCTCACCAACGATGGCAACACCATCTATTTTACCAGCAGGAAAAATGACAATTCTGATGAGAATTTGCTGATGTCCACTAAGCCTAGAGGAGATTGGAAATCTGCAGAATCGGTCAGTGATTTTAATACTGGGGCCAACGAAGGCATGGTGACGATGGTGCGTGATGGGCGCCGTTTGTATTTCACAGCTTGTCAGCGCCCAGACGTAATGGGCACCTGCGATATTTGGGAGGCCGTCACTGATGGAATGCACATTACGCAATCGAGCCCTTTAGCTGGTTTTTCAAATAGTGAGGCATGGGAGTCACAGGCTAGTATCAGTTGCGATGGAAGTACTTTGTATTTTGCAAGTAGTCGGGAAGGCGGATTTGGAGGCACTGATATTTGGTTTAGCCAGCGTGGGGCCGACGGCAAATGGGGTGAGGCAGTGAATTTGGGTGATAACATCAATACCACTGGCGATGAAGAAGCGCCATTTATCACCAACGATGGAAAAGTTTTATACTTCTCTTCAACGGGTCATCTCGGGCTTGGTGAACAGGATATTTTCGTTTCACGAAAATCTGAAGACGGTAGTTGGGGTTTTGCCAGAAACCTCGGAATGCCAGTCAATTCTGCCTATCGAGAGCTAGGAATTTTTTTGACAGCTGATGGTAAAACAGGTTATTTCTCCTCAAATCGAAAAGGTGGACATGGGGGCATGGATATCTATAAATTCGAATTGCCCGAACAGTTGTCGAGCGATCCCATTACTTATGTTGAAGGGTATGTCCGTGACTCATTAACGCAAATTCCTGTTGCTTGTACCGTTTTTGCTAAGGGGCATTTGCCCATAAAAACTGGCGATGATGGACGATTTTTCCTTTGCCTACCTGCCAATGACACCCTGCAAGTTGAAATTCGAGCAGATGATTATCATGAATACAAAAACAGTTTTGATATTCCAAAATGGGAAAACCGAACCTCCTATCATTTGAATTTATTGCTCGACCCAATGTTCCGTTTGCCTACTTATACTGGCGATTTATTAGTGGAAAAAGGCGTTTCGCTCCCTGCAAAGAATCCTACCAATGAGGTGCATCAAGAAGTACTTTTTGATTTTGATAAAGCTGAGTTAAAACCGGATGACATAGAGAAATTAGAGGATTTTTTCAAGAACGCTTTCCATGGAAAAACAATAGAAAGTGTGGAAATAGTGGGGTATACAGATGAGGTAGGTTCTGATGCCTACAACCTCGTTTTGTCAGAAAAAAGAGCAAAAGCAATCGGAGTTTTGCTTAAAAACAAAGGAATAAAAGTGGATAAAATTTATATCGAAGGCAAAGGAGAAAGCAACGATGGCCGACCACAATGGCAAAACCGAAAGGTGGATGTTATTGTAAAATTGGCAAAATGAGTTGAATAGATTTCACCAAGTTAACGACAATCTAAAATTGTGATTGTCGTTATTTTTGCGCACGAATTACAATTATTACCTGTTGAACATTCACAAAATGACTCTTAAGATTCTTTCCTTCCTTTTTGTATCTGGACTTCTCATTGCGGCATGTGGAAACAAGGAAGACGATACTGCTTATTTCCCTGATGCCCCCGCCAACCCTGACAAGTTGAAATTGGTAGAACTCGTAAATGAGTTTCGGTCGAAAGGTGAAACTTGCGGAAGCAAAAGTCTGGGTGCTGCAATGCCAATTTCCTGGAACGACACTTTGGCTTTGGTAGCAAAAAAACACTCCGAGGACATGTTTGCCAACAACAAGCTCAATCATACTGGCACGGATGGTTCTAAAGTAAACGACCGAATTGAGGCTGCGGGTTATATTTGGTCAAACTATGCCGAAAACTTGCTGAAAGGAGGTGCAACGGAAGAGGAGGCCATCAAAGCTTGGCAAGAAAGTACAGCGCATTGTGAGAATTTGATGGATCCAACGATTACGGAAATTGGCATTGGAACTGCGGGGCCATATTGGACAATGGTGCTCGCAAGTCATTGATTTTCAAGCATTATTTAAAAAATGCTTAAAAGACAAAACCAAAACTGGATTTCATTGCGTATGTTTTATTGATTCACTAAAACAGCAATGATGAAATATTTGATGATAATTTTCTTCAGTTCCTCCCTTTTTCTAACTGCGGCATGCCATCATTCTCAAAGCATGAAAAACAAAGTAGACTTAACCCAATCTACTTCCCCAAATGTAAATGCGGACACAATCCCGAAAGTCGTGAAAACTGAAGCTCAATGGAAGGCTGAACTTTCACCTATGGAGTATATTCGGTGTTACGAGAAGCAGCAACGGAGCGACCCTTTACTGGTGCATACTGGGATAATCATGAGACTGGGCGCTACTACTGCCGGGCTTGCAATTCCCCACTATTCGATTCAGATACAAAATTCGATTCTGGGTGCGGCTGGCCCAGTTTTTTTAAGCCTGTGAATGATTTTGCTATTAAAGAAATCAAGGATACATCCTTAGGAATGGTAAGAACTGAGATACGATGTGCGGTTTGCGACAGCCATTTGGGTCATGTTTTTGATGATGGCCCACCGCCAACAGGACTTCGATATTGCATGAATTCAGCAGCCATGAGGTTTGAGAAGAATTAATGACCTATTGAGAAAATATTTTGAGTTAATCAGAATATCCTAGATCATTTTTTAAACCAATTTTATAGGCATTTAAGCATCTTTCTCTTGCCATTTTATGGTCAACAATAGGTGCTGGATAATCAGGTGTTCCATATTCTGGCACCCATTTACGGATGTATTTAAGGTCTTTATCAAATTTTTGCAATTGCGCCTCAGGATTAAATATGCGGAAATATGGCGCTGCGTCCGTACCACAGCCTGCAGCCCATTGCCAGCCTCCATTGTTGCTTGCCAAATCATAATCCAAAAGTTTTTTGGCAAAATATGCTTCACCCCATCGCCAATCTATCAATAAATGTTTCGTAAGAAAACTAGCAGTGACCATTCGTACTCGATTGTGCATATAGCCAGTCGTATTGAGCTCTCTCATACCTGCATCAACCAATGGAAAACCTGTTTTTCCATTACACCATGCCTCAAAATCTGTTTCGTTATTCAACCATTTTACACCTTCATATTCTGGTCTAAACGGTTTCCCTACCACATATGGGAAGTGGCTTAATATCATGGCATAGAAATCCCGCCAAATTAATTCATTTAAAAAGGTTTTATTTAATTTCAACGCCTTACTAGCTTTTTCACGAATACTGATAGTGCCAAACCGAAAATGCAGCCCTAGTTTAGAGGTTCCATCCAACCCCGGAAAATCCCTAGTTTCGTTATAATGTTTGATAATCCCTTGGGTAACTGTTCTAGCAGGGAACGCAATATTGGATTTGTTGAATCCAATATCTTCCAGTGTTGGTAATTGTAAATGGTTGATTTTCAAAAAGTTGTCAGCAAGTTTTAAGCTAGGGTAGGGCTTGAGGTAGAATGAAAGTCTGGTCTGTTCCCCATTCTCATTTGTGATTTTTGACCACTTACTTTCCAGTTTTGATAACCATTTCCGGCTGTACGGAGTAAAAACAGTATAGGGCTGACCATCATCTTTCAACACTTCATTCTTTTCAAACACCACATGGTCTTTAAAGGTCAAAAAGTCAATCCCTTGCTTATTTAGATATGATTTTACTTCATTGTCACGTTTAATAGCATAAGGTTCAAAATCATGATTTGTGAAAACAGTTTCAATTTGATAAGTTTTGATAATTTCCATCCAAACCTCCACAGGCTTACCAATTTTGACTAGGATGGTGCTTCCTAAATCAATTAGCTCTTCATTCAATCTTTCGATTTCTTGGTGAATAAATGTTACTCTAGCGTCAGATTTTTCTTCCAAATCCTCAAGGATATCTTGATCGAAAATAAATACAGGCAAAACGGGTAACCTAGCTTTTAGAGCATGATAAAGCCCAGCGTTGTCTGTTAATCTTAAATCCCTTCGAAACCAAAACAAGTTAATTTTTGACATTGATTAAAATTTTTGAAATGAACAACAGTCTGCTGATAATGTTTGTAAATTGTTTCATTTATAACAGAGAGAAGATACAAGTATCTTTGACCTCGTTAATTTATTAGTTATTATCTTTGCCAACTTTGATTGTAATTGGTGAAACAGTTCAACAAAAAAATAAGCATCATTTAAAACTCATGGAATTGATACAGAAAATTGAATTAGAGCTACTAAAAAAAGTAGATTACGAAGAAGTTAAAGAAACGATGATAGAGGCATATTCCACAATGCCAGATGCATATTGGAAGCAACATCATATTGATGCGCTGGTTGATAAGTTTCCTGAAGGTCAAGTTGCATTGAAAGTTAATGGACAAATTGCAGGCTGCGCCTTAGCTATCATTGTCAATATTGATGATTTTAAAGATTCACATACTTACCGTGAAATAACAGGAAATTTTAGTTTTAATACCCATACTAACAGTGGCAATATTCTTTATGGAATAGATGTATTTATACGGCCGAAATACAGAGGAAATAGATTGGGTAGGCGATTATATGAATATCGCAAAGAATTGTGTGAAAAGCTTAACTTGGAAGGAATTGTATTTGGTGGCAGGATTCCCAATTACCACAAATATGCAGAAGAAATGAGCGCCAAAACCTATATTGAAAAAGTTAAACTTAGAGAAATCCATGACCCCGTGCTTAATTTTCAATTATCCAATGATTTCCATGCCATTAAAGTACTACAAGGCTATCTAGAAGGTGATAAGGCTTCTCAAGAATATGCAGTTTTGTTAAAGTGGAGCAATATTTACTATGAAAAGCCAACAAAAAATATCAATGTCTCTAAAACAATTGTGCGACTGGGCTTGATTCAGTGGCAAATGCGGCCTTATAATAGCTTAAAAGAAGTTCTTGAGCAGGCGGAATATTTTGTGGATGCATTAAGTGCTTACAAAAGTGATTTTGCATTGTTTCCTGAGTTTTTCAATGCACCACTTATGGCAGCCTACAACGACCTAGCAGAAGCTGAAGCGATACGCAAATTAGCAGAATACACCCAGCCAATAGTTCAAGAATTTTCAAAATTATCTATCGCCTATAATATTAATATTATTACAGGAAGTATGCCCGAACTAGTTGATAATGTATTATACAATGTTGGATATTTGTGCAAAAGGAATGGCACCATTGAACGCTATGAAAAAATACATGTAACACCTGACGAAGAGCGGATTTGGGGAATGAAAGGCGGAACAAAAATAAAAACCTATGATACCGATTGCGGTAAAATTGGCATTCTAATTTGTTATGACAGCGAGTTTCCAGAGCTTAGCAGATTGTTGGCAATGGAAGGTATGAGCATACTATTTGTTCCTTTTCTAACTGATACTCAGCATGGTTTTTCAAGGGTGCGTTATTGTGCCCAAGCCAGGGCGATTGAAAATGAATGCTATGTAGCTATTGCTGGTAGTGTAGGTAACTTGCCCAAGGTTCACAATATGGATATGCAATATGCAGAGTCAATGGTTTTTAGTCCATGTGACTTTTCTTTTCCACCAGATGGAATTGCCTCCAAAGCTACACCAAATACAGAAATGGTTCTAATATCAGATGTTGATATAGACTTATTAAAAGAACTCCATAATTATGGTGCTGTTAAGAATCTAAAAGACAGGCGAACCGACATTTATGAAGTAGTGAAATTGCCGCAAAAATAAATTAAACGAATTGATGTGAACTTTAGCAAATTGATTAAGATGTTTGACTGATTACTTTATAAACATTGTCTTCTTTATTTAAGAATTATTCTTTGTTTAAATTCACCGCATGAACAATTTGCTCAACTATTTTGACTTACATCGGGGCGAGGAAAATAAGAAGGAAGTCCTTTCAGATGTAGTGGCTAATGTTTCATTCCGAGGTGCCAATCTTTGGATTTTAGCCTGTGCAATCGTCATCGCCTCCATTGGTCTCAATGTGAACTCAACTGCAGTGATTATTGGTGCCATGTTGATATCCCCATTGATGGTGCCAATTGTAGGTGCTGGATTTGCCTTAGGCACATATAATTTCCCACTTTTAAAAAAGTCACTTAAAAATCTATTCATCGCAACTTCCGTCAGTTTGGCTGTTGCTAGTCTGTACTTTTTGATAACGCCCTTCAAAGAGACTCAATCCGAGTTGATAGCCAGAACTTCTCCGAATATCTATGATGTGTTGATAGCATTTTTTGGTGGCTTGGTAGGTGTTATTGCCATTACAAGGGTGGAAAAAGGGAATCCGATACCAGGTGTGGCTATTGCTACAGCTTTGATGCCACCATTATGCACGGCAGGCTATGGGATTGCCATTTGGAAAATGTCTTATTTTTTTGGTGCGATATATTTATATACTATTAACTGCTTTTTTATCTGTATTGCCACTTTTTTTATTGTTAAGTATTTGAAATATCCACTTGCCAAAAATATAGACGAATCCCAAGAAAAGAAGGTGAAATTTGGAATTTCAACTCTAATATTTTTATTAATAATCCCCAGTTTTTATTTTGCCTATAAACTCTATAATGAAAAAAAATTCAGCCAGCATGTAACTGAATATATCGATAATGAGCTGACGCAAAAAGGTTACACAGTTATCTATAAAAAAACGGACCTTTCAACAAACCCAAAGAAAATTGAGCTGGCTTGTTTGGAAAAACTGAATGATAACGATGAGAAAGTGCTTAATGACAAAATGAAATACTACCAAATTGAAAACTCAAAACTGAAAATACGCCGTGATACAGTGGATTTAAAAAATGATATTCTCAACGAACTAGGACGTAAACAAATAGCGGATAATGAAACGGAGACTTTAGCTAAAAAGCTTCAAAATGAATTGCTAAACTATAAATTTGATAACGCACATTTGTTGGCTGAGAGTAAGGTTTTATTTCCTTCAATCCATAATTTATCTATGGCAAAGCATAGTTTTAATGAAGGTACTGATTCCATGCAAATAGTAGGTGTAATGCTTTACCAAAGTCCATCTGAATTGGATTCTATGGATGCTACTAAACTAAAACAATGGCTGCTTACAAAATTGGAATTAAAAGATATTGTCCTTGTTCACCAATGAAATTGGCAATTAGTTTACAGTGGCCTATTAATAAATGAATTACTATTCACAGGCATCTTCCAATATTTTCAACTTTTTTTTATCAAAAATCAATGTCTCGGCTGCTTTATTTTCTTCTGGGAATATTTCCCAAGCCTTTTCTTCCTGAGGATTAAATTGCACCCAAAGCACAGTATTCGCAATATCTAGTTGATTCATACCAAGACGGTAAATCCATATACTATCTTTTGCTATACCCAAATCCTCCATGCCATAAGGATTCTTGGTAGGATAAAAAGTCAGAGATTGACCCTGTTCCCTCGCTTGACGTTGCAGTTGTTGCACCTTCGGGTTGCTTTCCAGCAGGTTTACAATAGCTTGGCTGCACCTGCGCATCCTTGCCAATTCTGAAGCAGGATCTAGACGCAATGCATATACGGAGTCTACCACGAAGCCTTTTTTGCGCACTTCTGGATTTGGGAAATAAATATCCCGCACAAAACGCAGCCCCTTTACATCAAGAAATTTTAAGCTGTCAATCCAAGACAAGGAAAGAAAATAGCAACCTTCAAGGTCAACATCAACAAGTGATGCTTTTTGCAGCTTCACATTCTCAAGATTTGTCCCCGTGAAATCACCTTCCAAATAAATCTGCCGTAGGTCGGCTTGGCTCAAGTTGCCATCGTGCATCACAATTTTCTCCATCCGACTTTCCCGAAGATTTGCATTGGAGAGATTGATTCCGCTCATGGAAGTATTGCGGAAGGTAGCCTGTTCTAGCCACGCATTGGAAAGGTCGGCGTTCTCCAGGTCTGCAAAATTGAAATTGGCGTTTGAAAAAGAGGAGTGCGCCAACTGAGCCCCACGAAGGTAAGCCTCTTCAAAATTGGCTTCCCGCAAGTCGGCATAATTAAAGTTAGCACGAGCGTAAATGCGGTCGTAAGTGGATTTGTCAAGGTTGCTGTTGACGAGGGTAAAAAGCAGTTGGCCACGCTCAGGGCTTAGTTGCCTGCTCGTCAGCGAGTCATTTTCTAGGTATCGGTATGGGCGCATGGACTGGCTGAGGGAAACAATCCGTCCAATTAGTGCCTCGCTCAGTATACGTTTTGAATTATTGCGCAATTCCATATCCATATTGTCCATGATATTGCTCATAAACAATACTAGCGAACTACGGCGGTTTCCTTCTTCAAGGTTAATTTGCTGGTCGAGTCGTTCGTTTTGCCGACTAATCAGTTTGTTCTGAACATCAAGTTCATTGTTTTGCCGATTGAGAATCCAAGTCTGCACGATAAGAATGAGCAGTGGTGCTAACCCCATTATGATAGCAAATGTGCCAATTCGGGTCACCCGCCAAATAAAATGGGTCATTATTTCAGCAATGGTATCTTTGGAAACCTTGCCGCCAGGCAGTTCATCGAGCAGTTTTCGAAAACTTGCTTTTAGGCCCTTGCCTACCATCAGTCTTGTAGTGGTGCCCGCTACCAGTTTCCCAACTGTTTTTCCAGTCGTATTCATAGCCTTGCGAGCCTCCAACTCTGCCCTCAATCGAATGTTTTCCAGCTCAAGTTGGTTCAGGCGTTCATGGGCATCATCAAGTGGTTGATTCATTGGCAAGTGCAATTTTGAGAGGTAAATATAGGCCAATGCCTCAAGATTTATCTAGCTACAGAAGCTTGGCACTGTCTTTTATTGATGTAGTTTCCTTCAAACTCAATCTGATAAGCAAATGTCAAATTTTCGTTCAAAACTGTTAATGACCCTTATGGTCGGGGCCTGTCATTCTTTATTTTCACAAACCTTGGAAGAGTGGAAAACATTGGACACAACTGTTTTTTCCATTCAGTATCCAGCTGATTGGATTTTAGATTTAAGCGGAGCACAAGGAACTACATTTATCCTGTCTCCTCCTGCGTCTAAAAGAAATGATGGATTTCAGGAAAATATCAACCTTAATTCGCAAAATCTATCTGAATATGGACTTGATTTGGACTCCTATGCAAATTTGATATTCGGACAATTAAGACAAAGGATAGCTGGATTTCAAGTTGTTTCTATGGATAAAAACAATGCTGCTTCACCGCCATATTACAAAATGATTTATCAAGCTGAACAAGATGGGCATGAATTGCAGTTAGAACAATTTTATTGGATGGTCGATGGTGAAGCTTTCCTGCTTACTTTCACAGCTGAAAGAGAAAAATTTCCCAATGCACAATTATTGTGCGAAAAGATAATGAGCACATTTACAATTAAATAAAACTGGCTGTACCGAATGAAATTACTCCCAATTTTGGACAATGTTGAAGACAATCTGGCAATTCCCTTGTTTAAAGCACATGCTGAAGAATACTTGCAAATGACCGTGGATTATTTCCAAAAAATCGGTTATAAACCACCTTGGATTGGTTATTTTGTAGAATTAAATGGTGAATTGGTTGGCAATGCGGCCTTCAAGGGGCTTTCAAATGACAAGGTTGCGGAAATTGCCTATGGCACATTTGAAGCACATCGAAGAAAGGGAATTGGTACTGAGATTTGTCGGCAATTGGTCTTATTGGCACAACAGACTGACCCGTCCGTAAGAATTACTGCCAGAACCCTGCCTGAACAGAATTATTCTACCCGTATTTTAGAAAAAAACGGCTTTGTACTGCTTGGAACCGTCCAAGACCCCGATGATGGAGCAGTATGGGAATGGGAGTACCTTCCTAAAAGTTAACCAGTTTCAAATCCAAATTAGCTGCATCTTATTCGCCCCGGCCTTGTCGTTTGCTAGAGCAAGGCCAGTTGACCTTATGGGGTGTTGGTCAAAAAAATGGGGTATTTGGCTACCTTTGTACGGCAAATTTTAAAAAAACTATCACATGCAGCACAAAGCATTTCTTCTTGTTTTCTTGACTTTATTTGTAAAATTAACGCTCTCTGCCCAACCCGATCGCTGGCAGCAACGAGTGGACTACCACATGGACATTGACATGGATGCAGCCAAGCACCAGTTCAAGGGCAAACAAACCCTCAAGTACACCAACAACTCTCCCGACGAACTGGACCGGGTGTTTTTTCATCTCTATTTCAATGCTTTTCAACCAGGCAGCAACATGGACGTGCGCAGCTTGAATTTGCCCGACCCTGATGGGCGGGTTAAGGACCGCATCAGCAAATTAAAGCCGGATGAATATGGTTGGCACAAAATCAATTCCCTAAAAATGGACGGGAAAGCCTGTAAATACGAGGTTAACGAAACCATTTTGGAGGTAGAGTTGCCGAAGTCCATCAAACCCAATTCGACGGTAACCTTTGAAATGGATTTCAATTCGCAAGTGCCACTCCAGATTCGCCGCTCTGGATGGAACAGTGCCGATGGCATTGAGTTCTCGATGTCACAGTGGTATCCCAAAATTTGTGAGTATGACTATCAAGGCTGGCATGCTAACCCCTATGTGGCCCGTGAGTTTTATGGGGTTTGGGGCGATTTTGACGTCAATATCACCATTGACCGAAAGTATATTTTGGGAGCAAGCGGCATCTTACAAAACGGCGGAAATATTGGCTACGGTTATGAACCAGAAGGTACTGCCATGCGCCCAGAAAAAGGTGACAAATTCACATGGCATTGGAAAGCAGAAAACGTGCACGATTTTGCATGGACTGCTGACCCCGATTATAAGCATGTGGTCTATAAAAGGAAGGATGGTCTCGTCTTCCATTTTTTATATGAAGACAATGACAAAACTCATAAAACTTGGGAAGCTGCGCCTGCGCAAATGGACAAAGCCTTTGATTATGTGAACGAACATTTTGGGCAATTTCCTTATAAAGCGTACTCCTTTTTAGAAGGTGGAGATGGGGGAATGGAGTACCCAATGGCTACTTTTTTGGCAGGAGGCGCAGGAATCGGCACCTTTATTCATGAATCATTACATGCCTGGTTTTATGGTTTGTTGGGCAGCAATGAAAGTCTATATGCATGGATGGATGAGGGTTTCACAGAATATGCCACCGCCGAAGTAGAAAATTACCTTAAGCAGGAGGGCATTATTGGAGGGAAACCAGATGATAGCCCCCATCTGGATGCAAATAATACTTTGATAAGATTCAATAAAGCAGGAAGGGAAGAGCCGCTTTCCATACATGCTGACCATTTTACAACCAATGCAGCTTATAGCGTAGCGGCTTATATCAAAGGTCATGTATTGCTTCATGAATTACAGTATATCATGGGCAAACCTGTTTTTGACAAAGCTATGCTAACCTATTTTAACACCTGGAAATTTAAACATCCAAACGCCAATGATTTTATTAGAATCATGGAAAAAGAATCAGGATTGGAATTGGATTGGTTCAAGGAGTATTTTGTGTACACTACTAAGACCATCGATTATGGCATCAAATCGGTTGAAAAAGCCAACCGTAAAGAAACGAAAGTGGTGCTGGAACGTATTGGCTTGATGCCAATGCCTTTGGATGTGACCGTAACCCTTAAAGACGGCAAAAAGCATATCTATAATATTCCACTAGACATTATGCGTGGGGCAAAGAAAGGGACAGAGTTCACTGGTGACAAATATACCGTACTGCCAGATTGGCGTTGGACGCACCCAACTTATGGATTTACCTTGGATGAAAAATACAAGAATATTTCCCGCATTGAAATTGACGCATCACAACGGCTGCTGGATGTGGACAGGGACAACAACGGATGGGGAAAAAAGGCTGGTGAAAAAGACGAGGAAGATTGATTGATAATTGTGAATGTTGGACAGTGAACGGAGAAAGTTCACTGTCCAACATTCATAATTAAATTAACATGCCCCAAATGATGCTCTCCATGCCAGGCATACAGTGCCGTCATTACATCCATGCTGTAAATCTTGCCATAAGCAGGATGTACATAAGTCCGTTGGAAATCAGCCTCGCTCATATTTTGAAGTAAATACACCCACCGAAAGTGCATCCCTTTCAGAATCTCCAATGAATGAATAACAGGTAGCATCGAATCGGGCAACTTGGCCCATTCACCTTCTTCGTAAGGCTTGATGATGGGGGCATCCTCTGTCAACGCCAAATGAAGGCGACAATAGGCATTCATGTGGCTGTCAGCCAAATGGTGAACCACCTGACGCACAGTCCAACCGCCGGGTCGGTAAGGTGTGTCAAGCTGCGTTTCGGATATTCCTTCCAACGCTTTTTCAAGGCGCTGGGGTAGGGCAGCGATAGCTTCTATCCAAGCTTGACGCATATCCTGCGTCACATTTTCAGGTGCGCTAAATTTTCCAATTGGGTATTTTAGATTTTCCATTACGATGAGTGAATGAATGAATTTTGAAAGGAAGAACAATAATCAAGAAACATTAAAACCACATTTCCATCCGAATATCTGCACGAGCGAAATCTTGTCGGTCAAGTGGAACTTCCACGAAACCTAAATCTCGGTAAATCTGGATGGCAGTAGCGGAACCTTTTGTATTGGAAAAAAGATAGAGCAGTTTTGCGCCAGCCTCCCTGGCCTTTTCGATGGCCGCTTCGCAAAGCTTGACGCCAATTCCATGTCCTCGATAACGACTGTCCACCGCCATTTTGATGAGTTCGTAAGTGTCTTCGTTATCTTTGATTAGGCCAGCTGTTCCAGCGATTTCCCCGTCCATTTGCGCCAGCAAAATTAAACCACCGCCTGCCAGAATGGATTCCTCAGGTTTTGAGCAATGCAGGTGGTCAATTTCCTCCATTACATAGGCGTGGTTGATCCACTCCTCATTGATGGCTTTCCAACGCTCGAAATAAACAGGTTGGTAATCAATTATTTGCATAGCATCTAGTGGTTTAAGCAACTCGGCTTGCCAGTCAGCATGGCCATCACGATGGTTAGTTTTTACAAAAATTCGGCCTGTAAGAACCTATTGGTTTAGGACGCCAAGATACGCAATCCAAGGCCCAACTTCGGTAGAATAATGCTTGGCCATCACCCTCGAAATTTGGGCGATATGCCCCAAATCATGTACCGTCCAGCAGGACAGTAGCTCCCGCAGACTGACTTCGCCGAGCGCTGGATGGAGACCCTTTTGGTTAAGGGCCTCCTCGTCCAGCTTCGTGCTTTTCAGGATGCGCAAATTGGCCTGTCGTAGTCGGGTGAATTCTGCCAAGAGCATCGGGAGCGTTTTGCCTTTGCTTTCCTCGAATTGGGCGAAGCGGTCAAAAGGAACAAACGGTTCGCTACAGCCCAATTCTACAATATGTTTCATGCGAGGAATCCAGTCGGTTTTTTCACCATGAATCAAATGGCCGAGCACATCGAACGGGCTCCAAGTGTCAGCACCTTCGTTCTGCATGACCCAATCATCCGATAGGCCGCTTAACAACACCTGTAGCACGGCTGGAGTGCGTTCCAGTATTTCCAAGGACTTTTCTAAGGAGAATTTCATGGTAAAAACTGTCCAGGGCAACAGCCCCGGACGCTCTAAAAAAGATTGAGTATGAAAAAACTCTCACGTTGAGAGTTCTGCAAATAAACGTTGCAAATACACTATCTTTGGCGTCCGGTTTCTATTATCCCAATAGTCCGGCTTTAGGGAAGATTGAGTATGAAAAGTTGAAATTGGAGAATTAAAGATGTAGGGTGTAATTGATTGGGAAAGTGCGGAACTTTTGCCTGCCTCAAATCGCTTATCCTCGCATCCCTTTCATTTTCTGCTAACTCAATACCACTTTCATTATGTTTCCTTGGAAGTCTGTCATCAAACTCACTCCCACCTGTTCCGTTCCCTTGTACCATCAAATTGCAGACAGCATCGTAGGCGAAATCATGGAGAGCCGAGTGCAGCCCGGCGCCAGGCTTCCGGGCAGCCGTTCCATGTCCGAATTGCTGGAAGTTCACCGCAAGACCGTCGTGGCGGCCTATGAAGATTTAGAGGCACAGGGTTGGATTGAAATCCACCCCTCCAAAGGCACGTTTGTGAACACCCGGCTTCCTGTCAAAAAGCCCCACCAGATTACGGAGATAAACATCAAAAAAGGATTCCCCGAAAAGACGGGTTACGAAGTAGAAGATTACGACAATATCCACGACCCGACTTATCCGCCGCCACATGTGGTGGGCTTGCACGATGGCCCCGACCTTCGCATGGTACCTACCCAACTCATTTCCCAGACCTACAAAAGCATACTGACCCGTCGGGCACATATCCCGCACCTTCGCTATTTCGAAGTGGAGGGCAACCCCTACCTGCGCACCCAGCTCTCCTTGCATCTCAACGAAAGCCGTGGCCTCCAAACCAGCCCCGAAAACATCTTTATCAACCGGGGCAGCCAAATGGCCATTTTCATGGCGAGCATGGCCTTGCTAAAGCCTGGAGACATCGTCATCGGTGGAGACCCCGGTTATTACTATGCCGAGCGGGTATTCACCCATTTTGGGGCGAAAATCATCCGGGTGCCTGTTGACAAGCACGGCCTACGCACCGACATCGTTCGGGAGATTTGCGAGAAGCAGTGCGTACGGATGCTTTACATCACCCCGCATCACCATTTCCCCACTACCGTAACGCTCTGTGCCGAGCGCCGCATGGAACTCCTCGAACTGGCCAACAAATGCAATTTCGCCATTCTGGAAGATGACTACGACTACGACTTCCATTACGAGAGCAGCCCACTGCTGCCGCTTGCCAGTGCCGATACGAACGGCATGGTGGTGTATATTGGCTCTTTGAGCAAAACCTTTGCGCCGTTCCTTCGCATCGGCTTCATGGTCGCTCCACAAAACCTGCTGCACCAAATCGGGAAGCGCCGCCAAATTATTGACATACAAGGCGACTATGCGATGGAGCAGACTAT
This sequence comes from Bacteroidota bacterium, assembly GCA_016124585.1. Lineage (GTDB taxonomy): Bacteria > Bacteroidota > Bacteroidia > Chitinophagales > Saprospiraceae > UBA6168. The sequence goes on along the minus strand of WGNL01000013.1, from coordinate 10,124 downwards.
CGGAGAATTGTTCCGCCTCGGAGAAATCAAGCGGCACATGAAAAAGGCCCTGAAAATCTACCGACAACGCCGGGATTGGTTCTGCGAACTGATGTGCGACCAACTCGGCGACCGGGTACAGTTCAAAAAACCCGACGGCGGCATGAGCATCTGGGCCGAGTTCGACCCGGCTTTTCCTTTGCCCGAAATCCGTGAGGCGGCCAAGAAAAAGGGCCTTGCTATCTCCAACGGCAAGATTTACAATAAGTCCAGCGACCGAACCTGGAACGCTGCCCGCCTAGGCTTTTCCAGTCTGAACTTGGATGAGATTGAGTTTGCAGTGGGGGTGCTGAAGGAGGTGATGCGGTGAGCGGTTGATAGACTTCCCAAGTTTTAAAAACTTGGGAAGTCTTGACCAACACTGGGACGCCTCCCGTCTTGGCTTTTCCAGCTTGAACTTGGGTGAAATTGAATTTGTGGTGGGGTAATGCGATAGGGTATAGTGCTGAGCATAGAACCACAAATAGGCTTGCCATTCTATGTGGGGACTCAAATCGACTTTGATAGGCCAATAAGGATTTGTAAGCGATCAATCGACATAGTGGCTGTAATGATATATTTCCAGATTTTTCCAGTTCGGGAATTTGGGTTGCGTGGTTATTACTTTCTTTAATAATCCCTCCTTGTTATATTTCATTTTTGCAATCGTGTAAATATTATTGAATTTGTTAAAAATGCTGTTTACTTCTCTTTTTGTCAATTGCCCCTTTTTGTTGTAAGTGTAGTAGGTCGCCCCATACATATCTTGGTTAAATGCCAGCCTCCCTTTGTCATCAAACTTCTTTATCTCGTCTTCATAAACCTTACTGTTAAAGCGCTTCAATCTGATATATGATAAATTGTCTGCCTGGTAATCCCAAACCATTTCAAACGTATCCTGCTCAAACTCGTACCAAACATGCGTCAATTGACAGGAACCATTAAATTCGTAATAACCATGACAGCTGTATGGCTCGTTCAGGGAAGTCCAATCAAACTGTTTGAGATGGGGCTCATTTTCGACTGCCTCAAATTTGAAGGTGCCCCATGTTTTTAAACCCGTACTATCAGGCTGAATAAATTCCATCTTCGATAAGCTGCCATCTTTTGCATATTCACATTGCATACTAAACTCGCTATCATCATAACCTTCGTTCCATGAAAAAAATCTTCTAGACACCAGTTTTCCTGAAGCATCCCAAGTCACACTGTCCAGGTTTTTCCCTTTCGGATTATTATACCATTTATTTAAAAGGCGACCTCCTTTTGAAAAACTGATTCGGTCATTTAATGTCTTGTTCTTTACGATTGTTATTTCCTTGATTCTTTTCTCCTTGGTAACGCTTTGCGGTACAGGTATTTGAAAATCCTGATTCAAATCCACCGGATAATTCTGGCAATCCGGTATCAAGAGCTTACCATCCATATAGGAGAAGGACAAACTGCCGAAAATGACTTCTGCTAAATACATTCTTCTAAGTTGATTTAAAGCTGAAAACCTGGGGTGATTCCAATAGCCTTTCAATTCAGTAATATTTGCAAAGCTGCTTATGTTTTGGTCGCTATCATAAGATAGATTTAAGTGTTTCAGCACCTTCATCGTATCGCCCAGCGTGGCAAAAATCAAGGCGGCGGTAGTGTTCGCATCCCGCTTGTCGTACCATTGTTCCGCAAGATTGAGCGCTCCATAGATGGCGCTCAATGCCTCTGTCGTTTTACCCATCTTCAGGTAAATCTTAGCTTTTAGGTCAAGATTATAGGTACTTGCCTTGCCCAAAGCAATTCCAGCTTCCAACTCCTCCAACGCATGTTGATAGTCTTTGTGCTTGAAAAACCTTCTAGCTGCTTCATATTTCTTTTCGGCTAGTTCATAGTTCTGGGCAAAACTAACACTGGGCAAAAGGAATAGAACGAATAAGGCAACAAAGCCTATCTCAATTTTCCAGTTCAAAGTATGGTTTAATATTGACTTGGCATTTAGAAAAAAGGGGGCTGCCACCGATGGTGAAGCCTTGGATTGCCAGTGGATGGATAAGGGGTTGATGATTGTTTTCATTGCAATGCTTTTTGTCTCGGTTAGATTTTTTTTGTGCTTTCCCGTAAAATATACCTTTCACAGCCTTTGGTCTAAAAAACGATTAAAAAATTTCTAGAATGATTGGAAGTGATATGATTGCTTGAAGCAATCATATCACTGATTTGAATTGCATTGACTGGCTCAGCCTTGCAACTTGTATTTAGATGCAGGGGGAAGGTGGTATGAAATAAATCAATGGGGGAAAATGTTGCGGGAGCGATCAAAAGTAGGTTTTCAGACTTATTATTTTGAGATATGATAGACTACGCTAGAGTTGTTGCAAATAACCCTAGCGCTTAATTACTAGAATATAAGATACCCCCCGAAAACGTATCCTATTTTATCATTGTATTCAATTCTACACCATTTTCCAGTTCTATGATAAATTGTTTTTTCAGTACCAACATACTCAATAAATTTCACTTTTGTACCGATTGGAATTTCACAAATTTTTGGTGCACTTGTAGTTGGTAATTTCCTCATTTTAAGGGGTGAGCCATCAGTATCAACAATTGCATAAACAACATTTTCATTCTCTTTTACAATTTCAATTTTTTTAGGAGTTTCAGAGATGGTTTTTATTGGTTTTTTTTCTTGCAACTTTTCATCTAGAGTCATTTTTTTGTTTTCGAGCGATTCAATTTGTTGTTTAATTATCTCACAGTTTTGTGCTTGTTTATCCAAATAATCGAATAAGTTTTTGTTCTTTTTTCTGAAATTTTGCCCTTTAGATTCGTATTCAATTTTTAGCTTTTGCAGATTTTCACAATCTCTAATTTGATTCTCAATAGATTTGTAAACATCTCTCTCAAGAATAGCTACATCTCTGCTTAATTTAGAAATAATTTCGTCTGTCTCATCACAATTAAGAAGGTCTGTGATTTCATTCTCAAGACGTTCTTTTATTACTTCGGGAACTCTACTTATTTCGGCAAGGGTATAAGATGTATTCAATTCTATGGTAGGATAACCATAATTTAAATCATAAAAAGATACTTTACTTGCAGCTCCTTCAATTTCACCCAATGATTGATGGCTGGTTTCTAAAACTGCAACATAAGTGATGTCTTGTATTAATAGTTTTTTTGCATACTCATTTGGTAACCTATTGTATCTTTCGACAAGGTTTGATTCTGATTCAATAAAATTCAATAAATCACCAAGTTGCTCACGTGAGACATAAGTACATTGTGTTGATTTATTAACTAGAATTGTTTTTAGAATTCCTAAAACCTTTGAATTCAAACCATTTATATCAGGTTCATTAGATGTAATAGAAATTAAAGCAATTCTTTCTCCACACAATTTCTGCTTAGCGACCCTGTCTTGACAATGAACATTGCAATTTGTGACAAACAGGAAAATTAATAAAAAAAAATTCTTCATTTTGTTTCAATATTTTTTGATGAAAAAATTATGCTGTCACCCACGAAGTCTGGCCTAATAATAACTTTCCAAGTCAACTCCCCCTTTCTTAAGACTACATAACAGACTTCATTTGGAAAATTAAAGAAAAAATGCTGTGAAGTTCTAGTTATTGTACCATAATCCTCTAAAAGATTTCCATTTACTTCAAGACTCAATTTAGCACCAATCATTTCCCCGTTAACTATTACTTCGCAATTTTTAGAAGCCCTAACTCCGATGTTATTTGAATTCACATTTTTTTCGGGCTCTAAATTGTAGGTGTTGTTATAGGTGTTTTGAACAATTTGGTTCACAGTATTGCCATTGGAGTTTTCCATTTGCACTACATTCTGGCTCTCGTTCACTAAGGTATTTGATTCAGATTTATTGGTAGTTGAATCCGTTTCAGTTTTTTCTTTACCATCAGGTTTCGTGAAATAATACATGATTACACCACTTATTATGATAATAAGAACTCCAATAATCACTCTTTTTATGTCCTTTTTCATAATTTCATTTTTTAATAGTTGTTCACCTTCAATCCCCCCTACCTCCTCCAACCTAAGCCCGTACAACCCTCACACTACCTTTTCCTTTTTCAACATTTTATGTCTTTGTTGATTCCTTAACTCAACTTTTCAATACCTCCTCCTGTAATACCCGTTAAAACTACGTTGCCTACTTTGATTTTCCATCAAAAACCCAACAATATAATCTGCTGCTTCGTCCAAGTGTTCCCGAACCAAAGCATTCGGAATCCTAAGCGTAAGAAAACCCCTACGGAAAGAGTGAAAAGTCCGCTTCAAATCAGCCAACGCTTGATGTGAATTGAAAACATGATGTCCGCCGTCAATTTCTAAGTTGACTCTAACTTCTGGGATTGCAATGTCAATATGCTTGAACCCATCAAACTTTTCCAGTTCGGCAGGAACTCCTCTAATCTTCAAGGCGAAATACAAAGCGATTGCATCATCCGTGGTGGATTGTGGTAAGCTCCTTATCCAGTTTTGATGGTTTCGGCACAATGGAACGCCTAAATTGTTCACACTGTAATTGTAAACCTCGTAATCAATATAGGTTTGACATTCTAAGCAATTGTATCTCATATTTATTTATTTTTTCCCTCAGTAATTTCAATCTCCTCCTCCCCCAAGTCCCTACAACCCATACACCAACCTATCTACCAAATGACCACATAAATATCACTCCTGATTCTGCCGATTTATCTTTGTAGCTAAGACATTCAGCGCATTAACACAAATAGAATACACAAAAAGCGCATCTTCCTTTTCAACATTCATAATTGGCATTACATTATCAGGATTTTTCCTCGGAATCCGGTGGATAAACTTTGATGCGTATTCAAAGGAGTGCTTAACCATTTCATTGAATTCTTTTATAGCATCTTCTGTAAAAGCTGAATTTTCAAGCAATTCAGTGATTTTGTTTTCGTCCCTGACCAATTCCCAAATTTGTCTTGAATGTCTAATTACATCATACCACTCTCCTTTGACTCTCGCCTCTTCCATTTTTTCAACAGCTTCAAAAGCTGCTTCAAGTCTTTCAGCCAATTTGTCCTTGCTATGAACTATTACAGGATTCGGAATATCAAATACCAAATAAGTGCCTAAGCCAAAGACAGGTAAAAAATCATGAATCCAAGTGCTATTATGAATTGTTACTCCCAGCTTTACTTCCTGATACTTAATCTCAAAGAGTGCTCCTCTGTCGTGTATAGATATTAATTTACCGGAAGAAACATTTGGTAATGTAATTGAATCAAAATTGGCGTTTAAATATTGTACCTCAATCTTTAAAACAAAATTCAAATCTCCTTTGATATTTTTGTTTCGTTCTACCTCTAAATAATTGAGAACTTTATTTGAAAGTACTCCTGTCAATGATACATTAAAGGAACTTACAACTCCGCTTTGATTAATTTTTGTATTCAAAAATGCATCATGATGAGGAATTGCGGGAATATTGGAATTCATCCAACAAAGCATATTGTCTCCAAGGTAAAGTTCAGCTCGGACAGATTGAACTGCAATTCCATTTTTAGGATGAGTTAATAAAAGCATAACCTCTATCGAAGGTTCAATTTGCTTTTCATTCGGCAAAAGCCTTTGATTTACAATTTCTACATTTATTTCCATGACTATTTAGTTTTTATTTTCAATAATTTCAATCTCCTCCTCCCCAAGCCCATACAACCCATACACCAACCGATCTACCTCCCTCTCCAACGCACTCGTATCCGCTCCCGTATCCCCTTGCTTGGCGGCGAGGATTTGCGTGACGAGGGCGGTGATTTGGGGTTTGTAAATATTATTTTTCGATAAAGGCAAGGCTCTAACTTCTTTGGCTTTGATTTTTGGGAATAAAGCATCGAATTCGTTAAAGAAATTTTGGAAATACCAAAACACCAATTTGCTGTTTAGCAATCCACAAATGTATTCATAAGTATACTCTAAAATTCCATCCTTTATTTTGACAACAAAAACAGATTGGTCAATAATGAAATCTTGGTGGGTTATACCTACTATTAAGCTATTCTTTGAAGGTATTTGCCTTATGAGAATTTTTTCATCCAAAAAATAATCTAGGTGTCTAGGTTCAGCCAACCATTCGCCATAACTTATATACTCACCTTGCCAATCAATCGAGTATTTATTTATGTTTTTGCCTCTTAATTCTGGGATATAAGTGTCATCCTTTTTTTGATTAGAATTAAATACTTTTTCTTGAACTTGGAATTGGTTCTGCGGTGGATTCCCTTTTCCTACTTGGTATTCTTTAATTCCTGTTATTGAATCACAAATTTCTGACAACTGCCACGAATGCGCTCTTATTTTATTAATTAAATTGATTTTGTTGCCAGAAAGTGTTACAGTGAAATTATAATTATCAGTTTGATGAAAGTTGTCAGGTTCAAAAAAATGAATAAATTGAAATTGTTTTTCATAAACCTCAAAATACCTGGACTTAGCTTGTTTGGTTTTGCTTTTGCAAAAAAGAAATACAAGAACTTCAACAGAAGCGTCCTTAAAAACATCTCCCCTAATATCAGCTATTGTATCAACGAGGAAATTATCAAGAACAAATTTTCTCAATTCTGTACTTGTGCTATTCCCCAAAAGAGTATTTGGAATAATCATGCTTGATATACCAGAAGAATGCAAAAGTGTATAAGATTTTTCGATAAAAAGATGGAAGGTATCAACTTGATTTTCAGCCACTTTGTAATTTGACTTGAAATAAGATGTTTGGTTAGATATTTCATCTCTAACTCTCATATACGGCGGATTCCCCACCACCACATCAAAGCCCACAAACCGCCCCTCCATGTCCAACACCTCCGGGAACTCAAAACGCCACTCGAAGGCATGCTCATAAATCTTGTTCTCCTTTATCGCTTTGATTTGGGCATCCAGTTTCTCGATTTCCTTGCCCAGCTTTTCAATATCCGCTTTACGCTTCTTGTCCTCCGCCTCCGTCATGCCGAACAACGAAAACTGCGTAGTGAGCTTATGAAGCTCGTCCACGGCTTTTTTATGTTTCAGGAAGAGCGGGTCTTTATTCGTAATCTCCGTGCGGAAGTCGCCTTTCAGTTTATCAATCATCGCCAACAGGCCCCGCTTCGTCTCCTTGTCGGTGGCATGGTGGTATTCCTGCACGTAGCGGCGGTAATCCTGAATCTCGTTCCTGCTTTTCACCACCTTGCTCAGGTCGGTGTCCAGCGCAAAGCGGCTGATGAGCGAGTTCCCCGTCTTGATATTGATGTCGATATTCGGTAGGGTCTCCAATTGTGGAGTGACGGGGTGACTCGAAGTCACCCCGTCACTAACACGATAATAGGTATGCTTCAGCAGTTCAATCCAGAGACGCAGCCGGCATATTTTCACCGAGTTCGGGTTGATGTCCACCCCGAAGAGGCAGTTTTCGATAATGGTCTGTTTTTCGTGGAAAATGGTCTGCTGCACCCGCTGGGCGTCACCCCCTGCCCCCTTCAAGGGGGTATAAGGCGAGGGGCTATCTCCCCCTTTAGGGGGCTGTGGGGTGCGGTATTCAAACAAATCCTGCCCATCGTTGCAGGTCAGCACCAGTTCATCGTTCTCCACGGTGGCGGCATAGCCCCGCAGCACATTGCCATCGGCATCGGCCAGGATGCCCAATTCGGATTTCACCGCTATCAGTTCATTCAGCGCCGACACAAGGAAGTGGCCGCTGCCCACGGCGGGGTCGCAGATGCGCAGGCTGTTCACCAATTGGTTGTCCGCCAATATCTCCTCCCGCTTGTAATGTCGGGTGGTGAAGTTGCAGAGGTCGCTAAAGTCGGTGCAGTCGAGGCCATAATGCTGGTTGAACTTCTGCACCACGGCCCTACGCACCGTCTCCCGGCACATGTACATCGTAATGAAGCCGGGGGTGAAAAAGGAGCCGTCCCGGTAGCCGTTGATTTTTTCGAAGATAAGGCCCAGCACGCTGGCATTGATGAGCGCCTTGTTTTCTTCCTGCACCTCCTCCGAACCTTCCGAGGCAAAATCGTAGGCATCAAGGAAATCAAAGAAATAGGAGAGGGTGGCCGAACTCACCGGGTGACTTTGAGTCACCCGGTGAGTGTTTTGCCGCAACACGGATTTCGGGTGCAGCGGCAAAGTCAGCTCATCCTCCAGGCTGTTGATGCGGATAGCGGCCCCTTCCATCTCCGTGATTTCAAACAGGGAACTGTTCAGGTAAGGCACTTTCGCAAACGCTGCTTGCACGGCCGCCGGACGATTCTCCACCTTTTCGGCCAGCACTTGGAAGAAGAGCTTGTTCAGCCCATCGAAGTCCTTGATGAGTTTCGAGGTCAGGAAGCGGTATTCGGGGTCGCCGCCGTGGTATTTCACCAACTGAGATTCGAGCAGCTTTAGGAACAGCAGCCTGTTCACCCAAGTAATGCAAAGCTCTAGCGCCACCTCGAACACATCATTGCTCCGCACATGCCGCATCCGGTCTTCGTACTGGATGATATTGATGGTGTTCTCCAGCAAGGAGCCAGCGTGCCGCCGCTCAGGAGCGCAGCGCCTTATCAGCTTCTTGCCGCCCTCTTTTTCCTCCTCCAAACCGATGAGGTAGAGCAGTTCCCGATAGAAGCCTTCGTTCAGCGAATTGCTGTCGTTGGCAAAGGGAAGCCTTAGCAAATGCTGCGGACTGAGGATTTTGAAAAGGGGAATGAGCTTTACGTCGTCTTGACCCCTGACCCCTAAAGGGGAACCCACGGAATTACTTCCCTCGGTACTTTGCTTGTTTTGAAGTTCAGATGACTGTGTGTCTGTGGGTCCCCCTTTAGGGTTCAGGGGTAAAAACCTCAAATACTCCCTCAAATTAAAATGCGCAGCCACCAACTCAGTCCCGTCCATCTCCTCCAAATGCCGCTTCGCAATATCCTTGTAGAAAAAATCGGTGGTGTGCTGCGCCGTGCGGTCGTTGCGCCAGCGGTCGTAGTCCTTCAGCAGTTTTTTGTTTTGGTAAAAAAGGCGGTCGAAGGTCGCCCCGTCGAAGATGTACCAATCGTAGATATTCGTGATGACGAGGTGCTTGACGTAGATATTGCCAGCGTCCACCCGCTCCCGCAGGTAGTAGAGCATCAGTTCGTGCAGCGCTTTGGCGTTCGGGCTGTCGGGTCGAATCATCTCGCCAAGGTTGCGTTCCCGCTTCACTTCGAACAGCACCACCGCTGGGCTTTGGGCGCTGCGGTCTTCATGGATGACCAAATCTATGTTTCCTTTCGGGGCAATCAGGTGGGCATCCTTGTACCAGACTTCGTTGAAAAAATTCTGAAGGTGAAATTTGTGGTTCTCCTCGCTCTCGCTGTGGTCAATGTTTTCGAGCAGCTTGACCAGCCCCGCCTTGAAACGCTCCATCTCCGAGCGGGTGGGTTTCAGCTTCTGGTAGGCTTTGTTGAGCGTCGCCTTGAATGGGAGGAACTTGAGGGTCATTCGTTTTGTGTTTGCGTGGAAAAGCGTAACTGTGCAAATATATCCCAACATTCCATAATCCCAACTTTCACCCTGAAAATACTGGGTAAATAGGTGATTAATTTAAGCTGGGCTTAGATTTCCGAAGTCTTTAAGACTTCGGAAATCTTGCACCAACGCCACCAAAAACCCTTCGCCTTCCACTCAAATTAAAAAAAATCGAAAAATAATTTAGTATTGTTAGGAAGATAAAAAAATGGGATTTACTTTTGACCCATCATTACCGGAAACGGTACTATATAGGCTAGTAAAACAATAAATCATCTACAAACATTTAGGGGAAAACTAACCAAAATAGCGATAAAAGTCCTTCTATGGGCTTCATACACCCTCAATACTAACTTAAACCTTTAAAAAACAACGGGTTATGCTTATAACTCGGCGTATTTTTCCCAGTTCGAGACTTATTTTTTCAGCTAAAAGCCATGTAAAATCAATTACAGAGCGTATAAAATCAATGGCGGTGTATCAAATGTAAGGCTGCCTTTCTAAATTATATCTCCAAAAGAAATATCGTAAAGCAGCCACATGGTTTTCCAGTTTCTTGGAGAATGAAAGCCCCTTTCGTACAAGCCTACTGACCCTGGCCCTCACGCCTG
>WGNL01000041.1 GCA_016124585.1 Bacteroidota bacterium | reverse complement strand
TGTGGAGATAGTCTCTTGGCTGTGTTCAACAGCCTTATCCCTTGCACTTGCCAATTCCAGCAGCTGTTTGTTGTAAACATCTAATGTTTCTTGCAACTTTTTATCATTTTTCGCCAACCCCAGCTGGTAGCCCGACTTGAACTCTTTATCACTAGCGTTTTTCATAAATTCTGTTATATTTCGTGAAGAATAAATTCTATCTTCCTGTCTCCTTTAATATTTATTCCATCATTTTTCGGCTTCAAACCAACATAAGAAAAACTTAATTTTATTGGTTGAGATTTACGTGAAAACAATAAAATAGAATTGTGTAGCTGTTCAATCCCATTAAAAGCCCTTATATAAGCTAATTGATAGTTCCCTTTGTAATATGGCTCAGTTCGGCTTCCTATTGGTTTGCCAATTTCATCATTTACGTAACTTAAAGTGTCACCATTTATGCTCCAAAAAGCATTGCCACCATAATCTATCCCTCCACTTTGTACAGTTTGACCATCACTAAATCCTGAACAAACTATTTGATAAGATTTTTCTGGTCGCAGTCTAATGAAATTATAATATTTTTCGGCAATTGCACTAATAATAACAACGCCAATGGGATTTATATTATAATCCCCGGATTCAAACAATAACTCACAATCACTTCCTCCTAATTCAGGATAAAATATGCGATATTTCTCCCAGTTTGATTGAACAATATTACAATATTTTGTCTTAAAATCTCCATTCAACATTAAAGTATTAGTGATTTCAGTAAAATTTAAGTTAAAATTTAAAGGAGCATTTTTGAATTTTTCGATAGCTGGGATTTTTTCGATTTCTTCATTGATAAGACTCAGCAAATCTTTTGGTAAAATGAAAGCTTCGGCATTATAGCCTATTCGAGTTTTACAAAGGAATTTCTGTTCAGAACAATCATACCCAATGATTGAATCATACATTGCGCAAAACATATTGTCAAATAATGTATCAACTACCATGCTCTTCGAGAAAGAATGTGCACGATCCTGTAAGGTTATAAATCCATCTACATTGATTTTTAAATTATAGCTTAATAAAATCTTCCTCATGGCAATTTGTACACCATCATACCTAGCATCAAAATATGATTCTTTTTCTGGTGAAAATGAGAAAGTAACATCTTCTGTCTTGAATTTCGGATTTCCAAAACTGCCGTTGTGTATAAAATTTATGTAATTGACACCTTTATTTATGAAAGTGTCAGAATATTTGGCTGTCTGTAAATTTAACGCTTCAGTACAATCATTACCATGATTGTCTTTCTTTTGTAAGCAGAAGAGAACTACAGATGTTATCGCCGTTATCAATGTTGTAATAATTGCAATATATTTTGCTTTCATTAATATATTATTGTAAAATTGTTATTTATTTAGAATCAAGTAACAGGCTATTGCTAATTTAACCTAAAACTCATAATGAAGCGCAAGGTCGAAGCTCATTGAAGTACGGTGTTCTAGCGATGGTATAGTACAGCCAGGCTTATTTTTCTTTATCTGTGCACTCGCTGTCCAAACGCGGGTCTTGGAAATCAAGACCTATTCATGGCGATGTTGCATGGCAGCTAGTTTTGAGAAGTTACTGCACATGTTAATGCCACGTACTATACAAAAAGACGCTCAGCATGGTTCTTCCCAGCACTATTCGCTCCTTGCAAGAAATAGAAAGCCCTATTTCCAATACAAACCCTTTCCGTCCAATACTTTTATGGACGGCGCAAACTGGAAATGGAGTTGTTCGGCATTCAGTAAATATGGCTTAGCTTCTTAGGCAAAAATGCAGAATAGCTCTGGCATTTCCAGTAGTTTTCGTATTTGTTTCCCTGTAGTATATAAATTGAATTTTTCGAGAGCGTTCGAAATTTTTCTTTGACCGTAGCGAATACTATGACGCTAAGTAACAGCTTTTTTGAATATTTTTTTCTTGAACCTACTTTTTTGCAAAAAAATCTAAAAAAATTAGCCATAAGGCCTGCTGGAAAGCCTATTTATATGTCCGATGGGCCGTGTTACGCTGTTGGATATTGCCTTCCCATCCTCGTCTAATACCCTCCCTTCCCCATCAATTACTCAAGCAATCCTACTCATTACCCTTATCTATTAGCCGATTAGATGACCTATCCTACTAAATACCCCTCCCTTCACATCACTTACACCCACTAACTTATTAAGCATGGAATCTTCCCCGCTGATTATCTTAACTTTTCTACTAAATACCCCTCCTTTAGTACTGATTACCACTCGCCACTCACCTCCGCTTCCAGTTCCCAATTAGCCCGAAGCTCTTCCAATGTTTTTCGAACTACCCGCTCAGGTTGGCGGTGGAGGTCATAGCTGCCGGTCGTCCAGCGGCCATTGTGGTCGAGGTCTTCGATGAGTTCTACGGTGTAAGTGGAAGGCGCCAACATTTCCAGTTTTGCCTGAAAGCTCGTCGAATTCGACAGTGTCCAAACTTTCACGGGTGGCGACTCAGGTTTTTCAAGCAGCCGAATGACGTAAGCTTTTGAAGAATCAAGTTGCAAGACTTTCAGTGTCAAAGTCCCGAAATCTTTCGCTTGGCCAGCGGTTATTTTTTGGTCAATACTGTCCAGATTGCTCAGTCCGTAGATATCCGTCACCCCGCCCGGCAGCACTTGTAGTTCATACCCTACGCCCTCCTTCCAAGGGAAATTCACCACCAAATTCCGCATTACTAGCGAATCAACATTGAGCTTGGGTTGGACTACGGTTTTCGATGTATCCTCCAACAGACGGATATTAGCTGCGTCGATGTTGGCCAACGGGTAATTGAACGCCAGTTTGAAGGATTCCCCTGGCTTTAATTTCACGGGCTGCCCAGTCTGTTTCATGGCAGTCGTTAGTTTTGCGGTAGTAAGAAATCCAGCCCGAAGGCCTGTTTTCACCAACACTGTGTCCATGCTAGTGTCACGTTGCACGAACACCCGCCAACTGATGTCCTGCACGGGTTGATTGTACCAAAGCCGTAGTGTGTCCTTGTCTGTTTCAAAAACCACCACCTGTCCTACACTGTCGAAACTGACCTTCGCATCGGTTGGCGGTTTGTTGAATATGAGCTTCACTTGCCCATATTTATTGACTTCCTTGCTTCGCAAAAACAAAGCCTGCTCCTCTGCAAAAAGCCGCAAGTTCACCTTTGGTGCAGATGGGGGGAGGGGCATTTTTCGCTGCAAGGTGTCTGTGGTCAGACTATCTAAATTTACATCTAGTGAGTCGTTTTGAAGACTGTCTTGTGGCAGAGTTTCCAGCTCTTGAGCTGTCGTGTCGGGCATTATTTTCCCACTTAAAACCAAGTTGCTATCAAGAAAACCAATCTGCTCAGCATCGCTGTCGAAGCGGTAGTTGAGGTTGAGGTCGTTCAGCGCTACGGCCTTGAATGTGCCAGACTTCACATTGTTTACTTTGAATTTGCCATCCTTATCCGTCATTGCGAAATAAAATGGGCGATCCTTGCGCACCACTGAATCAGCGAGGTTTTCATACAGCATGAACAGCGTTTTCTCGACGGGTTTGCCTGTCCAGGCATCGTTGATTTGGCCTTCCACGGAGAGCGAGTCAATGTAATCGCCAGTGGAAAAAACAAAGACGATGGGTGCAACATTTCCTTCCGTTAGGTCTCGGATGGCCTGGCCGAAGTTGATAACGTAGGTGGCGCTGTCCCGCAGTACCTCATCGTCAGCAAAATGGAGTTGGACGGTTTTTTTCTTTCTCACGATTTCAGGGCGCTTGGCCAAAGGCGGCGAAATGACCACTTGCGTGAAGACGCCTTTTAGTTCTACCCATTCATCAAAGGCCAAGACGATGTCCTGTTTTTTGAAGTGGGTCTGAAAGTTTCGGGTAGAATGGAGGCTATCGAGTTTCGGAGGGTCGAGGTCTTTTGGGCCACCTTGTGGGGCAATGGGGTTGGCACAGCCAATAAGGGCCGAAAGGGCTAGCAACAACAATATAGCATAACAGTTCGAGAGTGGGCAATGAGCCCAGTTCGGCAGTTCAAAAACAAAGAAGCCAGTGTTTGGCAATTTTGGCATTCAGCGACCCTTTTACCAATTTTGAAGCATGTAAAACTCGAAGATGCGCGGCAAAGATGAAGTATTTGCCGAAGTTTAACAAAATCAGTTGGCTGTTCGAAGGGAGCAAATAACATAATTAGCCCTATTTAAGATATTGATTGTCTAACATCCACGTCAAACTGCCAACTATTTCACCCCCCGCATCTCCACGTTTCTTGGGTGGAAATTCAGTACTGTCTCCTTCAGGTAGTCGGTGTCAAGGTGGGTGTAGATTTCAGTGGTAGTGATGCTCTCATGGCCCAGCATATCCTGCACGGCTTTGAGGTCGGCGCCACCTTCGATGAGGTGCGTGGCAAAGCTGTGCCTGAACGTATGCGGGCTGATGTTCTTCTCAATGCCTGCTTTTTTTGCCAAATCCTTGATAATCAGGAAGACCATGATGCGGGTCAGCTTGCTGCCCCGCCGGTTGAGGAAGAGTACATTTTCGCTGTCTTTTTTTATTTTCAAATGGCGCCGAACACCTTCCACATAAAAGCCGATGTGCTTCACGGCCTCCTCGCCGATGGGCACGAGGCGTTCTTTGTCGTTTTTGCCCAAAACCTTGAGGAAGCCCACATCGAAATGCAAGTTTGAAATACGCAAGTTGATGAGTTCCGTCACCCGCAGTCCACAAGCGTAAAGCGTTTCGAGCATGGCCCGGTTGCGCAAACCAAGTGGGTCGCTGTGGTCAATTTCGGCGAGCATCCGCTGGATTTCATCGTAGTTCAGCACCTCTGGGATTTTGCGATTGAGTTTTGGGGTTTCGAGCATCTCAGTGGGGTCGGTTTGGAGGATGTCTTCTATCAACAGGTAGCGGTAGAATGCCTTGATGCCAGAAATCAAGCGGGCTTGGGAGCGCAACTCCAGGCCAAGCTCGTTGAGCCATTTGAGCATGGCCTGGAAATCAGTCAGTTTCAAGTCGCCAGGGGGGGGCAGTGGCGGTTTTTGTTGTCCTTCGGGTAATGTTTGTGAGGCAGCAATTTGTTGTAGTTCCAGATATTGGACAAGTTTTCCAATATCACGCATATATGCCTCAATGGTATTGCCGGACATGGAACGCTCCAAAAGTAAATATGCATGGAAGCCTTTAAGGTATGATTGCCACATGAGTGAGGTTTAAAATGCCTAAATTATGGGTTGCCCAAAGTGTAATAGGCATATTTGCCATCATCTTTTATTAGACATGTAAAATAACTTGATTGAGGGTTAAAAACATTGAAATATGCCTTTAAATTATACTTCCCTTTTGTCCAAAAGGATTGATCGGTATTAAATTTTTCAAGCTCGTTATCATGGCATTTTTTGTAAAATAAACTTATTAATTTTTGAGCTTCCAATTCATCAATTTCAGCCTGCATAATATTTGCCTCTCCAGCAATGTCCTTGTTCGGAGCCTTGCTTTCTGCATATTCAAAATGGCAATTATTAGTTGTGTTTATTTGATTTAATAGTTTATTTGTTTCAAATATCACACTTCCAGGTTCAGCTGATTTTGTATCTGTTATTGATGCGGTCATATCGAGGCTGTCACTTGGAGCATTAGCTGTATTGTCCATTGGGTTATGAGTATTGTTGCAACTCATTATAACCAATATCATGGCCATTAAATAAATTCTCATGATTTTAAAATTTAGTTATCAAATTTGACCCGAGGGTCAACAAGGGCATACAATATATCCGCCAGTAACATCCCTGCTACGGTCAACACTGAGCCAAGCATCAGCACGGTGAAAACAATCGGCCAGTCCTTCTGTGCAATGGCGTTGAAGGTCAACCAGCCCATACCGGGAATATTGAAAATAACTTCTACCGCTACTGACCCTGCTATTGCAGTAGGCAACACCGAAGCTACTAACGTGATAAGCGGGAAAAGGGCATTGCGGAAGCCGTGTTTCCAAATAACGCTCCTTTCAGAAAGGCCCTTCGCCCTTGCTGTTCGGATAAAATCCTGTCCCAGTACATTGGCCATTCCGCCCCTTGCTTGTCGTGCAATATAAGCAACTACAGGATAGGTTAGGCAAAAAATGGGTAGTATCAGGTGCGGTGCGGCCAGCCATATCTTTCGCCACCATGGTGCAGCCACAGGAATGTCATCCGGAAATTTACCCGGAAAGATGTCCATGCCGTATTGTGGGTTGGTGAAAAAAACGAGCAGCATCGTAGCTACCCAAAATGCGGGCAATGAGTACAGCATGAACAAGGCAGCGGAAGTGATTTTGTCAAATTTTTTCCCCCTTTTCACAGCCGACCAGATGCCCAGCGGCACAGCAATCATGAAGGCCAAAAAGATGGCTGCTATATTTACCACCAAGGTCCAAAAAAGGGCTGGTTTCACCTGCTTTGTCACTGTTTGTCGCTTGTGGAGTGAGGTGCCAAAATCACCCCTAAGAAAATTCATTAGCCACGTATGGTACTGGTTATCAAAGCCGTACCAGTGGAAACTTGATGTCCGGAGCATGCTAGGTTTGGCCTCGGCTTTCAGGCTTTCATAGTTTTTTTTTAGGGTAAAAAAATCAGTGCCAAGCGCAGAATCCAGGACTGGGTTTTTACCGAAGGAACGCTCCATTTCATTCAATCTTGCCGTGACAGCACCCTCCTTGTAGCTCGTGTACAGCTCCTTCAATGGCTGCTTGATAGGGGTCGCCGCAGCCCGCAGGCTGTCGGGGAGGCTTAGGATTTTAAGGTCGAAGGAGCGGATGCCGTTGTACCACGACTGCACCATGGGCCAGTTGCCGTATTGCCCAGCTAGCTTTTCCAGGGTTTCCCGTCTGAAGCCAATGAATATCCGATAAAGCGTATCGGGGTAGGCTTGGGAATTCAAGGAAAAATAGAAGGCGGGTTTATCTAGATGCAAGGCGGCAGCTGCCTGGGCATAGCTTCTCTCGGCGGTTCTCAGGTCGTTAGGCGTAGATATTTTTCCAAAAACATCATCCTCAAGATAATCAGCTACAGGATCGCCGGGCGACAACCTACTCAGCCCAAACGATAACAGACTCACCAACAGCAACGTTGGTAAGAACAACAGGATACGTTTGAGGAGGTATTGGAACATGGTTGGATTGCTGGGTTGTTGGATTGCTGTATTGTTTTATGCCAAATAACAATTCAACAATACAGCAATCCAACACTCACTTCTTCAATTTTAAATGCTGCAAGGATATGCCAAGCCTGCTGACTTCCGGTTCAAAGCGTTGATGTATGGCGATGCGTTCTTGCGGGCTGAACAAGAATATGAAGGGTTGCTCGTCATAAATAACTTGTTGGAACTCTTTGTAAAGCTTTGTTCGGGTAGCTTCGTCGGGTGAGTTTTGTATTCCGTCAATGATGGCATCGGATTTTGCATCGCCGAAGCGTGCGTAATTGCTGCCACCTGGAACTGCGCCATCAGTGTGCCAAAACTGCTTGGGGTCGTCAGGAATTGGCTGGTAGCCTGCCCCGCCCGCTGCCAATTCGTAATCGCCGTTCTTCCGCTTTTCACTTAAAACTTTCGGATCTACAACTGCTAACTCTATCTCGATGCCGATTTTTTGAGCATTGTTCTTGAGCAGGAGGGCATAGTTTTCAGCAAAATTGCTGGAAGAATAGAGGTACTGCAACTTCATTTCCACAAGCGCCCCATCAATGGTTTTGTCCACTGTGCCATTACCGTTGCTGTCTGTCCAGCCGGCCTCTGCTAGTAGCTTTCGGGCATCATCGAGGTTCATGGCAATGGGCTTTAACGTTTTGTCGATATAGGGCTTGTCGTTGGCAAAAGGGCCGACAGCCCGTTCTGCCAAGCCTTCATAAAAGTCTTTTATCACCATGTCCATATCAATGGTTTCCGCCAAGGCACGGCGCACCCGTTTGTCTGCCAATTTTGGGTTGCGGTTCTGCATGGCCGTGTAGTAATAAACATAGGTAGGTGGTGTGAAAAAGTTATAGACTTTTTTCACGAAATCCAATTGGCGAAGCTCATTGAACATTTTAGAATCAAGCTCAAACGCTACATCAACGCTTTCATCTTTGACGGCGGCAATAGCAGCTGCTGCGTCTGGGATGGGTATGAAGGTAACCGTATCTGGAAAAGCTTGAAGTAGTGGGTATTGCCCAGCCAGTTTTTCACCCCACCAGTTTTGTTTTTTCACTAAAACTACCCGTTGGCCATCCACCCACTCAGCCAGTTTGTAAGGGCCAGAACCAGCGGCTATCTCCCTCGAAAACTTAGGTGAATTGAAGGCATCTCCAAACTGCTGTAGTGCTGGGTCAGCAGCCAAAGCGGCTGCTTTCGCTGGGTCGGTAAGGTCTTTCAGGGCAAATTTTTTCATCAGCCCATCAGCATCATAGATGTGCTCCGGCAATATGTTTATGTTAGAAATTGTCTCGGTGTTGAGGAAGTATTTCTTGTCCGTAAAAACCGTGAAAAGCTTTGGGTTGGAGGCATCTACCTGTACATCCCGCACCGACTCTATGTAACTGACAAACCGCTGAGCGCCCGTTTTGGGATTAAAAAGTGCTTTTGCCGTAAAAAGAAAATCATTGCCAATCACGGGCTGCCCATCATCCCAAACAGCTTCCGGAAATATTTCATAAGTGAAAGACTGCCCACCTGTGAATTCACCTTCGGTAATATCCTTGACCACTGGTGTAGCCTTGATAAGCTGTGGGACGAGTGCAAGAGTCTTGAAATCAAAATTCATGGGGCATTGGTAAATCAGCTCGATGGCAAGGCGCTCATATTTTGAGCGGGCAATGAAGGGATTCAGTGTAGTGATATCAGTTGACAGCCGTACCCGGGCGGTGTTATCATTGTGTTTCCAGTTGTTGCTTGTAGCTTCTTCGCCACAAGAGCCGCAAAATAAAACTAGGAAGATGGCCCAAAAAGCCAAGGTGAGGGTGATTTTCGTTTTTTTCATTTTGAGATTTTTTGAACCGGAAGCCGTTTGGGCTGTTCCGGCTTTGAACGCCCGAAGTTAGTAGAATTTTTTGTGATTGGTTACTGGTTACTGGTGATTGGCCAGCACTAGCCACCAATCACAAACCATGAACCACCACCATGCCCACAATCCTCATCGCCGGAGGCTCTGGCCTCGTCGGAATGCATCTCAGCCAAATGCTCCAATCGGCTGGCCACACGGTTTTACACCTTAGCCGCAAGCGTAACCTGAATGCCAAGTTCCCCGCTTACGCTTGGGATTTGGGTAAGAAGACCATTGAGCAGGAGGCCGTTGACCAAGCTGATTACGTCATTAACCTAGCTGGGGCTGGCATCGCCGACGAACGCTGGACCGACGAACGCAAGCGCCTCATCATCTCCAGTCGAGTGGACAGCACCTTGCTTTTGAAAGAGGCAATCGAGTGCAGACCTACGCCGCTCAAGGCATTCATCTCGGCCTCTGCCGTCGGTTTTTACGGAAGCCGTGGCGACGATTTGATGACGGAGGAAGACCCTGCTGGCAAGGACAGTTTTTTGGCGGAATCGGTGTCAGCTTGGGAGCAGGCGGTGGAAAAAATTGCGGCAACCGGACTGAGAACGGTCGCCATCCGTATCGGCGTAGTGCTCTCGACGCAGGGAGGTGCTTTGGAAAAAATGTTGATTCCGTTCAAGTTTTTCAATGCCACCTACTTCGGCGACGGCCAGCAGTGGATGTCTTGGATTCACTTGGATGACATCTGTCGGATTTTTATCGAAGCTATTGAAAATGAGCAACTTAGCGGGATTTATAACGGTGTTGCCCCACACCCTGCCCGCAACAAGGACTTGATTGCGGAGCTAAAAAAAGCTGTAGGCAAACCTGCCATCATGTTGCCCGCCCCAGAATTGGTGCTGCGGGCCGCCATGGGCGAAATGGCCGACGTCGTTTTTGACAGCACCCGTGTTTCCTCCAAAAAAATAGAAGCTATCGGGTTTAAATTTCAGTTTCCAGATTTGTTGCCCGCCTTGAAAGACTTGTTACGAAGAAAAATCTGACCTTTGTAAGCTAATGGTGAATGATAAATGGTGAATGATAAATTCACTATGACAAATATTCACCATTTATCATTCACCATTTACCGTTGTAAACAATTGTTTCGATTCGAGCATCCATCATATCTCTACGCATTTGCTATGCTGCCGCTGCTGGTTTTGGCATTCTGGTTTTTTTGGCGCTGGCGCAAACAGGCGATTGACCGCTTTGCCGAAAGCCACCTCGCACCCCTGCTCATGCCGGAAGCCAGTCGCTGGAAACACCGACTAAAATTCGGCCTTGTGCTCACGGCGCTGGTGTTTCTTATACTTGGCGCTGCAAACCCGCAATGGGGAAACAAACGGGAAAAAGTCAAGCGGAAAAGCGTGGACGTACTCATAGCCCTCGATATTTCGAACAGCATGTACACCCAGGACATCCCTCCGAACCGATTGGAAAGAGCGAAGAAATTTGCCGAGGGCTTGGTCGAGAAACTCAAAGGCAACCGCATCGGAATCGTATATTTTGCGGGGAGTGCCTACCTCCAAATGCCCGTAACCACCGATTATGCCGCTACACAGATGTTCCTGCGCATTGCAAGCCCCGACCTTGCCGCATCTCAAGGCTCAGCAATTGGGGAGGCTATCAGCATTGCCCGCAGGGCACTGCAAGGCAGTGGAAATGAAACCCATAAAGCGCTCGTGCTCATTACTGATGGGGAGGACACTGGTGGGGAGGCAGTGGAGGAAGCCGAAAAGGCAAGGGAGGAAGGCGTCATACAGTTTACTATCGGCGTGGGCACCGCTGAAGGCGCTCCGATTCCCATCAAATCGAATGGCGGAGTGGAATACAAACGGGATGAAAACAACCAAACCGTGACCTCCCGGCTTAATGAAAAAATCCTACGTGACCTCGCTGAAAAAGGCGGAGGTATGTATTTCAACGTCATGAGTGGCGACGATGCCGTGGCGGAAGCACTGCAAGCCCGAATTGATAAGATGGAGAAAAAAGATTTGGAGGTGTTGGGATTCTCCTCTTTCTACAGTTATTTTCAGTATTTTGTTTTCCTTGCCCTAGCGTTGTTAGTAGCCGACTGGTTCGTCACTTGGCGGAAGGGGAAAATGGAAGGGAAGGATATGTTCACCTAACTTCCTACCAACGCCAAAAACTCATCCTCTGTTAAAATTGTCACCGTGCCGAGGGCTGTCGCTTTTTTCAATTTGCTGCCAGCATCTTCACCCACTACGAGGTAATTGAGGTTGCCACTCACGGCACTGATATTCTTAGCACCCGCATCCTCGGCCTTGGCGGCGGCTTCTTTTCGCCCCATTTTCGTAAGCGTTCCAGTAAATAATATCGTCTTTCCAGCCAAGGGGGCATCGGCGCTCACCTGCTTCTTGCGGTCAGCTTCGGTTTGGTTGAAATTCACGCCCAGCAACTCCATTTGCCGCAGCAGTTCCACATTTTTTTCATTCTGAAAAAAGCGGATCACATTGTGCGTCAGTACAGGCCCGATGTCCTTGATTTGGCGGAAACGCTCCTCGTTCCAGTCCTTTAACTCCCAGATATTCTGGATTTCAGCCGCCAAGATTTTACCCGCCTTGATGCCCAAATGGTGGATGCTCAAGCTGTGCAGCAAACGGTAGATGGGGTTTTGTTTCGCCTTCTCGATAGCCTTTTTCAGGTTGGTCGCCGATTTTTCACCAAAACCCTCCAACTGCGCAATGGCCTCATAATCAAGGCGGTAGATGTCGGCGATATTGTGCAGCCAGCCGAGGCGATAGAAGCGCTCAATCTGACTTTCACCAAAACCGTCAATGTCCATCGCATTTTTGGAGACGTGGTGAATCATGCGCTGGATGAGTTGCGCTTCGCAATCGGGATTCTCACAGCGCCAGGCAGCCTCGTCTTCGGCCCTTACTAGTTCGCTCTTGCAGACGGGACAAAGCGTCGGGAAAACAATCTCCCGCTCTGAGCCGTCCCGCAGTTCCTCCATCGGCTTCACGATGTAGGGAATCACATCGCCCGCCCGCTCCACAAGCACCGTGTCGCCAAGGCGCAGGTCTTTGTTTCGGATAAAATCCTCGTTGTGCAAACTAACGGAAGACACTGTGACGCCCGCCAGCGCCACAGGTTCCAGCTTCGCAACAGGCGTGATACTGCCCACCTTTCCCACCTGAAATTCCACGTTGAGCAGCTTCGTCGTCGCTTGTTTTGCCTTGAACTTGTAGGCAATCGCCCAACGTGGGTGGTGCGCCGTGCTGCCCGCCCTTTGCTGGAGTTCGAGGCTGTTGGCCTTCACCACCATGCCGTCGATTTCGTAGGCATACTGCTCCCGCTTGTTCTGCCAATCATTGCAGAAAATGGCCACATCAGCGATGTCTGGGCAGACCTTTCGCTCGCCAAGTCCCCCGCTAGTGGGGGCGTGCTGCGGAATTTTGAAACCCAAATTGCCGAGCAGTTCAATCAGGCTGTCGTGGGTTTTGAAGGTAGGCAAAACGTTGTTGCCGCTGGCATCCACGGCAAAGCCAACCTGGTAAATAAACGCCTCGATGCGGCGGCTGGCCGTCTCCGAAGGGTCTTTGGTACGCAGTCCGCCCGTGGCAGCGTTGCGAGGGTTGGCGAAAAGCGTCAGTTCATCGGCGGCCCGCTGCTCGTTCATTTTCACGAAAATATCCTTTCGGATGATGGCCTCGCCCCGTAGTTCTGCTTTGACAATGCCGAATTTGGAAAACTCCGCCCGCAGCGGCACAGAGCGCAAGGTGCGGATGTTCGGGGTGATGTCGTCGCCGAGGGCACCATTGCCACGGGTGGCGGCCCGCACGAGTTGGTCGTTTTCATAAACCAGGGCAATCGTACCGCCATCGAATTTCGGTTCCACGCAGTATTCGATTTCGAGGTCTGCGGACAGGCCGAGGTAATTCTTGATACGCTCGTCAAAGCCTGCGAGGTCAGCCGCATCGTAGCTGTTGTCGAGGGAAAGCATGGGCGTGAGGTGCTCGACCAGCGCAAAATCCTCCGTCAGATCGCTGCCCACCCGTTGGGTCGGGGATTCCGGCGTGATGAGTTCGGGGTGCGCCGCCTCGATGGCTTGCAGCCGCTTGTACAGCATGTCGTACTCGTAGTCGCTGACGACGGGGTTGTTCTGGGCATAGTAACGCCACTCATGGTAGAGAATGACATCCCGCAGGTTCTTAATACCTGCAGCATCCGTGGATTCAGGCTCGGCGAGGAGTTTTTTCGACAAGTCGAAAAGGCGGCGTTGTTCTTCAGTTGTGTACATGCAAGGAGGTTTGAAGCTGCGAATATGCAAGGATTTAGGGATTTTGATAGTAGCAAAACTTACCATTTGTCAACTCACTTGACAGCATACGCCACTTCCCCCTTCCGGAAATCCTCCCGCACGGGCGTGAAAACATCCAATATCCTGCATGCCGTAATTGCCCGCCCGCTGTGCGGCACATTGGATGGGATGACGAGGCACTCACCGGAGCGGAGCACCATTTTTTCACCACCCAATACAAACTCGAACTCACCTTCAAGCATATTGGCTACCTGTTCGTGGAAATGGGAATGTTCGGGCAGTTCAGCGCCCTCCTCAATGTCCACGTAGGCGAGGGTCAGGCCTTCGGTGTGGAACATTTTGGCGGTAAAGCCACGGGAGATTTCAAAAACGGGGATGTCGGTGAGGGAAATCTTCATTGTTGTATTGTTTTATTATCATAATCCAAGTTGCGGATGTTGGTTGATAATGGTTGATAAAGTTTATAACGGTTGATGATTACCTGCTAATCCGCAAAAATCAACCGTTATAAACCGTTATAAACCCTTATAAACTGCTTATCAACCTTATCAACCCTCGCTTTTCTATGTTATCCGCAACTTGAGTTATCATATTGTTTTTGAAGTTCACAACAATACAACAATAAAGCAATTCAACCACTCTCACCTCCCCTCAAACGCATATCTTTTTGTATAGAAATTGAAGAAAAAGAGCACGCCCGTCACGATGATTTTGGCGAGGATGGGCCAGTCGCACAGCACAGGTAGTTTTACCAACAACCACATCATACCTACACCCAGCCCCCAACCAAGGACGGAGAAGCCCATGGAAATGACGAAAGCGTGGTGGGCCTTGCGCTTCAGGTCGAAGATGTAGCGTTTTTGCAGATAGAAATTGACCACTACGGCGATAGGGTACGAGATGGTATGCGCCATAACGGCATCGAACCAGCGCCAATTGAGGAGGAGATACAGGGCATAGTCCACCCCCGTGGCGATGACGGAGGAGGTTAGGAATTTCGCTTGGGAGACTGCTTTTTCTTTTTGAAAAATGCTCATGCTGCTTGACTGCCGTTGGCAAGTTCTTTTTCAAAATACGCTTTGACTTCCCCCCAGTTCTCTACCCTCGTATAGCCCTGCTCATCCACATTGTGCGAGGCGGTGAAGAGCAGTCCCTTCCCTTTGAAATGCTCCAGATTCCAAGCGTGGTCGTCAATCATGTAATCGGCCTGAACGATGCGCTTGTCGCCGCAAAGCACGAGCCGCTGCCAGCCGATGAACGGGAAATGCCGGTCAAGCCAGTCGAGTTTGTCACGTAGGGAATTGCGGAATTCGGTGGCCGCCGTCACTGCGAACACGTCGTAATGCTCAGTCAGCCATTTCACCACTTCCTGACTACCTTCCATCACGGGCAGGTCAGCGAAGAAGCCTTCCTCATGCAGGTACCCCCGGATATGCTCGGCATTGGGCAGTTGGTAAATCTTTTTGCCCCACCAAACTTCCCTCGGTGGCCGCTCGCCAAAGTCCTTTTCGTAAAGGTCAAGGAATTTGGGGTAAACATCTGCGATGACCTCGTCCATGTCGAGGGCAATGCGCTTTTTATGGACGGGGTTTTTCCGCATGAATTCTTCCAGTGGTGTCATTTTTTATGTTTTGTGGCTGCTCGATTCATTGAGTTGGCCTTTTATTTTAATTATTGATACAGGGTCTGCCCAATAAATTGGGCGACTACAAATTACCCACCATTCACTTGATTCATCGTCAGCGACAAGCCGATGGTGCCAAATGCCTTCACACCGTCTGCCGCTTTCCGAAGGAGGTCGGGCAAGGCTTCCTGTTCTTTTTTGTCCCACTCGCCGAGTACGTAGTTCACCTGCTGGCCCTTGTGAAATTCATCGCCGATACCGATGCGCAGGCGGGCGTAGTTGTTACCGCCCGTCATCTGGTCAATGTTCTTCAAGCCGTTGTGGCCACCATCGGAGCCATTGCCCCGCAGCCGCATTTTACCGAAGGGAAGGTTCAAATCATCCAGCACTACGAGCAGGTTTTCCTTTGGAATATTGTGCTTTTGGAGCCAGTAGCGAACGGCTTTGCCACTCAGGTTCATGTAGGTGCTCGGCTTCAGCAGGATGAAGGTGCGGCCTTTGTGCTTGAATTCGGCCAAGTCGCCCAAGGTGTCATTTTTGAATTTGACTTCAAATTCCTTGGCGAGCATGTCCACCACTTCGAAACCGACGTTGTGGCGGGTATTGTCGTAGTCGGCGCCCATGTTTCCGAGGCCGGCGATGAGGTATTTCATTTTTTAGTTTGCAGTTCGTCAGTTGGCAGTTGGCAGTCAAGACCAAGTTAGCAGCAAACTGACTGCCAACTGCCAACTGAAGACGCAAAGGTAAGCAGGTGGGCATTTTTGCCTTTGTACTTTTTACGTTGTACTTTGCAACCCAGTTTTTTTGATGGGTAAAATGGCTGAAAATCAAGCCGTTGCACCCAATATCCCAATCACTCAATACCCCAATGCCCCAATGCCCCCGTCCATGCGGAAGAAAATAACCGACATTGTCTACTCATTTCCCTTTCAGTTGCTGGTGCTGCACCTGCGGGGGAACCTGTTGCTCATCGGGGTGTGGATACTACTGGCGCTGATGGTGACGGGCAAATTCGGTGGTGGCTTCGGTCTGCGCTACCTCTTTCTTTCGCCAGAATACATGGGCGAGGTGGGCTTTTTGAGTTTTTTTTACGTGGGTGCTGGCTTTGGCGGACTGGTCATTAGTTGGAATCTGACCACCTACTTGCTGGATGCCTACCGGTTTTCGTTTCTGGCTTCCTTGGGCAAGCCGTTCGCCAAATTTGTGCTGAACAACCTCGTCGTTCCAGTGGCGTTTGCTGTGCTTTTTTTGATTTGTCAAATTCGCTTCGGGGTCTTCCACGAGCTGTTGCCGCTGGGCACGGTGCTCTGGAACAGCGTCGGATTTCTCACTGGCTTCGCAACGCTGGTGTTTCTCGTGGCGGTTTATTTCCAGTTCACGAACAAGGACATCACTAGTTTTTCACCGAAGGGAAAAAAGAAAAAAATAAAGGCCGAAAACAGCCAAGTGGTGCGGGACATCCGCCTGCACCGCAACCAATGGCGGGTGGACACTTTTCTCTCGGACGGCATGCGGCCCCGACCCGTGCGTAGTGTGGCGCATTACGACCCCGCTTTTTTAGCAAAAATCTTCAAACAGAACCACCTCAACGCCCTGCTGGTGCAGCTTTTCACGCTCATCGTCATCGTGCTGCTGGGGGCGCTGATGGATCGGCCATTTTTCCGAATCCCAACGGCGGCTAGCATTTTCTTGTTAGCCAGCACAGTAATTGCTGTGGGCGGAGCCATTTCATTTTGGCTGGGTTCGTGGCGCATCACGGGGTTCGTGGTTATCCTCATTCTCATTAATTTCATCACCCGTTTCGATTTTTTCCATCATCGTAACAAAGCCTACGGGCTCAATTACGAAGTTCAGCCTAGCCCTTACCAGCTTGACAGCTTGCAGAACTTCTGTACCCAACCTGCTGTGGATACAGACATGGCGGCTACCATAGAAATCCTCAATAAATGGAAGCAAAAAGCCAGCGGTACTAATGGCGAGAAGCCCAAAATGGTTTTTTTCTGCGTGAGCGGCGGTGGCCTAAAAGCGGCCACTTGGGCGATGGAAGTGCTACAACATGCTGACAGCCTGACCAACGGTCAGTTCATGCAACATACTGTGCTGATGTCCGGTGCATCGGGCGGCATGATGGGCACCTCGTATTTTCGGGAATTGGCGCTTCGCAAACAGCAGGGTGAGCCGATTGACCTGTACAACCGGGAGTATGTGGCCGATATTTCCAAAGACCTGCTCAACCCAATTTCATTCACCATCGTCACCAACGATGTGTTCCTGCCTTGGGCCAGTTTCGAGCAGGGCGGCCAGCGCTACAAGAAGGACCGGGGCTATATTTTTGAAAAAGCCTTCAACGAAAACACCCACGACCGCCTGAACAAAACCATCGCCGAATATGCCCAACCGGAGCGGGAGGCGCTCATCCCGATGATGTTCGTCACGCCGAGCATCGTCAACGACGGCCGCCGGATGGTCATTTCGTCGCAGCCCGTCCGCTACATGATGGTGGAACCTGCGGGTGTGAAACTGCCCGGCTCCGTGCGGGTGGACGCCGCCGATTTCCGAGCTTTGTTCGCTTCGCAAAACGCCGACAGCCTCCGCTTCACCACGGCGCTGCGCATGAACGCCACCTACCCTTATGTGCTGCCCAACGTGAACCTACCCAGCGAGCCACGCATTGAGGTGCTCGACGCAGGATTTCGGGATAATTTTGGCTTGAAATCGGCCACCCGTTTCATGCACGTTTTCAAGGATTGGATTCGGGAAAACACAAGCGGTGCCGTGGTGGTCGTGGTGCGTTCCTTCGACAGGCAACAGGAAATCAAGTCGAACGAGAACCGGGGCATCCTCGAAACCCTGCTCAATCCCCTCGAAATCGCCTTCAAGGTGATGAGCCTTCAAGACTACGAACACGACAACAGCCTAGGCTTTCTGGACGACCTGCTTGGCCCCGATATGCTCGAAATCGTGCGCCTAACCTACCATCCCAGCGAGGAGCTGAAGGATTCGCCCATCAGTTTTTACATCACCAACCGGGAGCGGGCGGACTTGGTGCGGGCCATCCAATCGGAGGAGGTGCGGCCGAGTTTTGAGCGGCTACGGGAATTGTTGAAATAGTTGGCAGCTTGTCCCTTTGGGATTCGACAGTGTGCATGGGGCAGTCAGTATCTGCTGAATCATAAATTTTCATTTTACCGTCATGAAAAAATTAGAGGTTTTAAAAGGCGATATCACCAAAATCGAAGTGGACGCCATCGTGAACGCTGCCAACTCCTCCCTCATGGGCGGCGGCGGGGTGGATGGCGCCATTCATCGGGCGGGCGGGCCTGCCATTTTGGAGGAATGTCGGAAAATCGTTGCGAAGCAAGGCGGCTGCAAAACAGGTGAAGCGGTCATCACCACGGCAGGGAATTTACCGGCAAAATTTGTCATCCACACCGTAGGGCCAGTGTGGAACGGTGGGCAGAAAAAGGAAGCGGAAAAGCTGGCCAACTGCTATCAGAATTCCTTGGAATTGGCCGTGAAAAATAACTGTAAAACCATTGCCTTTCCTTGCATCAGCACGGGTGTTTACGGGTATCCCATTGCGCAAGCAGCCGAAGTAGCAGTGGCTGCCGTGAAAGCATTTTTGAAGGAAAACGAAAGCGTGGAAAAAGTGAAGTTCGTCTGTTTTGACGATGCGAATTTTGAGGCAATCACTTTTGAGGCTGGGTGAAAAAGAAAGCGCCAGCCTCTCGGCCAGCGCTTTTATTTTGGGGTGAAAAATCACTTCTGAACGGTAAAAATCTGCCTCAACTGCTCCACCAACTGACCACCCCCAGAGACAGAGATGCTATTGATTTTCTCGGCGATTTTCTCCACGTATTCCATCTCTTTCAGCTTGAAGAGCATCTCGTTCTCCTCCATCAGCTTCGCCGTGTTGAGCAAGCTCCGGGTGGAAGCCGTTTCTTCCCGACGGGTGATGATATTGGCTTGGGCCTTTTTTTCAGCCACCAACACTTGGTTCATGATGTCCTTCACATCGCCTGGTAAGATGATGTCCCGGATACCGCAGTCAGAAACTGTGGCGCCCATTCCAACGGCTTTTTCAGCAACATCTTTCAGGATGAACGGTGCAACACTTTCCTTATTCGCCAGTAGTTCGTCGAGAGTCATGGTACCGACGTACTCCCGAATGGCCAACTGGATGACGATGTACAGTTGTTTCACAAGTTCCTTTGTCTCCACAACAGCCTTTTGCAAATCAACGATCTTGTACTGGGCGTAGAAATTGATCCGGATAGCGGCCTTGTCCTTTGTCAGGATTTCCTGTCCGCTGATTTCCATCAACTGATGCCGCAGGTCGGTCTTCAACACGGCAATCGGTTGCTCGTTTTTCCAGTAGTAGTACACGCCTGGGCCGAGTTGTTTTACCAACTTGCCGCTCAGGTAGAGCAAACCCTCTTCGTAAAATTCCACCACGAACACTCGCATGTACGCGCTGACGTCGCTCCGTTGCAGTATTTTCCGGTCGATATCCGCAGCAATCTCGTAATCATCGAGGTTGATGATGCGGTGCTCGTAAGCCATGACGCTCTTCCAGAATGCGTACCGACCGGGCGTCAACACCTTACGGAAATTGCCGTTGAGGTATTGCAGGGCAATTTCGTTGTCCCGAATCTCCACGATGTCCACTAATCGCTGGAAAGCTAGGTCAGCGGTCAGGATGTTCAATTCGCAAGGTGGCACGAAGTCCTTCGTCAGGTCATAGACCTTGACGGATTCACTTGGCCACAGCCAATGCTTTCCTTCGGTCAGCGTTTGGCAATAGTTGCCATCCTTGAATTTTAAACCGACTTGGTACGGATAAATCGTTACGAGTTTCATGATTTGGTGTTGATTATTGATTGGCAACTTGTGATTCGTAATTCGAAGCAGGCTCCAATCTATTTAGTTAAACTATTGAATATCAAATGATTGTCTTGTGTCAAAATGACCAGTGACAAAAGACCGATGCTTTTTTAAAGCGGGCGCAAGCATCCCCATCCAGCTTTTGCGGAATCACCGTTGAGCAGGCCGCCAACCGGAGAGTTCCCTGTCCTTGGACTGGCAGGCGCCGACGACCATCGTCGTTTTTGCCCACCGTCGTTGGAGGGGAAGTCTTCGGGAGTTGACCTGCGGTATCCCGGTGTTTCGAGCTGCTGCCGAATTGCCTGTTCTCCCTGCGCCGGAGCGCTGGGAGGGGCTTGGGTGATGCTCTTGCCGTGCTTTTTTCAAAAAAGGAATGGAACCACAATCCATTGCTCTAACCAACTGAGCTATCCCGACGAGTCGGGAGCAGGATTCGAACCTGCGCTTCCAGAAGCCATTATTCTACCACTGAATTACACCCCCTTTGGGAGGCGGTGGGAGTCGAACCCACGACACATGGCGTGACGCCGTTTTGAGCGGCCTGGTGGAAAAAGCAATTTGTTAAGCCAGCATACCAAGTCCAAACCGGGTTGGCACTACGGGGCCATGCAGAAACCCTCATCAGGTGCTTTGGCAAACTACTTTTACCCTCTTCCGTGCAAAAGCACAATTTCATTGCCCCTGACGCTGAAAGGGGAACCTGAAACGCATACTTGCTGTCAGATCTGCCCAGTGTTGTCAGGGTATATTCACGTTTTCGTGATGTCAATTTTTTGAACATTTACCGCTTTCGGTGAATGATGGGACAAAGCTCCACTCCTACTGCGCAACCGATTTGCGCAGTAAAATTTATTTTTGAAAATTTTTTTTAGGATTTTTGTCCTTTACTTGGAAAGTGTTGAAAATCAAGGTTTTGCGAAGCGAAACCAATAACCATTTTTTTAAAAAAAATAGTTCCATGCCTGTAAATAAATTGGCGCTTATCCGCTACAAAGCCATTGACCGCTGCCTTCAGAACCACTACCGCAAATGGACTTTGGACGATTTGGTGGCTGCCGTCTCCGAGGCGGTGTACGAATTCGAGGGGATAAAATCGGGCGTCGGGAAGCGCACGGTGCAACTCGACATCCAGCACATGCGGAGCGAGCGCTTCGGTTTCAATGCACCCATCGTGGTCGTGGAGCGGAAATTCTACATCTACGAAGACCGGAATTACAGCATTTCGAACACGCCCATTTCGGAATACGACGTGAGCAAGCTCAAGGAGGTGGTCGGCCTGATGCGGCAGCTCAAGGGGCTCGGCTATTTTCAAGACCTCTCAACGATGGTTGCCCGGTTGGAAGACAAGATTTTGAAGCAGGGCAACGAGGGGCGTTCTTATATTGATTTGGACAAAAATGAACAATTGAAAGGCTTGGAGTACATCGAGCTGATTCATGCAGCCATTTTGAAAAAAACAGTACTGCTTATTGAGTACCAGTCGTTCAAAGCTAGGGAGGCCAAGGAAGAGCATTTTCATCCGCACTTGCTGAAACAGTACAACAACCGTTGGTTTGTGCTGGGCAGTTTTAAAAAAAGCAACACGCCCATTTTACTGGCGCTCGACCGTATTAATTCGCTTCGGGAAGATACTGCAAATGCATATCGCCCTGCTTCGGTGGATGTTTTCACCTATTTTGATGATGTGATTGGCGTCTCAAAAACGATGAAGCAGCGGGCCAGCAATATCGTGCTACGACTGCGACGAGAGCAGTTGCCGTATCTTACGACGAAGCCGCTGCACCCCAGCCAAACTATTTTGAAGGAAGAAGAGGGATTCGTTTTAATCAACATCAAAGTCATCTGGAACTACGAATTGGAGCGGGAAATCATCGGCATGGGCGAATTGGTGGAGGTACTGTCGCCAAGGCGGTTGCGGGAAAAGATTGCGAATCGGCTGGGGCAGGCATTGTCTGTTTACAAAACGGAAGAAGATTAAGGAATGGAATTGGTTATTCATTTCCTCCCAAACAACAGTTCCTAACATAAAGCCGTTAAGGGAAAAGTTTTTAAAAAACAGCGTTTCAATTCATTTTACCGATTGACTTTCCTCATTTTCAAATGCTAACTTTGCGCCCTCAAAACAAAAGGAAGCCTACATATCCAAAAACATTATCCAGTGACTAAGAAATTTATCTGCATTTTTTGCTTCGCAATGTTGACCCTGAATTTTGCACAAGCCCAACGGGGTGCCGAAGCTGGTATTTGGCTGGCTGGCGTCAACTATTTCGGCGATTTAAACACCAATCTTCGTCTGAACCATATTGGCCCCGCTGCTGGCATCGGCCTCCGCTTCAATTTCAATGAGCGACTTTGCGGCAAAGTTGGGGCGAATATCGGTAGGGTAGAAGCCTATGACTCTGAATCGCCCAACCTCTTTGAAAAAGCTCGGAACCTCAGTTTCCGCTCTGTCGTGGCAGACCTTGGGGCGCAGTTGGAGTTCAATTTCCTACCCTACATTCATGGAAGTAAAGAGAATAATTGGACACCCTACCTGTTCGCCGGGCTTGGCGTTACTTATTTCAACCCAAAGGCTGAGATGGACGGTAAATGGACAGCCCTGCGTCCACTTGGTACGGAAGGGCAGTTCAAAGGGGAGGAGTATTTCACGGTAGCTGGCGGTTGGGTCTATGGGGCTGGCTTCAAAATTGACCTCAATTATGAATGGAGCATCAATATTGACATGAGTGCCCGCCGGCTTTTCAGTGACTACCTAGATGATGTGAGCCGAACCTATCCCGATGCTGGAGATGTGGAGGAATTAAGGGGCGCTGAAGCTGTTCCATTTATTGACCGCTCCTTGGAGCTCTACCAAAAAGACCCTGACTTTTTTACCAGAAACAATATTGAAGCGCCTATCGGTGAGCCGGGCCGCCAGCGTGGAAACAGTAAGAACAATGATACTTATGTTTATCTTGGTATTGGCATCTACTACTATTTTGGCGATTTGAAATGTCCGTACGAAAAATGACCATGACCCGTAACGAAATAAGCCGAGCAGGTACGTACCTGCTCGGCTTATTTCGTTACGGGTGGTGTGATTTATCTCAAAACCGTAACGCTGCCTGAATTCACATTTTCTTTTCCCTCACATCGGTAACTTATTTTGTAGAGAAAAACGCCTGGATTAACAGCCTCACCTCGGTAGAAGCCATCCCAACTGTCACGAACGTCTTCTGTGTAAAAGACGATATTGCCCCATCTGTCAAAAATTTCAAAGGAAATCATTTCACCAACGGCAAAAATATTACTAATGCCGTATCGGTCGTTGAGCCCGTCGTCGTTGGGGGTGAAAGCAGATGGGAGCAGAATGTCGCCACATTTAACCGAGGTTTTGTCCACCACAATGATGCGGATAGAGTCCTCTGATTTGCAGCCCTCATTGTCCAGCATTGTGAGTTTATAAGTGGTTGTTTCTGTGGGGGTTATGACAGGATTTGGTATGTTGGGGTCAACTACGTTTGTGACAGGTACCCAGTCAAAGCTGCTTGCACAACTATTTGTTAATTGGATGGAGACTGATTCGCCCAGAAAAATAGTCGATTCATTTACGCCTGTAGGTTTCAGCCCCGTTTTGATTTGGTCGGGCGCAAGGTACAGGTCTTCAATATCTTGAAAGGAAAGCGCTCGGCTGTAAAGCCTTATTTCATCAATATAGCCCTCAAAGTCTTCATCAAGGCTGCAGTCGCTGCTGCCGATGGTGAGAGGTTCGCTGTTGCTTACATTGACCCGCAACGTGCCGGGAGAGTTCACCTCCCCCAACTTGGCCTTGTTCACGTACAGCGTTGTGGTTGGCCCCTTTCTCACCACGACTACATGGTACCAGCATGAGAAGGGTAAGGTCTTCGCAATGGATGCTGTAATGGTGGAGTTTTCGGTCAGTTCCACGCTCAAGCTGCGGTTGGCAGGGTTAAACCGGATGACAAATGCCGCATCGCCCGTGCAGCCCACTTTTTTAGAAAAAAGCGCCTGATATCCTGCGCTGTTGCTAGTAGGTTTAAAATAAAAACTGAGGGAAAAATCAATGGTGGAAAAAGTATCCTCTACCCGAGGTCCGAAAAGGTAGAACCAGTCGTCGGTGCCATCGAAAAACCTGCAGTTGCCATCAACACCACAGCCACAAGCATCGTCGCCATTGACAAACAATTGTATGGCAGGGTCGCCAGACTCATCCTTTACGTCGCATCCATTTTGGTTGAAAGAGATATACGAAACCAAACTTTGCGAAGTTTGGGCTTGGAGATTCACGACGGCAAAAAGCGTAATTAGGAAAGTCAAAATTCTCATCGGAATAATTCTGTTTTTTTGAAATGGCGGCAAAGTTCTGCGTTTTATCCGAACTTGACTGTCCAATTCTTGCTAAACCCAATTTGCTGGGCAGGTCTTTTGTTCAAATTCCTTTTAAAACGGCAGTTGCTCTGCAATATTTTAAGGCACAATCGAACTATCCAAGTAATAAATCCTTCTTTGACAAGGATTTTTGGTGACTCAAAAACAACTTTCTCGTTTATAAATTTGCAACTGTTCAATATTTCAGATTCTATGAAAATAAAAAGCATCATTCTTACCGCCATTTTCGCAATCGCTTTTTCGGTTGGGCTTTCAGCCCAAGAATTCATGTGGAAAACGCTAGGCAAGGTTACCTACAAAAAAGAGTATGACGAAATGCTTGGCTTTAAAGTGGACGTGCCAGTTTTTAGCAATGAAATTCAAAAACTAGAGGGTAAAGAGGTTACCATCAAAGGGTATATCATTCCCGTGGAGGGCTACAAAAGCCATAAAGAATTTGTCTTTTCGGCTTACCCCTATAATATGTGCTTCTTCTGCGGCGGTGCAGGGCCCGAAACTGTCATGGAGGTAAAGTCAAAAAGCCCAGTAGCCTTCACAGCCGACCCCATCACCATCAAGGGGACGCTCCACCTCAATTCTACTGATGTTAATAAATTAATGTACTCACTGACCAACGTTGAGCTAGTGAAATAGGCACAATGACCTATACTTAGTTAGGTTGTGGGTTCAAAATGCGTCAATTCAATTCTAAAATAATTCTCGATGAAAAACTTTCTTAAGAACCTATTTGGTACCGCAAAAAAAACGGTCGATGATACCGTTGAGACTGCTTCCAAAGTAGCTAATTCTGTGGCGGAAGATGCATCAAAACTCATGGGAGAAGCAAAGGAGAAATTAACGGAAACGGTAGGGGATCCTTCGGAACTGATGGCGAAGGCAAAGGAATCCTTGGCAGAAGTAGCATCTGATGTCAAAGAAGGAGCTAGTGAACTCGTGGATGATGCCAGCGAACTTGCAAACGCGGCAGGTCATAAATTCTCCGAAGCCAAGGATTATGTCAAAGAGGAGTTTACCGAACGTATTGGTGACCCAAATGAAATCTTGCAGAAAGCAAAGCAATCCCTTGCTGGTGTTGCAGCCGACATCAAAGAGGCAGCCACTGAATTCTCAGAGGATGCTGGAAAGTTTGCTGTCACAACTGGTGAAAAATTGAAGAATGCTGCTAAGGAAGAATGGGCGCATGCCAGTGAAAAAATCAGTGATTTGAAAGATTCTTTCAGCGAAAAAAAGTCGAGCTCAGATACACCCGAAGCGCCGGACGAACCGACAAGCGACAAAACCGATGCTTGATGTTTATTCAAAAGAGGTGCTTTTTGCAAACATCAGATGAACTGTATGGACAGTTTCCAACTTGTTTGCAAAAAGCACCTCTTTTATGTAGGCTTTGACTCTAGAAATTGACGAGTTCAATCTCAAAAATCAGTGGTGAATTGCCGGGTATGCTACCTGCGCCATTTCTCCCATAGCCGAGTTCTGAAGTAAGGAAAAATGTGCCTTTCCCACCTTTTTGAAGCAAGGGAATACCTTCTTGCCAGCCCAATATCAAATTTTTCAATGCAAAAGTGACGGGTGTGTCGCCAGTTTCATCAAAAACATCCCCACTTAATAAATAACCTTTGTACTTGACAGTCACCTGGCTGTTGATATTGGGGTTGCCCCCTGTTCCCGGTTCTTCAATAATATAATGTAGCCCCGATGCAGTGGATTGGGCTACTAGGTTATTATCCTCTAAGTACTGCTCAATTTTCTTGATGTCTTTAGCACGTTGCTCATCTGTTGAAACAGGGTCAGGTATGCAGCTTTGTAGGCTAACTAAGCCAAAGAGGAATATTGAAAAGGAAAGAAATTTGTTCATGCTTTTGCTTTTTTTGGTCGCAAAGTTACGTTGCACATTCATTAATCTAATATTCTGCTATTAAATGCCCAATCTCTTACTGCATGCTTAAGTGCTGATTATCTGGGTTTTAAAAACGGCGAGCGAAAATTGAACTGAATTTCAAGCAGTTATGAAAAATATTTTTCAAAAAAATCAAAAAACTGGCTTGAAATTCAGCTAAACAAATTTACCTTTGCACCCGCCTTTGAAAAAGGCATTTTTTGGATAAAAATTTCATCACAGTTTAAACGCATAAAATCGTGAATACTCGGAGTTACAACACCGTGTCGGCGAAAAAGGAAGAGGTAAAGCGTGACTGGTATGTTGTTGATGCAACCAACCAGACTGCCGGTCGCCTGTTTTCCAAGATTGCGGCCGTATTGAGGGGCAAGCATAGGCCCGACTTTACCCCGCATGTCGATACTGGCGACAATGTCATCGTCGTCAATGCCGACAAAATCCGCTTCACCGGAAAAAAAATGGATCAGAAGGAATACCTGCGCTACACAGGTTATCCAGGCGGCCTCAAAAGGGAAAACGCAGGCCATCTTCTCGACCGGAAGCCAGAAGCCGTAATTGAAATCGGCGTTCGTGGCATGTTGCCCAAGACTAAGTTGGGGAATGCAATGATCAAAAAGCTTTTCGTGTACGGTGGCGAGGAACATCCTCATCAGGCACAGAAGCCCCAACCATTTAACTTCTAACAAGGAAATTTTTCAAACATGGAAATGATAAATGCCATCGGAAGAAGAAAGGCCTCTGTCGCTAGGGTTTACCTCACCAAAGGTGAAGGCAAAATCAGTGTGAACGGCAAGGACTATAAAGAATACTTCCCTCAAGTGCATGTGCAAGGCTCCATTACCGAGCCATTCATCACCGTAAATCTGGAGAGCAACCTTTACAACCTCAACGTGAATGTTGATGGTGGTGGTTACAAAGGCCAAGCAGAAGCCACCCGCATGGGTATCAGCCGTGCATTGGTGAAGCTCAATGCTGACTTCCGTAAACCATTGAAAGACAAGAAGCTGCTCACTCGTGATGCCCGTGAGGTTGAACGTAAAAAATACGGTAAACCAAAGGCAAGGAGAAGCTTCCAGTTCTCCAAACGTTAATTTCATTCGATTTTCAGCATTTGGCTTTTGGTTGAAAAACGAAGCGCCAAATGCTGACTTCCAATAGCAATTCAAAAAAAATGGCAAAACCTACATATCAAGATTTGCTCGATGCAGGGGTTCACTTTGGCCACATGCGCAAAAAATGGAACCCGAAAATGGCGCCCTACATCTTTATGGAGCGCAAAGGTATCCACATCATTGACCTGAACCGTACGTTGGATGGAATGGAGCGTGCAGCAAATGCCATGCGTGCCATTGCAAAGTCAGGCCGAAAAATCCTGTTCGTTGCAACAAAAAAGCAAGCTCGCGACATCGTTGCCAATGCAGCGCAGTCCGTTGGAATGCCGCACGTTACAGACCGTTGGTTAGGTGGCATGATGACCAACTTTGCTACTATCAAGCGTTCTGTGAAGAAAATGCAGAACATTGAGCGTATGCTCGCCGATGGCACTGCTGCCAGCATGACTAAAAAAGAGCGACTCACGCTCGACCGTGAGCGTATCAAATTGGACAAGGTTTTCGGAGGAATTGAAAGTTTGGGACGCCTCCCAGCTGCCATTTTCATGGTGGATATTTCTCACGAGCACCTGGCTTTGGCAGAGGCACAACGCTTGGGGATTCGCACTTTTGCTATGGTGGACACGAACTCCGACCCTAACAAAGTGGACTTCGCCATCCCAGCCAACGACGATGCTTCGAAGTCAATCAGCATCGTTACCAATTACTTGGCAGAGGCAATCCGTGAGGGCTTGGCTGATCGCAGCACCAAGGTAGAAGAAGAAAAAACTGAAGTAGAAGCGGAGGGTTAATCGAATACAGGAGAGGATAAAAGCTCCTATTCTTCAGGGCTTTACAGAGACTTAACCTGTTTTCAGAAACTTCTAATTTGACTAAGCGTAGATTGCGCTCATCAAATTTTAACCATTTAATATTCAAATAAAATGACCACGACATTATCAGCTGCCGATGTAAAAAAGCTCCGTGACATGACGGGTGCTGGCATGATGGATTGCAAAAAAGCCCTCGAAGAAGCGGGTGGCGATTTCGATAAAGCAGTAGAAGTATTACGCAAGCAAGGCCAGAAACTTTCGCTGAAACGTGCAGACCGTGAAGCAAAAGAAGGTGCCGTGATAGCTATGACTTCTGCTAACCGCAACAATGGTGTTTTAGTGCGCTTGAGCTGTGAAACTGACTTCGTAGCCAAAAACGAAGATTTTGTGAACTTCGCAAAAAGTATCACTGAAATAGCTCTCAAACACTTGCCTGCTGACACGGATGCACTGCTTGCACTTCCATACGAAGGCAGTTTGACTATTGGTGAGAAGATCACAGAGCAAGTAGGTGTTATCGGTGAAAAAGTAGAGGTGAACTACTATTCTAAAATCGAAACTGCTGCTGGCCAAGGCCAGGTGCTTCCATATATCCACATGGGTAACCGTGCTGGTGTTATTGTAGCGCTGAACCTCGAAGGCCCTGAGTACATCGAGCCAGGCAAGAACGTGGCCATGCAGATTGCAGCCATGCGCCCAGTTGCGCTTGACAAAGATGGCGTATCTGCCGATTTGATCGAAAAAGAAATTGAAATAGGCAAAGAGCAGGCTCGCCAAGAAGGCAAGCCAGAGGCTATGCTTGAAAAAATCGCAGTTGGTAAGCTGAACAAGTTTTACCAAGAAAGCACCCTGCTCAACCAAGCTTACGTCAAAGACGGTAAGCTAACAGTTGCGCAGTACCTTCAAAGTTTGAACAAAGACCTGACGGTCACTGAGTTCAAACACGTTGAACTGGGCTAATTGCCCGAAGCTATGAAAGGCGAATTAAGCAATTAATTCGCCTTTTTTTATGCCCTTGCATTTCCTTTCTTCTATTTTCGCCCCGGTCAAATTTTTACCATTCTCAAAGAAAACTATGGCAATCAAATACAAACGGATTTTGTTGAAATTGAGTGGAGAATCGCTCATGGGCAACCAGAAATATGGCATCGAAGCTTCCATGCTTTTTTATTATGCGCAGCAAATAAAAGAATTGGTGGAAATGAACATCGAAGTGGCTGTAGTTATTGGAGGCGGCAATATTTTTCGAGGCTTGCAGGCGGCGCAGTCTGGAATTGACCGGGTGCAGGGTGATTATATGGGCATGTTAGCCACTGTCATTAATGGCATGGCACTGCAAAGTGCCCTTGAAAGCGCTGGGGTTTTCACCCGCCTAATTTCAGCAATAAAAATGGATCAGATTGCAGAGCCTTACATCCGCCGCAGGGCCGTTAGGCACCTTGAAAAAGGGAGGGTCGTGCTTTTCTCAGGAGGCACTGGCAATCCTTATTTCACGACAGATTCCGCAGCTGCCCTCCGTGCCAATGAGGTCGGTGCAGATGTGATACTGAAGGGTACCCGTGTGGATGGAATTTACAATGCAGACCCAGAAAAGGACTCAAGTGCGGTTAAGTTTGACCACCTCACATTCAATCAAGCCATCAGCATGGGGCTCGGCGTAATGGACATGACTGCGTTCACCATTTGCCAAGAAAACAATGTGCCTATCATCGTTTTTGACATCAATAACAAGGACAATCTAAAGCGGATTGTAATTGGTGAAAAAGTGGGGACTCTAGTCGAAGCAGCTGAATAATATAGTAGTTGTAAACCTTAATAGGGTTAAGCTGACATATAAGCGTCGCTTGAATCAGTGAATTGCAATGGCAATTGTCGCCATGCTAATCTTCACTCCGGGTACTTCGAGTAGCTTGTTTGCGCAAACTTCCAAGGTAGCCCCTGTAGTCAGTACATCGTCCACCAAAAGTATATGTTTCCCTTCCAGTAATTTGGGTTTGGCTACTTCGAAAACCTCGCCGACATTGTGCAGTCTTGACTCCCGGGACTGTTTAGTTTGTGAAGTGGAATGAATGGTCCGTTTCATTCCATTGCCAATAAGAGGCCTACCAAAAGTATCGGCAATGCCGTTTCCTAAAACTTCGCTTTGGTTGTATCCCCGGATGCGTTCCTTCCGCAGGTGTAGTGGCACAGGAACAATCACGTCAATACCTGCGAACAGTGGCGACTGATGGAGCATATTGCCTATCCTCTGCCCTAAAACGGTTCCCACCTCCGTTTTGCCTTTATATTTTAAGTGATGGATAAGGTTTTGAACACGACTTTCCTTCGTAAACAGGTACAGGGCCATGCCTGCATGGACATTCACTCGTCCCCAAAATTTCTCAGTGAACGGATTCTCCTTTCGTAGATGGAAATTAGCTTCAGGCATGGTCGCCTTACAAATTGTGCAAATATGGTCGCCATAAGGTGGTGAATTGCGCTCACAGGCAAGACAAAGATGTGGAAAAAACAAGCATAGGAAATCCTCGAACGGTCGCAGTAATTTTCTCATAGTTCCTTGTATTTTTTGGTGAAACAAGGACTAACCTATGTCAAATGCAGTTGTCAGTAAAATATTTGTTTTTTGAATAAAAAAAATAAGGCGGGACATAAAAAACGTCTGCCTCGAAAATCAAGACAGACGCATCAAAACAAAACGAAAAACCAACTTTAAACAAGTCTTTTTATACTTCCAATAACCGTCCACTTTCTCCAAATGTTGCCTCAACGTTTGTTAAGGAATTCTTAAAGTGAAATGGGCAGGCTAGTATTTGCTAATTATTTGCCTTTAAGCGAACACTTAAGTTTTCTTGCTTTCCACTCCTATTTAGCACCAAGGAAACCATTTCTCCAGCCTTGGAGCCTCCCACTGCTTCTAGCAGGTCAGCAGAGGATTTCACTTTTTTCCCATTTGCCTGCACAATAACATCATTGGGCAAAACGCCAGCGTATTGTGCGGCGCCACCATCCACCAAGCTCTCTACCAACACCCCTTGGGAAATATCCAGCCCCAGTTCGTTGGCCGTTTCATTGTCTAGGTCGGCAATATTAATACCTAAGAACCCACGTTCGTAATTGCCATTTTTGATGAGGTCATCTACGATACTCGTCACAAGATTGACAGGGATAGCAAACGAATAACCCTCGAAATAACCCGTTTGTGTGGCAATCGCCGTATTGATGCCAAGCAGTCTTCCATTAGCATCTACAAGCGCTCCGCCACTGTTGCCAGGGTTCACGGCTGCGTCGGTCTGAATGAACGATTCAATAGGCGCCTTCCCTTTGATGATATTGATGTCCCGTCCTTTTGCGCTGATAATGCCAGCAGTGACAGTTGAATTCAGTTCAAGGGGGTTGCCAACTGCAAGTACCCACTCGCCAATCTTAGCCTCGTCAGAGTTGGCAAGCCGCATGGTCGGAAGGTTTTTCGCATCAATTTTTATTACCGCCAAGTCGCCC
Source organism: Bacteroidota bacterium (assembly GCA_016124585.1). Lineage (GTDB taxonomy): Bacteria > Bacteroidota > Bacteroidia > Chitinophagales > Saprospiraceae > UBA6168. Next base: position 20,467 of record WGNL01000041.1, on the reverse strand, counting down.
TCTGGGTAGGTGCCGACAATAGTCGCTTTGTAAGTTTTGTTGTCGTAAGTAGTAACCTCTACTTGGTCGGCAAATTCCACCACATGGTTATTGGTTACAATATAGCCGTCATTGGTATAAATGACGCCTGACCCCGTACCCTCTTTCGGTTGGTTAAAATTGAAGAATGGATTTCCAAAAAAGGAATTGTCATCAAAAAAATTGGGGAATTGCTGGTTGTTTCTACGGTTTTCACGTGCCTTTTTTTCGCTTTCCTTGGCTGAAATATGCACAACTGCTGGTGTAGCTGTGGCGGCTGCCTCCGTAAAATCAAATGGAAAATTAGGGGTTGGGCCAACATTTACATTGCTTACTTGCTTAGCGAACTGGCCGTTGTTGGATATGATAATTGGCTGATCGCTTTGCAAAGCAAAATAACCACCTAAGGTGATACCACCGCCAATCATGCCCGCAAAAACATATGAAAGTACTTGCTTCATGGTTAAACAAAATTAGGTTAGAAGTTCTAAAGTATTGACCTGCATTGGGGTCGGTTGTATATTGCAAAAATAAACGCCCCGTCCCTCCATCGGTTATTTCACAAAACTGGTTTAACGACAAATTAACAAGCAGAAAAAACAGCCTAAAAAATCAATGGTTCCAATCGTATTGGGTGCTAATTTTTTTTTACCTGAATTATTAGCCTACACTTTTTTTAAACCCCATCAAATGTTGACATTCACCCAAAGTTTAGTTTTTTCGCCCCTGCTGCCCAGATACTTGGCAAACTGCGACGACCCATGCTGCAAAACGGATTAGATTTTCATTCCCTCCTCCAACCCGAAACAGAACTGGAGGTCATGCTGTTCGACATCCCGATATTCAGGGAAGGCCTGCATTGGGGCAAACCCAGGTTTGGGCATCCGGAAGGCATGGTCGGCCTGCACGTCCGGGAGGTGCTTGACAATGTGGAGCATTACGCATCAAACGAAGAAACAAGAAAGCAGCTTCGCCTCATCGCACTCACGCACGATACTTTCAAATTTCAGGAATTCCAACTCGGCCGACGGGTGAAGCACCACGGGCTACTGGCAAGGGAGTTCATGGAACGCTATCTGGACGACCCTGCCCTGTTGGATCTTATCGAACTTCATGACGAGGCTTTTTACTGTTGGCGTGCTGCTAACTTGGAAGGACAGCCGACCGCTTCTGCCCAACGCCTCGACAAGCTGCTCGAAACAGTTGGCGACAACCTGCCCCTGTATTTTGATTTTTATAAATGCGACACCCGCACTGGCGACAAAGTTCAAGCGCCCTTGTTGTGGTTCGAAGAGGTCGTTATATCAAGGTTAAAATGATACAATCCAAAGGGGCTATCCCTATCTTTGTCCCATGAAAAAATGGAACCCAATCAATTACATTATCCTCTTCGTTGTGGCGGCTGGTTTGTTTACGGTGGGGAAACAATTTTACCTAAAACCCAATGTCGGCGACGGCGAAAAAGCGCCTGACTTTGTGGCTGTTTCTGATAAAAATTTAGGATTCAAGCTCTCCGATTTGAAAGGCAAGTACGTGCTGCTCGATTTTTGGGGCAGTTGGTGCGGGCCTTGCATAGGTGAGTCTCCTGCGCTTATTGCTTTGTATGAAAAATATGGGACGTCCAAGTTCAAGGACGCCGACGGGTTTACTATCGTCAGTATAGCGGTGGAAAAAGACAGACGCCGTTGGGTCAATGCCATCGAACGGTTAGGCCATAACTGGCCATACCAGGCGATTGACCCTGTGAGCAATTTCAAGTTCTTTGACTCGCCCATTGCCAATGACTATGGGGTGAAACAGTTGCCCACCAAATTTTTACTGGATCCAGACCGCAACATCATTGCCGTTAACATGCCGCTGGAGGAAGTGGATAAATTTTTGGCGGAGAGGTTTGAAAACTAGGCAAAACCCTTTTGCTGCCTTCAACTCAACTCCCCATACAACCGCATGTAATCCTTCGCCGAGCGCTCCCATGAGAAATCCACCCCCATGATGCGCTCCCGCAGGCTGGAAAGCACTTCTGGGTTGTTGTACACCTTCACGGCCCGGAAAATGGCCATCGCCGCATCATCCACTGAAAAATTGTTGAAACGGATGCCCCGGCCGCCCTGGTCGCCAATGTCAATGATGGTATCTTTCAAGCCACCCACACTGCGCACGATGGGGATGCTGCCGTAGCGGCAGGCGTACATCTGGTTCAGGCCGCAAGGCTCCACCCGGGATGGCATGATAAGGAAGTCGGAACCAGCGTAAAGTTGGTGCGCCAATTTTTCGTTGTACTCCAAAGAAGCATCATAATAGCCGGAGAATTCCCGTTTCATATTGGCAAAAACCTGCATCAGGTCTGGTTCGCCCGTACCCAGTATCACAAAGCCTGCCCGCACGCCACTGCCAAGTACTCGCCGAATCGTATCAGGAATCAGGTCGGCTCCTTTTTCCCGTACCAGCCGCCCAATAAAAGTGATAATTGGTATATCCGGTATGATGCGGAAGCGGTCGAGTAGTTTGTTTTTGTTCAATTGCTTGTACGCTGCCACTTTCCCTTTTTCCAGTTTGTGGGCGATGTATTTGTCAGTAGCAGGATCCCAAACATTGGTGTCAATGCCATTGATGATGCCCCATGCTTTGGGCATTTCGCTGTTGATGAGCGGTTCGAGGCCCGCCGCACTGTATTTTAGCTCTTCCAAATAGCCCGGGGAAACAGTGGTGAAACGCCAACAACATTTGAGCGCTGAGGCCAACGGGCAGATGGTATTGCCCCAATCGAGCAGCCAGCGGGCATCAGATTGGAAGTAGGGCAGCAAGTGTGCGTTGTTCCAGGAGAAAGCGCCATTGTATTCGCCATTGTGGATGGTAAACACAGTTGGCATGTTCCGGATGGATTGGAACTCGGGGCAAAATTTCACCATGAACGGTATCAGCCCCGTGTGGTGGTCATGACAATGTAGGATTTGTGGCTTCCACTGCATGTCCACGACCCATTTCAATACCGCTTGCTGAAAGCACAGGTAGCGTTCTACTTCATCACCGTACCAACCGCCGCCCGGATCGCCGTAAACGCCTGACCGGTCGAACTTGCCCGGGATATTGGTCACATAAAGTGGAAAACCCAAGCTTTCGTTTTGTACCTCTTCAATGGAAAACCAAACATAGTCGTTGTGCAAACGGATATGGCCGCTGAACACCTCCCGGTAGCGTTGGGAGTTAAGCCATTTGGTGGAAAATTTTGGCATGATGACGGCCGTGCTGACGCCCGCCTTGTTGAGGTAAATGGGGAGTGCGCCGACTACGTCTCCCAGTCCGCCATACTTGGCCGCTGGGTAGCATTCCATGCTGATGTGGAGAATTTTCATAACAAAGAATTGAAGGATTGAAGGAAAGAAGGATTGAAGGTGTTGGTACTTTTCCTTCTTTCATTCCATCTTTCAATCCTTGAAAAACAACCATTCCACTGCCCTTGGGAACTCCTCGCCCCATTTGGCTTCATTGTGTTCTCCCTCTGGGTCAATGGAAATTTCAAATTCAATTTTGCTGCCGTCAAGGCCTTTGCGTTGCAAAGCAGCCTTTAGGCGCTGCACATTGGGAACCATATTGGACCCCTCGTTGCCACCTGCGTAAAGGTAAATTTTTGTCTGAAACGGGTTGAAAAAATTGATGGCGTGGAAATAAATTTTTGGCGAAAGCCAAAGGGAAGGTGAGAAAATCATCATCTTTCCAAAGGTTTCAGGAAAGATAAATCCGCTATAAACACTGATAAGTCCTCCCATGCTGCTACCTCCAACTCCAGTGTGCTGACGGTCTGCCAAGGTTCGAAAATTGGCGTCAACGTATGGTTTGAGTTCCTTGGCCATGTAGCGGGCATACTGCTTGCCGAGGCTTGGGCCAAACTTTGTCACTTCAGGTGGTGAAAACTCCCGGATGCGGTCCTCCTCAGCGTGGTCAATTGCGACAACGATAATATCCCCGATACCCCGTTCTGCCATGAGGGCCAGCCGATGATCTACATGCCAATTGCCAAATGGTGAGCGGTGTTCGAGCAGGTTTTGGCCATCCTGAAGGTAGAGAACCGGGTAACGCTTGTCTGTTTCGTGATAATTATAGGGTAGCAAGACCGCAATTCTCCGCTTCCTGCCTACGGGTGGCGGTGCTACTAAGCCGCTGATTATCTGTATTTTAGGTAAAAATTCTGAATTCATAAACAGCATACCAATGCTTGTGCGTTGGCAGATTTGATTAATTTAGGAAAATAACAGCGCAATATTAATCGAATAAACCGAAGGCAAAATGACTTTGGTCAAAGAGCTGTTTATACTTTTGCAAAGCAAATTTTGAAAGTCATTAAAGTTTTCAAAAACCTAGTCTTGCAGATAGGGGTACTTCTGCCCAACCCGCATCACCAAAATTACAAACGTCTTTATTTGGACCATCAAGAAAAATATTCCGTGCTCGCAGCCAAATACCTCGCTGGGCAAACCAACCCCGCCGAGGAACAGGAACTGTTTGCCTGGACTGACGCAAACGCTGACAACCAAAAGCTTTTTGAGGAGTGGACGGAGACTTGGACACTGACCGAAGCTGCCTCCTACAGCCCTTTCGAGGCTGACCTCGGTGCAGCTTGGGCGAAGGTTGATGCAGCTATTTCCAAAGGAAATCCATTATCCAATCGACCTCAGGCCCAAAAAATCGTGCGTTTGTCGAATAGCTTGCGTCGGTGGAGCGTCGCAGCGGCAGTTTTGTTCGCAGTAGCAGCGGCTACCTGGTGGTTCAAACGCCAGCCACTACAACCACAGCTCGTTGAAATCCAAACATTTGCGAAGGAGAAAAAACAAGTGACGCTGCCCGACAGCAGCCATGTTTGGCTCAACGAAAACTCAAAACTGGCCTACGACCCTCGCTTTGAAAAGCGACACGTCAGCTTAGAGGGTGAGGCGTTTTTCGAAGTGGAACGGCTGGTCGAAAGGCCCTTTGAGATTGTGAGCGGAAATGCAACTACTACCGTGCTGGGCACTTCCTTCAACGTGCGAGCCTATGCGGAGGAGGAAAAAATCGAGGTGACGGTGAAAACCGGAAAAGTTGCCTTGGCGAGTAACAAAGCCAAAACCTCGCCCGTCTTCTTGACGCCGGGCGAGACCGGCGTTTTTGACAAAAAAATTGAAAAAGTCGAAGTTGCTGTGGCCGAAGAAGAAAATGCGGACGCGTGGAAGACCCAGCAACTCCGCTACGACGATGAAAAAATGGCAAAAGTTATCGCTTCGCTGGAGCGTTATTTCGATGTTGAAATTGAGGTTTCAAATCCGGCCCTGCTCGAATGCCCTTACACCTCCAACTTTGAGCAACCGAATTTGGACGAAATCCTGACCGTTATTGGTAGCACGATCGGCTTTGAGTTTTCAAAAACGAATGGTCGGTATTTGCTTACAGGCAAGGGCTGTTTTTGAAAAAATTAAAAATTCGACTGTTGAACATGGCAGTTTTAACCCAAGCTTGCAGCACCTGACTGCCATCTGCCAACTCAAACAATGAGGCCAATCCTAGCAATCCACATATTGTTTTTTTTTAGCACCAACATTCTTGCACAGGACGGTGTCCTGTCAAAACGGGTGACTTTTGAATACAACAATCTCCGACTGAAAGATGCGCTCGCCGACATCACCGACCGCTACCAAATTCCATTTTCTTACAGTACCGAACAAGTCAACGTACGGCAGCGAATAACAGCCAAAGTGGTTGATTTGCCCCTTTCCGAAGCTTTGGACAAACTTCTGGAAAACGTAAAAGTAGCGTACATGAAAGTTGGAAACCACATTGTTTTGCGTAGCGACCCTACCAAAGCCGTTAGCAAATCAACAGGCAGCAAACAAAGTGTACCAAAAAAACGTGTCCCTGACCCTGAACCTGAACAACAGACAGTTTTAGTAAAACAACAAGAAACACCTGAGGAAGCTCCACCCTCAAAACCCCACACTACTCAAGACTCCGTGCTTGCTTTGGAAATGCCTGATGCTCAGCCAGTCAGGCGAGATGGAGACATGCACCCGTTTGATGAGACTTTGCTCAATTTCGAAAAATGGCGCTACCAGTCGGATAGTTGGACCAGACGCCCTCCCCATGAAAAGCGTGTTGCCCAAGTCTCTGTCTTGCCGTTCATCGGCACCAATACTAAGGAAAGCGACGACGTGACGAACAACATCTCCATGAACCTGCTCTGGGGCGTGAATGGCGGCGTAGACGGCATGGAATTCGGCGGCGGCATCAACATGGTTCGAAACAATATGAATGGCTTCCAAGTCGCTGGCCTCGGGAACAAAGTGAACAACGACATGACAGGCACGCAGTTTGGAGGTGTTTTCAATTACGCAGGCGGCATCACTAGGGGCTTTCAAGCTGCCGGTGTGGTAAACTACGCCAATCGTGCTGAGGCTGCCCAAGCGGCTGGCATCGCCAACATGGTGCGGGGTGATGTGACGGGCATGCAAACTTCTGGACTTTTCAACGTAGCAGGTGGCGATGCACGGGGCTTACAAGCGGCAGGTTTTTTCAACAAAACTGGCGGCGATTCCAAAGTGCAAGCTGCCGGGGGCTTCAACCGCAGCCGGGGCAGTTCCCGGGTGCAAGCTGCGGGCGTTTTCAATTTGAGCCGGGGCAACACCAAATTACAGGTCGGTGGTCTTTTCAACAGTGCCCATGATGTGAAAATTGGACAATTCAGCACCCTGCTAAACCGGGCAAGGGGCGACATGAAGGGCTTGCAAATCGGGTTGATAAACATTTCCGACACTGTGAGTGGTGTGCCAATTGGCCTCATAAACATTGTAAAACGAGGCTATAACAAATTTGAAATTTATGGAAGTGAAATTTTGCATGGAAATTTTCAACTCAAACTAGGGGCAAATCGATTTTACAACATCTTTCATGTAGGAGCGAGGGTTCCACCGGGCGACGGCTCGTATATCTGGGGACTCGGTTACGGAATCGGAACCGTCACCACACTCTCGCAACGGAGTACTTTGAACTGGGAATTGATGGCCATCCATATCAGTGAAAACGAGCCTTGGACGAATAACCTGAACAGTATCGGTGAATTTCGCTGGCTTTGGAACCATCAACTTGGCAGCAGCATTGGCTTCTTCATCGGTCCTACTGCTAACGTGATGATTTCGCAGCTCCGGAATCCGGAGACCGGGGAAATTCGATCGCCAGTAGTGCCTTACACCCTGTTCGACGAAGATTTGAACCGCAATACAAATCTCAAGGCATGGGTAGGGGTAAACGCCGGGTTTAGGTTTTGAAAAATCAGATTGCTGAATTATTGAATTGTTTGGTTACGAGCAGTTGTCATGAAAGCAATTCAATAATTCAACAATCCCAACAATTTTTTTCAGATGAAAAACGCAATCGTAATCTGTTTTTTGCTGGCCGCAACGGCCGTTTTTGCCCAAAAAGACCAGACCATGTTTAGTGACGTGGATCGCATTGGCGGTTGGGGCGCACCTATTTTTGAATATACCAACCTCAACAAAGACGTAACCGTGGTGAGCGGTGGCGGCGGCGCACTTGTCCTGAACGATTTTTACCTTGGCGGCTACGGGATGGGCACGGCATCCTACACGAATCAATTGGCACTCACAGACGAATCCGTCAAATTCAAGCACGGTGGCTTTTGGATTGGATTCACACCAATTCAGCACAAAGTGGTGCACCCTTACGCCTCCGTGAAGCTCGGTTGGGGAAAGGCTAATTACAAAGAGACTGACATCCTAACCAAGACGGAACTTGTCCGCCAAAAAAGCAGCATATTCGTCACCACGCCAGAGGCTGGTTTGGAGGTAAACGTCTTCTCCTTCTTCCGCATCGCTGCCACAGCCAGCTACCGCTGGGTGAACGGCTTTGACCCCGTCGGCGGGTTCAAGGACACTGACCTCTCTAGCTTCGGAGCCACGCTGACGCTGCGTTTCGGCGGTTTCGGTGATGACGATTGGGGGAAATGAGTTAGTTGGCAGTTGGCAGTCAGCTTCTGCTAACTTTGACACAGCTACCAATTTTGTAAAAACCATTTTTAGATTTTTTGGCAAAAAAACAATCAACGCTAATAAGCGCTTAGCCATGCTTTTCCCCAAAATGACAAATGACTTTGCTTAAACAAACTGAAAATCAAAATCTTATAAAATGAAAAAGACCATTTTTATAGCCATTTTGGCTTGCTTCGCTTCGCAAATATTTGCACAACGCTGGAACAACAACAACGGCGGCGACCAAACCCTTTTCAACCGAGCACACCGGATAGGATTCTTTGGCTCCCCAATCGTAGAATACAGCAATTTCAAGGACAATATCACAACGGCCACGGGCGGCGGACTTGCCCTCATTGCTGGCGATTTCTTCATTGGCGGCTATGGCCTCGGTACGGTAGATTATGGGAAAATTATCAGTGATGATTTTGACCGGATAGAAATGGGGCATGGTGGTTTCTGGCTCGGCTTCGTAACGCCACAACATGAGGTTGTTCACTTTTTTAGCAGTGTGAAAGCTGGCTGGGGCGCTGTCAATATTGATTTTGATAGTGAACCAGATTACGAAGACACTTTCTTCGCCGTTACACCTGAAGCGGGTTTGGAAGTCAATGTTTTCCGCTGGTTTCGGGTAGGCGGTACGGTGGGCTACCGTTTCATGAACGGTTTGGCCGACAACCCATCTTTCAATACCAAAGACTTCCAAACCATGACGGCCACGCTGACATTCCGCTTTGGACTGTTTGGTCACAGGCATGACCGCTGGGACGACTAAAGAAAACTAGTCCATATATGTGATGAATAAACCTTAGTTATGGTTAATTCACATGAATATGCCATATCCATATAATGCACATAGTTTGATTTTTGTGCTAGTAATTTATACGGCATTATTTCTTTAATTAATAGAAAATGCGGCCAGATTAAATTGCTGAAATAGCTGTCGTTGCTGTATTTTGGCTGCATTTTCTATATCTTTTTAATTAAAACAAAACACCCGATTGTTATTATGAAAACATTCATTGAAACCATGCTTATGCTCGGTTTCCTAATGGTAGGCGTATGCCTTTTCGCACAGGAACCGAATCAGACAATTCGTGGGATTGTCACGGATAAAGAAACCTCAGCGCCCCTTATTGGAGCAGAAATCATTGTCTTGAATTCTGAGCCAATGGTAGGCGATATCAGCGACCCGGACGGCCATTTCAAAATCGAAAAAATCCCTGTCGGGCGACACTCTTTGCAAGTGAATTACCTCGGCTACGAACCGCTCACGCTGCCCAACCTGCTCGTCACGGCGGGGAAGGAACTTGTGCTTGACCTCAAAATGGTGGAAAGCGCTGTGCAGTTGGAAGTGGCCACGGTGGTTGCGAAGCACGACAAAGCTGAAGCCCTCAACGAAATGGCAACGGTCAGCGCCCGCTCCTTCAGCGTGGAGGAAACGAGCCGCTACGCTGGCAGTTTCTACGACCCGGCCCGCATGGCGACCAATTTTGCGGGAGTGTCCGTTGGGTCTTCCTACGATTTGAGCAACGAAATCGTGGTGCGGGGCAACTCGCCAAGTGGCATCCAATGGCGGCTGGAAGGGGTCGAAATTCCGAACCCGAACCATTTCAGTTCAACGGGCGGTAGCGGCGGTGGCATCAGTATGTTGAGCAGCAGCACCTTGTCCAATTCCGATTTTTATACAGGGGCGTTTCCTTCCGAGTTTGGCAATGCGCTCTCCGGCGTCTTCGACCTGAACATGCGCAACGGCAACAACGAAAAGCGGGAGTACGCCATCATGTTTGGCGCATTGGGACTGGAAGGTGCGTTGGAAGGGCCGTTCCGGCAAGGCGGCAAAGGCTCGTACCTCATCAACTACCGCTACGCTACGCTGGGGCTGCTTTCGGCAATGGGCATCAATGTGGCAGGTGATGTGACCCCAAAATACAGCGATGTGTCCTTCAAGTTCAACCTGCCGACCGAGAAGGCGGGAACCTTTGCGCTGTTTGGTTTGGCAGGACAAAACAGTTCCGAATTTTTCCCCAAAAAAGACAGCACCAAGTGGGAAGGCGAGTTCGGTGAATGGGGTTTCAAGGAGACGGCCAGTACTGCGACGGTGGGTCTCTCGCACCGGATTTTGCTCTCAAAAAACAGCTACTTGCGCACGGTGGCCGTGGCCAGCCGGGAAACAGACGGGGGCGATTCCTATTGGCTCGACCCTGAGAAAAACTACGAAAAGCACAAGGATTCCTATTACAACACCACCAATTACACCTATCGCCTAAGTTCGACTTTCAACCAGAAATTCGATGCTCGGAACACGCTTCGGGCGGGTGCGATTTACAGCTACTCCAAGTTTACGTTCGTTTACGATGACGACGATAATTTCTCGGAAGACAAGGGCGACCAGGTCATCCGGTTCTTCGACAACCACGGCGAAGGGGGCTTTCTGCAAGCATTTAGCCAATGGAAGCACCGCTTTGATGAGCGCTGGACGCTGAACACTGGCTTGCACTACTCGCTGTTTTTATTGAATCAAAAAATGGCGATTGAGCCACGGGTCGCCATGGATTTCAGGCTCAACGACCGCCAATCGTTCAGCGCTGCGGTGGGCCTGCACAGCAAACGGGAACACCTATCCGCCTACGTGCTGGATGGTAAACTGCTTGACGGAACGGTGCGCCGTGGCAACGCCGACCTCGATCTCACGAAGGCCATGCACGCCGTCCTCGGCTACGACCAACGCCTCGGCACCGATATGCGGATGAAGCTGGAAGCCTACTACCAGTACCTCTTCGATGTGCCTGTGGAAACCGTGCCGGGCAGCACCAATTCCTTCCTGAATTATCGGGACATCTGGGACTTGATTTTTGCGGAGCAAACCGGCAACAAGGGCAAGGGCCGCAATTACGGCGTGGACCTGACGCTGGAGAAGTTTTTCACCAAAAACTACTACTTCATGGTGACTGGTTCGGCTTACCGCTCGCTGTACACGCCCGTGAACGGCATCGAGTACCCGACTCGGTTCGATGGACGCTACACCCTGCACGCACTCGGCGGCAAGGAGTTCAAGGTGGGTAAAAACAAGAAGAACATCATCGGCATCAATGGCAAGGCGCTGCTTTCCGGGGGGAACCGCTACACGCCCGTTGACCTCGCCGCTTCCATCGAAAAAGGGGAAGAAGTGCGACAGGAGGACAAGCCGTTCAGCGTCAAGACCAGCGATTACTGGCGTTTTGACGTAGGCCTGAGCTACAAAATCAATAAACAGCGCCTGACGCATACCATCCTGCTCGACATCCAGAACGTGACCGGGCACCAGAACATTTACAGCGACTACTACGACAACGAAACCAAGAAGATAGAAACTTATGTGCAAACAGGATTCTTTCCAGTGTTCAATTACAGGGTTGAATTTTAAAAAAAATGTCATTGGTCATTGGTCATTGTGTTTCGAGCAAATGACTAATGTCCAATGACTTCAATGACCAATCAAAAATCTAAAGCCATGAAAAAATCAATTTTGTATCTGTTAATTCTCTCCACCATCATTTTAACCATTCCCGCTTGCGACCCAGACGACGACGGCTGGTTTGGCGACTGCACCAAGGGCGAAGGCCCAGAGGTGGAACGGGTGCTCAACATGCCCGATTTTACGGGCGTAAAATTGAGTTGCGACGCAAAGGTCTTCATCACACAAGGCGACAGTTTCGAAGTGGTGGCAAAAGGCGAGTCGAACGTCATCGACGAGCTGGAACTGGACGTACAGGAAGATACTTGGACCATCGAGTTTGACCACTGTGTGAAGAGCTACGACCTAGAAATTTACATCACAATGCCAACCATTACCTACCTAAGTGTGTCAGGTTCAGGTGATATCCGAGGTGAAAATTTCTTCACCACCCAGGACATCGTGTTGCGGGTGAGTGGCAGCGGCAGCCTTTGCCTTGGCCTGAATGCCGAGGATGTGGACGGCAAAATCAGCGGCAGCGGCAGGGTGGAACTGGAGGGCGAGGCCGAAAAACTCGACTTCGATATCAGTGGCAGCGGGGATTTGAAAGCTTTTAATATGCCTGTTGAAAAAGCTGACATCAACATCAGTGGCTCCGGCGACGCCTCGGTAAACGTGCTGGAAGTACTTGACGTGCGCATCAGCGGCAGCGGGGATGTGTACTACAAAGGCTACCCCGTTATCAATTCGAATATTTCGGGGTCGGGGGATGTGGTGAACGCCAATTGAGTTTTTCGCTAGTAATACAAATACTTCTTTAAGCTTAATTGTAAGCCATGCCGTTGTTTTGTTCGGCATGGCTTTATTTTTGTATTTTAATTATTGACAATTATTGCTAAATTTGCAAATCAAGAAAATTGGAATATCCTCCCATCGTCACTTCTTCAAGTTAAAGATTCCATAATTTCCCTTTCACCGAGTCAAATCTTTTTTATGGTGGCTCTACCTAATTTGTAGGCAGGCTTTTGCAACGTATTAAAAATGATTTGCAACCAATTGCCTACCTTTGGCGTAGAATTAATGCTGATTGAAAGAACAAAAATCGAAATGCGTAATCCAAAGATAATTAAAGAATAGTCTCACTATGGCACAAGTTTTAATCGTTGATGATGAAGTACCCATCCGGCGTACACTCAAAGAAATCCTAGAGTTCGAAAAATTCAAGGTGGACGAAGCCTGCGATGGGCTGGAGTGCCTCGTACAGCTGAAAAAAACACAGTACGATGTTATTCTTATGGACATCAAAATGCCGAAAATGGACGGCATGGAAGCCCTCGAACGCATCCAGACCCTTGCTCCTGACACACCGGTGGTCATGATTTCTGGCCACGCCAACATTGACACGGCGGTGGAAGCAGTAAAAAAAGGAGCTTTCGACTTCATCTCCAAACCACCCGATCTAAACCGTCTGCTCATCACCGTCCGCAATGCGCTCGACAAGTCAAGCCTCATCACGGAAACAAAAGTGCTGAAGCAGCGGGTCTCCAACTACAAAACCCAGGAGATGATCGGTGAGTCGGCGAGCATGAAGAAAATTCAGGACACGATTGACAAAATCGCTCCTACGGAAGCTAGGGTGCTCATCACTGGCTCAAACGGTACCGGAAAGGAGCTGGTGGCCCGGTGGATACATGAAAAAAGTAACCGCTCAAAGGGCCCTATTGTAGAAGTAAACTGCGCAGCCATCCCGTCAGAACTTATTGAAAGCGAGCTTTTCGGACATGAAAAAGGCTCATTTACCTCAGCCCACAAACAGCGTCTTGGCAAATTTGAACAAGCCAACGGCGGCACTATTTTCCTCGACGAGATTGGCGATATGAGTTTGGATGCGCAGGCCAAAGTGCTCCGTGCTTTGCAGGAAAGTAAAATCTCAAGAGTTGGTGGTGACAAGGAAATCAAGGTGGATGTGCGGGTACTTGCCGCAACAAACAAAGACCTTCGGGAGGAAATTGAGGCGAAACGCTTCCGGGAAGATTTGTACCATCGCCTAGCCGTCATCATCATTGAAGTGCCACCACTCAACGACCGCCGGGGAGACATCCCGCAGCTCGTCGAACATTTCATTGAGCAGATATGCAATGAGTATGGCATTGCGCCTAAAAAAGTCACAAAAGAAGCCCTTGTTGCCCTGCAAAATGTCAATTGGACGGGCAATATCCGGGAGCTTCGCAACGTGGTGGAGCGCCTCATCATCCTCAGTGGCGTCGAAATTACAGCTGAGGACGTGATGAACTACGTCGGTCCGTTCAAACGACAAGAAAGTTAAAATTGAAATGTAATTAACATTCTACTGTTTTTGCTATAAAAAAGCCTGCTGGATGAAAATTCCGGCAGGCTTTTTTCATTTAAAACAATTTCTTTGCGAAGCAAAAGCATTGACACTGCCTTCCGCTGTACTTCGTACTTTTGCCTTTTACTTTTTTATTTTTACAGATATGAGTGATATCCACAACAATACGCCGATGATGGCCCAACATCAAATGAAGGAATGGGCTGAACTAAAAGGTGAGAATTCTTGGACGATGTTCAAGGTTGTTTCGGAATTTGTTGACGGCTTTGAACGGCTGAACAAAATTGGCCCCTGCGTTTCCATCTTCGGCTCGGCTCGCACCAAGCCCGAAAACATGTACTATAAAGCAGCCGTCGATGTAGCAAGGCTGCTCACTGAGGCAGGCTGGGGCGTCATCACAGGTGGTGGGCCAGGCATCATGGAGGCGGGCAACAAAGGCGCTTCACTGTATGGTGGAGTGAGCGTGGGGTTGAACATCCATCTGCCGTTTGAGCAAAACCACAACCCGTACATCGACAACGATAAAAACCTGGAGCACCGCTACTTCTTCGTGCGCAAGGTAATGTTTGTAAAATATGCCCAAGGCTTCGTGGTCATGCCCGGAGGCTTTGGTACTTTGGATGAGATTTTCGAAGTGCTGACCCTGGTGCAGACCAAGCGGATTGAACGGGTTCCAATTATTTTATTTGGAAAAAGCTTCTGGAGCGGACTTGTCGATTGGATTAAATCGGTCATGCTGGAACGGGAACACAATATCAACCCAACGGACCTTGACCTGTTTTGGGTAGTGGATGAGCCGGAGGAGGCCGTTTCCATCATTACGGAATTTTACGCCGGAGGCGAAAACGTGAGGCCCAACATTGACCTATAAGCAACGGATAATCGAAAATGGAGGATTGAAAACTACCTCAACATCAGTTTTCTTCTCCATTTTCCATTTTCTCTGCTTTCTTCCCCGTGGCTATCGCCAAAAAGCAAGGGGCCTCACTTTCAATGATTTGAAGGTCGTAATGCGCCACCAATGAATCCACCATCTTTCGCTCGCAAGCAATAACCGTATCCCCTACCTCCACCAATTTGGGCCATTCGCTAATCCTAATCTTATAGCCTTTATCCCGGTTCAATAGCCCCGCATAATAATTGACTTGGCCTGTATAAACGGGTGACAGGATTGTGAACTGCTTATAATCTGGCTGCACTTTCTGGATTTTGCGGAGCAAATAACCATACGACATGGTTTTATCCCGCATCTTGGGGCGATACACCCGCTCAATGATAGCTTGATAGGGTAGTACCAAAAATAGGATTGTCGTAAAAATCGCTATGGTAAGTGCAACAGGCCGATGGTTTCTCTCTTGCCAAAGTCGCTTTATGGCCAAGCCCAATTGGTACAGGCCGATACCTGCCAACATGGCCATTGGCGGGTATGCCACGATGTCGTAATGGTCAGTTTTTGTTTTTGAAAATGAAATGGTCAGCAGCAATACCAAAGCGCAAAGGAACATGAGCAAGGCGAAATCCCGCAAACTGGAACGCTGCTTGGAAAACAACAGGAACAATGGCACAGGCAGCAAACACAACCACGGCATGAAATAGCTTTTCTCCCAATATCTCACGAAATAGTAATTAAACGGGTGGTCGTGCCCGGCGTATGCTTCCGCATAGCGGTCAGTCATTTCATGGTGGAGTGCCCGTTCAACGAAGCCTGGCAATTGGTGTTCGATGTACAGCAGCCAACCCCCAATCGAGGCCACAACAGCCAGTGCAGCCAGCCAAGTGGAGCCCCGTTTGAGCAGGTTCCACAGTTGTTTTTTGTAAATAGCGTAGAGCAAGAATGCTGGGAAAAACAATAATCCAAAGACATATTTCGTCATCACAGCAGCAATGGAAGATACAGTCAAAACAGCCAGCCAGCCAAGGCGCTGCCGTTTTTCAGTCGCTTCCAAATAATTGTAAAACGCCATTGCGCCAGCAAACATGTAAAATGCCAAGGCTGCATCTTGGTCGCCCGTGCGGCTGCCGTGTTCTCGCACAAAGCCAAGCGAAGTGACCAGTACAAACCCAGCGCAATAGCCAAGGTTTACGCTGCCCAAATTCCTCCTCGAAAACCATGGGAAAAGCATCACCAAGCCCAATGTGCACAGCGCAATGGGCAAGCGAAGTGATAGCTCACTGATACCAAAAACCTTAAAAGAAAGCACTTGGAGCCAAGTGGTAAAAGGAGGCTTGGTGCTGCGATGGAGCATGCCGCCGTCCACCCAGAAACTGTAATCACGGAGGTAATGCCCCTCCTTCGCCATATAGGCGGCCCGCATGGCAAAGAGCGATTCATCCCAATTGTTCATCGGTTGCCAGTCGAGGTGGAGGAATACTGGAAAGTAAATGGCCACACAGAATAGGCCGAAAATCAGATATTTGTGCCAAAGCTTGTCCATCATGTCAGCGCAAATGTATCGCTTGTTCTGACAAATCAGCGTGACTCCGATGCACAAAACCCGTCACATAAAACATAACAAAATTTTGAATTATGAAAACTCTCCCCCTTTTCCTTTCCTTTTGCTTCGCAATTCTTGTTGACAACAGCATCTTCGCCCAGGTCGTAGAAATGGACCCGATTACTCCGCAAGGTGCCAAGAACAACAGCAACAGCAAACCTAACATTATCAGCCAGGTTTACGAGAGCCAGGAGAACATGGTGAACGGCCCTC
Organism: Bacteroidota bacterium; assembly: GCA_016124585.1. Taxonomy (GTDB): domain Bacteria; phylum Bacteroidota; class Bacteroidia; order Chitinophagales; family Saprospiraceae; genus UBA6168. Next base: position 3,946 of record WGNL01000041.1, on the reverse strand, counting down.
AAAATGCCCTAATAGTCACCCTCGAAGTCACCAGTGAAAAACTCGTGGAGAAGACTTGGAAGGACTTCATGAAAGACTACGGAGGCAAGACAAAAGGCGCCAAAGGTGGCAAAGAGGACATGACCACTGGGGCTTCCATCGTCGGTATTGGCGGGGTAAATTCGCTGACCATTTATTCCCGTACCGCCGTCAACATGGACGGCTATGTGGAACTGCTCACTTGGTTCGACATGGGTGGCGAGTACTTGGACGGCAGCCGCAGACAGCAGTACCAAGAAGCAGAGGAAATGCTGCTGAAATTTGCCCATGAGGTAAAAATGGAAGGCACCAAGCAGGAGCTTGAAGACGCCGAGAAGAAACTCAAGTCGTTCCAAAACGACATGGACAAACTCAAGCGCCAGAACAACGGCTACCACAGGGATATTGAGGATGCCGAGAAAAAAATTGAAGCGGCAAAGGAAAATATCGTGAAAAACGAGGAGCAACAAGCCGATACTACCCAGAAAATCGACCTTCAAACCCAGCTTCTGGAGGAGATAAAAAGGCGGCTTTCAGAACTGAAAAAACAGTAATCCGGCAGTTAGCCGCTGACAAATTGCCAATGGCAAAAGAAGACGTCGGCATGGTTCCGTACCATGCCGACGTTTTTATTTCAAAAAAATTAGCGTGATTTGCTTTTCTCCCTATTTTGCCACCGAAGAAATGCCCGTACCAAATCTGACCAGCGATCATTGACCATAAAATCCTACACCAGCATGACATTCCTCTGCATTTCCTGCGAATTTAAGGGCCTCGATTTCCTGCGCTACTGCAAAGCCGAAGGCAACCGGGTTTTCCTCATCACTGCCAAAGACACCGAGAACGACCCTTGGCCCCGTGAGGTCATCGACGATATCTTCTTCATGGAAGAAGTGGAGCACGGCACTTGGAACATGGACCACTTCATCGCTGGCTTGGCCCATTTCATGCGCTCCAACAAAGTGGACCGCATCGTGGCGCTCGACGATTTCGATGTGGAGGAAGCTGCCGAACTCCGGGAGCATTTCCGCATACCCGGCATGGGGCAAACCACCGCCCGCCACTTCCGGGACAAGCTCGCCATGCGCATGAAAGCCGCCGAAGCGGGTATCAACGTGCCAGCGTTCACAGCCCTTTTCAATGATGAGGAGGTGCGCCAGTTCACCGAGCGGGTGAAGCCACCGTACATGGTGAAGCCCCGTTTTGAAGCAGCGGCGAAGGGCATCCGCAAGGTCAACAGCGCCGACGAGCTTTGGCGGGTCTTGCATGAATTGGGGGAAAACAGGCATTTCCACCTCGCCGAGCAGTACCGGCCCGGCGACATCTACCATGTGGACACCCTGACCGTGGATGGCAAGGCAGTCTTCACCAGCGTGGCGCAGTACCTGAGCACGCCTTGGGATGTGGCGCATGGCGGCGGCATTTTCCGCTCCGTCATCTGCGAGCATGGCGGCTCCGACGAAAAAGCCCTGCTAAAGCACAACGGCGAGGTGATGAAAGCCTTCGGGATGAAATACAGCGCCTCCCATACCGAGTTCATCAAATCCAATGAGGACGGCCAGTTTTACTTCCTCGAAACCTCCTCCCGGGTAGGTGGGGCGCATATTGCCGAGATGGTGGATGCTGCCACAGGCGTCAACCTCTGGGGCGAATGGGCCAGGCTCGAATCCGCTGTCGCCAATGGCACAGCATACAAACTGCCGAAGACCAAAAAGCTTTACGGCGGCATCATCAATTCCCTCAGCCGCCACCGCCACCCCGATACTTCTGCCTTCAACGACCCTGAAATCGTCTGGCGACTGGACAAGGTGCATCATATCGGCTTCATCGTCGTCTCCGACAAGCGGGAGCGGGTGCTGGAACTCTTGGAGGATTATGCGAAAAGGATTGGGGCGGATTTTCATGCGGAGATGCCGGGGTGACAGAATCGCCTTTGAATTGAGTATGGAAAGATTTTTACCTTTCCATGCTCAATTATCAATTCCTCTTTTTATCTTGCCTTGCTTTTTTAATAGTACTGTTTACCCACATGCTTAACGGCCAATTGGATAGGCCATTTTCATAAACCTACTACGGAGAAAACCCATAAAAAACAATGGCTTCGTGCTTTGGCGTACGGTAATTTTGATATTGCTGGATGGGGTAGGGTGCGAAGGGGGGGCGGTGGCAAGTTTCAAAATTGTTACACTTGGAACAGATTAAAACTTTAACATTTTATGCGTAATATACTTTCATAACGATGTGCACAAAGCGGAAATACACGCAATTGTGTGTATAGATGGAATTGCGTGTATACTGAAGTTCTGCACCATTCAAAAAAATATAACATGTTCAACAAATTATTCAGAAGTACCTCAAAAGACGCAAAAGAGGTTTCTTGTGAAATCACAGGAAAAAGCGCAACATTAGATGATACCGTTTCTCTTGTTAAGATTAATGGAGTCATTATTACCAAAAACTTTCAAAATCCTGAGATAGATTTTGAATCAAAAACAATTTATTCAGCAACAAAACCACCGATTAAATTTTATAGGGAAATTTTAGTTCCAAATGAATTGAAGCCAGTTTTCGGAAGATTGTTCGCTATGGTTGATGACGAAGATGAAGTTGAAAAATCAACAGGAATAGCTTCAGAAGAGGGAATAAATAGGTTTACTGGTGAAAGTCTCTTGCCACTAATACAATATGTTCAACAGGCAGAAGTATTACAGATTCCTGAATCCATGTTTTTCGCTATTATTAGCAAAGAAGAAAGTCTCGTAAAGAAAAACTGCGAAAATTGGAATTTAGAATTTAAAGGAATCGGCAGAAAATACATGTCAAAAAATATTTTAGACACAAGAAAAGTAAAGCAACAATATGGTGTTCCTGGAATTTTACTTCCAGGTTGGGATGTCGGAATCTCGGATGTTGCTCAAAAACACCCTCAAGGAAATGGCTACTTCTTTAAAACTGATAAAACTTTCAAACCAATTGACTTATGCTCAAACGAAAGTGCAGTTGACTACTGTAAGAAAAACAATGTTCTAATTTACTATAATGATTTCCTCAATAAAGGAAAGTTAAGGCTATTGTCAGAGTACACCCCTGAAATTAACAGGCATTTACAAAATGCTAATTTATATCGCTCCTCGAATATATGAATACACCAAAAATAAATACAGACAGATTAATTCTAAGAGGCATTAAATCAAATGATATTTTTGGTTATTCTGAGATTTTTTCTGACCAAGAGACGATGGAATTATTTGGCGGGCCAATAACGGGAAGCGATTTAGAAATGATTGATGTTGTTCAGCGAATGCAGAAAGAAAGGGAAAATAATATTTCTTATTTTTGGTCAATTGTCCCAATTGTCGAAAAAGAATTTGCTGGATTTATTCGGCTTATGAATTACCAGAGTGGATATTTTGATTTGAGTTATCAATCAATGGGAGAGCATATAAATAGTCCTGAATTCAGGAAACACATTGATAGAGAAGGTTGGGAAGTAGATTATGCGTTATTGAAACGATTTCGTGGGTATGGATACATGAGTGAAGCACTTAATTCAATTCTAAAATTTGCTAATGATGAATATTTAAGTCCTATTTATGCCAAAGTCAACTCAATGGAGAATTTGGCAACAATTAAGGTTCTTAAGAAGAATGAATTTTCAGAGGTGCTTCCACAGATGAGTAAAGGTGGGAAAATAGGAATGATATATAAAAAAGAATAGAATAAAACGGTGCAGAACACTGCGCCAGCGTCCATGCCCAGCAAAAGCTGGGCACGTCGCCGGCGCTAAACGTTAGCGGTTATTAAGAAAAAATGAAACAACTGAAATACATATCGATAATTGGAATTCTGATTTTGAGTAGTTGTTCAAATTCAGAAGAATATAAAATTGAGAAGAATTTCAAATCAGTTGTAAATAACCAAAATTGCC
>WGNL01000040.1 GCA_016124585.1 Bacteroidota bacterium | reverse complement strand
CGTGAGGGCCAGGGTCAGTAGGCTTGTACGAAAGGGGCTTTCATTCTCCAAGAAACTGGAAAACCATGTGGCTGCTTTACGATATTTCTTTTGGAGATATAATTTAGAAAGGCAGCCTTACATTTGATACACCGCCAAATTTTCATTGAATTCATATTCGATTTTAAACCTGTTGAATGGAACAGAGCTACCTAACAAAAGTGGTAATACTTCAATTAAATATTTAGATTTACCTTCAATTCGTTTACTTATGAGGGCAATAGTAGAAAATTACTTAACCATTTATTACTTGAATGTTATGCCTTCAAGTAATGAAGAAGGTGAATTTCGATATTATCTATACCAAATGAGCGGCTTGAATAATAGACAAAAATTAGGTGAACCAGATAAGATTGAATATAAGTTGAAAAAAGAAAAAGAGAAGCAATCTATCGAGGATTTGGAAGAGCGAATAAAAAAAAATAGTTATTTTTCTTCTCTTCCAGAGCCTGAAAGAAAGCGACTATTGAAAGAAAAGCCAGCTCGACAATTCAAATGGGAAAAATTAATTGATATATCGCCATTAAACAATCAATTTTTTAAAACTACTTGGAAATTAAACTCAAATATTGCACATTCAGAGTTCTTAGGAATACTTCAATTTAAAGATGTAATTCTTTCAAAAAAATTAAGCACCTTGCAAAATCTAGTTAAACTTGAAATTCAATTCGGTTGTTTTGTTACTGCTGTTTTGATTCTTGATTTAATTAAACTTTACAAAGCAGCTGAATTAGTTTTCAACACACTACCCAGTGATTTAATCACAAAAATTAGATTTTTTAGTATGGCAGGAAAGAAACAAAATTATCCAATCATATAATTCCGTATAAAAAACTGCGCCTGCCCAACCCCAAGTCGAACAGGCGCAATCCAGCATCAAGTATATCTAGCATCTTAGCATCCAGCCTCAGAGCATCTCCTTAAACCACCCCACAAAATCCCCAAGACTCTTCGCCCCAAGGTCGCCCTCGCCCTGCTTCCGAACACCAACAGCCTTCGCCTCTTCCTCTTTCTCGCCGACGATGAGCATGTACGGCACCTTGCTCACCTCCGCATCCCGGATTTTCCGGCCAATGCTCTCCGTGCGGTCGTCAATACGGCCACGGATATCGTGCTGGGCCAGAGTGTCCTGCACTTCCTTGGCATAGTCGAGGTACTTGTCGCTGATGGGCAACAACAGATACTGCTCAGGAGCCAACCAGAGCGGGAATTTGCCAGCGCAGTGTTCAGTCAACACACCAATAAAGCGTTCCATGGAACCGAACGGTGCCCGGTGAATCATCACGGGACGGTGCGGTGCGTTGTCGGAACCGATATAGGTCAAATCGAAGCGTTCCGGCAGGTTGTAGTCCACTTGGATGGTGCCGAGTTGCCAAGAGCGGCCCAGCGCATCCTTCACCATGAAGTCGAGTTTCGGGCCGTAGAAAGCCGCTTCGCCCAATTCGGTGACGGTCGTCAAACCAGCTTCAGCCGCCGCCTCGATGATGGCACGTTCGGCTTTTTCCCAGTTTTCGTCAGAGCCGATGTACTTCTCCCGGTTCTCTGGGTCACGCAGTGAAATCTGGGCGGTGTAATTCTCGAAGCCCAGTTTTTTCAGCACCATCAGCGTCAACGAGATGACGCCAAGGAACTCCTGTTTCACCTGGTCGGGTGTGCAGAAAAGGTGGGCATCGTCTTGCGTAAAGCCCCGCACACGTGTGAGGCCGTGCAACTCGCCGCTCATTTCGTAGCGGTACACCGTGCCGAATTCAGCGATACGAACGGGCAATTCCTTGTAGCTCCTTGGCCGATGGCCAAAAATCTCGCAATGGTGCGGGCAGTTCATCGGCTTCAGCAAAAACTCCTCGCCCTCCCGTGGCGTGTGGATGGGCTGGAAGCTGTCCTTACCATACTTTTCGTAGTGACCGGATGTCACGTACAGGTCTTTTTTACCGATATGCGGCGTGATGACGGGCTGGTAGCCTTGCTTCAATTGCTCGTCCTTGAGGAAGTTTTCGAGGCGGGTGCGCAGCGCCGTGCCCTTCGGCAACCAGATGGGCAGACCAGCGCCAACTTTCTCCGAAAACATGAAGAGTTCCAGTTCCTCGCCGAGCTTGCGGTGGTCCCGTTTCTTGGCCTCTTCGAGCAGTTCAAGGTACTCGGTCAGTTCTTTTTGCTTTTGAAAAGTGATGCCATAAATTCGGGTCAACTGCGTGCGGGAATCGTCGCCACGCCAGTAGGCACCGCCGATTTTGAGCAGTTTCACCGCCTTGATTTTGCCCGTGTCTGGGATATGCGGTCCACGGCAGAGGTCGGTGAAATTGCCTTGGTGGTAAAAAGTGATTTTGCCATCCTCCAGTTCTTCCAGCAGTTCGAGCTTGTACTCGTCGCCTTTTTCCTTGAAAAAAGCGATGGCTTCCTCCTTGCCGATTTCTTGGCGGCGGTACTCGTTGCCCTGCCGGGCAAGCTCCATGATTTTATCCTCGATTTGTTTGAAATCCTCGCTCGAAATCTGGCGACCACCGGGGTCAACATCGTAATAAAAACCATTGTCGAGTGCCGGGCCGATGCCGAACTTGATGCCGGGGTACAGCGCTTCGAGCGCCTCGGCCATGAGGTGGGCAGATGAGTGCCAGAAGGTGTTTTTGCCTTCTTTGGAATCCCAGGTCAAGAGTTGGAGCGAAGCGTCAGCATTGATGGGGCGGCTGGCATCCCAGACCTCGCCGTTCACTTTGGCGGCGAGTACGTTCCTCGCCAAACCTTCGCTGATGGACTTCGCAACGTCCATTGCTGAAGTGCCAGTTTCATATTGACGGACGCTGCCGTCGGGTAACGTGATGTTTATCATCTTTTGGATTGCTGTATTGTTAAATTGTTGAATTGTTGGTGAGTCATAGCCCAACAGCGCAATTCATTGATTTTCAATCAAATATTTCAAAGAAACCAAGCCCGTTTCATAAGTCTTGGTTTCCAATAATGTCAATTTTATCCTGTCGGAAATGCCTCGGAAAAGTGGTTTACCACTGCCCAGCAATATCGGGTGAACAGAAAGCCAGAGTTCATCCACTAAGCCTTCGTTTATCAGCGAAGCGGTGAGGCTGGCACCGCCCCAAAGCCAAATATCCTTACCTGCTTGACGCTTGATTTGCTTTACCTGTTCCGCAATATCGCCGCTGACAATTTCACAGTCAGCGGGTACTTCAGTCATTGAATTGGAAAAAACATATTGCTTTACAGGTGGCATCATGGCTGCTTCGCCCAGTTCTTGCGCCAGTTCGAAGCTCTTTCGCCCGATGAAAATGGCGTCAATCCTTCCGAAAAACTCGTTCAGGCCGTAATCCTGGTCGGTGAAACACCAATCGTATTCGCCATTTGGGCCTTCGATGAAACTATCAAGGCTGACGGCGAGACCGAGGATTACTTTGCGCATAGGTTATTTTTCGGTTGAGAATTTACGGTTTATCAGGTCAAAAAGTTCTGCCCAGCAACCGGGTTTTTCGAGGAGCGGCAAAATTAGTTTTTTTTGAAAAGCGACAAGGTGACAAATCCCATTTGTTTTGAAAACGGGAACTTGACTAGCTCTGCAAATGAGGCCGATATACCATATTTACCGAAAGAAATCAAAATCAACGAGCCGAATCGTTCAATAAACCAAGCCCGTCGTTAACCCCCGTCACCAAGCCTACCGTTTTTCTATCCCCTAATTTTGGACAACAAAACCCACCCTATTCGACGGCAATGTGCTGATAGAACCCAGTTTCCTGCTTTCGTCGCAAATGATTTGCGCTGCGCAACTGGATATTTTTTTCATTATCAACCCAATTTTTCAAATGCAGAAATCGTGTAACCTTCTTGCAGAGGGATTCAAAAGCCGTTTACTCCAATTCCTTTTTTTCCTTGCTGTCGCAATACTTCCCAGCTTCGCAATTGCCCAGAAAACTTGGGATGGCGGGGCCTCCACATCGGATTGGAATGATGCCGCCAACTGGGATCCCGACGGCGTCCCCAGCAGCACCGACGATGTATCCATCGGGGCTTTTACGGTAAATATTACTAGTCTTTTCAACCAAGCGAAAAGCCTCAGCCTTACCGGAACAACGCTAAATATTGACATTTTTGGCGACCTGAGCATCACAACGGGCAGCACCTACGCTTTGTCGCTGAACTCCTCCACCCTGACCAACAATGGGTACATCAGCATCGCCAACTGCGCTGGCGGCATCGCCTTGCAGGGAACAGGCAGCTTGCTTCAGAATGACGGGACGATTGACCTTGATAATTTCAGTGGCAATGGCCTGGTCTTCGTGAGTGGGGCCAGTTCGTGTAGCGTCCAGAATGGCAGTAGGATGACTTTCGATAACGGAACGGTCAGCACTGCCTCAGCGGTATTGTTCCAAGCTGGTGGTATGACATTCACCAGTAACGGGACGATTGACATTGGTGCCACCTCCCTTGCTGGAACCGGCATCGGGCTTGGCCCGACCGCCGCTGGCAGCATCACAAATAATGGTACCTTGAATATTCTGTCAACGGGGGCTTCCAAGGCTGGAATTCAGACAGGTTTCATACCCGGTTCGGTGATTAATAATGCCAGCGGAACCATCAATTTCGGGGCGGGGATTGGCGGAGCGACCATTGGCGGCTTCAACCTCGCCCTGACGAATGATGGCATCCTCAACACGAACAGGTCTGGAACGGTCAATGCCATTGTGAAAGGTTCGGGCAGCTTTGGCGGCTCCAACTCATTCGACAACAACAATAATTTTCTACCGGGTAATACCAGCACTGCGGGTTGCTTCCAATTCAACAGTGGGTATTCAAATATAAGCGGCTCGCCGACGCCAGTCACTTTGATTGAAATTGGGGGTACAACGCCTTGCACACAGCACGACAAAATCAATGTGACGGGAACTGCTAATCTGGCGGGTACTCTGTCCATATCCTTGATAAATGGATTTACGCCGACTGCTGGTCAAACATATACTGTTTTAGAAGCGACAAATAGGGTTGGAACATATTCCACTGTTAATTATCCCACCGTCTCAGGTATCAATTGGACCATATCCTATACTAGCAATGCGGTCATAATCAATGCTATGTCAGCTCTGCCCGTTGAATTAACCGATTTCTCAGCAATACTCGATGAAAACAGGATGGTGCGCCTTGCATGGCGCACCGCTTCCGAGCAAATGAACCAAGGCTTTTATGTAGAAAAAAGTGTTGATACCAAGCACTGGACAGACTTTGGCTTTGTAGAAGGATATGGCAATTCAAATAATGCACATATTTATTCTTATTCGGATATAAAGCCCACACCAGGCCTGAATTATTATCGCCTTCGGCAAATTGATTTCGATGGTAAGGAGGAAGTATCGAATATCCAATCTGTTTTTGTGCCTAGTGAATCCATTGAAGATGAATTCAGCATTTTCCCCAATCCCAGCTCCGGGTGGGTTCAAATAAATGGTGATTTCTCACCTGAAACCAACGTATATGTTTTTGATGAAACAGGCAGGATGATAGAACAATTCAACCTTACAGAAAGCACTCAATTAGACTTAAGCACATTGATGAACGGCCTTTATTCACTGACAGTATATGATGGCCGAAAGCTGGTTAGTCAGCGGTTTTTAATAGAAAAATAAGCATAAACCAAAGCCATATTTTACGCTAAATATTCAGTGTGAAAGCTGGCATTTAACCATAATTCAAAATTGACTTTATGAAAAAGAAGCTCATTTTAAACTTGCTGATTTTACTGGGTGCTATTGGCTTGCAAGCCCAGAATTTGGGCAAACTTGCAAAAGACAAACTTAAGACCAAAGCCAAAACTGAGACCCCTGCACCCAACTCCACTTCAGCGAAACCTGGTTCAAGAGACAGTGGTGTCTCAAACAGTAATTCACCGTTATCAAGTGGGGAAGTTGGTGGTGCCAAAAATTCCACTGTCAGCCTTGATTTCGATTCGGAGCGCTTTAAACCTGCTGTGTTGTGGAGTGACTTACTTTCACAATCCTGCTGGTATTTCAATGCCACCACTGCTGACCTCAGGCTGAATAACATGGAAGTTTCATTTTTGCCAAAGAAAACAAAGTCGGGCAAGGACGTAACTTATGAAAGCTACAACAACCCCACCCCACTGCTGCGCATGGAAGTGATTGAAAAAGCTTCGGGTAATGTGCGGGGCACGCTATATTATGGAGCAAAGGCGACCACCGCCCCATTCCAGCAAATGCAATTGATTGAAAAACAAGGAATGCCGATGTCCGTGAAAATGGCGGAAGGCGAATATGAGTTGAAATTTTGGGCAGGAGATGCGCCATTCTATACTTTTCCATTTAAGGTAGAAAAACTCACCAACACTGACCCATATTCACCTGTTTCTGCATTTTATCATCTAAGTGGGCCTTGGGAAGACTGGGGCTACGTTGATTTTGGTCCGGATGGACATTTTATCTTTAATTTTTACCACACCTACCAGACAACTGAAGTCGAAAATGCAGCCCGCTGGGACAAAAGAAAACCTTATAAAACGCAGGTAAAATTAAATAGGGATGGCAAAATGGTTGGCGTATATCGGCTAGGTTCAGGCACTTCGGCAAACATCGAATGGAACGATATCTATGCTGAAAACTGTGTTTGGAAAAAATTTGACATGACATTTCACTCATATCCGCCGCCTACTACTGGCCCTAACAACAGGCCATTTTTCCTTAAAGAAAACATGAAGGATGGAAACTATACGGTTGAGGTGCTTTTAAAAGACGAAAAGTCAGGGCAGGAAACGGCTTATAAATATGCTTTCACAGTAAAAGACAATAATATTGTGCCACCAGACAAGGCTGACCGTTCCAAGAATCCTGACAACATGCAATTGTTGGAGCAAGGCAGGAAGACGTTTTTTGTGAAAAAAATATGATTATGTAAATAATATGGACATGCGCATTTGAAATTAATTTCGTGTGTCCATATTTTAAAGATTTACTTTTATTCCCAACAAAATATCTCGGACAATCCCACTAATTTTCTCACCTTCAGTCAAAGTCATCATATGTGAACCGCCTTGTATGATAATGCTTGGATTGATGTTCCTTAATGGCAAAGTATGGTCTTTCGTGCCGTGAATATGAATGATATTTGGTGAATATTTTCTTCTATCCCAATTGATTATCATATTCACGGTACGCTTTAAAAACTTAGGGTTCTTATCGTGCAACATAGCCTTAAAAATTGCCTTTTCCTTATTTCTGTCTGGTTCTACGACTGCTTGCGCAACGAAAGACATGCCCTTGATAAACCGAGGCCCAAACAACTTATTTATTGGAATATACTTTTGAAAACGATATTGCCGAGGTAGCTCCTGCCTGCATTTGCTACTTGAAATAATAATGGTTTTTTCTGGCTTAAGTAGGTCAGTCAATTCCGTGCAAATCATCCCACCAACCGAAACACCAATCAACACAAATGCCTTTGTCGTGTCAATTTGTTCTGATAATAATTCGGCATATTCCCTCAATTTGGCATGCTTATCCGGCACTGAGTATTGAATATAATTTGCGGTGTAATTTTCAGGTAAAACCAGCTTTGAAAAAAGCCGCTCATCGGAGCCAGTACCAGGGAATATATAGACATTGATAGGTTTATTTTGGCCATAAACCTTCAGCAAAAAGAGCAACTGGAGAACAAAACTGATTAACTTCATGCAAGCAATTTTCAACGCAAATTCTTGCAATACTAACTATAAATTCTCACCAAAAGCATTTTCATTGATTGCATAAAAAAGGCTTGCGGCCAATTTCCCCATTCTTTCAATGGCCGAAACTTTGCCGCAAGCCACACCTATCGTTAATTCGCTATTCTTGAAAGTTATTCTTTTTACAAAATTCGGCCTATAAAATTGGATTTTCATGTTTTTCAGGGAAACGATGCTGTTGCTTGATTCTACGCTTGGTTCGGCTTATTCTATTTGCAACCGCTTACCCCAAAACACCGTTTATTTGCACTGTCCTCATGCGGAGAAACTTGTTTCTGATATCCATACTTTTAATTGCCTGCGCTAGCGCCACCGGGCAATCGCCCTATTTCAAAAACTACAAGGTACGTGACGGCCTACCTTCCAACAATGTGTACTTCGTATCGCAAGACAGCCGAGGTTATATCTGGTTCTGCACAGATGTTGGCGTCAGCCGCTTTGATGGGGCTCATTTTACCAATTTCACAACCGCCGACGGGCTTTCCGACAATGAGGTTTTTACCAGTTTTGAGGATAGCCGAGGTCGCATCTGGTTCGCTACGCTGAACGGCAAGCCGAGTTTTTACTTGGATGGTGAAATGCATGATGAACATGATACCCCACTATTAAAGGGCTTTGAACTTGGCGACCTAATCCTCAATATTTTTGAAGAACAAAATGGCTCCATTATCTTACTTTCCAAAGAAAACCTGGGTAGGCTTGACTTTCAAAACAATTCGGCCCACCTTGAAACGCTGCCAGAATCATTAGCCCTGATATGGCCATCCCGTGGCGACACCATCAGCGTTTTATCAGACAGCATGGCATTTGGATTCTACACTCATCGAAAAGTTACCAAAACTGACCGGTTGCCCATTTTGGCCAAACCCCTGAAAATCAGTAATTGGAACGACACCATCTACGTCACTGACACCCACCAGCTAATGATTTACAGCGATTTGAGGCGAAGTGTCATTAAAACCTTGGTTTTCCCAAAATTCATGAACGAGGTTATTTCGGTCACGCCCACTCCGAACCAGCTTTGGCTAGGCAGCAGGAACGGTGCTTATCTTTTTGACCGACAAAACCTGGCTTTGAAACAGGTGTACTTGCCCGATAGCCAAGTCAGCGCCATTTTGGAGGACCAAGAAGGAGGGCTTTGGTTTTCCACCTTGGATAATGGTGTTTTTTATGCGCCAGCCCCTGAAATCCTTCATTTGCGCAAAGCAAACAGCGAAGGCCCCGTTCAAGTCAACAGCCTTGCAGCCGACTCCAAAGGACAGCTCTGGTTTGGGATGCCTGACAATATCTACGGAATGCTGGAAAACGGAAAATTGGAGACGTTTGAAGATTTCCCCAAGAACATCACCAAAAGGGCAATCAGCAACATCCGGCACATGGCCGATGGTACCACAATCATATCTGGTAAAGCGGGTGTACTCTTCCGAAAAGGTACTGAAAAGCAATTCTACATGCTTCGTTCTACAGATTTGAATGTAGACAGGAAAGGCAACCTATGGTCGGCGCTGGGTGGCTTGTATTTGATACCAAAAACTGAATTGCCGAAGTATGCCATTTCCAACCCTAACCTCCATGAAAGCGAAATTTTAAAACTTTACCTTCCTCATCTTCCCCAAATCCTCAGTACACAACGGGTAGATCGTATCGTTTTTGACGAAAAAGACAAGACTTGGCTGGCCACACCCAATGGCTTATTTTATTACCAGGACAAAATGAGCGATGCCGTGCTGCCTTACGCAATCCGAGACCTGATTTTCGATGAAGAAACGAAGCTGCTCTGGGCGCTTTCGGAGGGACACGGGCTCTTTGCGCTGCGCAATGGGCAGGTAATCTATAGCCTGGAAATTGCCTCAAAAGGCCAGCCCGCCAAGATTTGCAGGGATTTCTGCCAAGATTCCAGCGGCCAATTTTGGATAGCCACAGCCAGCGGCTTGATGATGGTGCAAGGTCCACCCGGTAAGCTGCAACTGAATGACTATTCCAATATTCATGGCATTGGGCCAGAAAAACTGAACGCCGTAGAGCGAATCGGCGATCAAATTTTTTTAGGAAAAGACGACGGTTTGGTGGCTGTGCCTTATGCCATCTTCACCAAGAAGCTACCCTCGCCCCCTATTTACCTGACTCATTTGACCATGAACGGACAGCCACAACCGCTCCACGAAAAATTGCGATTTCCGGCCATTGAAAATTCACTCACCATCAGTTTTGAGGGCCTTTCTTTCAAGGATTTCAAGAAACTGCATTATCGCTACCGACTGCATGGGCTAGACGAAGATTGGCACACCACCGCCAACGAAGCCGTGGAGTACGCCTCCCTGCGCCCTAGCGGATACCGCTTCGAGGTAGTGGCAGTGAACAGTTCTGGTGTGGAAAGTGCCGTAGCTGCTGCGTTTTCGTTTCAAATCTTGAAGCCGTTCTGGATGCAATGGTGGTTCATTGTTGGCTTGGTGGCCACAGCAGCTATGATGGTTTTTTTGTGGGTAAAATGGCGGGAGAGAAAGCTGCGCAACCGCTATGAACTGCAGCAGCGGCTCATGTCAAGCGAAAACGAACGCCTGGAACTCCAAACCAAAAACGCCGACCTAAAGATGTTGGCCTTGCGGCTGCAGATGAACCCACATTTCATTTTCAACGCCCTCAACACTATCAAGGGCTATTACGGTCAGGACAAAATCACACAGGCGAACAGTTATATTGCCAAGTTCGCCCGGCTGTTGAGGTTAAACCTCGACTATTCCGATGCTTTCATCCCAATTGAACAGGAGGCCGAATTGCTGAAAATTTACATGCAGCTTTCGCAAATCCGTTACCCTGACAAAATGGACTTTAGCGTGACCATAGCACCGGATATCCTGCCTTCGACCACGCTGATTCCCTCGATGGTCATTCAACCCTTCGTGGAAAATGCGGTGATTCACGGCATAGTGAGCAAGCAGGGCAAGGGGCATGTTTCGGTACATTTTACCAAAAATGAAGATGAAATTGTGGCCACAGTGACAGACGATGGTATCGGTCGGACAGCGGCAGCGGCCATGTCTAAACTGCGTGATCCACACAAACCTTTGGCAACAGCCATCACTGAGGAACGGCTGGGACTGCTTCGCAAAACAGACGGGAACGTACCTGCGCTAGAGGTCAGGGATTTAGTCAATGAAAATGGCGAGGCTGCTGGCACTACAGTCGTTTTACATTTACCGATGGAATTAAATTCAAAATAGATTCGCACATGATTAAAGCCATACTTACCGACGACGAACCCAACGCCCGCAGCACGCTGCGCCAAGAACTCGACCTGCATTGCCCTGAAATCCGCATCATTGGAGAAGCTGGTTCTGTGGCGGAAGCTGTAGATTTGATTCGCAAACAAGCAGATGTTGACTTGCTATTTTTGGACATCCAACTGACAGATGGCTCTGGCTTTGACATTTTGGAAAAAGTTGATTATCAGTCATTTAAAACAATCTTCACCACTGCTTACAGCGACTACGCACTGAAAGCTATCAAATTCGCCCCCCTCGATTATTTGCTCAAACCCATCGACGCTGAAGAGCTTCGTGCCGCTGTTGACAAGGCACTGGCAACTCAGCAAACTTCGTTCAACACGCAAATGCAACAGTTCATGCAGCAGTACCGCTCGGCCACTTCCCCACCCGACCGCATTGCCCTCGCCACCGCTGATGGCATCCATTTACATGCAGTGCGAAGTATTGTCCGGCTGGCTTCCGAAGGCAACTACACCACTGTTTTTTTTGAAAATGGCAAGAAGCTTTTATTGGCTAAAACGCTAAAAGATATGGAGGAAACATTGGCCCGCCACCGCTTTGAGCGGATCCACAAATCGCACCTCGTGAACCTAGACCACGTGCAGAGCTACGTGAACCGATTCGGCGGCGAGGTGGTGATGAGTGACGGGGCCGAGTTGCCCGTAGCACAACGGAAAAAGGGGTATTTATTGCAAGTGCTGGGAGGCATGGGGTGATTTTGAGTGAGCAGTTAGACAGTTGGCAGTCGGTGCCAGAATTTTCCTCAAATGGCGTAAACCATTTCCGAACAACCCTGTTGAATCGCCGCACAAAACAAACAGCGGCTCCATGAAAAATTACCTTATCGCAGGCGGCTCTTCAGGCATTGGATTGGCTTTGGTGAAAAAACTGAGCGGCGAAGGACACCAAGTTTTGGTCGTTTCCAGAACTGGGGGCAGCTTATCCGATTTGCCGGGTGTCACGTATTTACCCAAAAATCTACTAGAAGAGGAGTTGAGCGAAAACGAGTTGCCTGCCAGTTTGGATGGCATCGCCTACTGTCCCGGCAGCATCAACTTAAAGCCCTTCTGCTCACTGAAACCAGAAGCATTTCTCGAAGATTTTCACATCAATGTACTTGGCGCAGTGAAGGTGTTGCAGGCTTCGCAAAAAGCGCTGAAAAATGCCGAAAATCCCGCAGTGGTGCTGTTCAGTACAGTCGCCGTTGGTCAAGGTATGCCGTTTCATGCCTCCATTGCGACAGCAAAAGGCGCCGTGGAAGGGCTCACCAGAAGCCTCGCTGCCGAGTGGTCACCGAGCATCCGAGTGAACTGCATCGCCCCCTCGCTGACCGATACGCCGTTAGCAGCCCGACTGCTCAGTTCCGAAGAAAAAAAGGAAGCCGCTGCCGCCCGACATCCTTTGAAACGGGTCGGCACAGCTAGTGAAATCGCCGAACTTTCCCATTTTCTTTTAACCGAAAAAAGCGGCTGGATAACTGGCCAAGTCATTGGAATTGATGGTGGGATGTCGGCTCTGAAGATTGCTTGATTGTTGAATTGTTTTATTGCTATATTGTTTTATTGTTACTCGTATCATGACAACCTAGCAATCTAACAATTCAACAATCTAACAATTCAACAATCACAACCATGTTCGGATTATTCAAAAAAGACCCCGCCAAGCAATTGCGAGAACAGTATGCTAAGCTGCTTGAAGAAGCCCGTGATTTGCAGCGCAAGGGCGACATCAAGGGCTATGCTGAAAAATCGGCGCAGGCGGAAGAAGTACTGCAAAAATTGGAAGCGCTGCCCAAAAGTTAACATGAATTCATCCCGGTTGCCGATAAACATTGTCTGGTTCAAGCGAGACTTGAGACTGCGTGACCATGAGCCTTTATTGCTGGCGCAGAAAGCTGGACTTCCTGTTTTAATGCTCTATATTTTCGAACCTTCGGTGATGGCAGCACCGCAATATGACGAACGACATTGGCGATTCGTCAGTCAAAGCTTGGAGGATTTGAACAGGCAACTGTTGTCATTTGGTGTAAAAATTCTGGTGTATGAGTCGGAGGTGCTACCTGTATTTGCTCAATTGTTGTCGCATTTTTCTATCCAAACCATATATTCTTACCAGGAAACTGGACTGAAAATCACGTACGACCGTGACAAGGCTGTTACCCATTTTTGCAAAAAACAAAATATCAACTGGCAGGAAAGCGTCGCCAACGGTGTGGTACGTGGCCTACGCAACCGCAAAGCCTGGCGGGAAAGTTGGTATGATTTCATGGCAGCACCTCTGGCGAAAGTGGACTGGGAAAACTGGAAACAAGCTGATGTTTCAAATCTAAAAGTACCTGATATTGCCCCAAAAAAGCTCCATCCAAATTTTCAACCTGGAGGCGAATCCTACGCCCACGCTTACCTCAAAGACTTTTTGAACAACCGCATTCGGAATTATGCCAAGTCCATTTCAAAACCCCTAGAAAGCCGTCGAGGCTGTAGCCGACTCTCACCCTACATCGCTTGGGGATGCTTGAGCGTCCGGCAAGTTTGGCAAGCTGCCGCTCAATCACATGCAGCACATGGCAGGAAGTTTCAACATGCGGCCTTTGCATCACGGTTGCGCTGGCAGGCACATTTTATCCAAAAATTCGAAAGCGAGGACCGCATGGAGTTTGAAAACGTGAACCGTGGCTATGATGCTTTGGAGAAGAAAACAGACCCCATCCTTTTTGATTCCTGGAAACAGGGTCAAACCGGAATCCCACTTGTCGACGCCTGCATGCGTTGCCTGATAGCAACTGGCTGGGTGAACTTCCGCATGAGGGCAATGCTGGCTTCCTGCTTGACGCACCTACTTTGGCAACCCTGGCAACCTGGCGCCGAATGGCTCGCCAAGCTTTTCCTTGATTTTGAGCCGGGAATCCACTACCCCCAATGGCAGATGCAATCTGGCGTTACTGGCATCAACACCGTCAGAATCTATAATCCTGTGAAACAAGGCCAAGACAATGACCCTAAAGGTATTTTCGTGAAACAATGGGTGCCGGAACTGCGCAATGTTCCTGAGAATTTCATTCATGAACCGTGGAAAATGTCGGCTATGGAGCAGCAGTTGTATGGTGTCGCACTTGGAAAGGACTACCCCACACCAGTTGTGGATATAAAGGCTGCACACCGTTTTGCCAGAGAAAAACTTTGGAGTATGCGAAGTGACAATGCAGTCAAAAAAGAAAATAGTCGCATCCTGAAACGGCATACCCTGCCTGACCGGGAAGCTTGGGCAAGCACGCAAGGTTGATTCAATTCCTTTGCTTTCAATTTCGGTTATTATTTTTGCAAAAAAGGCAAGTTATGGACATCATCTGCATAGACGACAATTTCACACCGGAACAAATCGCCGACATCCCGAACCGGCCCATCAAGGAAAAAATGTACAGCATTCGTGACGTTGTGAAGTCCGCCAACGGCATCGGGCTGCTGCTCAACGAAATCCAAAACCCTAAAACGGGCTGGACGATGCGGGGTGGTGAAAAATTCACCTTCGAGCCGAACTTCGCCATCCGCCGCTTCGCTGATTTGCAACAGCAGCCGCTCAGTTACGAGATGATTCGAGAGGTGACAAAGGTTGGCGTTTGAAAATTATTGATAGTTGTGCTTAAAACTGCCACTTAATATCAAGCTGGCTTTTTTTGGATGGCCTTATTTCTTTTAGCTGTTGAACCTATCAAAACCCGTTAAAAACTAAACCCTGTTTGAGCGCAGCGAGTTTGGTTTAGTTTAGGGTTTTGATAGGTTCAACAGCGTTAAAAAAGAAATACAGTCTTGATTTTTGGTTCTTTTCATCAAGGAAAAGAACATGAGTAGTTAATGGCTTCCTTATTAATTTTCAATGCGCTAATCCATAACATCAAATGAGTTTCCTAAACGCACAGTGGCGAAAATTGGCGCTTGCCAATTACGAAGTCGAGCCCTCTTTGCTTTTCAAGTACCTACCTCAAGGCACCGAACTGGATATTTGGAAAGGTCGTTGCTATGTCAGCCTCGTTGGTTTCCTCTTTAAAAAAGTTAGGTTGCTAAACTGTTGGGTTCCGTTTCATACCGAGTTTGAAGAAGTAAACCTGCGTTTCTACGTCCGTTATTGCCAGGATGGCGAATGGAAGCGGGGCGTCGTTTTTATCAACGAATTTGTACCCAAAGCGGCCATCGCTTGGGTTGCCAATACGATTTACAAGGAGCACTACAAATTCATGCCCATGCGCCACCGCTGGCAGACTAATCCCGATTCCCAGACCATCGAATATAGCTGGAAACGGGGCGGCCAATGGCATTCCATACAAGTGGAGGCGGACATGAAAGCCCAGCCCATGCTGCCGGGAAGCGAGGCGGAGTTCATCACCGAGCATTACTGGGGCTATTCCCGACAGGATGAGCATACTACCATCGAGTACCAAGTCACCCACCCTAAATGGGAGGTTTACGAAGTAAAAAACTACGACATCAAAGCTGATTTTGCACTGAACTACGGCGAGGATTTCCTCATCCTGAATGGCATGAAACCTACCTCGGTCATGCTGGCGGAAGGCTCTGAGATAACTGTGGAGACGAGGCAAAGGATATGAGGTAGGATGCTTAACTTTAAAGAAAATTGCTTCAAAAACATACTGTACAAAATGCTAGCACACTTTACGGCCTTATTTCTTTTAGCTGTTAAAAAAGAAATACAGCCTTGATTTTCAATTAGCGCCCAAAGTGGTTATCCATAATCGTGCTTCAACCCTAACATTTTCCCACCTTCCCTGTTTTAGCTCCCATGAAAATCCTACTCACTGGTGCCAACGGCTACATCGGCCAACGACTGCTTCCCGTGCTGCTCGAACTGGGGCACACGGTGTACTGCTGCGTCCGCAACAAAAGGCGCTTCGATGGGCCAACCCATGAGAACATCAAAATCATTGAAGTGGACTTCCTCGACCCTGCGCCGGGGACGGTGTTCCCCGATGATATTGATGTGGCGTTTTTCCTCATCCACGCCATGAGCACCAAAGGCGACTTTGCGAAGAAGGAATCCCAAACTGCCGAGAACTTCCTGAGTTTAGTTGGTGCTACGCAATGTCGCCAAATCATCTACCTGAGTGGCATCGTCAACGAGGACGAGCTTTCCGACCACCTCAACAGCCGCTTCGAAGTGGAGAAAATCCTGCGAAGCGGCCAAGTGCCAGTCACGGTGCTGCGGGCGGGAATCATTGTCGGTTCAGGCAGCGCTTCCTTTGAAATCATCCGGGATTTGGTGGAAAAACTGCCCGTGATGGTTGCCCCGAAATGGCTCAACACCCTGTGCCAGCCCATCGCCATCCGCAACGTCATCCAGTTTCTGTCGGGGGTGATGGGCCGGGAAAATACCTACCATCAAGACTTCGACATCGGCGGGCCGGACGTGCTGAGCTACCGACAGATGCTGCTGCAATTCGCTGAGGTGCGGGGGCTACGGCGCATCATCATCCCCGTGCCGGTCATGACGCCGAAGCTCTCATCCTACTGGCTGTATTTCATCACTTCCACCTCCTACCGTTTGGCGCAAAACCTCGTGGACAGCATGAAAATCAACGTGATTTGCCGCCCGAACAGCCTCGCTACCGAGTTGGGCATCGAGCTTTTGCCCTACAAAACCGCCGTGGAGCTGGCCTTTCGGCGCATCGAACAGCACATGGTCGTAAGCAGTTGGAAGGATGCTTTCAGTTCCTTCAACACCAATCCGAAACTGATGGAATACATCGAAGTGCCGAAATTCGGCTGCTTCAAGGACGAGAAAACCCGCATCGTGACAGGCCATGAGGATGAAGTGCTCGACCGAATCTGGCGGCTTGGCGGCCAGCAGGGCTGGTACTACGGCAATGTCCTCTGGAAAATGCGGGGGCTGCTCGACAAAATGGTCGGTGGGGTCGGGCTGCGACGGGGCCGTACCCATGCGCACCAGTTACACGCTGGCGATTCCCTCGACTTCTGGCGGGTGCTGGTGGCCGACCGAGTTGGCAAACGCCTACTCCTCTACGCTGAAATGAAACTCCCCGGCGATGCCTGGCTGGAGTTCTGCATCTCAGAGAAAAATGGCGAATCGGTGCTGACACAAACGGCTACCTTCCGACCCCGTGGGCTTTGGGGCCGATTGTACTGGTATGCGATGCTGCCGTTTCATTTCTTTTTGTTTGGGGGGATGGTGGGGAGGTTGGGGGAGGGGTGAAGGATAACGGCAGTGTAGCTGCCAACTCTTTATATAATTTCGAATATGCTTTTCCTTTCTTCCGTCGAATTGAGTAAGAAATGATGCATATGCCAAGGTGCTTTTTCTACTGCCTCAGAATACATGAAGCAATTTACCACCTCATATGTTTGCATCTCTATTGCTACTGCATTTATATCTAACTCATAGCATTCAGAGTATGTCTTGTGTGCTGGATTTGGGAATGAATCTTTGTAAATTACATTGTATTTTGGCTGAAAGTATTTAATTAATGCAGCTTCTGTAAAATTGATTTTTTGTTGTTCATTTATTCCTTCCCAATTTAATTTTTTAGTTACTTCTATCCATCTCTTATTATCAATTTCTAATTCTTCATCTGTAAATTTTGTTCTCCCATCCATCATTGTTATATTAATCTGGGCAAAAGAAGCCAAGGCTAACCAAATTTCACTATCAGGATTCCTTGAAATCGCTTCTGCATAAATGCCTTGTAGCGTTGAATGGCTCTTCAACCTATCGGGTGCGGTTCTTGCACCTTCTACCCCAAATGATTGACCAATGTAAAGAACTTCCAAATCTAAAAAATCTGCTTTTGTGTACATTCTTGGAAACTTTTGTAAGAATGGAGATATTTTTCCTCCCGTTAGCACTTCGCCATTACTTGTTAATTGAAAAAAGCTATAAGGATATTCACATTTTAATTCAATTTTGCTTGTTTCAAAGTTGTTTTCAAACTTATATTCTCGCTCCTCAATTTCATCTTTTATATGGACATTTACAACAAGCTGAATATATTCATCAGTTGCTTCAAATTTTGCAGGATTTAAAGCCAGTCTTGGCCTTCTACAAATAAAATATAGATGGCAAGGATTGTACTCATCGAAATATCCATATTGACTCACTAATCCTAATTCAGCCTGTTGAAGAATCATCATCTTCTCCAAATTCATGTTAATCGCAAACTCTGTAGGTAGTCTTTTTGCCATTTATATTTTTTTTGGTTGCCGACGTCCCGCATACCTGCCCATGCCCAGCTTTTGCTGGGCATGGGCAGGTATGCATTGTTGTCATCAGTTTTTCCTATTTGATTTGATTCTTAGTTTATCTCTGAGCATTTTATTATCACAAATGAAATTAATGAAACTGGTCAAATCATCGCAAAAGCCTTTCGTGATGACAACCAATTTAGGGAACTGAACCACAACATCATCATTATTATCTAATTCATCTGGTTTATTTTGCTTCTCATTTGAATAGTGATTTTTCAGGTATGCAGTATTGATAATTTTTGTATTCGCATTCTTTCTAATGACCTGCCCAACAAATGTGAAATCTGGCCAATGCACGAAAATGAAATTTTTTGGATGCTTAATGAAGTTAGCCCAAAGTCTGATTTCATTCATCGTATTTAATTTTCTATAAAAATCATTTATCGGAGCATATGACCTTTCTGGGTCTATTTCATTTAAAATCACCTCAATCCTTTCAAGAAATAGGTAGAGCCAGAAGATATAGGTGTAAGTATAAAATTGAATTCTTGTGCCTCCATTTGGAATATATCCTTCAAACCAGCCTGATTTTAGTGTTTGGATTAATTGATTAAAATTTTCTCCAATACAATTATCATTAGAACCATCGTCGCCAATCATTGCATCCCAAATGCCACAGGCTAAGGAACGTCCATTTGGTGATTCTAATAATTCAGTACTAAATATTTCTCCACATGATTTGTGAATTTCTTCTAAGTTAATTCCATTGGAAGTAGATTTTGCCATTGGATTGAATTTGTATTTTATTTATTTTTAATTGATGACAACTTCCGTATACACGCAATCCCGTCCATACACACAATTGCGTGTATTTCCGCTTTGTCACCAATAGACTACTGTATATCACGCATAAAATGTTAAAGTTTTAATTTGTTGGCTTAGGCTGGAGCTATTGGCTTATCAACCAACTGCCAATCCAGCTTTTCAGGTTTTCTCCTAGATACATATTTGAACAGGGCGAATTTATCCAAGTTTTTGCAAAAATCCTGCTTTTGCTAGCCATTTTTTTACCATCCTTCTTTCAGGATTACTAAACCTTGAAGCTTTAGTAATCCTAATGCCCAATTTCAAAGCAAGATTTTAGTCCAACAAGGTGGGGTTATTGTTCCTCAAAGCCCACCTTGAGGAGCTTTAAGCCCACCTTGCAGTTCTACAAAGCCCACCGTATAGTACTACAAAGCCCACCTTGAGGAACTTTAAGCCCACCATATAGTACTACAAAGCCCACCTTGCAGTCTACAAAGCCCACCATATAGTACTACAAAGCCCACCTTGCAGTACTGCAAAGCCCACCTTGCAGTACTTTTCCCTGCTGCCCACTCCTTGCCGTTTTAAAAATGCAAAGTACTATCAAGGCATTAGTGCTATTCCCCCACCTTTTTCTTATAAACCCATTCCATCAAAAAACACAATGCAACAATGGAAATAGCCAAAATAACCCCCGTTTTATTAGAGGAATATTGCTGGCTTATCAAAATCACCGTTGCGATGGTGCAGAGCAGAAATCCAATAATAGGGATAATCCGGTTGCCGTCAATTTTATCATAGCGTTTAAACCCAACATAATTGACAGTCGCAAAAACCAATAGAAATCCGACGCTTCCAGCCGTGGAGATACTTTCCAATTGCAGCAGGTTGGTTAACAACAAAGTAGCGATGGCAGTTATCAGTAAGCCAATGGGTTGATTCCAGAGTTTGCCAGTGAGTTGGTGCGGCAGTTCGTCATCTTCTGCGATTTCATAGCTCACCCGACTGCCGCCATACAGCGAGGCATTGATGGCTGAGAAAGTAGAAATCAGGGCAGCAATGGTGATAATCGAAAACCCGATTTGCCCCAGCATTGGCTTAGCCGCTTCTGCCAATACATAATCCTCCGCCGTCTTGATTTCCTTAAATGGCAAAGAACCGACCGTCACGGCTGCTATGATAATATACAATAGAATGACAAAAATGACTGCATAATAATAAGCTTTGGGTATATTCTTTTTAGGGTCTTCTATATCAGGTGCCGCATTGGCAATGAGTTCAAAACCTTCGTATGCTACAAAAATCACCATGCCGCCAGTAAAAAGCTTTACAGGGCCTTCCCAATTCGAGACTGATAACTGAGCGAGGTTAGGATTTCCAAACAGGCCATAAATGCCAACAGCAACAAATAATAGCAAAATTAAAAGCTTAATGACAACGGCATAGGATTCTATTTTCCCCACTACTTTTATACTATAATAATTAATCGCCGTCGCCAATACTATCACGAAACTGGCATAAATATGAAAGTCCGTGGATTTATCAATAATGGTCCATAAATTCGGTGCATAAGAACCAAATGCAGAGGCATATAGGGAAAGCATGATGATATAACTAACCCAAAGCAAGTTGTTGATTCCACCACTGAATACCGATTTGCCGAAGCCTTCATTAACGAATTTCACAGTGCCACCCCGGTCGGGATAGGTCAACGAGAGTTTGACATAGCTATAGGAAGTCAGCAATGCGATGATTCCAGCAAACAAAAAAGCTATTGGCGTACCTCCTTTGGCAATGGAAACGGCAAGGCCCAGCACGGCAAATATCCCACCGCCAACCATCCCGCCGATACCAATCGACATGGCTTCTTTAAGTCCAATTTTATCACGCATGTTTGGTTCGTTTTACAATAGTGTTTGAATTATGTTTTTCAAGAAGACCTGATTTATCTGCAAGTATACTTTTTTCGTTTTACTAATCGTCTATTCTACGTATTTCTTGTGTTTTCTTTGCTATGCGCCGCTTTGTAATTGCCGCAGGCGACCCGTCCACACCACGATTGCCTGTATTACGAGGACATTTCGTTTTACGAAGACAAAGCGGCGACAACCATTGCGACAATCTTGACTTTAAAGGTTTAAAACGTAGAATTAAATTTCCAAAGTGATAAGCTTCCCAAAACCTTTTCCCCCTTCCCACATTTTATACCTCGGCCAAACTATTTTCGGCCCAGAATATGCCGCCAAACCACTACCATATCGCCATCATCGGGGCTGGGGCCGCTGGCTTGCAGTTGGCGCTGGCCATGCGCAGCGACCCGTTTTTTGCGGAGCAGCGAATCCTCCTCCTCGAAAAGGATGGCAAGGACGAGAACGACCGAACCTGGTGCTTTTGGGAAAAAGGCGAGGGGAAATGCGACAGCCTGCTCACCCAATCCTGGGCGCAGGGCGATTTTTTCTACAAAGACCAACACCACCCGCTCAACTTGTTGCCCTACCGCTACAAGATGCTGCGGGGACTGGATTTTTACCGCTTCGCAAAACAGGAACTGGCCGCTGCCCCGAACATCACTTGGCTGACGGAGGAGGTGGTGAAGGTGGCTAATGGCGAGCCGATTCGTATCGTTGGGAGACAGGGGGAATACTCGGCGGATTGGGTGTTTGATAGTCGGCTGCCTGAGGAGTTTTTGGCTTTGCAGCCTTCGCCGAGCGGCGCTCGGCGCTACGTTTTGCAGCCCTTCAAAGGCTGGGTGGTGCGCACCCCTGACGATCGCTTCGACCCCACCCGCTTCACGATGATGGACTATCGGTTGCGCTGGCGGGACACAACGAGCTTTACCTACGTGTTGCCCATGAGCGCACGGGAGGCACTGGTAGAGTTTACGCTCTTCGTCCCTACCCTGCCGCTAGCGGAAGTTTACGAGGAAATGTTGCGCCAGTATTTTGATAAAATATTAAAAATCAAGGACTTTGAAATCGTGGAAACGGAGTTCGGCATCATCCCGATGACTGATTTTCCGTTTGAAAAATACTCGGTAGGGAAGCACATCCGCATCGGAACGGCGGGCGGTTGGGTGAAGCCATCGAGCGGCTACTCCTTCAAGAACTGTGAGCGGAATTCGCAGAAAATCATCGAGAACCTGAAGGCTGGACGACCAGCGAACACGGGTCTTTTTTCTTCGAAATTCCGGTTTTATGACTCTGTTTTCCTCGGCGTTTTGCAGGCGCAAAATAAACTCGGCCCCAGCCTTTTCAATGACATGTATGCCAAGAACGACATCCAAAAAATCTTCGCCTTCTTGGACAATGAAACGACGCTGACGGAGGATTTGGGCATCATTTCCAGTTTTCCGAAGGGGCCGTTTCTACAATCATTTTTCAACTTACTCACCCGCTGATGCAGACTTACCTTGGCATTGATTTCGGTGCAAAGCTGGCAGGTACGACGGTGGTTTGCTTAGTAAAAGACAGTGAATTGCAGCTCCAGCAAAGCACCAAAAAACAGGACGCCGATGCTTGGCTGCGCAAAATCATTGCGGAGCAAAGACCCAACGCCGTGTACCTGGATGCGCCGCTGAGTTTGCCAGGCGTCTATGTTGGGGCGGGCGAGAACTACCATTACCGGCAATGCGACCAATTGCTCGGCGCTATGTCTCCCATGTTTTTGGGCGGGCTGACAGCACGGGCGATGCAGTTGCGGGCGGCTTTTCCGGCGATTCCATTTTACGAAAGCTATCCGGCGCAATTGGTGCGGACGCTTTTCCCAGCCACTGTTTTTTACAAAAAAGACCTGCCCGCTTTTTTGGAGCAATTAGCGGTAAAGCTACCCTTGCCTTTTGCGAAGCCACCTGAAAACTGGCATCAAGTGGATGCGGCACTGGCTTGGTGGACGGGTTGGCGATTTGAACAAAAAGAAGCAGTTTGTTTTGGTGAGGTAGAGGAAGGCCTGATTTGGGTTTAGCGCTTGCTGATTTTATTATTTGAAATAGCCCGCTGACGGTCGCATTTATGCCTTCCTTCGGCAAAATCCCGCTTCGCAAGATGCTTTGTAGCACGGCCTTGCACCCGTTGCCGCCACATTCGAAAGCTGGAAGGCTTCATTTCCTTTCGCATCAGCTCAATGACTTCCTGTTCTTTCAGGCCAAACTGAATGGTGATGGCATCGAATGGCGTACGGTCTTCCCATGCCATGCCAATGATGCGGTCAATATCTGTTTCAGTCAATGAATGGCTCATCTTCAATCAATTGGATTTAATCAAACGGTAAACGGCGACAATGACCAGCAGGCTAATCCCAATCAAAGTCGCTATTTCCACCATACCATCTTCCGTAGCCACGTCGGCGACCCGTTGTGCATGGATGCCGTAGAGCGCCCAAACCAGTACGGCTGCGTAGCCAAAATCCCGTCTAGCGAAGAGCGCCCAAACGCCCAAAGCAACCGCAGCGCCAATCATTATCAGCGTCCAAAGCTGCGGGCCACCGGGCTCGCCGTTCCAGCCGAGGTGGGTGAGCAGGATGCTGGCATTGGCAATGGAGGCAACAGTGAGCCAGCCGAGATAGACGCTGAACGGGAGGTGTACCAACCACCGCTCAGCAGGAAAAGCGGCGGCCTTGCCGATGTCGAGACGCAGGTAAATAACCAAAAGGCTGCCGAGCAAAATCAATATGATGCCGAATGCCAATGTAATATGCAGGGTATGAAAAGCTGGGAGCCACGCTGCATTTGCGATGCAGGACAGCACAAATAGCCAGCCTATTTTATCGAAAAAAGCAGGCGTTTCTTTGTTCCAAAATCGGGCTTGGTACACCACAAAACCAATCAGTAGCAGATAAATCACGCCCCAAATAGCGAAGATGAAACCTGCTGGCGTGAACAGCGTGGGGAACATGTCGGAAACTTCCTTTGGCGTTCGGCCTGCGATTGGCAAGGCATTGGCGAGGTAGTTCATGACCAACACAACAACCAGCATAAAGATATTGGCGGCAATTAGCGTTTTTGTAGATTTTGTTTGCATTTCGATTAGTTGTTGTTTTCACAAACATAAATCTTTGAAACTGGTTTTCAGGTTCAACCTCTTCAGGAATAAATTAACATGAAGAAATCCGACTTACGTTTGGAAATCTGCCCGGCGTGCCATCATCGTTTCGCTTGGCGAAAGTCGAATTTTGCGGCGAACACAGTCAGAGAAACAAAGCTACTCCAACTGCCCCAACAACCACTCCCGCTCCGTTAGCACCTCCTCCTCCTTCAAACTTGCCCGTAACCCCTCAACCTCCTTTTCGTTCATCCAATTGATTTTCAGCAATTTATCGGCAAAACGCACGATGTTCAGGTAGTTTGTCCGATGGTAGCCGATGACTCGCTTCCGACGAATGTAATTCCGCATGGCATCCAGATGGGACTGCAGCAGGTCATGCTCACCGAGTTCATACCAAGTTTTCAGCAGGAGTGTTTTGGCGGCAAGGTTGAGCAGTGGATCTCGGTAGTTCGCTTTTTGGAGCAATTCCAGCACGGCATCGAAACGGCGACGGGTGTATTCCAACCGGGCCAGGTTGAAGCTGAACGAGCTTTCACGATAGCTGCGTTCCAGCGTGTTTTTGTATTCGTGGATAAAAAAATTGACCCAGTCCAACTCGCCCAACTGAAGCCCCATCGCCACGACATTGTGATAGGTGAAGCGACTAAGCACACCATTTTCGAGGATATGTCCGGTAGCCAAGCCTGATTTATAGAGGTCAAAGCCTTCCCGAAAATAGCTTTTCTGACCTTCGTTGAGGCGCTTGATGGCATAGTTGATGGCCAAAAGATATAGGCCACGTAGTTCTTCCGAGCCGAACAAGTCGCTTGAACCGAGCAGCAGTTTTTTGAAGTTCCGAAAATGCGTTTCCTCCTCCGGCGACTTCAACATGCGGTAGCAATGCAGGTAAATGGCCACCGCTGGCACTTCTGACCAAGCAGATTTTTGCGCCATCGACAAGATTTCAGCTTCCACAACCAACTGGCTTTCAGCTTGGTACACGCCCATTTGCGCAGCAGCCAAACAAATCAACCGGAGGCGGGTGGAGAGGTAAAACTGATCGAAATCGCTGGCAATTTCAACGAGGGGGAGCTTCTCCGAAGGGTTGTCGGCGGTAGCAGTGTGGTACTGTTCCCAACGGAGTTGATAGCGGGTTTGGTAAAAATTGGCATCCTGCATCGGCTGCTCAACCAAGGATTTCTCCAAAGCCAGACGGCTACGTTCAAAAGCCGATGACATGCCTCGCTTTCGGTAGCCAATCGCCAAGTGCAAGCGATTGCGATAATCGTCTGCACTCAGTTCTTTCACAGAAATATACTGTTCCAGCAGGCGGTGGAGGTAGCTCATCAGCAACCGCAACTTCTGGTCATTGAATGGTTGGTCGGGTTGGAGGTGCTGCCATGCTTCCGTTTTGGACGGCTCGGTTTTTTGTACCAAAAAATCAAAAAGCTGCACCAGATCTTGTCTCGTGTTGTAAAACGGGGAGTCAAGGAATTTGCGGACATCCCGCATCTCCACACTCGAAAACGAATTGACCAATTGGAAAAGATGGCTGTTTTGCATGCTGGTTGATGTTAAAAAACGCCTGTTATACTTTGGCTTGATTCGGCTTCAGCATCCATATTTTCCAGTTCGACAGAACGCCTTGCCCATTCATCCAACTAAACTTGTTTTGCCCTGGCCTGCTCATCTATTTTTGAAGCATTTCCAATCATTTTCATCCAAATTAAAAGATTATGAAAACTTCCATTTTTAGCAATTTCGGCTTGATTTTATTCACTGTTCTTTCACTCGCAGCTTGTCACAATGACGATGATGCCACTCCATCCAACAACTCCAATCCTACGGTCATCACCCAAGGCGGTGGCAATTGGAAAGTGACCTACTACTGGGATAAGGACAAGGATGAAACCAGCAATTTTTCCAGCTACACTTTCAAATTCAACGCCGATGGCAGTTTTGAATCGGTTGGTGGCAGCACCACTTCAGGCACTTGGAATGTCACTGACGACGACAGTTCGCAACGTCTCAACATCAGTTCAGGCAGTGGCAGCAAACCGCTCACCGACCTTGATGATGATTGGATTATCATCATCATGGATGCTGACAAAATCCAATTAAAGGATGACAACAGCGAGCATTTGGAGGAGCTGCATTTCGAAAAACTGTGATGGGCAGCCAAATTCCTCGCAGGCTAATTTTCAATTAAAACAATAGGGTTTTAGGTGTTTGAGAATCATTATGGTTCTTAATGCCCCGGCAGCTTCGATTCTGTCCGGGGCTTTTTGATAATGAAAAATGATAGTCTTGACTGATTATTCGCCGCACTTGATTTATTCTCCGATTTGAGGTTCCCTAACCTTGCATTTTCTTGCCGTTTTCTTTGATTTTATTTTTTAAAAAAATTGTCAAGCCCATTCTACAAATGTCATATAAAATTCCTAAAATTTTTAACATCCATAAATAATCGGTTTAAAATCAGCTCTACAATTGGTATTTTTTGATTTTGTCTGTCAGCATAGCTCGCCTCATATTTGTACCGTGAAAAAAATGTAGCGAAGACAACCGGTTGTTTTCAGTGTTACAACCAGTTTCACAAGTTCATTCATAACCGATTATCATCCCCAGTTGGTCTAAGGTTGCTTCCCGCTTAGCGGTCAAACGGCGATAAATCAACTTACAATCGAAAGTAATCCTATGAAAAATAGCTATCATTATTTGAAACCCAACGCAATGAAAAATCTAATACAACAATGCCTGTTTTTGCTCGTTTTTCTGAGCATTGCAGTCCAAGTTTCCGCACAATGCAACCCTGATATTGAGGCGCCTACCTCGGTGTGTAAATTGGGTTTGGTCGTGGAAATCATGGCACCAGCCAATAATGTCGAAATATGGGCAACTGACTTTGACGACGGCAGTTACGACAATTGCTCATCAGCTCAGCAACTCAGTTTTTTCTTGGAAGAAACGCCTGTTTCCGGTACGCACCCTAGTTCGAGCAACATAATTTACGATATGGACGACATCGGCCAGCACAATGTCGTAATGTGGGTGGTGGATGCAGCTGGCAATGAAAATTATTGCACGGCAACCTTGACCATCCACGCTCCATGCCCGGGCGGTCCTGCTCAAACACTTGTCTGCAATTCGCAAGTCATTGTAAATGTGCCCGTCGGCGAGACCCTCAATTTTTATCCAGGGGCCATGCTGGAAGGCAACAACTACTGCTCGGATTATACCATCAGGAAAGCGAATGAACCATTTGCACCTTTTCTGGCGCTGACCAGTGCGGAAGAAGGCACCCACGTCATTACAGTCCGTGATGTAAACACAAATGCGGCTTGCTGGGGAGAACTTGTTGTGGCCGTTGGAGACTGCAACAATGATGTCGTTCTGCCGACTCCACATTGTGTTTCCAACTTGAACGTGACGGTTGCGCCAGGGGGAACCACAGTACAGGCTACTGAGATAAACACTGGTTCCTACGACAATTGCACCCCTTCAAACCTGTTGGATTTCCGCTTGGAAAAAGCACCGGTTTCCAATCAGCCTCCATCAACCACTTCGGTCACTTACCAGGAAATGGACCTAGGCGTGGATACCGTTGCGTTATGGGTTATTGACACTGCCGGAAATGCAAACTTTTGCATTGCGAGTATAACTGTAGATACGGCTTGTACTGGTACCACAAACTTGGCTTGCAACGACAATATCACCATTGAAATAAATTCCCCAAACCCAGTGGATTTTTATCCTGCCGATATGTTGGAAGGAGGTCCGTATTGCCTCAACCAAATGGTCATCGGCCATGCGCTCTTTGGAACACCTCAGCCATTTTTGAGCTTCACCTACCAAGATGCTGGAACCCACACGCTCCAAGTCACGCACCTGCCTTCTGGAAATTCTTGTTGGGGAAACGTTGAAATAACAACCAACTGCATTGGCGAATCGGTGCCACCCACCCCAGTTTGCTACCAAAATAAGACGGTTCAGTTAAGTTTGGATGGGCCTGATTTGACCATATTCCATGCAATTGAAGTTAATGCGGGAAGCTTTGACAATTGTTCATCGCCCAGCGACTTGAATTTTGCCATTGAAACAGGGCCAGCTTCCCCGACCATGCCCTCGTCGACCAGCATTGAATTCACCGCAGTGGGAACCTATTCCGGCGTAGTTATGTGGGTAGCTGACGAAGCAGGGAACACCAATTCTTGCACGGTTGATGTCACGGTTATTCCGCCAAAATGCAACCCAGATGTAACCGCACCTGCCTTGGTTCCGCCTGCCGACACTACTATTTCCTCCGATGACCTGGCCGCCATGAACCTTGATACTCAGAATTACTTACAACTTGACCAATTCTTCGGAACTGCATACGCTTGGGACGCCTGTGGTCTGGATACGTTGATACAGGCTGCTGAATTTGTCAACAATGCCTGCGGCAACCTCAGGACACTTACCCGCACTTTTTGGGCCATTGACGATGCAGGGAACTCCACCACAGCTCAGCAGATAATACATGTCAACTACGATTTTTCGATTAATATTCCGAAGGATTACCTGCCTGGAGACTCTGGCGACCCAGAAGAATTGACTGTTGTGCAAGGGAACGGCACTTTGCTAAGCATCAATTATCAAGACGTGCTTTTGGAATTCAATTGCGACACGATACCTGACAAAATCATTCGTACTTGGGGCGTTCTCAATTGGTGTGAAGCAAATTCAAATTCCATCCCCACCAACCTGCCCCGACTCGACCGAAATGCCGATGGCAACGATGGCGATGCCTATGTGGCATGGGTTCTACCAGACTCCGTTTATTTATTGGAGAATGGGCTTCCAATACAAAACTTGTCAGCCAACACCTACAATTTGTTCAATTACAAACAAATCATCAGGTACAATTACGATGATACGTTGTTCACCGCCATTGCTGGGCAGGTTTTCATAGATACCTCTGCCAATTGCACCTATGAAACAGGAGAGCCTGGCCTTTCTAATTGGAAGGTAAAAGCCGTTGGCCAAACAACTGGCAGGGTTTACACCACCACTTCTACCGCCAATGGAGTTTACCAAATCAACGGTATTTGCCCCATCGACACACAACTTGAATTAAGTCTCGACGTGCCATTTAACTATGGACAAAATTGTGCGACAACTTGGATGGTGAATACCATCCCGAATATGCCGGCCGTCCAAAACATACCCGTCCAACTGGATGACGATTGCAATTTGCTGGAGGTGAATCTATCAACACCGTTCCTGCGCCGCTGCTTCCCGAACCATTACTGGGTAAACTACTGCAATTACAGCGCCCAAACCATCCCCAATGTTTATGTCGAAGTAAAACTCGATAGTTTCATGGATTTCACGAGTAGCACGATACCAGGCACATCACTTGGAAGCAACCTATTCTCATTCCAGTTAGACAGCCTTGCACCGGGCCAATGCGGCAGTTTCAGCATCTTTTTTGACCTGAACTGCGATGCCGAACTCAACCAGACACACTGTACGGAGGCACATATTTTCCCTGACACACTCTGCCCAGTCAGTCCAAGCTGGTCTGGTGCAAACATTGAAGTGGAAGGTCATTGCGAAAATGACGAGGTGCATTTGTCCATCAAAAACTCGGGCACGGGCAACATGACGGCTCCGCTTGATTTCATCGTGGTGGAAGATGTCGTGATGTACATGAGTTCGAATTTCAACCTTGGCGCAGGCCAAACCCTGCAATTGCCTATAATCGCCTCCAATGGGGAAACATGGCGCTTGGAGGCCGAGCAAGTCCCCGACCATCCCTACCCTGGGAATGTTTCGGTAACGCTGGAAGGCTGCAACGGCATCAACATGACCGGATTGGTAAACTTGTTTCCAACGGAAAATCCGAACCCGTTCATCGCCGTGGACTGCCAAGAAAATATCGGCGCATTTGACCCGAACGACAAATCTGCCAATCCAGTGGGCTACGGAAACGACCATTACATTTCCCGCAACACGGACATCGAGTACCTGGTTCGGTTCCAAAACACGGGAACAGATACTGCCTTCAATGTGGTGATTTTGGATACACTTTCAGAATATCTTGACCCTGCGACAATCCGCCCAGGGGCTAGCAGCCACCACTTTTCATTTGAAGTTTTGGACGGAAACGTACTCCGGTTCACTTTCCCAGAAATTATGCTACCAGATTCGAACGTCAACGAGGCGGCCTCCCACGGATTCGTCCAGTTTGTTGCGAAGCAAAAGCCAGCGGTTGCGCTCGAAACGGTCATTGAAAATACAGCCAATATCTACTTTGATTTTAATGAGCCTGTGAAAACAAACACCGTGTACCACACCATCGGTGAAGATTTTATCGAAATAATGAGCGATGCGAGCGAAACCATTGGACACGGCCAACCGAAGGTTTTCCCGAACCCCGCCTTCGGCGCCGTGACCTTTGCATTGCCGGTTGATTTGGGTGAAAATGCCAGCTTCACTCTGCACGACAAACTCGGCAAACTGATAAGGTCAGAACAGTTCAGCGGAAACCAATTCCGCTTTGAAAGGAAGGATATGGCCCCTGGTATTTACTTCTACGCCATAGAAAAAGAAGGAACAAAATATTATTCAGGAAAGGTGATTTTGAGGTAAAAGGCAGATGATTTCAAGTGCAGGCAATTGAGATTTATTTTCAAAAATTTCAGTACTTAAATCATGTGAACTAACCTTGAAGTTTCAGCAAAATAAGCGTAGTGCCGCCACCCGGAAAAGTCCGGTGTGGCGGTTTTTTATTTTATTATTGATCATTTTTCACCTACCATCTCCAGCAACCAAACCCGCTCCGTCAGTGGTTCTGTTACTTCAATTTGTGCCCGCAGGTTTTCTAATTCATTTTTGTCAAATGGATTAATTTCCAGTAGCGCCTGCGTGAAATTGATGATGTTCATGAAATTCTCCTTGTGGTAGCCAAAACTGCGCTGGCGGCGGATATAGGTTTTCATGTTGCGCAGGTGGGCTTCCAGCGCTTCGAGTTCGTTCGTTTCAAAATAGATTTTCATTTGGAGGGTCTTCGCCAAAATGTTGTTCACAGGATGGCGGTAGTCCGACACCTGCAGGTGCAGCAGGGCTTCCCGGTAATTTTTGCGGGTGTACTCAAGGCGGGCAAGGCTGAGCGAGTAGGTGATTTCACGGTGCTGGCGTTCCAGCGCAGGCTTAAATTCATGGATGAAATTTTCCACCCAAACCATGTCGCCTAAGCGGAGGGCAATGGCTACGATATTGTTGTAGGCGAAGCGGGAGAGAGCACCATTTTCGAGGAGAAGACCATTTTCCAACGCCAATTGGTACAAGTCCAACACCGGACGGTCATACTCAGGCCGGCTGGAGTTCAATTGGCGGATGCCGAAATTGATGGCCAACAAAGTCAGGCTGCGCCGCTCGTCGTCGGGGATTTGCCCACCTAATTCAAAGAGTAACTGCTTGAACTCCTGAAAACTGGTCTCCCTCGATTCCGCAGATTCGGAAGTGCCGCCAACGGTGAGTGCGATGTAGCAGTGATAGTAGAGATTGATGGCGGGAATGGCTAGAAGGGCAGGCCGATTTTTCACCAAAACCAAAATCTCATCCAACAGTTCAATCCGGTATTCTGCTTTGAAAATGGCCTGATGCGAAAGCGAAAAACAGGCGTGACGCAATTTTCGGGCAAAATAAACGGCGTCCATTGCATCCGACATTTCCTGCAAATTCAGGCGTTCTGGCTGGTTATCGGTAGAAAGAAAGCGGTAATGCTCCCACTCTTGGCGGTATTGTTTTTCGTAAAAATCAGCCGAGCGCTGCGGGTGTTGCTCCAATTCCGTTCGCCAAGCTTGAAGGTTACGGAGATAATGCTTCGACAAACCTTTTTTACGGAGTGCCTGCGCCAAGTACTGCCGATGCAGCCCCGATTCCTCTGCCATTTCTTGGGAGGACAAAAAACCCTCCGTCAGCTTCAACAAATTAGACAACGCCAGCCGCCACCGCTGGTCGTCAAACGCCTCGTTGGGGTACATTTTTTTCCAAGCAATTTCCTGCGAAAGCTCGCCGCCCTGTTGCCTTGTTTCAATGAAATACTCCAACAAAGGCAAGAGGTAGGAGCGGCCTGTGAAGTAGGGCGAGGCCACGTATTTTGCCAATAATTTACATTCCGCATTATTTAGGCAAGAAAAAACTTCGTTGAAAAATGTGTTTTCCAATTTTTGTGAAATACAATTACAGGTTTAAGTTTCTTTATTTTAAGCAAAATAAAACCTAAAAATAATTAATTCAGGAATACAATCCAGCATTTTTGATTTTGTTCCAGTGCAAGCGAGGTCGGATGTTTGTATCGTGAAAGAAATAATCCTC
The DNA here is from genome assembly GCA_016124585.1 of Bacteroidota bacterium. Lineage (GTDB taxonomy): Bacteria > Bacteroidota > Bacteroidia > Chitinophagales > Saprospiraceae > UBA6168. The sequence goes on along the minus strand of WGNL01000040.1, from coordinate 24,933 downwards.
AACACCTTTAACAATTAAATCTGAACGATATGCGAATCATCATAGCCTCCATCATAGCTTTTTTCTTTTTCAATGAATTGGCTGCGCAATGCACCACATTTGCTGGAACATCACCAAATCTTGACCTGGAGTACTGCGAAAACTTGACCGTGGTTTGGGACAATCCCAATGACATGGTCAACGATGGCAACGATGTTTTCTTTTACACCGTGCATCTTGGCACCCAATGGAATCAGAATGTGGCAGCCGCCATCACTTTCCCAGGTATTGATTTTGGTTCAAGCCTCTTTGCAGATTCAGTTTATCACATCTCGCTCATCATGGGCAACCCCAACAACGGTGGCTCATGGATTGTGGACGAAAATGACCCATGTCTTTCGGTGATTGATATGGGGACGATTGTTTTCCATGAAATGCCAAAGAATGATTTTACTATTGAAGGAATCACTTGTGGCCAGCCAGGATGGCAAGTCACCTATGGCAGTCAAGCGCCTGGTTATTCTTATCTGTGGACTGGCCCAAACGGTTTTACCAGCACCTTGGCTGAGCCAATTTTGCCAGAAGTGGGAACATATCTAGTGGAGATTACATCACAGGAAGGATGTAATGAAAGTTATAGTTTTGGAGTCGTGGATGACCCATTCATACCGGAAGCTGGTGCTTATCTCGCCAATCCGACGCTTTGTGAAGATACGTTCAGGATAGAAGGTTACCCAGTGGTCAATCATATTCCGCTGACCTATGACTGGTACACTGTCGGTGGAGAAATCGTCCAAGACAATGGTGGTAGCATCTACGGGACTGGCGATGCTGAGTATTGTGTCGTCATTACCAACCCCAAAAATGGCTGTGCGGATACAGCTTGTGTGGATGTAGTGGTCATGGGCACACCACCCATTGCTGATGCAGGTCCTCAACAGACCTTATCCTGCTTGGATGGCACGGCTCAATTGGGCGGGCCAAATACTAGCATGGGAACACAATTCACTTACGAATGGACTTGCGCAGGATGCCCTCCATCCACAAGTATTGCGCCTGTGCCCTTCCCTACTGTTGACCAAGTAGGCACTTATCTTCTCGCTGTGACGGATACTACAACTGGCTGTCAAGCATTTTATGACACAGCTGTGAATCCTGGACCCATTTTTCTCAATGCCTCTGCAACGCCAGTTGTTTGCGAAGGGGATAGTGTCACAATAATTGTCACGACTTTTACCAGCAATCCCCCCTTTACCATTTTTGTGGCGGAAAATGGCAATCTGTTGTACCAGTTCGACAATGCACTCAACACACTTTTGATTAAAGCACCGCCTATCTCTGGGCCGACTGAATATCAGGTTTGGGTTTCAGATGCTATCAATTGTCAAGCCTTCGACACCGTTGATTTGTCTGTGACCTTGGACACTTTGGACATCAATTTTACGGTTGAAAATATTGGTTGCAATGGGATGAAAGTCTTTGCTGACCTTACAAGTAATGCGCCTATCAATACTTACTTAATGAATTGGAGCACAGGTGATGTTGTTTCACCTATTTTCGTTACCAGTACTGGATGGTACTCGGTCACAGTGCAAGACGGTTACGGGTGCTCATTTGTGGATTCGTTGTATGTCACAGTAGATTTTTCTGGTCAATGTTCTTTTATCGAAGGCAACGTGAATTGGGATACTACGCCTAATTGTTCATTTGACAATGGAGAACCTGCTTTGGCGGGCTGGTTCGTTCAGGCGGACAACGGAAACCAGGTATTTTATGGAACCACCGATGCCAATGGCTACTACCACATCCAAGTCGATCCTGGAAATTACACCGTTACGTTAACACCGCCCAATGGGAATTGGGACATTTGCTTGAACGATGTCAATGTTTCCCTTCCAAACGCTAACGATACCGCAATCGTGGATTTTCTAGCTTATGAAATTCCATCTTGCCCTTCGCTAACCGTTGATATTGCCACGCCACAGTTGCGGCGCTGTTTTGGGGCAAACTATTACTTCGTCAATTATTGCAACGAAGGCACGGCAACTGCTACTGATGCTTACGTGGTGCTCAATTTCGATGCTTTCCTGACGCTGGATTTGGCTTCAATTCCTTACACGTATTTAGGCAACAACACCTACCGATTTGAGGTAGGCGATTTGGAAGTGGGGGAATGTGGCGGTTTTTGGACGAGCATGACAGTGAGTTGCAATGCAGTTTTGGGTCAAACCCACTGCACGGAAGCGCATATTTACCCAGATTCAGCCTGCGTGGCGCCCAATCCGCTTTGGTCTGGCGCAAGTCTGGCACTGCAAGCTGTTTGCGACGATTCACTGCATTTCACCATTACAAATGTGGGTACAGCGCCCATGACGCTCCCGCTCGAATATGTAGTCATTGAGGACATTGTGATGTACATGCAGGCACCGCCGCCAAGCATTACGCTGGACGTGGCTCAATCCTACGAATTTAACGTGCCAGCCAACGGCGCAACCTGGCGTTTGGAAGTGACTCAAGAACCATTTCACCCAGCGCCCAGCTATCCAGTCCTCGCCGTAGAGGGTTGTGGAACGAACCAGAACGGTGGCATCAGCACAGGCATGGTCAACCTCTTCCCACTCGGCGACCCTGAACCCTACGTTGATATCGACTGCACCGAAAACATCGGGGGATGTGACCCGAACGGCAAGTACGCCTACCCGACTGGGGTGGACATGGAACATTTCATCGAACCCAACAAGGACATCGAGTACATCATCCGATTTCAAAATACGGGGACCGACACAGCTTTCAATGTGGTCATCCGGGACACAATTTCGCAGTTCCTTGATTTGACCAGCATCAGGCCGGGGGCTTCCAGTCATCCTTACAATTTCGAGGTTTACGGAACGGGCATTTTGAAATTCAGCTTTCCAAATATCCAGTTGCCGGACAGCACCATCAATGAACCAGCTTCGAATGGTTTTGTAACCTATCGCATTTCACAAAGAGAGGATGTACCACTAAGTTCAGTCATCGAGAACAGCGCCGCCATTTACTTCGATTTCAATGAGCCAGTGATTACGAATACCGTCTTCCACACGGTTGGAATGGATTTCTTGGAAGTGGTCAGCGATGCGAGTGAGACTAATTCGTTACCCCCGTTGAAGGTATTCCCGAATCCTGCATCGGAATCAGTGACCTTCACGTTGCCAATTTATTTGGGTGAAAATTCGAGTTTTCAATTGCAAGACCAGCTCGGAAAACTGGTGCTGAACCAGCCGGTCAGTGGCAACCAATTCCGCTTCGAACGGATGGGTATGGCGTCGGGCATCTATTTTTATTCGATTAAAAATGATGGTATGAGCATTTATTCCGGAAAGGTCATTCTTCGATGATATTTCATTAACATTCAAAAAATAGGTGACTTTATATGAGTCCACCACGCCAATTGGTCGTGGTGGACTCATTTTTTTGTGAAGAATGCCTCATAAAACCTGCCAGTTTTTACCTTTGCTCACATTCCATTCGAATCCAAACTCACGTTGAAGTCCTAACTACTTGAAACCATCGATGGCCTTCCGCCACCCGTACAACCTTGTCTTGACCTAACATCACGGTATTTTTTCCCTGTCACTACTGCATGTTTTACATGCTTGGCTTTGCGCTATCTGTATTTGTGATAGTAAAGCCAAGTGCGAATTATTAATACCAAAACTCATTTGACTATGAACTTCAACGCTACATTTCACGCTTTGCGGAAAAATGAAAATGCAGCTTCCGGTGGCCAGCAAAACCTACTTGGTTTTTGGCAAAAATATCGGGTTGCACTTTTTATTTTAATGACACTTTTACTGAGTGTAACCGCAAACGCCACTTCGCTTACCATCAACAACACAGGCTGCCAGTCCATCAAGGTTTATAAAAACTCATGGTTCGGCGAATCCTACAAAACGACCATCAACGGTGGTGCTAATTGGACCACCTCCACAGCTTGGGGCGAAGAGTGGGTTTACCGCAAAACAGATGGAACTTGGCTAGGCGGTTACACCTGCAACTGGTCATTCTCCCAAAACGACGACTTCAACTCCGGCGGATGTGGTGCCTGCGGCAACAACAATGCATCGGGCGGAACTCCCATCACGAAGTACCAGACTTTCAGTGGAAAATACGACTACAAAATCATCGGAAATACGGAGAGTACCAACGAGCTCTGCCCCAACGAGGTGAACAACACCTCTGCTTCGCTGAACATGCCAAGCGGCTCCACGGTGGCAGCGGCCTACCTCTATTGGTCGGGCAGTGGCAGTGCCGACAATACTGTGACCCTTAATGGTACGACCGTGAATGCCCAACGCACGTTTAGCATCCCACTACAGGATGCGACTTGGAACATGACGTTTTTCGGTGCTTTCGCAAACGTGACGAACCTCGTGAGCGGCAATGGCACCTTCGCCGTGAATAACCTGACTTGGAACAAAAGCGGTCAATACTGCCAAGGTTACAGTGCCTACGGTGGCTGGGCTTTGGTCGTCGTTTATCAAAACAACAATGTGCCACAAGCTAGCATCAACGTGTACGACGGCTTCCGGGCCTACTGGCCTGCTGGCATCGTTTGCAACACCCTCGACCAACTCAATATCCCAAGCTCATGCTCGCCGCAGGTGCAAATGACCAACGTGACTTGGGAGGGCGACAATTACAAAGGGGAAAAGTTTTACATCAACGATAATTTCATCGGGGACAATACCCTGAACGGCAGCACGGCACCAAACCTGGATATTGACACCTATGACGTCAGCAATTATTTGACTGGGGGCATGACCTCCTTTCCGGTACGCACGGAGAGCTACCTCACCAACAACGCCATCGAATGGAGCATCAACAATGTTTATGTGGTAAAAACGGTGGCCTGTTCGGCCTGTGCCAATCAAGGTGGCGACTCCGACGGTGACGGGGTTTGCAATAACCAGGACTGTCAGCCGAACAACCCCGCCATTCCCGCACCCCCCGGCACTGCCTGCAACGACGGCAATGCCAACACCACTAACGACATCATTCAAGCCGATGGCTGCACCTGTGCTGGAACCCCAGTCAACAATGGCCCGAACTGCGATACTGACATCAACATCACGGTTGGAAATGGCAGCATCACCGTTACAGGCTTGGATGGTTCTCCGGTCAGCTCGCTTCAGGTTTTCAGCAGCACCTGGCAGCAGATTTACTCCTGCTTCGCAAACTGTGGCGCTTCGCAAACCGTGAACGTTCCCGCTGGCAGCTACCAAGTTTACGCCAAATACTATACTGCTGGCTACGCCTTAATTTGTGAGAAACAGCTCAACGTCACCGTGACGGGAGGTTCACCTTGCGCCAGCCAAGGCGGCGATACGGACGGCGACGGTGTGTGCGACTTTCAAGATTGCCAACCGAACAACGCTGCCCTGCCAGCTGCACCGGGAACACCTTGCAACGATGCTAATCCGAACACTTCGAACGATGTCATTCAAGCCGATGGCTGTTCCTGTGCGGGCACGCCCATCAGCACCTGCGACAACGTGACCAGTGGCGGAACGATTGGCTTCGGTGCCAATTGCGCAGCAACAACTACGGTTTGCAACACGGCTGCACCGAACATCACCAACTGCACCTCGCCTAGCGGCGGCACTGGCAGTTTGGAAACCATTTGGCTAAAAAGCACCACTTCCTGCAGCGCCCCAACGACGAATGCGGATGCCATTATCGCTGGGCTAGACCCGCATTGGTCGTTGGTTCCAGGTCAAACCGGATTGACTTACAACCCCGGTACCGTTAGTGACAACACCTGCTATTTGCGCTGCACCCGCCGGGCAGGTTGTGGCACTTACATGGAATCCAATATCATCAGTTTGACCGTTGACTGCGGTGGAGGCGGCTCACCTGATTGTGCGAATATCAACATCACGCCCACGGCTGTTGGCATCAGCGTCACAGGTTTGGATGGTGCGCCAATCAGTTCACTGCAAGTTTTCACCTCGACTTGGCAGCCCGTTTATTCCTGCTTCGCAAATTGTGGTGCTTCGCAAACGGTGAGTGCCCCGGCAGGTGATTACATCGTTTACGCTAAATTTTACACGGCAGGCTATGCGCTGATTTGCGAGAAAAACCTGAACGTGACGGTCGGTGGCGCTCCGACTGCTTCCGTGGTTCCAGCTGACCAACACCCGAAATTCGTGAACAACTTGCCTTCTCCACCACGCATCAATGCCATGAACGGTGGCACCTACAATATCGGAATGGAGGAGAGCAGCCAGTATCTCGGCCTGTTTGATACCAACGGCAATCCGGTAAATACGACCACTTGGGGCTACAGCTACAACGGCAACAAAATGTACCTCGGACCTACTTTTGTTACCAAAAAAGACATACCCGTGGATGTGAAATGGATCAACAACCTTGGCACAGCGCACCACCATTTGCTGCCCGTTGACCACACCATCCATATGGCGCACCCGACTAACGGCGTGGCGACAGTAGTTCACTTGCACGGCGGTCATGTTGAATCGGCGAGCGATGGCTATCCAGAAGCATGGTTCACGCAAAATTGGGCGGAAACGGGTGCTGAATTCAAGAAGCAAACCTACCATTACAGCAACGACCAAGAGGCAGGCACGCTTTGGTACCACGATCATGCACTCGGCATCACACGCCTGAACGTGTATGCTGGCCTTGCTGGCATGTACCTGCTGCGTGACAACAACGAGCTTTCCATGAACCTGCCGACAGGCAATTACGAGCGTGAGCTAATCGTGCAGGACAAGCAGTTCTCGGCAGATGGTTCGATGTATTTCCCGGCGCTGTTGAGCGACCCCGAGGCAGCGGATTTCCCCACCAATCCAGCCATCGAGCCTACTATTTTCCCTGAGTTTTTTGGAAATTATATCCTTGTAAACGGTATGGTTTGGCCTAAACTGGATGTGCAGCCGACGAAGTACCGCTTCCGGGTGCTGAATGCTTCCGACTCCCGTTTTTATATTTTCAAATTGTCAAACAATGCCAATTTCCAGCAAATCGGAACGGAGGGTGGCTTCCTGAACAGCCCAGTAACGCTGAACCAACTCGTTTTGGCACCAGGCGAACGGGCCGACATCGTGATTGACTTTTCAACGATGGCAGGCCAATCGGTGACTCTTGAGAACTTTGGGCCAGATGAGCCATTCATGGGATTGGCTGCGGCACAAATGCCTGCCGACCCTGCCACTACTGGGCAAATCATGAAGTTCAATGTGGGCACGAACGCAACGGCTTCCTTCACGATTCCAAACAGTTTGCGCCAGCCTATCCAATACCTTGGCCAGGAGACGAATACCCGTCAATTGCTGTTGCTGGAAGGTGAAGATGATTTTGGCCGATTGCAGCCAAGCCTTGGCACTGCCCAAGCGGGGGCGCTACGGTGGATGGATCCGACCAGTGAAAACCCCGTCATCAATGAAACGGAGATTTGGGAGATTTACAACAATACGGGCGATGCGCACCCCATCCACGTCCACCAGCAAGAATTCCAATTGGTCAATCGGCAGGAATTCACTGGCGACCTTGACCCGATTACCAGCCAGTTGACGAACATCCAAATGTTGGGCGCACCGATTGCGCCAGAACCGAACGAGATGGGCTGGAAGGACACGTACATCGTTCCGCCGGGGCATGTGGCCCGTTACAAGGTGAGATTTGATTTGCCTGGTAAATTTGTTTGGCACTGCCACATCTTATCACATGAAGACCACGACATGATGCGGCCTTTTGAGGTGATGCCCGCTGGCGGCGGTGGTGGTGGAAACGGAACTCCTGACTGCGCCAATGTTCATATTTCAACTTCACCCGGGGCTATCAATGTCTCAGGTTTGGATGGCGCACCTGTCACCTCCCTTCAAGTATTTACGAGCAATTGGCAACCAGTACTCAATTGCTTCGGGGATTGTGGTGGCGCCACTCGAACTGTTAGTGTAGGCGGAGGCAGTTTTTATGTTTATGTAAAATATTACGACGCAAGTTACCAGCAGCTTTGCGAAGTCAATCAGACCGTGAATGTTCCAACCGCTTTGACGGGCGTTGCTGGGGAAGTGTTCAAGATTTATCCGAACAAATACTTGGAACATGCTGAAATCACTTGGATACATAATGCTGGGAATTTGGTCAATGAATATGAATTGGAGCGCAGTCTGGATGGCCTGAGCTTCCAATCATTTGGAACCATTGCCTCTAAAGGTGGTACAGCGGCTGAGCTTTACAGCAATTATGATTTTGAGCCAGCGGTCGGCGATAATTTTTATCGTATAAAACTGCATTTATCCAATGGTTCAGTGGCTTATTCTGAAATGGCTAAATTGCATTACGATGATTTAGAGGACTATGCTTTATTCCCGAACCCTGCCAATAATTTCGTGAATATCAATCTTGAAAAAGCGGTAGGAATAGAGGGCGTGAATATTCAAGTCTTCAATAATCTAGGCGTGCTGATGAAACGAATTGACATTGACGAAGTATCCAGTAAATACTATCAAATGGATGTCAGGGAATTGCACGAAGGCCATTATATCGTTTGGGTCAATGTACCCGGAAAACGAGCAGTCGCCAAACAATTGATAATTGGTCGAATTTAATTCTCGACTAAATAATTCAAATAATGGCTGGATGATTTGACGTCATCTGGCCATTATTTTTTCATAAAAATTTTGGTAAAAGCATCATATAAGGCCAAGTGCATTATATCAGCATGACCTTGTTCTTTGAACAAGTTGTAATAAATATAGAAGCCCTGAACTTTTTGTGACTTTATTTTCTGATAAAGGTTTTTTGCATCCCTTTCCATAGGCACTGGCTCTTTTTTGCCGACTCCTACGTAGATGGATTTATTGGCTGATTTAAAACTCGGCATTTGCGCCAGCAAAGATTCTTTGTCCCACCAAAGGCTTGGGCTGATGATGACATAATTATGGAACATGTCCGGCTTTTTGAATAAAATTTCCGTAGCAATCAAGCCTCCAAGTGATTGTCCGATAAGTGTAGTAGTGTCGTTAACTAGGTAGTTCTGTCCCATGAAGGGCAGTAATTCTTTCTCTAAAAATTGGATGAAATTGGTTGAACTCCCGGAGGTTGGGTTTCGGGTTTTGTCTTCCTGAATAGTGGTAGGAAAGGTGAAATCCCGGCGTCTGTCAACGTTGGCTATGCCAACTACAATGCTTTCTGGAAGTAGGTTTATCCAAGGAAAATTACCATACTGCACCAAGCCGACTGTGTGAATGAAATCCTCATCGGCGCTTCCATCCAAGAGGTAGATAACTGGGAATTTACGAAGTGAGTCTGGATGGTAACTGGGTGGCAGGTAGATGTTCAGGGTTCTGTCTTCGTTGAGGACTTGGGAATGGATGGTCGTAATTTCACCGATTGTGAATGGGTTATTTGACAAAGCGTTTGGGGTGCTTTGGGATTGTCCTTGGGTATTTTCAAGTGACAAACCGAGAAGAAAAATGATGACTAGCTTTTTCAACATTGGATAGGAATTTGATTTTGACGGCGGCAAATATGCCTAAATATCAAAGAATCAGGAGCAAAAAATCAATAAGCTGCAATAGCAAAAGTGGCATATTCCATAAAAAACAAAAGCCAGAAGAACTGATAAAAGATGGCTATTGATTTCTTTTCGGTCAAATTAGTACGGTAGACTGCGACGCCCAATAATAGCAACATAATTAAATGCGCAGTTGAGAAGAATACTTGATTGATGTGCAGCGCAGTGAAAAAAGGAAGCAATATGAGGCATATATAAATCAAGCCAATCATGCCGTTTCCAATAAAGAAAACCGTCTTAGCGCCTAACCGTAAAGTAAGTGTGTTAATCTTGAATTGCTGGTCGCCTTCCATGTCGGGAATATCTTTAAACCATGCAATTACGACACTGTAAACAAAGATAACGGCAGTCAGAAGCCATACGTTTACAGGAATATCCTGTCTATTGTTGATAGTATGATGAAAATGCAGAAATAGCAACAAGTTCACTATCAATCCACGCACAGCAATGATGCAAAAGGCAGCCCAAAAATAGAAGCGCTTTAATCGAAATGGCGGTAGTGAATATGCCGTACCCAATGCCAAACTCAACAAAACGGTCAGCAATAAGTATTTCCCAAAAAACAGAGCCAATATCAATGAAATCAGTACAGATACTGTGATGATGATATATCCGAGCCGCATCGAAAAAGCGCCAGAAGCCAATGGCAGATAAGGTTTGTTGATGCGGTCTATTTCAACATCAGTGATTTGATTCAGTCCGACGATATAGATATTGGAACCTAGACAACATATAATTGTCAGTAAAAGCAGGCTAAAATGTTGTATATTCAAAACTGCATAAGATTGCGCTAGACAATACAAAGCAATAATACTCAAGGTGGTGCCTATGACTGTGTGCAGCCGAGAAAATCGTATAAAATTGACAATGAAATTCATGCTTTTTTTGCTTGTAGTACGCCAAATTTTAGCACGCCCGATTGATATCCCTTCATCATATACTGCAATGCCCAAGCCCCTCGGATGGCTGGCCATCCAGCTTTTAGTAATCCAATTATACTGGAGAAACGCATGGCGGATAGCAACACTGCTTTCCAAAAAGGTGAGACTGCCTTTGTCCAATCACCTGTTTTCACCTCAGAAAACCCAGCCTCTTGCGCCAACCCTTGGTATTTTTCGATGGAAATCATTGGTGGGATATGGTATAATTCGCCTATTTTTTTCAGCAGTTTTTTCTCTTCAATGTTTAAAGCTGGAGGTTCATCCCGGATGCACCAAGTAGCCATCAAGAGTTTACCGCCGGGTTTCAAGACGTCATAAAAAGCTTGCAACATCCGCACTTTATCTGGAATATGCTCACCGCTTTCCATTGACCAAACCAAATCAAATGCGCCATCAGCAGGTGTGAGTGTGAGCATATCCTTGACGATGACTTCTACTTCGTCACTTAGTCCTGCTTTTTTATTCAATATCTTTGCTTCGGCTGCTTGTACAGGACTGAGCGTCAAGCCTTTAACATTTGCCCCCAATCGTTTAGCTAAATGCCTTGCACTACCGCCGACACCACAACCCGCATCCAAAACTTGATTAGCTTGCAATACATTTCCCCAACTCAAAAGCTCATTCACTAGGTCAGTCTGAGCCTGTTGGTGGTCCTTTTTTTCCAAGCCATTCGCTCCATAATATCCGTGGTGCATGTGTTCACCCCAAGTGTCAAGCCAAAGGTTCGTGGAAGTGTCATAGAAATGCCTGATTTTCTCGTTCAAAGTCATACCTCCACGAGTTTTTTGCCATTTCCATTAAATGTAAAATAGGGCGTTCCCCTGCCATTCATACCCGCCTCCACCAATTCATGGGTGATAGTGGAAACCGGGCAAATATCCTCACAGACCATACAGGCTATATCGCATGGTTTTCCAACAGCAATCGTATCGAAATCACTGATAAAACCCGCTTCCTGCGGGCATACGGCCACACATGCCCCGCATTTGATGCAGGCATTCCAACCGATTTGAAATATGACGGGTTGCTTCATGGTAATGATTGAAGGATTGAAGGATTGAATGAATGTAAGGACTACCATATAAATTATTCAATCCTTCACCCATTCAATCCTTCAATCACTATATTTTCTTATACTCAGAATTAGGACTGAAATATTCAGACATGGTATTATAAAGCATTTTATCTCTGACAGCTATATCTGAAGTATTGAAAATCTCTTTTTTTACCTCATATAATTGCCACATTTTATTGCCCATATCTTCCAGCCATAGGTCTTGGTATGTTTTGAGGTTTTTCCTGTTCGGGATTTTATGGGTTTTCAATAATTCACCCAGAAAATTACCAGCAATGACGCCGCTACTCAATGCTGTATGGATTCCACCGCCAGTAATTGGATTCACATGACGGGCTGAATCCCCCACCAATATCAGGTTGTCAGCATATTGTGTTTTAAGTGGCGCAGCCAATGGCACTCCCCCACCCTGCACTTCCAAGATGCGACAATTGCTGAATCTTTCTTTGAAAAAAGACTGCTTGATAAAATGGTCAAGCTGTTCTTGGGCATTCAGTTTGGTCATGGTTCGAATTACGCCGAGTCCGATTTCTGCGTATCCATTTCCCTTTGGGAATACCCATGCGTAGCCGCCCGGCGCCCATTCATGACCTGTCACGATTTCCAACAATCCAGCTGTTTCCACCTTATCAACTATGAACTGAAGACAACTGGCCAATTCGGTCAATTTTATATGCGTTCGCAACCCTGCCCATTTTCCGACTTGCGATTGCAGCCCATCTGCACCGACTAAAACCTTGGCTTTTACAGTTAATTTTTCATTGAACCGACGAAGTTGAATTTCACAAGTTCCATCCTCAATTGGTTGATAACCAATGCCTTCTGTTTTCAACCAAACTTCTACTCCAGCTCTTTCCGCCATCGTCATCAAATACCTATCAAAACGGCGGCGGTCAACGACATAACCCAGAGGCTTCCGGTTTTCTCCCTCACCATATTCGTCTGGTTTAATTTGGCGATAGTCAATAGTCGTTGAATCACCATTCGAATCATAAATTCCAAAACCATAGATTGGCTCCAAAATATATTCGTCAGAAGGCTCGACTCCCGCTGACTCTAAACCATGCCTGCTTACCGCACCACTGCACTGAATAGGTGCTCCTAATTCCTGGCGCTTGTCGCAAAGCAATACTTTCAAACCGTTTTCCGCAGCTATCCTTGCCGTCGTAGCACCCGCAGGACCTGAACCAATCACCACTACATCGTATTGTTGAACTACCATTGAATTTGCTTGATGATTTGAAAGAATGAACGCAATAGTTGCTTTACAGGGCGAGCTATTTGTTCAATCTGTTTTTCTATCAACAATGGAACAGGGTAGTAAAGTGAAGGTTCAATCAAGTTTAAGATAATAAACCGTACTTAAGCTGTCATAATTTACATAGCTGAAAATAACGCAATAATGGAATATCAAATTGATAAGGTATGGATTATTGTTTCTTGTTTTTTTTCTTAAAAAAACAAAAATCTAGGCTGTACTTATTCTACTTTACAAGATGAATCAATGAAATAATATAACCGCTATGAAAACCTTCATGATATAACAAAAACTCAATAGCATCCTCTATCGTAGATAGTTCCACACCATATACCTTTAGTATTCCTTCAGATGCAGAATAGTTATTAAAAATATTATTGGCATAATCAAGCTGCCAATCATCGATGGTAGTTAGCAATAAATTTTTAATAATTGCTATCTCCTGTTCATCAATGAATCCGTCAGGTTTTGTAAAGGTCTTGTAAGGCGAATAATATTTATCATCCACCTTTATAGTTAGACCAGACCTGAAATAACACAAGCTTTGCTGCGAACAAATCAAATGGCCTATATTCCAGATAATATTATTGCTGTACCCTTCAGGAATTTTATTTAATTGTTCAGCAGAAAGTCCTTCGATTTGTTTCAATAGGAACTCCCTGAATTTTCTTATTTTCTGAATTCTGACATCCATTTTTTTTGTTTTTTTAATGGTAGTTGATATGTAACTTGAAATTGCAGCCCGACTTGATTAAGGTTCCCAAAGCTCTATTTTGTTTCCCTCCATGTCAAGAATATGCACAAATTTCCCGTAGTCGTAGGTCTCAATATTATCCACTACGGTCACACCAGCAGCTCTCAGTTCCTCAACCAAAGCTTCTAAGTTTTCCACCCGGTAGTTTATCATGAAATCCTTGGTCGAAGGTTCAAAATATTTTGTCGTCTCTGGGAAAGGATTCCAAGCCGTCGAACCTTCTTTGTCAGGGTTTTCCGCATCCCGCCATTCGAAATTAGCGCCATATTCCGAAGACTCAATCCCTAAATGTGTATTATACCATTCCCTCATTTTCTTCGGGTCTTTGCACTTAAAAAAGACTCCACCGATGCCTGTTACTTTTTTCATTTTTGTTTGCTCGTTTAATTGTTTTGTCATAATTGCCTTGCATGCAAATCCAAAGCAAAATGATGTTGCAATTATCGTTATTATGAATGTGTATTTTTTCATTTGCACAAATTATTTTTCCTGTTTTTGATAACGTTTAATCAAAGAAAGTGTATGTTTTAATGATTTTCGACTCTTCCAAGACTGATGTCCGGGTATGATATATTTTGGGCTTTTAAATTTCTTTTGAATCTGTTTTATGCTTTTAGGCCACGCTGCCGTATCCGCATCCGCTAAATTACCAAGTGTTTCTGCTTCCGTGCTTTTTACCAGACATCCACCATACAACACCTTTTCATTTTCAAACCAGACAACTATATTATCGGGTGTATGCCCAGAGCCACCATAATAAGTTTGAAATTTGTATTGCCCAACAGAAAAGACCATATCGTTCTCTATGATATAAGCCGCCCTTTTTTCATTACGCTGCTTACTTATTTCGTCCGTTTGTTTGGTTGTATAGGTTTTGATTCCTTTTGATTGATAATATTCAAGCGCAGCCGTTCTATCCTCATGTGAATGCGTGGCCAAGCACATGATGGCATCTTTTCCATGCCTTGCTTTAATACTATCAAGCAAGGGTTGAAATTGGGTTGTGTCCCAAGGCGAGTCGATAATAACAGCACCTGCATCGGTAATCAAATACATCCCATTAGAAGGGAATAGAGTTCCCTTATAGTTATTGTAAGTGGTGTAAATATAAAAATCACCTTTCAGTGGTGTTATTACAAGTTTTGGTGTAGCGTTTTGACCAAAAACGCATGCAAAAACCATTGAGAAAAATATCGTCAGTTTTAATTTTTTCATTTTCTTTGAGTCATTGTCTCAATCATTGAGGCTACATAGGATTTAGACGCAAAGGTAAACTAAACAGCTATTTATCCACCTACTGCAACTCAAAAGAAAAAATGATAATTTTAGCTTCTTTTTTTAACAACTCCTAAATCTTAGCGCTGTTAAGGGGGCTCAATAGTCGCTACATTAACTAAAACGTTTCCAGTTTTTTCTCCTTTAATTACGTATCCATAAGCTTTGGAAATATCATCTAAAGTAAATTCCCTATCAATCACGGGCTTGAACTTCCCTTGCTCCAAAAAATTACTGATATAAGGTATTGTTTTCTGTCTGCTGTATGGTACTGGGAAAATCACTTTTTTATTTGAAAACGAATTCATCAAAGGATAAAAAACATTTTGTGCAAAAGGGCCTAATTCAGAAGAAATGTAAACGCCTCCATCTTTTAGCAAAGGTTTACATTTACCAAAAGTGCTTTTGCCTACCGTATCAAACACAAAATCGTATCTGTCATCACCTTTAGTAAAATCCTCTTTTGTGTAATCATAAATTTTATCCGCACCTAAAGATTTTATCAATTCAATATTTTTAGTATTGCAGGTAGCTGTAATTTTGACATCATATTGTCTTACAAATTGTATTAGTGCAGAACCAATCCCACCAGTTGCCCCATTGATAAGAATACTTTGCCCTTTCTCGATTTTTACTTTATGGATAAAAGTATAAGCATAATGAGCACCTTCTAAGCTTGCAGCTGCTTGTTTATAATCTATCTTTTCAGGAATGGAAAATATATCTTCTTCAGACACTGTTAAATACTCAGCTTGAGACTCAACGCCTGTATCAAAAAAGCCAAATACTTTATCACCGATTTCAAATGACTTTACACCTTTCCCTTTTGAGATGATTTGGCCAGCGAAGTCGGTTCCTAAAATTATTTTTCTTGGTTTAAAGAACCCCAAAACAAATCTCATAATAAATGGCTTGGCCGTTAGGTTTGCACAATCCGTCCTATTGACCGTGCAGGCATAAACCTTAATTAAGACCTCATCTTCTTTTGGAGTGGGCTTTTCGACAGATTCAACTTTAATCTGATCCGGTGAACAGTAATTTCTGCGGATTGCAGCTTTCATTTTTGACATTACTTATTTGAATTAATTCTTAATGGCAGAAAAAGTCAGAGGGATATATTGTCAATAATTGCTTTTATTGCTATTTACTATCCTGACAATCTTACCATTTGATTTACGAAGGTCGTTACGCTCAATCAGGGCAATGATATCTCCACCGGGCAATTGCTTGACGGTTCTTACTCGTCCTTCAATGTTCAATCCATACGTTTCATCCGTCTCACGATTGTAAAGCATTAATCTTCTAAATGCCAGTGAACCTAATAAAAAATGGCCGTTCCAAGCTGGAATATTGCTGCCATCGACCTTTAATAAACAGGCGGGAGCAATGGCTTGCCCGCCGTCATTGGTTGGTACAGTCCAATAATGTTCTGGCAAAACCGTAAAGGTGGCTGCTGAATCTTTGGAGATGAGCGATACAACCTCCCCATAATAATTGATTCCATAAGAAAAAAGAGGCCAACCATAATTCTTTCCCTTTTCGATGATATTGAATTCATCCCCTCCTTTTGGGCCATGTTCCACGCCAAATAAGGTCTTTGTAGATGCTTCATAATAAAGCCCCTGTACATCCCGATGTCCATAACTCCATATAGAACTTGGAGCATCCATACTCTCCAAGATTGGATTATCCGTTGGGACGCTGCCATCTTCATTTAATCGGTGGATTTTGCCAGCATCCACATTAAAATCTTGTGCAAACATTACAGGGTTCGCAGCAGTGGAAAAATTTGAACAGCCAATATTCAGGAAAAAATGCGTACTATCTTCCCATACTATTCGCATGCCATTTCCAAAATAACATTGGCCCCTTGTTTTAAAAATATCTTCGAACTCAATGGCTTTGTTATCAGCTACCTTGAACCTGGAAACCTTTGCATAGCCATCTAAGGGTAAATAGGCCATGTATATCCAGGCATTATTTTTATAATTCGGGTGAAGGCTTAAATCCATTAATCCACCGTGCATAATGGCTGCTAATCCTGGCGTACCAAAAGTCGCTACCTCCGGTATCCCGCCTATTTCATTTAATATGCTGTCTTTAAAGTGAAATAATTTTCCAATTCTATCTGTGATAAAATATTCATTGTCGTTGACAATGGCTATGCCATACGGAATGGTAAATCCACCCGCAATTGTTTTGGTTGTAAAATCATCGTTGCTAATCGGATAAGGAGATTTCGGAACTGTTATTATGTTGTTGCAACTTATTAAGATTCCTAACAACAAAAAGAAAAATGAGGATTGGATAAATTTAGTGTTTAAAGTCAAACTTGGGTATTTTATTGTTTAATTAAAAAAAATGCAAAGTACTGCTTACTTTAATGTAATTATTGCGCTCGGTTTTGCGATGGAGGCAAACCTATTAAATGCTTTATTAAAAACCAAATTGAATGGACGGGAGATGGCTGAATTCAGATGAGATGCAACGAGCTAAGGACACAAGGGTCGGAAGGAGGAGTACGTTTTTCAATTGGAAGCGGCTCTGTTCGACAGCATGAGGATATTAGCAGCTTATCTCAAAAACTGCTTCGTAGAACACTTGATAAATCTATGGCATTATTAAGATATTATGGCATGCTAATTTTAAAAACTAGAAAGACTTGGAGCAACAGGAGTTATGTAATTTGCTTTTTTGGAGCAGTTATTCTCTAAAAAAACGCTCGTCTTGCGTGAAATCCTTATCGGTCAACGTTTTTAAAAAGGAAATAATAGCAGTTTTCTCGGATGGAGTCATTGGAATGCCATTTTTTAAGCTAGCATCTAGGGACGGCGAAGGCTTAATCCCATTGATATAATGGTCAAGCACAGCTTCCAAGCTTGCAAATTTGGCATTGTGCATATACGGCGGAGTTATGGCAACATTGCGGAGGCTGGGCACACGGAATTTCCCGATGTCGCCATCAAAAGCGGTGATTCTTGCCCGACCGAGGTCAGTAAAGGCAGTATCGATGCCATTGTTGCGGTAGCTCTCATCGGTGAAAAGGATGCCTGCATGGCAGGACTGGCATTTTTGCTCAAACAAATGAAGCCCTTCCAGTTCATGTTCGCTCAGTGCAGCTTCGCCACGCAGATACTTGTCGTAGGGTGAATTGTTGGAAACCATCATCGTGGTAAACTGAGCCAGCGCATGCAGCATGAGTGGTGTGGTGACTTTCGAACTTCCAAATGCCTGCTCAAAAAGGGCAGGATATTCAGGGTCTGCGTTCAGCTTCTCAATGACATGGCCGATTTCTTCGTCCATTTCGAACTCGCTTTCGATGGCATTCAGTGGCACAAAATCCAAGTGCGTGACGCCGCCATCCCAGAAAAACTCCTTCATAAAGGCGAGGTTGACCAATTGCGGCGCATTGCGGATGCCCTGTCGCTCTTCCACGCCCTTGCTGAAAGGGTGTAGCGACAGATCGGCGAAAGCCAAGGATTGGTTGTGGCAGTTGTTGCACGAAACCGTGTTGTCCACCGAAAGGATGGGGTCGAAGAACAGCTTTTTACCCAACTTGAACCCCGCCTCCGTGACGGGGTTGTTCTCGAAAGTATAAACGGGAGCTGGGAAATTCGCCGGGACTACAAATGCATATTTGTCCTCTTTCTTAGTCTCATCTTTTTTGCACCCAATGACTGCAAATACTAGAATCATGAATGCCCAAATTATTTTTTTCATAGCAAAAAGAAAAAGTGTGGCCTCCTAAAAACCAGCCGAAGGCCACCGAATCCTGTTATAAAATTTTCTTATTACTGCATCCGGTTATTGATGAACGTGGTCCACCTCAAAAGCAGCATGTAGGTTTTCTGCGAAATCATGGCCACCCGCTGGGTTATGCACCTGATTTGTGACAGTGAAATCAGCCGTGGCATGGTGGCCAGCGATGACTTCCAGTAAATCCATATTTATATGGGCACTTGGGTTGTATTTTTCACCAACATTCACATTGGTGCCAAAATCAAGCGTGATGGTTTTCACGTTGTTGACCATATTCGGATTGTCCTGGATGTCCTTCCAGCCGCCGATATGGATTTGTACGGAATTCTCTGGGTTCCATTGTGTTTCGGCCACGGGCGAGGCTGGGCTGCGGCCCTCGAAGGCCATCCCGATATAGCCAGCATCCCAGTTCCAGAGCCAAGCGCCTTCAGCGGGGTCGAGCACACCGCCCGTGGCACCTTCCTGCACAATTTCGGCAGGGATGCCGAGCGTGAAAGTCACTTTGTTGTACTTGCCGGAAGGCACATTGCTCAGATTCACCACTTGAGAGTTTATATCGCTTTCCAAAATCTGGTAAATCCCTTTCACGTCAGTGGCATTGGCACCAGTGGTCACCGGATCGGCGAAAGTCTCGCCGTTCGGGCCTTCGAGTTTGATTTGGGTGATGTAATAGCCCAAAAGCGATACATTGAAATCCTGGTCAAGGCCATTTTTGTACTTGAAATCGCTGCTGGTGCTCTCCACCATGTTCAGGTCTTTGTCGCCGACAACATTATCAAACTCAAGCGCCAAGGTGCCAAAAGTCTCCTTGCTGTCGTCGTCTTTCTTACAAGCACTGAGCAATGCGATGCTCAAAAACAGGGTGCTTAAAAACAAAATTTTCTTCATGATTGAAATGAAATTTAACAGTTAAAAAATATGTGAAAACTGAACTGTCAACCTGCCTTTTGCCTCGACTTCTGCATTGGATATGTGCTGCGAAATCGGTTCAGCATAGGAGATTCCCAAAAGCCAGTCCTCGTATCTTAGATTGGTTCCGAAGGCCAAGTACATGGCATGGCCACCCGTTGAAGCGGCGTATTTGCCATCTGCCTCCATGTCCTGAAATGTCTTTTCCACAGAGACACCCGTGAAGGGTGCCAGCGAAGGTTTGCCTTTAAACTGGAATTGATTGAAAACCAACGCCTGCCCCGACCACTGGTGGCCAAAACGATAGCCGTTGCTGGCTGGGCGGCTGTGTTGGTAGTTTGCCGTGAGCAACAGGCCGCCATTGTCACGGTTCAGCACGATATTGGCCTGCGCCAGCCCTGCCCAACTGCCATTGCCAGGATTGAAGTTTTCGGGCAGGTTGCGTTGATCGTGCAGGTCTGGGTTGAAGTGGCCAGTTGGTGCCTTAACACCTGCCCCTGCTTCTACGTACAGCCGCATTTTTCCAGAAAAAATGGTTTGGTTGAAAAGGGTATAATTGGCCAAAAACCGGGTGTCGCCCAAGCCAGAAAGCTGGGCATTACCATCCTGCGAATGCCTGATATTCAAGTGGTAGGGCTGATAGAGTTGCAAGTTCAGCCGCTGCAACACGCTGTACCTAATGGCCAATTCAAAAGAATGAAAATAATCCTTGGAGCCTTGACCATGTTCCAGTGTTGACCGAAAAGGCAAGTATTGGTATTGGAACCCAATATAGTTCTGGCGATAGGTCGCCATGAGCCCAACACCGACGCCGTTTACGCTGCATCCACAAGCGTCACAGGCTTTTGCATTTCCAGTAAAAACCAACAGGAACATGGCCAATGCGGTGATGCATTTTGCCATGATTTAATTCTTATAATGGTGACTGGTGATTAGTGATTGATATGGCATAGTACAACACATGTATATGCCACTGTCAAAGCACAGTAACCAGTATTAAATCAAATAATAAAGAAGATTAGCAGCAGTCTTGCGGTGGTTGGAATATATCGTCCAAGATGGACTGGCTGGTAAAGGTAGGTTCGGCAAAATATGCCAAGATGTATGCTTCTACATTTGGCTTTAAATTCAAAAAGAATATGTCTTGAATATCAGCGACTTCCCGCTGTTCGGTTGCTTTATGAAAAGGCGTTTTCGTATTATTTTCTTCGTTTCCTTCCTTTATTTTTTTGGTAAAATAACATTTACCGTTGCACATTACTTCAGCATTAAACCTGTTTTCACAAAGCACATTGGCGATGAAATCTTGGTTCAGTTTGAAACTTGCCCACATTAACAAATCTTTTGCCGACAAGGCGGCAATCAAGACAATTAATACTATGGATATGCTTTTTCTCATTTACGGAGCAAAGTTAGTGCAAAATTCAAATCAACTGCTTTTTTGGATAAAAAAGCAGTGAGAATGACAAAACTCATTGAACGTGCAATATCATCGGTTAAATATGTGAATTCCTCCACAATCATTTCTATTAGCTGCGGAAATATTCTCCCCTATTCCAACAAAATTGCCTCGCTCGAACTACAAATTTTCCGAAAATAATCCGTGACCTATTACATTGAACATATCCTTAAATCAGCCCGTTTTACCATAAATTCAAAGATTTAAAACCACCATAAAATGAAATTATTTAATTTGATACTGTTGATGTTAATGCTTCAAATCAATGCTGAGGCTCAAAATACTCCCACAAAAAAACAAGTAGGTGCAGAACCTTATCCGGCTCCAGTCTCCTACAAAAACATCAGTATGGACCAAGCAGAATTCATCAAATTATTTGAGAGCAAAAACGTAGGTAACCTGCATGTTTACCCACTGGCAAAACAAGATAAACCTTCTGAATTTTTTGAAGGCAAACCCATTGACTCAGGCTTTTCCAATTTATTGACAGGCGACTTGGCCAAACAAAGTTTCATACGTAACGAAGAACCCCGTGCCCTGTTCAGCATTCGGGGAAATGGGGAAGAGCTCTACATCATCCGTTTGCCATCCGATGTTTCGGGGGGCGAAATTGCCCTGTATGGTTGGAACAATGGTAAAATGGACAAAAGGCAAACGCTTGCCACGTATGACTGCACACGCAATCATTGCGTACAAGTGGATAGCTGGATTCAGGATGTGAACGGGGATACCCGATTGGATGTCGTACAAGTAAAAAGAACTACCCGTGACAATGGCAAAAAAGTAAAAATTGACAAAACTGTTTACTTAATGGACGACAATGGCTTGTTTAAAAAATCGAAATACAATGAGCTTGATTTTGCCAATTACCAAGTCCAATAAAGAAATTAATACCCACCAACTGATATATCATTGAAATAAATTCATTAAAGCAGTTTCAACTAGGCTAGTTGAAACTGCTTTTTTTAAATTGTAAAATATTGCTAGTGCTATGATGGCCTTATATCAGTTTTCATCGTAATAGTCTATTAACAAAGGTAGCTCGGCTCCAAAAAACTTGTACAAAACAGATGAAATGCTAATTTTGCAAGAATACATGTATTGAATTTCACCCATTTTAAATGAAGAATGTCTTTCAGATAAAATACATAATAAAATGGTGCTGCTTGATAAGTGCATTGGTGTTTTACATTCAAGCCAACTCACAAAACCTCGTTCCCAATCCAAGTTTTGAGGTATTAAAAGCATGCCCAACCGATGAAGGACAAGTTTCATTGGCAAGCCCTTGGCAAAGTTCACTATCCCCCGACCTCTATAATTCTTGCGCAACTTCCCTGACCTACTCAGTCCCTTCCAATAGAAGCTGCAACTATCTTCCAGCACAGGATGGCAATGGCTACATGGGTATGTGGTGTTATTTCACTAGGGAAATGCTATTTACCAGACTACTTGACACCTTAAAGCCTGGTCGGCAATACTACGCCAGATTTTATGTGGCCACAGACGATGACTGCCCAAGCTTGGCACAAACCTTCAGTGATGGAATTGGGATGGGAGTCAAGGGAACTGGCCCAAATGACAATTTTAATATTGTGGCAGAAAACCAAAATGGCGTATTATATGATACATCCGGATGGACAAAAATCAGTGGCTGTTTTCGGGCAAAAGGGAACGAGTCTGTTATTCAGATTGGCAATTTCAAGAACAATGATGAAACAATCCTGGTCTCCAATGACACGGTTTTCCCCCTTTCACAACAAGCGAACTATCTATTTGTAGATAATTTATTGATTGCACCGTTTGACCCTTTCCCAGATACGGTGTTGATGTGCAATGGGCAGCCTGTTAGCCTTAATGCCAGTTTTTATGATGCTACTATTAAATGGAATACAGGTGACACCACCCAGGTCTATCAGGCAGTAGATACAGGCACTTATATCGTAAATGCCACGATTGATGGCTGCACGTTTACGGAAAAAGTAACCATCATAAACCTGGATATGAATGGCTTTAATCCGCCAGACACCACTTTTTGCCAAGGTGACAATATACTGCTGTCACCAGGTATTGAAGGAGAATATCTTTGGTCAAATGGTGCTACTACAAAGCAATTAAAGATCGAAAGCTCAGGCGTATATGAGGCCACAATCAAGAATATATGCGGTGAATTTCAGTTCAAACAAAAAGCAGAAGCAGAAGACTGCCGTTGCCGTGTATATGTACCCAATATTTTTACACCAAACGATGATGGCATCAATGATTTGCTGCAGCCATATTTGGACTGCGACTATACGTATGAAATACTACATTTTGAAGTATATAACCGTTGGGGTGGCCGTGTATGGTCATCGCCCGCTGCATTGGCACCGTGGGATGGCAACCTGCACGGACGCAGGGCGCCCATTGATACTTATGTTTGGTATTTGACTTATGATATTATAGAAGCGGGCAAACGTCGCTCTATTATTGAAAAAGGTGACGTTAGTCTAATAAGGTAATACTGTATCTTAATTTCCATTATTAATACATGAATGGATAATGTCGGTATGCTCCTACCCTTCACACCGACATTATCTAATGCACTTTATCCAATCGCTTCAGTTCCCGTTAATTCAAATTCCGCTGTCACCGTCCCCACGTTCCTTACAATGAACAAATTATCCGAGTCGCTCCAGCCCATTTCTCCTGCTGTAACTTCCACGGTCTCGCCGGGCAATATGATGGCCTTGTTGGCGCTGTCGGTAGCGGAGGCAGAAGCTGCAAAAAAGCAGTGTAGCTCACCACCGCCGTCACTGTTGGCAAAGACAAAACTGGCGCCAATGCTGAGTTCAAACTTCTTCGAAATGGCCACAACCGTGCTGGCATCCGCATTCAATTGACCGGAATAGTTCATGGTGCTGTCGCTATCCGTCTTGGAGCGGCGAATGAGGCTAAGGTCAAAAAAGCGCTCCCCTTGCGTGGGTTCTTCATAAAATTTGACCATCAACGAACCCAAGTTTCTATACAGCGCCTTGGCCAATACGATACGCTGTGCTTCCAATGCGTCCAAATGTTTGCCTTCCATTTGCATGGCCTGCTTTTGCTCATCCCGTACCGCTACCAATATATCATATTTGGCGTCCACATCCGCTTTAACGGTGGCCAATTCAGGGTAAGTAGCCATACTCTGCCCCAAGGTCTTGACGGCTATAATGCGCTCCTCATAACTAGCAGTCTGGAATGGCGCTCTTTTCTTTGGAAATAATGCTTTATCCTGTGGTGAGTCTTCCGAAAATATATTATACACTTTAAGTTCCCAATCCCGAATCCAAGGTTTTCCCAATAATTTGAAGGTATCCGTTAAAATAAGGGTCCTGCTGATACGATGGTAGAGGCTGCTCTGCCAAGCCGAAAATAAAGTTCGGTAAACTAACAACAAAGGGTTTAAATAATTCCATAAGGCCAAAATATCGGGGTCGTCCGTGTCACCGTTCAGCCGAGAATCATGGTCATTGCCAATCTTTAGCATCTTGGCATAAGCTTTTCTGGTGTTGATTTCGAAGGTGTTGGAGAAATAAATCCAATTCCGTTTCATGACGTTAATATTAAATGGTAATAAATATGCTGCCACAAAACCGCTTCATGGCAGTTTTTGGAAAAGAATAAAAGGTACAAATGACCTAGCCCGCTCAGCCAAGCATAAGCCTGCTAAAACCTGATAGAACCGTTGAACCTGTTTATACCCTCTTGAATTAAACTCTTCGAAAAATACTATTCGCTCGTAGCTGTTTTGTTACTATTGATTCGATGTAAATTATTAGTATTAGAGTTGTTTTGACATGATAATCAATCATTTGGACAAATTAGGCTGTGGTTCCAAAGGCCAGCACAAAGCCCGATTATTTCATGGTATTGATTTATGTCGTGCATTCTCAACCTATCGGACAATATCCTGAATCGTT
>WGNL01000009.1 GCA_016124585.1 Bacteroidota bacterium | reverse complement strand
TTCTTGCTTCGTCCGCTGCTGACGGGTGCCCAGATGTGCTGGCCAATAAGCCCAAAAGGCTCGCCTGCGGTACTCATCGCCATTGCCGAGTGCATGTTCAGCCCCTTCACGTCGCCTGTCCCGCCCAGGTTGCCGAGCCCCGCTGGCGCAGGGTCTTCCCCATCGCATACGCTGGTCAAAGTCTCAAGACCTTGTCCCATATATTTCTTAGCTTCAGCGGGCCGCAATATGGAAGCATTTTCTCTATAGATTTCGCTCCGCTGGAGCTTGAGGTCTGGGGTAATTGGAATTTCTAGAAATATTTTGCCCCGCCGGGGCAGTAGTTGGCGAATTTTATGGGACATGATTAGGTTTGGAGACTTGAACCAGCGTGGCTTGCCACAACATGGAAGTGATTCCTCATGAAAAGTCATTACAGATGCCCCCGTTGGCGTAAGTGTTCCAGCACCGCTTTCATGAAATCAAACCCACAAGCTCAAGCAGCCCCAAAGGGATAAATATTGAGCACAGCGGCATTGGCGATTCCTAGCAGACTGCCACAAGAGCCGTTTCGCTGAACGCTTGCTCGAATTGTGGGTTTGTCACGGTAGGGTGTATAGCTTTGTGGGAGGGTTTCGAAGAATTGTCGCAACCTGGTTATTGGCCTAAAATGATAGCTATTTCTTGCGCAAGAGGAGGGAATGCAAGCGCTTCTTTGGTTGAACACTTAAGCTAGGTGTCTGCTGCGTAATCATTTTTTTAGAGAAAATATCAAAATGTTGTTTCAACAATAAAAATGGCATGCTATTGGCTGCATAACAATACTGGCAAAAATAGACATAAGCCAGTTTTTCACCACAACTTTATTATTGACGCTTTCTTGGCTTTCCTGCACATCCTGGGTCTTAGTACGTGGGGAAACGGTACGTGGTCTCTATCCATCAGGTGCATGTGTTCGTTGATTTTTTAACAATCAAATTTAATACACATGAGTAGCAAAAAACCTTCCTTTAAGGGATCTCAGCAAAACCTCTACAGCCTAGCCCGCAAGGCTTGGGCTTACTGCCTGCTATATATTGCGGATATAGCGGCGAAGCACCCGAAATACACGATTGAGTTCATTGAAGCACAACAGACTTTTATAGATTCCGTGGAGGCGATGCCGGATATTGAAAACCGAAATGCCATACCCGCCCAGACTTATGAGGATATGCAAGCAGCGAGGAAGGCCGTATTGAATGAATGGCAGTTCTTAAAAGGATATGTCATGGATGCATATACGGGCTCGCTGCTACGGGTAAAGCTGGCAGCGGCAGGGCAGAATGATTATGAATTTGCCCTGAGGGGGAGCTTGGACCACACAACTTCGCTGATTAATTCTGCAAAACTGTTTATGACCGAAAACGCAAGCGAACTGGATACCCTGGGCAATATGCCAGCAAGTTTTCATACGGATTTCACCAATTTGGCGAATGCTTTTTTGTTGCTCCGCACGACGTATGATGGCAAGAATGATATGAAATTGGAGCAGTCCGCTGCCAAAAGGCAAGGAAATGAAACTATTTTAAAGGCATTGAGGCCGATGCTGCGGGTTGGCAAGCGCACCTTCGTGAATGATAGGCTTAAGTGGGATAATTTTGTTTATGCCAATTTGCTGAACGAGGTACGTGGCCATTCCCCTTCGGGTTTGAGGGGCTTTTTTAAGGCTGCTGACACAAATATGCCATTGGAAGGAGTGCATATCAGGGCGGTCAATACGGAATATGAGGCCATATCAGCAGCGGATGGCCATTATTTCTTGGAAATGGCCAGTGGTGTATATAATATTTCCATCAGTGCGGAGGGGTATAATTCCGTCTATATTCAAGGCAGGAAAATAGATGTGGGCGTGAAGCATTGGCTAAACTTATCGCTGGAAGCAGTGGCCGCTGCCCCAGTGGTCATGGTGACGAAAGATATGCTGAATGGTCTAGTGAACGAAATGCCTTCGCCAACACCTGCGGAGAATGGGGTGGCGGCTTGAGGTTGGGCTTTAGAATAATATTGGAATATCCGCCTTGGTGAAAACTGGGGCGGATTTTTTATGGTATTGTATTGGTCAAATAAACATGAGTCATCCCAAATTTTTAACTGCCCGTCCCAGCGGGACGGAATATTGGTAGCAAGCAGCCATCGTTCTGCGTTTGCATGCCGTAGGTACGCCACCCGGGCATTATATTGCGTAGCTATGGCACGCAAAAACACATTGGGTGGTTGAATTATACCAATATTTTGCCCCTAACGGGGCAATTATACAGGAAGAAAAAATTCGGGATGACTCATGTTTATACTATTCACCCCATGAGGTTATATGCTCGGTGTTGATATTAATTAACTCAAGTTGCGGATAACTTATAAAAGGCAGGGTTGATGAGGTTGATAACAGTTTATAAGGGGTTGATAACGGTTGATTTTTGCCTACTAATTCGCAAAAATCAACCGTTATCAACTTTATCAACCAACATCCGCAACTTGGATTAATTATCAATGACTTAGCCCTCAAAACGTCTCTTACTTATTTGACCAGACCCAGTATTCCCAAGCTTTCATCTTCAGCGCTTGCCCATCTTTTAATTCCATATCTTTTTGACTGAAAACATCTTTATAAATGCCGTTTCAGCGACAATTATGACCAAACTCAGGGCGAGGTAGGGCCTGTCTGTTAGGTTTGTTTAAACAATCACTAAAAGTTCGATGATGTCCAGCCGCTTGTTTTATTTAATGTCCGTAATGTTGTTCACTGCCGTTTTGCCGGGACAGAACCCCGCCAGTTATTGGTTTTTTGGCGATAAAATCGGGCTACATTTCACCGCCAGTGGCATCGAAATGCTGACAGGCCCCAAGCTCGAATACAACGAGGGGATTTCCAGCATCTCCGATTGCAAGGGCGAGCTGTTGTTTTACTGCGATGCGCAGACTATTTGGAACCGGAATTTTGAGGAAATGGCCAACGGTACTGGGCTGTTGGGCAATTATTCCGCCACGCAGGGTTGCCTCATCGTGCCGCATCCCGGAGACTGCGATTTATACTATATTTTCACACAAGATTCCAAGGAGCATTATTTCGCCAATGGCCTGCAATACCACGTCGTGGATATGCGCCTGCAAAATGGGTTGGGGGAGGTGGTTTCCAAGAACAACCTACTTTACACACCTTCCTCCGAAAAATTGACCGCCGTGCGGTACAAAGATGGCGAGTCTATTTGGGTGATTTCACACGATATGCAAACCAATATTTTTCGCAGTTTTTTGGTTACAACAGCTGGGTTGGATACCGTGCCAGTGCTTAGCAATGTCGGCGAAAATTTCGCCACACTCGACGCTTTGGGGCAAATGAAAGCTTCGCCCGATGGCAAGCGTATTGGACTGGCCCGCCTGAACCCGCAGCGGGTGGAGGTCTTTGATTTTGATGCTTCGACGGGTAAGCTCTCCAATCCAGTCCTATTGCCGGAAACTGTTTTCGAAAAAGATGGTGTTTACGGCCTCGAATTCTCGCCCAGTGGCGACCTGCTTTATGTTTCCAATCACACCATCAACTATTTGGATGACGTGGGCTACCTCTACCAGTTCGACCTCTTGGCGGGGAGTGCCAACGGTATTGCCAATTCCGCTGTGGTGGTGGGACAAAACGTTCCTTTAACCGACCTCCGTGGCCTGCAACTAGGACCGGATGGCCGGATTTATGCGGCCCGTTCCTTGAGCAAGTTCCTCGGCGTGGTCGAACATCCGGATATGGCTGGGCTTGGCTGCCAATATGTGGACGAAGGGCTTTATTTGGGTGGCAATACTGTCACCTGGTCTTTGCCGAATTTCATGGTTTCTTATTTAAACGAGGGGCTGGCAGCACACCCTGTAACTGCCGACTTCAGTTATGGACAGGCTTGTTTGGAGGATGGGGTTGAATTTCGGGCCCAGGATGCTGGGTTAGCAGCCAGCTACGACTGGGATTTTGGGGATGGAACCACTTCTGCGAAACAAAACCCGGTGCATGTTTATACAGATACAGGAGTTTATAAAGTGCGGCTTGTTGTGATTAAAAACTGCTGTTCTGACACGTTGGCTTCTACCATATCCGTGCAGTTTTGCGCAGCCAATGATTTCTACCTGCCGAATGCTTTTTCCCCTAATGGCGACGGCATCAATGATGTTTTCCAAGTGTTTGGGAATACAATTTCGGCTTTGGGTTTGGCGGTATACGACCGTTGGGGCGAGCGGGTGTTTGAATCCAACGATCCGGTGCAGGGTTGGGATGGCTCCTTCCGGGGCAAAGAGATGGACAGCGGTGTTTTTGCGTATGAAATTTCACTGGTGTTTCGGGATGGTAGCGCAATACAGAAGGCGGGTAGTTTTTTGTTGGTGAAATAAGCAGGTGTTTGTTATTTAAAACAGTATCCGGTTAATATTGGATAAAAAATTAACTTGTGGCCAAGTTTTAAACGAACACCGTCTGTACAATGGAAGAATTTGTATTTGTAAAGGCCAAAGCAATTAATGAAGCCAAGGATTACCTCAATAAAAATAAAGCAGGAACGCTAACCGATGCTGAATTAGAAGACGTTAAAGCACTGGCTGAGGCACATTATCAGAACAGCAGTTTTACTTATGCCCGCCGCTTGTTTCAATTGCTCTATATTCGGAATAAAGGAGCCGGGATATTTGAAGCCAATATCATTAAAAGGCTCGCCATTTGTACCTATAAGGACACGGATTTATCCAGCGATGTGAAATTTGATGCCGCCTCCCAGTTATTGTTGGGCGAATTTGGCAATGGCGGCGATGTCGCCGATGCCAATGTGCTGGGCATATTAGGTTCCATCTTTAAAAAGAAATGGAAATACGACAACCATGTCGGGCATTTGTACCAATCGCTTCGCTATTATATAAAAGGCCATAAAATTGCTGAAATAGAAAGTAATCTTTCAGATATGGCTTATTGCGGTATCAATGTGGCGTTGCTTTACGATTTATTGGCTCGGATTGGTGTTTTTTCTGACAATATGAGCGAAGACGGCAACGATCCATTTTTTAAATTATTTAAAGAATATAGCGAAGAGGCCAGAACGATGCGGGATAAGATAGTTGCCAATTATGAATTGGATTTGGCCAAACTAAAAAAATTATGGGAAGTTGATGCGACTGCTGCTGAAATGTTCAACAAAGAACAACGCTATTGGTATTTTGTGACATGGGCGGAAGCCTTGCTTGGCTTGGGTAAGTTTGATGCGGCAGCGGAGAAGTTCAAGGCTTCGCTGGAGAAGGGAAATGTGCCGGATTGGAAAAAAGATGCCAGCGTGGCACAGTGCGCCGAACTGGTAGAGTTGCTATTTGGCAAGGATGAATGGCAGCTTTCGCAAGCAAAACAAGCCCTCTCCGCCTTGGTCGGGCAGCAACATTTACCTCATCGAGGCATCAAATATGGCTTGGCCTTGTCGGGTGGTGGATTTCGGGCTTCCTTGTTCCATATTGGGGTCCTGGCCAAATTGGCAGAGGCAGATTTGCTCCGAAAGGTGGAGGTGATTTCCTGTGTTTCTGGCGGGAGTATATTGGGGGCATATTATTATTTAATGTTAAAAAAAGCGGTGGGTGAAAAAGGGCGGGATGGTCTAAAAAAAGATGATTATATCCAACTGGTGAAAAAATTAGAAGTGAATTTTCTGAATGACATCAATCAGAATGTTCGCCTGAATATATTATCCAATCTTTGGGATAACATAAAAATGGCTTTTGATCCCAAATATACCAGGAGCAGTCGCACGGCCATGTTGTATGACCGCTTTTTATACAGCAAATTATTGGCCGGAGAACAGGTGCTGATGAGCGATTTAATGATTAAACATAGAGGGGAAGTCGCTTTTAATCCCATCAAAGAAAACTGGAAATTGGAGAGCAAAGTGCCCATCCTAGTGCTGAATGCTACCACCCTCAATACAGGACATTCTTGGCAGTTTACTTCCACCTACATGGGCGAGTCGCCAACATTTATTGGGTCGGAGTTCGATGCCCTTCCCAATCTCCGCCGGATGTACTACGATGAAGCGCCGGAGAACTTCCGAAAAGTTCCGCTGAGCAAGGCAGTCGCTGCCTCGGCGGGCGTGCCGGGCCTGTTCGCTCCCATTGAGTTCGAAGGGCTTTATGAACAGTCAAAGGGGAATGGAAATCAAGATATACGTTTGCTATTGGTAGATGGAGGAGTTCATGATAATCAAGGTATTTCGGCACTATATGAAAATGAATGCAATATGCTCATCATTAGCGATGCATCAGGGCAGATGCCGGAGGATTTACGTCCCTCCAGCAATTTGGTAAACGTGGTTAGCCGCACCAATTCCATCCTTCAGGAGCGCATCCGAAACAGTATATTCCTTGACCTTGAAGCTCGAAAAAAATCAGGCGTGGTGCACGATTTTATGCTAATGCACTTGACCAAGGGGCTTTCTCCCGGCGTTATTGATTGGAAAGGGTGCAATGACCCTTACGTGCCACCCATCTCGCAAGGGATGAGCCATTCCATATTGAATCAAGGTTGGTTGGATTATGGGATTAAAGCAAAAATCCAGACATTGCTGGCAAGCATCCGCACCGATTTGGATGCATTTCATGAATCGGAGGCTTATTCGCTGATGTATAGTGGCTATAAAATGACAGGATATGAACTGCTAAAACCTGACCATTCCATGCTTACTGGTGATTCTGTGAAAACCATTGATGGATGGGGTTTTATGAATGTTGATAAGGTACAAAAAGATGCTAAAAAAGAAGTAGCGCTTGAAGCAAAACTGGGGCCATCCAATCAGTTGTTAGGCAAATTATTGAATTTGTCAAAACCTATGAAACGGATATGCCAAATTTTAATTGTCGTGTTGGTGCTATCGGCTTTGTTTGGGTTGTGCCAGATATGTCCCATCTATATCGTGGCCATAATACTGGGGGTATTACTGGTCGAATATTTCCTGTTGCCAAAAACTTTCAATATCCGGACGCTGCTGCTTTTTATATTGGCAATAGTGCCTATTGTTTTAATAGGCATAATTTCAAGCTTAATCAAAAAATGGCTGACCAAGGTTTATCTACGGGCAGGAAAATTGCCCTGAATTTATGAGGATTCAATACAACACGCTTTTCACTATTATAATTTTTTGACAATCACTTTGATTTTATAGTCAACAACAGAAGTGGTCGAATTCAAGTCACAAGTTCCCGGAAAGACTTCTAATAACTTTGTTTCATAATCATTAAAAGTTTTAAAGCCGTTTTCAGGGAATGGGCAGTCGAAGCTAGCCCCAGCAACATTGCCTACCATTCGAATTACGACTTGACCTGTAAAGTCACAATCAGCTGTGCAAGGGCATCGGCTGTCTTCTTCAATTTTGGTAAACGTAAGCGTCATCTCATTATCAATAGATACGGTTTCGCCAAATTTGATGGTTATTACTTTGTTTAACGATGTTGATGAATCCTCTTTTTTACATGAAAAAATGAAAACGGAACCAATGATAAAAGCTAAGAGAAATTTTGATAATTTCATGGTAGTCGTGTTTTAAATTAATAATGCAAGAAATATTGTTAGCATTATTAACCTAGACGTACCAATGAATGTGTAGGTTGGGTTTAATGGTGAAATAATATAGTTTTAATCCAACCGCTTCAAAATCTCCTCCGCCGCTTCCCGGCCACTTTGCGCAGCACCGTTCATGAAGCCAGCATAGTCGCCACCACAATGCTCGCCAGCAAATAGAATATTGCCGACAGGCAAGCGCTCAGCCCCCACCAGACTCGTGTATTGGCCCACCTTTGGACAGACGTAGCTGCACAGGGTGAACGGCTGGCTCGGCCAGTGCATTCGGGCTACTTTGCCGTTATGCTGCTCCTTGGCCCCTTTGTAAACCTGCTCCCACAGCGGCAGGTATTTGTCCCGCTGCGATTCGGGCGTTCCTTCGCCGACCTTCACGCCGCCCGACCCACCGAAGAGGATGGAAAGGCCCGCCGTTTCGTTGTCCTTGTTCTGGAGTTGGGCATTGTCCCAGCCGTTCGGAATGCCGTTATCGCCGTACATCAGGCCAGTGTAACCCTGTTTACGCCAAAAATGTGACTTCATGCCAAGCATCAGTTTGGCATTGGTGCCAAAGCCGAGTTTGTTGATGCTCTCCCGTTTGATAGCGGGCATTTCGATGGGAAAATCCACTTGGCGAAGTTTCGGAAAGGGTAGTGCCAATATGACATAATCCGCTTTCACGTCCTCGTTCATGCCGCTAAAATGGAGCTTATAACCCGTGCCGTCCATGCGCAGCGATTCCAGCGAGCGGTTCAGTTGGATGTTGGCGGCATATTTTTTCGCCAAAGCATCGGGGATGCGTTGGTTGCCGCCCCGCACCTTGTAGCGCTCGTCGCTGCTGCCGAAGAGGGCGATATGGCCGTCTTCCGTGTCCGGTGAAATGAGCACGGTGAGGTTCAGGCTAGACTGCTCCTTCGGCGACAGGCCATACTCCGACTCATAGGCGTTTTCGATAAACTTGCAGATCCAGCCTTTCGCCCCGATTTTTTTGAGGTACTTGCTGAGGCTGATATTGTCCAGCTTCTTGACGAACGGGTCGGTGTTTTGATAATTGATTTCGGTGAATTCCGGCAGCTTTTCCATGTCCGCCGCCATACGTGGGGCGAAGGTTCGGAACTCGTTCACCACTTCCTCCAGACTGCGCATTTTTCCTTCGAAAAAGAAAGCCTCAGCTTCTAGTGCGGCCTCGCTGGATTGAAAATAGTCCACCAGTTCAAGGTCGAACTCTTTCGCCAATGCCCACATGTCTTCATGGTCGGTGTCCACGAACTCACCGCCGAATTCCGTCCAGGTGCCGTCGCCCATTGCATTTTTTACGGTAAAAATCCGGCCACAGGTTCGGCCACTGGCCTCGTAAATCGTAGCGTCGAGGTTGTGCTTTTTCAAATAGTGAAGGGCATTCAAGCCCGCCATGCCACCACCTACGATGACGATTTTTGGCGCAGCTGCACCAATGAAAGGTGCAACGAGGGGTTTGCGAAGCAAGCCAGGAACCAGCGCCCCGGTGAGCATGGCTTTCCCCGAATTTTCCAGAAAACGGCGACGGCTCAGGTCGGCTTCCTTGGCCTGGCCGATGACCTCGGCGGTGTCGGTTTGAAGTCGTTCAGCCCTTAACGCAAGGGTGAAAGCACGGCGCACGGTGGCGAAAAAATGGGTACGGATTGTTTTCATGTGAAAAGTGTTTTGATGATGGCCAAATATAGCTTTAAATTGCTTTTTGCAATTGGCTTTTTGCCGTTGGCTTTTTGCAGGACCAGCCAACAGCAAAAAGCCAATAACCAACAGCCAATTTCTCCCTACATTCACCGCTCAAAATCATGTTTATGCACATCAGTTCTGTCATTTTTTCTGCTTTGTTTCTGGTGGTCACAACTTGGAAAGGTTGTGGCGATAAATCAACATCCGCCTCCGCAAAGCAAGGCGAGTGGGTACAGCTTTTTAATGGAAAAAACCTGGATGGATGGGACATCAAAATCGCTGGCTTTGACCTGAACGACAATTACAAAAACACGTTCAGCGTGAAGGACGGCTACATCACCGTGAACTATGACGGCTACCAAAATTTTGACCAGCATTACGGCCATTTGTTTTATAAAAAATCCTTTTCGCACTATCGCTTGCGGGTCGAGTATCGTTTCATCGGCGAGCAGTGCCCCGGCGGTGAGGGTTGGGCGCTTCGCAACAGTGGGGTCATGCTGCACGGCCAGACCGCAGCCAGTATGATGCGGGACCAGGATTTCCCCATTTCCCTCGAAGGCCAATTGCTCGGCGGGGATGGTGTCCATGAGCGACACACGTCCAATCTCTGCACACCCGGCACAAATGTGTTTTACAAGGGCAAATTCGAGACCGCCCACTGCCTTGATTCCAGTTCAAAAACCTACCACGGCGACCAGTGGGTGACGGCGGAATTCCTCGTACTCGGTGACTCCCTCATCCAACACATCTTAGAAGGCCAAGTGGTCATGGAATACACCAAGCCCACCATCGGCGATGGCGTGGTGAACAATTATGACCCCAAAGTAAAAATTGACGGCAAGCCACTGACCAGCGGCACGATTTCGTTGCAGAGCGAGAGCCACCCGGTGCAATTCAGGAAGGTGGAAATCATGGATTTATCGGCGAATTATAAGTGAGCTTATTTGTTGGATAATCGCCGCCCCATGCAATAGGCTCCGAGCGGCACTAATATAACCAACGCATAATTGGCATATCCAACAATAGCCGCCAATATATTGGTCAGTAAAAACACTGTGGTCAAATGCCCAAAATAATCGGTTTTATAGATAAATCCTTTGAACGAAAGCCCTTTTAAAATGGCAAATATGGTTAACAAGTAAAGGCTGATCATTGGCCACTCATAAAAGATATGGCATTTAAATAATAGTAAAATGCCGCTAATAAACGCCAGCGAAATATACAGCCACCTATAAAATCCATTAAAATCTGGTGCACAATCAAAACCATCGGTCGGCGCTTTGCTGCCAGCTATAATCCGGCGGTTGTAAGTGATTATTTGATAGAACCCATGTATTAAAAATCGAAAAGGCGCAAACCTGAAAAGTGGTTTGAAAACCGGAAATTCTTCTCCCAAAATATAAAAAAGCGCTTCCTTGCCATAGAGCGTTTGCTTCGTTTCAGTATCGTACAGCGGGATTTCATGCCGTGCCCGCTCCAAGTCGATATGTTCGAGCAGTTCCTTGGGTGCGGCGCTGAAGCCGATGCGGTGGTTCGGGAGCAGCCAACCCAAGTTGACGAACCCATTGGTGTAGGCTTTGCAAAGTGGGCAGACATCGTCGTAAATGATGATTTTATGTGCCAAAGTTTTCATGGCGGTTGGTTTTGAATTTGGGAGTGAAACAGGGGAAATGGGAAGTGGTTTTTAAGTTTCAAAGAAAATTGAAAGTTAATTTTGCTTGCTTTGCGAAGCAATAAAAAAGAATATTTGACCGACTTGAAACCGTCTCAAAAATTGGATAAATGCTGAAAACCATCCTACTCCTCCTGTTCGCCCTCATCGTGCTGCCCCTCATAGCCTTGCACTACGATGTACCACTCGCACCAGCGCAAAAGGACATGCTTTTCGCCATGCTCAAGCTCTATGTCATCATGGCGGCACTGTGCTTCGTCGTCAGCGAAATCACCCGCAATTGCAGCCAAGTGGACAAGCTCTGGAGCATCATGCCCATGATTTATACTTGGTATTTCGCTTGGGCGGGCGGTTTCGATACCCGCATGACCCTGATGGCCGTGCTGGCCACCATCTGGGGGCTACGGCTCTCCTACAATTTTTGGCGGCGGGGCGGCTACTCGTGGATTCCTTGGGCAGGCGAGGAGGATTATCGTTGGAGTGTGCTACGTAAAACGCCGCTCCTGCAAGGCCGCCTGCGCTGGGCCGCCTTCAACCTCGGCTTTATTTCCTTTTATCAAATGGGCTTGGTGTTGCTCTTCACGCTGCCCGCCGTCATGGCTTGGCAGGGCAAGGGCCAGCCACTCGGGTGGCTCGACTATTTGGCAGCGGCGCTGTTTCTTGGCCTTGTCATCGTGGAAACCATCGCCGACCAGCAGCAATGGAACTTTCAATCGGAGAAGCACCGCCGCCTCGCAGCAGGCGAACCACTCACTGGCGATTATGCCAAAGGCTTCCTCGATACAGGGCTTTGGGCCAAAGTCCGTCACCCAAACTATGCTGCCGAGCAGGCAATCTGGCTGGCTTTTTACCTGTTCAGCGTAGCAGCCACTGGCCGCTGGCTGAACGGCTCACTGGTCGGAGCGGTGCTGTTGCTGATTCTGTTCCAGGGCAGCGCCGATTTTAGCGAGAAGATTTCCGAAGAAAAATACCCAGCATATTCGGACTATATAAAAAAGGTAGGACGGTTTTTCCCGTTCTAATTATCCATGAAGTTAGGGTTCAATTATTGCTTTTTCTTCCACTTGCAAATCCCCCACCAGCTCTTCATACCCCTTTTGCTGCTTCCGCGATAGGAATGAATACATCGCTGGAATCACAAAAAGCGTCAGCAGCAATGAGAACAGGATGCCACCCACGATGA
The DNA here is from genome assembly GCA_016124585.1 of Bacteroidota bacterium. Classification (GTDB taxonomy): domain Bacteria; phylum Bacteroidota; class Bacteroidia; order Chitinophagales; family Saprospiraceae; genus UBA6168. The sequence goes on along the minus strand of WGNL01000009.1, from coordinate 129,473 downwards.
CGATGCCGAGCGGAATCCGGCTCGTAGCCGCCGCACCCAATGACAAAGCAATCGGTAATGCCCCCAGCGACATGGCCAAACTAGTCATGATGATGGGGCGCATACGGGCGGTGGACGCTTCAACGACAGCTTGCCATTTGTCCATGCCTGCCTTTCGTTTTTGGTTGGCAAATTCGACGATGAGGATGCCGTTTTTCGTCACGAGGCCGATGAGCATGATCATACCGATCTGCGAGAAAATATTGAGGGTTTGGTCAAATAGCCAAAGCGAAAGGACGGCCCCAGCCAAGGCCAGTGGTACGGTGAGCATGATGACGAGCGGGTCAACAAAGCTCTCAAATTGCGCAGCGAGCACCAAGAAAATCAGCACGAGGGCAAGGATGAACGCAAAGCTGGTGTTGCCTTGGCTCTCGGCAAATTCCCGGCTGCTTCCTGCGAGTGCCGTGCTCCAGGTGCCATCAGTGAGCAGCCCGTCAGCGATTCGCTGCATTTCGGCGATGCCATCGCCGACCGAATAGCCAGGGGTTAGGCTGGCGCTGATGGTGGCACTTTTGTAACGGTCGAAATGGTAGAGCACGGGTGGCGAAGTCTCCTCTTCGATGGTCACGAGGTTGTCGAGCGGTATGGGGTCGCCCGTGGCGTTTCGCACGAAAATATTCTTGAGGTCGGTGGGGTCGTCCCGGTCACTGCGGGCCACTTGGCCAATAACTTGGTATTGTTTACCATTTTTGATAAAATAACCCAGGCGGCGGTTGCTGAGTGCCAATTGTAATGTCTCGCTCACATCGGCCACGCTGACGCCCATCTGGGTGGCTTTCAGGCGGTCGATTTGGATGCGCAGTTCAGGTTTGTTGAACTTCACATCGGAGTCCACTCCTTGAAAAATCGGGCTTTGGCTGGCCTGCTCCAGGAATTGCGGCAGCACCGTTTTTATCTTCTCAAAATTGTTGTTTTGAATCACGAACTGCACAGGCAAGCCCCCCCGTCGGTCGGCGGAAATCGTCTGCTCCAAGATGGGAAACGCTTTTCCTTCGGTAAATTTCCCAAGGTTTCTGCCTACCATGTTCACGATGTCCTGCTGCGAACGTGTACGGTCATGTGGGTCAACCAGCGTCACCCGTACAAACCCTTGGTTGACGGAACCGCTGCCAAAGAAACCAGGAGCTGTCACGCTCATTACCACCTCCTGTTCCGGCACGCTGTCCAACATGAACTGCGACATGCGGTCAATATAATCATCCATTGCATCAAAGCTGGTGCCTTCGGGCATGGACATCTGGAGGCGGAACTGGCTGCGGTCTTCCAGCGGCGCCAACTCGGATTTCAGGCCGCTGCCCACTTTCCAGATGAGCAAAAAACAGCCTGCGATGATGGGCAACGCCAGCCATCGCACCCGCATGAAGCCTTGCAAAAGCCAGTGGTAGCCCCGCTCCATCCCTGCAAAAAATGGCTCGGTGACCCGCCAGAGCCAGCCGTGGTGGCTGCCGCTCATTTTTACGTTCAGAACTGGCGTGAGCGTGAGGGAAACGAAGGCGGAAATCAGCACTGCACCGGCCACGACCATCCCAAATTCCCTGAAAAGCCGCCCGACAAAACCCTGCAAAAAGATGATGGGTAGGAAGATGACTGCCAGCGTGATACTCGTGGCGATGACGGCAAAATAGATTTCCTTGGCACCTTCCCTTGCGGCTTGCCACTTGTTCATGCCCTGCTCCATTTTCTTGAAAATGTTCTCGGTAACCACGATGCCATCGTCCACCACCAGTCCCGTAGCTAGCACGATGGCCAACAACGTGAGGATATTGATGGTGAAACCACTGATGTACATGATGAAAAATGCGCCGATAAGCGAGACAGGAATGTCAATCAACGGGCGGAACGCAACTAATGCATTTCGGAAGAAAAAGAAAATAACGAGCACCACCAAGCCAATCGAAATCATCAGTGTTTCCTCCACTTCCGTGATGGACCTTTTGATGAATTTTACACTGTCAAATGCGATATTCAGTTTGATATCATCTGGCACCTCGCCTCGGAGTTGATCCACCCTTCGGTAAAATTCATCCGAGATTTCCACATAGTTGCTGCCGGGTTGTGGGGTAATGGCCACGGCAATCATCGGTACCATGCTTTTTTTGAGCACCGTTTCCTCGTTCTCAGGGCCAAGCACGGCACTGCCAATGTCCTTCATTCGGATGTCACCTGCGGCGGTATTTTTTACAATCAAATTGGCAAACTCCTCTTCCGTGTTCAGCCTACCAAAGGTGCGCACGGTGAGTTCGGTGGCGTTCCCGGCAATTTTACCGCTAGGAAGCTCAACGTTTTCAGCCGCCAGGGCATTTCGCACATCCATCGGGGTAAGGCCGTAGGCGCTCATTTTGGCGGGATCCATCCAGATGCGCATGGCGTAACGTTTTTCCCCCCAAATATTCACGCTGCTGACGCCGGGTATCGTTTCCATCCGCTCTACAAGCGTGTTATTGGCAAATTCAGTGAGTTGAAGTTGGTTTCGGATGTCGCTCTCCACGGTCATGGATAGAATGGGTCGGGCGCTAGCGTCCGCTTTGGAAACCACCGGTGGGCCGTCGAGGTCGGGAGGGAGGTTGCGTTGCGCTCCGGCTACTTTGTCCCGCACGTCGTTGGCAGCATCTTCGAGGCTGATGCCCAAATTAAACTCCACAGTGATATTGGAGGTGCCCTGGCTGCTACCCGAGGTGATACCTTTTACACCAGCGATACTGTTCAGCGCCTTTTCCAGCGGCTCGGTGATCTGGCTTTCGATGATATCAGCGTTTGCACCAGCGTAATTGGTTCGTACGCTGACTGTCGGCGGGTCAATGGCCGGGAAGTCCCTTACGCCGAGAGACTGAAAACCAAGTACTCCGAAGAGCACGATGAGGATGCTCATCACAACAGCAAGGACGGGGCGGCGCAGGGAAAGTTCGGAGATGGTCATAAATCCTAGATTGAAGAAATCAAAACTGTATTTGGGATAAAAAGTTGCCTAGTATCAATCATCCAACCCTTGATAAATCAACTGCTTCAGGTACCCACTCGTCTCGTCGCCGTTGTAGCCCTGCGTCTGCTTCATCAGAATACCAATGATTTGTTCCTTTGGGTCGGCAAAGTAGGTGGTGTTGAAATAGCCCCCCCATTCAAAAGTGCCGATGCTGGCATTGCCACCTTTTGCCGCACTTTTTGCACTGGTGATGCCATATCCCAAGCCGAAGCCGTTGTCACCAAAAAGGTCACCGACCTGGTTGCTCAGCACGGCGTCCACGGTGGTGCGGCTGAGGATGCGCTTACCGTTCAGTTCGCCGCCGTTGAAGTACATTTGGAGGAAAGTGGCGTAGTCCTTCGCCGTGCTGCTAAGGCCAGCCCCGCCACTGAAGAAGCGCTTGGCACCTTTGATGGGGTAGTCCGTGTCGTAAAAAGTGACAGGGTAACGCACCCACTGGCCGTTCTCAGGTTTTTGCACGGTTACAAGGCGACTGGCTTTTTCAGACGGTTGGTAAAATCCGGTGTCGTTCATGCCCAGCGGGTCGAAGATATGTTTCCGAAGGAAAACATCGAATGGCTCACCGGACACCACTTCAATGAAATAGCCCAGCACATCCAAGCCCTCCGAGTAGGTGAATTTCTCGCCGGGCTGGTGGTGCAGCGGTAGTTTGGCCAACTTCTTCACGCTCTCGCCAATACTGATATTTTCGGTGGTGAAAAGGTCAGTGACCCCTGCCTTGTGGTACATCATTTTGAAGCGTTCGTCGCCGTCAATGACGCCGTAGCCGAGACCGCTTGTGTGCGTCAGCAGTTGCCGGATGGTGATTTCCGATTTGGCGGGCTCGGTCGTCCATGTTGTATCGGAGTAGGTGAAATCCTTGAGTACCTGCGGATTTTTGAATTCCGGGATGAACTTGGAAATGGGGTCGTCAAGCTGGAACTTACCTTGCTCCCAGAGCATCATCACGGCCGTGGAAGTGATGGCCTTGGTTTGCGAAGCGATCCGGAAAATATCGTCCCGTTTGAGCGCCCGCTTGCTGGCATTATCGGCCATGCCAAAGGCTTTCCACTCCACGATTTTGCCATTGCGGGCGATGAGCAGCACAGCACCGGGGATGTCACCATCTTTCACGGATTGGTCAATGAACGCATCCAGTCTGCCTAGGCGCTCGCTGCTGAAGCCTTGGCTTTCTGGCGTGGCTTCTGAGAGGCTAGGGGAATTTTTCATGGACTTGGTTTGCGCTTGCGCAACAATGGAAAGCAGGCAGCAGCACAGCAAAAAGGACAGTTTTTTCATGGCAAGTTCAGTTTCAAGGGTTCGTGAGGTTTCAGGTTTCACAGGGTTTCAGGTGGAGGGCAGTTGACTTCATTTTATGCTAGGCTGGTCGCCAAAATAAATCATTTCAAAAAATTGATTCATTTGCTATTTATCAACAAACTCCGTGAAACCTTAAACTTGAAACCTCTCGAACCATTTAGTTTTTACGTAAAAAAATCATTGGAACGCTCCTCGTCGAGCCGTGGGCAAGGTACGCAGTTGAATTTTTTTCAAAAAATGTTTTTCCAAAAAGCTCACTACCGCATTTTTATTGATAAACTTCCTTAAATTTGCGCCCCATTAAGAAAATTCAGAAATCTGCCAGCGGCTTTGAAACTGAAAACCACAGTAAAATCAGACCTTTTGGCAACTAAAGTTTAATTTTTTATTTATGTTGATTACAGAAATCAAAAACGGCGAATCCATTGACCAGGCGCTCAAGCGTTTCAAGCGCAAATTCCAGCAGACGCAGACCTTGAAAGAACTGCGCAACCGCCGGGATTTCACGAAGCCTTCTGTCATCAAGCGTGCGGAGCGCCTCAAGGCTATCTATTTAGAGCAAAAGAAGCGTCGGGAAGAAATCTAAGCTTCCGGCTTTCTATCATAGGCCGCTAGGTATTTCATCAAATGCCATGCCTGCCAATAAAAACAAACGACCGGACTTCGTTGGCCAGCCTCCCAATTTGGGGTGCACCCCAATGAAGCCCGGTTTTTCTATTTAGTTTAGTGCTAAATCTAGCTCGAAACTCATCACTCGAAACTTGTAACTCAACAAATGGCCGAAGTAAAAATCGCTTGCCCAAAATGCAATTGGGAACCCACCCCATCCGACCAATGGTCATGTACCTGCGGCCATAGCTGGCACACTTTTGACACGGCGGGCCGCTGCCCTGCTTGCGGAAAGCAATGGGAAGAAACCCAATGCTTTGAGCCTGCCGTTGGTGGCTGTGGCCGTATGTCGCCACATCTGGACTGGTACCGCAACCTCGATGGTTGGCTGTTGGAGGAAATCAAAAGAATCAGGATTCGGGTGCTGGAGAAGGCGGATTGAGGCACTTGCAGCTGTAAATTTTGGGTAAACAATTTTTTAATGCGTTTTTAATAGGTATGACCAAACAATCTGTGAATAAGGCTCGTTAGTGGGTGAAAATTGAATCTCTTTCAAAAAATCGGTCCACCATGAAAAACGTCCCAATTCCAGTGAAATTCGTCAACTGCATTTCTTCTCAAGTACTCATCACCATGCTTTCGGATGGCAGCACCCAAGAAATCCCGGCCAACGATTTTGTAAGAAAAGTCGAGGAGGGCAAGTTCCAATTGGTCAATTGGCCGAGCGAAACCCCCAGTGCTAGCATGGTGGAAATGAGCGCTCCTGAATTGGAACTCGCTTAGGTTTACTCCAACTCAGCCATTTCCCAAGTCCTTAATTCGGATATTCCGAAAACGCACCACATCTCCATGCCCCAAAAATCCAATATGCCCACGGGTGCGCTGTAGGCCGGGGTGCTCTTTTCCGTCCAAGGTGCCGTTCTTGCTGGCTTCAAGGAAATCGCCGTCCACGATAGTGACGCCGTTCAGGATGACCTTGATTTTTTGACCTTGCACGATGATTTCCTCATTGTTCCATTCGCCTACTTTTTTCAAAAAATTGCGCTTGGCTGCGATGACGCCGTACACTGAACCGTGGTACTGGTAGGGATGTAGGTCGGCATATTTCTCGGCGGTGTTGTCCAACACCTGAATTTCCTTGCCCACGTAGGCTGCATCGCCCTCCAGCGGTGCATGGATGCCGATGCCGTTGTTTGCACCAGGTGTGAGTTGGAACTCAAATCTGAAATCAAAATTGCTGTATTCTCCTTCGGTAAAAAGATTGCCGCCGCTACCGCCACCTTCCGGCTTCACCACGATCATCCCTTTCTCCACTACGTAGGACTGCTTGTTGCCGACCCAACCGTCGAGGTTTTTGCCATTGAAAAGAAAGGTGAACTCATGGTTTTCAGCTTTTTTGGCCGCTCCGCAACCAAGGAGGAACAAGCTGGCAAGTATTGCAATGTAAGATGTTAGATTTTTCATTTTTTATTCATTGGTAATGAAATATGGACTTATGTCCATCTTGACAATGGATTTGATTTAAGTTTTACACCACCGTTCAATAAAATTGCTCCTGTAAGGTTCAGGCATCCAAAACAAATTCCTATGAGTTTTGAAGTATTCAGAGATAGGCACATCTATTAAATCAGCCTCGGCCACAATTACACCTTCTTCCCTGAATAGATTGAGAGCTGAAGCAGATATTATTAAATAAGAATTTTTGTAAACCCAGACTTCATCAATATTGGCTACCCCCATGAAATTAAGTTTATAAACAAAGGAAGGTTGCTTATCAGGCTGTTCCTCAAATATATATTGTGCATTATATCCAAATTCGATTTCTGTTATTTTTTCAGGCTTTATTTTCAAAGCCGGATTATTAATGAAACTCTTGCTCAAATGCTCGCTTCCCCAAAAACCGAAAGCTTGAAAAACAGTATCAACAGGAAGGCTGTCCATGTAGAGCCATGACCTCTCGTTTTCACTTTTGACAAATGAGTCTGTGGCTTGTATGTGTAAATAATAATAATCCACTAGGACAAATTTTTAAATTAAGCAATTAACTCAATTCTTTATCAACTCCACTGCCCAAGCAATCATACCCGCTGTGTTTTTCCTTGTTTGTTCTGGTAAAATCACTTCTATTCCTTTGCCAACCACCTCCCATTTCAACGGTTCGTTGTTGCCTAACAACTTAACAGATTTAATATTTTTAGTGGAAAAAGTCGAAACCCAAACCTTTGAGGGAAGTTGTGTTTCATCATCATCAGGCAGGTAAATCAGGTACTGGCGGCTGCCGTCTTTTTTCTGAGTGAGACAAATTTTGCCTTCTTTGTATGGTGACAAAGGTCGTGTGCCATAAATCGCTTCACCATTTACCTCCATCCATTTTCCAATATCAGCGAGTCGCTCGTATGCCGTGTCATCAATCGTGCCATCCGGCCCAGGGCCGACGTTCAGCAAAAAATTACCGCCTTTCGCCACGATGTCCACCAGCGTGTGGATGAGCTGGCGGCCACTTTTGTAGTAAGAATTGGTGCTGTACGACCAGCCGTCAGCCATCGTCATGCAGGTCTCCCAAGGGTAGGGCGGCACATCGTTGGGGACTTGCTGCTCCGGCGTTCGGTAGTTTTCATAAGGGCCATGCACCGAGCGGTCTACGACGAGGAGGCCGGGCTGGTGCTGCCGAGCCATGCGGGCGATTCGCCCCATGTCAATCGACTGCCCCCACTTGGGCAGGTCGTATCCCCACGAGCGCACCTCGTCGTTGATGGTGCTGTCCGGGCGAACCCAACCGCCGTCGAGCCATAGGATGTCCATCGGACCGTAGTCGGTCATCAGTTCCTCGATTTGGTTATAGGTGAAATCCTCGTAGCGCTTCCAGCGGGCGGGGTATTTTCGGCTATCGTAGTTGTTGCAGCGGTTGGGCGTGGCCCATTCGTGCGCCCAGTAGTCGTCGCAGTGCCAGTCTGGTTTGGAAAAATAAGCGCCCGTTTTGAAACCCTTTTGCCGAAAGGCGGTGAAGATTTCCTTCGCCACATTAGTCTTCGGATTGGCGCGGAAAGGGCAGTCCAGCCCGGTGATTTTGTAATCGGTGTATTTCGAGTCAAACATGCAGAAGCCATCGTGGTGCTTGGTGGTGAAAACGACGTAGCGCATCCCGGCATTCCAAACTGTTGCTGCCCAACGTTCTGGGTCAAATTTTGTGGGGTTGAAGGTCTTGGGCAGTGCTTCGTAGCGCTGTACATAGTCCACGTAGTCGGCGCCGCCTCGGTCAATCCAATCTTCCGAGCAGATGCTCCAACTTTCCACCACGCCCCATTGGCTGTACGTGCCCCAGTGCATCATGAAGCCGAATTTGAGGTCTTGCCATTCTTCAAGTTTTTGGCGAACGAGCGGGTCGGGGTCGGGGATGTAGGCTTGGTTTTGCGCAGCAAGCACAAAACACAGGTTCAGAAAAATAATCAAGCAGTGGAAGCGGCGCATCTGTTTTTCGGGTGAAGGTAGGTGTTTGGTCTTTTTTTAAGCATAAAAATTATGGCGTGTGGAAGTGGTTAGATTATTTCGCAATGGTTTCGGGGCATCTCCCTGGAGCTTCTATTTCTTGTTGTTTTGAAAATAAATGCCATGTCTTTTTCATCGAAAATCACTTTTTTTTTCTGCTGCGCAATCCTCACATTTTTATCCTGTAAAAACGAGGTCAAAGCACCTGAGCAAAACACTGCCACATCCGACATCCCAGACCGGGAGTGGTGGAAGGAAGCAGTCGTTTACCAGCTTTATCCCCGGAGCTTCAAGGACAGCGACGGCGATGGGGTGGGGGATTTGAAAGGCATTATTTCAAAATTGGATTATCTGAAAAGCCTCGGCATTGATGTGATATGGCTCAATCCGATATATGCTTCTCCCAACGACGACAATGGCTATGATATCAGCGATTATCGGGACATTATGAAAGAGTTTGGTACGATGGCCGATTTTGATGCTTTGCTGAAAGGCATGCACGAACGGGGCATCAAACTGGTGATGGACTTGGTGGTGAACCACAGCAGCGACGAGCATGAGTGGTTCAAGCAAAGCCGCAGCTCCAGAAACAGTCCATATCGTGATTATTACCACTGGTGGCCCGCAGAAAAAGGCAAACCCAATTACCGTTATAGTTTATTCGATATAAACCATGATGCCTGGAAATATGACACGCTTACCGATGCTTATTACCTACATTATTTTTCGAGAAAGCAGCCGGATTTGAATTGGGAAAACCCTCAATTACGCAAGGAAATACGGAACATCATGAAGTTTTGGCTGGACAAGGGAATTGATGGATTCCGCTTGGATGCCTTTACTTTTGCAGCAAAAGATATAAACTTCCCGCCATTATCTGAAGGATATGAAAAGGATTTCATGCCATATTATTCCATGCAGCCACATCTGCATGAATATTTACAGGAATTAAATCGGGAAGTATTGAGCAAATATGATGTCATGAGCGTGGCCGAAGGCGCCGGAAATACCCCTCAGGATGCCCATGATTTAGTAGATGCCGACCGCCATGAACTGGATATGGCCTATCCTTTTGAGTGTGTTGATATAGCTAAATCAAGCGGTTACAGTGTCGTGCATTTAAAGGAAGCATTTAGTAAATGGGACAGTATTTTCTCTCAAAAAGGCTGGGTTTCCATATTTCTAGCAAACCACGACCAAGCCCGCATGGTCAGTCGTTTTGGCAATGATAGCCCAGCTTTTCGAGAACTGTCATCGAAAATGCTGACAACATTTATTTTATCCATGCGAGGTACGCCTTATTATTATAACGGCGATGAATTGGGTATGACCAATATCCGCTTCGATAATATCGAAGACTATAACGATATGCCGACGCTCAATGAATATCAACGTTTAAAGAAAACAGGCGGTGATTTGACCAAATTCATGGAAGAATTAAAGTTCTCCTGCCGGGATAACGGCCGCACACCTTACCAATGGAATGCCAGTAATAATGCGGGTTTTACCACAGGAAAGCCTTGGCTGAAAGTCAATCCAAACTATACTACCATCAATGCTGCTGTGGAGGACGCCGACCCTAATTCCGTCCTAAATTATTTCCGCAAAATGATTCAATTAAGGAAAAAAGAATTGACTTTGGTTTACGGTAAATATACTTTATTGGATGCTGAGAATCCTTCCACATATTCCTATACCCGTGAATTAAATGGCCGGAAATTATTAGTGATGCTGAACTGGAAGGCTACTGCTGCCAAGGCCAACACAGGCATTGATTTATCAAAAGCCAAATTGCTGCTGGGCAATTATCCAGCGCCATTGTTGGATGGGAATTTACGACCTTATGAGGCGGTTATTTTGGAGTTAAATTGAAAATAAAACTCGTTCAAAATAATACACCAAAACTTTTGGAATGACACTGTGTTCTTCAACCTTTAAACATTTTAAATCAGGATTCTTAAACGCATGGAATTCAAGGGCAATACGCACGAATACCTTCGACTGGAGAGCATCAGCTCCGAAAATTGTTTTGTCCTAAAGGAAAAAATCGAAAGCGGTCTCTCCCTAGTTTGGATGATGGAGGAAAGCAACCGTCTAAAGATTGATGGCCAAGACTTTGATTTTCAAAAAAATGAAGTCATCTGCCTGACTGAATTCCACCAGACGGAAGTGCTGAAGGTCACGGCCATGCGGTTGGTGCGCTTCAATCGGCCTTTTTTCTGCATCATTGACCACGATTCCGAGGTGGGTTGTCGGGGTATTCTGTTTTTTGGTGCTTCGCAATTGCCTGTTTTTACCATTCCAGATGCCGATTTGGAGAAATTCGAATTGCTTTGGAAAATGTTTTTGGTGGAAATGCAATCGAGGGACGAACTACAAATGGACATGCTCCAAATGATGCTCAAACGGCTGCTCATATTGGCTACTCGGCTGTACAAAGAGCAGCGGCATTTGGCGCCACTGGCGAAGAACAATCTTGACTTGGTGCGGGAGTTTAATTTTTTGGTGGAATCCCATTTCAAGACCAAGCACACCGTTGCCGATTACGCCGAAATGCTGCACCGCTCGCCCAAAACCCTATCCAATGTGTTCGCCCAAATAAGCCCCAAAACGCCGTTGCAACTCATCAACGAGCGGAAAATGCTGGAAGCTCGCCGTCTGTTGCGCTACACCGACCAAGCCGTCAGTGAGGTGGCCTATGCCATCGGGTATGACGATGTGCAAACTTTTTCCCGCTTTTTCAAAACGCAGGAGGGCATTTCACCCAGTGCTTTTCGGGAGCAGAATTGAGGTATTAGGTATTCAATAATTAACCTGAATCGTTGCTATTCAAACCATATAATCAAGCCCGTAGGGCTTTTATCTTTGTAAAAATGTTCATGGATTGGCGATGACGTTCCATCGGCACGTAATCTCTCACCTGATGCCGCTCCGATGGAGCGGAAAACCGTATTGTATGCAAGTTTCTACAAAGATATAGCTCCGATGGAGCTTAGTTATAATGCCGCAACTCACTTTAATTACCAATACCTCAATACACACATAATTTCCACTTCGGGAAAAATTGCCAAGCCTTCGGGAATCCCTGCCTAACTTGTCCCCTTCTGCTGCCCGCATCTTTGTGTCATCATTTTTAACAAAGATTTTCTAATCAAAAAAAGAATTTACGATGACACAGTTTAATGTTCCAACCCGTGACGAAGTGAGCGCCAACAACCAAGTGCTTTTCGACAATCTCCAAAAAGGCCTGGGCTTTGTGCCAAACCTCTACGCCAGTTTTGCCCACAGCGAAACCGCATTGGGCGACTACCTCGCCCTTCAAAACCGCAAGAGCAGCCTCCGTGCGAAAGAGCGGGAGGTCATCAACCTCGTGGTGAGCCAAGTGAACGACTGCCGCTACTGCCAGAGTGCCCACACGGTGTTGGGTAAAATGAACGGCTTCAGTGACGAGCAAATCCTCCAAATCCGCAGTGGTGAGGCCAGTTTCGATGCGAAATTGGATGCGCTGGCCAAGTTCGTGCAAGAGACGACCATCAACCGGGGAAAACCTTCTGCCGAGGCAGTGGAAAACCTCTTTGCCGCAGGCTACAATAAGGCCAATCTGGTGGACATCATCATGGTGATTGGCGACAAAATCATCAGCAATTACTTGCACGGTGTGGGCCAGTTTGCAATTGATTTCCCGATTGCACCTGAGCTGGAAGCAGTGGCTGCTTAACCCTCGGAATTCAGCGAAGGTTTTGCCATAAGACCTTCGCTGGTTCTAATTTTTTCACCCTTTAAATATTCAAACCATGTTGAAGCATTTGAGTAAATCCGATTTTGAATCCACCCTGAAAGAAAACGATGTGGTTTTGGTGGATTTTTACGCAGACTGGTGTGGCCCTTGCCGGGCATTGCAGCCATCATTGGAAAGCCTCGCCTCCGATTTTGAAGGCAAGGCTGTCATTTCAAAAGTGAACGTGGATCAAGAGTCTGAGATTTCCTCGGAATTTGGTATCCGCAGCATACCCGCCTTGCTGTATTTTAAAAAAGGCGAATTGGCAGGCAAGCAAGTCGGGCTGCAAAGCAAAGCCGCCATGGCTGCCAGCCTCGACCAGTTGATTAGCCAGAATTAAATTTGTTACCTTCAGTCAAGGTTAACCCTGACTGAAGGTTTTGTTTCTGAACAGCGTAATCGCAGCTGCAATCATCCAACCTAGGCCGACTGGAATAATAAGAAATCCGTAGGTGGTCAGCCCTCCCGAGTAATGAGCCATCACGTTCAAAATCCCAGCAAAAAATGCGATGTAGCTCCATATCCGTAGCCAGTTTGGCACCCAGCTATCCCGACCAGCAGCAGAGATGAACATGGGGCCTGTACCAACGATGAGCACAGTCGATACCCAATCAGCATGTGAAGCGAACCAGCCGATTGCTTCTGCAATAGTGGCCGCCTCAGTTGATGACGAGGAAGCCAGCCTCACGACAACTGCCAACCATGCCAGATAAGCCAATACGACTAGCGGAACGGCAATGCCATAGTTGTATCGAATAACTTGAGTCAGTACCGATTTTTGAGAACTTAGCAATGCCATCATATTGGCACCAAGGCCCAACAATATCACGCCTAAAATCCAGAAGGAGAGATTAGCAATGAGTATGTTCTGGTTTGTCATCGCTGATTTTAGATAACCCGCTAAGTCATTGCCATAGAGCGCTTGGTCTAAATCCGTACCAGACATGACCATCATCACTGCACCTGACAACATGCAGATTGAACCCAATAGGGTGATGTATGCCGCCAGTTTGGCGGCACGTTTTTCTTGTTGCATTTCCATGATTTGTTATGATTTAAAATTGATTGACGGAGGCAGGAGTGAATCGCTCTGCGGTGCTTTCAACTGGTTTCAAGGTTTTCAAATATTGATAAATGGCGAGCAGGTCATCTTCCGTCATGCCAGCGTATGAATTCCAGGGCATTACTGTTTGTGGTTCGCCAGGCTGCACTTTTGGGGCGGTATATGCACTGTCAGCATATACTTTGAACCGCTGCACAAACTGCTCCGGTGTCCAATTCCCGATGCCTGAGGCATGTGGTGTAAGGTTGGCAGAACGGACTATGGAGCCGTCTTCCAATGGAAATTCCATACCACCCGCAAAGGGTTCTCCGACGAAATTTCCCTGTTCCGACTTGGTGTGGCAGTCCATGCAAATGGCCGCTGAAACTAGGTATTTTCCATAAGCCACTTTGTCAGAATAGTCTGGCCGGGGCGTGAAATTTGGCTTCGCTGGAATGGTGTTGATGATGAAATTAATCGGGAAATCTGAGGTGGATGCTTCCGGCTCAAATGCAACAGGCGCCAACGTGCGGATATAGGCGATGATGGCGTAAATATCCGCTTCGTCCATTTGCCCAAAATTGGGATATGGCATGATTGGGAAAAGCGCATTCCCCTGTTTGTCCACACCCGCAGTAATTGCTCGCAAAATTTCTCCATCCGTCCAATCGGAAAGTCCGGCTGGGGTGATGTTTTTGGAAACATACCTGCCGGGAAAACCAAGCCTTTGGCTATGGACCTCGCCACCTACACCTTGCGTGCCGGATATACTAGGTGCTGCATACACCGACCAGTCTCTTTGCGAATGACATTGCATGCACACGGTTACGTGGTTGGCCAAATATTCCCCACGTGCAATTAGTTCGGGCGTGGATTCCACTTTAATATCAAGTGGTTCACCCACGTTTGGCAGCGCAATTTTGATATATGCCAATAATGAAGTGACACAAAGTATTATGAAGCAGAAGCTATAAAAGGCTATTTTTTTAAACTTGTTTTTCATGTTCTGTATTCATTTAAGTGAAATAAATTAATCCGAATTGCTCGTCCAGTTTTTTCATCATTTCCATGGCTTCTGGCGGCGGGGGGGTAGTGCTTGGCGGTGGAATATTATCCGAAGTATGAGGCACGGTTAATGGCTCGAAATAATGCTCCAACCCAGCAGGATAAATGCTCACGATGCATCGGAAATGTGGGCTTAAGACTTTGAATTCATGCCGGACATTTTTTGGCAGGTAAACATAATCGCCCGGCTTACCCACGAACTCCCGGTCGCCAACTTTGAAAAGCATCTCGCCTTCCAAAAGGTAATAGGTTTCGTCTTCATTGGCATGGATATGGGGCGGTGGTTCCATGCCGGGGACGCCTTTTGCCTCAAAAATGGAGAATTGCCCACCTGTTTCTTTACCTGTGGCCAACCAGGTAAGTACTGCACCGCCACTGAGCAGTACCCGGGATTTTGATGAATCGAATCGGGATTTGAAAGGTTTAATGTCGTTTTCCATAAATCTTTTGAATTTATTTTGTGCAAAGATGCATGCGCCTATCTTTGGCTAAATTGTAAAAACCTGACAAAAAAATGGATGGTTACATACAAAAAGCACTTCCAGAACCATTGTTGAGGGATTATATCTGGCAATACACCTTTGTGGACATGCCGTTTGAGCAGACGCAGCGATTGGAATTTAAGGTGATGCCCTCCAGCCATACCCGAATGATTTTGTTTTTGGGTGAGCCTTCTTTATGCGAAACGAATAACTCCATGCAAGCGGTCAATAGCTATAGTCTCAGTGGCTTTACCTCCAAGCCGCAACTGTTTGTTCCGACCAGCAATTTGCAGCAAGTAATGATTCATTTTACTGCTTGGGGCATTCAGCCGTTCGTAGATTTTCCCATTTCAGAAATCACAGATTCAAGGGCTGATTTGAAGCATATTTTTAAACATGAGTTGGAGGATTTGTGTGCAACCTTGCACAAAGGATTGACCATGCAGGAGAAAGTACTAGCGCTCAATCATTTTTTTATTAGCCGGATGCGGAAAGCCCGGATGGTAGATAAGCGGGCAAAAATGCTGGCTCAATACATCCTACAAATCAACGGTTCGGTGCGCTTGCAGGATTTGGCAAAAAAGCAATTGATCGGAGAGCGAACCGCCCAGCGGCTGATTCACAATTCGATTGGGGTGAACTACAAGTTTTTCACAAAACTGGTCCGACTTGAATTCGTTCGAAGGCTCATGACGCATGAAAATATCAACCTCACTAATGTGGCGATTCAGGCTGGATATTTCGATCAGGCACATTTCATCCATGATTTCCAAGAGTCTTTCAGTGAAAGTCCCCGGGCATATTTGAAAAGGCGTCAAAAATTGATTTGGAACAAAATTGATGAAGATTAATGCATATTTTATCTCAGTTCATTCCACCAAAACCGCTTCCATTTCGATTGGTATTTGCTGAGTGCTTCTCAACTCTTTAATTTACTGTCGTATTTTCTGGTAAACTTTTCAAAAGCAGTTTTTGTCTTTACACATGTCTTCATCTAAACATGCTGCTACAAATCTCGTTATATCCTCGCACAACCCCCAATGAACCAAACCCAAGTGCTGCGCAATGAGTGAGACGGACAAGGCTAAAAGTGGGCAACAAAAAAAGGTCAGCGTGGCACGCAGGCTGTTTCGGATATTTTGGAAATCGCTGGTGGCGTTCATTGTGCTGTTTTTGTTGTTGCTGGCTGGCCTCAATATCTATCTCAAATCCAACAAGGCCAAGGTTTTTAGTCATGTTCCCATCCTGAATGATGGTTCGTTTTCCTTCCAATCTGCCGACATCAATGTTTTCAGGGACTTCCCTGCGGCTACAATTAAACTTAAAAATGTATGGGTGCGGGATGCCAAATATGACCAACATGGCACCACCATTTTACAATTGGAAGAAATGAGTATGGCTGCTTCGCTCAAAGGTTGGAGGTCGGGTGAGGTTGAAATAAAGTCATTTGATTTAAAAAACGGTAGCGTCAATATTTTCAAGGATGAAAGCGGATATAGCAACTTAAAAAGTTTTTTGTCAGAGAAAACTGACGATGGAGAAACCCGTGAATCTAAATTTATAAAAATATTGACCGATAATATAGCGGTCAATTTAAGCAATATAAAATTCAGCTATACCGATGCCATAAAAACGACCAGTATCCATGCGAATTTGGATGCCATCACCGCCCGACTGAAAAAAGCAGAACATGGTCTAAATGCCGAGGTTGATATGTCTGCCTTTGTGGAAGAATTCGCTTTTAAAAAGGCCAATGGGTCATTTGTCGCCAATAGCCAATTGAGTGGGAAACTAAATATGGCTATCGCAGAAGGCAATATTATATTCGAGCCATTTCCGCTCAAAATCAATGAACAGGAGTTTGTGTTTGGTGGAAATTATGATACCAAAAAAAAGCAATTAACTAAAATAACCCTTGAGAATACTGCGACCGTATGGGACGAAGTGATGCCCTTGTTGCCAGATACTTTGCAATCAAAGCTGGCATTGTTTCATGTTGAAAAGCCATTTTATTCTAAAGCAATTATCACTAGTCATTTCAAGCCAGATGAACCCGTCTTGGTCAATATAGACTTCCGTATGGAAGATGAAAATGAAGTTTTAGCCAAAGGTTTTTTATTTAAACAAGTCACCACAACGGGGCATTATACCAATCGTATTTATGAAGGCCAACTGGCAGAATTAGAGGATGGCAAAAATCTGAGGATAAACTTTAACGATGTAAATACGGTATATGATGATTTTTATATCCAATCAAAAAATGTATTGATTACTGCTACGCCACAAAACGGCGCACGCCTCAAAACAACGGTCAGGATAAATGGCGAACCAGCCAGTATCAGCAAATGGCTGAAGAACGATAAATTCTTTTTTAAACGGGGTAGCTTTGATTTAGTGGCCAGTGTGGAAGGCCCAATGCCAGATAAACAAGGTCTCATAATCAACAGTGAAGCTCGCTTGGATTTAAAGCATTTTGCGGTCGTATATAAACCCTCCAACACGACCTTCCCTTTTGCAGAATTGATACTTGCTAAAAAACAGGGCGATGCCAATTTTACGATTGTCAGTAGCACCTTGGAGAACGGCCATGAATTTCAAATAGATGGTGGACTGACCAATATGAATGCGGTGCTTTTTGCACTGGAAGGGCGCTCCACGAGCGATGTCAATTTTGTCGCAGATAGAATGAGTTGGTCTGATTTCGTCAATTTATTTGGTGAAAATGGGTATTTGGATGCCGATGATGCCAAGGGTAATTTGCAAAAAAAACGCTCGATGAAAAAAACGATACGGGGCATCCAATACCAATTCCAACCTAGTATAAGTGTATCTGTGGATACATTGGAATATTTCAATAAAATGGAGCTCCATCAATTCAGAACCGGGGTTCATTTTGAGAACGAGGAGACATTGATATTAGAGAACACCAATTTTGGATATGAGGAAGGGCTGGTAAATCTTAAAGCAAAGCTTGATGTAAGCAAGGAGGGTATTACTCCTTTTGATTTTGAGCTTCATGCAAAAAAAATAAACCTCGCTAAGCTATTGCCACCGTTTGATTATTTCAAGATTAAATTGCTTTCAAATATTGACGAATTGCCCGAAAATGTCAGTTTAGATATTAGTCATAAGGGCATTCTTGATGACCAGAAAGGCCTGATACCAAGCACATCAGTCGGTGAAATTGTTTTTCAATTGGATAATGGAAAGACGCTATTAGGCAAGATATTTTATGAACCAGCTACGAAGGGTGAGTTTTTGGGGCAAAAGCACTTGAAAATTGGCAATTCAGTTAAAACAAAAGTAGTATTGGACGGCGATCCGGCACTATTCAATGATTTTTTTAAGACAGAGCGATTTATTTTCAGCAAGGGCCAATTTTTTGCACAATTGCAATATGAAGGAAATGTGAGGGATTTTAAAGAAATACTTTCACGTGGCGAGGCATCTTTTAGACTTCACAATAGTGAAGTTTACTATAAAAATGGCGACGTAATTTTTCCGCTTAATGAAGTAAATCTGGAATTGCATAAAGATACTGCGGATTTTTACGCTTTGATGAACCGGGATTCTATCCATCAAAAAATTCAATTGGCGGGTAATATTCAAAACATAAGCGAATTGATAGTTGGAAATACTGGAAAGGAGGTGAAGGCTGTAGTCGATATTACTTCCACAAAAATTAGATGGGCACAATTTCTCAAACTATTTTACTCTAAAAAGGAAATTAAACCAGACAGAAGGTTATTAGCTTTAAAAAACACGGCCAAAGGCATATTGACCGATTTTAACCCAGAAATATGTATGTATTTGGACACGCTAATTTATTCCGATAAATTAACATTATACGATGTCCAAACTGGCATAACCTTGAAAGATTCCACGACTATGGTGCTTGACAAAACTGGCTTCCGATTTTATGATGGCAGTGTGAGTTTTCAAGGCAGTGTGGATCTGGGCTTGGTAAATTCTACGCCTTATTCTGGGCAATTCCAAACTGATAAATTGAATGTGGCAAAGTTGCTGGAAAGCTTGGATTACCTCGATATTCCTTCTTTTAAGAATATAGAAAAACTATCTGGACAAGCCACTTTGGATTTAGTATTGACTGGGGCAATTAATGAAATGGGACAAGGAATTGTTTCTTCTGAAAATAATGGGAAATTGGTTTTTGAATTGAGCAATATCACCATTAGAGGCTTTGCACCGCTGGATGAATTGGCTGCAAAAATAATGATGAAAAAGCGCTTCAAGGAACTTAGTTTCGCCCCATTGGAAAATCGTTTGGATATACATGGGAAGGATATTGATATACCATTGATGGAAATACAGTCAAACGCTATCAATATGTTCGTTGAAGGAACTTATAGCTATGGCGACAATACCAATATCTGGGTGTCTATTCCACTTGATAATTTGAAGTCTCCAGATGGCAATACTATTCCAAAAAAGAGGGGATATGCAGCCACCAAGAGAAAAATATACCTTGAAGTCACAACAGATGAAAATGGAAATAATAAATTCAAATTCCATTTTCGGAAAAAGAAATTTTATAAGCAACGTGGTATTTTGGAACAATATAGACCTGACTTGAAAAAATATCGCAAATTAAGAAAGGAACAAAAAAATAAGGATTGAGCATTATTTTTTAGGTTGCTCAATAAAAAATCGCCGATCGTGCACATACACAATCGGCGATTTTATTTTTATGATAATTCAGGCTCGACTATAGCCGCACCAATTTTTCGACGACCATTTCACTACCATTGCTCACTTGCACGGAGTAAACTCCAGCAGCTAATTTATCCAAAGGAAGTTCAATTTTGAATGATTGGCCAGATTTGAAAACTTGGCCGGAATAGGCTACAGCACCCATCACGTTCACGGCACGGATTTGCAAGGCCCCTGTCCACTCATTTTCCAAGGAAAGCAGCGTAGTATTAGCAGTGGCTGGGTTGGGCGAAAGGTTGAGTAGCCCAGTGTTCGCTACAATTTTTTCTTTCGTCCCAACGGCAGTTTGGTTTTCGTAAGCACCCATATCCACTTGGTCTTTACGAGGGTTCCCTTCTAGGTCGGTAGTTGGCGCACCAGCCGTCACACCATCGTTGACACCGTAGCTGTCATCGGTTAGGTGGTAGTCAAAATCGTCAGCATTTACAAAAGTGGCTTCCTCGCCAGTGATGTCTTTGTCTGCGGTTAAATAGTCGTTGAGGCTGCCATCGTCGCAAAGATTGCCGCCGAGTGATGTCAGCTCAGGCGTTCCATCTTCGATGGCATAGCCGATGCCGCCTTCATGCCAGAAAATACAATTCAGCAAATTCGTTTGCGAGTTGGCATTGCTAGTGCCCGTCCAATTGGCGAGGCCAGCGGCCAAACCACCTATGTTTTGTGCAAAGGTTGAATTGACGATATTGAGTGTTGCTGAATTTTCATCGGTAACATTGTTCGAGATAGCTCCTCCAGTACCTGTTCCTTTGGCCTCGTTTTGAAAAAACAAGCAACTGGTGATATTGACCTCAGAGTCACCTAAGTTCAGGGCGCCACCTTGGTTGGCTGCATTGTTGAGCCCGAAAATGGAGTTGCTGACTGTGAGTGCGCTAATGTCATCGTCACCATTTTCATCAATGGAAATAGCGCCGCCGGTACCCGAAGAGCTTGAGTTCCCAAGGAAATAACTGTTTTCCACAACCACGATGCTGCTGCTTTCCGAAGCACCACTGAAAATAGCGCCACCACTGCTGCTGGAAGTATTGAAATTGAATTCACAGTTCAATACCGCAACGGTAGTGGAATCGTTTTGCAGGGCAATAGCTCCACCAGCGCTACTTTGGCTTTCATTATTTTCAAAAATACAACCATTAAAAGTCACATTGGCGCCAAATCCGGTGTTCGCTGCACCGCCTAAATTCGCCGTTTTATTATCCTTAAAAGTAGAGTTGGAAATAAGGTAGTTGGCGTCCAACCCATAGCAGGTCAGCGAACCGCCCCAGCCGCTGCAATTGGCCCGTTCAAAAACGCAGCTATCAATGACGACCTGGTGCCCAGCAGAGGAAGAATTGAAAACATGGGTACCATTGAAGGATTGTCCATCAGTGAAATGACAACCTCTGATGGTGTAATCGCCATTCGAATTATAAATGGCACCACCGCCAAAATCAGTGGAACCGTTGCTTGCAAACAAGCAGTTTTCAATGATGAAATTATCTGGCCCTACCCCAGTGAGTTCGGAGCCATTGAAATTAATGGCTCCCGCGTTTGCAGCACCGTTGAGTATGAAATTGCTGTTAGAGACCACAATGTCTTGCGAATTCCAGTTGAACACAGCCCCTCCATATCCAAATTCATTGAAATTCTCTTGGAAAAGGCAACTATCAATCAGCACATTGTTGCAGCGAAATGGGTACACCATTCCTCGGTTGGTCTTGTTGTTGGTAAACTCACATTTGCTGATGGTTAGCCCAGTCACGTTCTCTGCAAATATGCCTGAGCTTTGAGCGCTAGTATTATTGGTCGTGAACTCGCACGCAGTCACTTCGGAATCATTGGCATTGGGCCCGATGTATATGGCCCCACCAGAGCGTGCGAAGTTCTTGGTGAACTTGCAGTTGCGCACCTGTACCTTACTTTGTGCATGTATGCCTCCTCCTTTCCAAAAATAGGTGGGAACGTTCTGGTCATTATCTGTGACTCCCCCTTTAATTTGGAAGCCATCAATCACTACAGTACCAGCAATTAAACTATCAACATATATTACATGCAGGGCATTGTCGATAGCCAGCAGGGAGTCGAAGTTAGTAGGGTCGTTGCCCATAAAATCCCCATTGAGGATGGCAGGGTGGGTCACGGGGTCACGTTGTGAGAGCATGGTCTCATTGCCAGCAAAGCCACCATAGAGCTGAACAGCGCTGGAAATAGTGTAATGCGAATCAGGTGTAGGGTTTGCACCACCTGGGTAATATGTAGCATCAGCCACCCAAATTTGACCCGAAGTTGTGTTGTCCAATGCGGCCTGTAGATCTTTGTAAGCGTTTGTCCAAGAAGTGCCGTCATTGGCGCCCAATGCGGTTTTGTCCACGTAAACAACTTGAGCAGCGGCGCCCAAATTTGAAAGCGACCACACAAGAAGTGTGGCTAATAGTGTCTGTAAGGTTTTTTTCATGATTTTAAAGTTGTTTTTATGATGAAAATGACAGGCTAATGTATAACCGACAATTTTTGAGCTTCCCCTTTTTAGATGAAAATAAACATAATTCAGATTTAAGGTAATGTCAATATTACCATCGATAGTCGTTGTCTTCTTTTTATTAAAAGATAAGAAAGCCTGTATTGCCACATTTACGTAAATACCCGCCAAAGGTAAAATTGTAGCTTAAATATTGACAGGCAATTATTCGAGAAGTTGGCAACCATTGAGACATTTATCTGAAAATTGGGAAGAATACATGTTGCTTGTACATATAGCGCTGATGTTTACTGATAATATATCCCATAGGTTAAGTTTGAAATTTGGTACTACCAAATACCTATGTTTTTTGCTCAATTCCCGCCATTTCTTTTGATTGCTAGGCTAAGTTTTCAGGGTATAAAAAAATCGCACTAACTTCACCACCCTGATTTTAGCTTACCCCCGAACAGAACAATAGATTTTAAGACAAACACATGAAGAGAATTTTTACACTTCGGAAAAAAATCACCCTCCTTTTCCTTGCCCTTCTTTCGTTGCCCAATTTAATCTTGGCTTGTGATACTTCCGGCTACCACATGGATGGCATTACAGACAACGGCGATGGTACTTTCACGATTGAATGGACGGCTTTGGTGGCAGGTGGAATTACCACCGGCGTTGGTTCTACTTGGGGTTTTTACCTGAATATCGACGCTACCATTTTGAGCATTTCGCCACCCAGTTTCACTAGCTCCAATGGTACTACCCTCAACGCAGTTATCAGTGGCGGCACCGTCCAGTGGGGTAATCCTGCTCCTGGCTCTGGCCCTGCCTTCCTTGACATCATCACCCAGCCCAACGATGAAATGTTTCCATTCACCATGGTCGTTTCAGGCATTCCAACGGAATGGTGGGGTGGTGGCCAAGAGGCCAACCAATGCAGTTGGCAGGGCGGCCCTGGCGCAGGGGCAAATTATGCTGGCGATTTCCCATGCTTTGAACCCGTGCTGACCCCCGTGCCCGATGAGATTCATATTTGCCCCGGTGGAACGGCTGTTTTAACAGTAATCCCCAACCATCTTGTTGAAGACATCATCTGGCAGCCTGGCGGTCAAACAACCACTACGATTACCGTTCAACCTACCCAAAATACAACTTACACAGTGGTTGGCTCCAATGTTGGGTGTGATTACACCACCTTCATAAATGTTATTATTGACCCCTTGCCTTTTCTGACACCGCAGGAGGAAACCGTTGAGGTTTGTGAAGGAACACCTGCCACTTTGATAGTGAGCACCGAGTACACCGACTTCGTGACCTGGAGTCCCGGCAATGGTGCTGGCCCGGTAAACGTAGTCATCCCCACTACTTCGCCAGCAACATACACTGCCACTGGTTTCAATTATTGCGGGCAAACATCCATTGATTTTACCGTCACCACCATTCCGTTCCCGATGGTGAACGCTTCTAACGACCAGTCCATTTGCCAAGGTGAAAGCGTCACGCTCACAGCGAATGCGACGGGTGCCAATTCCATCAACTGGCTACCAACCAATCAAACTGGCAACTCCATCACGGTAAGTCCTACTTCAACCACGACCTACTACGCTATTGTCTCCAATTTTTGCGGAACAGACACCGCCGATGTGGTGGTAAATGTTTCGGGGAACACGACGAACAATATCTCGCTTACCGCCTGTGCGGGCCAAACTGTGATGTACAATGGCATTCCGTTGGCAGCGGGCAGCAATAGCACATTTACCTTCACCAACGTGGCTGGCTGTGATTCTGTGGTGCACGTCACCGTGCAATCCCTGCCCAATTCGACAGGGACACTCGGCCTCACGGCTTGCCAAGGCCAGATGGCCAGTTTCATGGGGCAAAACCTCGCCATTGGCAGCAGCACCCAGTTCCACTTAACTGCCTTCAACGGTTGCGATTCCCTTCTGACGGTGAACGTGACCGGGCTGCCAGTTTTCAATTCCAACCTCACCCTGAAGGCATGTGCTGGTGAAACCGTCAGTTACAACGGCCAACAATTGCCAGCAGGCACCACCCAGGATTTTACCTTCACTGCTGCCAATGGTTGCGATAGCACCGTGCACGTCACCGTGCAGACACTGCCCAATTACACAAGCAACAAACTCCTGAAAACCTGCGCTGGCACGACGGTCACGTACAACGGCACGCAGCTTCAACCAAATACAGTGACGCCGTTTACGCTCACTGCTTTCAACGGCTGTGACTCTGTCGTAACTGTTACTGTGCAGGAGCTGCCCGTGCTGACCGATACCCTCAATTTTCAGGCATGTCCAGGTACTACCATCAGTTACAGTGGCCAACAACTCATGCCCAACACTTCTACAGACTTTACTTTCACCACAACTGCTGGTTGCGACAGCATCATGACAGTGAACGTGGCAGAGGTGGCGGCTTTCCAGCAAAACCTAAGCTTTGACGCTTGTACGGGCACCACAGTTAGTTACAACGGTCAAACACTCCAACCTGGCAGTGTCACCGATTTCAATTTCACAACTGCCGCAGGTTGCGATAGCGTCGTCACAGTCACGGTGGTCGAATTGCCCATTTTCTCCAGTGACCTCACCTTGCAAACCTGTCCAGGTACACCTGTCAACTACGCTGGCCAGATGCTCCAGTCGGGCAGTGTAACCCCAGTTGTTTTGTCTTCGCAAAATGGTTGCGATAGCACCGTCACCGTCACTGTCAATGAGATACAGGTGCTGGTGAACAACATCAGCTTGTCCGCTTGCGCAGGGGAAACTGTTTTTTCGCAAGGTCAAAACCTACAGGCAGGTACGGTCACTGATTTCACCTACACCTCTTCCATCGGCTGCGACTCTGTGGTTACCGTCACTGTAACGGAGTTACCTAACTACTCGACTTCGCTTGTTCTGGAAACTTGCCAAGGACAAACCGTCAACTACAACGGCCAGCAATTGACACCAGGTACCGACCTTGATTTCACTTTTTCGACAATCAACGGGTGCGACTCCGTAGTAAACGTTGTGGTCAACGAAGTGCAAGGTTATCAAACTTCACTGGCGCTCACTACTTGCCCTGGCACGATGGCTTCTTACAACGGCCAGTCACTGGCTCCTGGCAGTGTAACGCAATTTGATTTTACTGCTTCGCAAGGCTGCGATAGCACTGTGACTGTTACCGTGACGGCACTACCCACTTTCAGCTCCAACCTGACCTTGATGACCGCTTGCCCAGGCAGCTCGGCCACTTACAACGGTCAATCATTGGCGTTAGGCAGTAGCACACCCTTTGTTTTTGCTGCGCAAAATGGTTGTGACAGCACTGTCACAGTCAATGTGGTTGCTTCGCCGCCACTTGCAAGTAGCCTCAATTTGACCGCCTGCCCCGGTAGCACCGTCACCTACAATGGCCAACAGCTTGCACCCGGCACTACCACGCCAATTGTTTTGACTTCCCAAAACGGTTGCGACAGTACCGTGACCGTGACCGTGACGGCACTGCCAATTTTCAATACGACCCTTACGCTGTCAGCTTGCACGGGCAGTACGGCTGCTTACAATGGTCAGCAACTTGCACCAGGTAGTGTGACCCCGTTTGTTTTCGTTGCACAAAACGGTTGCGACAGCACCGTGACCGTCACTGTGGTGGAATTGCTGCCGCAAAGTTCCACGCTCAACCTACAAGCCTGCATGGGCAGCACGGTGACCTACAACGGCCAGACCCTCCAACCTGGTAGCACAACGGACGTGACCCTCACCACTTGGCAGGGCTGCGACTCTGTGGTGACCGTAACGGTTCAAGAGTTGCCCGTGCTGACTGGCGCTGTCACCCTGCAAGGTTGTGCGGGGGAGCCGCTCGTTTACAACGGCACGACTTTGCAACCTGGCACTAGCCAGAATTTCACTTTTACTTCGCAAAGCGGCTGTGATTCCATCGTGACCGTAACGGCGCTGCCCTCAATTCCAACAGTGAATACCAGCGAGTTGGTGACCATTTGTGAAGGTGGCGTAGCAACGATTTTTGGGCAGCCTGTCTCTGCTCCAGGAGACTATGCACAGACCTTCACTGGTAGCAATGGTTGCGATTCCACACATACTGTCACACTGGAAATCGTCAATACGGTTTCAGTCAATTTTCCCACGGATTTGAGTACTCATCTGGGTGTACCGGTGGTATTGAACCCTCAGACGAACCCAGCTACTGGATTGGTTTACGCTTGGGAGGAAGATGCAACGCTCAGTTGTCTCGACTGCCCAAGACCAACGGCAACGCCGTTAGCGCCTACTACCTATACACTGACGGTGACAGACATGGGGGGCTGTACAGCTTCTGCCTCCATTTTAGTGGAGGTAGAAAAGGGCAAGGTTTACATCCCCAACAGTTTCAGCCCGAACGATGACGGCATCAACGATGTGTTCATGGTGTTTTCCGATGGACATAGCGTGAAGGAAATACACTCGTTTATCGTGTTCTCCCGTTGGGGTGAATCTATTTACGAGATTTATCACAGCCAACCTGATGCTGTTGAATATGGTTGGGATGGCACTCACCGAGGGGATAAAATGGATGTAAGTGTGTTCGTTTATTTGGCTGACATTGAGTTTTTGGACGGAACGAGAAGGTTGTACAAAGGGGATGTGACGCTGGTAAGGTGAGTTTGGATGAAAAATGGGCAAGTGAAATTTGCTGCAACGCTTATTTCCCTTCCCCCCTCACCAGCACCATCACAGTATAAAACATGATTTTTATGTCCAATGCCAACGACATGTTTTCGATGTAAAGCACATCGAAGCGAAGGCGTTGTAGCATTTCATTGAGGTTGGAGGCATAGCCATATTTTACCTGCCCCCAAGAGGTGATGCCGGGCCGAACTTTCAGTAAATGGCGGTAGTGTGGCGCTTTTTCAACGATTTGGTTGATGAAAAACTGCCGCTCTGGACGGGGCCCCACCAGCGACATATCTCCCACCAATACGTTCCAAAAATTGGGCAATTCGTCCAAGCGGTACTTGCGCATGGTGGCGCCCCATCGTGTCACTCTTGGATCGTCGTCCTGGGAAAGTTGAGGCCTGCCATCTGATTCGGCATCGGTTCTCATCGAACGGAATTTGATGAGTTGAAATGGCTTTCCATTCAAGCCAACCCTTTCTTGTTTATAAAAAATGGGACCTGAAGAACTAAATCGCACCCGCAGTGCTACATAGGCGTACAACCAGCTAAGCCCAATCAGTACCCCTAAGGATGCCGCCACATCCATCATTCGCTTGACTAACCGCTCCCATTTAGGCATGAGTTCTTGGCGAATTTGCAGCAGTACCGCACCGTAAACTTCGCTCATGCGCACATTTCCAAGCAAATTGTCGTACAGGTCAGGAATGATTTTGATATGGATTTTTTCACCAAAATCAAAAAGGCGGTCGAGGGTGTCGGTAAGTTTAAAGTGCTCCTCAGGTTCCATTGCAATCAGTACATCTTCGATTTTATGCTCCTCAATTACCTTCGATAAATCGGGTAGACTCCCCAAATGAGGTAAAAAACCAAGCGGTGCATGGCCATCCGTCAGGCCGACATAGCCTACGAAGCGGTAGCCTGGCTTTTTTTTCATCGAAACCAATTCCTGGTATAACTCGGCAGCCCGCTGGCCGTCACCCACGAGTAGGGTAGGGAAGGATACCAATCCGGCTTGCAGGCGATGATGGGCACGGGTCAACAACAAAGTGCGAACAGTAGCAGTGAGCAAGAAATGGAGTCCAAAAAGTACGGCGAATGACGTGTAGTAGGTCCTGTAGTCCCGCACAACATCATCGAGCATGAGCGTAAAAAACACGAAGACTACCCCGAAAAAAGTAAGGAAAAAAGTGCGTGAAATCGTGGCTAAGCGGGACATCCGGTACACGTCCTTGTAGTCGTCGAAGAGGGCGTAAAAAAGATGCCAACCGATTGGAATGATGAGTATGCCGTAATAAAAATTAAGGTCGTTGAGCGACGACCATCCGAGTGGAATGCCCTCCAGCCATTTTCTGTACAAAAAGAACAAAGCCCAAGCCAACATGGCGGCTAGGTAATCAAAAAGTTGGTAGGTGCGGGTGGCGGACATTATTGCTCATTTGCCATTGGTCATTGTTCAAGCAACACAATGACCAATGTCCTTTCAGAAATGAACCATTTTTACATTGTCGAACCTGATTTCGGCATTGTTGAGGGTGTATTGGCCATCTTCGATGGGGATGCCACCCCTGAAAATAAGGGCGAATCGACTGGAAGGCGACGAGCTGATGATTTCAGTCAGGTCGAAATAAATCTTATTCCACTCAGGCTTTGCCACGACCACATATTCAAAATTGATGTCACCTTCGGTACCATTGTCTTCCACGGAAACTAGACCAAATTCAAGTGGTACATCGGTTTTGTAGTTCAGTTCCAAAAACACTTTACCGGCAGTAGCATAGTCAATTGTGTAGAGGTCGACTGTTTGGGCAACAATGATGGGATGGGCAGTGTCCAGTTTTACCAGTCCAGAGAATTCGCCCTCAAAAACATCTTGGTTGGTGAGCGAAACTTTGGTAAAGTCATCATTGTCACGGTCTTGGCCGAAAAGCACACCATTGTGCTCAAAGTCTTCGATGAACTCAAATACGCACTCGTCCCGATAGGTAGTCTTGGGGTTGATGGTCACATCGGCGTTTGGCGATAATGAGATTGGTGTGGAAAAACGCTTGTAAAATGGGTAGGCTTGGAGGTAAAAAGAATTGCCGTTGGCCTTGATGATAGGGTCTACGTTCAGGCTAAACTTACCGCTGTTCAGCACGGGAAACGTGGCGGGAAGCTCGAAAGTACCCAATTGGTAGCTCTTGTTTTCAGTGCTGTCAAACATGAACATATCGGCGTGGGTGATTTTCTCAGAAACACTGCCATGAACGCTCGGGTTGGTGGAAAGCAGTTCGAATGGTTCAATGGTCAAGTATGCTGGCGTAGGCTCAACCTCTCGGTCGCAAGCGGTAAAAGTGATGGTCAAAGCCAGCAACGCCAACAGGTTTAGCCCCAAAAATCGCATCCTACACAAGTTTTTTATCAAAAGGAAATGGTTGAAATTCATTTTTTGCAGTTTAAGTTTAAAATAGCTTTATGAAATAAGTCTAACCAATGTCACCCAATTTGGCACTGTCGGTTGCATACCATACAACTTGTTCCGAAAACGAAAGTGGCATCTCAGGCGTTGCCCGAATGGAAAACTAAAAAAAGGGTTGCACCCCGCCCGACAATTTGGGCTGCAAAGCTAAGCCTAAAAATAAAATGACCACTGTTCGGTCTTTTGAAGAAATTCGCCCCTTAATCTGAGTTGATGAGGGATGGTTTTTCGCATAAAAGTGACCCCCATCTACCATTTTAATCTTTCGTAAATCACTATCAACTTATTGTGTCCGTGCAAATAAAAGACCCATTCCTGGCTTTCCGCTACCCTGAGTTTGTGTACTATATCATTGCGAATTTCCTTTTCACAGTTGGCTTCATGGTACAAGAAGTCATAATCGGTTATGAACTTTATCGGCTCACCAGTGACCCTAAGGCCATTGGCTTTATTGGGCTTTCGTATGCTTTACCGTTCATGGCGCTCTCACTTGTAGGCGGGCATTTGGCGGATAAACTGAGCAAAAAGAAAATCCTACTCCTGAGCATCAGCGGTATTGCCATTTGCACGATGACACTATTTTTCATCTCAAAAATGCTTACCGACGAAGCGGCAGCGCACAGTTTGAAGTACATTATTTATGGCGTGATTGCTGTCACAGGCGGATTTTACGCCTTCTTCTCGCCGACCGCCTCTTCGCTAAAACCATTTCTTGTCCCAAGGCATGCCTATGAAAATGCTGCTAGTTGGGGCAGTGCAGGTTGGCAAACTGGTGCCATCATTGGGCCGGGCATCAGCGGATTCATTTACAACTGGGTTGGTTTCAGCAATACTTTGTTGGTGGTTATCATCCTCTTTGCTGCCGTTTTTTTCTGCATCATGTTAATTGGCGACCGCAAAATTGAACTACAATCCGCAGGCAGCATTTGGCAAAAAGTAAAGGAAGGCATCGCCTTTGTTGGTCGCACCCGAATGTTGCTCTATTCCATTTCCCTTGACTTGTTTGCTGTGCTTTTCGGTGGGGTAGTCGCCATTCTCCCCGTCTTTGCCACCGATATTCTGAAGGTAGGGCCAGGCTGGTTGGGCGTGTTGCGGGCAGCACCTTCCGTTGGAGCAGTTTTGACGCTGTTCTTGCTTTCCTTCACCAGTGTGATGGGCAAGGCATGGCGAAATATGCTATTGGCTGTGGCAGGTTTTGGGGTGGCCACCATTGTTTTTGCCCTGTCGAAAAATGTATGGCTTTCCATTTTGGCGTTGTTTTTCACTGGCGCATTTGATGCGATAAGTGTGGTCGTCCGCCAGACCATCCTCCAAATTATAGTACCTGACGAGATGCGGGGCAGGGTGGGGGCGGTCAATGGCATTTTTCTCAGTGCTAGCAATGAACTGGGCGCTTTCGAGTCGGGCATGGCGGCTAGTTGGTTGGGCACAGTGAGGTCGGTAGTAGCTGGTGGGGCACTTTCTTTGGCGATAGTGGCGATTGTTTGGTTAAAAAGCCGTGACCTGTTTGACAAAGATTTAAGGGAGTAAAACGGGTGGCCTATTTACCTTATTTTACAAAACCGCCAAGTCGTTAATCCAAAGTTTATTCACGCTTAACTTTCATTTTCTTAGCTCCCAAGCCCAGTAGGATAGTTTTGTGGTTTCACAAAATCCTAGCCTACTTCCTGCCGTTGTAGTCACACTTGCGGAAACCCTATGGGTGGTATCACCGTGAATGGAAATGTTTACAAAGAAGCGAACCCAACCGGAACAGAAGTTTTCGCCATTGCCAGTGTAAATGTTTGCGAAAGCACCGTGATGATGCAATTGAGTTTTACGAAAGAATCTGAGGAGACTATTTCTGCCTCCATTTGCCAAGGCGATTCCTACCAAATGGGGAATAATGCCTACCTCAAATCCAAATCCGTATTCCTTCCACGGTTGCTCCCTTTTTTTTGTCACCGCTGCCCGCCCAATTTCCATCCTTCGCTTCGACCCACTTGGATTTGCCTTTGATTTTGACGGCATATTTTACCGAAAACTTCGAGGTCAGTGAACCACTCAACGAGATGGAAACTCCAACAATGGAGCGCCTTCTGTCGGAAATTTCCGAGACAGTTCCATCTTTTCCAGGTTCTGTTTCCCCCACATTTTTTACCATCAACTTGTAACTGACGTGCAGGTCTGGATGGAATGGCTCTAATTTGATTTGCAGCCCCAATAACCTCTCTGCTTTGGCAAAACTCCCAACGGGTGTGTCATTCGCCAACGGCACATTGGCTGTTTTGTTGAAATGTGCCAATCCACTAACTTTGAAATCAGGCGCATCTGCTTTGGGTTGGCCTGCGGCCAATGCGTTTTGTACTGCTTTCAGTGCATTCAGCCTACCAAAACCATATTTGGGACTGTGGCCGTTGGCATCGTATGCCCCGTTCGTTTCGTCTATTCGGTCGCAGGAATTGCGGATGATGGTTTTTACCTGTTCCCAAGTCAAATCTGAATTGGCAGCAAGCAGCAGCGCCGCAGTGCCTGCCACACCTGGGCAAGCGCTGGAGGTGCCCCCAAACGTGGCCGTGTAGTTACCGTCGAAGTCGCCGACCAATTGTTCGGCGTTGATGCCACCGCTGTTGTAGCCGTTTTTACCAGTACGGTCAGTTGTCCAGATGCCTGGGGTATTTGGGCGGTTGGGGTTGAGCCTAGGCTCGTAAAAATCGTTACTGGGGAAGCAGCACCAAACAGCGTCACCGAAATCGCTGTAAACGCATCGTCGCCCAGCATCGTTGCAGGCAGCCACAGCGATGACTTTCGGGTAACTGGCATACTCGTCGTATTTCACATCTTCATTACCATTGCCAGCCGCCCAAGTGATGACACAGCCCTTGCCGCCCCGGCCTTTCTCAACGGCGTAGTCAATGGCAGCTTTGGCACTGTCAGGTAGCCGTGCCTGTCGGGTATGAAGTGGGTCGCTGGCACTCCACCAAGCACCGTCCTCCGGCCCCCAGCTACATGAAATCACGTCTGCCCCATTGTCAGCGGCCCACTTGAATGCCTTCGCCTCGCTGATGCTGCCGATACTGCCGAGCCGAATGGGCATCAGCTTCGCCTCTGGAGCTACCCCGCTTGCCTTGCCATTCCCACTGGCGCAAGCCACGCCGGCGCAAGCAGTGCCGTGCCGCTCGCTCGCATTTTTAGGTTTTGCATCATCGGAATTGCTGACCGTGTCCCGAGGGAAAATAACCTTTCCATCAAACTCAGGGTGCGAGGTGTCCACGCCATCGTCCAAAACGGCGATGGTGATACCCTTGCCCCGGCTGAGTTCCCAAGCGGCTTCCACGTTTGCATGCTGGCTGATGGTGACACCATTCACCTGTGTTTCTTTCAAGTGCCACTGCATTGGATGCACAAATTTGAACTTCCGCTCCCTTACCAGTTCTGGATGACAGGCGTCGACCTTAGGTAGTGCGAGCAGGTTTTGCGCCAGCTCAAAAACGCCCAATCCAGTGCCTTCCGGCGCCTCCACGAAATAGGAATTGGGTGTGATGCCAAGGTCTTCCTTTACTTTCAGGTTATACTTTTTTAAGATGGCTTCGCAATTTTTTTTGCTCAAATCGGGATTGAACTGCAAATACAGGTTATTGGTGTAAACAACGATGCTGCCCGTGTCAGGGTCTTTCAACACCCGCCCAGCGAAGCGGATGCCTTCTTCTTGTGAAAGGTTCTTTCGAGCAGCGTTGCGCATGGCTGTTGCCGATTTTTCGCCATTGGGTATTGCCCGATAAACGGTCACATTGGCTTCTGGGAAGGCAGCCACTGGCAACAGCGATGGTACGATGTCACGGCTTTGGGTACTGAGCGAAAGTTCTTGGAGGGGTGCGTCATCCTTGGTGCGCACCACGACGAGGTCTTTGGCTTCAGCGAGTTGGAAGGTCTCGCCGTTCTTGCCACCGTAGGTGAATTGATACATGGTGATTGGTGATTAGTTATAATAAGTACTGCTAATGCTGCTATTACGCTGCGTCAAATCTAATCAAAACACCCATATTTATACAACTATCAATATTTAACAAACGCCGTCCAGCCTATTAGCTGACCTTACACCATTAGGCTAAATGTTTGGAAGCCTATCACACGTTCGAACACAAATATGAGGTTATGAATAAAATGTATTGGTTCTGAAATTTATGTGGTAAGCGGTATATTATCAAAACAAAAATGGCGATCAGTATTAAAGGAATTGAGGTGACATCTTTTTCTTGATGAAATTTATTAATGGAAAATAGTTGCGATTCTGGCTGAAATCGGCCGCACCACCTTGTAAAACTTCACCAAATTTTGCCACTTGCGCAACAAATGCCTGATTTTTGCAGTCTATCTGACTTAGGGTTTTGGCTTGATTCGCTTCAAACCCTTCTGAACTTCCAAAATCCGCTAAACCTTTTTCAATGAAAAAATTACTGCTCGCATCGGTTCTATCACTCACTTCCAGTTTTGTTTTGCTGGCGCAAATGTCACACGAACTGTCAGTTTCCCCACCCGATCATCCACAACTGACGGCTACCGCAAATGCTGCTCCTTACGCGGCATCCATCACGGTGGAAGATTTGAAAAGCTATTTAACTGTGCTGGCTTCCGACGAGTTCGAGGGCCGGGAGACTGGGCAAGAGGGCCAGCGGAAGGCCGCAGATTTCATTGCTGCCCATTTTGAAAAACTAGGACTACCCGCTATTGGCGACAGTGGTACGTATTTCCAGAATATCGCTTTTACAGCCGAAAGCTGGGACAATGGCCAAATTGAACTGACCATCAACGGCGAAAGCTACCGCCACCTTAGCGATTTTGTTTCTTTTCCCAGCGCTAATTCGAACAGAGAGCGTTTTGCAACGGATCAGGTCGTCTTCCTCGGCTACGGAATCGATGACCCCAGTTACAGCGATTACAAAGGGGTAAACGTGGAGGGCAAAACCATTCTGATTTATAAAGATGAGCCAGTGGATAAAGACGGCAACTCATGGCTCACTGGAACAACTGAACTTTCACCTTGGAGCACGAATTGGCGCAAAAAAATGGAAGTAGCTTACCAGCATGGCGTGGCCACAGTTTTGCTTATTGACAGTGACATCAAAATGACCGTCGGTGAAGCCCGCAAAACACTGCTCAGCAGTGAAATGCGGATGGGCGAGGGTGGCAACCCTGAAGGGCACCTAGCCAACAACATGTTCATTTCCAGTACATTAGCAAAAGAAATTGTTGGCAAAAAAATGAAGAAATTTGTCAAGTTGCGGGATGGCATCAAGAACTCCGGCAAGCCCGCACACATGGATTTTCCTTGCCGACTGAGCATGGTACAGAAGAAAAACAAGCGCCAGTTGCTTGGCTCCAACGTTCTTGGCTATATCGAAGGCAGCGACCCACGCTTGAAAAATGAAGTAGTTATCGTGAGCGCACATTACGACCATCTAGGTAAGAAAGGCCCTGCCATCTATCACGGTGCTGACGACAACGGCACAGGAAGCAGCACCGTCATGGAGATTGCCCAAGCATTTGCCCAAGCAAAGAAAGACGGTCAAGGACCTCGCCGAAGCGTGTTGTGCCTCTTGGTTAGTGGCGAAGAAAAGGGGTTGCTCGGTTCTGAATATTACTCAGAGCATCCAGTTTTTCCATTGGAAAACACGGTGGCTGATGTAAATGTGGACATGATTGGCCGTGTAGATCAGAAGCACGAAGGCAATCCGAACTATATCTACGTCATAGGCTCTAACCGGCTCAGTACCGACCTACATGACATCAACGAGGCCGCCAATGCTGAATATGCTCATTTAAACCTGGACTACACTTACAACGCCAAGAACGACCCGAACCGCTTCTACTATCGCAGCGACCATTACAATTTTGCAAAAAAAGGCATTCCTTCCATTTTCTATTTCTCCGGTGTTCACAAAGATTACCACCAACCCAGCGATACAGTCGATAAAATTATGTTCGACAAAATGGAAAAAATTGGCAGGCTGATATTTTATACTGCTTGGGAATTGGCAAACCGAGAAGACAGAATCCGGGTGAATGTAAGCGAAGATTAAAAAAACAATTTGTTTTTAAAAACAAATTGTTTTATATTTGTGGCTCATTGATATTCAAACAATGTAGCCATGAAAAATTCGATAGCCCTTTTGCCGATAGTCGGTTTTATCAAAAAAAACTGGTTTAAGATTTCCCTTACTGCCCTGATGCTGGTGGCTTGGTTTCGCAAGGACCTCAGCTTTCAGCTCCGCATGAACGAAACCCCTGCCCGCTTTGAGAAATCAATTGCGAAGCAAAAGGAAAAGTATACGGATGCTGCTGCCATAGCTGCCGGCTTGCCCCCTAAAACTGGTCGGATGGAAGCCCCATCTATCAATTTGCCTGGCTTCTCAAGTGCCAAACACATTGAACTCTCTACTATTGACGAGACAAAACAACATGCCTATTTGACCCGGTTTGCAAAGGTTGCGAAGGAGGAGCAAAAGCGCTTCGGCATACCCGCCAGCATCATACTTGCTGTCTCCCTCTACCAAAGTGCCGCTGGGCAACGTGACATTGCCCTTGATATCAACAACCATTTCGCCTTGCCCTGCAATGAAGACTGGAATGGTGCATGCCGTGAATTCCAAGGCCATACCTATCGAAAGTACAGCTCAGCTTGGGCTAGTTTCCGAGATTTCAGTTTGTTTGCAAATGAAAATTTTGCCCGCCTAAAAGGGGCTGATTACACGGCTTGGGCCTTGGCACTTGAAGCAGACGGCTTCGCAGAAACCGATGATTTTGCAAAGGAAATTATCGAGCTGATTGAAGGCTACAGGTTGAATTCAATTGATAGAAAATGAATCCGGCTGCGGCTAATCGGCTTTTTGTTTAACATCACCACTGCCTGTATTTATTACCACTTGGGCACTTCCGCTACTTCCGTTACTTGGGGTGCTTCCCGTGCTTTGAATGGTGACAATTTTTTTCAAAATATCAAACCAGAATGGGGCGCCCAGTGAAATGGCCAAAGCTGTGATTAGCCAGCCTAGGATGCGTGCTAGCCACGGACGGAAGCCTACCATCAGGTCTTTCCGCTCCCAGCCCAGCCCAAGTATATTGTAGGCTGTACGAATTTCCGGTGCATCAACTGCCTTTTTCATTTCGGTTTTTATTTCCCCAATTGTTAAGGAGTCACTTGGCACAGGAGTTTTTGTGGGCAATGTTTCATTCTCATTGGCAAAAGCGTTTGCCAGCGAAGCAAGCTCTTGTCGGCTGTTGGCATTGGTGGAGAGATGGGAGTAAATCTGAAAACTATTTGCATTGAGCACAATGGCGATTCCAAGCCCAACGAAAAAAGTGACAAACTGCAAATGGCGCTTGTACCAACCGCTGGATTGCCACATCACATCGTCAAACCAAGTCTGAATCCTAGCTTTGTAGTCTTCCACGGTTGTGTGCCCTTCTTCTTTGAACTGTTCCAGTACAGCCCGCAGTTGGCTGTCTTCTGGGAGTCCGGTCAAGAAGTCATCCACCGATTTGACGGCTTCATTTTTCTTTTTCAAAACATTAGAAAGGATTGAGGCAAAATTGGTGGAGCTTAAAAAAGCAGGTGCCTGCGAAATCCGAAATGGGGCCTTGTGCTGCATCAACTGCCGGAACATGGCATTCTGCTTGAATTTTTCGAAAACGGCAGGATTGTCTTTGAATTCTAGCATCCGTTTCAATGCTTCTTCCAGGTAGAACCCCCGCCAGCCCCGCCATGCCGAAACTAATTCATTGAAAGTAGTGCCCAACAAGCTCAGGAGCATGAAGGTGAAAATCATTCCGACGATTACTTCGAGCATTGCCATATTGCAGTGTATTTTAAGATGAATGAGGCGGGAAAGATAGCGAAAACCCAGTTGTCAAGTTCTTTGTAAGACAAAAAAATCAGGTATTTGGCAAGCGCCAAAACCTGATTTCTGCCAAACTCAAAACTCAAGTTTGGTGATTTTCCAAAGCGAAAATGCTGACGGGTGCCAACCGACCGCAAGCAACGGTCAGACCAGCCAGATATATCCGCCGTCGTGGTTTTTTGGCAAATTCGCCTCAATTTTGGCATTATCTGCCGACGACTTTGCAACGGTTTGTTCTTTATCCTGCTGTTTTGCTTTCATGAAAGGGAGGTTTGAAAATTGAAAAATCTAAAACTTCATTTGGTTTTTTGGATAAAATGCCAAACCCGTCGCAACTAACTATCAGATAGGGTCAACAAACGGTTTGTTCGCAAAAATTATTTTTTCCACCATAATGAAAAACCTAGATGCACTGCTTCACCATCCTGCCTCGCCGTTGCAATTGATTGAGCACGAAGTCTTTTCAAGGTCGGACCTACGGCTCTTTGTGAAACGGGACGATTTGTTGCACCCACTTATTTCCGGCAACAAATGGCGCAAACTGAAACACAATTTGCGTGAAGCGGAGCGGCTTGGCTATTCGAAACTTGTCACCTTTGGAGGAGCGTTCAGCAATCACATCGCTGCCACAGCAGCGGCTGGAGAAGCTTTCGGGTTTTCAACCTTGGGTGTGGTCAGTGGAGAAGAAATCGGAGCAGTAAATCCTACCTTGAGTTTTGCTAGGCAGTGTGGGATGAACTTGATTTTCACTAGCAGGGCAAATCTGCGAAATTATTCGGAAACTGAGCTGCTCAAACTCCTAGAAATTGAACATTCAGATGCATTTATTTTACCTCAAGGCGGGGCCAATTGCTTGGCTTTGCTTGGGTGTCGTGAGATTATTTCTGAAACGGTGGCACAACATGGCTTTGCTCCCGATTATTTCATCACAGCATGTGGAACTGGGGCTACTTTGGCAGGCATTGCAAGTGGGCTTACAGGAGAGAGCAAGGCGCTCGGAATCGCTGTTTTGAAAGGAGGTTTTTTAAACAATGAAGTTGAAAAATTACTGTTGGAATGCTTTGGCGATAAAGCTTCAAACTTCGCAAACTGGGCATTGCAGAACGATTTCCATTTTGGTGGCTATGCCAAATGGACGCCCGAACTGATAGAATTCATCAACGATTTCAAGAAAAAAACTGGCATCCCGCTCGATCCGATTTACAATGGCAAAGCATTTTTCGCCACTTTTCAACTCGCCATGCAAGGCTTTTTTCCAGCAGGTTCAACCATTGTGCTGGTACACACCGGTGGGCTGCAAGGTATCGTCGGCTTCAACGAGCGTTTTGACAATATTTTACACTAAAAAGCCTATGTCACAATCATCGAATCAAGTTTACATCACCTTCGAATAGTTCCACTTCGCCATCCGTGAATTCTACCTCAGCGAACCAGACGAAAACTGCTGGATTTAGTGCTTCTCCACGATGCATGCCATCCCAACCATAAGCAGGGTCATTGGGTTGAAAATTGAAATATTGGAAAACGGACTCTCCCCAGCGGCTAAACACTAGGAATGATTTTATCCGTTTCACAGACTTATTGTCGGCAAAAATCATGAATACATCGTTCGTGCCGTCACCGTCTGGTGAAAACGCATTCGGCACGTACACCTTGCGTTTTCGGTTTACGTAAACCGTCACTTCGTCACTATCAGAGCAGCCATTGTTGGCAGTGATGGTAACGGCGTAAGTAGTTGTGAAAAGCGGTGCAATTGGTTGGTTCATGCAACTGGTGCATTCCAGGGAGTCCAACCCTTGCCAAGTTACATTGGCAACAGAGTCGAATGGCAAACTGACGATTGCATTCAACACTACCTGCTCTCCCAAATCGATGTATTGGTCATTGCCGAGGTTCACATCCACTGGAACTGGGGCGTTGACGCCTATGAACTCGGCTGTTTGGCAACCATTCGCATCAGTTGCCTGCACTTCGTAATTTCCTTCGGCCAATCCAGTAAACGTGGCGGAGCTTTGCGGAGCACCGCTTCCCAAAACGTATGTATATGGCGCTGTGCCGCCACTTGGCGATACCGTTACGGTTCCACTATTTTGACCGAAACAATCCAAATCACTCACGCTGAATGCGATTTCGAGCGCTGGAGGCCCAGTCAGTGTCACGGAATTAGTAGCTGTACAGCCGTTGACGTCTGTTACTGTCACTGTATAACTGCCAACCGCCAACCCGTTGGTTGTCGAAGCAGTAGCACCATTTGACCAAAGGAAGTCAAAGGGTGGCTGACCTCCTAATGGTGAGGCCGCTGCTTCACCATCCTGCTCTCCGAAGCAACTCACCGCAACGCCATTATAGTCGGAAGTCACCTGTGCAGTCAGGCTTGGTGGTAAAATCTGGTCGATCACTGCAGCCGCCGTTGCCGTCAGACCATTCGATGCTGTTACCGTCACGGAATAATTTCCTGACGGTAAATTGCCAATGATTTGTGGTTGATTCACCTGTGCCGTGGTGCCTGAGCCGCTTTGTGGTCCCGACCATGCATAGTTGAATGGCGGTTGTCCTAGTGTTACTGTCAAGGTAAGAGGCCCTACTGTTTCTCCACAAGGGATCGTACTGCCAACAAGGGAAACCTCAGTTCCACATTCCGCTGGCGGGATAAGCGAGGTAACGCTTATTACCGTGCTGTCGCAACCGTATTGGTTTGATAAAATCTGCACTACCGTTCCCGTGTCAAGGGGGTTGCAACTACTGGAGGTAAGCACTGTGGTGTCGCTAGGCAACAGTGAGACCGTTGTAATCACAAGGCTATCGCAGCCATCGGTGGTGGTAAGCATTTGGGTGAAAACGCCCGCAGCCATTGGGTCGCAGGTTTCCGATGATAACAGCGTGGTATCATCTGGAGAGTAGGCCACGGTCAGTATCACAGTGCTGTCGCAACCATCTTGATTGGTGAGGTTTTGAGTGAAAACGCCAGCCGCCATTGGGTCACAGCTTGTGTCGCTGAGCAGTGTCGTGTCGCTTTGGAGCAATGAAACGGTGGTAATGACCGTGCTATCGCACCCTTCTGGGGTAGTTAGGTTTTGGGTGAAAACACCAGCTTCCATTGGGTCACAGGTTGTTGAGCTGAGCAGTGTTGTATCCGTCAACGAGAAACTCACGTTCAGAATCACAGTGCTGTCGCAGCCATTTTGATTGGTCAAGTTTTGCACGAAAGTGCCCACACTGGCAGGGTTGCAGCTTGAATCGTAAAGCAGTGTCGTGTCGCTTTGGAGCAATGAAACGGTGGTGATGACCGTGCTGTCGCAACCTTCTGGGGTTGTTAGGTTTTGGGTGAAAACACCTGCTTCCATTGGGTCACAGGTCGATGAGGTGAGCAGCGTCGTATCTGTCAACGAATAGGTTACGGTCAGAATTACAGTGCTGTCGCAGCCATTTTGATTGGTCAAGTTTTGCACAAAAGTGCCCACGTTAGCAGGATTGCAGCTTGCGTCATTCAGGTACGTCGTATCCAATTGATTTACAATTAGGGTGCTGACAATCACACTGTCACAACCGTGGACGGTGCTAAGTGTGTCCGAGTATGAGCCGGGCATCGTTTGCGAGGCACCACCCAATACCACTGACTCACCTTGGCAAATATTCAAGGTCTGTGTGGTGAGCTCTTTCGGCCAAACGCTCACGGTCACGCTGTTGCCACCATTAGTAGTACAGGCAGGGTTGCTGTTGTCACCCACGGAAACAAGTGAGTAGGTCGTAGTAGCGCTCGGCATCACGGTGATGGTATGCCCATTTAGGATATTGTTTAATGTGAAATTCTGGCTGCCATCGGAGTACACCACATCGAATGGTGCGTTGCCCGTAAGGGCAAATGAAATTGTCGCTGACTCGCCAGTACAAATGTCTTGATTGCTGGAAATGCTCGCTGTAGGTAATGCCGTGAACACGACTGGCTGCCCAAAAGACACCGAGAGGCAAGGGTCGCTTAGGTCAACCCCATCGTTAGAGGTGCTGTCTCCGGCTACTGCTGAAATGTAGTAGGTCGTACCTGCCACCATGGGCGGTACCAGCCCAAAAGTACCTGTCGAATTGCTGCCGAACACTGTGCCTAGGCTGTTGCCGTTGCCACTATGCAGCACAAATAGGAAATTGTCGTTGGCATCCAAAAATTCGTCGCCATTGTGGGTGGCTGTGACCGTGCTTCCCACGCAGGCTTTGAGTACTGGACTGGCCATAGTGCCCGCGTCGGTGGTGCAGGCACAGGAGTGGCTCCCTGAAATTGTGACGGGATTGCAATTGTTGGCATCGTTCACCACCCAGCTATAATTCGTGTTAGTTGGGATAGGGTCACTTGTAAATACATATGGTGGGCTGGTGGTAAAATTGCCGGGTATTGCTCCTGTGATGGTGTAGGTGGTAGGGTCTCCACCGTTTACGGTAAACGTAACAGTGTAAGCCGTGTTGTCGCCATTACAGGTTTTCATGAGGCCAGTAACAGTTGGTGAGCCGGCAACTTCTACCAAGGCGGAGCCAGTGCCGGAGCCATGACAGCCATTAGCATCTACCACATCCGTGATGGTGTAAGTGCCTGCCGTTGAGGCGTCAATATTAGTCGTTCCAACAGGTACAGTCAGCGTTTCTGGGTTTGCATTATTGACAACGTATGTTACTTCGAGCGGCCCAGCCCCAGTAGTGGTGATGGTGATGGGCACAGTCTGCCCACTACCTTCGCATATTGTGCCGTTTCCACTGATAACAGCGGTAGGTGGCGTTGAAATTTGTATCGAAATAGTATCAGCACCGGGACATGCACCACCAATGCTCAGTTGGTAATAAACCTCATGAGTGCCAGGGCCTAGAGCGGCGGGATTGATTTCACCGTTTCCGTTTGCTGCACCACTCCAAATTCCTCCTGGGGGTGTGGCAGTTAGGGTTTGTACGGGAGCATCTGGGCAGAATGGCCCTGCAGGTTGGATGCTGACAGGTGTGCCGGGTTGCACCTGAACGATGATTTCGTCCTCGTTGGAACAACCATAAAGGTCTGTGTAACTGTAATACACATAGTGCGGCCCCGGTGCCAACATGGAGGGCGTAATCAAACCTTGGAAGTCAACAGCGCCCGACCAAAGGCCACCTGAGGGGTCGGCTAAAATATAGGTTGGTGGGTCAGTTTGGCAAAACGGCCCAGCGGGAAATATCTGGACGACTGGCGCTGCCACGATTTCAATATTCGTCTCTGTATTACCGGTGCAGCCATTTGCATCAGTGTAGCTGTAAGTGACGACGTGCATGCCAGGTGGCAAAGTGGCTGGATCGACTTGTCCAGCTGCATTGGCTGCACCACCCCATACACCGCCTGCCGGGATGCCCTGCATAGAAACAGCTGGGCTATTGGAGCAAAGTGGTGCATTCAAAGCTACAATACTGACAATAGGAATTGGATTTACAACGACTTGGACACTCGCCGACCCAGTACAACCGTCCACATCCGTAACGGTGACAGTATAGGTTCCTGAATTTGCTGGCATTACATTGTCGATGGTCGGGTTTTGTGAAAAAGAGCCAAATCCTAATGGCCCTGACCACTCGTAACTCGCCCCGCCAGTTGCATCGAGTTGGAGTGTTTCTCCTTCGCAAATGGGGGAGTTGCTACTCGCAGTAGCTGATGGGGGTGTGGCGACGGTTACTGTCACATCGTCATTACCTGAAAATCCACAAGCAAAGTTGATGGTGACGAAATAGGTCGTTGTGGTGGAGGGTGTGGCGGTTGGGTTTGAAATATTGGTGGCGCTCAACGTTGGGTTAGCTTGCCACACCCAAGAAATACCGCTGGGGTCAGCTTGGAGGACGGTGCTTTCACCAGGGCAGATGGTCACATCGGACATTGGTGCTACGGCTGGTGCGCCAAAACATACAGTGTGTGGGTTGGACAAAGAACCCGTTCCCGAAGAAAAACCGTAGTAGGCAGTGCCACCAACAATGGCGGCTATATTGCCCGAGTAGCTTATGGAATTTCCATCCAAGGTGGCGGAAAGCGTATTGGTGGCAGGGTTCCAGTTCACATTGAAGCAGTGATACCCTCCATCTTCAACATTAGGCAACGCAACAGGAC
Organism: Bacteroidota bacterium; assembly: GCA_016124585.1. GTDB lineage: Bacteria > Bacteroidota > Bacteroidia > Chitinophagales > Saprospiraceae > UBA6168. The sequence continues at coordinate 86,417 of WGNL01000009.1, read as the reverse complement.
CAGCAAGGCTCGTGCCTCCAGTATGGCTCATGTTCCCTTGTGAAATAATGGCCATGTGGTCTGCTGCAGGGTCACCATATCCACCATTCTGATAGTCGTCAATTTCAATCCCTACGGATGCCCCAAACAATCCCTCATAGCCGATGCCGCCGCCCCCAGTGCCAAGTCCTGGTGCTGCAGCAAAAATAAAGACGAAGCCGTCCGCACCTTGGACGTCTTTTGATCCAAAATTTAGGGAGCAAGAAAGGCCGAATGGTTGGCTCAGGTCAATTGGCGTAGAGGCAAAAATTGCCCCTGCCTGACCGCTGACGTCCTGTGTCAATTGGCAACAAGTGCCATCGCAACTGGCACTTCCATAAGCATCATACTGAGCATGAAGTACTGGCTGACTAATTAAAAATGTAAGAAAAAAAAGGAGGGTAAAGCAGGGTGTTTGTAAAAGTGTTTGTCGCATCTCTTCAAATTAGTGGGCGAAAGGTACTGCTTTTTGAAATAATAATGTTTAAACAGCCTGGGCATTCGCTAAAATTAGGCATTTCAGGTTTTTTCAAAAATTTGCAAGAAGTTAAATTGACAGAGACTTATGTAGTTTCGAATTGGGTGTTTATATGCTTTTTTAGGTTTATTGATTAACTTTAAATAAGAAGCCCGGCTACCAAATGGAGGCTGGTAGCCGGGCTTCTTATTTTGCAATCGGTTGGCGGCAGAAATTGACACAGCCAATTCAAACCTACTCTATTTAGGCGCCAAGTTCGGGTTCAACAAATCGTAGAACTGGTCGATTTTAGGCATAATGATGATACGTGTACGGCGGTTGGTAGCACGGCCCTCCGCAGTAGTGTTGGGAGCAAGGGTGTTCCACTCGCCACGTCCGGCAGCAATGAGGCGGTTCGGGTCAACGCCATGGCTTTTCTGTAAGGCACGTACTACGGAAGTTGCCCTTTTCACACTCAAGTCCCAGTTGTCTTCTAGGCAGGCGGTTTTAATAGCCACGTTGTCGGTATAGCCCTCTACCATTACCTCCATATCTGGCCTAGACTGGATAATAGCGGCAATCTTTTCGAGCACAGCGTCTGCTTTGGAAGTGATTTTCGCACTACCGCTTTCGTAGAGCATCTTGTCAGATAAGTTAATCATCACCACAGTTTTGTCAACCTTGATTTCTACGTCTTTGTCTTCAATGCCATCTTTAAGCACCGTTTTTAGGTTGACGGAAAGCGCAAGATTGATAGAGTCGGCTTTGGTTTTGGCAGCTTGAAGGAGGTGGATGTACTTGTCCTTTGTTTCAAGTTGGCGCAGGGTTTCGTTGATATTGTCATTGGCTGACTTTGACAGAACAGTCAGGTCGCCAACTTGTGTCAACTGTTTGTCACGGGTGGCTTTGCAGTCAGCTAGCTGATCGCGCAAATCGTCCATTTGTGCTTGACGGCCTTGCAAGGTTGTATTTGCGTTGCGCAAATCTTGTTCGCAAGCAGAGAGGCGTTTCATGTAGTCATTTAGGCTGACACCACATTTGCCAAGGTCTTCGTTGGCTTTTGCTAGTTCTGTTTGCAGGCTGGCAAATTTCTTTTTGCTGACGCAGGATGTCATTGTCATTCCTGCACTAAATAGGATTAATAATAGAATCGAAGGTTTCATGAAAAAAGTAAATTTGATAGTGAAAAATTTAAACCATTGAAGCAATGGCTATGAAAATTGGAATGAGGATTACCATGTATAATGCAATTAGTAGCAACATGTTCAGTAGTGAAGCCAGTTTTGTTATTCGTTTTTATAAGTTCATTAATGGCCATCACCATATACTTGGGGCAAAAGTATTATTGACACCATTAAAACCGGATTAAAATTTAATGTAAATTGTATTAATTCATATTTTAAACCTTGAATGGCTGTTTGCTGGAAAATAAAGTGAGTGCATAGCCACTCCAAGGGTTATGCACTCACTTTTACTTTTCGATGTTCAGGATAAAATTTTAGTCCTACCGCTTTAGTATCTTCTTAGCTGCTATTTGACCATCTAGGTTTACCACTAAGTAATAGAGACCAGCTGGCTTCTGTTTCATGGAAACTCGTAAAGTGGTGTTTCCTGCCGGCTGTGGGCAATATGGTAGCACGGAAACCAGTCGCCTACCAATTGCATCCGTGAGAAATATGCCTAATTCGCAGGAATTGGAAAGTTGAAATTGGAGTGTCAGATCATCTACCACTGGGTTTGGCATCAGCTGGAGGCCTATCCTATCTGATACCTCATTGGCATCCCAAATAATGAAGGCAGTTTCGTCCGAAGTGGAGCAACCGTTTTCATCTGTTATAGTCACGGAATAAGTATGATTAAACTGTACGGTAAAAATGGTATCTGTGGTAGCACCAGTGCTCCACATGTACTGATAAGGTGGAGTGCCGCCACTGGGGATAGCCCAGATTATGCCATCTTCACTCGTTAACATGGAAGGGTACACACCATTAAAGTTAAGGCTCAAATCACTGGGTTGGGCTACCAGTGCCTCTGCCGTCACACTGCTGTTGCCATCACTTACACCCACTACGTAAGTTCCTGCTGGGACGTTGCTGATGCTCGCCGAAGTGTCGCCAGTGTTCCACAGATAGGTGTAATTTGAGGAACCACCCGCAGCCACAGCCGTCACAGCTCCTGAAGTTTCTCCAAAGCAATTTACATCATCTACCTCCAGTGTGACGCTCAATGGGGGAGGGGCTGTCACCACAGTTTCATTGGAGGTGTTTGTGCAGCCGTTGGCCGGATTCGTAACGATGAAGCTGTAAGTGCCGGAAGTCGTGACTTCCAATGAGCTTCCGTTTGCACCATTGATAGGGTCGCCATTTAGCAGCCACTGATAATTCATGTTATTGCCATAAGCATTCAATTGTGCGCTTGCACCAAAAGGTAAATCAATAATTGGGTCTGCAACTAACCATGCCACTGGGGTACAGTCCGTGCTTTTTAATTGGTAAATTTGGTTGGAGTTCACTGCACACACGAACAACTCGCCCGCATTGTTTTCATCTAAAACCGAAAAGTCCACATCGTTAAAGTCGCCGGCTTCCTCCACTTGAACATCAATGCCCATCTGCGCCAGTGAAAAAATCTTTCCGGTGCAAAAATCGGCAAAGATGTATTTGCCCTGTAAATCGGCAAATTGAGTGCCCCGATATACCACACCGCCTGTGATGCTGCCAGCGCACCAACCTTGTATCGGCGTTGAAATATGGCCATATTGGTAGAGTGGGTCAGTGAGCGAACCACCGAAACATTGGTTGCTATTGAAATCAGAGAGACCCTCCTTGCAACTCCAGCCATAGTTTTCGCCCCCTGTGCTGTTTGATGGTTGCATATTTACCTCCTCCCAAGTATCCTGCCCCACATCACCAATCCAAAGGTTGCCGCTCCAGCGGTCAAAGCTGAATCGCCAAGGGTTGCGTAGGCCGTAAGCCCATATTTCGGGAGCAGTATTGGCTACTCCAACAAAGGGATTGCTGGCTGGTACAGTATAGGCTCCTCCTTGGTTTCCTACATCAATACGGAGTATTTTCCCAAGGAAGGAAAGTAGGTTCTGGCCATTGCCATTGGGGTCGCCAGCGCCGCCGCCATCTCCTGTGCTGATGTAGAGATAACCGTCGGGGCCAAACTTCATGCAGCCACCCACGTGATTGAGTTCGGGGTGGTCAAAGGAAAGCAGGATACCCTCAGTCGGGTCAGCAATATTTGGGTTTCCAGGGCTTCGCTTGAAGCGACTGACAGTGCATTTGCCCGTACCTACTTGATTGTAGAACACATAAAAAAAACCGTTCGATTGGTATTGTGGGTGGAATGCGAGCCCGACTAGGCCTCGTTCACCGTCATTTTGTACTTTGGCGCTGAGGTCAAGGAAAGGTGTGGCTTGTACAGTGCCATCTGTGTTCAATATTTTAATAAAACCGTCTTTTTGGTATACATACATGCGGTTTTCGCCAGGTGCTCGTGCAATGCCTACGAGCCAGTTGAATCCGCTTGCGAAAGGGGTAAGCGTTACTGTCTGGGCTTGCGTTTTTACTAACAAAAGCAAGAAAAGGAGGAGGGTCAATGCGTTTTTCATGGTGACTCAGTTTTGGAATTTGAAAAAGAATGACGCAGGGTTGTGCCATTATTCTAAGAGGGCCTTCAGTTGTTAAACTTCAATGTTTCACTAATTTGACCGGAGCAAGAGTTCCGGTAGGTGTTCTGGCAAATATAAGGTAAATGCCTGCTTGAAATCCTATTGTTGAAATACAATAACGTTGATTGCCAAAATGATTTTTCTCAATTTCACTGAATACAGGTATGCTTCGGCCAAGGCAGTCCCTAACCTCGATACTTAGGATTGGCTGGCTGGCCTCCAAAAACAGTTTTTCCGAAAACGGATTCGGCCAAACCCGCACCTGCCCCGCACCCGGCTCCTCCACTCCACTTGGCAGCACGTCCACGTTCCACACCACGATGCTGTCGCAATTTGCGCCGAGGTCGAAGTTCTCCACGATGGTCGTGTCATGCATCAGTAGCCAGCCGTTGATGGGTGTGTTGAGGTAGGTGAACGTATCGAAAACCACCGTCGCCCCGAACTCGCCGACGTCAATCGTCACGAAATTCAGGCTGTCTGCCCACGGCAGCGCTGTTGTTTCAAAAAAAGTGGTGTCGCTTTGGTAAGCGACACCCCCATAGAGTCCCCCCGTACAGAGGCTCACGTCTGAAATGCTTAAAATTTGCGGTTTTTGGATACGGTGAAAATATTGCGGCTTGGCAACGGGCTGCCCGAAGTCGAAGCTGATGCCGCTGCTGTTCACGATGAGGCTGTCCCAAGGTGCATCGGGCACTTGACTCACCCGGAATTTCACGTAGCCAATGCTCGCCGAATCGTTCACGGTTGCGGGTGGCAGCCCCAGGTTTTCAAGGGTAAATTGCAGCACCCCACCATTGCTGACGCTCATCGAATAGGGGTGGCTGGCAGCGCCTTGCCGCAGCGTCGTGAGGTCGAGCCAGTGCGAGAGCGTGTCTTCGATGACCACCGTGGAGGCTGTGTCTTCGCCGGTGTTTTGGAACAAAATCAGGTACTCGATGTCCGTGTTCTGTTTTATAAAATGTTGATTGTCAATGCCCTTCGGAAAGGAAATCGCCATATTTGCCAGAGGAGAAAGCAAGTTTTCACGGGCGTGGATGCTGCGGAAAACGTCCGCATCGTCCTGCGGGAACATCGTCACAAAACCCGTGCTGTTGCCACAAGCCTCGATGCTCACCGATGGCCTGCTCTCGCCCGGATGGCCCGGCGTCTGCGGCACTTCCATCCGCAGCGTCTTGCCTTCCACGGGGTGCGTCACCTCCTTGAATTCGCCCGGCCCCAGTTGGATTTCCAGCGCCCGCCCGATAATTTGGTCTTCCACAATAATGCTGTACTGCGGCGTGGACATGCCTCCGACACCCGTGTTTTCTACCGTAAAACGAACGCTGTCTGCTTCGCAAACGGCCTGCACCATGAGGTTCGAGCCATCCCAGTTCGGGTCGGGCGGCAGGCAGATGGCATCCGGCGTGACGGTGGCCGTGACGAGGTGCGTCCGTCCCAAGCCAGCATCGCAATCGAGAAAGGTTTCGATGAAAAAGCTGCCGCAATCGCCAACGGGCACATCGCCGAGGTCAAAAAACCAAGTCAGTCCGCTCTGTCCACTGCTCGGGATTTGCGAAGCGACAAAAGCCAAAGCGCTGTCCAAGGTGACGGCTAACTCCGCCGCTGAGGCCGTCGCCGTGCCGTTGTTGCAGTATTTTACTTCGTAAAAAGCCGTGGCACAGGGCGTCAGCGCAGTGGTCGCAATGTCCACTTCCAATTGCGGGCAGGCGATGCCCACTTGAAGCGGAAAATCGTGGGTGAGCGTGTCGTAGAGGTCGGTGAAAACGAGCGGCAGGTCGTTCGAACAGGGCTGCCAGTAGCCGTTCGGGGAAACAAGTCGGAGTAAAAAACTGCCTGAGTCCGTGAGGATTGAGTAATGGCCGTCCGCATCCGTAATGCCGTAATAGGTGGTATTTCCACCGGAAGCGGTCTTAGTTGCCGTGAGGTACCAGCCGCCGAACCCAGCCTCGCCGGGCGAGGGCAGACAGTCGTTGTTTTCATCGAAAAAAATGTGGCCTTGGAGGTAGTTTGTGAGCAAACCACCCTGCGCATCTAGGCGCAGCAGGTAACCTTGACTGGTCAGCACGTTGCCGTTTATGTCGTCGTCCCGGCTGTGGGCAGCGATGAGGAAGCCGCCGTCCGGGGCGAGTTCGAGTGAGTGCGGAATGTCCTTTTGGGCTTGGCCGTAACTATGCTGCCAGAGGAGGTTGCCATCGGCGTCGGTACGCACGAGGTAGAGGTCGTCTTGCAGATTGTTAAAACTCTGCGTGGAACCAGCCAAGGCGAAGCCACCATCGGGTAGTCCGGCGATGTACGTGCCCCATTCGCCGAGGGCGCCGCCATAAGTTTTTTGCCAATCGAGCGTACCGTTGTCGCTGATTTTCAGGAGGTAAACATCGTAGTCACCAGCCCCAAAACTGCGGGTCGTACCGCTGACCATAAAGCCACCCGTTGCCAGTGGCAGCACATCGAATGCGAAATCGTCGTCAGGCCCACCGAAGGTTTGGAACCATTGAAAACTACCGTCTAGGGCGATTTTGGCCAAATAAACATCCTGGCCGCCTGCCCCAAAACTTGTGCTTTGGCCTGTGATAACCAGTTGATTGTCAATCGTTTCGGCAATACCCCAAGCTTCGTCCTCACCGCTGCCACCGTACACGTTCGACCAAACTTCGTTGCCGTCACTATCGGTTTTCACCAGTAGAATCCCAACGTCTATGCCATCATCCGATCGGCCTACGAGGGCATAGCCGCCGTCGCTGGTTTCGACCACAGCCCTTGCGAATTCAATGGCCGCTGTACCATAGGTCTTTGACCAAATTACGATCCCTAGGCGATCAGTTTTCGTCAGCCAAAAATCTAATCCGTTGCCACCCGTGGTGAAACTGGTACCGCAAAGCAGGTAGCCGCCATCGCTGGTCTGCTTGAAATCATCAATGATGTCATGCTGAGGGCCACCGTAGGTCTGCCGCCACTGCTCATGGCCGAAGGGATCGTATTTGACCATGAAAACATCGTGAAGGTCGGGGCCAGTGCCTGTATGGCCAGCTGCGATGTAGCCGCCGTCGGGCGTTGGGAACATGCCCCGTGCGAAGTCGTAGCTCCCGAAATTGGGGTGCTGCTGCTAGGTGTTCAATTGGCAGTTGGCCGTCGGCAGTTGGCTTAGAACCAGCCACACGAGCAGTCCGGCCCGAACGAGGTTCAGGAGATTTTGGGCAAAAAACGTGAAGCTGCGGTGGTTCATCCGTTGGTGTTCATTGGCCGCAAAATGGGCAAGGGGAGCGGCATTTTGCATTTGTTTCACAAAAATCGGGTGAGCGATGTTGCGGTGCAACAACAAATAAATGGATTTCTCAAACGGGAATTAGGATTTATTTTAGGGAAATGGCCAGCATATTGCAAATTTTGATTTGATTTTCTCAAGATAATTTTGATGATTTGTTCTTGATTTTTTACCAAGGGTGTTGCCCTATATTTTTCTGATGATTCATCATGCAAAAAAGCCGCCTCTACGAAATCTTCACCACCCTAACGAAAACCGAGCAACGGGAGCTTGGCAAATTCGTCCGTTCACCTGTCTTCAACCAGCGTCAGGATGTGGTGGATTTGTATGATTACCTTTACCAAAATTCCCCCTTCAAGGACGAGAGAACAGTGCATCGGGAACGGGTTTTCGCTGCCATTTTCTCCAATGAAAAATTCGATGCGGCCAAGTTTGACTACACGATGTCGTTCCTGTTCACGGTGGTGAAAGACTATCTCGTACACCAAGAACAGGAGGCTGACCCCATTGGTCAGGGGGTCCTGTTGACACGGGCATTGCGCAAGCGAAACCTTGGACGAATTTTTGAAAAAGAACTAAAAACGACGGAGAAAAATCTTGATAATCAACCATTTAGGGATGCGGAATACCATTTCCACAGTTTTCAGTTGCACCTTGAAAAACACAGCTTTGCGAAACAGGAAAGCCGCACGAGCATGACCTCTTTTCAGGAGTTTTCGGAGGCGCTGACGCATTATTTTTTGGCAAAAAAACTCTGGGAGGCTTGTACGCTGGTCACCCATCGGGCAGTGTCAAAAGTGGAATTCGAGGATGGGGCGGTGATCGCCGCCGTGCTGCAACTCGTGGAGCACGGCAGTTATCGGGACACTCCCGCTGTGAACCTGTACTACCATTGCTACAAGGCGCTGACGGAACAGGACAGCCTACCGTGGTTCGAAGCACTGCGCTCGCTGATGCGCCAACACCGTGTCAGCCTGCCGCCTTCAGAGGCGAAAGACCTCTACCTTGTGGCCATCAATTACTGCATTGGCCGCTCGAACCGGGGCGAACGGGCCTTCCTGCAAGAGGCGTTCGAGCTGTACAAGGAAGGGCTGGCCGCCGGGGCTTTCCTCGACAACAATACGCTTTCCCGCTTCACCTACAACAATATCACGATGGCTGGGCTGCTACTCAAAGACTTTGCCTGGGTGGAAAATTTTCTGCACGAATACCGGGATTTCATCGAACCTAAATATCGGGAAAGCACGTTCAACTACAACCTCGCCATATTTTATTTTCAAAAACCAGACTACGAGCGGGCGATGGAACTGCTCCAGCAAGCCGATTTCGATGACCTGAACCACAACCTAAGTGCCCGCCGGATGTTGCTTCGTATTTATTTTGAACAAAATGAACGGGAAGCGCTCAGTTCCTTAATTCCGAGTTTTAAAAACTTCATCTACCGCCATCGGGAACTGGGTGCTGTACCAAAAAGCAGTTATTTGAATTTATTGCGATTTTCCAGTCGAATATTGGCAATTGACCCGAACGACAAGGAACTTATTGGTGCTTTAAAAAAGGATGTGGAAGCGACGGAACAGGTAGCTGAGAAGGCGTGGTTACTGGGTTTTCTAGCACATGATTGAGCTTCGTTATCTTTGCAGAAAAGAATTAAATGAAGCCATTCCAAGGTCTAAAAGTCATCGAACTCGCCAGTGTACTCGCAGGTCCGGCAGTCGGTATGTTTTTCGCCGAACTGGGCGCCGATGTGCTCAAAGTCGAGAACCAGACCACGGGCGGCGATACCACTCGCCACTGGAAGATGCCTTCAGAAGACCGCAATGCACCCGACTCTGCCTATTTCCATTCCGTCAATTGGGGAAAGCGCCATGTCTTCCTCAATCTCGCACAGACTCCTGACCGTGAGCAGTTGTTAGCGTGGCTGAAGGAGGCCGATGTTGTCATCGCCAATTTCAAAAAAGGTGGCGCAGAGAAACTGGGGCTTAATTTCGGTTCGCTGTCGCAATTGAATCCCCGTCTTATTTACGCCAGCATCAGCGCTTACGGCGAAGATGACCTGCGCCCCGGATTCGACGTGGCCATTCAAGCCGAGACAGGATGGATGCACATGAACGGAGAACCCGACGGCCTTCCCACGAAGATGCCCGTGGCGCTTATGGATTTGCTGGCAGCGCACCAACTCAAGGAAGGCATTCTGGTTGCACTGCTTCAGCGGGAAAAAACGGGGAAAGGAGGTGAAGTGACAGTCTCACTCTTCGATACAGGTGTAGCTTCGTTGGCCAATCAAGCTGCAAATTGGCTGAACCTCGCTCACCTCCCGCAGCGCATGGGCAGCCGCCATCCGAATATTGCACCTTACGGGGAAGTTTTTTACACCAAGGATAATAAACCGCTCATCGTCTCGACAGGTACGGAACAACAGTTTCGAGCACTTTGCTTTTTGTTGGGTACTGCGCAACTCGCTGAGGACGAGCGCTTTGTGACAAATGCTCTTCGTCTTAAAAATAGAGATGAATTGGCGGAAAAGCTTCAAACTGCCTTTAAAAACTTCGTAGCGGCAGAGATTCTGGAACAATGCCATGCTGCACAAGTGCCGGTAGCGCCCATCCGTAATTTACTTGAAGTCTTCGATTTGCCCGCTTCGCAGGATTTGATTTTGGAGGAAAAAACGCCTAACGGTAGGACAAGCAAACGTGTTAAATCAGTCGTGTTCAAATTGAAATAAGAATCATAGGAAAGCGATTGATTTGGCAGACGTTTTTTCTTAGGGTATCTTTATCGCTCACCAAAATTTTAAAAATGAGACTACTTACTTACTTGACTGCTGTGGCACTGGGTGCCATGACACTGTTTTCAGCTTGTAAAAATGATGGCGACGCTGCCCGTGACGCTGCGCTTGAAAGCATTAAAACCCAGCAACCTGCAGGTAATGCAGCAGCTACTCCAAATTCTCCAACCACACCAGAACCTGCCCAAAATGCAGCAGGGGTTTGGCATTATACCTGCCCGAATGGCTGCGCTGGTGGAGGTGGTTCCGCTGTTGCATGTGCTAGTTGCGGTACCACGTTGGTTCACAATGCTGCCTACCATCCTCCAGCTGATGCAACACCAACCAATGCCACCACTTTGCCGGAAGGCATAACGCCAGTCCCTAATCCAACCCAAACGCCGGAACCTGCACAAAACGCCAAGGGCGTTTGGCACTATACCTGTTCTGATGGTTGTGCTGGCGGAGCAGGCAGTGCTATTGCTTGCGCAAAATGTGGAAAAACACTGGCACACAATCAAGCCTATCACCAATAAAAAAGCTGGGGAATGCTTGCATTCCCCAGCTTTTCATCAATTTTTCAAATCGGCCTGCTCACCTCATCAGAGTTACACCGCCTTTCTCAAATACGTCCATATCCTCACCCTCGCAATCTCCGACAATAGCTTTCAGGAACCAACCAAACACTGCATTCTGCATATCAGTAATTCGGTGCAACCCATCCCATCCCAATGCGGTCGGGTCATTGGTGAAGTACATGCTATTTCCCCAACGGTCAAAAACCCGGAACTCAAATGAGCGGACTTCGATGCTGGGATTTTGGAACGGTATGAAAAAATCGTTTAGCCCATCACCGTTTGGTGAAAAACTGCTTGGCACGTAAAAATATCCCCGGTCCCAATCGGCAGCAGGTAGTACAGTGGCAGTTAGGTCTTGCACCTCACAGCCATCATCGGCGGTGAGCGTGAACATGCCGGTTGCGCTCACTTGGAGGTCTTTAGTTTCGCTGCCGTCAGACCATCGCCATGCCACACGTTCGGCATCGCCTGAAAGAATTTCAGGTTTCAAAACAACTGTGCCTTCTCCGCAGTGTAATGCAGCGTCCTCTAGCAAAATGGTGGTGCGTGGAATGGCTGCTACTTCCACAGACACTTCTACACTGCATTCGTTTTGGTCAAAAACCTCCATTTGGTAATTTCCAGATGAAAGGCCTGTAAAAACAGGACTTAACTGCGGCGTGCCTCCGGCCATTGCGAAGCGGAAAGGTGGTATGCCCGCGGAAGTGGACACTGTAACAGAACCGTTATTGTTGTTCCAGCAGCTTGGCGCCGCCTCCCAATCAAGCGCCACGGCAGGCAGTGTCGCTACGGTCACTGTTAAAATAGAATCGCAGCCGAGTGGACTGGTGAATACAAAGTTTTGAGAACTGCCTACCAATATCTGTGTCCCATTGAAATTGGCTGCCTCACCTGGGCATGCAGTCAGATTCAAGCTGGAAGTAAGCATAGGGTCAAGCAAGGTTGACAAAGTAACTATGCTATCGCAACCAGTTTGGCTGGTCAGGTTCGTTATGACCGTGCCTGTGTCTGCCAAGCTGCAAGTATGGGATTCCAGAAAACTGTACTGGGTTGGTAACTCAATGACTGACCAATTGGACGTGGCAGAGCAGCCGTTGCCATCAGTCACGGTAAGGCTGTATTGACCTCCTGATGTGATGGTTATTTCGGGTGAAACAGCGCCCGTGCTCCACAGATAGCTGATAAAATTGGCAGGTGCAGACAAGGTTTCTGAATAGCCTTCACAAAGCTGAGCCGGACCGATGATGCCCGCCTGCGGTGGGGTGGGCAAGTTAATGGCAAGTGAAGTGGAGCCCGTGCAGCCGCTGGAATTCGTAACTGTAAGTGAATAATTGCCGGATTGTGAGATGTTGATGGTCGAAGTTGTGGCCCCATTTGACCAAAGGTAACTTTCGAAACCAGCACCTGTACTGAGCGTACCTGTGCCATTGCAGCCGAGATTTGTCGCCGTGACATTGGGCGTTGGCACTGGATTTACAGCTAATACCTGGACCGCAGTGGCTGTACATCCATTGACATCTGTAACAGTAACGGTATAACTGCCAGGTTGTGAGACATTGATGTTGCTTCCCGTGCTGCCCGTACTCCAATTAACCATTGAAAAACTGCCGGAAAGTGAAAGTAGAATGCTGGTGTTTTCACAAGTGGAAGAAGGCCCAAGTATCTGTACCTGGGGTGGGTCTGGAAAACTGATTATCAGTGAAGCCTGACCAGAGCATCCACTCGCATCGCTTACCGTCACCATGTAACTGCCAGCTTGGCTGACGTTGATGGTGGGAGTGGTAGCTCCGTTAGACCAGAGGTAACTGGCATACCCTGCCCCCGCATTCAGTGTTGCCGAGCTGGTGCAGTTCAGATTGGTGGTAGCTATTTGAGGAAAAAGCGAAGTGCCCACAGATAGTGTTTGCACAGCAGTAGCAGTGCAGCCGTTGGCATCGGTGACCTGCACGCTGTAGTTGCCAGGTTGGGATACGGTGATGTTGGGGCTAGTAGCTCCATTGCTCCAGACGATGTTTGCGAAGCTACCTACCACTGACAACTCTACTGAACTACCTGTGCAAAACGTGGTAGGGCCGTTGATGCTTACCATTGGTAAAGGAAAAAAGCTCAGGTTGAAGGTAGCTGGTCGAGGTACAACCATTGGCATCTGTTGCGGTTACGCTGTAGGTGTTTGGTTGGTTAGCAGATATGCTAGGAGTCGTGGCCCCATTTGACCAAATGTAGCTGGTGAAGCCACTGGTGGCATCTAGTGTGGCTACGTTGCCGGAGCAGAGGTTTGTGGGGCCAGTTACTTGGATTTGTGGTGCAGTCGGAATACTGACAGTTGTGCTCGCTGTGTCAGTGCAGCCGTTGGCATTGGAGACGGTGACCGAATAGTTGCCGTTAGTAGTTGTGCCAATGCTGGCGGTTGTTTCACCAGTTGACCACAAGAAGCTGGAACCACCAGTTGCTGTCAGTGTGGCTGAACCAATACAGGCATTTGATGAAACAGAAACTGTTGCTGTGGGTGAGCTTCCAATATTAACAGTCACATCAGTAGTCGCTGTGCAACCTTGTGTATTGGAAACTGTGACAGTATAGGTACCTGCTTGTGCAATTTGAATGTTCGGGGTGTCATCTCCTGTTGACCAGGCATAAGTTTGAAATGGGCCACCCGAAACGGTAATTGCTTGGGTTCCGCCGCCACATGCCGTCGTAATAGGAGGTATACTTGGGCGGGCTCCACAGATTGAATGGTGCTGGCAGTACAGCCATTGGCGTCTGTAACTGTGAGGGCATGGTCTCCAGGTTGATTAATGGGGATAGTGGGCGTGGTTTCGCCGATGTTCCCTGCTGGTGGCACGGCTTGGGCTTCTAGCGTTTGTTGCCCTACGCAGATGTAAGGTGACATTGCAATAACAGGGTCGAGTACAAAGTATTCTCCGACAGTGAAATCTGCGGTTGAGGTACATCCGTTTGACTCAGTAACAGTGACTTTGTAAGCTGTATTTGGCTCGGCGGGTATGCTTGGAGTGGTTAGGCCGTTGCTCCAAAGTATACTTGTGTAGAGACTACTGTTTATTATCGAAAGCGGGCTAATGCTATTTGGACAAACAGAAGGCGGTGCATTGAAGGTTGGCGGTACCGGTGGGGTGGTATTGATTTCAATTTCATCAACTGCCGTGCACCAGTTTTCGTCATTGGTAACAGTGACTGAGTATGTTCCCGGCCCATTGATGGACGTAATTTGACCATTATTGCTGTTATACCAAGAATAAGACCATTGGTTACCAAACAGGCTGCTCAGTTGTGAAGAGGTATTCTCACAAAGTTCTGTTGGGCCTGTTATTTGGGCTTCTGTTGGAACAAATTCAGGAATTTCGTTGGTCTTAAGAAATTTAGTACAACCGTTTGCATCGGTTACAGTTACAGTGTAAAGGATACCGGGGTATGCTGAAATTGTAGGTGATGTTTCTCCTGTTGACCATTCATAAGTATAATTAGGATTGGCTGGGTTGACACTTAAAGTTGAGGGAGAGCCAATTTCACATGCATCAGAAGTTATTTCTAATTCCGTTGAAAAAAAAAGGATTTGATATTTTATAGTGGACAAATGCTTGACAACCGTTGTCATCTGTGATGTAACCATTCAACCATATCACAGTATCAGCGACTAGAGATAAGGTGTTTGAGGTACTCCATACTGGGCTACCATTAGGCCAAGGCCCCCAGGAATATGTATATGGTGGAGTACCTCCATTTGGTGTAGCAGTGAAAGTTACAAAGTCACCAATACAAATAGGGTTTGGGTCATAGGTTAGTGTGGCTGTAAACCCTTGGCAATTTTGTGCATTGGCATCGTGTATCAAGGTTGTTAGTACGAAAAGGGTAGTGAAAAGACCAATTTGCCTAACAAGTTGGGCGGGTAAAGTAATCAGCTTCATAGAAGAGGTTTAGTCCAAAGTGTTGCATACTGCAAAACAAATTGCTGTCGGGGTTGGAGTAAAATAATTTGGATAATAATTTAGTGGCAAAGTTGAGTTAACAGGCAAGCACCACTTTGTTGAATTAAAAATTCACTTCATCGTGCGAAAAGTAAGAATATTTATGGCAAACAGATGAGATTTGTGTGTTTTTGTCAAATTTTTATTTATTCAACAAATTAATTTCGAATTCATGTTTTGCAATATATCGATAAGCCGAAATTTAATACCTCTTCTTAAATATTTTGTGTTTGAATTTGTAAGAATTGAAAGTTAAGCTTTTAGGTAGAATCAGTATTCTTTATCGTCCCATTTCGTTCCCTACCAACAGCCATTTGTAGCTTGAGACTATCTTTAAGAATTAGTGAGGTTAAGGTCACAACCTAGATCGAAGAAAGCTGCTTTTTTTGTAAATGTGTAAATTTCAAAAAGAGCCAGCGAGATTCTGGCTCAATATTTTTGATAAAAATGAAAAGCCTCGGCATTCGCCAAGGCTTTTTTAAAAACAATTGTTCAAACATCCTGCAGGAATATTATAAGACAGCTTACCCAACCGCCTTGATGCTTCCTTGCTTCATGAATGAAGTTGTTAAATAAGAAACACTCACCAATATTATACCCTAAAATTAAAGGTGTGTCTATTAATCCTTAATATTACTATCTGTTTGTTAATAATGCTAAAAATATTAGCATGATGGACAGTCTAAATGATTTAAACTTGCCAAAAAATTTAATTGTACAATCACATGAGTTGATAAATTTTTTATTCTCCCAGTACCATGACATAATCTAATCAACTCCAGTTGAATTTGTTTGCTTTTTTTCTCATCAAAGCAAATGTTTTCTTCAATAACTAATGCTGTTGTCATTTGAAATGAATTGATTATTACTTCAAATCCAGCTTCTTATGCAGGATTTAAAATTTATATAATATAATTATTCATAGTATTTGCTGAGCATTTGAAATGAAAAGTTTGCTCAGAATGATAGGAATGTTCTTAGGCTGCTTTTTGGTTTGTTTATCTATTTCTTGCTAACAAAATTGTCAACCCAGATGTGGAAGACTACTATTTTTATAACTTAAAAATAAAAATGCAAAAGGAACATAGTTTTTGCTGGGGGGAGGGATATTTAAAGAACTAGGAACATGAACTTTTAGCTTAAATCGCTTTTGCTGTTCCATTTACGGGACAAAGTTCTGAGCATTATGCTTTGAAGAATACAGTAGAAAAACCTAATTTTAAACTACTAATTTTAATTAGTTGTATAAGTATAAATACCTAGTGATAAGTGGAATTACTTATGAAATTCCATTTTCTAAGGCATATCGAACCAACCCAGCAGCGTTTTTCAGGCCTAGTTTATCAAGCATGTTGCGCCGGTGAGAGTCCACTGTACGAGCACTGATGAATAGTTTTTCACCAATCTCAGCACTTGAATATTGCCGAGCTATCAAGGAAAGTACTTCTATCTCACGGCTAGAAAGCACTTCACCAACTTTTACTTTTTTGGGGTTTTGCACTTGGGTAAGTTGCTGAACTATTTGCACAGAAACCTCATTGCTGAAATAGCTACTTCCTTCAGTTACCGCACGTATTGCCATTAGTACCTCCTTTTTACCTGCACTTTTCAAAAGATAACCATTTACTCCAGCTTCCATTGCACCAATGATGTTTTGATGTTCAGAATTCATCGAGAGTATCAAAATTTTAATTTTTGGGTATAATCTTTTTACAAGATGAGAGGTTTCAACTCCACCCATTTCATGCATGGAAATATCCATTAAAATAAGATTTGGCTGAATTGTTTTCAAAATTTCTAATAACTCCTTGCCATTAGAAGCTTGACCAACTACTTCCATATCATGTTCATAGTCTAATAATAAACTTATGCTATCCCTAAAAATCTGGTGATCATCGACTATTAATATTTTTATCATGCAATAAGTATTTGTTATTTTTGATCACTAGAAATGGGTAATATTATTTCAAATTTACTGCCTTTACCTACTAAGCTCTCTACGTAGATTTGGCCATGTTGCATGTCAACAATCTGCTTCACAATTGATAAACCTAACCCTGTGCCAATCTCTCCATTAGTTCCGATGCGGCTTTGCACAAAAAAATTGTCAAACAAGTTTTGAAGGATGTCGTTAGGGATGCCAATGCCATCATCATTGACTATAATGCTGACTTTATTAATTGAAGTTTTACAGTAAACTTTAACATTCCCGTTGGCCTCTGTGAATTTTATGGCATTTGAAATTAGATTGTCTAGAGCACGGCCTAGCCAAAGTGTATCAATATTTACTTGTGGGCTATTCAAGCAAGTGTTTTCTAGGAATTCCAATTTTATATTTTTACTCTCAGCATTCTTTAAATTATTGCTTACTATATTTTTAATGAAAGGATTAAGGGGTGTCTTTGTAAGCTGGAATCTTATATTGGAATTATCAAGACTTACCATACTTATAATATCTTGCAAAATTTGGTTTATTTGTTTGCTTGTTTCGCGTATATGGTTCAAGTATTTATTTGTTGAAACTGTATCAAGTTCATGATATTTTTCTTGCAATAGTTCTGCCATCATATTTAAGGTAATTAATGGATTTCTTAGGTCATGAGATATTATCTTTAGCAAAACATCTTTCGTGAAATTTAGACGGTCTAATTTCTGATTAACTTCAATAAGTTCAGTGTTTAAAGCTTTTAATTCACGCTGAGTTTGTCCAAGTTTTTCTTTCCTTCTTTCTACTTCAGTTATATCTGTTAGAATGGAGCGTGTCATTATCTTTCCTGAAAGATTATCCTTAAAAGTGCTAGAATTTACGAGACAAGGAAATTTACTACCATCTTTTCTGATAATTCGAAGCTGAAGCTCTTTTACCTCTCCATTCTCTAGTAGTTTTGGAAGAGCTTTACCAAAAACTTCTTGGCTTTTAACAGTTAACATTTTTTCTGCATAGTTTTTCCCTAAAACCTCATTTGCAGTATAACCCAACCAATTCAACTCTGTATTATTAATGCGTACCAAAAAACCATTTTCATCCAAGGAATGGTAACCATTAGGCGCATTGTTATAAAAACCTTCGTGTTTCAAACTTAACTGCTCAAACTCAGCTTCGGCTTTTTTCTGTTTAGTAATATCTCTCATTACTCCTCCCAACTTTAGGTTATTTTTCTTGTGATTTACTAGAAAAATGGAATTAGAGTACCATCGCTCTTCACCCATCCTTGTCTTCAAGGTGCATTCAAAATTAATGGGTGCTTTATCAATGTTGTCTAACAACTGATTCCACATTAAGCTGCGTTTCGAGACTTCCAAAGCTTCGAATAGAATGCTAGGGTCAGCATAGACCTCTTCAGTCGAATACCCAATGTATCGAATGGAAGGGCTGATATAGGCACAGGACAGCTTAGGATAGTCAACGATGAAGAAAATATCATCATGACTTTCCAAAAATGTCTTTATAAAACTTTTTTTGCTCATTCTCACATGTTTTGCTACTACGAAAAAAAACATCGTAGTTAGTGGGCATCATACTTTATAGCAAAACATAGCAATCCTATTTCATTTTTCAGTTAGGCAGGGTATTAATTAGAGACAATTTTATTTTTTATAAAATTCATTTGGTAAGACATTGTTCAAATCGATTATTACTTACTTAATCAGTCAGATACAACAAAAAATATTTCATTTCAATTTGGTAAATTCGATTTCATATTTCAAATTCAAACTTTAGTGGAAGCACCAAACCGCTTGCCAAAACATGTAATCACTGATTTCAAATACAAAATTAGACCAATTTAAGCAGTTAGTGTGGCCTTCCACCAAAAAATCCATTAAAATTTGATTAAACCAAGGAGTAACAGTATTTGTACGGGCTATTTGACTTTAATCTGACGATTTAAATCGAGAACAAGTTATTTGATATCCGAACTACCCATTTTTTTTACAATTCAATCACAACTACCTCACCGCCAAACTCGATACGATCACCAACTCTCAGTTTTTTCCGCACTTGGGTTTCTACTTCGCCGTTCACTGTAGCTTCACCTTCCTCTCGGATGCGAATTTTAGCCTCACCACCAGAGCTGACAAGATTTTGGATTTTGAGCAATTTGTTTAATTCGATGAATTCTTTGCCGTTAAGGGAAAAGGTGGTGTGCATGAACTTAAGTTATTTTCTGCAAAAATAAACTCTGCTTGGTATCTCAATGCTTTTTTATCGAAATCAGGCCATTCTCGATAGCATAAATCACAATTCCGGCTACATTCCGTGTACCCGTTTTTTCCAAAATGCTTCTTCGGTAACCTTCGATGGTTCGGGTACTTTTGTAAAGTTGGCGAGCTATTTCGCTAGAATTGTAACCCTCGCAAATGAGCTTGACGATAGCTCGCTCGATGGTCGTCAGTGTAGTGTTTGTTTCATGAACTTGAGCAGGGTGGGACAACATATCCAAATGGTTTTTTATGAAAAAATCGCTTTTTTAGCGCTGCCAGGGGTTTTAGCTGTGAGTGCATTTTCAGGGATTACAAAGTTGGAGAATTTGCAATGCAATACCAAACTGTAGGGAAGAAAATTCTAATATTTTTAAGAAAATGCGTAGAACTACGCTTGTGCTGAAGTGCTTAATCCCACTAATTTGCAGCCATAATTTTTTGCCATAAAACTTGTCGAAATTTTGTAATGACTAAACCCCAATTGACCATGAAACAAATCATACTTTCCATTGTGGCCGGGCCTGTCCGGCTGCTTTTCTTTCCTCTTCCTCCTCGCTGAGGACAGCTTCACACCTTGGATGCCCTTACATTTTAAGTATGGTATTCTCAACCTACCTATTCGGTTGGGCGTGAATGCTTGCAACGTTAGGCAAGCCAAATTATTTATTTTTTAAACTCCAACAAGCATGGAAAAATCTGAAAAGAAAGTTGCAGAACAGGCATTTGCCAAAGAACGCCAAAATGCCTTACACCTTCTGGCAACGAACCCCAACCATTTCGGAACCTTGGCCTCTAGTAAATTGAAGGCGGTCCAACTCGTTTCCTACAATACTTATTACGAAGAGCTCACCTGCGTTGGCTACAACCCCGACCTCAATGAACTTTTCGCAACCATTGCCATCAAACGGGACAGTGGTTACAGCGGTAGTCTTTGCACGCATGGATCACGAGAGTATGTTCGGTTTTGCGTGAACTATGGAACGGGATGGGAAGACCAAGGCATGGTGGCACTTAATGTACACGATATTCCTACGGGGAAAGATTGTGCCAACCAGTCTGAAAAACCATTATCATATGTTGTTTCGATTCCACTTAAAAATGCAAAGCGCCGTTTTTGCTCAACGGAAGTGCTGCCTTTGGTACGTGCAACGCTTTCCTGGGGCATTCCTATTCCTGCTGGCGACTGCGATTACAAGCCCATTTGGGGCGACAGGGAAGAATGCAGAATCCAATTGAAACCTTGGTTGTTTTTGTTGCCGATCAAGGATTTTGAATTGGATACTTTTATCCCAAGTTTCTTGGAAATTGCCAAGTCTGCTCCACAATTGACTGTGACCCAAGTGACCGAGCTTGCCAATGAAGGCGCTACTTCCCCAAGTTCTCTTGCCGCCTACGATGCGGAACCCCTTAGCCTCTCTGCACTTGCTGAACTTTACGGCAAACGGAAAGGTGCTGAGGTGGAACCGCTGCGCTTCGGCCTGCATGCCATCCAACCAATACTCAGCCAACCAGAGAGCTTGGCCAACCTGAATATTTTAACGAACCAATTGCCAAATATCAACTGGGCAGGCATTTTCGAGACTTTTAACAAAACCAAGGCTAATGTCAATTATGAAGAACTGGAATGCCTCGGCCTTGACTACAATTTAGAGCGGCTTACAGCCACTTTCAAAATCAAGAAATCTGGTGGTTACTCCGGAGACCTTTGTAAAAAAGGGAGCATGGAACACGTTGCCTTCTGGGCCGATTGGGACAATGATTGCAAGTGGACGTATTTAGATATGGTCAGCGTCAACGTACATGATTTGGAAAAAGTGGACAAAGGCGTCTGCTACACAGCTGTACTCCCTGTCAACCTCGATAGGTTCCGCCAACCTTGTTCGAAGCCGAAAATCGTTCGCTTGAGGGCGGTTCTTTCTTGGCAGACACTTCCTTCCACTACCGACCCTAACGAACTCGAAACTTACGGGAACAGAATTGATACTCACATCCAAATTAAACCTGGCAAAACGCCTACTATTGCTGACCCAAATTCCTGGGTGGACATCATCGGCGGTATTTACCAAGACCATATCAGCGCAGCGGGACTCACCACGGCAGCAGCATTCTTTGCAAACAATGGTCTCAAACCTGACAACCTAGGTCGGCCATGCCCATTCACAGGGCGCATCAACATGCAAGGCCCATCGCTGATTGGTCATAAATATCGGGTGCAGGTGCGCAGACTTGGCACAGTGGGGTGGACTGACGTGGTCGAGCCAATTCCTGTGCGAACATACATCGGTAGTGGAATTTTTATTTACACCTACAATCACCCTGATGCAGCGGGTTATTTCAATTATCTTGACCCGAATACCACCAATAGGGTGCTGGCACTCTGGGATGCTCCGAGCAATCCCAACAACCTCGCCAGTGGTTCGTCGGCCCAATGGGAAATGAAGTTTGACATACTCGGTGTGGCAGGCAATTTCACGAAAGTAGTTCAACTGAATGCAGTGCGCCCAGATGCCGAAATAGTGATTGATGGACTTGGTGGGCCGGGTACGGGCACCTGCAAGGACTTCAAGCCAGGCGATAAAATGACCGGACACTTCGTGGCCCGCTCCAATTACATGGGTAATTACTCACTAGGAACTAGTGTGCCCGGTGCTTCGATTACACCATCCGCTGGAAATTCGAACACAGCGGTAAGTCCCGGCGATGCATGGGCCATGACACTGCCCGCTGGCACACCAAAATGCGGTTACTATGTGGCCGTCAATATCGGTGACCGAACGATTATCAACAGCTCTCATACAGGGCTTCCTGGGCATGCCGATGCAGGTTTCTGCGTGCGCTGATCTGACCAGTTTTTATAGCATCATAAGCTTCAGGCTGTTATTTAACGACCGCTGCGCAATTGAGCGCAGCGGTTTTTTTTGTGAAAAAAAGAGTGAGGAAATGAATCAAATCAATGAGCCTAATTTTTTTCTATCAGCTATCTTTGGTGATGAATTTCGGTCAAATCAAATTGTAGCTTATTCAAGTGATTTGGCCAGTTTTACAGGAATAAAACTTTTCCTTCGGTAAACATGGAAGAAAACGCCTACATCCTCGGCACCGAGGCCATCGAACTTCATCGCCTTGGATTGCAGCACCAAGTCTGGGCGAGTGAGGCGAGCAGGGGCTGGGAAATCGCAGGATTCCGCCCCGGCCAGATTATACTCGACCTTGGCTGCGGCCCCGGTTTTTGCACCACGGAACTGGCGTTTGTCGTGGGTGACACGGGTAAGGTCATCGGTGTGGATTTATCACCAAATTATGTGTCCACCTTGCGCCAGCAAGCCGAACTGCACGCACTTCCAATCGAGCTGCGCACCTGCTCTTTCGATGAAATGGAATTGGTAGAAAATAGCCTGGATGGCATGTTCTGCCGCTGGGCGCTAGCTTGGGTGCCAAACCCCGACGAGGTGCTTTTGAAAGTGAAAAATGCCCTGAAACCCGGTGGCCGCATGGTCATCCAAGAGTATTTCGACTGGACGACTTTTCAGTCTGAGCCATCACTTCCGCAACTGAAAAAGGGCATCGCCGCCTGCTATCGTTCCATGAAAAGCGAGCAGCCCGGCGATATTGACGTGGGTCGCAAAATGCCAGCAATTGCTGAAGCTTTGGGTATAAAACTGCTCAGCAACCGCTCCATTTCGAAGCTGGCGAGGCCGTCTGATTTGACTTGGGAGTGGCCCTATTCCTTCCTGAAAATATACATGCCCAAACTCATTGAGCGGGGCTTGATTTCGGCAGAAGAAGTGGCCGGGGCACTGACAGAATTGGAGGCCCTAACAGCTATGCCGCAAGCGATGATACTTTGCCCGACGGTCGTGGAAGTGGTGCTGGAGAAAAGCTGAAACTGCTGCGTGTTTTCCACCAAATCCATGCTTCAACGGCAGCCCAATTGCCTAGCCAAGCTGTCCATGAAACCAAGACATACTGTGTAACAGGGTCTAGGTATAAGAACTGCCCTAGCAGCATTTGATAAACCCGCAAACTCACTGCCGACAGCGTAATCGCATAACTTCGCAGCATCCATTTTTTGTGCTCCGCAAATTTCCGCTTTCGGGCTGTGTCGAATCCTTTCCAAGTAAAATACCACCACAGCGGAGCGAGGATGATGAAACTCAGTTTTGCTGGCCAGCCACCATTGGCATAAAATGACATGACAAAGCCGCTTGGCGCACTAACGAGCAACAGCGCCACGACATAAATCCGGCCCGCATATCTGTGCAGTTTTGGTGCTTTTTGGAGGATATATTTTGAGAATAAAAATGCCCCGCTTGCCAATACGAATATGCTGCTGAATATATGCGCATAAAATGCCGCCCGATAATGAATTAAATGGATGATATGCTGCTTGGTGATAAGGAAATCAACGTCCAATTGCCAGGAAGTATAGGGGGCGATAATTAAAAAGAATTGATAGGTGAAAAATAGGATGGCAATTGGCCAGCATGAATTTCGGATATACTGGATTAATTTCATGGCAAGGATAAATTAAATGTCGGCGAGGTTCAAAACCTCGCCGACGTCGGTGGAGGATTATGGTTCAGCCCTTGAAGCAGTTGCAGGCAAAGTCTGTTTTTGCTCCGCAATATTCCCTTTGTTGTCAATCTGAAAAGCGAGCGTATCTTCTTTTTTAAAACTTTGTATGGTATTGCCGTTAATCCCATTATTCGCCACATTTTTCCGCCACTGATTATTGAATAGCTGCTGCGTAATATTGCCATTGGAATCAATGCTGAAAGTCATGGTTTTATCAACGCTGGAATAAGCTAAATTAAAAGCGTGGTGATAGCTGGATTTATCCTTGGTTTTCGGTAAAATATTGCCTTTTAAATCATAAAGAACCAAGTTGTAATTCCTGTTCACCCCATCACCGAATGGCAGTTTTGAGCAAAAAATAACCGCCACCATCTGTGGGTTCGGATAAAATCGGGCGACAGGTGTCAATTCCGGCGGACCCATCCGGCTGAACTTTCCCTGCATGGATTCTGGAATAAAATGAGAAGGCTCCAAATGGGCGTTTGCCGATTTTTTAGTTGCCTTTTTTTGATTACCGTTTTTGTAATCTGCATATCCTTCCATATCATCCACGCCAAAAATATATGGCAAATCCACTTTTTTGAATTGGCTCAAAAAACTTACAAAAGTTTCGCCTTCCGTACTAATATTTACTGGCGTTTTAACTGTGTTTGTCTTTTGGATGAAAGCAGAAGAAATAATGGCCAAACTAAAAAGCCCGACCAATGCGATAAATGATTTAATTTTCATGATAATGAATTTTTGCAGTATAAAATCCGTGTCCAATCCGTGAAATCCGTGTGCCAAAATCGAACACGGATTTCACGGATTGGACACGGATGATTAAATTTGGATTTACAATTTCTCTATCTCAAATCCCTTCGCCTCAGCTTGTTTCCGCACCGATTGCAGAATGGCATTTTCCAAGCCGCCGCCATCGCCCGTTTGTTTGCTGCGTTCCTGTTCGATGTACAGCCTGCGTTTCACGTCCAGTTCCTGCATTTGCTGTTGAACCGATTCCCGCTGCGTACTGATGGTTTCAATCTGGCGTTCCATTTCCTCAATGCTCATCTCCCGCATATTTTCGGGAAGATCTTCTTTGTTTTGCACGACTTTTTTATCCCGTTTATAAGCATCCACCAAGTCCCAATCATCCGCCTTATAATTTTTGGAAGATTTAAAAGCAGCACGCTCGGAAGCATTTGCTACGGAATATTTGGCAGCATTGGAATCCTGTATGCTTTGGTTCATTTTCTTTTCCTCACCACGGCGTCCCATCGGGATATACGTGTCATTTAATTGCGCATTTAAACGATTGATTTCATCGTCATATGGTGTTTGAATATAGACCGTTTCCTGATTTTGATTAATGCAGAAATATTCGCCTTTGCCAGCGATGGCACCCGCTTGCCATGAGCCACGCACACCTTCTTCACAGTCACCGCAGTGGATGGTATTCACGATGATTCCTTTTTCCACTGCATTGGCGCAAGCCGCTGAAAACTGTGTTGGGCCTTGTGTAAACGGCTCATTTCCAGCGATATAAATCACTCGCATCCCATCATTTCGAGTCCATTGCAACTCATCCAAGGAGGCTTGAATCACTGCCCCGCAATATTCGTCGCCGCCGTTGGTGGTCAGGGAAAACAGTCTTTCTGAAATCAAATCCATATCCGTGGTAAAAGCAGCCAACTGGTTTATTTCAATCGGATGATTGGGGTGGCGGCCCGTATTTCCATATTCGTATAATGCTACTTCCAACGTCGGTATTTGCTGGTCTTTTCGCATGCGGTTCAATTCGTTGAGGATTTTCCAGAGTTGCGATTTTGCCTGCTCAATGAGGCCGTCCATGCTGCCGCTGGTATCCAATAATAGGGCGACTTGGATGCTGTTCGGATTGTCTTCGGTGGCAGGTTTTTCGGTTCGGATGAGGCCAGCAAGGTTTTGCCAAATCGTGTTTGCATAAGTGGTGCCGAACCAAATGGCCATTCCGAAAGCAAGGGTGGCGATGAATTGTTTTGTCGTGAGCATTTTATATGAAGTTTAGATGGTTTAGAGGGGTTTAGAAGGTTTAGTGGGCGTGGAATAAAACTTCTAACCCAGCTAAACTTTCTAAACCTCTCGTTCCAAATCTCTCCCCAAATTTTTTTTAAAAAAATCTATAATGAGGGAATATGCCGTTTCAGTGGGTGAATATGCCAAGTGGCTTGGTAAGCAGTGTTTTCAGGTATTCCCGCATTTTTTACCCTGTGGAACCTTTTGAAAACTCCCGTATCTTTAGCCCCTGATGAAGAGATTTCGTTTCATATCAATGTTGGTTTTGCTGGTGTTTACTACCGCTGTTTTTTCCCAAACAGGTGGAGGCGCTGAGAAAAAAGCGGCCAGCAAATCCAAGCGTTTACAGCGCCGTGATTATATCGGCGATGCAAAACTGATGCGGGAGAAATCGCCGCAACAAGCAGTGAAGCTGTTGGAAGAAGCCTTGCTCTATGCCAAAAAGGATGAGGATTTTTCCACACAAGCTGAAGCGTATGCGTTGCTCGGCAATATTTACGAAGATATAGGTCAAAAGGAACTGGCGCTGCAACGTTACCAACAGGCTATCACGGCAAATTCCAATCTTAAAAACGGTGGGAATATCGCCCAAATCCACCAACGGATGGGGCAGCTTTACCTGGATTTGAAAAATGCTCTAAGTGCAGAATCCAGTTTCAAAATCTGCCTGCAGGTAGGGCGGGATACAGACGTGCGCCAACGATGTGAGGAAGGGTTGGCAGATGTGGCGTTGTTGCGGGGAAATGCCAACGCCTCCATTTCGCAACTTGACCAAGTCCAGAAAAATTACCCGATGGACAGTGCCAGCGTATCGAGGTTGGAGGGCAAGCGCTCGAATGTATATATCCAGCAAAATGAACTGGACAAGGCGTCGCAATCCTATCGGAACTCGGTGAACTCGCTGCCTTCGGGGCAAAAACTGGACAAGGCGGACTACGAAAATATTGAGCAGGCGCAGACGCAATTGCTCGCCAATGCAGATGTAGCCACCCGTGAAAAAATCGAAATTGCGAAGCTGAATGCCCTGAAATACGAGGTGGCAAGCTCGAACAACGACGAGATTTCCGGCAACCTGAAAGTGGCGGCGGTATACGAATCATCGAAGAATTTCAAGGAGGCGGAGCGCATCATTGAGCGTTCTAAAACGCTGGTAAATGCCAGTACGGACGCTGTCATTGCAGCCGAGGTTTTTGAAAAATCCGCCGCCAACAACCGGCGCAAAGGGGACTTGGAAGCGGCCCTGACGGACATGGAGCGCTATATTGAGGAGCGGGAAAAAGCCATCGAAAACTCAAAAGCTGAACTGGCGCAACAGGTCGAAATCGTGAAGGGACAACAGGGGATTGATGTGAAGATAAAAGAATATGACCTCCAGCAAACGGAGCGGGAACTGTTGCGCTCTCAGGTGAGCCGGCAGCGCATCGCCATCGGGTTGCTTTCCTTGCTGCTACTGGCTTCGCTGGTGTTTTTCTATTATTTGAACAAGAATATAAATGCCCGTCGGAAGGCGCACCAGAAGCTGATGCTCAAGTCGTTGCGCACACAGATGAACCCGCATTTCATCTTCAATGCGCTCAACTCCGTGAATAATTTCATCGCCAAAAACGACGAAAAAGCGGCCAATAAATACCTTGCCGATTTCTCCCGGCTCATGCGGAAAGTGCTGGATTATTCGCAGCGGGATTTTATCAGTTTTGAGGAAGAATTGGAGTTGAATGAGTTGTACTTGCGCCTGGAGCATTTTCGCTTCCGTGACCAGTTTGATTTCAGTTTTGAAAACAAACTCAACCACCCTGCCAACGACCTAGAAGTACCGCCTATGCTGATTCAGCCGTTCATAGAGAACGCTGTTTGGCATGGCCTTCGGTATAAAAATGGGCATGGAAAACTCAGCGTCACTGTTTACGAAGAAGGCAAAAATATTCTCGTAACCGTGCTGGACGACGGCATCGGTCGGGAAAAATCGAAGGCGCAGAAAACCGAAAACCAGCGCAAACAAAAGAGCGAGGGCTTGGAAAATGTATCGAAACGCATTGCGCTAATTAATGAGCTATACGGTAAAAATTATGAAATCAAGGTGCAGGATGCAGATGCTGACGCTGATGATGTGGGAACCTTGGTTGCTATAAAAATCCCAGCATAAACAAATGGATAACATCTCCGCATTGATCATCGACGACGAAAAAGACAGCCGGGAAATACTCCGCAGCTACGTGGGGAAATATTGCCCACAAGTCACACTGGTTGGCGAGTGCGCCAATATCCTAGAGGCGAGGGACGCCATCATCCGGCACAAGCCGCAACTGCTTTTTTTGGATATAGAAATGCCGCACGGCACGGCCTTCGATTTATTGGAGCAATTTGGGGAGCATATTGATTTTGAAATCATATTCATCACTGCTTATAGCCAATATGCGGTGCAGGCATTTAATTTGAGTGCCGCCCATTATTTATTAAAACCATTGGATATAGAGGAGCTAGAAAAAGCAGTGGCGCATGTGGTGACTTTACTTTCACAAAAGGAACAATTGCTTCGTGCCAAGATATTATTGGAAAACTTGGCGGCGCAAACTACCCAAAGCCGCAAGCTCGTATTACCATTATTGGAGGGTTTTGATGTGGTAAAAATGACGGATATACTGTATTGCGAAGCGGAGGATAATTTTACCTGTTTTTATTTCATGGATGGTCGAAAGTCGCTGATTTGCAGACATTTGAAATATTATGAGCCACTGTTAGAACCCTTCGGTTTTTGCCGAATACACCGTTCGCATATTGTGAATCTTGAATTTATTAAACGCTATATAAAAGGAAAAGGTGGTTCGGTCATCATGGAGGATGGGAAGGAAATCATGGTGTCGAATCAGAGGAAGGATGAGCTGATAAGGAGGATTATTGGCGATTGAAGACAAAAGATTTTTAAGATGAAATGCTTCTAAAAGCACAGCAAATATTCGGATTAACACATAGAAAATGCTTGTTTTTAAAATTATGTTGTTAAAACAATACTTTCAAGGTATTGGCACAGCATTTGCCTGCTGCGTGGCGCTAGTAGAATATTCTTGCCTGGTCTGACTCACTTTTAATAGACACAACTCGGAAAAAATTGATGCTTGATTAATCCATGCCATGTGCTTTATCGCATTTGAGCAAACAAATTTTCCATTTTATCCATAAAAACTTTCACAAATGAACATGCACAAGAGGACATTTTTGACAACAATTCTGTTATTGCTGGTAAGCTGTTACTTTGCTGTCGCCCAAAACTGCGGTAACGTTACAGATTTCAAATACACCATTCAAGACAACGGTAACGGAACTTCAACCTACAATTTTTCGGTAACCATTCAAGCTACCTCAGGTGGTAGCAAAAGCGTTAATCTTTCCATTGCCTGTGGTGGGTATAATTTTGTCACCAATCAATGCGAAGCTTCACAGGCTACGACGAGGGTGGTGAGTTATGGCCCTTATACCATTAGTACCTGTTCGGGCGAAATTACGCTGCTTTGGAGCGGCCATAGCAATGCGGCTTGTGGTGGCACTACCTGCAACCCACTCCAATATTTTGCTCCATTGCCTGTTGAACTCACGTCGTTCAAAGCAGAGGCAAAAGGCAGAGAAACAATGTTAAAGTGGACAACGGCTACTGAGCAGAACAACCAAAAGTTCGTGGTGGAGCGTAGCGAGGATGGCACTAGCTTTCGTGAAGTAGGGGAGGTCTCCGGGATGGGTACTACTCAAGAAGCGCAATCCTATAGCTTCATGGATGAAAAACCTTTTGAAGGTCTCAATTACTACCGTCTTAAGCAAATTGATTTCGATGGAAATTATGAATACACGGAGGTCAAATCCGTAGTTTTCCACCAAGATGGCGAGATTTTGATTTATCCAACTGTGGTTTCTGACGCCGTACAGGTACTTCTTCCAAAAGAGTTTACAAACAGTGAAACGAACATTGCAATCTATGCACTCCAAGGCACTTTGCTGTTAAAGCAAACCAGCACTGGCGATGCGAATATCCAAATTGGATTGGCTGCCCTTCCTGCTGGGCAATATCTTGCCGTAGTTTCCAATGGTTCGCTTTCAAAACGATCGCTGATTGTAAAGCTTTAAACTTATCAAAACAAAAAAGGGCCTCTGGCAATATTGTCAGAGGCCTTTTTTGTTATTTCATGAAGGTCATTTCACAATCAGTTTGCCTGCGGCAATTGGTTTGTCAGCATTTACAACCTTGAAGAAGTAAAGGCCACTTGCCATGCCAGATCCGTCGAATTGGCAAGTTGTTCCTGTAAAACTCATCGTTGAGACTTGCTTACCGAATTGGTCGAAGACCATCAATCGACCCTCTTTTAATTCCAGTCCTTTAAATCGGAAATTGGCGATAGCCGTAGTAGGATTAGGGTACACCTCCATTTCCAAGCCCTTTACCAACGTTTGCGTAGCGGAAACTTCCATCAAGAAATCTTTGCCAACGGTGTGCAACGTGCGGTTGGTGATGACGGGGTCATTAAAATCGAAGTAGATGCCTGCCTCGTTCTCGATTTGGGTGCCAAGGGGCAAATCGGTCTTTTGGGCGATGGCAAATTTCACGAAGCCATGTGATGCTACCTCATTTACGTTGCTATCCGGCAGCATAATATTTTCAAAAGTGAAACGGGCGTAGCCATTTCCATTCAGTTGGTATTCGCAGGGGTGGCTGCTTCCCAAGAACCGGAATGTTCCGGGATCCAATGAAGCTGGGAGTTGGTCTAGCACGACGACGTTGAAAGCAGTGTCCGTCCCAGTGTTCTGAAAGCGGATGGTATAGCTCAGGTCTTGGTTCTGTTCTATGAAGTGCTCGGCATCCACGCCCAGTGGCAGGCCCACTTTATCGTTCGGATCGAAAGAACCGATACTTTCCTTGCAATCCATGTCTTCGAAGGGGCTGCCATCCGGCAGCGGGAACAGGTTGACGAAGCCAAAGCTGACGCCGCCGCTGCTGTTGGTGCCGCAGCCTTCCACGGTGGCGCTGGCGAAATTGTCATAAGGGTTGAACGCCAGTTCGTTGGCCACAAACCGCCAGGTGGAACCGTTGGCAGGTACCGTGACGGTGATGGATTCACCCTGCTGTAACTGGAGGGTTTCGCCCGACATTTGAATCATGATGTCCTCGATAATGACATAAGGCACAGGCTCCGGCATGTCGTCGCCAATATTGGTGACCGTGAAAACGATGCTGTCGCCCAGGCATTCGCCGGTCACCTGAAGGTCTGCCCCACTCCACAGTGGCAGGGGCGGCACGCAAGAAGTATCAGGATAGATATGGGCTGAGGAACAATGCGTTTGGCCAAGTTCTGCGTCGCAGCTCAATTCGAAATCGATGGGAATCCAGCCACAATCATTGGGTGCTACATCGCCGACATCAAAAGTGTAAACATTGCCAGGGGCGGTTGTGAAAGGGGCTGAGCTTGAAACATTGATGAAAAACGAATCGAGGGTGACCACCACTTGGGCGTCATTGGCCATGGCGGTGCCATGGTTGCAGTACAGCACAGAATAAGTGTTTTGGAAGCAACGGCGCAGCAGACCGGTGCTCATCTCAACTTCCATGGCTGGGCATTCGAGTAGGGCTTGCTCCGCAAAATCAAGCCCGCCAACTGGCACTGGGCCTACGACGACGCTTGTGTAAGTCGGCGTGCAGGCTACCCAAAGGGGGCTTGCTGGCAGTACTTGAACATCATAGGTGCCCTGTGGCAGGTAAATGGAGTATTGGCCATCTGCGTCAGCAATACTATAATAGGTCTCATTGGCGCCAATGGCCCGCACTTTCCAATATTTTAGGGCGTAGTCGCTGGCCGTTTCCGTGCAAGTTCCGTCAAGGTCATGGAAGATTTTTCCACTTATCAACGACACCGATCCTGTGTCGGAGCAAAGCTGGTTAATGGCGTTATTGTTTACGTCACCGACTTTGATGGCGACGAAATCTTGTCCCGTAATATTGCCAGTTGCATTGTTGATACTGATAGTCTCCGGAAAGCCTGGGACGAATGGGTTCAATGGATTTGAGAAAACATAACTGGCATCCACGAAGCGCCAGGAAGTGTTGTTGGGGAAGTTCGGTGTGACGAACGTGAGCATATCCCTGAATTCCACCAAGTCAAAACTGGAGACCGTATTGGATTTGTTGATGTCCGCAGCAATGATCTTGTAGGGCGAACCAAGTGGGCTGACTCCAAGAACATGATTCGAAATCAAAACCATATCAAAGGTGCCCACCCCGTTCAAAGGAGAAGAGTTTTTGTAAGGGGCAATCGAAAAATCACTGCCATTGGCCACTGTTAGCTCATAAAAGCCAGTCGAATCAGTAGTGACAACATCGGTTCCAGAGAGGTTGACTCCAACAGTGACACCGCAGACAGGCAACCCGTTTTCGTCCCTGATTGTACCCGATACCGTCACTTGCGACCAGCATTGGAGCGCAAATAGCAGGAGCATTATTAAAAACTGGAACTTTTTCATATTGGTAGTAAATAAGTTCGGACGCATGGGAATTCTATTTTTTGATTTGGAAAATTTGTGTTCAATCAGGTTTTGGGAGGATGTAGGCACAAGCTCCAGCTTGCACTTAAACTACCGCAGGCTGGAGCTTGCGGTTACATCCAAAAGAACCTTAAAACTTTTGACGATACAAAAGTGAGGAAACACCTGCTAGGCGGCAAAAACATTTTTGTGGTTTTGTCTTTGAAATAAATAGCGATTAATTTTCAATATATCTTTTATTGTTGAAAAAATCAACCTGATTTTGTCTTTGATTTTTTATGCAATTTTACCCCGATTTTTAGCAAAAAAACTTTCCATGGAAAAATCAAGGCTTGTTCAGTTGCTCCGTAGCCTCTCCGGCCCCGAAATCCGGGACTTCCGGCGCTACCTCAAATCCCCGTTTTTCAATCGTCGGGCAGAGGTAGTCTCCCTTTTCGATTGGTTGGCAAAATACCTCAAAAATGGCAAGGAAGTGCCGGAAAAAGAGGTCGCTTACGCCGCCGTTTTCCCCACCGACCCATTTGACGACCACCGTCTGAGGATGCTGATGAGCCAGCTATTTCAGTTGGCGGGGCAGTTCCTCGCCGTGCAGGATTTTCTGGCGGACGAGCCGCAAACCCTGCTGCGGCTGGGGCAGGGTTTGCGCAAGCGAAAACTGAGCAATCATGTCACACAGACGGCCAGTGATTTGGCGCAAAAACTGGAAGCCCAGCCTTACCGCAACGCCGATTTTTACCAAAACAAATACCTCGCTTCCCTCGAAAATTACCGGAACGCCTTTGATGCAAAGGCAGTGGACAGTTCCCATTTGGCGCATCTTTCCAGCGAACTCGACACCAGTTTTTTGGCGCAAAAGCTATGGCAAGCCTGTCTCCTTCATTCGCACGAAGCCGTCTCCAATACCAGCTACGATTCCGGTCTACTGGCTGAGGCATTGCTGTTCGCAGAGCGGAGTGGGGCGCTCGAAACGCCCGTGGTTGCTATCTATTACCACTGTTACCGGGCTTTGACGAATCCTGATTCCTCGCAATATTTTCAGACTTTCAAGTCGCTGGTGCTGGCGCATGGCCGGCTTTTTCCCGCTGAGGAAATGCGGGATTTGTACATCCTCGCCATCAATTTTTGCATCCGCCGCTACAATGCAGGCAACCAGGAATACCTCAGAGACCAATTTGATTTTTACAAGGATGGCCTGCGGCAAGGTTATTTCACCACCGAAGGCGAACTGAGCCGCTATACCTACCAAAATGCTGTGACCAGCGGCCTCGTCATGCGGGAGTTCGACTGGGTGGAGCATTTCATCAACGAATACCGTGACAAACTGGCAGGCCCCTACCGGGAAAGCGTTTTCAGCTTCAATCTCGCCCGACTTGCCTATGAGAAAAAGCAGTACGACAAAGCCCTACCCCTGCTCCAACTCGCCGAGTACAAGGACCTGCTGCTGAACCTCGCCGCTAAAACCTTGCAACTGAAAATCTATTTTGAACTGGATGAATTCGATTTGCTGGAAGCACATCTTTCAGCGTTCAAGACTTTCCTTCTCCGCAAAAAGGAACTGGGTTACCATCGGGAGAACTACTTGAACACTATCCAATTCACTCGTAAACTGCTGGAAACCAACCCCTTCGACAAAGAGGCAAGGGCGGCGCTGCGGGAGGAAATAGCAGCGGCTAAAAGTTTGGGGGAGAAGGAGTGGCTATTGGGGGAAGTGTAGGTGGCTTTATTCTTTGAAATATACAACCCCCTTTGTAGAGGCAAAACCTTTGCACCCATACAAATCAACATATAGCAGGCCGGGTGTGTCAGTAGTATTTATCATATCATAAATACAAGGTAAAATGACATTTCCTTCTAAGTCCATTAATCCATAAGTGGATTCACCCTCCTTTCTAACCTCTACCATTAATAGTTGTTCTTTTTCCCAGAACTCAAATTTATTGTACTTTATTGGAATCACCATTTGGCCGCTGGGCTTTGCAACACCATATTTGTCATACTTATAGACGACGAACAGGCTATCATTGAGTTGCATCGTTTCTGTAAAGCAAAGGCCCTGATATATCCCTAAAATATCAACGCCTTTCTGCCGGATAATGCTATCTTCTTTATAAAATGATTCTGAGTATTTTCGAATATAATTGGAAGAACTGCATGTGTCAATATATTCGTTCAATCTATTGGTTTGAGTTAAATTTCCTCTTTTATCAAGCCATTGAACCTCTCCATCGTCTGTAGAGGCATAGTATCCAAAGAACATAACGTCTGAATACCCAGAGAAACGAGGCGATATATACTTGTATTTAACTGGCACAATGATGTTGCCACTGGAATCTATGATACCAACATGACCATCTCCATTCACTGAGAAGAGGCTGTGAGTTGGTAATTCATCTCTCCAATATTTTGAAACATGTCGGGTCTTGTCTATGGCTTTAATCTCCAATTTATTAAATGTAAATGGTAGTATTTCTTGAAAACGAGTATTTAATAATCCTAATTTTCCATCCTTTTTTTGTATGTAGAATTGATTATAATGAATGTCTCCAGCACCAGCTAATTGATAGCCGAAGGGTTCGTCATAAGTTGGCTTAAGAATTACTTTGCCATTTTCATCCAATAATCCCCATTTACCATCTTTTTGAAATTCGATGTAGTTGACTCCTGTGGATATATCATGGCAAAGTCCGCTCAAAAGGCTATCCACTCGCATTTTTCTTATAATTTTGCAATGTTGGTCATAAAGCGCCCATTTGCCATCTTTAGGTTTTGCGTAGAAACCTATTTTAGTGGGGATAAAATCTGTATATTTCTCGAAATTCAGTTTTAACTTTCCTTTAATGTCAAATATGGAATAGTTTGATTTCTTGCTACGGGTTATAACAAGGCCATTTTTGACGCCATATATGTCCTCAAAAATCTGTGGAAGCAACTCATTTCCCATCAAATCGATCAATCCATAATGCTTGCCAGTGTCATTGGATACAAATGCCAAGCCTTCAATCATATCCCAATGTATCAAGTCAAAATTCAATTTCTTCAGAGGCTCCCCATTGCTGTCAATTGTAAAATATTCTCGTTTCGGGACATCTCCTGCTGTATATGTTTTTGAAGCAATTGCAATGCCGTTGTGAAACAAAGTAACCCAGTCATATTTTGCAGGTAAAAGCTCATTGCCTTTTTCATCAATAAAACCTTGAAATTGATGCTGTTCTCTGTTTGTGGAAAATTTCAATATTTTGCTATCCACGCCGGGCAATTCTGTCACGTAATCATAATGGTAAAAAGTTTTGAAATACTGGAAGATACCGTACCTTTTTCCGCCACTCTCAGCACCAGTATAACATTCGCATTTATAATGATAAGAAAAGTCAGTAAAACTATTTGAAAAATCAAATCCTGTGAGTAGGTTTCCATTCATATCCATCAATGCCTCAAAGTTGGGGCTATATTTCCTGCTTTTCAACTTTAATGCACCATCTACCAGCAACACACTGTCTGTCAATTTCCGAAATTCGAGCGGTCTACCATGTTCGATTGCTACCATTTCTTTGCCCGTCTGGTTTATCAGCCCATAACAGCTATCCTTTGCAACAATAGCAAAAGGTTTATTAAAAATTGGCTCTACTTTCCTTGCATAAGGAGGTTCTGCTTCAAAAATGGGATGGCGGCTAAAGAAGCTAACTGTGTCATATATTGGAGCGATAACGATCTTGCCATTCTCATCGCAAAATCCCCATTTGTCTTCCAAACGATAAGGAATTGGCAAACCGGACTGGCCAGATGCGCAAACATTGAAGACCAAGATAATAAAAGCAATTGCATATGTTTTCATAGCTAAAATAGATTGAGGCTTTCACGCTTGGACTATGTCATACATTATTGTCAAAACTAGTTTGGTAAACTCAATAAATCAAATGCGGTTCTTATAAATGCAGCATCTGTCTTCAACTTGCAATTTACACGCCTGCCATTTTGTCCGAAAACTTCATTTGGAACGATTTTCCTCGCCAAGTTTTCTTCCAAAACAAAACAAGAAGCCGGCACAAAATCGCCCGGATATGTCAAATTACATTTCAGTCACAGCACCTCAAAACCACACCGATAACCAATTTCCACAAACACCATCCGTCCACGCCGATGCGCTTCTACTAGATGCGTACTCCCGCACAATCGTGGGGGTTTCGCAGGCCGTCAGTCCGTCCGTGGTGCAGATCAAGGTGGCTAAAAAGCCCAATCCTCAGCAGCGGCAACATCCGAACCAGCAGCCGTTCGGTACGGGAAGCGGCTTCATCATTTCCAGCGATGGGTTCATCGTGACCAACAGCCATGTGGTCAACAGCGCCGAAAAAATCGAGGTAGTACTACAAGATGGCCGGGAGTTCAGCGGACAAATCGTCGGAGAAGACCCCGCCACCGACCTCGCACTTGTGCAGATTGGCGGCAACGGCCTGCGTGCCGTCCGCTTCGGCGATAGCAAATCCCTGCAAGTGGGGCAGGTGGCGGTGGCCATCGGCAACCCCTATGGCTTCCAGTACACCGTGACGGCAGGGGTGGTGAGTGCCCTCGGTCGCAGTTTGCGAAGCGAAAGCGGTCGGCTCATTGACGACGTGATTCAGACGGATGCGGCGCTCAATCCCGGCAACTCCGGTGGCCCACTGGTGGACAGTTCCGGCCTCGTCATCGGGGTGAACACGGCGGTCATCCTACCAGCTCAGGGGCTTTGCTTCGCCGTGTCGAGCAGCCTGGCGGAGTATGTGGTCGGCAAATTGCTCATCGAAGGAAAAGTACGCCGGGGCCTCATCGGCATCGCCGGACAGACGGCGCCCATCAATCCCCGCTCCATCAACCACCACCAATTGCCCAATAAAACGGGCATCCTCGTGCAGGGCGTGGAAGCTGGTGGCCCCTCCAGCGGCGTGCTTCAGGTAGGCGACATCATCATCGGCTACGAAGGCCAGCCCGTCCAATCCATTGACGATTTGCACAAGCACCTCGACGAAACATCCATTAACAAAATGGTGGAAATCAACCTGCTCCGCAATGGACAGAAGGAACGGGTGGGGGTGAGGCCGAAGGAGATGAAATAATTGAAAATTGAAAATTGATAATTAGCGAGATGTCTGCAATTTTCAATTTTCAATTTTCAATTATTTTTTCAACCTGCTTCACCAACTCCTGCCCATGCAGGTTCTTCGCCAGCACCTTGCCGTTTTCATCCAAAAGGAAATTGGCGGGGATGGAGGTCATGCGTAGTTCCTTGAAGAGTGGCGCATCGTCGCCTTGGAGGTGGGAGGCATGGGGCCAGCGGCCAACGCCATCCTTTTCGATAGCAGTTGACCAAGCGCCTCGGCTGGCATCAAGGGCATAGCCGACGATTTGGAAGCCTGCGTCGTGCTGTTTTTCCCAGAGCGAAACGAGGGTTTTTTTGTTTTCCTTGCGGCAAGGGGCGCACCACGATGCCCAAAAATCGAGCAGGGTGAGGCGCTTGCCCAGCAGCGTTTTCAAGAGAACGGTATCGCCTGAAAGCATGGGCATCGGGTAGTCCAGCGGGATTTGGTCGCCGATGAGCACGGGCAGGGTCTTGCGGTCGCCCTTGACCGCTAACTGCTTTACAAAAGGGTGTTCCGGTGCTAGCTTTTGCCAGCGTTCAGCCTGCGCCACGATGAATTCCGGTATCCGCTCGTAATCCCCGTCAATGCTCACCCAACGGATGGCCGTGATGGCGGGCAGTAGGTATTCCGTTTGCTCCGCAAACTGCATGATTGGCTGTTGGAAAGCCAGTTTGGCTGCTTCCTCGTCCAAGAGAGCGGCCTCGTCGTGGGCTTCGCCAGTGTTTTTCCCAGCCAGATTTTTATCAAAAGCCGCTTGCCGGATGTCACGCAGTTGGAGCAGGGCGGCATTTTCCTTCGAAGGTTTTTTGAGGGAAAAGCTGCGCTGGAAATGGGCTGCCTCGGCCTCGACTTTAAGCGTTTCCCCATTTTTGAAAATAAAAGGGAAGTAATTGGACGTGCTGGGGTCGTCGTTGTCTAAAAGATTAGCATGCTGTGGGCCTGACTTTTTCTGAATGGCCAGTTCGAAAAGCCTTGGCTCTGTGGCCGCAGGCATTTTACCGAAGGAAAAACTGCCGTCCGGCTGGATTGTCGCCGAATCGAGCACGGCACCGAGGTAGCTGCCACCGATGCCGTTCCAGGCCTTGGGGTCGAGGAGGTAAACGATGGGCTTCCAGTCGCTGCTGGCGTCCAGTTTGATTTTGCCGGAAAGTGGGGAGGCTTGGTCGCAGCCCGATGTCAGGGCCAGCAGTAGAAAAAGAATGGCCATGGTGGATATTGGTCGCATGATATAGCTGGTATTTTATCCAGCGCCTGCAAACATCTTAATTCTTGCCCAATCGGTTTGTGACATTGGTCATTTTACTTCGTGACATTGGAGCCATTGACTTCGTGACATTGGTCATTGAGAGACATTGCACTATCCCCAAATGACCAATGCCTAATGACCAATGACACAACGTCAATGTCCAATGACCTTGATTTGCAACTCCTCCCACGGCGTCGTCCCATCCTTTTCTCTCGTGAAAACATGGCGGCGGCTCTCGCCCAGCACGATTTCGGCGGTGGTATAGACGAGGTTTTCGGGGAGGAGGTGGCCGCCCGTGGTCTGGCCGAGGCTGTCGCTGACGCTGAGGTGCAGGTGGCAGCCGTTGACACTGACGGTGCCGACGAGGCTTACGATTTCGAAATGGCCGTTGGCCTTGCTGCCATTGGGTTGGTTGGCGAAGCGGATATTGGTCTGCGTGAGGCTGCCCACGCAGGACATCACCCAGCCGGCCTGGATGTTTTCCTGCTTCGCAAAGGCTTCGATGCCCGCCCGGAGGTCATCGCCGGGCTTGAGGCGGAAGGCATGTATTTTCAGGTCGTCGTTGGTCATGCTGCGTTTGGTGGTGGTGCATTGGAGGCTGAGGAGGGATAGAAGTAGGATTGGGAGGTGACGCATTTTTCGGGGCAAGGTAGGGGATTTATTTACAAGTCACTTCCTGCCTTGATTCCGTAGGCAGAATAATTTATGCTTATTTTAAATAGCGACCTATTTGTTCTTTTAATGCAAAATAATCTGCTTGATAAGTTGAATTGAGTTTTTCTCTTACCAATTCATCAAATTTTCGTTCAATTAAAGGGTAATCATGCTTTTTAAACATTTTTGCCATAAGAATCCCTTTCAAAAATATTAAATGTTCATCTTGAAAAGCAACTGTACCATAAGGCTCTTGCAGGAAATAATTCACTATAGCGTTAGGGTTTTTGAATTTTTCATAAAATGGATGTGCAACTTCTTCAAACTGAGCTTTGATGACTTCTATTGCTTCACCTTCAGCACCTTCACCTACAAATATATCATAGCCTACAGGCGGATTCACGATTCTGCCGTCAGGACTGTTGGCTATACGTCCAATTGAATTTCCTAGGGTTATATCGGGGTAACCGGGACAAAGTTTTTTAAAGGATTTCTCAAAACTGACAAATCGAATATATGCGTGATTATCAATAGAGAGGAACTTAGTCCATGTCGTGATTAGGGGATAAAACGAATACAGGAGTTCATCGCTTTGCTTGCAATATTCTTTCCAGGAAGGTTTGTATGTAAAACCCAGAGAAGAGAAATGTTCTTTTATTTTTTCTTCTATCCTTGACCGTGTTTCTTTTAAGCTCATTTATTGAGTGTTGAGTAAATGTCAGTGGTTCACCTGCATTGATTCACAAAGCAACGTTCTTCTTATCATTTGCCCAAACTTATTTTTAACTAAATCGGGTGGATTCAAATTGCCGCCGGATTTGCTCCAACCGCTAAAAAAAACATAATGACCATAAAATATATCAATGATAATTGAAAAATATTTCATCATGTATTTTTTAAAACCTAGTTGCTTCATAAGCTAGGCGAAAGTCTGGCCCCACATACAGGTCGCAGTCATATTTATCTTCTTCGCTAACCAATAACTGAATATAAGCAGGCTCTTCCCATTTGACCTTTTCTTTCAAATGTTGAAGAAAATCGGCCAATGGAAAATAATTGTACGAGCCAACATAAGTAAATCTGATGAAGGCATCCGGGAACTTATTCCAATCATTGCAATCTACCATGCCAAATTTTTGTCCTGGTGTAGGTTCAAATTCGCAAACCTCTTGGAATCTCGCAGATTCATGTTCTCCAGGAGGAATAATTAGAATTATACTTGTGTATTTGCTCATTTTGATTATTTAATTAAAAATTCAAGCATTTAAGAAATAGCTTATCTCTGGAATTCATCAACAGTCAACGACTTCCCTCAATGCGCCAACGGCCTTTTCTTGATCACCCCGCCCCTCGCATCCTTCACCATGTTCATCACCACAAAGGCATCGGGGTCTATCTTGTCCACTTCCGTTTTCAGTTTGGAGAGTTCCAATCGGGTGACGACGGTGAAGACCACGTCCTGCGCCTTCAGTTCGGCACCCCGTTTTGCGAAGCCGCCCTTGGCAGCGTAGAGGGTGACGCCCCGGCCCAGTTTTTCGATGATGGCGAGGCGGACTTCCTCGCTATGCGGGGAGATGATGGTGACGCCGATGTACTCCTCGATGCCGTCCACGATGAAGTCCACGGTCTTGGAGGCGGCGAGGTAGGTGAGGATGGCGTACAGGGCCACTTCCACGGTGAGGATGTAGGCGCCGAAGGCAAAAATGATGAGGTTGAAGCCCATGATGATGTCGCCGACGGTGAGGCTGGTGCGGCGGCTGAGCCAGACGGCGAGCACCTCCGTACCGTCAATGACGGCCCCGCCCCGGATGCTCAAGCCGATGCCTGCGCCGAGGAAGAACCCACCGAAAACGGCGATAAGCAGTTTGTCTTCGGTGATGGTGGGGAAATGCACGAAATGCACCAAGATGGCTAGCAAGCTAATGGCAATCACGCTTTTCAGGGCGAAGCTGCGGCTGATGGTCTTAGCTCCCATGAATAGGAACGGCAGGTTGATGAGTGGCAGCAGGATGGAGAGCGAGATGCCCGTGGTCACTTCGACCAGCAGCGAAATGCCCGTGACGCCGCCGTCTATGAAATTGTTGGGCAGCAGGAACCCACGCAGGCCAAAAGCCGCTGCGCTGATGCCGAGGGCGATGAACAGGATGTCTTTCAGCAGGCGGCTGATGTCGTAGCGGAGGTCTCTGGATTCCCGCTCAAACTGCTTTTTTGGGAGTTTTTGGCCGGGATGACGTCGCTCGATGATGCTCGTGACGATGGGCTGAAAGAATTGATTCATGCGCTGATGTTAGTCGTGAAATATGATTCTGATTTGCCCTTCGTTTTCACCAATTTTAAGCTAGTGTGATGGACTCGATTTTTGGAAACACTTCACTTGTTCCAAGGTTTTTTCGAAAAAAAATCAATTTTCAAATGCCAGTGAAATCAGGGGCTTTTTAGGTTTTTGTTTAATTTTTTTAAAAATAAACTTAAACACAGAAATCCGAACCTGAGCCCCCGCTCGTAAGTAATGATGAATTTCAATCAATCAAGAATCAGGGGGCACAGCGCAGGGAGTAGGCAATTGAATCACCCGTTAAATGATAAAATTAATTAGTGCTTGAACTGGGTTCCCCGAACGTTTTTAACCAAAATCATTTAAAAAATGAAAAAGAAGAATCTGCTGTTAACAGCAATCGCCATCCTCTCGGCTTCCATCGGAATCGTTTGGGCAGCCGACCACATCGACGCCCCGGGCGTTGCCAACACCAGCTCTGATATTACCGATTTTTATGCCTTCCAAAGCCCCGAAAACAGTGACAACATGGTTTTTGTGGTAAACACCCAAGGTCTGCTTGACCCTACGGCTTCTGCCACGGCGGCTTTTGATGAAAACGTGATGATTCAGGTGAATATCGACAATACGGGCGACAATGTGGAAGACCTCGTTATCCAAGCGGTTTTCAACGATGGTAAAATGAGCGTGTATGGCCCTGCAAAGCCTTCCGTTACTGGAAAAACTGGTAAAGTGGAAACTGACGCAACCGTCACAACTGCCAATATCTCCAAATATGGCAGCGCTGCAACTATCGGCAACAAAAACGGTATCAAAGTATTCGCTGGCCCACGTGACGACCCATTTTTCTTTGACCTCGTGGCTTACCAAAATGTATTGGCAGGCACGGCTTCTGGCTTCAACAATCCAGGTTCCGACACTTTTGCTGGCACGAACGTCATGGCAGTTGTGGTCGAAGTGCCAAAATCCATGTTGGGTTCTGCTGCTACTTTGAATACATGGGCAGTTACCAAGCGTAAAGTTTAATCCTATATTTTGGATTAATTCCATTTAAAACCATTATCCGGGAATTTCTCTCCCAAAACATTTCACTAAAAAAAGCGGATTTAAAATATAGTGACGGTAAATGGCTGACTGTCAATTGGGTAGCTCTTGGCTATTTTATTCAAAGGCACATTTAATTGCTATATTTTTTGTCAATAATTTTTAAAATTAAAACAATCATGAAAAATATATTTCGGGCAAGCGCCCTGCTTTTGCTAGCTGTTAGCGCATTATTCGCAAGCTGCAAAAAAGACGATGATTCAAATCCGTTCAAGGACAATACCTATCAGCAGGAAGACCAAATGGGGCGTCCGGCCATCAACACGGTTTTCGTGACAACGGCTGACAAAGACGATTTCAATACGACTATTCCTTCTGCGATGGGTAGCAAATATGCTTCTAAGTTCCAGACCCAGCTCATGGCGCTGAATGCAGGTTACACTACCAATGCACTCGGCATGGATGCTGCTACTTTCAGTGGCGCATTGGCTACTGACGTATTGAACGTCGCTACGGATAAGAAGACAACTTTCTTCGATGGCACCAACGTGCTCACAGGCCGTGCCCTCGCCGATGACGTGATTTCGGTAGAATTGCTGCTAATTTTCGGAGGCCCAGATGGCACTGCAAATCCAGCCCTCACCGACGATCACGTGGATGCGAATGATGTTCCATTTTTGAGCACATTCCCATATTTGGCCGCAGCGCACTGATGATGATTTAAGATTTATTTTATTAAACACATTAGGCACATAAGTTCACATAGTTATTTCAATTCGCCTACGGCGAATTCCCTTTGTGGCCTAATGTATCTAATGTGTTTAATAAAATAGACTCTATGAGTTTAAGTAAAAATTATCCTAGATAACCCAAGAAATCTATCACCCGTTTTAATTTACCCAACATGAAAAAGATAGCAATTATCGCCATAGCATTGCTCGCCATATTCGGCGTATATTCCCTTTTTAACCAACAAAAACCGATTATTCGCACTGCCGATTATTCGGCATATATGACGCCCGACCATCTTCAAAAAGCCGAAAAAGCCGTAGCGGAGCATATCAGTTTTTGGGAGAAAAAGCTCGATGAACAACCCGAAAATTTTGTTTACCAATCCAAACTGGCGAGCCAGTACAGCGCATGGTTCAAGCTGACCGGCGAAGTGGAAAAACTCTACCAAGCTGATAGCATTTTGCAATTGGTGAATGAGCGCTACCCAAATAGGGTGGGCACTTTGCAAGCACTATCTGCAAACGCCATTACCCGCCATTCGTTTGCGGAAGCGGAAGGGCTGATGCGCCAGGCACTGGCCTTGGGCGAGCGCAAACATGCCAGTTCACTCATGCTCACGGATGTGCTGTTGGAGCGGGGCAATTTCACCGATGCCTCCATCCTGATGCGGGATTTGGATGCACGCAGCCAGTTCGATTACCTCATCCGGGAGATGAAGATGCTCGACCAGACCGGGCACCTGCCGGAAGCCATCGAGAAAATGGAAAATGCGCTTGCCCTGGCACGGAAATCCGGCTCGAAAGAGTTGCTCAACTGGGCACTTTCCAACCTCGCCGATATGTACGGCCACGACGGTCGCATCCAGCTGTCCTACGACACTTACCTCGAAGCCTTGGCCAATAATCCGGCGGATTTGCACTCCCTGAAAGGCATCGCTTGGGTGGCTTTCTCGCATGACCACAACACGGCGGAGGCTCGCCGCATATTGGGTTTTCTGCAAACAGTTCACCCTGTGCCCGATTATGACCTGCTTTTATCGGACATCGCCGCTTTTGAAAACAAGCCTGACGAGGCAATGGCCTACCG
This sequence comes from Bacteroidota bacterium, assembly GCA_016124585.1. Taxonomy (GTDB): domain Bacteria; phylum Bacteroidota; class Bacteroidia; order Chitinophagales; family Saprospiraceae; genus UBA6168. The sequence continues at coordinate 42,197 of WGNL01000009.1, read as the reverse complement.
TCAATCCTTCATCGCAAAAGCCAGCAATCCGGCCTACGGCAATATGTACAAAGCTTATCTCTGCAACCTGAAAGCCTCGAAAATGGGCCAGGCCGACGAGGCATGTACTATCGCCGAACATGAGGTGGCCGAGCGTCCGCACCCGATGTCCTATGGTCTGTTGGCATGGGCAGAGTACCAAAAAGGCGACAAGGCAGCAGCACTGGACATTATAGAAAAGCATGTGATGAACCAGACGCAAGAGCCGAAAGCTATTTACCATACTGGTGTTATCCTAGCTGGAAATGGGCATAAAAAAGAAGCGAAGAAATACCTCGAAGAAGCGCTTGGTGCTTCCTTTGAACTGGGGCCGGTAGCGGCAATGGAGATAAAAGAGGATTTAAAGCGGCTTTGAAAATGATAATGTTCTGATGTATTACCCTTGAATGAATTTCATTAAGTAGAAAGAGACCGGAGCGCTGAGGTGCTTCGGTTTTTTTGTATAGCTGTATGGTCTATTAGGGTAACTACTTTTTTTATTAATTTTATTCATGTTAGGTCTTTAAATCTGGCGCATCAAGAGGCTTGGGAATAAGGCTGAACCCATGCTTTTCTGCTATTTTCTCTAAAAAAACCAGCGCCAAGCTGGAGCCAGGCACCGCCTGCACCCCAATGAGAGCCAGCACTTTTGTAAAGTCTATGGATTGTTTTTTCAAAAACTCAAGCTGTTCTTCCGACACCGGTTTATCATCTATGAGCATGACCAATATTTCGGCAGCCACATAGGTATCGTGGCCTTCTTCTTCCGAAAAGGTTTCAATGCTTTTGAACTTGCCTATTGCCAGAAGGGCATCCGCTTTTATTTTTTCAATATCAATGTCCATTCTTCTTTTTTTAATATTGATCAAAAAATAACTGTTATGGTATAAAATGGGGAAGGGTAAGACATCCTCGCATATTATACAACCTTATCGTTTTCCCCAAGTACATGGCTCCGATATAATACCTCATCAATCCTGCCATATACGTCGGGGCTGTGTTTTTTTATTTTAATCCTTACATATTTAGAGGCCGGCATATTGCTCTCTTTTACCACATTATTTACCGAAACCAATACATTGGTTTCCGGGAAATAGGTCACCGTATTTTTTTCGGGAATTGGATATTCCACGATGATAAAAAGGGGCGCAATCCGCTCGATGCCGTCGTCGTGGTTGAACAAATCCACTTTGTCGCCCGGCTTGAAGCCCGCCTTTGCGATGTCGTTTTTGTTCATCAAAACTACCCGGCGCTCGTTGTGGATGCCCCGGTAGCGGTCGTCGAGGCCATAGATGGTGGTGTTGAATTGGTCGTGCGTGCGGGTCGTGGCCATCAGGTACTCGTCATCGGCAAGCTCGTTGTGCGGCACGTCGGTTAGGGTAAACGGGGCTCGGTTGCCAAATTTTTCTGTGTGGAATTCCCCGTCACGGGCAGCATTTGGGAGGTAAAAACCGCCTTTTTGCACTACCTTGACATTATAGTTTTCAAAACCGGGAATACATTTCTCAATATCGTCCCGCACTGCATCATAACTGTTTATATATCTGTCCCAATTAACGACCGAATGGGCACCCAAAGTCGCCTTTGCCATATTGCAGGCAATATGCGTTTCGTTCATTAATTTATCGGATATAGGCTGCAGTACGCCCCTCGACCATTCCACCACACCCATCGAATTTTCGGTGCTTATATGTTGTAGCGCTCCATTGAATATATCCTTTTCGCTCCGGGATATAGTGGGCAATATGAGCGATTCTTTTCCATGGATTAAATGCCCCCGATTTAATTTCGTGGAAACCGTCACCGTCAGGTCCAGCTTGCGCATGGCGATGGCCGTATAAGTGGTGTCTGGCGTTGCCGAAAGGAAATTGCCGCCCATGCTGAAAAACACTTTCACGCTGCCCGCATGGATGGCCTTGATGGTGTCCACCACATCGTGACCCCGTTGCCGGGGCGGGTTGAACCCGAACACTTTCTGGAGGGTATCGAGTTGCTCCTGTGTCGGGTGGTTGTTGATGAGCATGGTGCGGTTGCCCTGCACGTTGCTGTGGCCACGCACGGGGCAGGTGCCGGTGCCCGGCTTGCCGATACTCCCTTTTAACAATAACAGGTTAATTATTTCTTTTAAAATATCCACGCCATTGTGCTGCTGGGTGAGGCCCATTCCCCAACAGACTATGATGCGTTGTTTATCTGTCATCATCTGGGCGGCTTGCTTTATATTATTGAGCGGCAAACCCGCATCATTGGCGAGTTTTTCCAAATCATGGCTTTCCAAATGCTGGATAAACGTATCATATCCCGTGGTTTTGTTTTTGATAAAATCCTGGTCGAAAACCTTGCCCGGCGCAGCTTTTTCCTGCTCATAAAGCAGTTTTTCAAAGGCTTTAATTAGCGCCATATCGCCGTTAATTTTCACGGGCAGGTACAGGTCGGCCAGTTCCTCTTTGCTGCCTATGATGCCACGTATTTCCTGCGGGTTGCGAAAGCCCATCAGACCCGCTTCCGGCAATGGATTAATAGCAATGATTTTTGCGCCGTTCTTTTTTCCCTTGGCCAAAGCGCTCATCATACGGGGGGCATTTGTGCCGGGATTGTGGCCAATAATCACAATCACATCTGTATCATAAAAATCGGCCAGTTTGGCCGTACCCTTGCCCACGCCGAGCGTCGGGAGCATGGCAAAACCTGAGGTTTCGTGGCACATATTGGAGCAGTCTGGGAAATTATTCGTGCCATATTCCCTGACAAATAATTGATAGACAAACGAGGCTTCATTGCTGGTGCGGCCCGAAGTATAAAATGCAGCATGGTCGGGCGATTCCAGTTTGTTGAGGTGCTCCGCAATTTTTTTGAAAGCATTGTCCCAACTGATGGGCTGGTAATGCGTGCCGTTAGGCGGCAGGTACATCGGCTCGGACAAGCGTCCCAAGTGCCCAATTTCATAATCAGTCAGCTTGGCGAGGTCATAGACCGAATTGTTTTTAAAAAAATCGGTGGTAATCCGCTTGCTAGTGGCCTCCTCGGCCAATGCTTTTGCGCCGTTCTCGCAATACTCCGCAACGGGAGAGCGCTCGTCGTCGGGGTCGGGCCACGCGCAGCTTGGGCAGTCGAACCCATCGAATTGGTTCATCTTGAACAGGGCCTTGCCGCCTCTAATCACTGTTTTTTCCTGTATCAGGTTTTTGAAAGTGACCATGACAGCAGGCACCCCAGCAGCCCAGTCCTTCGGTTTGGTCACTTTCAGGTCAAGGAGTTGGTAGGGAGGCTCGGCGGAGGGCTCATTCTTAGAGGCTTCCTTTAATTCATTTTGGTGCTTGTTCTTTTCCATTGATTGTTCAATTAAAGCGTAAAAACAAATTGGATATTGGAATTAGTTTTTTATTTGAATTTGCTTGTCAAACACGTTGACGCCTCCTTTCACACCAAAGTCAAGAGTGGTTACAGCGTAGGCGATGGATATATTTTCTTGCTCAAACCGCTTTTTTATTTGCATGATGGCATCGTTCATAGCCCGGCAAAAATCGTCGTTAGATTCAAACTTGACCCAAAAACGCAGCATGAAATCATAAGTGGAACTTCCAATATCAGTGAAATAAAAGTCAACGCCTTCTTCGGGAAGATAGTCGTTAATATTTTTCACTTCATCCAGCCCAACAGCCCGAACATGGTCTAAATCATCCCCATATGAGACACCCGTTTTTAATATAATCCTTCTTTTGCCCCATGTGGAATAATTGGTAAACGTGTTACTGTATATGATTTGGTTGGGTACAAACACCTCCTGCCCGGGGACTGTTTTTATCGAAGTGGTTATCCAGCCTACTTCCAAGACAACGCCATACGTCCCATCAATTTCGACCCAATCTCCTACCTTATATGGACGTTGTATATCCAGCAGGAGCCCAGCGAATAAATTGGATGCAACATCCTTAAAGGCAAAGCCAGCAATGATGCCGATGATGCCAGCCCCGGTCAGCAGCTTGCTTAATGGCCCTTCAAGCCCCAAAATATTCAGAGCCCAAAATATACCTGCCAGAAAGGTCAAGAAATAGAAGGTGGATGCAATGATGTTTTCCAGGTTTAAATTGTTGTCCTTAAATGTCTTGGAATATATCTTGATACAAAATTTTTTTACCCACCTAGCAATTAGAGCAAATACAATGACGACAATAATGGCTGAAACCACTTTTGGGATATGGGAAAAGATATTTTTTAGGAATTCATGCCATGCTATGTCCATATATTTGTCATTTATTTTGTAATCAAATTGTATCCTAATTCACTGTGGTACAAAACAGTTGTCATATTAAAGCATGTTGTATGCTTCACGCAAAGAAAATAAATCTCACAAAACATTTCCAAAAAATCCTGCAATCTTCTCGTTTCCACATTTTCCCTACCTTTCCCCGCTAAAATGAACCGTAATGCAGAAACTGATATTCCTCCTTTTCCCACTATTCTTGGCCGCAAGTTTAACCCAAGCCCAACCCACGCTCCACATCCAAAACGGCGACATTTCCGGCAGCACCAGCGCCGATGGGAAAGTAGCCATTTTCAAAGGTATTCCCTTTGCTGAACCGCCCGTGGGTGGCCTACGCTGGAAGGCACCGATACCCGTGAGCAATTGGTCGGGCGTGAAGGACTGCACCAAGTTTGGGCCGAGTGCCGTGCAGCCGCCACCGCTGCCGTTCTTCGTGTGGTCGGAGGAGTTTCAAGCACCATTGTCGCCCCTCAGCGAGGATTGTCTTTACCTGAACGTATGGTCGCCAACGCCCATTTCCGTGGCAGAAAAAAAGCCGGTCATGGTCTGGATTCACGGCGGCGGCTTCATGAGCGGGGCGGGTGCCTGCCCCATCTACGACGGTGAGGGTATGGCCAAAAAGGGCGTCGTTTACGTCAGCATCAACTACCGTCTGGGCGTGTTTGGCTTCCTTGCGCACCCCGAACTGAACCGGGAATCTGGCCACAATGCCAGCGGCAACTACGCCCTGCTGGACATGATTGCCGCCCTGAAATGGGTGCAGCAGAATATCTCCGCCTTCGGCGGCGACCCCGACCAAGTGACCATCGCCGGGCAGTCGGCGGGCAGCTTCGCCGTGAACTCGCTGATGGCCTCGCCGCTGGCGAAAGGGCTGTTCCAACGAGCGATAGGGGAGAGCGGCGGCATGTTCGGCGACCGGGGAGTGGGGCTGTATGAGGCCAGCTTGCAGGGCATCCATCTGGTGGAAAAACTGGGGCAGTACAATATTGCCGCCCTGCGCTCCATGCCTGCCGACACCCTGCTGAAATACGGTGGCCGCTACTCGCCCGTCATTGATGGCTGGGCACTGCCGAAGGACGTGTACTCGATTTTTGCCGAAGGAAAACAAAATGACGTGCCGCTACTCACGGGCTACAACCGTGACGAGGGCTTTGTTTTTGGGGAAATGATGACGGCGGAGCAGTTCAAGGCCGATGCAAAAAATAAGTATGGCGATTTGGTGAATGAGTTTCTGGAAGCTTTCCCTGCCACTGACGATGCACAGGCGAAGCAATCTCAAAAAAACGTTTTTCGGGACATGGCCTTCGCTTGGCAGGGCTACACTTGGGCAAAAATGCAAACTGAGCACGGCAAATCGAAGGCGTGGCTCTACCGCTTCGACCGGGTACCGCCGGGCCGCCCCGACCTCGCCGAGGAGGGCGCTTTCCACTCCGCTGAAATCGCCTACGCCCTGCACTCACTACCCATGTGGAAGCGGCCTTGGGAGAAACAGGACGAACTGTTGTCGGAGGAGATGTCGAGCTACTGGGCCAATTTTGTCAAGACGGGCGACTCCAACGGGAAGAACTTGTCGAAGTGGGAAGCCTTCAATCCCGCAGCGCCAAACACTTTGGTTTTTGGTAAAAAAAACGAGATGCAAACGGGGCTGGAGCAGGCGGAATTTTCGTTTTTGGACAAATGGAAACAGGCTTCGCAACCCGATTTGACAGAGTATGAAAAAAAGGTCTTCGAAGCAAATGGGGCAAAACTGCCGTACCGAATCCTTTACCCCGAAAATTATGATGCTTCGAAAAAATACCCAATTGTGCTGTTCCTGCACGGTGCTGGCGAGCGGGGCAACGACAACGAATCGCAACTTGTACACGGCTCGAAATTGTTTCTGAAACCAGAGAACCGTCGTGATTTCCCTGCCATCGTCATCTTCCCGCAATGCCCCGTGGACAGCTCCTGGAACACGATGAAAGCCGACCGGACGAAGACGCCTGTGGAGCGGGATTTCGACTATTCCCGCAAAATTACCCAGCCGCTGGACTTGGCGATTCAGCTCACGAAATCGTTCATCACCAGCGGTGCAGCCGACCCGAATCAAGTTTACGTGGTCGGCCTGAGCATGGGTGGCATGGGCACTTTCGAGGCAGTGTACCGCAACCCGGATTTGTTCGCTGCGGCAGTGCCCATCTGCGGCGGCGGCGATGTGCGTGCCTTCTCCGACAAGGGCCGGAAGACGCCGATGCGCATCTTCCACGGCAGCGCCGATTCGGTGGTGGATGTGAAATATTCGTGGAATACCTTCGACCTGCTGAAAAACCTCGGCTGGCCAGCGGAGTACATCGAGTATCCGATGGTGGACCACAACAGTTGGGATTATGCCTTTGCAGAGCCGGACTTTTTGGCTTGGTTGTTTTCGAAGAAAAAATGAGTTTTTACAAAAAAAGAGGCATCCGAATTTTAGGGTGCCTCTTTTTTTGTAATTCAATTATTAATCCTAATATTTAATCTAAGTTGCGGATGTTGGTTGATAACGGTTGATTTTTGCGAATTAGTAGGCAAAAATCAACCGTTATCAACCCTTATAAACTGCTACAACCTCATCAACCTTGCCTTTTCTAAATTATCCGCAACTTGAGTTAGTTATTTCTGAACGACAACCCGTTTCACAACTACTTGATTTTCAATCATTACCTTGACCAAAAACATGCCTTCCGGAAATTCGCCAAGGTCGAGTACGAATATACCCGAAGAAACGTCTGCATGGGGGTATTCTTCGGTCAATTTACCCGTCATGTCAAACAATTGGATATTGGCTTCCAGTGCATCAATTTCATCAAAAGCCACAGTGACAAGCCGACTGGTTGGGTTCGGGAATAACATGATACGCCGTTCCAACTGTCGATTGGTTACCGGGGTGACGGCCTGCACGGCGAATGGCTTGTGTAGAGTGCATCCGTTTGCATCCGTCACAATCAGGTAGTAGATGCCTGCCGCCACATTTACGAGGTCTTCTTGGTTGCCTACCACATTGCCCCATGCGTCCCTCCATTCAAAACTGAGCGGAGCTGTGCCACCTGCCACTGTCATATCGATTGCGCCATTTTCTTGGCCGACTGTTTCGGGTATCGTTTGAACCATGACTGCTGTTATTTCAGTTGGCTGGGTGATTTCGGCAGTTTCAACGATGGTACATCCAGCGGCATCCGTCACCGTAACACTAATCGGGCCTGCTTCAAGGTTCTCCACGGTGGAGGTGGTTGTCCCGTTGCTCCATGCGTAGTTGTACGTCTGGCTGCCACCACTGACGCTTACGGTTGCGCTGCCGCTCGTTTCGCCGAAACAAGCGATATTGTTGGAGGTCAAATCCACCTGCATTGCAGCTGGCACTACAATGTTGAATGAACAACTTGCATGGTTGCCGTGGCCGTCGTTTACCTCAAAGGTCTGGACGGTAGTGCCGATTGGGAAAGTTTCGCCACTAGGCAAGCCCGTCAACAGCGTTGGCACCAAGTTTTGTGCGCAATTATCACTAACGTCTAGGTTGAAAACTCCTACTGGGTCGCAGAAGGCTAGTAGCATGTCATTTGGACAAGTGATGGTCGGGGCGATATTGTCCAGCACGGTGACGATGGCGGTACCAGATGCCATGTTACCGCTTTCATCCTCAATGGTCAGCACTACAGCGTTCTGGCCAAGGTTTGCACAAGTGAAATTGGTGATGTCAATGCTTTGTGCGGCAATACTGCAGTTGTCGGTGCTGCCCTCGTCAAGCATTTGTGGGGTGATGCTGGCAGTACCGTTTTCATCCAAATAGACTGTGAAATCCTGCACGTTGATGGTAGGTGCCACATTGTCCACCACTTGAACATTAGCGGTGGCAGTGTTCGAATTTCCTGCTTCATCCACCACGGTCAGCACAATTTGATTGGTACCAAGCTGACTGCAATCAAAACTGGTTTGATCAATGGTCATGCTGGCAATAGTGCAATTATCGGTGCTGCCATTGTCCACTTGGGATGCGTCCACTTCAGCTTTACCATCGGCATCAAGGGATATGGTAAGGTTTTGCGCAAGTGCCACAGGCGGCTCAACATCGTTTATTTTTACTTCCACTTCAAGGTTAGCTTCGCAACCATTGTCATCTGTGGCAGACACGGTGTAAGTGCCAGCTTCAAGGTTGGAAATGGCAGCATTTGTCATGCCGTTTGACCAAACAAAATTGTAGCCGGATACGGCAATTCCACCGGTAGCACTCACGGTAGCTTGACCATTGGTTGCTCCGCAATCGGTGCCTGCAACTTCAATCAGGCTGAGTTCCAGGGCTGCAGGTTCCAAGATGGTCACTTCCAACATCGCTGCGCAGTTGACAGCGTCTGCCACACTGATTGTGTAGGTTCCGGCCGAAAGCCCTTCAATGGTTGCTGTTGCGCCAATGTTTTCTCCAGCAGCATTTTCCCAAACATAGGTGAATGGTGTGAGGTTGCCCAAAATTGACACCGTAGCCTGACCATCATGTTGACCAAAGCAGCTTATGTCGTTTGCGCTCAAGTTTGCTCCCAAGGAACAAGTGAACGGCGCAACGGGTACCGTCTGGACGGCTGTGCAACCGTTTGCGTCCTCGATGCTGACTGTGTAGTTAGCTGAGGAAAGTCCGGTAATACTGGCTGAGGTTTCGCCTGTGCTCCACTCAAAACTGAAGGGGGCTGTGCCACCAGTAGGGCTTGCGGTGGCAGTTCCATCGTTGACATTGATGGCAGTCAAGCCAGTAGTGGTCGCATTGGGGGTTAAAGGATTTGGCTCCGATATTTCAACATCGGCCACTACTTCACAACCATTACCATCAGAGGCTGTCACCGAATAATTTCCGGGAGCAAGGTCAGTTGCTGTCTGTGTTTGTGCGCCGTTTGACCAAAGAAAAGTAGTGGGTGCGGCAGCGTTAGTCAAATTGATGCTGGCGGAACCATTATCTGAGCCGTTGCACGTAGCATCTTGGGCATTGATGGTTGCAGAAACAGCACAACCAAACACGTTAACTGTGACCGTCTGCATTTTTTGACAGCCATTTTCATCCGTGACCACCACTGTGTAATTGCCGGGCGACAAATCGGTTATGGTTTGGCTGTTTTCGCCATTGCTCCATTGAAAAGTATAATTCCCGGTGCCACCTTGCGGATTAGCAGTAGCCGTTCCGTTGTTGACGCCCGGGGCAGATTGAGCAGTTGTGGAGGCATTGACTTGTAACGGATTTGGCTGGGTGATTGTGACGGTTTTGGTTGCTTCGCAATTTTCACCATCCGTTACTACGACCGAGTAGGTGCCGGCACTCAGGTTATTGGCAGTGGCCGCATTCGTACCATTTGACCAAGCGTAGGTATAACTGCCATTGCCACCATTTCCAGCAGCAGTAGCAGATCCTGTAGCCCCACCGTTGCAGGTCACATTGATTTGCGAAGCAACATCCGCTACGACCGATTGGCGCTGTACCACACTCGTGGTGGCTGTGTTGGTACAGCCACTATTGTTATTCGTGACAGTTAGCAGATAGTTTCCAGCATTGTCCACGGTGGGCGTGAGCGTATTTGCGCCAGCGGCGATATGGCCATCCGACGTCGTCCATTGGTAAGCGAACTGACTACCTGAACTTGACGAAGTGCCATTGAGTACGACCTGGTTGGCATGGCAGTTCAGTATGCCGCTGGGCCCTGCGTTGGCAATAGGCGGTGTAGTATTTTGTGAAACAATGCCCGTTGCCGTTTGGGTGCAACCATTGCTTCCGGTCACAGTCAGCACATAATTTCCGGTCACATTTACCGCTGGATTTTGTTGGGAAGAGGTGAATCCGTTTGGCCCGACCCAACTGTAGATCACGTTTTGGGTTGTGGAGCTGCCGCTCAATGTCACGTTGGAATTGGCACATGTAATCACCCCACCTTGAGCGGAAGCTTGTGGTGCATTGGTATTTTGTGAGACGGTGGCTGATGCAGTTGCCGTGCAACCATTCGCTGGGTTGGTGACAGTCAAAACATAGGTGCCTTGAACAGCAACAATTGGGTTTTGCTGCGTAGAGGTAAAGCCATTTGGCCCCGTCCAAGCGAAGCCCACATTCGGAGTGGATGAGCTGCCACTCAATGTCACATTGCTGTTGGTGCAAGTGAGGACACCTCCCGATGCGCCGATATTTGGTGATGAAATGCTGGAAGTGACGTTTGTCGTAGAGCTGCTGGAGCAACCATTGGTGAGGTTGGTAATGGTCAATGTGTAAGTGCCCGCAGCATTGACGACTGGGTTCAATGTGGTCGCTCCTGAAACAATATTTCCGCCAATTGTCGTCCAAAGTAGGTTGAAATTCTGGCCAGTCGGACCAACTGCATTCAAAGTGGTTTGAGCATTGGAACAACTGATGTTGCCTGGTGGGCCCGCTGTCACATCTGGCGCAGTTTGATTAGCGGTGACGACGGTAGAGGCAAAAGTCATGCAATTATTGTTGGCATTTTGCACTAATAATTGATACGTGCCAGCGGCGTTTACGAGGCAATTGTTGAGCGTGTTGGCACCTGAAAGTATATAGCCATCTGAAGTTGTCCAAAGATAAGTGAACGGTGACCCAGTAGAACTGCCGTTGCCGTTCAGCGTAAAAGACGGAGTATTACAGGTCAATGTGGTGGGAGCGGCGGCAAATGCCAACGGGTAGGCAGGTGGGGCTACTACCATATTGGTTTGATTGACCGAGCACCCGTGTATATCTGTGATGGAGACCGAGTAAGTCCCCGCCGTAAGCCCGGCGTTGATGGGGCCGTTGGCACCATTGCTCCATTGGTAATTGTAGCTGGGAGAACCACCAGCTACCTGAATTTCAATTTCACCTCCCATACCTGCGCAGCCTTCCGGCTGGATGGTGGTGCTGGATATGCTCAGCGGTGCGGCGGGTTGCGCTACGGTTATCGGCCCCAAAGTTTTTGTGCCACCCAAGGAACCTGTGACTGTTAGCGTATAATTCCCGGCTGGCAAATTGGAAATGCTCTGGGTGGTCGCCCCATTGTTCCAAAGGAAAGTAAACGGTGGCATTCCATCGGAAATGTCCACGGAAATAGCGCCGTTCGATTCGCCGTAGCAGTTGATGTTCGTCAGATTGCCCAAATACAAATCAGGCGCCGAGCACCACTTGGCGACTTCCCAAAGGTCGTTTGAACCCATTTGGCTTACTTCATAAATCTTTTTGCTAGGGCAAACGGCGTACAGCGTTGGGAAATAGTTGATGGCATATTGGCTGTTCAACCCAGCATAGTCAATGATAGGGTAGGGCGTGCCAGTCACCCAGTCTCCCCAGGTGCCGGCACCAGAACAATTCGGCCAGTCATGCAGGCAAGCCAAGTTGGTGGTGGCATCAGCTTCTATCATAAAAGCCATCACGTTATTAGTTCCTGGGGGGCCATGTTGTTCGTACAAACCCTTGAAAGCATGCGAATTGTGATAGTTCCAGCAAGGGCCGCACCAGGTTGCAGAGAAGTCTAGGAAAACTACTTTGTCGTTGTTTAGGTAATTGTACAAAGTGTATGGCGTATTGTTGATGTCGTTCAATGTCCAATCTGGGGCAATGGTGCCATCCTGAAGTTGCGCCAACACAAAATTTGCTGAAAGAAAAAGAAGTAGAAAAATGGATAAAATTCGCTTCATACAGGTAAGTTGATTTTTGTGAAAGGCCAGATGGAGTCGGGAATTTAGGAGAACAAGTTGGCTTAAAAATAATGCGTATTGTGATTTTCGACCTTAATATCTAAAAAAATGCCGGATATTCCACCAAACAAGCCTTATTCTTGGATATAAACCCGCTTCACCCGTTCAGAAATCGTAGTAAAAATCTCATACGGAATCGTGCCAAGACTGGCTGCCAACATTTGTACAGGCAAGTCCTTTCCAAAAATAATGGCTGCGTCCCCTTCTTGGGCTGTTGGTATGTCGGTCACATCCGCCATGGTCATGTCCATGCAGACATTGCCGATGATAGGCGCACGATGGCCATTTATCAGGACACTGAACTGGCCATTGCCAGCCCGGCGGAGCAAGCCATCGGCATAGCCAAGGCTGAGTGTCGCTATTCGCATCGGTCGAAGTGCCTTGCCCAAACGGCCGTAGCCCACAGTTTCGCCCATGCCCACATTTTTTATTTGGGAAATGGTTGCCTTAAGCGTGTTTACCGTTTGAAGACGACTTTGGAGCAAGCCACTGCTATCCAAGCCGTAAAGTCCAATGCCAAGCCGCACCATTTCCATTTGGTGTTCCGGAAAGCGGACGATGCCCCCGCTGTTCAGGATGTGCCGTATCGGAAAGTATCCCATGCCAGCTGTCAACTGGTCGTACATTCTTTGAAAACGGGTAAACTGCTCCTTTGTGAAATCATCATGCTCGTTCGCCTCACTGGCGGCTAAGTGTGAGAAAATAGTTTTTACAGTGAAAAATGCCAGTCCGTCAGCGGGCAGCAGCAGTTGCAGCAGTTCGTCCAGGTCTTGCTCTTCGAAACCGAGGCGGTGCATCCCCGTGTCCAGTTTTAAATGGATGGATTGCGGCAGTAGCTTTGTTTCAGGTTTGGTCTCAGCACTATTTTCTTCAAGATTTTGGCTTTTCAAAAAATCATGAAAATTGCGGAGCAACCCCAAACTGTAAATCTCCGGCTCCAAGCGATAGCGCAACAGTGCCTCGAATGTTGCCTCTTCAGGATTCATGACCATGATAGGCAGTTGGATGCCAGCCTTGCGAAGCTCAACTCCCTCATCGGCGTAGGCCACGCCGAGGTAGTCCACATTCTGAAATTCCAGCAATTTGGCCACTTCAGAACTGCCGCTTCCATAAGCGCCAGCCTTTACCATCACCATCATTTTAGTGCCTGGGCCAAGCTGGCTTTGGTACACCCGCAGGTTGTTGAGCAGGGCGCCGAGGTTTACTTCCAGTACTGTTTTGTGGAACTTGATGGCCAGTTGGTTGGCTATCCTTTCGAACTCGAACTGCCGAGCACCTTTTAGCAAAACCACTTCATCCCGGAAAATCAGTTGGGGAAAATCCTCCAAAAAAGCTTGGGTCGTCTGGTAAAAACGTGCATCAAAATCCATGGGAAGGATTTTTTTCAAATACGCCACCTTTTTGCCAATGCCGATTAGGCGGTCAATCCGCTTTTCAACAAGCAGCCTCGCTACGGTTCCGTAAAGCTGGGCAGCAGCTTGGCCGCTCTGCAAAATATCGGAGAGGATAAGGGTACGGCTTAGCTTTTTGCCCTGCTGCTCCAAAAAATTCAGTGCAATGCCGAGCGAAGTCAAGTCAGAGTTGTAGCTGTCGTTGATGATGGTACAACCGTTGAGACCTTCTTTCAACTCAAGCCGCATGGCCACAGGTTCCAAGCGGGCCATGCGCTCAGCGATGAGCTCATCGGCGATGCCAAGGTGGTGCAACAGCACCCAGCAGTGAGTTGCGTTTTCGAGGCTGGCAGCATCGGTAAATGGAACAATGATGGAAGCTTTTTGCCCTGAGTGCTTGTCCCAAATCACTTCCATCTGTGTGGAATGGTCGGTTTGGTGTTTTGCAATCACTTGGAAATCAGCGGGCTTGCCCAAGGCTGACCAAGTAAGGATTTGTTGGTTTTTACCCTTCAAATTTGCCTCAACTTGCTCCGCAACAAGCTCATTGTCAACACAGTAAACCAGCTTTTTACAGTTTTTGAACAAAATCAGTTTTTCCTGAACCTTGGTCTCCAAATCAGGGAAACCTTCTTGGTGGGCTTCGCCAATGTTTGTAAAAATGCCGATGGAAGGTGCCAGTATCCGCTCCAGCTTTTCCATCTCACCTGGCTGCGAAATGCCTGCTTCGAAAATGCCGAGTTGGTGTTCTTCGGTGATTTGAAGCACGGAGAGCGGTACACCAGTTTGCGAATTGTAGCTCTTCGGGCTTCGCACGATGTGGAAATCCTCGTAAAGCAGTTGGAAGAGCCACTCCTTGACAATGGTTTTCCCGTTGCTGCCAGTGATGCCGATGATAGGCAGGCTGAACTGCTGACGATGCCAAGTAGCCAGTGTTTGAAAAGCTATCTGGGTGTTTTTTACCAAAATGAAATTGGCCTGCGGAAAATGGGCTGTCTGGGCGGGTAGTTTTGAAACCAAAAAGTTTCGGACACCACTTTCGTACAATTCCCGAAGGAACTCATGCCCGTCGTGGCGCCTGCCCTGCAAGGCAATATAAAGTGAGCTGGCCGGGAAAATGACCTGTCGGCTATCGAGGAGCAGATGCTCGATGACAGTATGCGGTTGAGAAGTATTAGGGGCTGCGCCTAAAAATTGGCCGCCCGTGATTTCAGCAATTTGTTGGACAGGATAGCGCATGATGAAGGCAAAAGTAAAGCAAAGCACAGAGATACCTACCCCATCCAAAATTCTTACCTTCGCCGCTCGTTTTCATCAAATTTCACGAGCATTGATAACACATATTCGAGGTACGATTACCTATAAAACGCCTACCTACATTGTGGTGGAGGCGGGCGGTATTGGCTACCATGTCAATATCAGCTTGAGCACTTACGCCAAAGTAGAGAAGTTGGAGGAGGTCAAAATCCTGACTTTCTTGCATATCAAAGAGGATGCCCATACGCTGTATGGATTCGCTGAGGACGAGGAACGGGTGTTGTTCACGCACTTGATTTCGGTGTCCGGCATCGGACCAAACACGGCGCAAGTGATGCTCTCACAAATGCACGCTGATGAGATTCGGGCAGCCATTATTGGTGAAAACGAAGCGGCGCTGCGCAAGGTGAAGGGCATCGGTCAGAAAACTGCGAAACAGATCATCCTTGATTTGAAGAGCAAAATGATGAAGTCTGGCGGCGAGTTTGCGCCATCGCTGCTACCAGCAGACAATACCATCCGGGAGGAAGCGTTATCTGCCCTGCTGGCGCTGCAAGTGAACAAAATTCAGGCGCAAAAAGCCCTAAACAAAGTGCTTGGGGAACAAGCCGGCGTAAAAACCGTAGAAGAGTTGGTCAGGTTGGCATTGAAGCAGCTGAGTTGAGTTGTTGAGGAATTCAGTGATTGGAGATTAAGCAGTAATTACAAAACTTAAGTAAACTATTGCCCAATAACTGTTAAAAACAACAACCTGTGAAGGTCAACACAACTAATGGCGTTTTAGCGCAAACTGACGAGACGAATGAGATTATTTGGAACATTTACGAAGACGAATTTCAACTAATATTTTATAGAAAGAACCCAACTATTCACCGTCCTTTTCGTAAACCTGCATTTGGCCGTACTTGGCCTAATTCCAATTCTTTTATCGGCTCGTTACATTTTATCAAGCAGATTGTCTTTCAAAAGAAATCATTGTTTTTGCACATGCATCTTATGAATAAGAGAATAAATCTACCCGGTATTTTAACGGTTATCGGACTATTTGCACTTACCGCTCCAATGCGTGGCAGCAGTCATTTTCCTGAAAATCCCTACAGCCCTGAGTATGTGTTGGCTGGAAATGAGAACACCCCCGCCAAAACCAAAGTTTTGGCCACTACGCTGCTCTCCGTACCACAGGACACTATCCCGCTCGAACCAAGGACCGGTGATTTTTACACAACGCCAAGTTCTAATCCATTTGACCTCAAAGACCCCAAGGACGTACAGCAATCGGTGGAATACGACCCTATCAGCGGCCAATATATCATTACGGAAAAAATAGGAGACGACTACTATCGGCCGCCGACTTACATGACTTTCGAAGAGTTTTTGGACTACCAGACAAAGAAACAGGAGCAGGATTATTTCAAGGAACTGAATGGCTCTGGCCAACGTGGCGTCAATGGGAAACTTGACCCAATCGGGAAAATAGATGTAAAAAACCAGCTCATCGAGCGGCTTTTTGGTGGCACAAAAGTGGACATCCAACCGCAAGGAAATATTGACTTGACCTTTGGTGTGGACTATTCCAACACCCAAAACCCCAGCTGGACCAAGCGGCAGCAGCGTCGGGGTGGCTTTGACTTCGACATGGATATTCAGATGAACGTGGAGGGTTCCATTGGGGAAAAGCTCAAACTCAGCACCAACTACAACACCAAAGCAACTTTTGATTTCGACAATACCATGAAGCTCGATTACAACACCGACGCTTTTGGGGAGGACGACATCATCAAGAAAATCGAGGCGGGTAACGTGAGTTTGCCGCTCAAGAGTACCCTCATTCAGGGTAGCCAAAGCCTTTTTGGTTTGAAAACGGAACTCCAGTTTGCAAAGCTTCACCTTGCGCTTGTTGCTTCGCAACAACGCTCCCAGCAGGATGATGTGACGCTGAAAGGCGGCAGCCAGTTTCAGGAATATGAGGTGTTTGCAGATGCTTACGACGAAAACCGTCACTTCCTGCTCACGCATTACAATCGCAACAATTTCGAGCGTTCGCTCTCTGATTTGCCTGTCATTAAATCGCTGTTCAAAATCCAAAAAATCCAGGTTTGGGTGACAGACACCAGAGGTGGTACGGAGAACATTCGTGATATTGTGGCCATTGCGGATATTGGCGAAACGGAGCGGATGACCAACACTTCGGTGGACATGCAGCCACCTTCTACTCCCGTTTATCCCGACAATAAAGGGGAAGGCTTGCCAGATAACTACGCCAACCCCATCTACAAAGCACTCATCGAAAATGCAAGTTCCAAGCAGGTGGAGCGTGTGGTGAACGTCCTAAAAACGCCACCTTTCAATTTCCAACAGGGCCGTGATTTTGAAAAAGTGACCGCCCGCTTGCTTTCCCCCACGGAGTTTACTTTCCATCCTGAGCTTGGTTTTATTTCGCTCAACCTCAATATCCAGCCAGACCAAGTGGTCGGTGTCGCTTTCGAATACACCTACAAAGACAAGCTGTACCAAGTGGGACAAATGGCGGAAGACGTGGCGCAAAACTCAGGAATTGCTACTGGAGATACTTCCTCCACCTCCATTCCAAATCAGAACGTGCTTTTCGTGAAAATGCTGAAAAGTACGGTGCAGCCCGTCAATCTGCCGACTTGGGACTTGATGATGAAAAACGTTTACAATATTGGCGCTTACAACGTTTCTCAGGAAGATTTTAAACTTGATATTTTCTATGACGATCCGGGTCAAGGCAGCAAGCGTTTTTTGCCGACCAGTAACCTTGCTGGCATTCCGCTGCTCAGAGTGTTCAACCTTGACCAGCTCAATGTGCAAAATGACCCACAACCCGATGGGGTGTTCGACTTCGTGGATGGTTTGACCATTCAATCCCGAAGTGGCCGCATCATGTTCCCGGTGTTGGAACCTTTTGGCGATGCCTTGGAAAAGCAAATCACAGATCCTGTTGAAGCAAAAAAATATGTCTTCAAGCAGCTCTACAATCAGACGTTGTTCAACGCCAGGGAATTCCCAGAGTTGAATCGTTTCACCATAAAAGGAAGTTACAAATCCAGTGTATCCAGTGAAATCTCGCTCGGTGCATTCAATATCCCGCCAGGCTCAGTGGTAGTTACGGCAGGTGGCCAAACCCTGTTGGAAGGTAAGGATTACGAGGTGGACTATTCCATCGGCAAGGTGCGAATCCTTAATGATGCCATCCTCAATTCTGGAACGCCCATCAAAGTGTCATTTGAGGACAATACCCTGTTTGGGTTTCAGACCAAATCCATGCTCGGCGTAAGGGCAGATTACGAAGTAAACAAACATCTGACAGTGGGTGGCACCTATCTTCGGTTGTTTGAACGGCCCTACACGCAGAAGGTGAACATTGGCGATGACCCTATCAACAACCGCATGTTCGGCCTCGACGTGAACTACAGCAACGAAGTGCCTTGGATTACCAAAATGGTGGACAAACTGCCGTTCATTTCCACGAAAGCACCTTCTAATGTCACGCTATCTGCCGAAACTGCAGCCATTAAACCTGGCCACGCAAGAGCCATCAATGAAAACTCGGAAGCTGACAAAGGTGCCGTGGTTTACATTGACGACTTTGAGGGAAGCGCCCAACCTATCAACATCCAGTCGCCCTTCAATGGTACGAATGGATGGGTAATGGCCAGTATCCCGCAGAATGAAATGTTCCCTGAATCAGGCTTGAAGGACAATATTTTGGCGGGTGTAAACAGGGCACACCTTAGTTGGTTCCGTATTGAAACAGGCGGCGATATTCGGGGGCCGGGCGATGACCGCAACCCCTACACCCAAAATATCGAACAGCAGGAGATTTTCCCGAATTTTACGCCTACCAATCAAGTTGGGAACAACTTCAACCAAATCCTGGATGTGATGTATGACCCAACCCGGCGGGGCCCCTACAATTTTGATTTGCCGGGCGGTACTACATTTTCGGCAGGTTTGAACACCTCCAATGCACGCTTGCTGGAACCTGAAACGAGGTGGGCAGGTATCATGCGACAGCTCACGACCAACGATTTCCAAACTGCCAATATCGAGTACATCGAATTCTGGATGTTGAGTCCATTTTTGGATACAACAGGTGCCAATGCGGGTAACCCTGCTGCCATCAACGGGGATATGGACGGGTATATTTATTTCAACCTCGGCAATATTTCCGAGGATATCATGCCCGATTCCCGCAAGTTTTTTGAAAATGGCCTGCCTGGCCCCAATACACAGGGTCGGCGTGCTGCCAATACCAATTGGGGACGGGTGCCGCTTACGCAGCAAATTACCGCTCAATTCGACAATGATGCACAAAACCGGGCGGCACAGGACGTTGGTCTTGATGGCCTCTCCGATGCACAGGAGCAAGAACATTATCAGGCTTATGTAAATGCAATCAACGCAGGTATTTCTGACCCCGTTGCAAAACAAGAAATTGCTGCTGACCCCTCCAACGATGACTTTAAGCACTTCCGCTATGGCTACCCAAGTGGTACGCGATTGCTAGAACGCTATGACCGTTTCTTCGGAACGGAGGGCAATACGCCTATTTTGCAGGGCCAGCAGACCTCCCCTGCCTCCACCCTCCAACCAGATGCTGAGGACTTGGATGGTGACCGTACCCTGAATGAAACCGAGGGTTATTTCCAGTACCGGGTTCCTATCAAATACGATGGAGACAAAGGTATTGACCTTGACAACCCATTTATCACGGACGTAACATTAGGTTCCAACAACCGTGTTTGGTACCGTTTCCGTATTCCGCTTGACTTGCCAGCCTCCGATCCCAATTTTAAGAAAGTCGGTGGCATTGAAGACTTCCGCTCCATCAGGTTCATGCGGATGTATTTCAAGGATTTTAAAGCCCCTGTTCAGTTCCGCTTCGCAACGCTCGACTTGCAGCGCAACCAATGGCGCCGTTACAAGCAGGATATTGGTGAGCCATGTCTCGCCATTGACCCATCTGATTTCCAAGGTCAAACTTTGTTTGAGTTGAACAAAGTAAATATTGAGGAAAACAGCCAGCGTCAGCCCTTCAACTATGTATTGCCTCCGGGCATTACTCGGGAGCAGGCTTTGGGTGTCAACCTACAGGCCTACCAAAATGAGCAGGCATTGACGATGCGGGTTTGCGATTTGGCAGATGGCGATGCAAGGGGTATGTTCAAAAACCTGGACCTTGACATGCGCTACTACAGCAAGCTGAAAATGTTCGTACACGGCGAACAGACAGAATGCGACATGGGGCTACAACCTCTTGATGATGGTGAGCTTAAAGTGTTTGTGCGTTTTGGTAGTGATTTCAAGAACAATTACTATGAGTACGAGATACCGTTGACGCTGTCTAACCCCAACTCCGGGATTCAACCTAATGACACCAAGTACCAGCGGGTCGTTTGGCCAAAAGACAATGATATTAGTATCGTATTTGACGAACTCAAAGAATTGAAACTGGAACGAAATGCCAGTTCCGTCAGTGCTGGGCAGTCATTTTCAAAATTAGTTGACCGGGACAATGGACTTGGCCAAGCTCGGATCAGCATCAAAGGCGCACCAAACCTTGGCAATGTAAAAGCGCTGATGGTCGGTATTCGCAATGCTAAACAGGGTGATGATTGCGACCCAAGCGATTCGAAGAGTGTGGAAATCTGGGTTAACGAGCTCCGGGCTTTTGGCTTGGATGAAAAAGGTGGTGTGGCAGCCACTGCTCGTGCTGATATCCAATTGGCAGACCTTGGCACATTGAGCCTAGCAGGCAAGGCGAGCAGTATCGGCTTCGGTGCGCTCGACCAAAAAACACAGGAACGCAGCCGGGAGCAAATCACGCAGTACGATATTGCTACGCAGCTATCGCTCGACAAGTTTTTGCCTACGGGTTTTGGGTTGAAATTGCCGTTTTACTTCCAGTTCTCCAACGAAATACATAATCCACAATACGATCCGTATGATTTGGACATTGAAGTGAGCGATAAAGCCAAAATCGTGGACGACCCCAAGGCATACAGGAAATTAGTGCAAACCGCAACCAAAATCAAAAGCTACAATTTCACGAACGTACGCTGGGACAACCCAAATGGACAGAACAAACCGATGCCGTGGAGCCTATCAAATTTCAGCTTCACGTATGGCCATGAGGAAACGACCCACCGAGACCCCATCATCGAAAACGATGTACTCACTCGGAACCGTGGTGCGGTTGACTACTCCTACCAGCGCAATGTGAAGTATATTGAACCATTCAAGAAGGTGATCAAAAAGGATAAGTACTTAAAGTTTATCAAAGAAGTCAATTTCAACCCACTGCCAAATTCGTTCAGTTTCTCCACGGATTTGGACCGACGGTTCAATACGACGAAATACCGTTTTTCGGGTGACAATCCGCTTTACAATACTTATTATAACAAGCAGTTTCTCTGGACCCGCCGCTATGACTTTGCATGGGACTTCACCAAAAATCTCAAGTTCAAGTTCAATGCGGACAACATCGGCGTAGTGGATGAACCAGACGAGAACGATATGATTAGGCGCCACCAGTTGAGCCCAAGTGATCCAGAGTACATTTCCAATATCAAGGATTACCGAAGGGAAGCTATTTATAAAAATATGCGGGATTTTGGTCGTACGAAGAGCTACAGGCATCAATACTCCCTGACGTACAACGTGCCATTGAAATCGTTCCCGTTCATGGACTGGACCAGTGTGAAACTTTCCTATGATGCTGACTATTCTTGGGATGCGGCGAGCCTTGCTACCAATGCTCAGGCGCTTGGCAACGTCATCACCAACGGTCAACGACGACAAGTGGAGGGAGACCTTGATTTTGAAAAATTGTACAATTATTCAAAATATCTCAAGAAAATCAACTCAAAGCCAAAACCAGGCGTCAGGACAAAAGGTGGCAAAAATGACGTGGATTCTAGTGATGTAAATGGGAAACCTAGCCGAAAGGACAAAAAATCGAAAGATGCTCCTGACCCGAACGATCCAAAAGGCAAGGACAAAAAGGGCGGCGGCAAAGATGACAAAAACAAGGATAGGGAACCTTCCACGCTCGAACGTGCCCTCATACGGCCTTTGATGACCGTTCGCAAACTGAAAGTGCGCTACACCGAAGATTATGGTACAGTGATACCGGGATATTTGCCGCAGTCTAAATTGCTGGGTATGAACCAGTTTACTTCGCCTGGTTGGGACTTCATTGCGGGCAAACAGCCCAATATCAACCCAGACGATTACTACACAGACAAAGACTGGCTTCATAAAAACTGGCAATGGATCACTCCAGACCTTGAGTATGCGCTACCCAAGAACGTGACCCAAAGCTACGAACAGGTTATTGATGGTAAACTCGACTTGGAGCCTTACACCGACTTCCGTGTGACCGTAGAAGCAAAGCGTTCAAAAGGTAAGAACCATGCAGAGGAATTTCGCCGCTTCGAAGATAATGGAATCCAAGGTCAGTTTTTCCAAGATGAATGGAAACACGCCAATATTACAGATTATGGCCAGTTCACTACGAGCTATTCGGCGTTAAAGACCTTGTTCATCAACGATCGCAAGGGCCTCAATGATTTGTTCCAGGAGTTTTCTGATAACAAACTCATTGTTGCACACCGGCTTGGCACAGGTGTTCATGAAAACCCAGACTCGGCCTATCTAGGTTATCCTAAAGGTTATGGCCCTTTCAGTCAAAATGTATTGCTGCCTGCATTCATCGCTGCATACACAGGGCAAGATGCCAACACAATCAAGGTTTCGAACAATTACGTGGGTGATGTTATCATCAAAACCATCCCCCGACCAAACTGGCGCTTGACATACAACGGTCTGGCCAAGCTTGGCAATCTATCCGATGTTTTCCAAAGCATTTCCATCACGCATGGCTACCAAGGGAAATTGGTAGTGAACAGCTATGACACCGATCGCCAGTACGACAGAAACGATCTGACGAAGCTCAAGGAAACGACACTGGACTATTACTCCCGGTTCGAGATTCCCGATATTCAAATCGACGAGCAGTTTAGTCCGCTTTTGGGCATTGACCTCCGTTTCAAAAATGAAATGTCGGTAAAGACGGAGTACAAAAATAGCCGCCAGTTGCGCTTGGAACTAATCGGTACTGGGCGCTTGCGGGAAACCAAGGCATCGGAATTTACCGCAGGTTTTGGCTACAAATTGAAGGATACCAAAATCAGCTTCCTTTCTCCTAAAAAGAAGAAGAAGACAACACCTAAGAATGATACGGGTAAAAAACCAAACTCTGGGCGGCCAGGCCAGCGAGCCAGCCAAAGCACACCAGGGGACATGGACTTCGCCTGCGATTTTTCGGTGCGTGACGATGTGACGAACATCCGGGAGTTGATCACTGGTCTCGTGGAACCTGACCGTGGAAACCGCCGGGTTACTTTGTCACCTTCGATAACCTATCAGTTGAACAACCAGCTGTCGTTACGTTTCTTTTTCGATTATTCTAAGAACGTACCTAAAACCTCAGCTGGATACCCGACCACCAACATCCGAAGTGGCGTTACTGTGCGCTTTGCATTGTGATTTTGGTTACAAAGCAATTGGAAAAGCCCCGAAACAAAATTTCGGGGCTTTTCCTTTTAATTAAATAACGCAACTTTGCGAAGCTAGCTGTTTTACCATGACCGCCCAGCAGGGCCATCAAATCAAAAAGTGCTCAAAGACAACCACAACCGTCCAGTAAATTACTTGCGACTTGCAGTGACCGACCGCTGCAACCTGCGCTGTTTTTATTGTATGCCTGAGGAGGGTATCGAGTACATGCCGAAAGCGGAACTTATGAGCTATGAGGAGATGATCCGCATCGTTCGGGTAATGGTTGGGTTGGGAATCAGCAAACTTCGTATTACGGGTGGTGAACCGTTTATCCGGCGTGATATGATGGATTTTCTGGGTGAAATGAGCAGGCTGGATGGGCTTCACGAAATCAATGTCACTACCAACGGCGTGGTGACTGCACCTTTGGTTCCTGCCCTGAAAAAACTGGGTATCCGTTCCGTGAACCTCAGCCTCGACACTCTGGACAGAAAGCTTTTCAAGGAAATCACTCGGCGAGATGACTTTGAAAAAGTGATGAAAACCTTTGAAGCATTGCTATCACACGGGATTTCCACCAAAATAAACACTGTGATGATGGAGGGCAAAAACGACAACGACCTTTTGCCTTTGGCAATGCTTACGAAAGACCACCCAGTGGGGGTGCGCTTCATCGAGGAAATGCCGTTCAATGGGGGCGATGCACACTATGATCAGCTATGGTGGAGCCACCGCCGTATACTCGAAACACTGAAAAACTATTTTCCTGACTTAGAAAAAATCCCTGACCCGCCTTCCTCCACCTCCTACAATTACAAAATACCAGGTCATCAGGGCACGGTGGGCATTATTGCAGCTTACAGCCGTACTTTTTGCGGCACTTGCAACCGGATCCGGCTTACCCCGCAGGGTTTGATGAAAAGCTGCCTTTACGATGATGGCGTGTTCAATATCAAAAACCTTCTACGGGCGGGGGCATCGGATGAGCAGCTCGCTCATTCCGTTCTCGAAGCACTGGGCAATCGGGCCAAAGACGGATTTGAAGCGGAAGCCCGCAGACGATTTGGTCTGCCAGTTTCAGAAAGCATGGCCACGATTGGAGGTTAATTTGGTTTTTGTATAGAATTTTAACAAAAAATTAGTCGCCTACCAAGTTTTCACCAAGTCGAAGTGAATCATAACTCGTAACTCATTGCGCAAGCAAAAACTAATGCATCGCATCACCACTTGAAGCATGAACCTCGCAATTGACATTGGAAATACCCGCACCAAGCTCGCTGTTTTTGAAGGTGATTCTTTAATTTTTAAAGAAGTTTGGGAAGTTCTAAGCGTAGCTGAACTAAAAAGGCTGACATACAACCAAAATGTCAAAAAAATCATCCTTTCCAGTGTTTCCAAGCAGTCAGAAGAGGTAATGGATTTTTTGAAAAGTCACGCCACTTTTCTCGAACTGACAACAGATACGCCGTTGCCGATACGTATCCAGTACAAAACCCCAGAGACGCTTGGCAGGGATCGGGTAGCAGCGGCTGCGGGTGCGTTTCATTTGTTTCCGGGAGAGAATTGCCTTGTGATTGATGCTGGAACTTGCATCACGCTCGATATGCTAAGTGAGGAGGGGATATTCCTCGGCGGGAATATTTCGCCAGGAATCGAGATGAGACTGAAGGCCATGCATCATTTTACTGCTAGGTTGCCCTTGGTGAAAAGTACTCCAGAACTACCCGATGCTTTGGGCGACAGCACGGAAAATGCCATTAGAAATGGTGGCGAATTGGGTGCTTTGCTGGAAGTAGAAGGCTTTATTCGCCAATGCAAGGTTAAATTTCGGTCACTTCAGGTTGTTTTAACTGGAGGCGACGCTGATTTTTTTGTTAAACACACCAAAACCAAGATATTTGCGCACCAAAATTTAGTCCTCTTAGGATTGAATCAAATTTTACAACATAATGCCAAACTTTCAGAAGGATTTTAGAGGCTGTTTGAACACGCTGATTTTCCTGTTTTTTGCCACTGCCCTATTTGCGCAGCCCAAGGACAATTCCCCTTACACTCGCATCGGATTGGGTGAAAGTAGTTATAATTCGCTTTCCTCCGCTGGCTTCGGTGGACTATCAGCCGCCTACAATGACCCCCTCCATATCAATTTGCTAAACCCTGCCGCTTATGCTTGGTTGGGCACAGCCACTTTTGAAGCTGGCATGTACGCAGAACATGCTAACCTTAAACTGGGTGATGAATCTTCCAAGAATTGGTCTGGAAACTTGAGCCACTTGGCGTTGGCCTTCCCGATGCACAATTCGCTGAATGATGTTTTATCCAAAAAACAACGCAAACTGCATTGGGGCATGAACATCGCCTTGCTCCCCAATTCAGTTGTTGGATATGATATCCAGACAACGGCTGTCAGCGCCCATCAAGATACCACCAACAATCTTTACCAAGGCTCTGGTGGCACCAATAAGTTTATTTGGGGCAATGCAGTTCGATACAAGAATTTCTCTGCTGGTGCCAATATCGGCTTTGTTTTCGGGCAATTGGAAAGCACTCGCCAGTTGGACTATTTGAATCTGGACAATTCCTATTCCGACATTTTCCAAGACAATATCAGCATTCGTGGGTTTATATGGTCGCTGGGTGCCCAGCAGCAGATTATGTTGGAGCCTAAGAAAAGTGACCAAGAATCCTACAATGGCAAATCATTAATTGTAGGAGCCTACGGCAACACAGCCACCAATTTTGATACTCGGAGTACTTTTTTGCGTATGAGGTATAATCCCACCACACTGCACAGGGATACCTTGGAGTATGAAGAAAACCAAGCAGGCTCTGGCAAATTGCCCGCTGAGTTGACACTTGGCGTGATGTACCAGAACCCTGGCAAACTGCGGGCGGGTATTGAGTATTACATGGGAAAATGGAGCAAATACGAGAACGATGCCAAGCCAGAAGCACTCTTTGACAGTCGGCGTGTAGCAGTTGGTGTAGAGTATATCCCTGAAATAGCCTCCTACAACAACTACTTGAAGCGCATCCGCTACCGTGCTGGGTTTTATCACCGAACCGATCCCCGCCTGAATGACCTCAAGCAATATGCACTGACTGTTGGCGTTGGCTTGCCAGTTATTTTGCCAAGGCAACAGACTTCGTTTGTAAACTTAGGTTTTGAATTTGGCAAGTACGATACCGACAGTGCCATCAAGGAGAACTTTGTGAAAATGTCGCTTGGATTTACTCTAAACGATAGCAGTTGGTTCTTCAAACGTAAATTCGGATAAAATCCGTTCAGCAGTTTTTAGCGCTAATTAATTTGGGCGTTTTTTGCAGCGCAAAAATACCAAAAGGCAAACTGGCTGCGAACATTCAATAATACAAAACTTAAACGTAAACATCTGATTATGAAGAATTTAGTAAAGCTTTTTGTTGTTGTTCTTGTTGCAGGTTCCTGGATTGCGCCTGCGTTTGGCCAGTGTGAAACTTGGCTGAATTCGCCCCAGAAAGATGCACTGGAAGAAGCACACGTGCTTTACCGCCAGTTTATGAAAACGGAAGAGTACGACAAGGCCTTTGAATATTGGGAGAAAGCCTACAAAGGCGCCCCTGCTGCCGATGGCCAGCGTTCCTTGCACTTCACAGATGGTCGAAAAATTTACCTACACAAATTCAAGAATGCGACAGATGAGGCGAAGAAAAAAGAGTACGCTGCCATGGCGCTCCGCCTGTTCGATGAGCAAGGCCAATGCTATCCAGATGAAAAAGCATCTGCGCTGGGCCTAAAGGCTTACGAAATGTTTTATACCATCAACTCGCCTTACCCTGACACCAAAAAAGCTTGTGAAGAAGCCATCAAAGCAGGTGGAAACAACACAAGCTATGTGGTATTTCAGCCTTATGCTTCCATAGCTGTTTGGCAATTCCAGAATAAACAAATGACCGCTGAGGAGGCTCGTAATGTTTACACCAAACTGAATGAAATTGCAGATTACGGCATTGCCAACAACGCCAAATTATCCGAATATTTCAAGCAAGCTAAAGAGGCCATGAATGCCAGCTTTGCCGCAATTGAAAATGAAATATTTGATTGCAATTTTTTCAAAAGCAAACTGGAGCCTGACTACCGTGCCCACCCAGATGATACTGAGGTGATCAAGTTTGTTTACAATAAATTGAAGCAGCAAGGCTGTGCGGATGAAGACCCGCTAGTGGCAGAGTTGAAAGTGCGTTACGAAACGATTGTAGCGGCAGAAAATGAAACTCGACTTGCAGAGCATTATGCCAACAATCCAGGTGATCATGCTATTGCCTTATTCAAAGAAGGCAAATACAACGAAGCACTCACAAAATTCGAAGCGGGCATTGCACAAGAAAAAGCTGGCGGAAACGACAGCGAAAAATTAGCCAACTATTATTTCTACATGGCTTCCATAGAGTTTCGCCAACTGAACCGTTACTCCGCTGCCCGGGAAGATGCTCGTACAGCTGCCAAATACAAGCCAGGATGGGGCCAACCATATATGCTCATCGGTGACATGTACGCCTCCACAAGCAATTCATGTGGTAACGATGCATTCGATGCGTCTTTGGCCGTTTTGGCTGCAATTGACAAGTATTCCTATGCAAAATCCATTGACGGAGACGTGGCAAGCGAGGCCAACAGCAAAATTGGTAAGTACAGTGCATACTACCCCAGCAAAGAGGACGCATTCATGCGCAAATACACAGAAGGTTCTACCATGACTGTACCATGCTGGATAGGGGAGACCGTAAAGCTTCGACTGAAATAAACTTCTAAAGTCTGATACTGGAAATGAACATTTCCGGAGCCCCGTTTTTAGGTAAGAACGGGGCTTTTTTGTTTTTTTGTGAAAATTATTCAATCAAACTGAAAAGCTCAAAAATCAACACTGATGATGACCAGACTACTTCCCGCAATTTTCATTTTGGCGCTGCTCGCAAGTTGCACGCCCAAAACACCCAAGGCTACCACCGAAACCCCAACCACAAAGCCGGTCAAGGATCCGAACAAGCCCTGTAAAACCTTTGACGATTCACCAAACCCTGACAAAGCACTGGAGGAATTTGTGCTGTACAAGGACTTCCTGAAAGCCAATGATTGGAACGATGCTTGGGAAAAATGGCAGTATGTGTATAAAAATGCGCCCAATGCAGATGGCAAACGCTCCACGGTGTACACAGATGGCATCAAGTTCTATGAGCATTTCATGGAGGAGGACACCACCAAAAAGGAGCAGTACATTTCAGAGATTTTCAAAATTTACGATGCGATGGAGAAGTGCATGGGCGAGGGTGGCCATGTGACAGGCTTGAAGGCTTTCGACTATTTTTTCAAATACCCTACCCGCATTTCAAAAGAGGAATTGTACAATCTTTTCAAAAAATCTATCGAATTGGACGGCGGCAAACCTCGCTATTTCATCCTGAACCCGTTTACCTCTGTGCTTGTTGACTTGGCCCAGGAGGAGAAAGTGCCACTGGCAGAAGCGCAGCAGTACGAGAAAATCATTCAAGACGCCATCAAAAAAGGCTTGGCTGAATGCGAGGGCACTGACTGTGAAAACTGGAAAATCATCGCCGAGTACGCACCTGCTCGATTGGAAGCGCTGGAATCTATCGAGGATTTTTACCCATGCAGCTACTACAGTGACAAGTATTATCCGCTGTTCAAGGCCAATCCAACCGACTGTGAGGTCATCATCAACACATACAGCCGCATGAAATGGGGCAAATGCGACGAAAACGACCCTAAACTACAGGAGGTAAACAATGCCTACTTAGCCAATTGCAAAAAGCCCGACGACGACGCCCCTACCTGCAACGAGCTTTTGCGGAGCGGCAAATACCGGGATGCCGTGAAATGCTTGGAAGACGCTATTCCAAACATCAGCAGCAGCAGCGACAAGGCAAAGTACAACTACCTCATCGCCCAAATCTATTTTGCCTACTTGAAGAACTTCCCGAAAGCCCGCCAGTACGCACGGGAAGCCAGCCGCCTTCGACCAAACTGGGGCGACCCCTATATCCTTGTTGGATTGCTCTATGCCTCCAGCGGACCACTCTGCGGTCCAGGCCGGGGCTGGGACAGCCAAGTAGTAGTATGGCCAGCTATCGATGAGTGGCAGAAGGCCAGGTCCGTTGACCCTAGTGTGAGCGGAAAAGCCAATGGGTACATCAACCAGTATAGCCAGTACATGCCTTCAAAAGAGGATATTTTCCAGCGTTTGAAAAAAGAAGGTGACTCCTATTTTGTGCCTTGCTGGATTCAACAATCTACGACCATCAGGGCGAAACCTTGATGTTTTCAAACCATTCTGAAGGTTTTCTTTTCAAAAAAAAGGGTGCAGCTAATAAGCCGCACCCTTTTTTATTTAGTTGAAAAACCGAGACATTAACAATCTGCTTTACATTTGGCGCAAATCAATATTTTTCACCTAAAATAACACCACATGCGTCTCGGATACCTCTTGACAGCCATACTCGCCTTCTGCAGTGCTCGGCTTGTATTTTCACAGCAATTGCCAAAACCACCGATGTACTTCGGAAACATTCCAGAGGAACAACTTAAAATGACCATTTTCGAGCAGGACACCGCCGCCAGCGCCGTCGTGCTGTGCAACTATGGGCAAGCCAATGTGGAAGACCCGCCTGGCTCCATCAGGCTGCGTTGGGAGCATCAAAAGCGTATAAAGATTTTAAAAAAAGAGGGTTATGACTACGCCAATATTACCATCCCATTTTTCAGCTACAACAAAACGGAGGAGTTTTTCTTTGACAAAGCCGCCGTTTACCTACCCGATGGGCAGGTCATAAAGTTGACCAAAAAAGATGTTTTCGTTGAAAAGTTGAGCGACAGGATGTCCGTCGCAAAAATCATTTTCCCAAAACTGGAAGTAGGCTGCGTGATAGAGTACGCCTATTTCATCAATTCCAGTTCCGTCCATGAGCTGCGTGATTGGTATTTCCAAGAAGACATACCCGTGCTGTGGAGCGAGATCCGGGTTGATTTCCCTGAATATTTGCATTACGTCTATTTCTTCCAAGGCAACGACAACATGGAAAAACAAGAGGAAGGCAACGGGGTAGTGAATTACAGGGGCAGTCATGGCTCGTTCATCATGTCGCCAAGGCGCTATGTCATGATTGATGCCCCCGGCCTGAAGGAAGAAGGCTTTGTGACTACCATGAACGATTACCTCGCCCGCATCCGCTTCCAATTGAGCGAGGTGAGGCACCGTGACGGCAGGGTTGAGAAAGTACTCACCAATTGGAAGGAACTGCAATCCGAACTGGAACATGCCAGTGTCTTCGGGGAGCAGTTTTTGAAAAAATCGAACTACAAAAAACTGGTGGAAGGGCTGGCACCGCTGGCCGCCGACCTCCCGACCAAGATGGAAAAGATCCAGTTTTTCTACAATTACCTCACGCTGAATGTGGATTGGAACGGGAACTACTCCGCCTTCACGCAGCTGAAGAAGCTGGACGAGATATTTGACACAAGAAAAGCCAACAGCGCCGAGCTGAACCTCATGCTCTACGTGCTGCTGCGGGAAGCCGACATAACCGCCTACCCCGTACTCACCAGCACCCGCTCACATGGCCGCATTTACGAAGATTACCCCATCATTGACCAGTTCAACCACCTGATGCTGCTGGCAGTGGTGGACGGCAACAGCATCCTCCTCGACGCTACCGAACCCCTGCGGCCGCCTGGGTATCCCAGCACTCAGGCACTCAATGGCAGGGGACTCATGCTCAACATCGCCAAGGACGAACCCTCCTGGATGAACATCGCTGCGCCAAAAGATGGCATGGACATCCTCCTCTTTGACATGGCACTCACCGAAGATGGCACCCTGAACGGCACCATCAGCGGCATGCACAAAGGCTATAACGCCATACCCGAACGCCGTGGGTTCTTGAGCGACAGCATGGCCGCCCATTGGAAGAAAAGGCTCATCGAAAAATTCCCGGACACGGAAATCGGGGTAGCCAGTTTTGGCAACCTCACCATCTTGGACAAGCCATTTTACGATACCCTCCAGATTTCCATCCCCAATGCCGCACAGGTATCGGGCGACATGATGTACCTGCCGTCCGTTATCTGGACTTCGTTTCGGGAGAACATGTTCAAAATGAAAGAGCGCAACTACCCGGTGGACATCCCATTCCTCTTTCAGGAGCAGCTGATGTTCCGGCTGACCCTGCCCGATGGCTACCGGGTGGAAAGCATGCCGGAGGCAGTCAATAAATCCTTGCCGGGCAGTGGTGGCAGCTTCTTTTTCGCTACCTCCCAGATTGAACAGAAAGTACAGGTATCCTCCCGGCTGAACATCTCCAAACTGCGGTTCATGCCGGATGAATATGCCGCCCTAAAGGAATTCTTTGACCTCGCTATCGCAAAATTTGACGAACAACTGGTCATCAAGAAAATGTAGAGGCTGCTAAAACGGGTGCAATGGAATGATAAGGAGAGCATTGCACCCGTTTTATTTGGGGAAGGCTGGGTTGAAAAATAGTTTGGCATATTCTCAAAAAAGCTTATTCAAAAACTTGCAAAGTAGAAACCTTACATTATTTTTGAGCCGAGAACACCTTGCTCGGAAAGATTAGACCCTGAAACCCTTTTCTTACCGCAGCTTTTTACAACTACACATTGAGGATAAACTTGAAAACAACGGAAGCGAGGCTTTGGCTTTTGACTGTTCGAGGACGGGTAGGGCTTGGATGGTTGATACCCGAAGCACCAAAGGCAAACAGACCTTAGTTGTTGAGACAGGGCACATGAAGTGTAAAAATTAAAAACATAATAAAATGGCAGAAAAATTAAGCACCCCAAAATCATCTTTTGATGAATTGGTTAAAATTGTAAGAGGTTACGCTCATGCTGGAAAAGAGGCAGGGTTAGATGACCTTGCTAAGTTAATTGGAATGAATCCAACTGTAATTAGTCGAAATAATAAGTTTTTGGCTGAAATAGGAATAATAGCAGGTGGAAACAAAAAATCTGTGACAGATTTAGGAAGGAAACTTGGCAGAGCAATTGAACATAGTCAGGAACAAGACGCTCAAAAATATTGGAAAGAAGCCGTTCAAACTAATGAAGATTTATCTCAGATAATAACCACGGTTCGAATAAAAGGAGGAATGACAGAAGATGATCTATCAAATCATGTTTTATATGTTTCTGGCCAACAGAATAATCAAGGAAATAAGACAGGTTCTACCGCTATAGTTCAAATATTGAAATCTGCGGGATTAATTGAGGAAAGTAATGGAAAAATTGTTGTCAGTAAGCCTCAACAAGAAAACGCCAGTGAAGTCCTATCTGTACCCGAAATAAAAATTTCTGATGGAAAAGATACCGATCCTTCATCGCATAATATTGGTAAAGAACAAAGTGGTGTTTTACCTGCGCCGTCTTTTACAACAACACCGCAAATTGCTATAAATATTCAACTTCAACTTCCTGCTACAGATGATGCTTCAATTTATGAAAAACTATTTAAAGCATTGAGAGAACAGTTAATTAACCCAAAAGACTCTTAAAAATGCTTGACAAAGAATTAGCAAAATGGGTCAATACTGTCGCTTTGGCAGAAAAAAAAGCACATTTTATACTTGCTCAACATGAATCATCTAAATCAAGAGTGATTCTTCTGGAAGATTTAACAAAGAAGCTTTCTGGAAGTCCTGTTGATGTTCAAGATTACTTCATTGAAGCCATTAAATGTTTGGAGATAGGAGTTTGCAGGTCAGCTATCGTTTTCTCATGGGCAGGTCATTTTCATGTATTATCAGAGGAGCTATTCAAAAAACATGAAGCTGATATTAGATACAAGAGACAAAATTGGAAATTTTCTGACTTGATAGAACTTAAAGAAAATTACCCAGAATCTCAAATATTAGACGTGGCAAAGGAAGTGACATTCATTAACAAAGCCGATTTAAAGATATTACAGGGGCAACTTTCAAAAAGAAATCAATGTGCTCATCCAACTCTTTATAGGCCTAGCTTAAATAATGCCATAGGATTTGTAGACGAAATGATTAGTCAAACAATGGATTATATGAATATGAAATGACAATTCCCGCAAGTCTTTAGCGAAGCGTGACTTGTAGGAATTACCAGTTGTCGCAAGTATGATTAACGCAGAATCCAAATAAAGTCGCCCTCGTTGCGGCAAGTATGGTCAAACCAGAATCTAAAATCCCTTGCTCTCGCAAGTTTGCAACTTGTGAGCTTCCGGCAGTAGCACATACCACCGAGTATAAAACAATAGAACAATGCAACAATTCACCATATCATATCACCTTTAAACTAACTCCCAATGGCAAGTACCTCAGAAGCAACGATCGGCAGCAACCTCACCAGCCTCGACAAGCTCATCGCCAAGTACACGGAGATGGGGACGGACTACAACCCCGGCAAGGCATCCCAGAAACTCCCGGCACTCATCACCCTCAAAGCGAACGCTGCCCTCGCCCACAAGGCCGTCGGGGACAAGGAGCAGGCGTACAGCCTTGTCGCAGCAGGGCGGGAGGCGGTCTTCGCCCCGCTCGACAAATTGGTGACCCGCTGCCTCAATGGCTTCCAAAACTCGGATGCACTAAGCCCCACAAAAGACAGGGCGAAGACCTTGGCCGACAAAATCAGGGGCGTGGACACGAGCACGCCGCCGCCACCGCCCGCCCCGGGCGAACCAGAGGAAGACGCCTACTCGACCAGTCAGCAATCCTATGGGATGATAGCGGAGAATTTTGGCCTTTTCATCGAAATACTGCGGGCGGAGCCGACCTACCTGCCGGGCAAGGACGACATCAAGCTCCCGGCGCTGGATGCCCTCCTAGCCACGATGCTGGCCAAGAACCTCGAAGTGGGGCCGCCGCTGGTGGCCTATAAAACCGCATTGAGCACCCGAAACAATATCTTTTTCGCCCCGGATACGGGCCTCGTGGACGTTGCGCTCGGTTCCAAAAAATCGGTCAAGAGTGATTTCGGCACCGGTTCACCGGAATACAATGCGGTGAAGGGCGTCAAATTCGTCCGGCTAAAGAAGAAGAAATAATTTGCCTATCCATATAAGGTATGAAAAAGTCGCTCGCCATTGTGGGCGGCTTTTTTATGTATAAATGCCAAGCGATGGAACTCGCATCCCAATTGATTAAACTTGAATCCCAACTAATGGAACCCAAATACCAACTGATTGAACTGCCCTCACAATTGATACAACCTGCACACTTACTAATGGAACTGATATACTAATTGATGGAACTTACTTCCCACTTGACAAAACTTGAATCCCATTTAATGGAACTACCATACTAATTGATGGAACTCACATACCAATTTCTAATTTTCATAATGCATGTGCCCACCGAATAGCGTCTAAACACAAGCGGGGCAGCACCACCCGGCACTGCCCCGCTCTTATGTTGTCGAATCAGGTAAATGGAAAAACGAAGCCCCCATTCATCCCTAATCCATCATCCCTTGAACAGGCGTGACATATCCACCTCCTTCCGAATCATCCCCTCCAAAGCTGAAATGCTCACCCGCTGCTGCGCCATGCTATCCCGCTCCCGGATGGTCACCGTATCATTTTCCAGTGTATCAAAATCAACGGTGATGCAGAACGGCGTACCCACAGCATCTTGGCGGCGGTAGAGCTTGCCGATACTGCCCGTATCGTCGTAGAGGCCGGGGAAGTGCAATTTCAGTTCGTTGAAAATATGCTTGGCTTTTGTCACCAGGCCCTGCTCGTTGCGCTTGAGCGGCATCACGGCAAATTTGAGTGGAGACAAAGCTGGGTGCAGTTTCAACACGTCACGGGTATTGCCCTCACCGTCTGAGTTTTCACCGACGGCTTCTTCTACGAGCGCATTGCCCATCATGGCGAGGAACATGCGATCGCAGCCAATGGAAGTTTCGATGACATACGGCACGTAGTTCTCGTTCGACTCTGGGTCGAAGTATTGTAGTTTCTTGTTGGACAGCTTCTGGTGCTCCGACAGGTCGAAATCGGTGCGGGAGTGGATGCCCTCCAACTCACGGAAGCCGAACGGAAACTCGAACTGGATGTCCACAGCGGCATCGGCGTAGTGGGCGAGGTTTTCGTGGTCGTGGAAGCGGAGCTTGCCAGCATCGGTGCCGAGGGCAAGGTGCCATTTTAGGCGGGCCTGTTTCCAGTAATCGTACCACTCCTGCTGGGTTCCGGGTTTGATGAAGAACTGCATCTCCATCTGCTCAAACTCCCGCATCCGGAAGATGAACTGCCGTGCCACGATTTCGTTGCGGAACGCCTTACCTATCTGCGCAATGCCGAAAGGTAGCTTCTGGCGGGTGGTCTTCTGCACGTTCAGGAAGTTGACGAAGATACCCTGCGCAGTCTCCGGGCGGAGGTAGAGCTTGCCCTCCTCCCCAGCGATATTGCCAAGCTGCGTGTTGAACATGAGGTTGAACATGCGCACGTCCGTCCAGTTGCGGCTGCCTGTATCTGGGTCAGCGATTTCCAGCTCCGCAATGAGCGCACCGAGTCCGGCCATGTCACCGTTACGCAGCGCCTCGTTCATGCGGTCGTTGGTATCGGTGGCTTTTTTCAGGTATTCCACCACCCGGGGATTGGTTTCCCGGTAGAGTTTTTCATCGAAACTATCGCCAAAACGCTTCTTCGCCTTCTCTACTTCCTTCTCGGCTTTTTCTTGGAATTTCTCAATGGCCCCTTCGATAAGCTGGTCGGCCCGATAGCGGCGCTTGCTATCTTTGTTGTCAACGAGCGGGTCGTTGAATGCATCCACGTGGCCAGAAGCTTTCCAAGTCAGTGGGTGCATGAAGATGGCAGCATCAAGACCGACGATATTCTCATGCATCTGCACCATGCTTTTCCACCAATATTCCTTGATATTGTTTTTAAGCAGCACACCATACGGCCCGTAATCGTACACGGCACTCAGGCCGTCATAAATTTCTGAGGATTGGTAAATAAAGCCGTACTCTTTGCAGTGAGCGGTGAGTTTCTTGAATAAGTCAACTGGTTGAGACATGGTGCTTGATGCTTGATGCTTGTTGTGGGCTTGAACGTCGGCGAGGTTCAAAACCTCGCCGACGTTGTACCGAAGCTATGATTGAAGGTTACTTAACGAATTTTAGGTGAAATGTTTCCCCAAAACGGCGGGCAAAAGTAAGCAAGGCCGCCAAATATGGTCAAAGATGGTAATAGGCAAATATCAAAAACAACAGGCCAATCGCAATGCGGTACCAGCCGAAGCCTGTGAAGCCGTGCTTTTCGAGCAGTTTCACAAACCATTTCACTGCCAGCAGGGCGGTCAAAAAAGCAATGACGAAGCCGATGCCAATCATCGTCCACTGCCCCCCGCTGATGGTTCCTTCGAATTTGAGCAGGTCATAACCAGAGGCGGCGAACATGGTCGGGATGGCCAGCAGGAAGGAGAATTCCGCAGCACTTTTCTTCGAAAGGCCGTTGAACATCCCACCGATGATAGTCGCTGCAGCCCGTGACACACCCGGCACCATCGCTAGACACTGAAAGCAGCCGATGAGCAGCGATTGCTTGTAACTGATATTGGTCAACTCCTCCGGCGTTTCTTCTTTTGGCTTAATGATACGGTCAAGGAGTATGAGCACCACCCCACCTACGATGAGGGAAATGGCCACTACCCAGTGATTGAAGAGTTTTTCCTTGATGAAATCATGAAAAAGGAAGCCCAGCACAGCGGCGGGCAGAAACGCCACCAAGAGTTTAGCATAAATATCCCACTGCGTAATGAAGCGGCGGGCGTACAGCAGCACGATGGCCATGATGGCACCAAGCTGAATGACCACCTCGAAGGTTTTGGTGAATTCATCCTCGCCATTGCCGAGCACGGCGTTCAGCAGAATCATGTGGCCAGTGGAAGAAATTGGCAGAAACTCCGTCAGACCTTCGACGATGGCGGTGAGTATGGTGTCAATGATGGACATAGTTGGTGATTCGTGAATGGTGATTGGTGATTAGGAAGCAGGATTTTAGGGAAACTAAAAAAGTGCATGCCCCGGCGTGGAGGATGCACTTTTTTTTATAAAAGCGAAGCCAAAAATTACATCGTGGCGATGTGGTGCATCAAGCTGCTCTTGAGGTTTGCAGCTTTATTTGGATGCCAAGTGTTCTTTTTGGCCAATTTGTCGATCATGCTGACCACCTTCGGCAAGAATTTTTCTGCTTCTGATTTTTCGCTCAACTCACGCAACGCCTTGATGGCAGTACGGGTTGTTTTCTTGCTGTGACGGTTGCGGGTACGCTTCTTTTCGTCTTGGCGGATACGCTTTTTCGAAGATTTATGATGTGCCATATCTAAATTGAAAATGAAATTTTAGCTAGTTGGAAAAGGCATTTTAAGACACCTTTTTCAAATGGACGGCAAAGATAGGGTTTTCAGGTTGAGAAAATGAAAGCTTGTCAAAGTTTTTTTCTAGTTTTTTACATATCTATACTCAATCGTTGTCATCGATGGGCTTGAGTGGCAGCTTCGTGGTTGGCTCTGGGTCAATATCCTCCAGTTCCGTAAACTCCAATCCTAGGCCACCTTCTGG
Organism: Bacteroidota bacterium; assembly: GCA_016124585.1. Lineage (GTDB taxonomy): Bacteria > Bacteroidota > Bacteroidia > Chitinophagales > Saprospiraceae > UBA6168. The sequence goes on along the minus strand of WGNL01000009.1, from coordinate 4,351 downwards.
TAACACTTTCATCCGCATTAAGCCATACGTCATGATGAGGCTGGTGGCCAAAATGACGAACAACAAGAGGCCACTCCCGATACCCCATAGCCTTTCATTAGTGGGGATGCTGTAAAACAAAAGGATGCTGATGAGCCCCCTTGGGCTGATAAAAACTTCTGGTGTCAGTCCACCTTTGTTGAAAAAGCGAAGGTAAATCCACCGCAATCCGTAAATAATCGCTATGGTTCCTAGCCCGTTAGCCAACACGGGAATATTGGCCAGCTCGGTCAGTTCCATTGTAAAGCCGAATACGACGAAGAAAAATGTGCGAATCAAGAAAGCACTTTCAGCAGTGAGTACCTGGAGTTGAGCAAGGTCTTTGTCAAATTTAGGATAGTCAAAATAGCGCTTGAACCACTTAAAATCAAGCAGTGAAGTGTTGTTCAGGAACAATCCGAAAATGAGGACAATAATCAGCGTGGACAAGTGGAATTGTTTTCCCACTGCATAAATCAATACTAAAATGGCCAGAATCAGGAAGAACTTGATGTGGTGCGTGATGCGCCCCAAAAGGTAAAGCAAGAAAAAGCAAAATAACCCTGACAGCAGCAACAGCAATAGTGTTTCCAGGGTCAAATCCACGAAGGAAAAAGCGGAAACCTTTTCATTGTAGAGTAAAAAATTGAAAAGCATGATGCCCAGAATATCCGAAAATGTGGACTCGTAAACGATGAATTCTTTTTTTGAATCCACTAAATTGGCCACGGACGGGATGGCAATAGCGGAACTGATGGTGCCATACGGTACGGCGTTGATGAGGCAGGTTTTGAAGGGCGCATCGGTGATATATTGGATGAAAAACCCAATTGCCACTGAAGTGATGACGAGCAAAACCAGTGAAGCCAGCAGCGATTTGAGAATCACCTTCTTTTTGTCAGCTGTGAAATGCAATTCCAAAGCCCCTTCCAGTACAATCAGAATCAGCCCGAAAGTGCCGAGAATGGGCAAAACCGTTGAAAAATCGATGCTACGGAAGCCCAGTGCATCTGACAAAAACTTTAAACCAACCCCTGTCGCCAACAGCAGTAACACGGCTGGTACTTTGGTTTTCTTCGCAAAAATGTCAAATAGGTAGGAGAAGATAACCAACCCACAAAGAATGATGATAATATCGTAGCTACTCATTGGGAAATGTCGTTTTCAGGGTGCAAGGTAGTTGGTTAGCCCAAGATTTGTACCTGTAAAAGATAGACCGCTACACCTGCGAAATAGCCCAGTAGCGCCAATAGACTGATTTTTTTCAAGTACCAGAAAAAATCAATTTTTTCCATGCCCATTGCAGCTACGCCAGCCGCAGAGCCTATGATGAGTGCGGATCCACCTGTGCCAGCACAGTAAGCTAGGAATTCCCAAAAAGTATGATCGGTAGGATATTGTTCCAAAGAATACATGCCTTGGGTCGCAGCCACCAGTGGTACATTATCCACGATGGAGGAAAGCAGGCCAATGGCCACGACAATGATGTTCTCATTGCCGATAGTTTCGGTCAGCCACACAGCCAGTTCCTTCAACATGCCTGCTGATTGCAGGGCTGAAATAGCGACTAGGATTCCAAGGAAAAACAGCACGCTTGCAGCGTCTATTTTCCGAAGGGCATGCACCACGGACAGCACACTTTTTTCCTCGTCGTCTTTTTCGTGGTGCAAAAGTTCGGTTACCACCCATAGTACGCCAAGCGAAAGCAGCATTCCCATGAATGGTGGCAGGTGAGTCAACGTTTTGAAAACAGGAACGAAAAGTAGGCCACCCACGCCAAGGAAAAAAACGATGTTTCGTTCTTTGGCCGTGGTATTTGATTTTTCATCGGATGAATCAACCTGAGGAAGTTTGGGCGCATTTTTCTTCATCGTCCAGTTCAAGTACAACAATGGCACAGCAAGGCAGGCAAGACTAGGCAGAAACACCTTCAATACGATGGAACCTGCACTCACCTGGTTGCCAATCCACAGCATGGTTGTGGTGACGTCACCCAGTGGAGACCAAGCTCCCCCTGCATTGGCTGCCACGACAATGATGCCTGCAAAAAACAGCCTGTCTTTTTGGTCGCTCAAAATTTTGCGGAGCAAGGAAATCATGACGATGGTGGTGGTCAGGTTGTCGAGCGCAGCGGATAGGAAAAAAGTGATGAGCCCCACCATCCAGAGTAATTTTGTGGGACTGTCCGTTTTGATTCGGTCGGTAATGATTTGGAAGCCGTCGTGTGCGTCAATCAATTCCACAATGACCATGGCACCCAGCAAAAAGAACAGGATGCCAGAGAGTTCGCCCATGTGCTCCTCCAGTTCGTGGGTGATGTCGTGGGCCCCATGCCCGAAAATGACCAAAATGGTCCAGCAAAGTACCCCAGTGATGAGCGCAGAAGCAGCTTTGTTTATTTTTATAGGGTGTTCAAATGCGATGGCAGCGTAGCCTAACACAAAAACAGCAGCAAGCAATAATTCCATAGGTTAGTATCTGGTGATGGGCAAAATAAACAAAGCCAACCGGATTTTACTGCATGGAGGACATTAATTTCAGAATAATCTTTCCCAAATGACGTCTTATGTAGCTTCCCAATTTGATGTTAAAATGTAAAAAACGTCTAGGTCAAAAGTCCCCGCCGCTTCGCATCCTCCCAGATTTCCTTGGTACTGTGTACCCGAACCGCAGCGATATTGGAATTCGCCTCAATCAGCTTCTCGATGCGCCGGGCATTTTTCGTGTCCCTCGTCTCCCGGATGTAAATCGCCAACACCCGTTCTGAAAATTCCTCTGCCATTTGCAGATAAAAATCAGCGTCCTTGCTGGCCGTGTCGCCAAGCATGACGAAGGGCAAGTCGGGGTACATTTTCATGATTTGATGGAAGGATTCGATTTTGTGAATAGGCTTGTCGGCGTTGCGTTTCAGCATTTGCAGGCCGTAGTCACGCAGCAGGATAGGCCCCTTCGGCAAATTTTGCAGCGCCATGAACTCCACCAGCAGGTCGTAGATATTCCAAGGGGAATCGGAAACATAGAAAACCGGATTCTCCCGAAGCTGGTCGCCGCCTTTCTCCAATGCTCGCAGCAGTTCAGGAATACCCTCCATCGGCAGCCGTTGGTGGCTATCCTTGAAAAGGGTGGCGTAGAGCATTTTTAGTTTAAAACGGGAAGTTACATGCGTTTGCATCACCGTGTCGTCAATGTCAGAGATGATGCCGAAGCTGGCATTGCCGGAAGGCAACAAAATCTCCGCTGGAAAATCTGGGGTTGTTAAAATGCCGCCTTTGGGAATTTCCGTCAGTCGGGTGGTCGCTGTCAACCAGCGGTTTTCGGTGGGGGGCAAGGGCGAATCCCAGTTGCGTTCCAAGGTAAAATAGCCCTCTTCATCCGTGGTCACCAAATGTTCACTTCCCATCAACTGCACCGTCAGTCTTGCGCCAGGCACCTCATCGCTCTCGAAGCGTTTCAGCATATCTATCAGGTTGCGAATTTTACTTTCGCTTTTCCCTTCGAAAATGCCCTTGTTCTCCAGCACTCTACCCTTCAGGTAAAATTTTTCTTGACTGGCAAAGCCCCGGTATGGCACAATCACAAGCGGGTCATCGGAGTCGAAAACATTGGCTGCTCGGCTGAGGAATTGCTTGGTGCGGGATAGGATTTTGGACACGTTGATTTATTTTATTGGTGCAACTAGTGGCTAATTAGGTTCAAAGCATTAAGCCTTAAAAAATTTCAAATTTAGTTTGTTCAATAATAAAATATTTATGAGCGTCAATTTAAAACTAATAACCAGAAGTCTATTTTGCACTTTATTAATTATTATTCCCGTAAGTACGAAAGCGCAAACCTCTTTCGCCATTGAAGCTCAAAAACTAGCGAAGTATGGCAAAATCAATCAAGCAATTGAACATTGGAAACAAGATTATGCAATTACCAAAGACCATTGGAATGCTTATGAAATTGCAAAACTATACGCCATTGCTCAATCCCAAGACTCAACTTTTGTATGGCTTTACAAAGCTGCCGAGTTGGATAGCAGCTTAACCATATTGACGGATGACTATTTTTATCCAATGCTGGAAACACAGGAATGGCGGGCATTTGAACTGTTTCAAACAAAGAAATATGAAGCAAAAAATGGCGAAATAAAGAATATAGCTTTAGCGAGAAAATTATGGCATATCAATATGAAAGATCAAGCATATTCGGCGGTGTATCAAATGTAAGGCTGCCTTTCTAAATTATATCTCCAAAAGAAATATCGTAAAGCAGCCACATGGTTTTCCAGTTTCTTGGAGAATGAAAGCCCCTTTCGTACAAGCCTACTGACCCTGGCCCTCACGCCTGC